>JAHXQP010000028.1 GCA_019391515.1 Clostridiaceae bacterium | reverse complement strand
CTAAAAACTGAAATGTTTTGCGGGAAAAAGTTTGAAACACTTGAAGAATTAAGGCAAAAAATAGTTGAATATATAAAATTTTACAACGAAAAAAGATTTCAAAAAAGACTAGGATGCATGGCTCCTCTAGAATATCGAAACTATGCATCCTAATATGCCTAATATTTAATTAATTTATTTGTCTACTTGACATGGGTCAGTTCATAATTAACTTATTTTATCTTTAATTCTTAATTGATAATTTAGTACTTGTACTCTATAATTATCAATTACTTTTGTTCCAAATATTCCATAAAGTTCTGTTTGAATTTCTAGTATACCTTCTCTAGTAAGTTCATATCTTTTTTCTTCTATCTTTTTTATATATCTTTCTTTTTGAAGCCAGTGCATAATACTTTCTATTTTAATATTAATCTCTTCTTCAGTAAACTCTATTTCTTTTTTGGTACATAAATACTTAAGTAAATTATTGAGTTCATCTATATCGATAGGATTATATATAAATAATATAATTTTTAAAAAATAGTATAATGATATTATATTCAATATTTGCTTTTCTTCTATGTTTGAATATTTTAAATTATATTCTTTAAGAGATTTATTTAACTCCCTATCTTAGTATGTATTTAATTTCTTTTCTTTTTCTAATTTATAATAAAACACCCTTTTAATATCTTTTAATTCTTTATGATCCTTAAGTTTTTTTATAGGACCATAATTGATGAAACTTTCATCTTCCTTGTAGGTCTCATCCATTAAAACCATTAATTTTTTTATATGTTCATCATCATTTGAACCACATAAAAAGCAATGAATTTGATTATCATCAAACTTTTTATATAAGTTCACATGTATTTCTTTAAATAACTTTAAATAATAATTTGGAAATCTCATTTTTTCACCTTAATGTTATTATTTTATTCCATAATTAAATTATATTCTATAGGCTTTTTTTAGTCAAATTTCCTACATTTTTTTAAATTATGACAAAACAAATGTTTGAACTTTTCTTCTACTTGTTTTCTTATACATCTCTCAACTTCATCTTCACTGCCTCTATCATGCTATTTACTTCATCTATCTTCATAAAATAAATCACAGCAAAATATACTGCTGCTCCTATGATAATTGCTGCTATTAATGCCAAATGGACCTATTTTCTTTCTAAAGCTTATAAATAATAGTACTGTACAGAATATAGCTGATATACTTGTTGCTAAAGCTAGGCCACCTATGCCCATGGATTTTGATAGTATTATATTTAAAACGATATTCATAGACATTGCTATAGCTGCATTTATCATTGGGGTCTTAGTATCTTGTAAAGAATAAAATGCTCTTGATATTATATCTCTCATTCCAAATCCTAGCATACCAATGGAATAATAAAACAATGCATTGGAAGTCATAAATATAGCTCGTGAATTAAAGGCACCTCTTCCAAACAAAAGCTTAACTACTGCTTCTGCAAAACACATAGCCCCTATTGTAGCTGGAATAACTAATAGACTGATTGAATTTATAGCTTCTGATACTGAACTTTTAAGTCCATCCATGTTATCTTCAGCAGCCATTTTAGATATCATAGGATATATAACAGTTGCTATTGGGGTCACAAATAATCCTTGTACAAAACCATTGAGCCTATTTGCATAGTTAAGAGCAGATATTCCACCTACTGCAATTTGAGAAGCCAATGTTCTATCAACAAGTTTATTTATTTGATTTACTGATACTCCTATAATAACTGGTAACGCTATATATGCCATATTCTTAATATGTCTATCTTTTATATCCAATATAAGTTTATGCCTATATCCTTTTTTATGTATAAAAGGTACCAACAATATTAGCTGAGAAGCTATAGCTATAATAGAACCTATAATTAGTACCAATATATTTGTTTTAGAACTTAAAAAAATAGCAGCTATAGTTATAAAGTTTAGCGGAAAACCAACTAATGCTGGTACTACATAATTTCCTTTTAGCCTAAGATATTGACTAAATATATGCATTAGTCCTGTAAAATATATTCCTAATAAACTTATCTTAGTAAATTGTATTGCTAATGTCAAAGCTTCCCCTTCAAAACCTGAAGCAAATATTTTTATCAATGGTTTTGTAAATATCAACCCAAATATGACTATAGTTGTACATATAATTATTAATATATTGACAAGATTATTAGTAAATCTATTTCCTTCTTCTTCTCCATAGTTCTGTCTTATTTTACTATACATAGGAACATATCCTGTAGATATGCCAGTTCCTATGAAAGAAAATATAACCATAGGAATTGGTAGGGATATTAAATAGGCATCAGATATATTTGATGCCCCATAGAAATATGATAGAGTAATTTCCCTACCAAATCCAAATATTTTAGAAATTATTGTTATTAACATTAATAGTATAGCTGTTTTTTTCATTATAATTCATACTCCATTTTATCCATCTTTTTCAGTAGCCATTTCTTCAATTGCAACTTCTTTTATATTATCTGAAATGATTTTTCTATCACCATACATCTTGTCATAATAGTTCATATATTCACCACTTATAATATCTTCCCACCATTCCTGATTATCAAGATACCACTTAATCGTCATCTTTATCCCTTCATTAAATCTTATTTTTGGTTCCCATCCAAGTTCATTTCTAATTTTTGTTGGATCTATTGCATATCTTAAATCATGCCCTGGTCTATCTGAAACAAATGTTATAAGTTCTTTAGATTTACCTAATTCATCTATAATAGTTTCAACTACTTCAAGATTTGTTTTTTCATTATGTCCACCAATATTGTATACTTCCCCTACTTTTCCATTATTTATTATTAAATCTATTGCTTCACTATGTTCTTCAACATATATCCAATCTCTTATGTTTTCTCCTTTCCCATATACAGGTAATGGCTCATCGTTTAAGGCTCTTGAAATTATTAAAGGTATTAACTTTTCTGGAAATTGATATGGACCGTAATTATTGGAACATCTAGATATTGTAATAGGTAATTTATATGTTCTATAGTATGCTTGTACCAATAAATCTGCCGATGCTTTTGATGCTGAATATGGGGATGATGTCTGTATTGGTGTACCCTCTGTAAAAAATAAATCTGTTCTATCCAAAGGAAGATCTCCATAAACCTCATCTGTTGAAACTTGATGATATCTCTTTACATTATACTTAATTGAAGCATCCATTAGTATTTGTGTACCTAAAATATTAGTCTTCAAAAATAGTTCTGGATTATCAATAGATCTGTCTACATGAGATTCAGCTGCAAAATTAACAACAACATCGAATTTTTCTTCTCTAAATAACTTAAAAACTAAATCCTTATCTGTAATATCACCTTTCACAAATCTGAAATTATTATTTTTCATTGCTTTTTCTAAAGTACTTATATTACCGGCATATGTTAGTAAATCTAAACAAACAATTCTATATGAAGGATGTTTTTCTAACATATAATATATAAAATTACTACCTATGAAACCTGCTCCACCTGTCACAAGAATATTCATGAAATTCCCCTTTCTTATACTATATATTAATATTCATTTGCAATATTTAATAAATATTGTCCATATTCTGTTTTCTCATATTCCTTGCCTAAAGTTATTAATTGTTTCTTACTAATCCATTTGTTTCTATAAGCTATCTCTTCTGGACAACTTATATATAAACCTGTCCTTTTTTGAATTGTACTAACAAAGTTTGAAGCATCAGCTAATCCATCATAAGTTCCTGTGTCCAACCAAGCAAATCCTCTTCCTAATAACTCTACTTTTAATTTTCCTTCATCTAGATATTTTCTATTTAAATCAGTTATTTCTATTTCACCACGTGCTGAAGGCTCTAAAGCCTTTGCTTTTTCAACTACGCTATTATCATAATAATATAGTCCTGGAATTGCATAATGTGATTTTGGCTCTTTAGGTTTTTCTTCTAATGATAAAACATTATAATTCTCATCAAATTCAACTACACCAAAATCCCTTGGATCTGGTACATAATAACCAAAAATTACTGCTCCATCTTTAACACTTGAAGCATTCATTAATTTAGGAACAAACCCTTGTCCATAAAACACATTATCTCCAAGAATCAAACATACACTATCATCTCCAATAAATTCTTCTCCTACAATAAATGCATCAGCAAGGCCTTTTGGTTTCTCTTGGATTTTATACTCAAATTTCATGCCTAAATTAGACCCATCACCCAATAAATTTTCATAAAAATTTATGTACTCGGGATTGGATATTATAAGAACCTCTTTGATCTTTGATAGCATAAGAACACTTAAAGGATAGTAAATCATAGGTTTATCATATATTGGCAATAATTGCTTGCTTATACCTTCTGTTATAGGATATAATCTAGAGCCACTTCCTCCTGCTAAAATAATTCCCTTCAATTGAATGCCCCCTATTAAATTCTTTCATATTTAATTATTTTTATAAAATTCTTTTATCTTTTTAACCACATACTCCACCTTATTTGCTTCTAACCCATAATACATTGGTAATCTAAGTAATCTTTCACTTTCAACTGTAGTATACCTATCAACTCCATGGAATCTTGAATATTTAACCCCTGCTTTAGAGCTGTGCAAAGGTATATAATGAAAAGCAGTAGATATTCCGCTTGATTTTAAATATTCTATTAACTTTGTTCTTTCTTCTAAATCTTTACACTTTATATAAAACATATGAGCATTATGAACACAATTTTCAGGAATAAAGGGAAGTTCAATTTTTCCTATTTCATATAAATCTTTAAGATTATCATAATATAGGTTCCAGCTAGCAAGTCTATTGTTATTTATTTTATCTGCCTCTTCTAATTGTGCATAAAGATAAGCAGCATTTAACTCACTTGGTAAATATGAGCTACCCATGTCAACCCAAGAATATTTATCTACTTGTCCTCTTAAAAATTTACTCCTATTGGTTCCTTTTTCTCTTATGATTTCTGCTCTTTCGATAAATTCCTTATCACGAACTAAAATAGCCCCTCCCTCACCTGAAGTATAATTTTTAGTTTCATGAAAGCTGTAACAACCAAAATCTCCAATAGTACCTAACGCTTGTCCTTTATATGTTGACATTACTCCTTGAGCTGCATCTTCTATAACATAAAGATTATGCTTTTTAGCAATATCCATAATCTTATCCATTTCACAAGATACTCCTGCATAATGAACTGGAACAATAGCTTTAGTTTTTTTCGTAATGGCATCCTCAATTAAATTTTCATCCATATTCATAGTATCTGCCCTGATATCTATAAAAACTATTTTTGCACCTCGTAAAACAAAAGCATTTACTGTTGAAACAAATGTATATGATGGTGCTATTACTTCATCTTCTGGCTGAATATTAGCTAAAATGGCAGCCATTTCTAAAGCATGTGTACATGATGTAGTAAGTAGAGCTTTTGGTGCATTAAATCTTTTCTCTAGCCAAGAATTACACTTTTTAGTAAATGCCCCATCACCACATAATTTTTGGTTGTTTTCTATTGATTCTTTTATATATTGTTGTTCTTTACCAATAAAGACTGGAATGTTAAATGATATCATAAAAACACATCCTTATATAAATTTCTTTATTTTAATATTTTATTTTTCAATAGGTATAAATTTAGCTTTATCATATAATAGAAACTTCATGAATTTGTATTCCATATCACTTCTTGTTGGAATATACATTCTGTCATTTATGAAAAACACAGGATCTTTAGCATATGAATTATTTATATCAAATAAACTAAAATTATCTTTAATAATAACTTTGAAATCTTTTTCATCTAATTTATTAATATTTAAAAACTCATTATATAGTTCTAAAAACATAGTTTTTTTTTCTTTAATTGTTTTTACCTGAAACTGTCCACCCAATTTTTCCGTTAGATCCTTGGCAGGAGAACCACCATATATATGATTTTCTTCCATATCCTTTGTAATAACTCCTCCAACCATTAACATAGATTTTCTTTTTGCATGTATTGGAGATACTATACAGTGACCTACAAACCATACATCGTCTTCCACTATCAATTGTCTTTCCATATTCCATTTACATCCTTCTAACATATCTCCAAACTTAATATGTGACCAAAGCTGACTAAATGCCCCTATTCCTACATTGTTACCTATTTTTGTTCCTCCTATAGAATCTATAATACAATACTGTCCTATCCAGCAATTATGTCCAATATATAAATTTTTATATCCATGTAATGTTGTGCCTCTATGTATAGTTGTATAATCACCAATGTAAAGTTCTGGTATATCTATATATATATCATCTCCAATAAAAGAACCATATCCTATTTCTAAACGCTTACACCTCGGTCCAATAGTTATATTGCTACCTATTTTTACCTTATCTTCGATACTCATTTTAATGTTTTTATTCATTATATTAAACTTATCTAGAAAATCACTCATATAATCTAGTCCTCCTAAAACCAAATTAATTATAAAAGCTGAACTATACAAAATTATATGTGCATATTTATTCTTTATAGATTTTTAACATATCTTGTTTCAACTTTTCTTCTGAAAATTTCTCTTTTACATTTTTAATATTCTTTTCCTTAATAACCTCATCCATATCATCAAACAAATCTTCAAAATTATTATTTGAATTATATACTTTTAATCCATGTTCTCGGCAAAAGTCCCATGTAGTTATATCATTTCTAATGTATACTTTTTTACCTAATCCTAGTAAAGTTGTTATATTACCCATAGCTTGCTGCCTTTTATGATTGAAAATTGCCATATCAATTTTAGCTAACAATTTTAAGTATTCTTCAAACGGCATAAAATCTAATAATGGCTCAAATTTATCTCCAAATATTTTTGCACCCTCTTTTAGAACCTTATCTCTATATTCAATATTTCCATAAGAAAGTGGACATATAATTTTAATTTTTTCGTCTTTATATTTTTCTAATTTTTGTAGTACTTCTAAATGATTATTCGATGGATCAGATGAATTTCCTATTTGTATATAGATTGTTTCATTATTTTTCTCTATTGTAGATATATCATGTTCTTTATATAAATTACTTGGGTACATAAAACAATAGTAGTATTTTCCTTTAACTCCATACCATTTTTGAGACAATTGATAATCTCCTTTAATATGTGTGATAATTCCCCCCATATTTTTTATAACAGCTCGTCTCATCATTTCATAGATTTTCGTTTTAAAATTTCTTTTCCTATATTTATAATAGTATAAATCACCACCCCAAATAACCCAATAACATTTCTTCAATATCCACGGTTGGAGAAATAATATTAATATCATAGTAGGAGACATGAGAGAATGAAGTATTATTTTATCAACTTTATATAACTCTTTTACAAGTTGTATATATCGTACCCCTTTAATAAACTTAACATTCTCTCTACTTATCTTCTTTATTCTTTTATCTGTACCCTGAATCATAAATACATGTTCTTTAACATCAAAATTATAGTTTATAAATTCAATATACGGCTCAAAAAATTTCTCATTCGTATTTTTAAAAATGTGCAATATTTTCATCTTTATCAATCCCTATTTATTTATAAGATTAGTATTTTCCTCTTAAATGTATTTTTAATACAAGCTTATTATTGATTTGATTTAACAATAATATTATTTAATTTATGTCTTTCATATACTCCAATAGCAACTCCCATAAGAATCCATGGAAATAAACCAACTCTTATTTCTCTAAAAAAGTAATATCCCACTGAAAAAATTTGATAACTAAAAAGTCCAACAAAAGATGATACTAATAATGTTAATGAAGTCTTGTCATCAATAGCATTTTGTATATTTTTTAAAAAATATACTAATAGCATTAAAACTAAAAAATATTGTAATATAAAACCTAAAGCTCCATATGTTATAAATATATTTATAGGTTCTATCTCAACTCCATAAGATAGGGCACTTTGATTAACTGTCGCTTTTGAAAGTCCAAATATATAATCATAACTATTTCTAAACAAAGAAAGAAAATATCTTATTTGATCAACCCTACCTCCACCTCGTGTATCAAATAGTACTTTCCATCTATATATCATTTGATTAATAAAAGGATTACCTCTATTAAAAAGTGTTCTTACTATTAAAATAATCAGCAACATAGCAATAAACATATTCATAGTGGATTTAAAACTTTTTTTGTTAATATAAATACCTACAATATAAAATAAAAAAAATGAAAATACCAATGCTAAAATACCAGCTCTAGCCTGACTAGCAAATATATTAACAATAGATAGTATCATAAGTAAAATAGATAAAAATCTATGTTCTTTATAATATTTAAAAACTGAATATCCAAATATAAAGAAAAATGAAGCTAATCCACCATTTGCTGTAGCAAATTGAGCAACTCCATGAAGCCTTAGAATATATAGTGACCTATTTAATTGTGATAGCTGTTCTGTCCCATCTCGAAATGGATATAATTTTATAAAAAATTCTCTTCCAGGCCAAGGTATCCATTGCAATATTCCTATTAACATACCTATATTTAAAAATATTAAAAAAAATTTAATAAAAACATCTGCTTTTATATTGCCTTTATAAAATATAACTGTAAAAGAAATTAAAAATAACAACCTAGCTATGTATTGAATTACGTCTGTAGGAAAAATAAATTTATTAAATTTAGTTATTGTTCCAATCATAGCTGATATAAAAATTTCTATTATAATGAGAATAGTAATAAAAGTAATATGTTTCAATATTCTTGGTATTTTAATCCAACCAAATATAATTAGAAGAAATAATAATCCACCCATTGGCAATAGTAAATATAATACTGGCATTCCAAAAGACCCTATATTTATAGTAGGAAAAATGCTTAATAACAACACAATAAACAATATTAAATTATTTGGTTTAAATTTCGTTTTTATCATTTATATCCAACCTTACATTATAATTATAAATATCACAATAGCATTTTGCTACCTTATCCCAATTAAACCTATCAACTTTTTCTACACAATTACTTGAAATAGCTTCATACTCATTCAAAATATCTTTAATCCTTTCCACAAATTCTTCAGATGAATCATATTGAACTGAATATCCAACTTCGCCTTCATCAAATTGTCCATCAAAACCTTGTCCTCTTGTATAGATTATTGGTAATCCTTGAGACATTGCTTCTGCATATACAAGACCAAAGGTTTCATGTTTTGAAGGCATTACAAATATATCTGAATTTCTATAGTAATCTATTAAATCTTCTTTCTGACAATAAGGTATATATTCAATAAATGAAAATTTATTAATAAAATCATTGTATTTTCTATCTATTATATTTCCAATAATTTTATAGTTTACATTATATCCTTGTTTCATTAAAAGCTCACAAGCCTTTGTAGTAGTTTCTATGTTCTTATTAGCATCAATATTTCCTACATATATAAGCTTTATTTTATTATTTTGAGGTTTAATTCTTCTATCAAATTTATTATTTAGCCAAAATTCATCTATACCATTAGGTATTACTATAGATTTATCTTCTATTTCTTTTTTATATATTTCAGGTATAAACTTATATATTGTATATTTTTTATATGGTACAGATATAAATATAACTTTTTCTGCATTTCTCAATATATTCACACCCATATTTCTTAAGTGTATCATTTTAGCGAAAAATACATTTACATCAGTATTTCTTACTGCAACTATATATGGTATATTATACTCTTGATGTAATTTGTAGGCTATGTATCCATTTGAAAATAATGAATGTGCATGCATAATATCATATTTATTTGTATTCATCTTATCTTTTATATCTTTTAAGACTTTTCTGTGTTTTAAGTGAAAAATCAATCTATCAAATTTATTATAGCATTTTGACAGGTAAACATTAGATGGATATTCATCTTTTATCCTATATTTATTATCTGTAAAAACATATATATCCTCTTCTAAATTAAATTTTTCTAATGAATTAAACAGTCTTTGATACAATTTAGATGTAGTATAATATGAACAAATTTGCAATATTTTAATTTACATCATCCCCAATTAAATCAATTTAAAAAATTATAGACCCCAATAATAATATCCTCTTTTTTTACATTCTTTTATATCTAATATATGTTTAATATCAATTAGGACCTTATTATCTGTTTCATATAAATTGTCCAAAAATTCAAATCCATAACCTTCTTTGAAATTATCATGTGCTACAGCTAGCACTACACAATTTAAGCTGCACAATTCTTCTTTATCTACTAAATGTATTTCATATTCTCTATATACTTCATCTTTCTCTGCCACAGGATCATATACTAATACATTAACTCCGTATTCTTCTAGCTCTTTTATAATATCTATTACTCTAGTATTCCTTACATCTGGACAATTTTCTTTAAATGTAATACCAAATATGGCTACTCTAGAACCCTTAATTGGTTGTTCTGCTTGTATCATTTTCTTTATTATATTATTAGCTACATATTTACCCATATCGTCATTGATTTTTCTTCCAGCTAGAATTATTTGCGAATGATATCCTAACTGTTCTGCTTTATATACAAAATAATATGGGTCTACACCTATACAATGACCTCCCACTAAGCCTGGAGTAAATTTGAGGAAATTCCACTTTGTTCCTGCCGCTTCTAAAACAGCTTTTGTATCAATGTTCATCTTATTAAAAACCATGGAAAGTTCGTTCATAAATGCAATATTAATATCTCTTTGGGAATTTTCAATAACCTTTGCAGCTTCTGCTACTTTTATTGATTCTGCTTCATGAATTCCTGCTTCTATAATAGACTCATATACCTTTGAAATTATTTTGAGAACTTCTTCATCAGAACCAGAAACTATTTTTACTATTTTAGTCAATGTATTAACTTTATCTCCTGGATTTATACGTTCTGGAGAATACCCCACCTTAAAATCTATACCAAATTTTAAACCTGATTCTTTTTCAAGTATAGGAACACAGATTTCTTCTGTAGTACCTGGATATACTGTGGATTCATAAACTACTATAGAGCCTTTTTTAAGATTTCTACCTACAGTCTTACTAGCACTAATTACTGGGTTTAAATCAGGCGTTTTATCATGATTAATTGGAGTAGGTACTGCAATTATATGGAATTTACAATCTTTTAGTCTGTATTCATCATCTGTAAAAATCATGTTAGTATTTTTTACAGCTTCATCCCCTACTTCGTTAGTTACATCAATTCCATTCAAATATCGTTCTATTTTTTTCTTATTTATATCAAACCCAACCACATCATATTTCTTAGCAAATTCTATAGCTAAAGGTAAACCAACATATCCAAGACCTGTAACAGATATTTTTTCTTTTTTATTTTTTATTTTCATAAACATATCCATTTTTCCTCGCCTCAATTTCCATAGACTATACTTAAATTTTTATTTATAAGTTAGATTCTAGCTCTCTTTTTCAATAGTAACTGCTGCTTCATCAATACCTTTCAAATCACTTTTTAATAGTTTTATAAGATAATTATTAAAATCATATTTCAAATCATTTCTTTTTAGGGCAAACTCTACTGTCGCTTTAAGAAAACCTAATTTATCCCCTACATCGTACCTTGTACCTTCAAATATATATGCATAAATAGTTTCTTTGTTAGCCAAATCCTTTAGTGCATCTGTTAGTTGAATCTCTCCACCAGAACCTGGTTTAGTATGCTCAAGAATATCAAATATATTTGGAGTAATAATATATCTACCTAATATAGCAATATTTGAAGGTGCTTCTTCTATACTTGGCTTTTCTATAAGATTTTTTACCTTATATAGACCTTCTTTAGTCTGTTGCCCCGAAACTATACCATATTTATTTACATCCTCTCTTGCTACCTCTTGTACTCCAATTATAGTTGTTTTATACTTATCGTATACATCTATTAACTGTTTCAAACAAGGTTTAGGTTTTGAATCTACTATATCGTCTCCAAGCAATACTGCAAACGGCTCATTTCCTATAAATGTCTTTGCACAATGTATTGCATGGCCAAGTCCTTTAGGCTCTTTTTGTCTTATATAATGTATGTTAACCATTTTTGATATATCTTGTATAATATGTAATAACTCTTTTTTACCTTTTTGCTCTAATTCTAACTCCAATTCTACTGATTTATCAAAATGATCTTCTATAGCTCTTTTATTTCTTCCTATTATAATCAATATATCTTCTATCCCCGACTCTATTGCTTCTTCAACTATATATTGTATTGTAGGCTTATCTACAATAGGTAACATTTCCTTTGGCTGTGCCTTTGTTGCAGGTAAAAACCTTGTTCCCAAACCTGCTGCTGGAATTATAGCTTTTTTAATAGTCACTATAATCACTCCTTCAATTACTCTATTTAAAAGCTAATAAAAATTAGTACTACATATTTATCTAGTTACCAACTCCAAAATACTTAAAATCACTAACTAATTTTTCTCTTTTAGAATAAATGTTTCTTAAGTCAAACAAATATCTATCTTTCATGTTTTCTTTGATTTTTTCTAAATTCATTTCTCTAAATTGATACCATTCCGTCATTATAACTATTGCATTTGCTTCCTTGGCAGCTTCATATTCATTGCTCGTGTATTTCACACTATTGCCTAAATGCTCTAATCTCCATTTTGCTTCTTTCATCCCTTGTGGACAATAGGATTGTATCTTAGCTCCAGCCTTAACTAGTCCTTCTATAATATCAATTGATGGTGCTTCTCTCATATCATCTGTTTCTGGTTTAAATGATAAACCTAACACTCCGATTGTCCTCCCTTCAAGGCTTCCTTGCTCTCCTACATTATTTACTATCTTTTCTACCATTTTTTGTTTTTGCTTTTCATTTGCTTTAATAGCAGCTTCAATAACTATCATATCTTCACCATATTTTTTCCCTATATCTACTATAGCTTTTGTGTCTTTAGGAAAACATGACCCTCCAAAACCAGGTCCTGCTTGTAAAAACTTAGGAGATATTCTTTCATCCATCCCCATAGCCCTCGCTATTTCTTGAACATCAGCTCCTACTTTCTCGGAAAGTAATGCCATCTCATTAATATAGCTTATCTTAACTGCTAAAAATGCATTAGAAGCGTATTTAATCATTTCTGCTGTTTCAATATTTGTAAAAACAAAAGGTGTTTGATTTATATATAGAACATCATATACATTTTTCATGATTTCTCTAGCTTTATCAGATTCCGTTCCTATAACTACTCTATCTGGGGTAAGACAATCTTTAACAGCTTTTCCTTCCCTTAGAAACTCAGGGTTTGAAACTACATCAAATTCATAGTTCATCCCTCTTTTATCTAGTATAGACTTTATAGTTTTCTGTACAAGCTTTCCTGTTCCCACTGGTACTGTTGATTTATTGCCCACTACTTTATATCCATTCATGTTTTTTGCTATATCTTCCGCTACTTGAAGTACATATTGCAAATCAGCACTGCCATCTTCTTTAGGCGGTGTTCCAACTGCAATAAATATTACGTCACTATTTTCAGTAGTTTCCTTCATATCTGTTGTGAATCTTAATCTTTTAGCTTGTACATTTTTATCTAGTAACTCTTTTAGTCCAGGTTCATATATAGGTATTTTCCCTCTTTTTAACATATCTATTTTTCCTTCATCTACATCCATGCATATAACATTCATACCAAATTCAGAAAGAATAACTCCTTGTACAAGGCCTACATAGCCAGTACCAACTACTCCTATATTCATATATGCCCCCCCTTTTATCTGGCAGTTCTATATTTATTAATCTTATTAACATAATTAATAGTTTCTAAAATACAATCAAGTGGTGAAGAAAAAATAGCCTTAACAAAATGTCCAACTACAACTTTGGGCATATTGCTACGTTTTCCAGCAACCATCATAACAGCATGGTGCCTAAATCTAATATATTGTTTTTGTCTAAAATTCAACTTTTTAAAATATTTTTTTTTCAAATTAAATAATTCTATCTCTCCCTTAATTTTGTTCTGACCGACAGATATACGTTCACCATCATGTATATATTGAATAACATATGAAATAGGTATATATCCAATTGTCATTTCACTTTGAATAGCCCTTAGCATTAGCATAAACTCTTGTCCCATTTTCACATCATCAAAACCACCGATTTTATTGATAGCTTCAGACTTAAACATATATGTGGCTGTAGGAGTCAAATGGTGCATTAAATGCTGTTTTAACAATTCTTCATTATCAAAACTCTTTATATAATTATGTTCTCTGTAATCTATAAGTATATCATCCATATTATGGATTCTAACATCAGTAAAAGACATATCTAATCCATTCTCTATCATAAACTCTAATTGATCACTTATCTTATTTGGAAGATATATATCATCATCATCTAAAAATGTTATATAATCTCCACTAGCTTTAAATATACCTTCATTTCTAGCAAGTGCTCCTCCAAGATTTTTGCTGTTCTTTATATATATAACATTACTATGGTTAGAATATTTCTTCATTCTCTCCTCAGTTTCTGATCTATATTCTGAATTAGGATTATTATCATCAACTATAATTACTTCTATATTAGAATAAGTTTGATTTAATACAGAATCTATAGCTCTTTGTAAAAATTCGCTTCGCTTATATGTAGGTATTATTATACTTACTTTTTTATCCATAGTTTTCACATCACCTTTTTTATCTTGTTCCAATTACTATCTTAGTTATTATTTGTACATATACTGATAATCTATCAAAACTTCACTATTCCACTATTCTCAAGTCCCTCAACATCTAACTCTTTGAATAGTTTTCCTTTATCTTTAACTACACCTTGAGAACTTTCTTTTATAAATATTACTTTTACTGTTTGGATTAGTATTTTAAGATCTAAGAGTAATGAATAGTTTTTTATGTACAGTAAATCATACTTTAGCTTGTCCTCTGGAGTAGTAGTATATTTGCCTAATACCTGTGCTAAGCCTGTTATTCCTGCTTTTACAGCTGTTCTATATCTAAATTCAGGTATTTCCTTTGTAAATTCTTTTATAAAATAATCCCTTTCTGGTCTAGGCCCTACTATACTCATATCACCTTTTAGTACGTTTAAAAATTGTGGTAGTTCATCTAACCTTGTAGATCTTAGAACTCTTCCTAATGGGGTAATCCTAGGATCTTTATCTGTCGCAAGTACTGGCCCTGTCATCTTTTCAGCATCTACAATCATTGTTCTAAATTTATAGAGCTCAAATTCTCTGTCTCTATTAGTCACTCTTTTTTGCTTATATAGTATAGATCCTTTATCATGAGACTTTATCATTATAGCTACTACCAACATAATAGGTGAAAGTATAATGATGCAAATAGATGATATGATGATATCAAATAGTCTCTTTAAAACCCTTTTCCCAAAAGATATATTAAAAGAACTTATTTTCAATACTGGCATATCATCAAATTCTTCTAATCTTGAACTTGTCATAGCTATATCATATATTTCAGGAACTATATAAAGCTCTTTATTATGGTTTATACAATGATTTATTATAAGGTCCTTATATTCATCTAATATATCTGAACAAACTACTACTTCATCTACTTTTTCAATATAATCTTCTAGAATTTCAATATTATTACATATGTATTTTATATTAATATTTTTATTTCTTTGTCTTAATAGTTTATCTATTATGTTTTCAACTTCTTCTCTTTCACCAATAATCATAAGATTCTTAATAGGACTTAATTTTTTTTGTACCTTCCAACTAAAAATTGTCCAAGCACCTAGTATTAAAAACTGATATATCACTAAAATTAAAAATATATTTCTAGGATATATAAAACTTCTATCAAGCAATGATATAAACCAAGTTGAAAAATTGATCAATATAATAGATAGTCCTAAAGAATATATGGAATCTTTAAATGACTTCTTATGTAGCGAAAACAAACCATAGGTATTAAAAAATATAATTTCAAGTAATGTCATAATAGTTGATAACCATAAATAAATATTACTTCTTTGAGCAAAAAAGTTGAAGCTAATCTGTGTATTTAAAACTAAATACAAAGTAAAATTAATCAAAAATACATACGCAATTACATCTAAATATTTAAATACATTTATTTTATTAGCTTTAAATTCCTTCATATAGTCACCTCCCATTATAGACTAGATAAGTATCCTATTCTTCCCTTGCAGAAGCAGCTAAGATTTCATGCTCAAAAATTTCTTTATAGAAATAAATAGTTTCTTTTAAACCATCTTTCAATGAATATCTTGGACTCCAACATAGTATCTCCTTAGCCTTAGATATATCAAAATAACTATGTAAAATATCTCCTTTTCTTGCCTCTTTATAAACTGGCTCTACCTTAGATCCAGCTATTTCTTTCATACTATTGAACAATTCATTAATACTAGTTGCAACTCCGGTTCCAATATTGAATATATTGTTATCGCCCTTAGAAATAGCTAATACATTGGCTTCTACTATATCCTTAACATATATAAAATCCCTTGTTTGCTCTCCTGTACCGAATATAATAGGTGTGCCTTCTTCTAAAAGTTTATCTACAAATATTGAAATAACTCCGCCTTCTCCTTTAGGATCCTGTCTTATACCATAGGCATTGGCATATCTAAGTATTGTATATTTAATTCCATATAATGAACTATAAACTTTTATATAGTGTTCTGGAGTATGTTTTGATATACCATAATAAGATATAGGAGCTACGGGATGTTTTTCATCAATTCCTAAGTATTTAGGTTCTCCATATACAGCAGCAGTTGAAGCATATACTATCTTTTTAACATTATATTCTTTGCAACATTCAAGAATATTTATTGTTCCTGATACATTCACCCTAGCATCAATCATTGGTCGTCTTATAGATTTTTGAACGTCTATTTGTGCAGCATGATGTATTACACAGTCAGGTTTTTCAATTTCAAAAACTTTTCTTAAACCATCTTCCAATATATCTGCATTATAAAATATAGCTTCTTTATTTAAATTTTCTTCTCTACCTGTTGATAAGTTATCAACTACTACAACTTTATCCCCATTTTTTATTAATTTGTCAACTATATGTGAAGCAATAAATCCTGCTCCACCTGTCACCAATATTTTCTTCATTTTAAAATTCCCCTCCAGAAATTCCTATAAAGCCCCTTTTAAAATATTATTCTATAATTTCAAAATAAAAATTCTTACAGCTTATTTATTAAAACTACGATTGAACATAAATTATATATGTCTTATTAACAAGGCACTTTAATTTCTCAAATATCTTATTTCATTTATTGAAAATTCCGACTATAACCTTCAATAAACTTTATTTTTATGTTCCTAGAGCTAACAAGTATTATATTTGTGAATAATATAGTGTTGATTTGCTATACTTATTGGCAAACCTTATATGTATTAGTTGTATGCCCATATATTGTTAAAACTTGACATTGACTAGATATATTTAGAAACCTAAATCCATTAGGCCCAAAGTATTGTATTAAAATTATACCAAAATTTTCCCCATCTTTCAATGTAATATGACAAGTTATACCAGCCTAAAACTATAAATCCCTATTTTTATATATATTTATACATATAAAACACTATTCCCACATACTTAAGAATTTAATGTTAATAGTATTATAGATTTTATTTTTTGTATATACTATTTATGGTATAGAGGTTTACTCATTATTTTAGTTCCATATACTACAAGAACTAAAAACTATAGGTGCATTTATGTGTTAGGACCTATTCAGTCCCAGTATTATAGATCCATAGTACCATATGTGGATTACGTAAAGTTTTTCCTTCTAATTCAAGATTGTCCAACAGCATATACAATGTATGCACCATTTTTAGTTTACTAAGAAATTTAACCATTCAATTAATTAATTTGAAGTCTATATACACTGTCATTCCATTTATTGAGTTGTATATACATACCTTTAGATAGACCATAAGGTTTCTAATTTCTATAGACTTAAGTTGATTTACACTTAAAAAATAAAATAAGAAACCTTAAGTTATTTTAACTCAAGGTTTCTTATCTGATTTTTTATCCAAGTTATATAGATGAATTTAAATGCTGCTTATCTTACTACTATAGCTTCAAATCCATCAGATTTTAATTGTTCAACTAATTTTTCTGCGTTTTCTCTTTGACTAAATGCTCCTATCTGAACTTTATAAGAGCTATCTAGTTCTACAATTATAGCTTCATAGCCTTTTGATTTTAATTTATCTACCAAGTTCTGCGCATTTTCTCTTTGACCAAATGCTCCTGCTTGAACTCTATATAGTTCTCCTGATGTTTCATTATAAGGAATTTCTAAATAGTCTAAAATTCCCATAGCTATTGCTTTTGCCATTTCATCTTGTCTGTTTTTTAAAATATTTGCATCTTGACTATTTTTTATAAAAGCTGTTTCAACCAGCGCAGCTGGCATTTTTGTTAATCTTAACACTGCAAAATCCTCTTCTTTAACTCCTCTATCTCTATTATAAACTCCATTTTTAATTATACTGTCTTGAATAGCTTTAGCTAATTTGGCACCTTCTGTACTACCTGGATAATGATAAGTTTCTGTTCCCTTTGCTGAACCATCAGTAAAGGAATTGCAATGAAAAGATACAAATACATCTGAATTAGCATTGTTTGCCATACTAGCTCTATCAGCTAACTCCACAAAAACATCTGTAGTTCTTGAATACTTAACATCAATATTATGTTTCTTCAATATTTCTCCTGTTTTTAGGGCAATTGATAAAACAATGTCTTTTTCATTTAAACCATTGCCTTGAGCTCCAGGATCCTTCCCACCATGACCTGGATCAAGCATAACTTTCTTATTATACACAATATTATCTCTTACATCTATATCTAGATAAGCATAATCATCATATTCCTTTGTACTATTTTTATCTTTTACATGTACTACTAGCCTATATTTTCCTGCTTTTTCTGGTTTCCATGTATAGCTATTTATTTCACTATAATCTTTTAATAGTTTCCACTCATTTGTTGATTTGTCATTTAGCCAGTATTTGTATTCTACTCCATTAGTACTAGTAGCATTAGCTGTTATTGTATAGTCTATACCTTTATAGCCTATATTACTTCCTTTAACTTCCTTTATCTTTGCTGGCGATAATACTTTTACTTCTATATCTTTATATCCATAATCATCATATTTCTTTGTACTGCTTTTACTTCTTACATGTACTACTAGTCTATATTTTCCTGCTTTTTCTGGCTTCCATGTATAACTATTTATTTCACTATAGTCTTT
>JAHXQP010000027.1 GCA_019391515.1 Clostridiaceae bacterium | reverse complement strand
TTATGCTTCTTTTTCTTTTCTTTTATCTATCCATAGTTTAGCTCCAACTACTAATAGGATTATTCCTAAAATACTTAGCCACAGCATAGAGGATTGTCCTGTTTTAGGAAGTGATGTTTTAGCTGGTTTATCTTCTACATTAGGTTTAGTTGGTTTATTGTCCCCCTTATCTATTGTTCCTGGTTTATTTGGTTTTTGTGGTTTAGTTGGGTTTATTGGTTTTTCCAAGTCCTTATCATTTGGTTCTTGTGGTTCAGTTGGCTCAGTTGGTTTAACTGGTTCTTCCTTATCTTTCAAACTATTTATTGCATATTTAATTGCTTCTACTGCACTATCTACATCTTCTTGAGTCATTTCCTTTTTATTAAGTATTTCTTTACCCTTTGCTATTGCTTCGTTTAATGCTTTAATACTTTCCTCTGTTTTATTTTCTAAATCTAGTTTTTCTGTCTTATTTATTATTTCTTTTAATTTATCTTTATTCACTTCTGGCTTTGGTTCTTCTTTTACTCTTACTTTTACTTTTACATTTACTTCTGGTTTCTCTCCCGTTACTCCTTCTGGCAATTCATAGCTTCCTACAAATGTATAGTCTCCTGCTTTGTTTTCAGCATAGTCTTCATTTGTCCAATTTACATCTGCTTCTTCTTTAGTTCCATTGCTTAAGTTTAATATAACTTTAGCTGGCAATTTTTCTAATACTTCTTCTTTGCTTGTTCCATAATCTAATTCTATGCCATTTATCAACTCTATTGAATCTACTGTTACTTTCTCTTTTTCATAAATTATTTCATATGTTTTGTTTCTTTCATTTCCTGCACTATCCAATGCTCTTATTGTTATTGTATTCTTTCCTTCTTTTAATTTCACTTGATAATTTCCATCTTCACCTGATATAGCTTCTTCATTTATCTTAACAACTGGTTCTACTTCTCCATCTACGTAATCTTTAGCAGTTACCTTAAATTTCAATATTTCTTCTTCAACAGTTTTATCTTCTAAATTTAGTATCTCTATCAATGGTGCGTCTTTGTCTTCCCATTTAAATATACTACCTTCATTTCCATCAAAACTGTATAACAATTGTGATAGTCCGTATAGTGCTTGTTCATTAGCCATGCCATTAGGATGTAGTTCTCCACCCATTTCGGCATGGGCAAAACCAGTACCATCTACCTTAAAACTTAATAAAGCATCAACTGCATTTCCACCTTTTTTAGTAAATTCTTCTCCTATAGGATCAATATTATTTGCACAAAGTCCCATTATTACTTGAACACAAGATTCCGAGTTTATTGTTCCCCAGGATGCATATCCACCATCTTCCCTTTGAATTAAAGATAGATTTTTTACTGCTCTATTTATTGCTGCTTGAACTTCTGGATATTCATCTTTATTATATGGAGCTAATGCTATCATAGCCATTCCAGTCATATCTGGATCTATTGAAGCCTTTCCACCATATTGCCAGCCACCTTTTTTACCTTTCAATATAGGATGGTTATTATTATGACATTCATTGTCTAATATTTCTTGAATAAATCTATCTCTGTTCCATTCTGCATCATCTGGTATATTATAGCTTCCTGAATCCACTGCTATAAGTCCCCATATTACAGCATTAAGACCTTGTCTAGAAATATAATCTCCGTTATCTCTTTTTCTTGGATTATATATTCTTTCTATCATATTTATACCATCTATATCTGTTGGATCTCCTCCTGCTGCATTTACTCCCATTGTAATTCTTTCAAAATCTGTAACTTTAAAGTTACCACCTTTATCCTGTTGTGCTGCCAATGCTTTAACTGTTTTAGCTGTATCATCCAAGTAATTAGAAGATATTTTGTCCTTATAGTTATCCAATCTTCCTAGCCCAGCTGTTACCCAGTCATTACTATAATTATTTACTGTAGCATAAGCTACTGCATCAGGTAATGCTTTATCTATTTCAGCAGTTATTTCCCCTTTTGTTTTTACTTTATATATCAATTTATATGTTATATCAGATTTATTTCCTGCCACATCTGTTGCTTCTATAGTAATTGTATTTTCTCCATCTTCTAATACTACTTTATATTCTCCATTAGTTCCTGTTATAATTTCTTCATTTAATTTAACTATAGGTTCTATATCTAAATCAATATTATCCGTAACTTTAACTTTAAAATCAACATCTGGTATTAATACTCTTTGTCCATCTATTAGCCCTTCTACTCCTATCTTTGGAGCTTCTTTGTCTTTAAATTTAAGCTCTATCCCTTTAGTTTCTGATGTATCTAATACATTTCCATAAGCATCCGCAAATGCTGAATTATGTTCTACTTTTTCTACGCTGAAGGTTTTAAAATCTTCTATTTTAGATTCTAGCCAATCTTTGTCTAGTTTTGACACTGTTAACGTTATTTCTTTTCCACCATCACTTGACTTTACATATTCTTCAATATCTCCCATAAATCCTACTCTGTCATTCTCTTTATATAATATAAAATTCCCTGGAACCATTTCCTCTAGTGCATTTACTGGTCTATTTGTTTTAAATACTATTTTGTCTTCTATTTCAAACTTATCACTGCTATTTCCTTTATCTTTAACTACTTCTGCCTCTACTATCTTTAATTTATCAACTTTAGGAACTTGTACCTTTATTCCATCTTTAGGCATCTTTATTGAATTTCCATTTAAATCAGTAATAGATGAAATATTAATTCCTGATTTTATATGATTTTCCTTATTATAAAAACTAGCACTAGGACTATCTGCAACCCCTATTGTTAAATCAAATCCATCAACCTTTACTTCATCTGTTAATTTTATTGTTCCTGCATCAAAAAGTTTACTTGTTCCTAAATCTTCTGATAACTTTATTTCTTTATTAAAGGAAATAACTAATTTATCCCCATTCCCAATTTTTCCATCTTCATTGCTGTCATAATAAACCACATTTTTGATTTCAAGCGGTTCTTCATCATCTTCGAATCTACTGGTATTTATTACATGTTTAATTAATGTATCTACATATTCTCCATAATCGTCTTTAACTTTTAATTGATTACCTTCTGAGTCAAAAACCTTAACTTCAAGTACGTTATCATGTTTAGTAAAACGTACATTCTTATATATATGACGACCATTTCCATATGCCCCTGAATTTATACTTGAATACTCTAACTTTTCACCATTTAACTTTACTTCTATTTTTCCATCTCTCATAAACTCACCATGGAGATATTTAGGACCTATGTAAAATGAATCAATTACATCACTATCTATTTCTCCATATTCTATTTCTTCTTCAAATTCAACCTTGGCAATACTTGAATATGCTATTACTTTGAAAGGTAGTTTTATTGTTGGGATATCTGTTGCCCCAAATAAAATTGCATGTAACTCATATTCCCCACCTTCAAATTCCTGGGGTATAGCTATCTCTAATTCTGCATCTCCATTTGAATCCACATCTTTTTCAAGTATAGAACCTGACCATACTTCTGTATCAGAATCAGTTTTATACATTCGCACGGTACAAGCACTCATTGGCACACCATCTGGTACGTTTTCTGATGGTTTAAAACCTGCTAAATGTACTTTTAACTTTAATGAATCAAAATAGTCTCCCGCTATTATTTTTGTTTTGTCTAGTTCTGCTGTACTTTTATCTGCTGCTTTTACTGTAAATGGTAGTTTTACTTCAGGACTACCTTCTGCTCCTAAAAACGTTGTTTGTAATTGATATTCTCCTGGTTCAAATTCTTCTGGAATATTTATCTTTAGTTCTGCATCTCCATTTGAATCTACATCCTTTTCAAATATAGCTACTCTTGGTCTTCCATTAATATTTAGCATTTCGCCCTCTTTATATATATGTACATTACATACACTTATTGGAGGACCACCTGATGAACCTCCTGATGGTTCAAAGTCCGCTAAATGCATCTTTAACGTCAATGTTTCTCCTGGTAATACTTCTTCTTTGTCTAATTCCAATGTACTTTTATCTGCTGCTAATGTTTCTGCAAATGAAAAACTTACAGTTGAAAGAGTCATTGCAAAAACAATTATAAGAGATAAAAATCTTTTAGTATCTTGTTTCAACTCAAATCTCTCCTTTCATTATGTTTAAAATATTTATAAAACATTATATATATATTAAAGTTTTTTTATAATAAAAAGCTTCCATCAAAAATAAATTCATTCTCAATGGAAGCTCTATATATGCTGTAAAACTTTACTTAAAACAAAGCCTATTTGCGTGGCTCGTTCTCCATTCCAAAGAATCTGTTCCCGACTTAATTATAATTAATTACTATAATCTTACGGTAGCGCATCTGCTCAGGATTATCACCTGATTCCAGAAAGATAATAATATATATCTTGCCTAATATAAATTAATTTGGCTTTCTTTTTATATAAAGTTAAATTGTTTTAAAATACAAAATTATAAATAACAACTAAGAGATTTATGCCTCTTTTTCTTTTCTTTTATTTATCCATAGGTTTGCCCCAACTGCTAATAGGATCATTCCTAAAATACTTAACCACAACATAGAAGATTGTCCTGTTTTAGGAAGTGATGTTTTAGCTGGTTTATCTTCTACTTTAGGTTTAGTTGGTTTATTATCTACTTTATCTATTGTTCCTGGTTTATTTGGTTTATTTGGCTTAGTTGGTTTTATTGGTTTTTCTGAGTCCTTATCATTTGGTTCAGTTGGCTTAACAGGTTCTTCTTTATCTTCTAAGTTAGATATTGCTGTTTTTATTGCCTTTACTGCATTATCTACTTCTTCTTGTGTTACTTCTTCTTGTGTTACTTCTTCTTTAACAAGAATTTCTTTTCCTAATGATATTGCTTCTTCTAAAGCTTTCACACTTTCTTCTGTCTTACCTTCTGTTTCTAAACCTTCAACTGATTTTAGTATTTCTTCTAGTTTTGACTTGTCTACTTCTGGTACTGGTTCTTCTTTTACTGTTACTTTTACATTTACTTCTGGTTTCTTTCCTGTTACTCCTTCTGGCAATTCATAGCTTCCTACAAATGTATAATCTCCTGCTTTGTTTTCAGCATATTCTTCACTTGTCCAAGTTATATCTACTTCTTCTTTAGTTCCATTGCTTAAGTTTAATGTAATTTTTATTGGTAATTTTTCTATTACTTCTTCTTTACTTGTTCCATAGTTTACTTCTATTTCTTCTATTTGAGATATTTCTTTTATTGTTATTACTTCTTCTTTTACTGTTACTTTTACATTTACTTCTGGTTTCTTTCCTATCACTCCTTCTGGCAATTCATAGCTTCCTGCAAATGTATAATCTCCTGCTTTGTTTTCAGCATATTCTTCACTTGTCCAAGTTACATCTACTTCTTCTTTAGTTCCATTGCTTAAGTTTAATGTAATTTTTGTTGGTAATTTTTCTATTACTTCTTCTTTGCTTGTTCCATAGTCTACTTCTATTTCTTCTATTTCTTTTACTGATACTACTTGTGATACATTGTTTATAGCTGTTTCTAAATTTTCTAAAGTTTTATCAATTTCTTCTTGAGAAACTCCAAATGCTTGTAGAACTCTAATAGATTCATCATAAGCATCCTTAACTCGTTTTACTTTTAAATATTCTTCTTTTCTACTATTACTATTTATTTCTGCTACTTTTTTAGTCAATTCATCTTTATTAACTTTAGGGAACATATTGTTCTCATATCCTCCACCCATGGCATCTGCGCCACCAATATCATTGCCATAAGCTAATGTAAATTGTACACGCATTACGTCTCCGTCTTGAAGATATTTATCTGCAAATCCGACATTTGGAAATACATTGTTTACTGCATACATCCATCCTGACATAAAATTAAAGTCAAATTCGCCTAATCCCCATTCTGGATTATAATCTTCCTCGTCATATGGAACACTGTTTTCTTCTAACTTTCTTTTTAATTCATCTGGAATTCTAGGTTTAACTTTATAAATTTTATTTTCACCATCTAAAAGAGTTGCTAAATAAAAGCTACTTTCAAGACTCCCTGTTTTTTCATATTTATATCCATGTGTTCTTATTATTTCATCTAATTCTTGAGCCGCATTCCTTCCTTTATGAATATTAACTTGAATAGGTTCTATTAAATATCCTAAACCTACCGTAGAAGCCTCCATACTAAAAGTAAATGTACCTATTACTTCCCCATCTTCTGCTTCTTCACGAATTAAAGTATAATTTTCTACATAATCTTTTCCATTATAATTAACTTTAATCTCAACATTGTTTGTTCCTATTTCTAAATTTAAGGTATAGCTAGTCTTTTCCTCATCATCCCAATTAATACCAACCGGTTTTCCATTATTTGTAGCTTTAACATTTGAAGTACTTATTTTATTTCCACTATGGTCTTTTGCCCATAGATCAAAAGTAATCTTGTCTGCTTTTGTAGTCATACTTTTTAAAGTAGTTTCAATAGTTGGAGTCCCATCCATAACTTGATCTTTTAAAAATATTGGTGTAATTTCTGTTTTTCCATCAGTACCATTGTTATAAAATGCTCCCTCTTCTATATCTACATCTTTTTCATGATTATCTATAAGGGCATTTCCTTGTAAAATCCTATTATTGCTAAAAGCTTCTTCTTCAATAGTTTCAACACTACTTGGAATATTAATTTTGGTTAATTGATTATTATTAAAAGCACCACTTGCAATAGTTATAACACTACTTGGAATATTAACTTCTGTTAATTGATTGTTAGCAAAAGCACTCCAATACAAGATTTCCACACCATCTTGTATAGCAAGCTCTTTTATTTGATTATCTGCAAATGCATGATTATCAACTTTTTTAAGACTTCCCGGTATAGTCACTTTCTCTAACTGATTATTTGCAAATGCATGGTAACCTATACCTTCTAAATTATCTGGAATATTAGCTTTTGTTAATTTATTGTTTTGAAATGCACTTCTATCAATATTTTTTACACTATTAGGGATTTCAACTTCTTCCAACTTATTATCCTTAAAAGCTTCAACTCCGATAGATGTTAAAATCTTTGAAAACTTAACATTAGTCAATTCATTGCCTGCAAAAGCTAACTTATCAATATATGTAACACTATCTGGGATTTCAACTGATTTCAATTGATTTCCTAAAAAAGCACGCTCTCCTATTTTTTCTATGCCATTTAAAATAGTTACAGATTCTAATTCCTTACTTGCAAAAACTCCACTACCAATTTTTTTAACTTTAACTCCATCAATTTCTTCTGGTATAGTTACATCTTTGCTAGAACCAGTATATTTTGTAATAGTACCTGTTTCTTTATTAAATTCAAATATATTTGGTTCTACTTCTTTTACTGTAAAAGATAGTTTTGTTGTTTTAGTTAAAGAATTCATCCATTGTACTTCTATTTCATATTCTCCAATTCCATAGCTTTCTGGTATTGATATTCCTATTTCCCCATCACCATTTTCATTTATATCATCATTTACTACTCCTATTTGCCATGGTCTTCTCCCATCCTTTACCATTTTGCCATTCTTATACATAAACGCTTTTGCATGAACATCTGTTGAATTTATTGCTGGTTTATAGTCTGCAATATGAATTTTTAATGTCAAGGTTTCCCCAAGTTCTATTTCTTCTTTATCTAATTTTACTGTGTCTTTGTCTGCTTCTAATCCTTCTGCAAATGAAAAACTTATTGTTGAAAAGATCATTGTAAATGCCATCAAGAAAGATAAACATTTTCTTATACTCTTATTTTTCAATATAAAACCCTCCCTAATTTTATAATAAAAAAGCTCCTGTTCTAAGTAATTAATCACTTAAAACAGAAGCTCTATTTGTGCTGTAGAACTTTACCTAAAACAAATCTAATTTGTTATTTAGACTTGTCCTGTTCCCAAAGAAAATATTTCCGACTAAACCTTTATCCTAATAAGATTATCACGGTAGCGCATCTGTTCAGGATTCTCACCTGATTTAATAGGATAATATGTATTATCCTGCCTTATAAATAAAATTGTGGCTTTCTTTGATTTAAAGTTAAATTGTTAAATATATTCGGTTTTGATACCGAGCTTTTCACAATAATTATCTAGATTTGATCCTTCTTTACACCTTACAGTTGTATGTAGATTCACAATTTTATCCCCAATGTCTTCTAAATCATGAGGTATTTCTATAGTTTTCAATCTTCTACACCCGCTAAATGCATCTTTACCAATTCTTTTTACATTTTCAGGTATTCTAACACCTACAATATATTTGCAATTTTTAAAAGCAGAATCATCTATTTCTTTGACCTTATCTGGTATCTCAATATTTTCTATTCCTGATAAATAAAAAGCTTCTTTACCTATGTACTCTAAATCTTTTGGTAATATAATTTTCTTTAATGATTTTGTTCTATAAAAAGAACGGAATTCAATTCTTTTTATAGCTTTCGGCAATTGAATGTTCTCTAATTTTTCACAGTTATTAAAAATATCAGAATCTAGAATCTTTATTTCACTTTCTGTAGAAATAAAGACTTTTTTTAAATTATTACAGCCTTTAAATATGTTTTTATTTAGCTTGTCCATTCCATCTGGAAGTTTAACAGTTTTCAAACTTACACATTCTCTAAAAGCTCCTTCCTCAATAGTTTTTACAGACTCTGGTATATATATTTTTTTTAAAGATTTACATTCCTTAAAAGCATTCTTACCAATTAGGACAAGAGTATCTGGCAAAACAACTTTTTTTATTTTTACATTTCTTTCAAAAGCATTGTTTGATATTCTCACATATTTTTCGTTTATATCAACAATTTCTTCCTTATATTGTTTTGCTCTATTCTTATCTAATGTAAAAATAATATTTTCAGAATTCCAAACCTGTATCCTACTCTTTGCCATCCACTTTTTCCCCTTTCAGTTGCATTGTTACATCATTTGAACATTCATAATTTTATATCTACTGTATTGAATACTATCTATATATTGTCTTAGAAAATAAAAAAAATCCTACACAGTAGGATTTTTAGCATAACATATTTAAATAAATGAAAAATAATTTTTCAAAAATATATAATCGTACGCTTAATTTCCCACCGAAATTAGCTTTCCGTTATATCTATGGCAGGTCTCCTGACTTAAAGCTTCTAACCCAATACCCTTATCTTCCCAAAATTATATTTCAGTGATATTATCAGAGTATAAGTAGCTTTTACAGTAGCGGGGGCTGTTAAGGTCTCTCACCTTATTCCCTATTATTGCATAAGCAACCATAGAATCTATTTAATTATAGGTATATATTACTATATAAAATTTTTATTGTCAACTTGTTGATTATTTATAGATATATACTAACTAAACATATAATCTATACTTTATTTTTACTCTTTCCATTTTCTTTATCATTCTTTCTCCAAATGCAAATAAGAAAAAAGCTGTGCCAAAGCCATGGACAGAGTCATATGGAACTCCTGATATATAAAGTATAGCTAAAGATTTAAAACTCATAGTAACATTTGATGACGGTATTGCACTAGCCATCACCATAGTAGCAATATTCATTATTCCACCATATATTATAAAAGTTGCTAGAAAACCAAATATAGATAAGGTAATATCATCTATAGGTAACCTCTTTCTTTGTATGAGAAGTCCAATAACAAGACCTATTGCACCAAAAGCATACAACCACCATCCAAAAAAAGTTCCTGACGACTTAGCATAAGTATATATGCCATAACCTATCGCTATAGATACTATTATACTTAGCAATGGACCAATTATAATTTGAAAATTTCTTGATTTTACTTTGTCTACCTCAGCCTTGTTGAATATTAATCCTGATAAAAATCCCAATATACCCCAACAAAACATTTGCCATGGAGTCCAAGGGCCATGACCTGCAAAAAAATTAACAACAAATCTTGCAATAGCTCCTACTAAAAAACCAGCTTCTGCTCCAAAAGATATGCCTGACAAAATAACCATAGCCGTTCCTGGTTGAAAAGGTGTAATCATAAAACACATCAAATTTCCAACAGCAGTCAATGCAGACATGACAGCTATCATTACTAATTCTCTCGCTTTAGGACGTCTTCTTTCAAATACCATAAAAAACGGTAACATAGTATAAAATATGATAAACATTCCTATAAGCTTATATCGTCTATCTTCTAAATATTTAATTCCTATAAATATAGTAATTGGAATAATAATAAATATAATGAAGGCTGATACAATTGTTCTTTTTTTATGTGCTAACTCATAACGTTTTGGATCATATTTTGTTCGCATAATTGAATCACATCCTCACAAGTTATTGCATTTTTAAATAGATGTTTAGACATGCGATTTGAAGCTGTAGTATAAAAGCTATTACTACTAAAAAGCTCTCGTGGCGTATCCTCCGAAATCACAGTTCCATCAAATAACATGGCGCATCTATCAAAATGTCTAGCACAGAACTCTATATCATGACTAACCATAACTATAGTAACTCCCTCTTCTTGAAGCTCTTTAAAAATTTTAGCTAAAACTTTTTTATAGAAAGGATCCAATCCTTTTGTAGGCTCGTCCAACAATAATATTTTAGGATTTAATAATAAAACTTTACCTAATGCAAGTCTCTGCTGTTCTCCTCCGCTTAAATCATATGAATGCATATCAGATAAATGCGATAAGCCCAAACATTCTAACATATCTTTAGCCCTATTAAGCTTTTCATCATCTGTACCCTTGCTATCTTCAACCATATCTAGCAATTCTTCTAAAGCACTTACTTCTGTAAACAAAGCCTTAGGATTCTGAGGTAACATACATAGATTTTCTGTAAATAATTCATTATACTTGTATTTTTTTATTTCTTTGTCATTTATTATTACCTTACCTCTATAAGCCCTATTTGTACCCGTAATAAGTTTTAAAAGTGTACTTTTACCTACCCCATTCCCCCCTATTATAGCAAATAACTCTCCTTTATTTACAGTAAGTGATAAATCTCTTATCACATCGTTTCCATTTTTGCTGTACCTAAACCATACATCCTTTATTTGTATAATAGGCTCTTTTTTATAAGAATTTTCCTCAGAATTTATCTTTTTTATCCTTAGCTCATTCCCCAATAGATCCGTGAGCCATATCTTTCCATCCCTTACCGTTATAGGACAATCTCCTTCTGGACATACTTTAGAGTATACCTTCATAGCTGTTGGAAGACCTTCATACATAGGATGTTCTTCATATTTTGAACTCAGAAAATCTCCTACCTCTAAAGGAGTACCATAAACTTCAGCTTCTCCTTCTTCCATTAAAAGAACCTTATCTGCTATAGGAAAAACCTCCTCTAGTCTATGTTCTGATAATATAATAGTAGTGCCTAACTCTAAATTTATCTTTCTTAAAGTTGATATAAACTCTGTAGATGCTATTGGATCCAGTTGAGAAGTAGGTTCGTCCAATATAAGAACTTTAGGGTGCATTGCCATAACTGATGCAAGATTTAATATCTGTTTTTGTCCACCTGATAATTCAAAAATACTTTTCCTAAACCATGTTTGTATACCAAAAAAACTCGCCATCTCAGCAACACGATTCCTAATTATTTTATTATCTATTCCCAAACTCTCTAATCCAAAAGCAAGTTCATGCCATACCTTATCAGTCACAATTTGTTTTTCTGGACTTTGATGGACAAATCCGATTTCCGACGCACTAACAAAAGGACTTAACTCTTCTATGGATAGACCATTATAAAGTACTTCTCCCAATAAATCTCCATCTGGTGCTAATTCTTGTTTCATTAAACGAAGAAGCGTACTTTTGCCACAACCTGATTTTCCACAAACCACAATAAACTCTGAAGGGTATATTTTAATATTTAAATTCTTGATTGCCTTTTTTTTACATAATGGATATAAAAAACTTACATCATTGAAATTAATGATTTCCATTTATATTCCTCCAATAAGTCAACTATTATAGGTATCATAAGTAAAGCAAAATATGCTAAATATACAATTATAGATAGCAGAGTTATATCTCCAATAATAATAGCTGGATAATATACTATATTGTTCATATCAAAATGACAGCCCAATACAATAATGATGGACAGAGATGCTATTATAGCTAAAGCTATAGCATCTCTTCTATCAAAACGATATATACTAAAACTTGAACGATGAGGAAGACCATACCCCCTAGCCCTCATAGAATCTGAAGTTTCAATAGAATTCTCCATTGACCATGTTATAAGTATTGAAAATTCTCTCATAAACTGCTTAGCTCTTTTAAATATTCCACCTTGAGAAAATCCTCTTCCAATATTTTTTTGTGCCTCCGATATTTCTTTAAATTGTTCTTTAAAAAGTGGAATAAATCTAAATGTCATTGATAGAATTAAAGAAAGTGAGGGAGATAATCTTCCAAATATATATATAACCTTATCCGAATCCATTATATCGTTAAAAGATCTGAACCACATCAAAACACTTATCATCATAGTTCCTGAAGCTATACCATATATTATTGCTTCTAAAGTTATAGCATTTCCGTTTAAGTAAAAAAGCACAGTAACTCCTTTATGGACAAATAATGGATTTATTATAGCCATAATTATTAATATAGGCATTAAAAACTTGAGATTAAATTTTAATGATGATAGTTCATTCAAAACAATAGAGTAAGTAAAAGAAGCAAATAATGTTATTACAAGAAATATAGGATGCATCGAAATCATTGTAAATACAATTACCGCTAAGAAATAACAAAAGTTCACAATGGGATGATATGTTTTAAAACCTGTTTCCATACTCGAAGCCTCCTTTACTCATTATTGTATTTCCAATAATCCTGATCCCCTACATCTTTACCTAAATTACAAGTATAGTTCCAAGATATATAATCATTTTCTTTAACATAATATTGGCTACATCCGTAATTTGGAAACCACCCATTCACTTTATACATCCATCCACTTAACTCTCCTCCATCAAATTCATATAAATGATTTATTCCTTCCACATACGCCCCACTATATAATGGATCATTTCTAAATTCCATTTGAATTCCCTTACTTCTAGTCACACGTTTTAGTACATCAAATACATTTTCTCCTTCTTTTATTTCAATTTTTGTTGGTGCTAAAATTACACCATTTTTGGGAATATATCCTTCCTTTCCTTTTGGAAGCCTATCCATATTACTCAATATTGTATCGCAACGAATTTCTATAATGCAATATTTCTTTTGAAAACCTCCTGAATTTGGGGAATTGCTTTGAGTATCTCTTTTATTTGTTGTTAATTTATCAGTATTGTTATTAGTATTTTTGTCTTCATTAGTGCTTACTTCATTTTTGTCTTTTTTATCTACATTGTTCTTATTTTCCTCAAAATCTACAATATTAGACTTATCATCATCTTCTTCAGAGTTTTCTTCTTTATCTTTAGATGATTTATGATCATCTTCTTTCTTATCTTTTTCCTTGGTTTTATTATCTTTTGCTAATTCAATTTTCACATTAGATAATATCCAATCTCCACCTTGATCAATATTCAATACAGTTCTATCATTTTTAAACTTCAATTCAGATTCATAAATTAGTTGATTAGAATTTTCATCATATTTGTATAAATATTTCTTTCCCTTATCCAATGATGATTGAATTTTAATTCTAGACTTTAGTGGCAACTTTCCATTATGTCGGAAAGATAATATAGATATATCCATATTATTGTCCTTAGCAATTTGCTTAATAGAACTTTTATGTACTGTATCAATTTCTATATCCAAATTTATTGGCTCTATTTTCTTAATCTTCCTTCCTGATATCTGCCACTCTACTTTTTTGTTATTGTCTAAATTAATTTCTTCACTAAAAGACTTTTTTTCTTCCTTTAGTTTTTTTACATCTTCCTTAGATAAACAATTTTTATTATAAGAATTTTTGAATTTTTTAATATCTTCTTTAATTTTCTTATCTTGTTCCCTAAGTTTATCAATAACAGGTGCTTCTTCTTCAATTAAAGCTTTAGCTTCCTTAATACTATTTTTCATCTTGATAATAGTATCTTTTGAATAGTCACCTTCATCATTTCCCACATTTGCTTCTTTCAACAATGTATTTGCTTCTTTTACATGTTTAGAAATAGTTTCCTTATAATCTGATGGTTCAATAGACAGTGTGTAAAGTCCACTTACTATAAAAACAGCTAATATACTGGCCAATACTATCTTTCGTATTCTTTTTTTCTTCATAACTATCCCCTCATAATAATTATTTAGGAGAGATCATTTTAGAATGATCTCTCACTCTATAAATTATTGTTCTTTAATGCAACTTTTACTTCTATATACAATTAGTAATATTCCTGTTAATATTAAAGCTACAGCAATAAATGTATAATTTTTCGAACCAGTTTTAGGTAAACTGTCATTATTAGCTCTAGGTTGATTGTTGTTTTGTTTATTATGTTTTATATTGCCATTGTCTTTATTGTCTTTATTATCTTTGTCTCTAATTGAATCTTTGTTTAGCGATTGTTCTTTGTCTTTACTAAAGTTTTCTATGTCTTCTAATATTTCAGGAATAAATTTATAGTTTTCGATATATTTTAGCTCCGATTCTGGTATAGATTTATAATGAGTTTCTACCTCATCTATAATATCTTTTATCTTGTCTATATTATCTTTATTCACAGTAACCTTTTTGTGCTCATCCATTAGTTTTTCATTAATTAATGCATTTATATAATCAATCTTAGCTGGAATAAAGTACTGCTCATAACTAGTAATAGTATTTAAGTCTTCCGGAGTAAGACCTTCAATAGCTTTGTCTACACTGTCTATTAATGGTTTGCTATTAGCAGTAATTGGCTCACCAACTAATGTACTTTTAATAAGCTCGTCTACTTTTTGTATTTGATCTAGTACCTTTTTTAGTTTTTCCTCTGCCTTTTCTAGTTTCGAAAGATTTGTTACTAATTTTTTTGCTCTATCACTTAATTCATCGTATCTAGTTCTTGTGGATAGTATTAAAGTATTATCCACAGAAGTAATCTTGTCTACAGGTTTTATCTTATCTATCGCTTCAATAACTCCCTTTGCAGAAATATAATCTTGTAATTCTTCTACTTTTGCAATAGTCTTAAGTAATTTATCTGCATTTGTAACCTTAGCTTTCTCTTCATCTGATAATCTATCATAAAATGCTTTTAAGGATAGGATCCTGCCTTGGTCATCTAATGTTATTTCTTCTAATTGCGGTAATGAATCAATTCCTTTTATTAAATATTCTACTGGATCAACATTTTCTAATATTTTTCCTAATTTATCAAAATTACTTACCCTGGCTTTTTCTTTATCACTTAAAGCATTATAACGTTCAAATATACGCTTGATTTCAAAGCTATTATAATATGGAGCACCAGCTAGCTCTGGTAATCGTTCAATCTGATTTACAATATCTTGAGCACCTATAATAGTATTGTTTTTATTTCCATAATTATAAAGAATTCTAGCATCATTATAGAATACCATATCTCCATTAGGTGAAATTGCTACACTTTGTGAAGCATATTGTTTTTCCCCTACATTTATAATTTTTTCATACTTAGGTTCTGTTTGACCTATACTATCTCTGACAATATACATTATAGAAGTATCGCTTTCTTGATCTGGTGCATAGGGAATAAGATAAATATATACTTCTTGATTATTTTCTTTTGTAGAATAAGCTGTAGTCAATATAGGAGTTCCTTTGGTTATAATTTCATCTATTCTATAAATTTCCTCCATAGTGTTTGCATCAATTACATGAAACGGCTCTGCACTACCCATAGTACGTCCACCACCACCAAGATACAACCTATCATTGTATATGACTGGACTTGACTGAGTTCCACCGCCATCAACATCAGAAATATATGCCTTCATGCTATTTTTATTAAAAGAACCATTACTATTCACCTCATATGAACGTACTACAGCTCCTTCACTTCCTGGACCACTAGCTGAAATATATATACGATTATTCTTTGGATAGTATACAATAGTAGATGAAACCACTTCTTTATTTGGTAAAATTATGGAATCAATTACTTCTCCTGTTTTTGCATCTACAGACCATACTTTACTTCCTTCTCTTCTTATCTTACCTTGATCTGCAAATATAATTGCTCCATTTACAAATGCAGGACCTGCATTTGTTCCGAATCCTAACATTGTATTTGTTTCTATAGTCCATGCTGCTTCTACAACTTCATCTGATTTTGAAGTATCTACATCAGTAGTTTTAAAAGCCGCAAATTTCCCATTTCTATCCCTTGGTCCAGTATATACATAACCATCATTATAAAATACCTGTGCTTGAATTTGTGCACCATCTGCTATTGAATCGGTAACAAATAATTGTTCTAAAGTATCTGCATCATATGCAATTAAATATGTCTTTCCTTTCACCCCATTTTTTCTAGTAACATGTCTAGGAACAAAAATCTTACCGTCACCATAAGCCAAGTTTATGAAAAATGCGGCATCTCCTGGAGCTGGTGCAGTTTTTACTATTTTTCCAGTACTAGTATCAAATTTAATAAGTTTTTCATATATATAACAATATGTATAATCCCCTACTATAATAGGAGTACCTGGGGTAGTCACCCAATCGCCTTCTCCCCTAGATTCAGTATATTTCCATTTTAGTACCATTTCCTCGCTAGTTCTTGGAGTCTTTGCATCAGATACTCCTTGAAGTTCTAGATTTCCCATGAATTGTGGCCAGTTTAATGTTGTACCTACTTCTATTGGTTTATCCAATTCTCCATTATTTCCTGGCTTTTCTAATGGCTCTGATTTTAAATTCTCAATTGCAGCTTCTATGGCTTTAACTACAATATCTATTTCTTTTTGTGTTGTCCTATCTTTTACAAGTACTTCCTTACCCTTTTCTATTGCTTCATTTAAAGCCGTTACACTTTCTTCTGTTTTATTTTCTAAATCTACTTTTTTTCCTTTTGATATTGCCTCTTCTAACTTAGATTTATCTAATTCTGGTTTTTCGGAATTTTTAATTGCAGTTTGAAGTTTACCCAATGCATTATCAACATTTTCTTGGGAACTTGCTATATCTTCTAGTTGTTTCTTTGCGTTATCATATGCTGCTTTTATTCCTTCATTCTTAAGAAGTTCATCTTTTTCTTCCGAACTATTTACTTCACTAACTAGTCTTGTAAGTCCATCCTTATTAGCTATAGATATAAAATCTGCTCCCCATGAATCTGCATTTCCACTTCCTTCAGGATTAGCGCCTATATCTCGACCAAGTCCTACTATCGTAAATTGCCATCTAATAACATCTCCATCTTTTGGTTTAACTCCAGAAGCAATAGTATCTGGAAATTTACCATTAACACAATACATCCAGCCTGAGGCTTCAGGATTATAATCATATTGACTTAGCCAATCTGGCTCAATACGTCCAACTTCATCAAGTATCCCCGGAGATGTGTGATCTAATATATGTTGAGGCCAATTTGGTTCTCTTATTTCATTATCTTTTACATCATTTAACCAAAAACCTTCCTGGCCATTCCCTTTATAATGAGCATTCTCTTCGCCAATTACCTTTATAGTCAGATCAGCTACAGTATCTCCTTCATAAAAAGGAACTTTTACAGGTTCTCTTATATAACCTAATCCTAATGAAAATTTCTCAACAGAGATAGTTACATATCCTTTTACTTCTTTTTGCCCTTCTAAATTTTCTCCTTCAGCAAAAACGCCTATAAAACTCGTTAACACCATAGACATAATAATTGCCATGGTCAAAATACGTTTAAATAATTTTGACTGTTTTCTCATTTTTTCACTCACCTTTCAATTTATTGTTTAAAATGTAGCATCTCTAATTTTGAAATATTATAATCCCTCCTTAAATTTATAATAAAAAAGCTCCTGTTCTAAGTAATTAATCACTTAAAACAGAAGCTCTATTTATGCTATAGAACTTTACTCAAAACAAAGCTAATGTATTAGATTTGTTTTCTGCTATCAAAGAAACTATTTCCGACTAAACCTTTATTTCTAATAAGATTATCACGGTAGCGCATCTGTTCAGGATTCTCACCTAATTTAATAGGATAATCTGTATTATCCTGCCCTATAAATAAATCTTTGGCTTTCTTTGATATAAAGTTAAAATTTTAAAATGTTAAAATAATATTTTCATAATTCTAAACCAATATTCTACCCTTTGCCATCTACTTTTTCCCCTTTCAGTTGCATTGTTATGTTATTTGAATATTCATAATTTTGTATCAATTATAACGAGCACTATCTACATACTTTCTTGGAAAATAAAAAAATCCTACACAGTAGGATTTTTAGCATAAGATATTTAAATAAATGAAAAACAAATTTTCAAAAATATATAATCGTACGCTTAATTTCCCACCGAAATTAGCTTTCCGTTACATCTATGACAGGTCTCCTGACTTAAAGCTTCTAACCCAATACCCTTATCTTCCCAAAATTATATTTCAGTGATATCCCCAGAGTATCAGTAGCTTTTACAGTAGCGGGGGCTGTTAAGGTCTCTAACCTTATTCCCTATTATTGCATAAGCAACCATAGAATCTATTTAATTACAGGTATATATTACTATATAAAAATTTCATTGTCAACTTGTCGATTATTTAGAATTTACTCATTTTAAATCGAATTATAAGTTTTATTACTTTTATTTACTTCCTTCAATTATAGGTTCTGCATTTTTAAATTCAATTAGTTTATTGGATTTTGGTATAGTTATATTGTTACTTTTCGTTATTTTTATGCCAAAATATTCATCATCAACTAAATGCTCTGTTATTTTATATAGATCGCTTTGATTTCCAATTACTTTTATTGAAAATGGTGTATTTGTAGATACTCCGTTTATTTCAAAATGTCTTCCTGCTACTTCTATTTCTGTATATCCTGTAATACGAAGATCATTGATTGAAATAGCTTCTGCATTTGCCATTCTTAAAATATTAACAATAAAAGTCAACAATTCCTTTTTTTCTACCAATACTTGGTCATCAGAATAATATAAATAATCATCATACAAATCATTAATTTCAATTGTAATTCCCGGTCCCTCTATTTCTTCATATCCAGATATCATTTTATATTTCTCTGTTTCTTTTATCAATCCTTTTGTTTTTTCATCTATTATATTTTTTTCATATTTCTTCAATAGATTATTACGTTCTTTTATTTCTTCTTCTAAGCTTTCTTTTTCTTGACTCATTTTTTCAATTCTTAAGGCTATTTTTTCTCCTTCCTTTCCAGGAGCCATACTAGCTTCTTTTACACTATCTACAGTATTAAACTGAAATCCAATTAAAACACCTAATATAGTGCTAATAACAAAAAATATGATCTTATCTTTTTTCATTTCATCGGTCTCCTTAATTTTCTACTATTTACTTTTATACCCTAATAATTGTTTAATAATAAAGATTTTCGACTATAGTTTAATTTTATGATAATATATACTATATATTATATTCTAATATACTTTGCTTAAAATATCACCTCATGAAAGGATTTTTTTATGAAAATAACAAAAATAAAACCTCAAAACAATAAGGATAGAGTAAATATATACTTAGATGGTGAATTTGCCTTTGGATTGGATTTGGAAATAGCATATAAATATAATTTAAAAAAAGATATGGAAATAGATGAATCTTATATCGAAAACGTACTAAAATCTGAAGAACAAAATAGTGCCAATGATTATGCATTAAAGTTTTTATCTCATAGATCAAGAACAGAAAAGGAAATTGTGGATAAAATGATCAAAAAAGGTTTCGATGAGGAAGTAATTAATGAAACCTTAGCTTATTTGAAAAAGTATAATTTTATAGATGATAGAAGATTTGCGGAAATTTACACTGAAGAAAAAATCAGATTGAAAAAACTAGGAAGTTATAGAATAAAACATGAATTACAAAATAAAGGTGTAGATGAAAGCATAGCAAGTGAAATAGTAGAAAAATATTCTGACAACGAATATGAAAGAGCTATGGAATTAGCCACAAAAAAAGTTAAATCTTATAAAAATGATGATAAAAATGCTATCTACAGAAAATTAGGTGGATATCTTCAAAGAAGGGGATATTCTTTTGAGTGTGTCTCTAAGGTTTTAAAAGAGCTAGTAAAATAGCTCTTTTTTTATTTTAGTATTTTTCTTAAAATTGTGAATAACAACTTAAAATAATCCTATAATATGGTATTATATATGCAATGGGGTAAATATAAAACAGGGGGTGAAAAGTATTGTTTTCTAAAAAACTAAGACATTTAGGAATAGAGGTTGAAGAGCTAGAAGACGATGCAATTTACAGCTGTACAGTAAGAAATAAGAAAAAAAAGGAAGTGGAAGAGCCTGTTGAAATCTCAGGCAAAGAGTTGAAAATACTTGCTGAAATGCAAGGTCAAAAATATGGAATGATAAGATATAGTAGCGAATTATTTTACGATGTAGTAGATAAAAAAGAAGAAGCATCTATTTAAATGAATAAACTACCAATATGAAAAAATGCTCTTTCCTGCATGAATAAGACAGAAAAGAGCATTTTTTTAACTTAAATATACACTAATTTCCATTACCTTCATATTTTTTAAGGCCTTTATTAAAAAATATTTTTGATACAATAATTAGAATACATAAAATAACTCCTTCTGCAAAAAAAATATTTACTTTTATAGTTTCCTTATTTAAAAAATAATTTGCAGGATAGTAGCTTAGAAATCCTAAAGGTATAATAAAGGTTAAAATTTTCTGAAATACAATTCCAAATATTGAGATTGGATATTTAGTAAACTCAGCAAGGGAAAAAATACTATCAATAGGTGTAAAACTATGTCTTGTATAAAATAAAATAGATTCAGCAATAATTGCTATAGCTCCAAAAATTAGACTTCCTAATATCATAAATAAAATAATAATTATTGTATTTATAAAATTAAACGAAATACCTAAATTATTCATAGCATAAAATATAATAATGAATCCTAATATTATTTCAAATATAGATTCTTCATTAAATCCTGATATAAGAATGTGTAAAATTGGTGGTATTGGTCTTGTTAACATTATCTCAAATTCACCTGAGTACAAATACGCTTTAAGACTTCTCAATTTCCCAAATAAAAATATAAAAAATCCACAGTTAAGAGTATAAAATCCATATACTAGTAAAATCTCATACAAATTCCAACCATCTATTTCAGGTACTGCATCAAATATTAAATAAAAAAAACTCAAATTCAAAAATTGTATAATTAATAATAAAAATACTCCTAAATAAAAATCCACCCTATATTCTGAAAGCTTCTTTATATTAAACTTTATAAAAGTAATTATAATAGATATATAATATCTAAAATTCCCCATGTTTTTTTAACCTCCATTTATAAATACATGATTCCTTGCAATATTAAATATATATCTACCTATTAATAATAATATAATAATCCACGCACTCTGTTGAATCAAATACATCAAAAAATCATTAGCACTCCAATAATTCTGGTAGATGTCTATAGGAGTATAAATTATTCCAGAGAAAGGGAGTATTTCTATAAATAGATATCTAAAGTTTTTAGGAAAAAAATCAAGAGGAATTAATCTGCCTGAAAAAAAAGATACTATGGCAAATTCTAAAGTAGATACTCCCCAACTATTCTCAGTCCAAAAACAAACCATACCTAAAATAAAATCAAAGGTTATTACAGTCAACAATGACAAAAATACACTTATAACAAAATAAATAAAATTAACAGGCATGTCTATACTAAATATAAATATTTGAAATACTAATACTGAAAAAATTGATATTACCAGTATAGGAAGTACAATTCCTATATTTTTAAATATAAATTGCATTTGATAATCTATAGGTTTAAGCAATGTGTAGGCGATATTTCCTGATTTTATATCCATTGACATAAAATAAATATTGGGATATACAAAAATATTAGATATTCCTACACTAAGAATTATATAATTTATCATTTGTTGAAAATTCCGTCCATTTAATATTTTATTACTACCATATATTCCTTTCCATAAAAAATAAGATAAGAATATCTGAAATATAAAATTAAATATATTCTCTAAAAGAATCCCACGATCAAATAACTGTATTTTTGCTCCCATTTTTAACCACTCAAAATATTTAGATATTTTTAATCTCTTCATGTGGTTCACCCCTATGATTTAGCTTCTATTGTATAAATATTTTCTATTACGTTTTCAAATTTAATAGAAGATATATCATAATCAGTTATTTCGCAAACTTTATTTATTTCATTTAAAATATTCTTCATATTGTGAATTTTTCCATCATTAATAAGTAATTGTAAACTATTGTTGCAAGTGTTTAATATCTTCCCAGATTTTTTTAATACTTTTATCAAGTTTTCTTTATCATTATTTCCAATATAATCAAAAGTAATAGATAATATTTTTTGATTAGTATAAGAAGCCTTTAATTTTTGAGTTTTCCCATCATAGATTATTTTTCCATTATCAATTAAAACCACTCTGTCACATAAATCCTCAATATCCTGCATATTATGAGTTGTAAATATGATGGTTTTTCCACATTTTTCATTTAATTTCTTTATTAATGACAAAGCTTTTTTCTTAGTTAATATATCTAACCCTATGGTAGGTTCATCTAAATAAATTATACTTGGCCAGTGGATAAGACTTCCAGCAAACTCACATCTCATTCTTTGCCCTAAGCTAAGTTTTCTTACTGGGATTTTCATAATCTCTCCTATATTAAGTTCATTATCTAAAAATTCTATCCTCTTTTTATAATCCTCATTAGAAACATTATAAATCTTCTTTAGCAATAAAAATGAATCTTGTACTGGCAAATCCGTCCATAGTTGTCCTCGTTGCCCAAATAATACTCCCATATTCATATTATTTTCTCTTCTATTTTCAAATGGATCTAAACCATTTACTTTAATACTTCCTGAATCTGGCTTAAGTATACCACACAACATCTTTATTGTTGTGGATTTTCCAGCACCATTAAGGCCAATATATCCAATCAACTCACCTTTATCTATAGAGAAACTAATGCCCTTAACAGCTTCTTTTCTTATATATTCTCGTCTCATAAGGTTCTTTAAAAATCTCCCATCTTTCTTCACAGGAATTACAAAACTCTTTTTTATATTATCTACTTCTATCATAATTATCCTCCAATATTTTGGCTATACTTCCCATTTAGGACAATAGGGATCTTTATCCAAAATACTGCTATAAAATGCATCAGAAATAGCTGGACAACCTCCTACACATGTTCCATCAATATAAGAATCACAAAGTAAACAACTATTTCCAGTTTTAAGATTTCTCATAAATAAAAATTGAGCATTGCTATCCCATATGTCCTTCAATGGTTTCTCAAAAACAGACTCGGAATAAACCTTTCTTTTACTAAAAAAATCTTTCAAATGTACACAAGGAATTAAGTCACCATTTGAATATATAGTTATAATATAAGAACCAGCTCCACACCTCTCCAATCCTAATTCTTTTCGAATTTCATCTTTTTCTAAAATAAATTTGCCCTCTGAAGTAACAACATCACCGAACACATATTGTGAAGATGATGATTTAATTGCAAATTGTTGTATACTTTCTTTAGCTTTTTTAATTTTATGTTTCCAAAGACTACTATTCAAATTTATTAGATTAATTTCACTATCAGCTGCTCTGCCTGTTGGCATTATTAAAGAGAAAGAAACATCTGTAATTTCATTTTCCAATAACATATCCAAATATTCGTTTATAGTATCTATGTTATAATTACTAATTACTGTATTAATACCAAACTTAAAATGATTCTTCTGTAAAAACTTAATCCTATCCATTACTTTTGAAAAATTTCCTTCACCCCTAACTTTATCATGTGCTTCTTTTATTCCATCTAATGAGACTGAAATTCTAAAACATTGATCACTATATTTAGAAAATGTATTTATAAATTCATCATTTATAAGTAAACCATTAGTTGTCATTTGTATAGTAAAACCTTCTTGTATTATTAATTCAACTATATCATATATTCTTGGATGACATAAAGGTTCTCCACCTGTAATACTTATCTGAGGAACTCCTAAGTCATTTAATTGCTTCAATATTTCTCTTATATTTTTCATATTCATTTCATTACCCTTTCCAAAATCTCCAAAACAATGATCACATTTTAAATTACAAAGATCAGTAATAGTTAAATATGCTTTTACTGGTGCCGATAATGATTTTTCAGTTGGTTTATTTATTATAATATCAGCATCAATTTTATTACCTTTAACTAATCCAAGTTCATTTAATTCTTTTATATAAAAAGTAACACTATCTCTTTCGTCATAATCATAAAACTCTATTGTTCTTTGGATACCAAATTTATTAATATTTAAAATTATTTCAAATCCAAACTTATCAATAAAATAAAATTCAAAATTTTCTCTATCATATAATATTGCACCAAAATTTTCTTTTCTTAACATAAATCTTAATCCCATTTTCTTTTTTTCTTTCCTATTTCACTTATCTTGTGAAATAATAATTGTACAGATAGAGACCATAGTCCACCTCTTTGAATTCCAGTTCTTCCTAATAAAAGATTGCACCTCTTCTTTACACCATATTCTAATTAGGAGAACATTACCTAATTACCGAATATACATAGACTTATATCAATAGAGTAGAGAGGTTCTAAACATTAGGTTTTATAAGTTAAGTGTTTTCTATTTATTTATATTATGAAATGATTATTGTATAGATAGAATCCATAATATACCACATTAGAGGCTAGAACTCTTAGATAAATTATACTTCTTATTTATCTATACGAAAAAATTATATAATATTCAACTGTTAAATATCTATCAAAAGTATATTATTCAAAAGGTAAAAATTTTTAATCTTTATCCATTAGTATTTTAAAGACTGTAATCTTAATATTTTTAAACAAATTCTAGAAATTTCTAATGTCATTATTAAAAACTATAGACTTATTATGAAAAATGCTCCTTTCTTAATCATATTGTAATAAATTCTCTATCTTTATCTATATTAAGGTTAACTTTATTAAATAACCATTTAGTTAGCTATTATCAACATACATTCTGATTTTTTCAGATCACTTGAATACTATAACAACCTAAAAAATATAAAACACCTTTCAATGAATAGCGTTATAATTCACACTATTCTGACTTATAATCTTACGTAAGATTATAAATGATAAGTTGTTCTATTTCAAGAAAAAGCATGCAAGGAATTTTGACATATTTTTATATAACTTAAAAATTTCTCACTAATCTAATATGTATTGCACAATATTTGTCGAATCGAGTATGGAAAAATAAATTTTCCCTCTCACACCACCGTACGTACGGTTCCGTATACGGTGGTTCAATTAAATCTTACATTACGCCTGTGTTCATAATAATCTAATGGACTTATTAACCCTCTTCGGGTTAATATATCCTTTGAAATTGCTCTTGATACACAGGTTTTTGTTGCTACAAAGTAGTACCTATCCCACAATATGAGGTTAATCTTGCTAAGTCTTTATTAATTCCTAACTTTTGTAAACCCCACTGTCTCTTTGCTGCTACTTTACTTTTTACTGTTATAATACAGTAAGTAGACCTAAGGAACCTCCCTTTAAGTCTCTCTCAGAACCGTATGTGAACCTCTCAGCTCATACGGCTCCCATTATCCAGCCGTTGGTAATACTCCAAATTTCCAGTGTACAAATAATTTCACATCTCTTTTGGCAATGCTACCTAACCAATATTCTGATTTTCATCTATGTTTTCATTTCTTGTATTTTCTTGTTAAACATCTTTGATATATCCCATATGTCTTTATCAACTTTTAATTGTAGCTTCCAGCTTCTTACTTCTTTACAAATTGCTTTCTTTACCTTTTCAGATATTGCTGGAAGGAAATTTGTAAAGAATTTTCCATATTTACTGCTTGAATGTCTTGGTCTAAATACATATCCTAGAAAGTCAAAAGATATATTTTCATAATTTCCTTTACGGTCATCATCTTTACAGTACACTATCTTCGTTTTCTCTAGATTTAGTTCCACTCCACATTGTTTAAACCTTTCTTCCAACCTTCTTTGTAGGTATTTCGCTTGCTTTAATGATGTACAATGTGTTACTCCATCATCAGCATATCTCTCCCACGGTATTGTTGGAAACTGTTTTACCATAAAATCATCAAATGTATAGTGTAAAAACAAGTTTGCAAGTACTGGGCTTATGACACCTCCTTGAGGTGTTCCTGCTGTTCTTAGTATTAATTCTCCATCTTCCATTTGAAATGGTGCTGTTAACCATCTTTCAATGTATAGGATTATCCATTTCTCTTCAGTATGTCTTTTTACTAATTCCATTAGATAATCATGCCTGATATTATCAAATAATCCCTTGATATCGAATTCTAGCACCCAATCCTTCCTCCAACATCTTGTTCTTGTCTTTTCTATTGCTTGTATTGCTGATTTATTTGGTCTATATCCATATGAGTCTTCGTAAAATATGGACTCTACCTTTGGCTCAAAGTATATTTTAGCTACCATTTGTGCAATCCTATCTTCAACAGTGGGTATGCCTAGTATTCTAGTACCACCATTCTTCTTAGGTATTGCTACTGCTTTTACAGGTTTGGGGAAGTAACTTCCTGATGACATTCTATTCCAGATTTTGTATAGATTGTTGTTTAAGTTTTTCTCAAAATCTTCAATGGATTGTTCATCTACTCCATATGTTCCCTTATTTGCTTTTACCTTTTCATAGGCTTCTTTCACTTTCCATTTTGAAATATTGTATGGCTTTGTTTCTTGCATAAGCTCCTCCTTCTTTCAAAGTTGACTTGTTCTCAAAACTGGATAATTCAGGTTCTTCGCTCCATTTCCATTACAGAAACTTCTTCACTACTACAACCCAATCTTCCCCCATGACTGTATTGGTACTCTTATCTTATGGTTCTTCCACTTGATATACTCCCTTATCATCAGTCCGTGGGTTCCCACGTTCTGTACAGACGCCTATATTAAGTTCATGCCACCTCTACACCGTCCACCACTTAGACAGTAAACAGGTTTCCTCTAAGCTTATCCCAGATTAACGACCCTCCCTGGTTTTGATGGAATCTCTACGCTTTCGACGTTTTCGTTAGTGGTTCATCTGCTCATTCATCTTCTTAACACGTACTTGACAGTTCATTACTGCCTTTTCCTTAACGCTCAATACCATGGCTTTTGACCACAGCACCTTAAGGTAATTTGAAATCTCCACCTGTATGGCGATTTCGGCGGGCCCGCCGCCATCATCTGTACAGTATAGCTGTATTCAAGTAGCTACGCTACTTAGACGCACATTCGTGGCACACAATCATCTGCATAACGGACAAAATTAAGTTCACGACTTTCTAGCTCTTTATCAAGCTCATTTAGCATTATGTTACTTAAAAGAGGGGATAAATTTCCTCCTTATGGTGTACCTGTTTTTGATGGTTGAAACTCACCTCTATCCATTATTTATTCCTGCTTGAAGGATTTTTTAGATTAATGACCCAGTATCAGGGTCTTCTATGGTATTGTGTAACAAACTCATAAGTTTATCTCGTGAAACGGTATCAAAGAATTTTTCCAAATCAATATCTACAACCCATAGATAAAAATACCCTAATAGTTTTACTACAGCCATTTCATAGTTTCTGCCTGATCTAAATCCATAGCTAAACTCTGAGAACTCTTTATCTACAATAGGACTTAATACTTGTACTATCGCCTGTTGTATTATCCTATCCATGACTGTAGGTATGCCCAATTTTCTGGTGCCACCATTAGGTTTTGGAATTTCTACTCTTAAGACTGGTTGTGGTTTGTAACGTCTTTCTTTTATTTCGACTTTTATTCTTTGCCAGTTTTCTCTAATGTATCTGTCGATTTCGTCAACACTTATCCCATCAACTCCACTTGTTCCTTTGTTCGAACATACTCTTCTAAAGGCTTGATACATATTTTGTATGTCAAAAATTTTGTCTAATAAATTTGTCATAATGTGAATCCTACTCATTTTTGCTAGTTTAGAAATATCTTAATTTAGCGACCTTGGGTTCCTTTTACGTTTTCACCTGTATCAATCATATTATCTAAACTACACCCATTTTGTATTATGTTCTTTAATTGTTCAGTCCTTCACTAAAAAAAATTTAATTACTATGACCTCTGCTGACTTCTCATGATTCGTTGTTACTACTGTATCGTTCATAAGACCTCACGGTGTGAAACTTACAAGTTGCTATTGGGTTCTTTGGTAACTACGCCCCTTAGGACTTTCACCTTAAATATATGACATGCCCGTCAAACATAAAAAATAAATGAGAGAATACTTGGCAAGTATTCTCTCATTTATTTTATCATTTATATACTTCTAGTTTCGTTTTTCAACCATTCTTTTTCATCTTTATTTAAATATGGAGATAATTTTTCATATACTTCAGTGTGATAGTTATTTAACCACTGTCTTTCACTTTTATCCAATAGATCTACATCCACTCCTTCTAAATCTATTGGACAATAGGATATAGTTTCAAATTTCATGAATTGTCCTGACTCAGTTACTATGTCTTTTCTTACTACTATATCATTTTCTATCCTTATACCATGTTTCCCTTCTTTATATACTCCTGGCTCTATAGTCACTACCATTCCTTCTTCTAATTTCACTTTATTAGGAATTGGTGCAAATCTATGTGGACCTTCATGAACATTTAAGAAAAACCCTACCCCATGACCTGTTCCACATTTATAATCAATGCCTTCCTGCCATAGTGGAAATCTAGCTAAGACATCTAAATTTGAGCCTGTAGCCCCATATAAAAACCTCGCTTTTATAAGATTAATATGCCCTTTTAAGGTTAAAGTAAAGTCTTTCTTTTCTTCTTCTGTTATAGGTCCTAATACTATAGTTCTGGTTATATCTGTAGTTCCATCAAGATATTGTCCTCCTGAATCAACTAAAAGCATACCTTCACTTTCTAAGGTATAATCTGACTCTTCAGTAGCACTATAGTGCATCATAGGTGCATGATCTTTATATGCAGCTATAGTACCAAAACTAGGTTCAACAAAATCTTCTTGTTCTCTTCTAAACTCTTCTAGTTTATCTGATACAGAAATCTCCGACATTGAAATTTTCCCTAAGTTTTTATCTATCCAATACAAGAACTTAACCAATGCAACTCCATCTTTTATATAGCATCTTTTCAAGTTTTCTATTTCTATAGAATTTTTTATTGCTTTAAGATTAGTTGTTATGTTGGTTTCTTCAACTATTTTACATTCTTTTGGTATTCCATTGTATAACCATCTATTTACTCTACTTGGATCTACAAATACTCTACTTCCATCTTTTATCTTTTCAACATAATCCCTTACTTCATTATATTCTCTAATCTCTATACCATTTTTATTTAAAAAGTTTTCTACTTCTTTTGGAACTTTTATCTTATGAACAAATAAATAAGCTTTATCCATGGAAATAAGAGCATAAGAGGTAACTACAGGATTATACTCTACATCTTTGCCTCTGATATTATAAACCCAAGCTATATCATCAAGACTTCCTAATATATAATATTCTACTTCTAGTTTTTCCATTTCTTTTCTTACATCTTCTAATTTTTCCTTTGGAGTTTTACCTGCATATTTTACATCATGAATAAAGATTTCATCCATTGGTAACTTAGGCCTATCCACCATCCATGTACTACCTATTAAGTCATATTCTTCAACGATTTTTATTTTCTTATTTTTAAGCTTCTTTTGAATCTCCAGTACATCTGATTGTGGAAATAGCTTTCCATCAAATCCTACAGTTTCTCCTTCTTTTAAAGTATCTCTAATCCATTCCATATAGGTTGGATATCCAGGTATACCCATCTTAAATAATTTTATTTCACTACCCTTTAGTTGATTTTCAGCTTGAATAAAATATCTTCCATCTGTCCATAGTCCTGCTTCATCTTTAGTTACGACCACAGTTCCAGCTGAACCTGTAAATCCTGATATCCACACTCTAGCTTGCCAATGTTCGCCTACATATTCACTTTGATGTGGATCATATGTAGGTATAATATAAGCATCTATTCCCTTTTCATCCATAAGCTTTCTTAAGCTTGAAAGTTTTTCATTTACATTCATGTTTTTCACCTTCCCATATTTAAGTGTTAAAACCATTATAACATGACTATAAAAGTCCATGTTATTCATTGCCTTGATTTTCCTTTAAAGAACTTTGTGTCATTAAGCTAACAATAATAAGACATATTATTGATAATGGCCCTGCAATTACAATACTATTTAATCCCATTGGATTTTTCAATACTATCTCCCAAATAAGTACTGTAAGTCCACCTACTATAATTGAAGCAAGACCTCCTGCCTTGGTTGCTTTATCCCAAAATAAACAAGCTAAAAAAGCCGGAGTTACTGCAGCACCATATATTGAATAAGCATACATCTGCATACTTAATATTGAAGGGAAAAACCTACCTACTACCAAAGCTATTATTCCCAATACAACTATTGAAACTCTATTAACAATAAGTTTTTCCCTATCAGATGCATCCTTACTTATGAATCTTGTCCAGAAATCATAAGTTATATTTGTTCCTGCTGACAATAAATATGAATCCGCTGTAGTTATAAATAATGCAACTGAACTAGCAAGCATAAAAGCTCCTATTATTTCAGGAAGTCCCATAGCTACTTGAAAAAAAGCAGTATCAGGATTTTCCAAATTAGGATAAAGTACTATGGCTGGAGTTACTAATCCCAATATCAATATATCTAATAAAAGCCCAAGCCAAAATAATCCAATACCTGATTTTCTGGACTCTTCAGCATCTTTAGCTGAACCAAAACGTTGATATAAATTTTGTTCTCCCAAAACTAAAAATATAGTAGGAAGTGTATATCCCAATAATTGAACCCCACTTAATTTTCCTGTAACTGAAAGCTGTTCTGCTGGAATTGCTGAAATCATTCCAGATAGTCCTCCCGCCTGTTTTATAGCAATGGGAAGTCCAATTATCATTGCAGTAAATATTATCAATGTTCCTACAGCATCTGTATAAGCAACAGAAACCAGGCCGCCTACTACTGATAGAAATATAATAATTATTGCACTAATTAATGTTCCTATTTCTACGTTCATTCCAGTTGTAATATTTAATATATATCCTCCTGCTTGAAACTGATATGATACTATCCCAACATAAGAAAGGATTATACATATAGCTAATATCACTCTTGCTACCGGTCCATATTTTATTTCAATTAATTCAGGAATCGTATAAGATGTTTTTTCTCTTGCACGCTTAGCTAAAAATAATGCTACGAGTAATAAACCTAAAGGTTCTCCTATAAGATGAATCAATCCTGCAATAGGTCCATATGTATAAATAAAATTTGCTGTACCAGTAACCATCCCACTTCCCATCCAGGTAGCCAATAAAGTACCAATCAATATTGGAAGAGGTATTCTTCTGCCACCTGTAACAAAATCGTCACTAGTTTTAATATGTTTTCTATTTAAATACCATCCATATACTGCAATTCCCAATATATAACCTAATATTACTATTAAGTAAATATTCTTCATTTTTATCCCCCTTTTTTTATTTTATATGTACATAATATAATATTAGATTCATGTTAAAATTATAACGTATAATCATATAAGTATAGGTATATGGCAAACTAGCCCTATACCTATATTGTTTTGTGTCTTCATTTATTTTGACATTTCTTTCGACTTTTTAGTGCAAGCTTTCATAGCTGAAATAACAGCATCTCTAAATCCTTTTTCTTCAAGAGTTGCAACTGCCTCAATAGTTGTTCCTCCTGGAGAAGATACCATATCTTTTAAAGCTCCAGGATGCATTCCTGTTTCTAGTACCATTTTAGCTGAACCTAGTACTGCTTGTGCTGCCATTTTATAAGCTTTATCCCTTGGTAATCCATCTAGTACTGCTGCATCAGCCATAGCTTCAATAAATATGTAAACATATGCAGGTGAAGAGCCACTAACAGAAGTTACTGCATCCATAAGATATTCATCTACAATTTCAGCTTCCCCAAAACTTTCAAACATATCTACTATTAATTTTAACTCTTCTTCTGTAACTGATTTGCTTGGACATAGAGCAGACATACCTTCTCCAACAAGAGCTGGAGTATTAGGCATAACTCTAACCACTTTTATATCTCTACCAAATTGTTTTTCTGTATCTTCTATACATTTTCCAGCTGCAATAGTTATTATGATTACATCTTCTTTCACACTATCTTTTATTCCCGATATTATAAGAGGATAAAGATTTGGTTTTACTGAAAGTATAATAATATCTGCTTCCTTGGCCACCTCTTTATTATCTACTGTAGTTTTTACACCATATTCTTCTTTTACTGCTTTAAGTCCTTTTTCATTAATATCTGAAACTATAACATTTTCTGGTTTAAAAAGTCCAGCATTTATTATACCACCCATCATTGCTCTACCCATGTTTCCATTTCCTACAAAACCTAGTATTTTATTCATATATATTCCCCCTATAATTTTTTTATTTTTATGAAATAGAGAAGAATAAAATTTTATTTTATTCTTCCCTATAGGTATCTACTAGAAGTTTTGTTCCGTTCTTTCTATTATCTCATCTTGAAGTACCTTATCAAGATTTCCAAAATAATCACTATACCCAGCAACTCTAACTATTAAATTTTTATATTCTTCTGGTTTATTTTGCGCTTCAATAAGGGTTTCCTTACTTATTATATTAAATTGTATATGGTGTCCGTCCATCTTAAAATATGAACGAACGAGATGTGCCAAATTGTCTAACCCTTCTTCTCCTTGAACAACAGAAGGTGTAAACTTTTGATTTAATAAGGTTCCACCTGTTATTATATGGTCCATCTTAGAAGCTGATTTTATTACTCCTGTTGGTCCATTTTTATCCGCTCCTTTTGATGGAGAGATACCATCTGCTAAAGGTGTATTAGCCAATCTACCATCTGGAGTAGCCCCAATTACAGAACCAAAGTAAACATGGCATGTAGTTGGAAGCATATTTATTCTATGAACCCCACCTTTACCATTAGGGCGTCCTGTCACTTCATTGTAATATGCATGGAATACTTCGGTCATTATTTCATCTGCATAATCGTCATCATTTCCATATTTAGGAGTTTTGTTTTTAACAAGATGGAGTATATCTTCATGACCTTCAAAATTCTTTTTAACTGCATTTAATAGTTCTTCCATTGTTAGCTTCTTATTGTCAAATACATTGTATTTTATGGATGTTAAAGCATCTGTAATATTTCCTATTCCAACCCCTTGAATATAACTAGTGTTGTATCTTGCTCCTCCAGCATTATAATCTTTACCTTTTGATATACAATCATCTATTATTACAGATAGGAAAGGTACAGGCATCTTTGTAGCATATAATCTTTCTATAACCCTATTTCCCCTAACTTTTATATCTATAAAATGTTTTAATTGTTTCTTATACGCTTCAAATAATTCTTCATAAGTTTTAAATTCAGTTGGGTCCCCTGTTTCTATTCCTAATTTTTTACCTGTTTCAGGATCCACCCCGTTATTTAATGTGATTTCAAGGATTTTTGGAAGATTAAAATAGCCTGTTAATATATAAGCTTCTTTACCAAAAGCTCCTGTTTCAACGCAGCCACTAGTTCCTCCATCCCTTGCGTCTTCAACAGTTTTTCCTGCTCTAAGCATTTCTTGAACTACTGCATCTGTATTAAATAATGAAGGTTGACCCCATCCTTTTCTTACGATTTTAAGTGCTCTTTTTAAAAATTTTTGAGGTGTTTTTTTACTTATTTGCACATTTGAACTTGGTTGTAACAATTTCATTTCATCTATAACATCAAGTACAATATAACTTACATCATTTACTCCATCAGAACCATCTGATTTCACTCCACCACTATTTATATTAGCAAAGTCTGTATATGTTCCGCTTTCTTTAAGTGTAACCCCTACCTTTGGAGGTGCTGGTTGATTATTAAATTTAACCCAGAAACATTGAAGATATTCTTTAGCTTGTTCTTCTGTTAATGTTCCTGCTTCTGTTTCTTTTTTGTAATATGGATATAGATGTTGATCGAGTCTACCTGGGTTAAATGAATCCCATGGGTTCAACTCTGTAATTACACAAAGATGAACAAACCAGTACATTTGAAGAGCTTCTCTAAAAGTTCTCGGAGCATGAGCAGGTACCCAGCTACAAACTTCTGATATCTCAAGAAGCTCTTTCTTTCTTTCAGGATTTTCTTCTTTTTCTGCAAGCTCTTTAGCATATTCTGCATATCGTTTTCCTAGTATCATTATGGCATCGCATGCTATACTCATGGCTTCTAATTGGTTTTTCTTGTCAAGAGCTTCATGGTCATTTAAAAAGTCTAGTTCTTCTATGGCTTTTTCTATATCCTTTTTAAAATCTAAGAATCCTTTCTTATATATCTTTCCATCTGCCACTGTATGACCAGGACCTCTTTGTTCCATAAATTCAGTAAATATTCCTGCTGCATAACATTCTTTCCATTCATCAGTCATATTTTCAAGGATATGATATCTCATAGATCTTTTTTCCCAATAAGGAATTATTTCTTCCTTTTGAATCTTTTTAGCTTCTTCATTAACTTTAAAGGATATCTTTTCACGTTTATCCATTATTTCAAAATCTTCTATTGTATGGCAGCATAGTTCAGGATATGTTGGGGTTGCGGCTGGTGCCTCTCCTCTTTCTCCAACTATAAGCTCTCCATCATTGATACAAAGTTTTTTATTTGACATTATCTCTTTAAGCACAAGAGCCCTTAGGACCGGTGTTGGAACTGCGCCTTCATATTTTTTATAAACCTTATCAACTATTTCTGCTCTCTCCATTGAAATACGTGGAATCGCATTAAGACTTTGTTCTCTTAACTTTTTTACCCTTTCTGTCATCATTTTTTTAGCCCCCTATCTTTACTTTGATTCCTTCCTTCTCAAATTTTTCTTTCAATTCTTCCATTTTTTCATCAGCAGGTTTCTCCCTTCCTGAAAGCTTATAATCCATATTCAATCTTTTGTATTTGTCCATTCCCATGCTATGATAAGGAATTAAATTAACCTGCTCCATGTTATTTAAAGTTTTTATAAACTTTATACTTTCATCAATATGGTCATTATCATCGTTGATCCCAGCTATTATAGGCATTCTTACAAATATTCTTTTCCCTAATGATGATAACTTTTTAAGATTTTCCAAAATTAATTTATTGGAAACCCCTATATACTTTTTATGCTTTTCATCATCCATAAGCTTAAAGTCATATAGAAACAAGTCAACTTTATCAACTATTTTCTCTATATTTTCCCATTTTGTATATCCAGAAGTATCTAGTGCTGTATGGATATTTTTCCTATTACATATATCTAAAACCTCATTTAAAAAATCAACCTGTAAAAGAGGTTCTCCTCCTGAAAATGTAACTCCCCCTCCTGATTCTTCATAAAAAATCTCATCTTTTTGAATTTCTTTAAATAGTTCCATAGTTCCTATTTTCTGACCTACATATTCTCTTGCTTCGTTATAGCAAAAATCTGCGCAATTCCCACATAAAATGCATCTAGCCTCATCTATTACTGGCTTCATTTCTTTTATAGTAATAGCTCCCTCTGGGCATCTTTTTACACATATTCCACACCCAGTGCATTTCTGTTCAAAAAACATTATTTCATTTTTAGTACTTTGACTTTCAGGATTATGGCACCACCAACAACCTAAAGGACAGCCTTTTAAAAATACTGTAGTTCTTATTCCAGGGCCATCATGTATAGAATATTTTTGTATATTTACAATTGTTCCTTCCATATATAACACCTCTTTTTATTCCTCTTTAAGAGTATTAGGAATATTTACTGCTATAAATTTCACAACCTTGTTTGTATAGTTAGCCCAATTATGAACATGCATAGAACTGTAATGGGCACTATCACCTGGATATAAACTATGTTCTTCATCATTTAATACCAAAGTTAATATTCCTTCAAGAACATAGACAAACTCTTCTCCCTTATGCTTATACGTTTTAATGCTTTCGATCTTTTCCATAGGAAGAATATGTATAAGTCTTGGAAGTAATTCTCTTTCATTAACATCATTTATAAGATTGTAAATTATATGGTTATTTACAACTTGATATACTTCCTGTTCATAACTACGCAATACTGTTTTTTTCTGTTCTCTAGGTGGTGCTAAAAAATATGTTAAATCTACACCAAGTTCTTTTGCTATTTTCTCTAAAGAATCTATTGCTATAGTTGTTAATCCCCTTTCAAGTTGAGATAAAAAACCAATGGACAAATCTGTCTTCTCACTTAATTCTTTTAAAGTCATATTGTTTCCTGTTCTCAGATCCTTTATTTTTTTTCCTATATTATTCATACCGTTTTCCTTTCCCTTCCTTTTAAATTTTTATCTATTAAAATACTTTTATCATTATTATATACGATTTAATTATACTTTTTAGGATTTGTGGTATAAAAAACTATATCTAAGCAAAACGGTATTACTTTGATATGTTTTTAACTTTATTATACTTCATATTTTAAAAAGTGTCTAGTGTTTTTTAAGTATTACTAAATTTTTTTTATATTTATGAAATACACTTTTAAAAACCCTTATATTATATATCTACATTTCACTTTTGTGAAATATACATGTATCCTTTGTTTACATTCTAACTTCCTGAAATTCTAAAACCTTCTGGTAGGGGATCTTCTGGATCTAATACTAATTGATTGAATCCCGATATATATGCTGTACCTGAAACTTCTGTTATTACAGCATCATATTCTCCAACTTTCGTATCTTCAATAATTTTTGCTTCCATAGTAGTATCTATAACACTGCTATTTATAAGAATGTCTTCCTTATTCATTTCACCTTTACTGTAGTGTAGGGCTACTCTGCCACCTGTTCCCGTTCCTGTAGGTGATCTATCTATTTGTCCTTCTGCAAATATACATATATTCTTTGTATAAAGCCCCTTATTTTCTCTTCTCAATGGCTCGTAAAATATAGTCCCATATAACCAATTTACTCCTGAAGTAGGATGTTTGAATTCCATTTTTGATGCTAATTTATTCTTTATTTCCATACCTATTCTAACAAGTTCTTCTGAATTTTCAGGATTTACCTTTAAACCTACTTGGTTTACATCAAGATATACATAAAAAGCTCCACAATACACTACTTCTCCAGTTACTTCTCCTATACCAGCTACATCTACTTTTACATTTTCCTCATATACAAAACATGGAACATTTTGAAATCTTACCTGTTCTACTTTACCATCTTTTACATCTGCATAGGCAATTATTCTTCCAGCAGGAGAATCAATCTTTACAACTTTAGCACCATTTTCTGCGAGAATCATTCCTGTCTCAATAGCTACTTTAGTCACTGCAATTATACCATGTCCACACATGGAACTTAATCCTTCATTATGTGTAAAAAGCACTCCAAAATCTCCATCTCCTGTTACAGGAGGAACTATAATACACCCATACATCCCACTATGTCCTCTTGGCTCTAGCATCATCATTTTCCTTAAATGATCATAGTTTTTAAGTATAAATTCTCTTTTTTCAAGAATAGTATCTCCTTCAATTGGAGGAAGACCTGATGTTATAATCCTAAGAGGTTCTCCACCAGTATGAGCATCAATACAATTTATATAATGCTTAAAATTCATCATATATATCATCTCCTTTTTATATATTTAAATTGAATTTTATACATATTTATTACAATTCAATTTCTTGACCAATCCCTTTTTCTTTTGCGTTATTATATATAAGGTGAGCTACAACTATATCAAATAACGCCATACCTACAGATTTAAACCAAGTTGTTTCTTTTATTATCTCTTCTTTATTTTTTTCATATAAAAGATATTTTCCAAAGGTTTCAATCTGATTATCTTTTAATAATCCTCTCTCTAAAGGATTAGAAAGATCTCCAGTCTCTTCTTTTGCAAATTCAGTATCTATATAGACTTTATTTAAAACAGAAATAAGTGCATCCGGGTATTCTCTCATATTAGGCTTATATGAACCAATTCCTATAAAATGTTTGCCTTTAAAAAGCTCTTTTTTATTGGAAAATACTGGCTCATTAGAAGTAGTTGTTGTTATTACTACATCTGATTCTTTTAAAAGCTCTTCTGCATTCTCTACAGATACTACTTCAACTCCAGAAATTTGCTCCTTAACTTTTTGAATAAAGTCTGGAAGCTTTTCTTTAAATAAATCAAATACTATTATTTTTTCTATATCTCTTGCCTCACAAGCGAATCTTAATTGATTAAATCCTTGTACTCCTGCTCCTACAAGACCTACAATTTTTACATCTTTAGGTGTTGTATGGCGTATACCTGTACCTCCTACAGCTCCTGTTCTAAGAGCTGTTAGCGTTTTCCCATCTAGTATGGAAATAGTTTCACCTGTATCATAATCATTTAACAACATAAGACCATCTATTACTGGCTTATTTTTCTTCCTGTTCTCTGGAAAAACTGTGAGAACCTTTGTTCCGAAGATATTTTCTAAAAAACAAGGCATATATAATATAGTTTTGTTTTTGTAATCTACATGGACTCTATCAGGCATGTAGAACTTAGTTTTTTCATATAAAATAAAAGTTTTTTCTATTTCATCCATAATTTCATTTAAAGATATACATTTATTTATATCTTTTTCGTTTAAATATAACATCTTAACACTCCTTTTTTAATTTTTTTATCATTTAATGTTATTTTTTTATCATTTTTAAACCCTTTAATTTTAACTCTTATATATGTAGTCATGATTTCACCTCTTCTTAATATTAAAGCTATATTTCATATATATGAAATATAGCTTTAA
>JAHXQP010000025.1 GCA_019391515.1 Clostridiaceae bacterium | reverse complement strand
CTAAAAACTGAAATGTTTTGCGGGAAAAAGTTTGAAACACTTGAAGAATTAAGGCAAAAAATAGTTGAATATATAAAATTTTACAACGAAAAAAGATTTCAAAAAAGACTAGGATGCATGGCTCCTCTAGAATATCGAAACCATGCATCCTAATATGCCTAATATTTAATTAATTTATTTGTCTACTTGACATGGGTCAGTTCATTTTGACCAGTTTTTTTATTATATTATTTATTTTGTTTTAATAACTTAATAGCAGTTTTAAGTTTAACAGGGTTTCCATACATTAGGGATCCTAGTTCATATATTTTAGCTCCTAAAATACCAACAATTCCAGTAGTTCCAGCTAAAAGAATTAAAGAAATTGCTATATGAAGATGTGACACATTTCCCATTGATACCCTTATAAACATAGCCATGAAAGAACTAAGAGGAACGAAAGAAGCAATTTTAAGAATCATACTATCAGGTGTCTGCATACTAAATATGGATACAAAAAAGGCTAATATAAATATAATTGTAATTGGTGTTGAACTAGTATTTACATCTTCAGTTTTTGATACTAGAGCTCCGATAGTTCCATAGGCAAATAAATAAAATAGATATCCTAATATACCAAATATAGAAAATGTAATCAATACATTTGAAGGTATATTAAATATAAAATCTAATTTGTGATTCCAAGCATTAGCATTTAATTTATAGGATATACCAGCAGTTGCTAGTATTATTCCAAATTGTAATATCCCAGCTATTGCACCAGCAATTACTTTTCCAAATATGAGATGTTTTGTATTTGTACTGGTAATTAAAATTTCCATAGTACGATTACTCTTTTCACTGGCTATGGAAGTTGCAATCAATTGACCATACATAATTATAATAAAATATAATGCAAATACCAAAGCATAGGTATATATATAATTCTTCATGCTATCTTTACCTAGAACCTCTGTATCATGCTCAGCTGGAACATTATAGATTTCACTTACTATATTGGCATCTATATTCTTTTCCTTAAGATTTTCATTTCTATATATATTTAATAGGACATTATCCATTATAAAGGAATTGTCATCGGTAATACTAGTGTTTTTAACTAGATATTCGTATTTTGTAGGAGATTTAATTATAAATCCAGCTTCCACATCATCGGAGATTACTAAATTATTTAATTCTTTTTTATTTTTAGCAGCAATAATATTATCATTTGGAAGTTGGATTTTTAAATCAGATAATTTTACCGAGTCATTTTCAATTATTACTCCATAATTAATCTTATCAATATTTTCATCTTGCTTTTCATTTGTATCAACTGCCGTATTAGTAAAAGCATTTTTAATAGTAGGAATAGTTAAACCTACTATTATTAATAAAGCTATAATAGCAGTAGATATCAAAAAAGCCTTTTTCTTAATAAGGCTAGACAGCTCAAATTTAAGGACTATAAAAAAATTTTTCATCAATTTTCACCTGCCTTTTGTATAAAGATATCAGTTAAAGTTGGTTCATATATTGAAAACTTTTCAATATCAATGCCTATAGATAATAGATTATTTATTAGTTGATTTTTTGTTTTTCCATTTAGCAGTTCAATTATAATGTCTTTGTTTTTAATATCAACTATTTTAATATCTTTAATTTTATTAGATAGAATATTATTTAACTCGTCAGTACTATAATTAGCAGAATCTAAGGAAATTCTATTTTTACCATATTCTTTTTTTATAGAATCCAAATTGCCAGTTAAAACTATATTTCCTTTATTTATTAGGGCAATCTCCTCACAGAATTCTTCTACATATGCCATTTGATGGCTAGAGAATATAACCAACTTGTCTTTAGATATTAAATCTCTTATTATTTCTTTTAATATCTGTGAATTAACAGGGTCTAATCCACTAAAAGGTTCATCTAATATAACTATATCTGGATTACAAAGTAAGGTTTCTGCAATTTGTACTTTTTGTTGATTACCTTTAGAAAGGGTTTCTAATTTTTTATCTTTATACTCTAATACACCAAGCCTTTCTAACCAATACAATGCATTTTTTTTAGCTTGTTTATTGTTTAATCCCCTTAGTTCACCAAAGTATATCAGTTGCTCCAATATTTTTTGCTTCGGGTATAGACCTCTTTCTTCTGGAAGATATCCTATAGAATATTCTTTAGGATTAAAGGGTTTTCCATCTAAAAGAATTTCTCCTTTATCGCAATCAAATAATCCCATAAGGATTCTTATGGTTGTAGTTTTTCCAGCACCATTTCTACCTAAGAAACCTAAAGCTTTACCACTATTTATAGAAAAAGATACCCCATGTAAAACTTTAGTATTTGAAAAACTTTTTTGAATATTTTTCAATTCAAGTAACATAAAAAATCACCTCAATTCTTTAAATTTGACATAATATCATTTTATTTTACCATACTATATCCATGTATAAAAGTAGAAAATAATTTATTGAAGCTTACTTATGGGTATAATAAAAGTAGCATAAAGAAAGGAGCAATAATATGAATTATAATATTATAGAAAAAGAAGATAAAATAATAATAAAAGATATAAAGGATTTTGAGCCAAAGCATATATTTGAATGTGGTCAAGCTTTTAGATGGCAGGTAGAGGAAGATAGCTCTTACACAGCTATACATAATTCTAAGATAATAAATGTTAGAAAAGAAGGTCAAGATATAATACTTTCTAATACAAATATAGAAGATTTTAAACAAAGATGGTATGACTATTTTGATTTGGGAAGAGATTATGGTAATATAAAAAAAGAGTTATCAAATGATCCAATATTAAAAAAAGCTATTGGATTTGGAGAAGGTATAAGAATTTTAAATCAAGACCCCTTTGAAACTATTATTTCTTTTATAATATCAGCTAATAATCAAATACCAAGGATTAAAAAATCTATTGAATTAATTAGCAAAAAATATGGTGAGCCTATAGGTGCGTATAATGGTAAGGAATACTTTTCATTTCCAAGAGCAGAAGTGTTAGCTAATGTATATGAAAAGGAGCTAGAGGAAAATGGAAAAGTAGGATATAGAGCTAAATATATAATAAATAGTTCAAAGATGATAGTTAAAAAAGAGATAGATATAGACAAATTATTTAAAATGTCAACCAATGAAGCTAAAGACGTGCTAATGAAGCTTCCAGGAGTAGGACCCAAAGTTTCTGAATGTATATTACTATTTGCTATTAACAAAGATGATGCTTTTCCTGTAGATGTTTGGGTTAAAAGAGTTATGGAATATTTTTATTTAGATGAGGACACAAAGCTTAAAGATATTTCTATATATGCCAATAAGAAATTTGGAAAACTGGCAGGATTTGCACAACAATACCTTTTTTACTATGCTAGGGAGCTTGGAATTGGAAAAAAGAAAAAATAAGGGTGAAATAGATGTATAAAATTTTCGTAGTTGAAGATGATGAAAAAATTTTAAAACTCATGGAAGATAGATTGAAAAGATATGGCTATGATGTAGTTATAGTAGAAGATTACTCTGACATTAAAGGTGAATTTATAAAGGAAGAACCTCATTTAGTACTTTTAGATATAAACCTACCTAATTATGATGGGTTTTTTTGGTGTAGAGAAATAAGGAGCATATCAAAAGTACCCATTATATTTATTTCTGCAAGATTTTCGGATATGGATCAAGTTATGGCCATAGAAAATGGTGGGGATGACTATATTATAAAGCCCTTTTCTTTTGATTTATTGTTGGCAAAAGTTAAAGGAGTCATTAGAAGAACCTATGGTGAATACGCAGAAAATGATTCAGTAGATATATATGAAGTAGACGGGGTTTATCTACACAAGTCTCAAAATATAGTTGAATGGCAAGATAGTAAAGTTGAGTTGAGTAAGAAAGAGTTTGCACTACTCCATATTTTAATGACAAACCTAGGAAATATAGTTTCTAGGGAAACCCTTTTAGAAGAGCTCTGGGACGATATGAACTTTGTAGATGATAATACCCTATCAGTTAATATTGGCAGGCTTAGGAGAAGATTAGAGGCTATAGGTATATATGATAGTATCAAGACCAAAAGGGGACAGGGATATTCTATGGTAAAGACTTGGTAGGTGATTTATTTGAAATTTAAAGATTATTTAAAAGATAGGTTATTATATATTGTATTTTACATCATTAGTACGACCTTAGTTATAATTGTAATGTTTTTGGATTTAATAATAAGGGGAGAGAAGCTTAAATATTCCAATATTTTATATGCTTATATTCTATCCTTTCTATTTTTGGCAATTCCAATAACAGTAGATTATATGAGAAAGAGAAAATTTTATAATATTATTAATAATGAAGCAGATGATTATGAAAGTCTAGAATATATATTTAATATTCCTAACAATATAAGTAGAGAGCATGATATATTTAAAAGTTTATTAATTAGAGATTATATGATATATGAGAACACTTTGGAAAAATATAAGAAATATTCCAAAACACAAATAGACTTTAATAATAGATGGATTCATCAAATGAAAACACCCATTTCTGTTATCAAACTTATACTTGAAAATGAAAAAGATAAAAATATAGATATAAATACTAAAAAAAGCTATGAAAGCATAGAAGAAGAGATGGATAGGCTATCTAAAGGTTTAGAAATGGCACTATATACTTTGCGTATAAATGATTTTGAGCAGGATTTTAAGGTCGAGAAAGTGGATATATTAGATATTGTAAGAATAATTATCAATGAAAATAAAAATGCCTTTATAGTAAATTCCATCTATCCTAAAATAGTTTCAGATGAAGATATAGTAGAAACAGATAAAAAGTGGATAAAATTTATCATAGGTCAAATTATATCCAACGGTATAAAGTATTCAAAAGTGAAAGAAAGTAAGGAAAAGTCCATAGTGATTGATTTACATAGTGAAGATGACAAGGTTATACTTTCTATTAAGGATAATGGAGTAGGTATACCAAAGCAGGATTTAGAAAGGGTTTTTAATCCTTTTTTCACAGGTGAAAATGGCAGAACCTATTCAGAATCTACAGGTATGGGGTTATATCTTTCTAAAGATATATGTGGCAAATTGGGACATGGCATAGATATAAAGTCTACTGAAGGAATAGGTACTACAGTGAATATTGTTTTTCATCGAGGTAAAAGTATTTATAATTTAAAAAGTTAATCTAACAATATTGTTAGATTAAAAATAAATTTTGAAAGAGAAATCAATACAAAGATTTCTCTTGTTTTTTTATAATAGATATATAATCAATTGGACATGGGAGGTTTAAAAATGACAGTTTTAGAAACCAAGGATTTATCAAAAATATATGGTAGCAAAGGAAAAGGAATATCTGTTAAAGCATTAGATAGCTTTAATATGGATATAAAAAAAGGAGAATTTGTAGGAGTTATGGGACCATCAGGAAGTGGTAAGACAACACTTTTAAATATACTTGCTACAATAGATTCTCCATCTTCAGGAAAAGTTTTAGTAGATGGCAAAAATCCTCATTGTTTAAATGAAAATGAGTTAGCCTTATTTAGAAGGAATAAATTAGGCTTTATATTTCAAGACTTCAATTTATTAGATACATTATCAATAAAGCAAAATATAATACTACCATTAGTATTGGAAAACCTAAAAAAAGGTGAGATAGATAAAAGGGTAGACGATATAGCTAAAACATTGAATATAAAAGAAATCTTAAACAAAAGAACCTATGAAGTATCAGGTGGACAACAACAAAGAACTGCCTGCGCAAGAGCGCTTATAAACAATCCATCTATAATACTTGCTGATGAACCTACAGGAAATTTAGACTCTAAAGCATCTTATGATTTAATGTCATCATTGGAGAAGATAAATAAAGAAAGAGAAGCAACTATAGTTATGGTAACCCATGATGCCTTTGCAGCAAGTTTTTGTAATAGGATAATAATGATAAAAGATGGCAAGTTTTTTACAGAAATAGTTAAAAAATCTACTAGACAAGTATTTTTCAAAGAAATTTTAGATGCTCTATCCCTTCTTGGAGGTGGATATAATGAAAATATCTGATATGGCTGTCAATAATATTAAAGGAAATTTGCATAGATATATAATGTACTACCTGAGCAATTCCTTTGCTGTAACAGTATTTTTCATATTTGCAAATTTCATATTTCACCCATCATTAAATGCAGATAATATGTCGGAAAGTGCAACTGCTGCAAGGGGAGCAGCTAATGGACTTGTAGCAAGTCAAGTAATAATAGTAATATTTTCAGTACTATTTGTAGGATATTCTACTTCCATATTTTTAAAATCAAGGGGAAAGGAATTTGGACTTTTATCACTATATGGAATGACTAGAAAACAAATTAAAAAATATGTGCTTATAGAAAATACTATTATATCATTTCTATCTATGGGAACAGGTATATTGGTAGGAGTTGTTTTTTCAAAACTATTTTTCATGGTAATGGAAGCATTTTTAGGTATAGCTCTTCCACTAAATGTGTCCCTCAAAGCTATAGGATTAACGGCTTTGGTGTTTTTTTGTCTATTTGAAATAATTAGCATGATCATGCTATTTCAAATAAGAAATAAAGAAATAATACAACAATTAAAAGCAAGTAAAATACCTAAAGTAATACCTAAGTTTTCTAAATTTAAATCCATATTAGGAGTAGCTTTGATTATAATTGGTTATGGTGTAGCTTGGTTTGTTCCAGGAATTATGGTACCAATAGCAATGCTTCCTGTAACATTTATAGTTATAGTTGGCAGCTATTTTATTTTCACCCAATTTAGTATAGCTATGGCTAATAGAATCCTAAAGAATGAGAATATGCTTTACAAGAAAACCAATTTAGTATCCTATTCACAAATGATATATAAACTACAGGATACGGCAAAGGTACTATTTTTGGCAGCTATATTAGGAGCATTTACATTTACAGCTACTGAAACAGTTTATTCATTCTATACAGAAATCCCTAGACTATCAGGAATAAATACTCCACAGGAAATAGCTATAGTTCAAAGTGGTGAGTATTTGAATGATATCAATATCATAAAAAATGTAGAAGATACCTTAGAAAAGAATAATGTAAAAATAAAAGAAAGGTACGAGGTAAAAGGAATAGAACTTTATAGTGTTGAGAAAGAAAAAGAGCCACAACAGTTTTTGGCAATATCAAATTCAGACTACAATAGATTAGCTAAATCACTAGGTAAGGAAACCATTGAAGTAAAAGAAAATGAACTTGTATATGATTATCCCTTTGACCTTGGGTTTGCAGGTTCAGAAGATCTTGGAAAAGTAAATTGGGATAATATAAAACTAAATATAGGAAGTGAAGAAAAAGAGTTCAAGCTATATAAAGAAATAACTGGTAGCGTAATGGTTCTACCTAATGTAGGATATTATAAAGGGATTATTTTAAATGATAAAGATTTTCAATATGCAATGGAAAAAGGTAATAGTGAAAATTTAGTTTTATATAATGGTATAAATTTAGAGGATTGGAAAGATTCTTTTGCTGCATCCACAGAAATAGCAAAAAACTTAAAATCCCAAGAGGGCATAAGGTATTATTCTAAAATAATTCCTTATAAAGAAGCCAAGAAAGACTTTGGAATGATTTTATTCATAGGATTTTTCATATCCTTCCTATTCTTTATAGCTTCAGGAAGTATAATATATTTTAAATTGTTCAATGAAATAAAAAATGATAGCGTTGAATATAGCATTCTCAGAAAAATAGGGACTACTAAAAAGGAAATAAACAATATAATAACTAAACAAATAGGCATTATATTTTTCCTACCTTTTGTAGTTAGCACCTTGCATTCTTTCTTTGCATTGAAATCACTATCTAATTTACTTATGAACAATTTATTTACCAATGGTCTTGTAGTAATGGCAGGATATTTAGTATTTCAAGTAATATATTTTCTTATAATAAGAAGTATATATATAAGCCAAATAAAATATAATTAAAGAACAATAAAAAAGTTCCTACAGCTGTAGGAACTTTTTGTTGTCCAAATATATTTCATTAATGTGGAATAGAAAACGTTATATGGGATATATGGATAAAAAGGCAGGGAATTAATGAAAAGATAAGATATTTAGTTATTTTTATTAAATAATAGGGTTATAGCCATAAAAACCCTAAATTTAAGACTTGATTACTAAAAACATATTAAGTAACATATAAACTGTAAGTATTAGCACTCATAAGAGTTGAGTGCTAATAAAATTTCGGAATAAATGAATACTTAAATATAAGGAGGGCTAAGTGTATGAATATTAAACCTTTAGGAGACAGAGTAGTTATTAAAATGATTGAAGTTGAGGAAAAAACTAAAAGTGGTATAGTACTTCCAAGCTCAGCAAAAGAAGAACCACAAATGGCAGAAGTAGTTGCTATAGGACCAGATATTGAAAATGATGAAAAGAAAAGCGAACAAGTTAAAATAGGAGACAAGGTTATATTCTCCAAATATAGTGGAACTGAAGTAAAACTTGATAAAGAAGAATATACAATAGTAAAATTAAATGATATTTTAGCTGTTATTGAATAAAAAATTAAAGGAGAGTGAAATAAAATGGCTAAGGAAATTAAATTTGGTGAAGACGCACGTCGTTCAATGGAAAAAGGTATAAATACGCTTGCTGACACAGTAAAAGTAACTCTTGGACCAAAGGGAAGAAATGTTGTTTTAGATAAATCTTTTGGTGCACCACTAATAACTAATGATGGTGTAACAATTGCACGTGAAATAGAATTAGAAGATGCATATGAAAATATGGGAGCTCAACTTGTAAAAGAAGTTGCAACAAAGACTAACGATGTAGCTGGAGATGGAACAACTACTGCTACATTACTTGCTCAAGCTATAATCAGAGAAGGACTTAAAAACGTTGCTGCTGGAGCTAACCCAATGATCCTACAGAAAGGTATACATAAGGCTGTAGGTACAGCAGTAGATGAAATTAGAAGATTTTCAAAGAAAGTTGAATCAAAAGAAGCTATAGCACAAGTTGCTTCAATTTCAGCTGCAGATGAAGAAATAGGAAAACTTATAGCTGAAGCTATGGAAAAGGTAGGAAATGACGGAGTTATAACAGTTGAAGAATCAAGATCCATGGGAACTACTTTAGATGTAGTTGAAGGTATGCAATTTGATAGAGGATATACATCCCCTTACATGGTAACAGACGCTGAAAAAATGGAAGCAGAATTAGATGATCCATATATCTTAATTACTGACAAGAAGATTTCAAATATCCAAGAAATCCTTCCAATACTAGAAGCAGTAGTTCAACAAGGCAAACCATTATTAATAATTGCTGAAGATGTTGAAGGAGAAGCACTAGCAACATTGGTTGTAAATAAATTAAGAGGAACATTTAACTGTGTAGCTGTTAAAGCGCCAGGATTTGGCGATAGAAGGACTGAAATGCTTAGAGATATTGCAATATTAACTGGTGGAACAGTTATTTCAGAAGAATTAGGATATGAATTAAAAGATGCAACAATAGATATGTTAGGAAAAGCTAAAACAATAAGAGTAGACAAAGAAAATACTACAATAGTTGATGGAGAAGGAAGCCAAGAAGAAATTGCAGATAGAGTAAACCAAATAAGAGCTCAATTAGAGGAAACAGAATCAGAATTTGATGCAGAAAAATTAGAAGAAAGACTTGCAAAACTTGCTGGTGGAGTAGCTGTAATCCAAGTAGGAGCTGCTACAGAAACCGAACTTAAAGAAAGAAAATTAAGAATAGAAGACGCACTAGCTGCTACAAGAGCTGCAGTAGAAGAAGGAATAGTCCCAGGAGGAGGAACAGTTCTTGTTGACAGTATAACAGCTGTTGAAAAATTATTAGATGAAACTGAAGGTGACGAAAGAACAGGGGTTAATATCATAGTTAGAGCATTAGAAGAACCAGTAAGACAAATAGCTACAAATGCAGGACTTGAAGGTTCAATAATAGTAGAAAAAGTTAAAGAAAGAGAAACTGGAGTTGGATTTGATGCACTAAGAGAAACTTATGCAAACATGATAGAAGAAGGTATCGTAGACCCAACTAAAGTTACTCGTTCAGCACTTCAAAATGCTGCTTCAGTAGCTGCAATGGTACTAACTACTGAAAGTGCAGTGGCAGATATAAAAGAAGATGATGACATGGCAGCAGCAATGGCTGGCATGAACGGTGGAATGGGTGGCGGAATGCCAATGATGTAATATATACATCAACAAAAAACCTCTGAGAAAACTCAGAGGTTTTTTTATACTAATGTTTTAATATGTTGACATATATTGACAAATATCAATAATTCCTATATACTAGAAATAAATGTAAAACTACTAATAGTAAGAATAGTTTAATTACTAGAAAGGGGTTGTATGAGTTTTATTTGAGGTGATGTTTAATGAATTATAAAAGAATTTTAGAGTTAATGATTAAACATCTAGATGAGGGGATAATAGTTGTAGATTCAAATTTAAAAATTTTATACTTTAATGAGCCATCTACAAATATTACAGGATTTGATTCAAAAAAAGCAGTAGGCAAAAGTTTATTTCAAGTCTTTCCTAATATAGATAAAAACCATAGTATCTTTTTAAATGTAGTAAATACTGGCGAACCTATAATAGAATATGTGCAAGAATATACAAATTGCAAAGGGAAAGATGTAGCTATAGTTACATCTATTATACCAATAATGGATGGAAATAAGGTTAGTGGAGCTATAGAGATATTTAAAGACATAACTAGGGTCATGGAATTATCTGATAAAGTACTAGTATTGCAAAAAGCATTATACAACAATTGTAATGAGGAAAATAGGTTCTTAGCAAATGGTACTCAATATAGTTTAGCAGATATAATTGGTGATAGTCTTCCCATGAAACAATTAAAGGAGAAAATTTGTAAAGTAGCTTTTAGTAATTCCCCAGTATTTGTATTTGGGGAAACTGGAACAGGAAAAGAGTTAGTAGTTCAATCGCTTCATAATCTATCAAATAGGAGAGACAAACTTTTTATAGCTCAAAATTGTGGTGCACTACCAGAAAATCTTTTAGAAAGTATATTATTTGGAACTGTACAAGGGAGTTTTACCGGTGCCAAAGATAAGCAGGGAATATTCGAATTGGCAGATGGGGGAACTTTATTTTTAGATGAACTAAACGCCATGAATTTAGGACTTCAAGCTAAATTACTTCGTGTAATTGAGGATGGAGTTGTAAGAAGAGTAGGAAGTACTAAAACCAAGATAGTATATGTAAGGATTATAACAGCATCTAATATCAATCCTGAAAAATTAGTAGAAGAAGGGAAATTAAGAGAGGATTTATATTACAGATTAAACGTAATATACTTCCATATTCCTCCTCTTAGAGAGAGAAAAGAGGATATTCCTATTTTAGTCAAGCATTTTATAAAATCCTATAATAGGAAAATGAAAATGTTTGTCAAGGGAGTAGATGAAGAGGTAATGAATTATTTCCATGAAAACTATTGGCCGGGAAATGTAAGAGAATTGCAAAATACAATTGAATCCGCGATGAATTTTGTAGAAGGAAAATACATAACTATGGAGGATTTGCAGGAACATAGTTTATGCTTTAAAAATAGGTCGAAAAAAAGATTTGAAAAATACATAGAAAAAGAAGAAGTAGGGCTTAAAGAAGCAGTTGAGGAATATGAAAAACAAATCATTAAAGCTGCTTTAAAAGAGTCAGAACAAAACTGTACAAAAGCAGCAAGAGCTTTAAAAGTTCCAAAACAGACTCTCCATGGGAAAATAAAAAGATATGGACTATAATAATTTAATATTGAAATCCCATTTTTAAGACAGAAGATGTACGTAAAATAGTACATCTTCTTTTTTATTTTAGCTAGGTATCTATTTTATCTAGTTAAAAAATGGCAAGAATATTGCATAGTTGTTAATAGTAGAGTTAGAAATTATTTAAGGATAAAATAAGGAACTCAATTATTAGAAAATATCAAAAAATCATAATATTTTATATTTGTAGTCAAATTTGTATTATTTCCTATGGATATAGATCATAAATTAGCTTTCCCCGAACTATTGACATAGGAGATATAACAAATTTGATATAGATATTCAATAACCAAATAAAATATTTTATTTGGTACTAAAACTTTAAATAAGGAGGGAAAAGTAAAAAATGAAAAAAAGAATTATTGCTTTTATCATGATAGGGGTCTTATGTCTAGGTCTACTATCAGGATGTGGTAAGGATTCTCCTACTGGTGGAGAATCGAAAGAAGGAAAAGAAGATAAAACAAAAAAAGAACAGGTATTTAGTTTTAGTACTTTAGATGAACCTACAGGTTTAAATCCAATGCTTAATACAACTGAACCAGACTATTCAGTGCAAAGGCTATTCCTTGAAGGTCTAATTAGTTATGTATCTGGTGAAGATGGCAATGCCGTGGTAAAGCCAGGAATTGCTGAGGATTGGAATGTTAGTGATGATGGTACTGTATATACTTTTAAAATCAGAGAAGATGCTATATGGAATGACGATGTTCCTGTGACTGCTGACGATTTTGTTTATACATTTAAAATGATGGCTACATCAGAAATAGGTTCTACAAATGCTTGGCTATTTGATGATATTATTTTTAATTTTACAGAAGCCCATTATGATGAAGGTAAAAAACCAGAAGATATTGGTGTAAAGGCAATTGATGAAAAAACTATTGAATTTACATTGACTAAACCTTGTGCATACTTTGTTCAATTACTTGATCGTGCTAAACCTGTTAGGGAAGACAAATACGAAGAATGGGGAGAAGAATATGGCTCATCAAAAGACAAAATAATTACCAATGGAATATTTAAAATTGAAGAATGGCAACCAAATGTTCAAATGATATTTGTAAAAAATGATAAATACTGGGATGCTGAAAATGTGAAGCTTGGAAAAATAAATAGATATATAGTTGAGGAACCAGCTGCATCAATTCAATCGTTTTTAACTGAAAAAACTGATGTTGTAGGAACAAGTGATCCTGATTGGCAAGGTGAAATTGAACAGTTAGGAGATAAGTTTGAAAAGATTGAAGTAGTTGAAAACAATCCCGAGTTTTATGGATTTAACTGCTCAAATAAATATTTTAAAAATCCAAAAATAAGGTTAGCTTTTTCCATGGCTATAGATAGAGAAAAATATAATGAAGAGCTAAACCATGGTGCTTCTATACCAATTTATTCACTAATACCAGAAGTTATAAATTGTGGGGAAAAGTTATATACAGATTTAATTGAAGAAGATATGGATATATTGAAATCTTTGCAAAAAGAACATAAAGATCCAAAGAAGCTTTTGATAGAAGGGCTTAAAGAAGAAGGCCTTGATCCAGATCCATCTAAGATGGAAATTAGATATGCAACAAGGGGTACTGCCGAATATTCAAAAAAGTCTGCAGAATGGTTGCTACAGGAATGGAAAGAAAAATTAGGTGTTAACATCACAATCGATATGATGGAATGGAATATTATGTGGGATAAAGTAGAGGAAGGGGATTATGATATATGTACTGCAGGATGGACTCCTGATTATAATGATCCTAATGCTTTATTAGATATTTATGATCCAGTCAAAGGTTATTTTGACAGTGCCAAATCAGGTTGGGATGGCGAAGATGCGGATAAGTATCATGAATTGCTAGAAAAGGCTTCAACAAGTAATGATGATAAAGAAAGGGCAGAATTGTTCTTTGAAGCAGAAAAACTATTAGTTGGGACAGGAGTTATAGCTCCTACCTATTGTGGAAAATCAACAGCATACCTAGCTAAACATGTAAAAAACTATTATATATGTCCAAATGCTGGTGTAGATTATACTAAAATATATATTGAATAAAGTAAGGGATAAACAAGGCATAATGTATTTTAAATTATGTCTTGTTTATCAAGAAAGTTAAATATCAAATTGTTATAAAAAAGGAGTGAGCTAATGTCTAAATTTATTTTTAAAAGAATATTTTATGCACTAATTACTCTATTTATAATCACTACAATAACATTCTTTTTAATAGCAGGTGCGCCAGGGGATCCTATTGCAGCTAAAGTTGAGCAAATGCCTGAAGCTGCACGGGAGGTAATTCGTACTAAATATGGTCTAGATAAGCCTATTTTTCAAAGATATAAAATATATATGAAGGATTTAATAACTACAGGAAATTTTGGAGAATCCATTATTTATACAGGAAAGTCCGTAAACGATATCATTAAAGAAAATGCAATGATTTCAGCTAAAATAGGTATTATTGCTTTAGCGCTACAGCTTACTATTGGAGTTTTATTGGGTCTAATATCGGCATTTAATAGAGAAAAGATAGGAGATAATATAATAAGGGTATTGGTTGTATTAGCTATATGTATTCCAGGATTTGTATTTGCTGCTTTGCTCCAATATTTCTTAGCTTTTAAATGGAAGTTGGTCCCGGTATTTGGTTGGGGGGAACTCAAACACTATATCTTACCAGTTCTAGCATATACTATTGGTGGTATTGCTAGTTATACAAAGTATATGAGAAGTAGTACCCTTTCTGTAATAGGAGAAGATTATATTCTTACAGCAAAATCTAAAGGGTGTAAAAGAAAAAGGATTGTGAAAAAACACATTTTAAGAAACTCTATCATACCTATTATTACTATGACTGGTCCTGCAATTGCAGGCATATTTGGAGGTTCATTTATAATTGAAAGGATATTTTCAATACCAGGTCTTGGGCGTTATTATGTAGATGCTGTTAGTAATAATGATTATACCATGGTTTTAGGGCTTACTATATTTTTTGCAATATTATATGTTATATCCTTATTAGTTGTTGATATATTATATGGTTTTGCAGATCCAAGAATTAGAGTCACAGATTCAGAAGCATAAAAAATTATATTAAAAATAGGTAGGGGGTTAGCTGGAGTGGATAGTGTTAAAAGTGATATAAAATTGACAGATGATATATTTGAAAGGGTCGGCATCGATGAAGAATATTCCGAACATTTAGATAAGCCTTCAATTACTTATTGGGCAGATGTGTGGAGAAGATTTAAAGAGAATAAGTTAGCTATATTTGGATTAGTTTTACTGATAGTGGTAATTGGAACTATATTTTTAGGACCTACAATTGCTGGTAAAGATTATCAGTATATAGATGCTTCTATTAAAGATCAGAAGCCAAGTGCTGAGCATTGGTTTGGTACAGATGATATGGGGAGAGATATATTTACTAGAGTGTGTTATGGCGGAAGAGTTTCTATATTGATTGGTTTGTTATGTACAGTTGTTATGTTTTTTATTGGATCTATATTGGGTGCAATTGCAGGATTGAAAGGAGGGTGGGTTGACAATCTTATAATGAGGATTGTTGAAATCATAGGAAATCTACCTTATTTAGTTATTGTTATAATACTTACTATAGTAATGGGTAGGAGTATATTTTCGTTAGTTTTTGCTATGAGTATTACGTCATGGGTTGGGACAACTCGCATGGTTAGAGGACAAATCTTGCAGTTAAAAGAACAAGATTATATTGAAGCAGCTACAGCTTTAGGAGCAAGTACAGGAAGGATTATTATGAGACATCTAATTCCCAATACATTAGGGATTATAATGGTGGATATTACAATGTCTATACCAGGATTTATTTTTGGAGAAGCTTTTCTTAGTTATGTAGGATTAGGGGTAAGACCTCCGCAAACTAGTTGGGGGGCACTAGCTTCAGCAGGACAACAGAAACTAATGTTCTATCCTCATGAATTGTTTTTTCCATGTTTGATGATTGTCCTTACTACATTATCTTTCCATTTAATAGGTGATGGACTTTCAGATGCATTAGATCCAAAATTAAGGAAGTAGGTGTATCCAATGAATAGTAAAAAAATTTTAGGAGTAAAAAATTTACGTGTATCTTTTAAAACTTACGCAGGAGTTGTTCAAGCAGTAAGAGGTGTAGATTTTTATTTAGAAAAAGGTGAAACTCTTGCTATAGTAGGAGAATCTGGTTGTGGCAAAACAGTAACTGTTAAAACAATTATGGGCTTGTTGCCGAAAGAACAATCAATAGTTAGTGGTGAAGGAGTTGAGGTTAATTTTCATAATAAAAATCTCCTTAATTTAAGCGAAAATGAAATGGCTGAAATTCGAGGAAATCATATTTCAATGATATTTCAGGATCCAATGACATCTTTGAACCCTACTATGAAAATTGGAAATCAAATTGCTGAAAGTATTGTTATACATGAGAATAAATCTGAAGAAGAAGCTAAAAAAATAGCTTTAAATATACTAGAACTTGTAAATATACCAAATGCAAAAGAGAGAATTAATCAATATCCTTTTGAACTTTCAGGGGGGATGAGGCAAAGAATTATGATTGGAATTGCTCTTGCCTGTGATCCAGAAATACTAATTGCCGATGAACCAACAACAGCTTTAGATGTAACTATTCAAGCACAGATTATGGATTTAATAAAAAAACTACAAGATAAAAAGAATACAGGAGTTATTTTAGTTACCCATGATTTAGGTGTTGTAGCTAGTGTAGCAGATAGAATACAAGTAATGTATGCTGGTGAAGTTGTTGAGAGAGGAACAACTAACGAGATTTTTTATAGTCCAAAACATCCCTATACTTTTGGACTTTTAGAATCTATACCTAAATTAAGTGATCATAAACAAAAAGAACTATATTCCCTAGTAGGAACACCTCCAGATTTAACCAATCCACCAAAAGGCTGCCCCTTTGCGGCAAGGTGCAAATATGCAATGAAGATATGTAGAGTCAAACATCCTGAAATAACATCTTTTGGAGAAACTCAAGAATCTTCTTGTTGGTTGCACCATGAGAAGGCTGATTTAAGTGGTGTATCAGAAATATTGCTAAAAAGAGGTGTTTCAAGTGCAGAATTCAAATAACAAAGAAGTGTTGGTGGAGGTAAGAGGGTTAAAAAAATATTTCAAAGTTAAGCGTAAGAAATTTGTAAAAGCTGTTGATAATGTAAGTTTTAATATTTATAAAGGTGAAACATTGGGGATTGTTGGTGAGTCAGGTTGTGGAAAAACTACATGTGGTAAAACAATATTAGGTCTATATAAGGCTACAAGTGGAGAAGTAATATTTGATGGTACAAATGTACATTCTCTAAAGCCAAAAGATAAAATAGACTTTACAAAAAGAGCACAGATCATATTTCAAGATCCATATTCTTCGTTGAATCCTAGAATGACAGTTGGAGATATCATAGGAGAAGGCATAGATATACATAAATTATATAAAAATAAAAAACGAGAAGAAAAAATATTTGAACTATTATATACTGTTGGTTTAAACAAAGAACACATAAACCGTTTTCCACATGAATTTTCCGGTGGCCAAAGACAGAGGATCGGTATAGCAAGAGCTTTAGCTATTGAACCTGATTTTATCGTTTGTGATGAACCTATATCTGCATTGGACGTCTCAATACAAGCACAAATAGTAAATCTTTTAATGAGATTGCAAAGGGAAAAAAATCTTACTTATTTATTTATAGCTCATGATTTATCAATGGTAAAATATATTTCAGACAGGGTGGGAGTTATGTATTTAGGAAATTTAGTCGAACTAACAACTAGTGAAAAACTATATGACAATCCATTACATCCATATACCCAAGCATTATTATCCTCAATTCCAATACCTGATCCGGAAGAAGAAAAGAATAAGGAGAGAATACCTATTCATGGAGAAATACCTAGCGCTATTGATCCCCCTTTAGGATGTAGGTTTGTTACAAGGTGCAAATTCGCTAAAGAAGTTTGTAAAAAAGATATGCCGGAATTTAGAGAAGTTGACAAAGAACATTTTGTAGCTTGCCATAGAGTATAAAATAAAATATTTCCTCCTTTTGGTACTGGTTTTTTATTTATTAAGTACCTTAGGAGGAGATTTTTTAAAATATATATAAGGGGGTTGAAAAATTGCTTATAAAAAATGGTAGAATCCATGTTGGAAATGGAGAAGTATTAGAAAACTGTGATATTTTAATAGAGGATGGTATTATTAAGAGAATAGGTCAAAACTTGGGTGAAAAAAATGTTGAATTAATAAATGCAAATGGTATGGAAATTTTCCCTGGGTTTATTGATCCTATAAGTAGTTTTGGTTGTATAGATATAGCATTTAGTATTAAAGATAATGACGAAATATCAAGTCCTTTAACACCAGAGGCTAAAATCAAGTATTCTTTTAATCATGATGAAATTATTTTAGAAGAACTCTACAAAGTAGGGATTACAACTATAGGTGCAGCCCCTGGAAATAAAAATATTATAGGTGGGCAAATGGCAGTATATAATACATGGGGGAATAATTCAAATAAAATGTTATTAAAAGATGTTGTTGGCTTAAAAGGATCTGTAATAAATTCTGTTAAAGAAACGTATGGAAAAAGAGATTTATGTCCTATGACAAGAATGGGAATATTTAATGAACTTGAAAAGTTTATTGTTGAAAGTAAAAGAAGACAAGTTTGTGAAGAAAACTCAGAATATTATTATAAGGGTGATAATATAGCTAAAAAAATAATAAATAGAGAAATCCCATTATTTATCACTGCAAATGAAGCAACAGAAATAAATTCCCTCATACATATAACACGTAAATATAATTTAGATATTATTATATGTGGAGGATATCAAGCTCATAGATGTTTAGAATATATAAAGGAAGTTAATGTCTCGGTTATTATAGGCGAGCAAACAGCATACAACGCTAAGAATTATAATAACACAGACTTATACAAAATAGCGCAGTTACAGAGGGCAGGGAATCTTGTGAGTTTCAGTTTAACGGGGGATAATGGACCTGAAGGAAAAATTAAATATTTATGGAATGCTATAGAGTTTTATAAAGCAGGGATTGATAAAGAAGAAGTTTTAAAAATGATGACAATAAATCCAGCAAAGATGTTAAGTATAGATGATATATTAGGAACTATTGAAGAAGGTAAACATGCTAACATAGTAATATATACTAAAAATCCTATAGAATTTTATGACTCGAAACTAATATATACAATAATCAATGGAGATTTAATCTATAGTGAAGGGGAAAAAAACTATGTTGTTAATAAGAAATTCTAAGATATATACAATGACAGGAGAAGTAATGGATAATAAAGACATACTAATCCATAATGGGAAGATTATTGCTATAGGGGAGAATATAAAAGAGGAGGCAGAAGTATTAGATGCAGAAGGCTTAATAGCAATGCCTGGATTGATTGATTGTCATTCTCATATCGGGGGAATAAGTTTTTCAAGGACAAATTCATATAGTGATATAAATGAAATGACGAATAAGGTTACCCCTGATGTTCAAGCTATTTACAGCGTAGATATAGATTCAAAAGATTTTGAAATTGCTTATGAAAATGGTATAACTACATTAGGAATTACTCCAGGAAGTGGAAATGTAATTTCCGGACTAGCTTTTGCTACTAAGACTTACGGTAAAAACATATTTGAAATGACAGTTAAAAATCCTATTGCATTAAAAGTTGCTTTAGGAGGAAATCCAAAAGGAAATTATGGAAAGAGAAATCAGGAGCCAGCTACAAGAATGTCTATACCTAATATAATGAAGAAGCTACTTAGACAAGCAGAAGTATATATGGATAAAAAAGAGAAAGCCAAAATAAATAAAGATAGAATGCCAGAATATGACGAAAAACTTGAAGCAATAATACCAGTATTAAAAAAAGAAATACCATTAAAAATGCATTGTACTCAATTTGATATGTTAACATCAATAGAAATAGCTAAAGAATTTGATTTAAACTTTACTCTTGAACACGCATGGGGTGCAAGTAATTATATAGAAGAAATCGTAGAAAGTGGATGTGGTGTAGTCTTTGGTCCTGTAGGTTCCATGAAAACTTTTGGAGAATCTAGTCTCATAGATATTGAAAGTGTAGTCGAATTAGATAAGAGAAATGTACTTGTAGCGCTTACGACAGATGCCCCTTTTTTAAGTATAGACTCTCTTATTCATCATGCTGGAGAAGTAGTAAGAGAAGGATGTGACATTGAAAGAGCTCTTAGAATGATCACAATAAATCCAGCTAAAATTATGGGAATAGAAGATAGGGTAGGTTCAATAGAAGAAGGAAAGGATGCAGATATAGTATTATTTAGAGGAGTACCAGCATATGATACAAATGCTAAGGTTATCTATACCATAATTGATGGAGATATAGTTTATTCATCTAATATATCTTGTGTTTAAAACAAAAACTCCCTAATTATAAAAAAGGTTAGGGGGTTTTTTCTAACTTACAAAATTGTAACCAAATTTAAACCTAATTGTAAGGAAAATATGTTATTATTTATTAATTAAATATACAATTAGGAGGAAATTTTATGGCAGGGAAAAAAACAGTAAACAAATTATTCAATATAATACCTATTTCAGTGTTATTATTATTAATTATAATGGGGAAAAGTGCAACTAAAAATATTTCTTTGAAAACCACTTCGCTAATCAATAAAGAAAAACTTATACCTATACTTATGTATCACCATGTTGGGGCAGAAAATGTAGAAACTAACAAAATAACAATAACTAATAAAAGATTTGAAGAAGATATAAAATATCTGAAAGACAATGGATATACAGCTATATCCTTTAGAGAACTTATAGATTATAAGAATAAAGGGACAAGCTTGCCAGAAAAGCCAATAATAATAACTTTCGATGATGGACTTGATGATAATTATATCTATGCTTATCCTATACTAAAAAAGAATAATATGAAGGCTACTATATTTGCAATAGGCTCTAGAATTGGCATAAAAGACTATAATAATGACTCAAGATATTCTTATTTTACTTGGGAAGAAGCAAAGGAAATGTACAAAAGTGGAATCATAGATATACAACCTCATTCCTATGATCTTCATTATTATAAAGAAAATTCTCATCATGGAGAAGGTGTACTTCCAATGGCTTCAGAAGATGAAAAAACACATTATGATAGATTTTCAAAAGATACAGAAAAAGTTAAAAAGCTTATTAAAGCAAAGGTAGGATGTGAATCCTATGTCTATGCTTATCCTTATGGAAAATATAATTCAACAAATGAAGAAGTTTTAAAGGATTTAAATTTTAAAGTTACCCTTACTACAAAAAGTAAATATGCAGATATATCTAATGGATTATATGCACTTAAAAGAATAAATGTACCTAGCCACAAGAAACTAAATGAACTTTTAAAATTTTAAATTAAAATTATTCTTATTTTATGCAGTATTTTTTATTTTTTTGACGTTCTAATTAATAGATGAAAAGTTTTATACTTCGTAAAAAACTAACTAAGTATTATTATAATGTAGAGGTGTGCTATGAAAGAAAAGAATATAATTTATATTTTACTTACTTATAGTGGGTCTTTACTATCTAAATGCATCAATATATATACTAAGGAACCTTATAGCCATGTTTCAATTGCACTTGATATTGATCTCAATGAACTCTATAGTTTTGGAAGACTAAAACCTTCCAATCCTATATTTGGTGGTTTTGTAAAAGAAGATATTTTCAATGGAACTTATGCTAGGTTTCCTAATACAAGATGTGCATTGTATTCTTTAGAAGTAAATGAGATTCAATATAATAAACTTAAAAAAGAACTTCAAAAATTTAAATTAAATAAACATATGTATGGTTATAATTTATTAGGATTGTTTGGTGTAATATTAAATAAGCCAATTGAAAGGAAATATAATTATTTTTGTTCCCAATTTGTCTCTGCTATATTAAACAATAGTGGAATATGCTTATTTAACAAGTCACCAGCTCTTGTATCACCTAGAGATTTTAGAAAGTGTAAAGAATTAGAACTAGTTTATGAAGGAAGATTAAAAAGGTATGGCTATAGACAAGAATATTTTAGTGAAGTTTATCAACAAAATATTTATAAGGAAGGAACTCTTTAAAATAAAAAAAGAGTTCTTTTTTATTTATTTTTTTATTTTTGCAGTATTTTTATATCTTATTTCGTTATAATTAATAGACAGGAAAGGAGGGGAGAGATGGATTGGGATACTGAACTTATCAAACTAACACTATCAGGCAACGAAGATGCCTTTGCCAAACTAATAGATATCTATAGAGGATATGTATTTGCTATAATTTTAAATTTTATTAAAGATCATAATGAAGCAGAAAATGTAGCGCAAGAAGTTTTCTTACAAATCTATATCTCTCTTCCAAATTTTAAAATGGATAATTTTAAAGGGTGGATTGGCCGGATAGCTGCAAACAAAGCTATAGATTGGAAAAGGAAAAAGAAAAGTAAATATAGGGAAGAGATAATAGATGATACTGAAAATATAATGTACAAAGAAAAACTTAATAACTATGAAACTCCTGAAGATATATTGATTCGAAAAGAAAATAGGGAGAAGATAAATAGAATGTGCAGATCCATACCTCCCATATACCAAAATGTAATTATAAAGTTTTATTTTCAAGAAAAATCTTATGAAGAAATTGCTAAAGAAGAAGGTACTACTGTAAAAACCATAGCTTCTCGGCTTTATCGAGGGAGGAATATGTTAAGAGAGAAATGGAGGGAAAATGATGAAACATTATGATGAGTTAGAATGGCTTTTTTATAAGGAAAGGGTTGTTTCAGAAGAAAAATATAATGAAATGGAAGACCATCTTTATGAATGTGACGAATGTATGAACATTTTTCTTTCCCTCATAAACAATGAAGAAATAAATAGTGCAGAAGAAATTATTCCAGAGAACTTCACCGATTCTGTAATGAATAATATAAAGAGTTTCAAAAATAAACCTATTGCTAAAGTAGGAAAATCTAGTATGATATTTAAAGATATATTCGGATATTATGTAGCGGTAGCTACTGTAGCCATTATATTAACTTGGGGAGGTTTTTTTAGTAGTTTAGTAGACACATTACCTAAGGCTGCCAAGTTAGCTATTAATGAAAAGGCTATGAGTACACCAAATATTATTTTCAATATGTCTGAGAAAATAGTAAATAGAACCTCAAATTTTATAAATAATTTTCAAAATTTTAATCTCAAGGAGGTCAGAAAATGAAAGAAAAAAGTAAATTTATAACTTTCTTATTGTCCTTTGTACCAGGATTGTCCCATTTTTATTTGGGATTTGGAGATAGAGCTATAGTATTCCTCATGGCTTTCTTTGGAGCTATTTTAGGAGTATCAGGATTAGTATTTTTAACAAGTAGCGATGGCTATATAGCGATTTTAGTTTTTGCTTTACCAATAATATGGCTTATTGCCCTGGTGGATTCGTTCTCCCTAAGGAAAAAGTACATTTTAATGGAATATGAAATGGCAAAGGAAGGAATAGAATATAAGGATTCAGAAGAAATAAAAAAATCAAATGAAAAAGCTATCACTTTAGCTTTGTCTGTAATACCTGGTGCAGGCCATATGTACCTAGGCTACCAGAAAAAAGGCTTATTTATTATGGGAAGTTTTTTCTTCACAGTATTCTTCATGGGATGGTTAGGAGTTAGCCTATTCTTATTTGTTCTACCTATAATTTGGTTCTATAGCTTCTTTGATGCGTTCCATTTAGTAGATGAAAAGGATTTAGAAGATGAAGAAAATTCATTTGTACTACCAGATATAAAACCAGAGTGGATAGGTTGGGGACTTATAACCATAGGAATTTTAATAGTTATTGAACGTATACTTTATCCTCTCATACCTTATGAAATAAGAAATTACATTCAAACTTTAATTGTATCTATAATATTTATTGTTGGAGGAATTCGATTATTATCTAAAAACAGAAGAAAGAATAAATCTAATATTGAAGATATAGAAAGTATAGATATGGAGGATGATGAAGAGTGAAAAAAAGAAGAGTAGGTACCATTTCAATGGGGATTGTTTTAATTGCCTTTGGAGTACTCATATTTATTGCTCAAGTAAATAGTATATCTGCTATAAATTTGTCAATTAAATTTTGGCCTATAATATTATTTTTAATAGGTGGAGAAATCCTTTGGTACAGCTATAAATATAGAGATGAGGATATAAATATAAAATATGATGTTTTCAGTGTATTCATTGTACTATTAATAGTAGTTATAAACCTAGGAATATATGGAATAGTAGAAACAGGTGTAGCTTCTAAAGTTATTTCTACGATCTCTTCAGAAAGTTTCACATTTAAAATTCCATATAGGGAAATAGAAATTGGAAATAATATTGAAAAAATAATCGTAGAAGTACCTAGACATTGTAAATTAAACATGAGATCAGAAAAAGAAAATAAAATAATTTTTTCAGGTTCGGCAAACATGGAAGCAGAAAACAAAGAAAAGGCCAAGGAATTTTTAAATAACGAATATATTATTACAAAGAGCTCTGGAAATACCATGTATGTTTCATTTTTAGATACATCCACCTATAATAATAGGTTTGAAGATTCTTGCCCATATAAATTCAACCTTTCAATACCAGAAGGTAAAAAAGTTGAAATCAACGGAGAAGGAAATAGCTTAGATTTAGCTTTAGATAGTATAAAAAGCGATTGGGTTATAGATAATATTAATAATGTAAAAGTTAGATTAGGAAAAAGTATAGATGTAAAACTAGAAGCTTCGGTATATGGTACAGAGGCTTTGGGTGGTAATGCTAAATGGGAAACTGCTAATATAGAAAATGTAGAGGAAATAAATAAAGTCAAAGGGAAATTAGTATATGGTGAAGGGAAAAACAGCATAGATATTATTACAAATGGAGAAGTAGAAGTAAATACATTGGAATAAAAGTTCTAAATTGATAGGTCTCCTTCCAGAAAGCCTATATAAAAAGACTTTGCGTACATAATATTGTATATGCAAAGTTTTTTTATTGACAAAAATTTTTTCTATTCATTTTCTTAATAAATTCCTTGACATATGCCCAAATCTTTGTTACCTTAGAAAGAAAAACATTAATTAAGTTTCCTATATTTATATAAAATTAAAATTAGATAGGGAAAGTTTAAAAAATATTATGGTATACTATAATAAATAGAAAAAAAGAGGAGGAGTTTAAATGGAGATTGTTGGAGATGGCTTAACTTTTGATGACGTTTTGCTACTTCCTGGCAAATCGGATGTTTTACCTAGGGAAGTAAATATAAGTACTCAATTAACTAAAAAGATAAAATTAAATATCCCTCTAATGAGTGCGGGAATGGATACGGTAACAGAATCTAGAATGGCTATTGCTATGGCTAGAGAAGGTGGAATCGGAGTTATACATAAAAATATGTCTATAGAAGAGCAGGCCTTAGAAGTTGATAGAGTTAAAAGATCGGAACATGGTATAATTACTGATCCTTTTTATTTATCCCCAGTTCACAGTGTTTCTGATGCCTTAGAACTAATGGAAAGATACCATATATCTGGAGTACCTATTACAAATGATAAAGGTAAACTAGTAGGTATAATAACTAATAGGGATATTAGATTTGAAAGAGATACTACTAAGAAGATTGATGAAGTAATGACTAAAGAGAAATTAGTTACAGCTAATACAGATATTTCAATGGATGAAGCATTAGAAGTTATGAAAAAATATAAGATTGAAAAGTTACCATTAGTAGATGAAGATTTTATGCTTTCCGGCCTTATAACTATTAAAGATATTGAAAAATCTATTGAACATCCAAACTCAGCAAAAGATGAGTCAGGAAGACTTCTAGCGGCTGCAGCTGTTGGAGTAACCCAAGATATGATGGATAGAGTTAGAGCATTAGTTAAAGCAAAAGTAGATATAATTGTAGTAGATACAGCTCATGGTCATTCTAGTGGAGTATTGGAAGCTGTTAAGAAGATAAAATCAGAATACCCAGATCTTCAAGTAATAGCTGGAAATATAGCTACAGGTGAAGCAGCTCTAGATTTAATCAAAGCTGGTGTAGATGCAATAAAAGTAGGTATTGGACCAGGCTCAATCTGTACTACAAGGGTAGTAACAGGAATAGGAGTTCCTCAAATAACTGCTATTATGAACTGTGCAAAAGTAGCTAAAGAACATGGAATACCAGTTATTGCTGATGGTGGAATCAAATACTCTGGAGATATTACTAAAGCTATTGCTTGTGGAGCTGATATAGTAATGGTTGGTTCACTATTTGCTGGAACTAATGAAAGTCCAGGCGAAGAAGAACTTTACGAAGGAAGAAGATTTAAAGTTTATAGAGGAATGGGTTCCATGGGAGCTATGAATGCAGGAAGTAAAGATAGATACTTCCAAGAAGGAGCTAAAAAGTTAGTACCAGAAGGTGTAGAAGGAAGAGTACCATATAGAGGACCATTAGGAGATGTAGCTTATCAACTAATGGGAGGATTAAGAGCAGGTATGGGATATGTAGGTGCAGCCAATATTAAAGAACTACAAAAGAAATCTAAATTTGTTAAAATAACTGGAGCAGGACTCATAGAAAATCATCCTCATGACATACTAATAACTAAAGAAGCTCCAAACTATAGCAGAGGTTAGTTAAAAGGAGGCTAGGTATATTGATACTAATATTAGATTTTGGTGGAAAATGTAGTAGAATCGTAGGTAGAATTGTTAGAGAATCCAAAGTATATTGCGAAATACTGCCTCACAATGTTTCCATAGATAGGATTAAAGAAAAAAATCCTCAAGGAATAATATTCACTGGAGAAGTAAAAGAGGAAGTAAATGAAGAAATTTTTGATCTAGGCATAAAGGCAATAGGATTAGGTTCTAAAAATAAAGCTTTAAATGAAAAATATAGTATAAAAGTTTATGAAAATGAAACTTATAGCGATGATACTAAGAAGATAATAAATGATTTTCTATTTGAAGAATGTAAGTTAAAACCTTATTGGGATATGAAAGAATTTGTTGATAGATCTATAAAAGAAATAAAAGAACAGGTTGGAGATGGAAAAGCAATATGTGGGCTATCAGGAGGGGTAGACTCTTCTGTTGCTGCAGTATTGGTCCATGAAGCTATAGGGGATAATTTAACCTGTGTATTTGTAGATCATGGTCTTTTGAGAAAAAATGAAGCTGAAGAAGTGGAAACTTTCTTCAGAGAAAAATTCAATATGAATCTAATAAAAGTTGATGCAAGGGAAAGATTTTTAAACAAACTTAAAGGAATAACAGACCCTGAGCAAAAGAGAAAGATAATAGGCGAAGAATTTATAAGGGTTTTTGAAGAAGAACAAAGTAAATTAGATGGTATAGGCTATTTAGTTCAAGGTACAATATATCCGGATGTTATAGAAAGTGGTGGAGATGAAAATCAAGTTGTTAAAAGCCATCACAATGTTGGAGGGCTTCCAGAGGATGTAAACTTTGAATTAGTAGAGCCATTGAGACAATTGTTTAAAGACGAAGTTAGAGAAGTAGGAACTATTTTAGGCATACCTGAAGAAGCAGTGCATAGACAGCCTTTCCCTGGTCCAGGACTAGGTGTTAGAGTATTAGGTGAAATAACAGAAGAAAAACTAGAAATCGTAAGAGAAGCAGACTACATTTTTAGAGATGAAATCAAAAAAGCTGGGCTAGATAAAGAAATATGGCAATACTTTGCTATACTACCAGGCATAAGAAGTGTAGGAGTATCAGCAGGGAAAAGAACCTACAACTATACAATAGCCTTAAGAGCAATATACAGCATAGATGGTATGACCGCACAATGGGCAAAAATACCACTAGAAGTTCTTGAAAAAATATCAGATAGAATAGTAAACGAAGTAGAACATGTAAATAGAGTAGTATACGACATAACAAACAAACCACCAGCAACAATAGAGTGGGAGTAGTACCCAGTGAAACGACCGATAGTGAAGTTGAACTGTAGGTACTACCCCTGCAAGGATTTCCAATTTCATGTGAGCAAAGTGAACAAATGGAATTGATGAAATCTACTGCTGGAATAGTACCCAAAAACCTGATAATAGCTAGAAATAGCTGTTATCAGGTTTGTTTTTTATGTTATAGTTATAAATAGAAATGGTATAAAGAATTAGGTTATAACTTTTTTCAATTTGGTATGACATAATAAATTAAAGAATTATCGGTCTTATATTTAAGGAGGGAATAACTTTGGAAAGGGGTTATTATCAAAACCGTGTAGAGGGTTTTTAAAAGATGCTGAAGATAAAATATTAGGTATTCTTGCTAAGAATAATGAATTTGAACTAGAGGATAATCAAAGAAGAGCAAGGAATCCAGAATATTATGATGGAACATATAATTATTTAAGAAGCATTGGTATAGAAGAACTAAGAGCAGAATACTTTGAGAAGTTGGGAAGAAGAGAAAAAAAGATATGCATACTAGATGATCTGATAACAGGTAAGGAAGAAATAATGAAATATTCAGAATTAGATATATTCAAAAGTAAAAATAAGAGTTTAAAAGTAGGAGTCACAAAAAAGAAAAATGACACTAATGATAATAAAGTTAAGATTGGTCAATTAGTTAGAGAAAGTATGGAAAATATATCTAAGCCCATAAAAACAGAATGGGAGAAAGGTATAGGGGGTATTCTATATGGAAAAAGTTATTATAAATAAAATTAAAGAAATCGAAACAAAGGAAAATATCAAGATATTATTTGCTATAGAATCAGGAAGTAGGGCATGGGGTTTCCCTTCAAAAGATAGTGATTATGATGTAAGATTTGTATATATTCATACTGTAGAATGGTATCTATCTATTAAAGAAAAAAGAGATGTATTAGAATATCCTATAAATAATTTATTAGATATAAGTGGTTGGGATATAAGGAAATCACTGAAATTATTTAGAAAGATGAATCCAGCCTTATTAGAATGGATTAATTCTCCAATAATATATTTAAAACATTCTTTATTTCTAGAACAATTAAGAGAGTTACAAGGTGAATATTATTCTTCCAAATCTTGCATATATCACTACCTTAATATGGCAAAAAGTAATTATAGGGAATATTTACAAGGGGAAAATGTTAGAATTAAGAAATATTTCTATGTACTTAGGCCAATATTAGCATGTAAGTGGATAGAAAATAATAATACTATGCCACCTATGGAATTTGAAAAGTTATTAGAATCTCAAGTCAATGATAGGGAGCTATATAATAAAATTAGTATTTTATTGGAAAGAAAAAGGCTAGGGGATGAATTAGATATAGAACCTAGGATAGATATTATCAATAAATTTCTGGATGATGAAATTTTATATTATGAAAATTATGTACAAAAAATAAATAATAGTAAGGATCTAGATATAGAAATACTAGATACTCTTTTTTTAGAAACATTAAAAGAAGTTGGGAGAATGGAATATACAAAAATAGAAGGGGAAGAATAGTTAATATAAGGGAACTTTTATAATTCGGAATTATAGCTATTGTTGTTTTCATTCGTACATGTTAATGTGTATACGAATGAAAATAGCCCAAGGGCTTTATTTACATAAATTAAGTGATGAAAATCCCAGGATTTTAAATATGACTGTTCCCTCAGGATAGAATTCTCCATTGATAAAGCAGGAGGATTTATATATGATGGAAAGATTTTTGGAGAGAATATCAATAAGTCGATATAGTGATAATTTTATATTTAAAGGTGGATTTCTAATAAGCTCTATGATTGGGACAAACCTTGAATAAGCTCCATTAAACCAAACAAAACTAAAATTACAAGTCTTAAAAAATACACATTCAAAAATAGAATAAATCCATAAAAGTCTTGGAACCTTTGGAAACAAAGGAGCCAAGACTTTTTTAGAGGCTTCAAAAAGGATTAATTTAACATTATATTAAAAAATATTGACAAAAGGAATGAGTATGATATTATGTTATGTGTTAGTAAGTACTTACTTAAGGAGAATAAAAAATGAAAAGTAATACTAATAAACGTATGAGTAAAGAAGAAAGAAGGGAACAAATTCTAGAGTCTGCACTAACTGTATTTATAGAAAAAGGATATAATGGGTCAACTACTGTAGATATAGCAAAGGAAGCAGATATATCCGAGGTCACATTGTTTAGATATTTTGATTCAAAAAAACAAATATTCATGGATGCTATAGAACCAATACTAATTACTAGTTTAAAGAAATCTTTAGAGTTATCTAAGGACTTAGAACCTATGAAACAATTAGAATATATATTAAAAAATAGAATTAAGTTTATTTCTGAACACCATGAAGTAATAAAGTTAATTTTAATGGAAAGTCAAATTAATCCTGAAATAGCTGATTTTGATTTTATTAATCAAATAACATCATTATTAAAAGTCTCCATTATAGAAGCAGGTATAGAGTTACAAGATGATGATTTTTCTTTAAGGTTAATAATGGGAAGTATCTTATCATTTTTGTATTTACCTGAAACAGATGACAATGAAATCGATAATTATGTGAAGAATTTCATAGAAACCATTATTAAACAATAAAAATCATGAAAAGGGAAGGACTGATTGTTTTGGAGAAATTGTTTTCGAAAGTAGGCAGCAGAATAGAAAAGACACCTTTTAAAATGTTATTTCTAACCATAATAATATTTGCTATTATGATAACCGGTGTTATAAAGATCAATATGGCAACTGGTAGTGAAACCTTAGTAAAGACTGATAATGATGCATATACATCCAATTATGCCATGGAGCAGGAATTTGGTGGTGACGTCATTATGGTATTACTTGAGGGAGATCAAAAGGATTTGCTAAAGTTAGACAATATGGAAAAGATGTGGAATGTAGAACAAAGACTTAAATATAATGAAGAAATATTTACATTTATGAGTCCAGCTAGCATTGTACATCAGATAACTGATAAACAAGGAACAGAAATAAAGAAACAGATACCGGATATGAGTAATGGGCTAGGAGAATTAGGAGATAAACTTATAGAGATTGGTACAGAATTAGGTGGTAAAGAATTGCCAGATCCAGAAGCAGTAGAAGGGAAATTAGATAATTTAATTGTCTCAATGGACCCTAATAAGCTTATGGAAGATATGGGTGGAAAACAAGAAACAGAGTTAAAGAATAAATTTTTAACCATGGGCAATGGCCTGGGTGAAATGGGAAAAAGGTTAACCGATATAGGGAATGAATTAGGTAGCAAGGATATACCAGATCCAAAGGAAATGGAAGAGAAGCTAGGGGAATTATCAAATATTTCAAATGTATTTGATGAACTTGCTGGAGGTCAAGATAATTTAGCAAAGGGAGTAACAGAACTAGGAGGAGGATTAAATCACTCATCGAAAGGCCTAGGGGAAATGTCAGCCCAACTTAGACAAATGGCGGAACAAATGAAAAATAATCCACAGATGTACCAAAAGTTAAATATTCTTGCAGAAAATATAGAAAGAAGTTCCGAAGGTCTATCTAAAATGTCTGAAAATACAGTTAAGGTTTCCAAGGGAAATGAAAATACATCCCAGGCACTTAATAATATAGGTAAAAAACTGAAAGAAGAAGTAGGAGAAATGGAAAATAGTTTATCTGGTGATGGAATATCTTCAGAAGAATTAAAGAAGATGTCAAGTGGTTTTGTGACAATGGGAGAAAACTTAAGTGATTTAAGTAATGGATTATCAGAAATGGCAGCAGGAGGGAGTATACTTCCAGATAGTTCAGAATTACTTCCTGGATTTAAAGCAAATATGGAACAAGAAATTGCAGGTATGAAAAATAATTTATCAGGTGGCATCTCACCAGATGAATTGAAGACAATGTCTAATGGATTTATTACTATGGGTGAGAAGCTTAACAAACTAAGTGATGGACTTAATACTTTACATGAGAAATCTGGAATGATGGTTCCATATTTTCCCCATAATCAAAAAGAATTAGATAATATATTGTATGAGGATGGAAAATTAAGAGATATATTTTCAGATACTATAATTGATGATAATCATATGATGTTAATGATTAAGTTAAAGGGAAATTTAGAGGATAGCGCTATAGACTCCATATATGAAGATGTATCCTATACTATGGAAAAAGAAGATTTTGATGTAAAATATATAGTATCAGGAAAGCCAGTATTAGATTCTTCCCTGAGAACAGAAATGAAATCCAATATGATAAGAATGGTTGCCTTTGCGGTAGTTTTGATGTTTATAATATTAAGTTTAGTATTTAAAGTTAGATGGAGAGTCTTAAGTCTTGGAATAATATTTGTATCGGTAATTGCCACATTGGGACTTATGGGGCATTTAAATGTTTCCATGACCATGGTTTCCATGGCTGTATTCCCAATATTAATAGGTCTAGGTATAGATTATTCAATACAATTTCAAAATAGATATGAAGAAGAACAATCAGTAAAGATTACCCTGACACAAATTGGTAAGGCTGTTGGATTGGCAGTATTGGCTACAGCATTAGGGTTTGTTTCACTATTTGCTTCACCAGTGCCAATGATACAAGACTTTGGAAAGATGCTAACTATAGGGGTTATGGTTAGTTTCATAGGAAGTATATTTTTATTAATGCCAATACTTGCTACCAGAGACACAGTTGCATCAAAGGCAGGGAATTTAAGGATCAAGGATTACCATAAGTCAACAGTATTGGATAAAATTTTAGGGGCCACAGGGAAAGCAGTTACAAAATTAGCTCCAATTATATTATTAGTATCTATAGGATTAGCTACTTTTGGGATAATAGCAGATACAAAGGTTGGTGTAGAAACAGATATAGAAACCTTTATGCCTCAGGATATGGATGCACTTCATGATATTCACTATATTAGAGATATAGTAGGTTCAACAAACCAAATGATTATATTTATGGAAGATGAAAATTTATTATCGGAAGAAAATCTACAATGGATGAGGGATACAGTAGATGAAGTAAAGGGGCGGTTTTCAGATAATATAGTTGACATCAAATTTATAGATAATTTAGTAGGAAATTTTTCAGATATAGAAGATTTAAACTTTAGGGAGTATATGGATATCCTAGATAAAGATATACCAGTAACTCAAAAAAAGATGTTTATTAATGGTGAAAAGAATAAAGGGATTATCCTTATGAATGTGGAACATATGGCGACGGAAGAGCTACAGGAATTTGTAGAAAGTATGGGGAAATTGCTAAAAGATGCTCCTGTAAAAACTTCTATTACAGGAAAATCTGTTTTAGATGTGGAGATGGTTAAGGGATTGACCAATGGTAGGATTAAAATGACTATTATAGGACTAGGTCTAGTATTTGTAGTATTACTATTATTATATAGATCTTTCTTTAAAGCATTAGTGGCTGTATCTCCAGTTGTTTTAATAGTAGGAATGTCAGGTGTGATTATGAATTTGTTAGGATTAAAATATACTCCTATAACTGCTACATTAGGAGCATTAGTCTTAGGAATGGGAACTGAAATGACCATAATGCTACTTGAAAGATATTTAGAAGAAAGAAGTTTAGGTAAGAAAAAAGAAGAAGCTATGTCAATTACCATAAAAAATATAGGTAAGGCCACAGTAGCATCAGGATTAACAACTATAGGTGGATTTAGTGTCTTAATGACTTCAAAATTTGTTATATTAAAGGATTTCGGTTTAATGACAGTAATTAATATATCCTTAGCCCTAATAGCTACCTTTGTAATATTACCAGCATTAATTTGGACATTAGATGGATTTATTGTAAAGGAAAAGTAAAGAAATAGATATAGAATTACCTCAGGAATAATAATTACTGTATTCTATAAGCCATATAAATATTAATTCTACAACCTTTGAAAAATACACATTTAAAACTAGAATAAATCTAAAAAAGTTGAGTAGGAGTAATACCCAAAAGTCTTGGAACCTCTGGAAACAAGGAACCAAGACTTTATTATTTTAAAATAATTAAATTAACACTACTTAAATATATTAATAATTTTAGATTTATTGAATATCAGTTATATACTAAATAAACAAATAGTATATAATATAATTTAAGGTTCCTAGATGAAAATAAAAAAAGTAGATAGGAAGTTGGAAATGATGAAGATATTGTAAAAATATTATTTTGAAAATAGGTAGATTGTAGTCTATATAAATAGTAAACTACGATACGATTTTGGTACCATAAAAAACAGAGATTTAAGAAATGGTTAGGGGGAAATTCTATTGTATAAAAAGAAGAATTATTTGTTTCGAGCTATAGTTTTGAATCCATTAGTATTAGTTATCTATAGTATAGTTTGTTTTTATTTATATTCCCTTTTTCAATATGGAGGACTGAAAAGAAAAATTCCCATTATTTTAGGGGGAATTATTTTTTTGGTAGTTTGGTTCTTATGGTGTTTCTATAGAAGCAAAAAAGAGAGAAAGAACTTGAGCGAAAAGAATTACCTAGAGACCAATAAATTGAGAATAGGTAAGGCATGGTATTTTACGGCATTAACTATTTTATTGTTAGTTACTTTAACTACGGGCACAAAGATCTACCAAAGTGCGATTAACTATCAAGGTAAATTATCATGGTTTATCCATGAACTAAAAAATAAACGTAAAATAGAGTTTGTTCATGATAATATTTACCATGATAGTTTGGAAGGTATTTTTGAGGATATACAAAAACAGATAACCTTACCAAAAGAATTATATGTTTCCACTGACTTTCGATTAAAATTTAATAAAGATGGCCAGATTATATCCTTAGATACATTTTTGTATGGAAAAGATCAGGAGGATAAAACACAAAGTTTCCTTATAACTTATGATAGAAATAAAGGAAAAGATGTGACCGTCTATCTAAATGGTTATGTGGATGCCAATTATAATGAAGAAAAGAAACTACAACCCCTAATGGATCTTGCACAATGGATTTCACTTGAAAAAACAGTTAGTGGGTGGAGTGAAGAACAATATGGTATTTTATATACAGGTTTTCGCAACTGGGGTTATAACAGTGAAGGAATTATTTATATTGATGAAAATGGAGAGACAAAACAACTGGAGCCTTTAAATGATGAAATTGAAGGTTATACCGTATCTATTTATGTACCACGTAGGGAGGACAGTATAACACCTGTACGCTTTATTCATAATAATCACAGAGGTCCTGAGAGAAAAGATGATGAACAACTTAATAATCAATGGGATATAGGTTATAGCTATAATGAAGGAGAAGAAACTTTCTTTTTAGATGAAAATCTAGGATATCAACTATCTGTAGTAGATGCAGCCTTAGGTAGTCGATTTTATGCCCTACTTCAAACACAAGATGGGGGATATACTTGGGAAACTATAAATCAGGATCCTTTTTTAAATAGCGCTGGAGTGTCTAGTGGGATTACATATATCAATAAAAACCTAGGGTTTATAGGACTGTCCCATAGTGGGGGGTCTTTTGCAGAACTGTATAGAACTGAAGATGGGGGACTTTCTTTTCAAAAGGTATGTTTTCCAAAGATTGAAGTTCATTTGACTGAAACTGAAACCTATAATCCATTTGATTTTCCTGAAAAGCCTTTTGTGGAAAATGGGAATTTCTATTTATTAGTAGGTCAAGGACAAGATGGGGATTATAAAGGTGGAATCAAGGCGTTGTATCAATCTGAGGATAAAGGAGAGACATGGAGGTACATAAAGGAAGTAGAAAGATGTAAAAGCTACGAAATTGATTAGTGAAGAGAAAGTGCTAATAAATAAATGACATTTATTTGAGAAGATGGTACAATAATGACATAAAATATCATTATAACTCGAATATATATAATAATTTTAAAGGGGGGAAAAAAAGATGAAGAAAAAGCCAATTTGGAAAAAATGGTGGTTTTATATTATTATTTTTATTGCAATTGGTATAGTGGGTTCTGCATTAAATGATAATGAACCTGATGTAAAAGAAAATGAAACAAATGTAAAAGAAGATGTAAAATTAGATGAAAAAAAAGAAGAGATGTCAGATGAAAAAGAGGAGTCTAAAAAAGATGATGTACCAACTGAATATAAATCGGCATTAAGAAAAGCAGAAACATATTCAAAGACAATGCATATGTCTAAAATAAGTATTTATGATCAGTTGACTTCAGAGCATGGTGAAAAATTTAGTGAAGAAGCAGGACAGTACGCTATTGACAATATTAAAGTAGACTGGAATGCGAATGCTTTAAAAAAAGCAGAAACATATTCAAAAACAATGCATATGTCAAAACAGGGTATTTACGATCAGTTAACTTCAGAGCATGGGGAAAAATTTACTAAAGAAGAGGCTCAATATGCCATTGATAATATTAAAGCAGATTGGAATGCGAATGCACTAGCAAAAGCAAAAACTTATCAAGAAACGATGTCAATGTCCCCCGAAGCAATTAGGGATCAGTTGGCCTCAGAGCATGGAGAGAAGTTTACTAAAGAGGAAGCAGATTATGCAATTGAACATTTAGATGATTAAATATAGTTATATTTTTCTCGAATAAATTTACAGAAACAGTGAAAGGGCTACATAAAAAAATAAATGAATCCATGAAAGTCTTGATGTCTTTGCAAACAAGGGTATCAAGACTTTTATATTTTAATATTGCCTTTAAGCAAGTATATTTTATTAATAAACATAAATTATTCATTGATTAACAACAAAAACCATAGTATAATATTATTATGATAATCGAAGGGAGTTGTTGTAATGAAAAATGATAATAGGCTTAGCTTTTTGAAAGGTATTCTTAACCTTATATTATTAGGTACCATTTTATCATTTGTAGGCATAATTTCTTATGCACTTGTGGAAGGAAACGGGAGAAAAATAGATACCATTTTACGAATCGTAATGGGGCTAATATTTTCTGGCGGTTACTTTGTAATTGTATTTACACTAAAAAAGATTTTGGAATCAATAAGGAAAAAGGACCCTTTTAATCGTGATAATACTGTTTATTTCAAAAGAATTGGTTACTATATTTTTATTGTTGGAGTTATGGATGCCATTATGAACTATCCTAACCCAAACCATTCAGGACTTCAAATTATATCGACATCATATGGATCTTTAAAGCCTATATTCTTCTTGTACTTGGTCCTAAGTATTTTGTCTTTTATATTAAGTGATGTATTTAGAATGGCTATGGAAATCAAAGATGAAAATGATTTAACAGTATAGGGGGATTATAGTGATTATTGTAAATTTAGATGTAATGATGGCGAAAAGAAAGATAAGTCTCAATGAATTGTCAGAAAGGGTAGGTATTACAAATTCAAATTTATCAATACTTAAAAATAACAAAGCAAAAGCAATTCGATTTTCAACATTGGAAGCAATTTGCCGTGAGCTGCAATGTCAACCAGGTGATATATTGGAGTATAAAGATATAGATTCAGAGAAATAGTTTTATCAAGTACTACCCCTACAGGGATTTACAATTTCATGTGAGCAAAGCGAACAAATGAAATTGATGAAATCTACTGCTTGAAAAAAAGAAGAGCCTTGAAACCTTTAGGAATAAAGGATTCAAGACTTTTTTATTTTAGAATAATACTGTTGATATTTAGTTTATTGCTACCTTGGTATTTTCAAAAATTGCAAAAACTTAGTTTGGAATTAGTGTAGGAGGTCTATTCCAATAATTATCTTTTCTTTTCACTACTTTTTAGTATTACATGAGTGATATACTGTACAGGTAATATTCTGTAGATAGAATTGTGAAGTTATTTATTATGTTTTGTGTTGACTGGGTTCGTATGTATAATTTATTTTGATTCTTATTTTTATTTAAGATAAAATTAGAATATGATTAACAAATTATTAATTTCTTAATCATATTTGTTATGTTTTTAACAAAGGAGGATGATCATGGTAAATACCTTAATTGCTGATAAGTCTTATTATGATTATACAAAGGATGAATTGATTAAAAAAATCATACTGACTGAAAAGAATTTACATAAACTAGAGACTGTTGTTGAACACTTAGCTGATGGTGTTTATATTACTGATAAAGATACTAATACTATTTGTGTAAATTTAGCTTATGAAAGAATCAGTGGTACTCCTCGTAAAGAATTTCTAGGAAAAACTATATATCAAGTTGTAGATGAAGGTCTTATAGATTCTTCAGGAACTATAGAGGCTATTAAGCTTAAACGAGCTATTAGTATGCAACAAACGTTAAACAATGGCAGGGTTGCTCTTATAACTAGTACTCCTATATTTGGAAAGGATCAAAGTATTGAATATATAGTAACTATAGTCAGAGATATAACTGAGCTAATAAACTTAAGAAATGAAATTATTGAAAAAGAAAATGAAATTTCTAAACTAAAAGAAAAAAATAATTCTGAATATGGAATAGTTTATAAATCAAAGAAAACAGAACTGCTTATTGAAAAGATTAAAAAAGTTGCTAAGTATGATACCACTATATTTATTACAGGAGAAACTGGAGTAGGCAAAGGTTTGTTTGCTGAATATATACATAACAATAGCAATAGATCTGAAGAAAATTTTGTTCAACTTAATTGTGCTTCCATACCATCTACTTTAATTGAATCAGAACTTTTTGGTTATGAGAAAGGAGCATTTACTGGTGCCTCTAATAAAGGTAAAAAAGGAATTTTTGAGCAAGCTAATAGAGGAACTTTATTTTTAGATGAGATAGCCGAATTACCATTAGAAATGCAACCTAAACTTCTATCTGTTTTACAAGATGGAAAGATTAGGAGGATAGGTTCAGAGAAAGAAACAGATGTTAATGTCAGAATCATAGCTGCTACTAATAGGGATATTAAACAAATGGTTAAAGAAAAGAAATTTAGGGAAGATCTTTATTATAGGTTAAATGTTATACCTATAAAAATATTACCTTTGAGAGAAAGAAGGGAAGATATTATTTCTTTAGTCAATTATTTTATTAATAAATTAGAAAATAAATATGAAAATAGAATTTATATAGATAAAGATGTATTAAATATTTTTTATAAATATGATTGGCCTGGAAATGTTAGAGAGTTAGAAAATTTGATGGAAAGATTATTTGTTATGTGTGCTGGCAATAGAGTGACTATTAGTGATATTCCTGATTATATGCAAAATACATCTCTTGCTTATAAAGATATAGATGTTATGCCTATAGATAAGGCTACATCTATTATAGAATCCCATCTTATAAAAAAAGCTTATGAAGAAGCAGGAACTGTAAAAGACGCTGCTAAACTTCTAGATATTCACCCCTCAACTTTTGTTAGGAAAAGACAAAAATACGAAAAAGAAGGATATATAGTATGGTGATTGCATTCTTGCAACTTTATCTCAAAAAAGCTTCCTTGATTTAACTTGTTAAAATAGCCATTTATTCAGTATATATATTTTTATATTGCAGAAACGCTTGATTTTTCAGAAATTTTCAACATATATTATATTACTTAATTTATTATATAGTTCTCTATAACTGTTGAGAAATAGGATGTTTATATAGTTTTTATATTAGTGTTTACATATTGGCATGCTATTTGCGATTATATACTGGTGAAAGATAATACAATAAAAACTTGAAAAAGGGAGTGTTTTTATGGCTATTAAAACAAGTGAAGAGTATATTCAAAGCTTAAGAGAAATGGACATTAAAGTTTATATGTTTGGTGAATTAGTGGAGAATCCTGTAGATCATCCAATTATAAGGCCATCTTTAAATTCTGTAGCCATGACTTATGATTTGGCTAATCAAGAAGAATATAAGGATATAATGACAACAAAATCTCATTTAACCGGTGAACCTATTAACAGGTTCTGTCATATCCATCAAAGTACAGATGATTTAATGAAAAAAATTAAAATGCAAAGGTTATTGGGACAAAAAACTGCTTCTTGTTTTCAAAGATGTGTAGGTATGGATGCTTTTAATGCCATATATTCGACTACATATGAAATGGATCAGGAATATGGTACAGATTATTTTGAAAGATTTAAAAAGTATTTATTATATGTTCAAGAAAATGATTTAACTATAGACGGAGCCATGACAGATCCTAAGGGAGACAGAAGTTTATCTCCTTCTCAGCAAGAAGATGCAGATTTATATTTAAGGATTACTGAAGTTAGGGAAGACGGAATCGTAGTTAAAGGAGCTAAAGCTCATCAAACGGGTTCAGTTAATTCTCATGAGCATTTAGTAATGCCTACTATAGCATTAAAAGATGCAGATAAGGATTATGCGGTGTCCTTTGCTATACCATCGGATGCTGAAGGTATATTTATGATTTATGGTCGCCAATCTTGTGATACTAGAAAGTTAGAAGAAGGTGCAGATATAGATTTAGGTAATTCAACCTTTGGTGGGCAAGAAGCTTTAGTTATCTTTGATGATGTTTTTATACCTAATGAAAGAGTGTTTATGTGTAAAGAAGCTAAGTATGCAGGAATGATGGTAGAAAGATTTGCTGGTTACCATAGACAATCCTATGCTTGTAAAGTAGGAGTTGGTGATGTACTAATAGGAGCAGCAGCATTAGCAGCGGATTATAATGGTGTTCCTAGAGCAAGTCATATAAAAGATAAGTTAATTGAAATGACACATTTAAATGAAACCCTATGGGCTGGAGCAGTAGCTTGTTCTGCAGAAGGTAGTGAAACTGCTTCTGGTAATTATTTAATAGATTTATTGTTAGCTAATGTTTCTAAACAAAATGTAACTAGATTTCCATATCAAATAGCTAGATATGCAGAAGATATAGCTGGGGGATTGATGGTTACTATGCCTTCAGAAGAAGATTTTAGACATCCTGAGGTTGGTAAATATGTAGAAAAATATTTAGTTGGAGCCAAAGGTACTTCTACAGAAAATAGAATGAGAGTTTTAAGATTAATTGAAAATATAACATTAGGTTCAGCTGCTGTAGGATATTTAACTGAATCAATGCATGGTGCTGGATCACCACAAGCTCAAAGGATTATGATTTCTAGACAAGGTAATCTTGATGCTAAAAAAGAAATGGCTAGAAAGATTGCTAAAGTTGATACTAGTAAAGATAAATAGTAGTAAATAATTTTAGGCAGGAGGATAGTGATATGTTATATGAAAAAATAGAGAAAATTATGGATAGTGAAATAAGACCTAAGTTAGGTCTGCATGGTGGTAACGTAGAAATAATTTCTATTGAAGATAAAGATTTAAGAATTAGACTAATTGGAAATTGTAAGGGCTGTCCTTCTGCCCAAATTACTACAGAGGATATTATTAAAACTACTTTAAAAGATTATTTAGGGGATGAGATTAATGATGTAATATTAATTAATGATATTAGCAATGATTTATTAGACTTTGCTAAAAAAATTCTTAATTCTAAGAATTAAAGGAGGGCTTATATGAGTTGGAAATCAATCTATAATGATAGGCTTGTTTCTGGAGAAACTGCTGTTAAACATATTAAGTCTGGGGATAGGGTAGTTATAGGTCATGCTGTAGGAGAACCTTCTCACTTAATTAGAAATATGATTGAAAATAAAGATGATTATAAAGATGTAGAAATAATTCATATGGTAGCTATGGGAGACTCAGAATATGTAAAACCAGGAATGGAAGATCATTTTAGACATAATGCTTTATTTGTTGGTGGTTCTACTAGGAATGCTGTGAATGCAGGAAGAGCTGATTTCACTCCTATTTTCTTCTATGAAATTCCTAGTTTATTTAAGAAAAACCTGTCAGTGGATGTAGCCTTAGTACAGGTAAGTATACCTGATAAGCATGGTTATTGTAGCTATGGTGTTTCTATAGATTATACTAAGCCAGCATGTGAATCAGCTAAAATTGTAATAGCCCAAGTTAATGAATACATGCCCAGAACTTTAGGGGATAGTTTTATTCATGTTTCTGATATGGATTATATTGTAGAATATAATGAACCTTTAATCGAATTACCACCGGCTAAAATCGGTGATATAGAAAAGAAAATTGGAGAACATTGTGCCTCCCTAATTGAGGATGGAGATACTCTACAGTTGGGTATAGGTGCTATTCCTGATGCGGTTTTACAATTTTTAACTCATAAAAAGAATCTGGGTATTCATTCGGAAATGTTTTCAGATGGAGTTGTCGATTTAATAGAAAGAGGAGTTATTAATAATAGAAATAAATCATTTATGCAAGATAAATCAGTTGTTACTTTTTTAATGGGAAGTCAAAAATTGTATGATTTTGTGGATAATAATCCTTCTGTTGAAATGCGAAGTGTAGATTTTGTAAATAATCCAAATATAGTTATGAAAAACGATAATATTGTATGTATTAATTCCTGTATACAAGTAGATCTTATGGGACAAGTTGTTTCTGATAGTATTGGCTTAAAACAAATCAGTGGTGTTGGAGGTCAAGTGGACTTTATAAGAGGAGCAAGCATGGCTAAAAATGGAAGATCAATAATTGCTATGCCATCTTCAATTAAGGGCAAAATTTCTAAAATAGTTCCTTTTATAGATGAGGGGGCTTCAGTAACTACTTCTAGAAATGATGTAGATTATGTGGTAACCGAATATGGTATAGCTGACTTAAAAGGCAGAACTTTAAGAGAAAGAGCTGAAGCTTTAATTAGAATAGCTCATCCTAAGTTTAGGGAAGAGTTAACTAAAGAATATAAGAGAAGATTTAATATTAATTGAATGGTGGAAGGGGTTGAATATTATGGAGACAATAAGGAAACATGGTGAAGAGCCACCTTATATTCCTTTGGGGATTTTTAAATTAAGAATTCCCATTATCCATTATAAATGGGAATGGTCTGAATGTTTGCAAGCTATTTTAATGTGTTCCACATGTTTAGGAGCTATCCCTATACTAACGGAAGTTTTAGGAGTTTCTTTTGAAATAGCTTGGAGCATGGTGATTATAAATGGATTTCTCTATACTTTACATACTAGTTTGGGGGATCCCGTTGTGCCTGGTTGGATAACACCTTCTATACCTATTACAACTGCATTTTTAATGAATTATGCTCAAGGTACTGAAAGAGTTCAAGCTTTAATAGCAGTTCAATTAATGCTAAGTTTTATATTTTTAATTATGGGAACTACAGGCTTTGCTAGTAAATTAATCAATATAGTCCCTAATTCTATAAAAAGTGGTATTCTATTAGGTGCAGGTATAGCTGCTGTTACTGGTGAATTTAAATTAGAGGGTGGTCGATTCGGAATATATCCTATTGCTATTACTATAGGGATAATTCTATCCTATTATATTCTATTCTCTGAAGGTTTTGCTAACTTGAGAAAAAGAAATAAAGTTGCTAATAAAATCGGGGAATATGGTATGTTACCAGCTATTTTAATCTGTATAATTATGGCTCCTTTAGTAAAAGAAATACCTGCCCTAAATGTAGAAGTTGGTACTTTTATAAAAATTCCCGATTTAAAGGGAGTCTTCAATGCATTAAGTCCCTTTAAGATAGGATTTCCAACAGCTAAGATTTTTCTATCTGCTATACCTACTGCTTTAATGGTATATATAATAGCTTTTGGAGATTTTGTTACTAGTGAAGCTCTTATTGCAGAAGCTGACCAAATTAGAACTGATGAATCTATAGATTTTAATGCCAATAGATCTAATATTATTAGTGCTATTAGGAATTTTATAATGGCCTTAGTCTCTCCCTATGTTCCGCTATGTGGACCTTTGTGGGCAGCAGTTACAGCTGCAATTTCTGAGAGATATAAGGATGGCAGAGAGGCTATGGATTCCATATTTAGTGGTATGGGTACTTTTAGGTGGATGACTTTCATAAGTGTATCTATTGTCCCTATAGTCACTTTAGTCCAACCAGTTCTGCCCATTGCACTTTCATTAACCTTAATAGTTCAAGGTTTTGTATGTACAAGGTTAGCAATGAATCTTTGTGATAATGATATTGATAGAGGCATAGCTGGAGTTATGGGTGCAGTTTTAGCTGTTAGGGGGGCTAGCATGGGATTAGTTGTTGGTGTATTATTATATTTTATACTAACAGATAGAAAAGCTAGAAAATTAAACTTAGAATAATTAGCATATGTGAGGTTAACTAATGTATATAGGTATTAAATACTGCGGAGGTTGTAACTCTAGATATGATAGGGTTAAATTAGTTAATGATATTAAAAATTGTTTCAAGGATTATGAATTTAATTATGCTAATGGGAATGAATCCTTTGATTTAATTTTAGTTATAAATGGTTGCCATATTTCTTGTGCTAGTTTAGAAGGTTTTAAATCAAGGAAAGGATTTCTTAATATAACTGATAATGATATTAAGGAGATAGCTTGGCAAATATCAAAAAAACTAAACTAAAATAAAATCAGAACTTAAATACATTGATCATAGTTTTATAAGCATATTAAATATATAGTAAGGGTCTGTCCTAAAATAAAAAATTAAATCAGTTTTTAAATTGTGATAGCTTTTCTTTAAACTAATAAAAGCTTGATAATGGCTAGAGTGAACATGCCCCTGTCAAGTAGATAGGGAAAAAACAAAAAAATTTGTACGCCAATCGTTTGATTACGATTGGCGTAATTACTATCTATGCGGCTGTATCAGATAGGTAATGCCTGTATTCTATGGGTGTCACTTTAAACGTTTCTGATACCTTGGATTATTGTAATAATCTATGTATTCAATTACAGCTGTTTCCAACTCAGAATATGTGTTAACCTTTCTAAGGTAGTACATTTCAGATTTTAACATTCCCCAGAATGATTCCATTGGGCCATTATCAATGCATCTAGATACTCTAGACATACTTTGTATCATACCAGCATCATCTAGTTTCTTTTTAAAAAACTGGCTTGACATTTGGGTACTCCAAATGAGCAATATCAAAGGTTTTAAACACAAGTTCATTATTGTACCCAATACAAATGATACAATGCTTTTATCACTAAGATCTAGTATCGCACTAAGATACGCCTTGTCCCCTAATCCATATTTCATCCCTGTTACATCAGTAAGCCACTTTTCGCCAAATTTGTTTGACTCGAATTTTCTGTTTAGTATGTTATCTGCAGTAATTTCAGGAGTGGACCTAATATGATTTTTTCTCTTTCTACGACATACTGATTTAAGATTTAATATATGCATAAGTCGATAAATTCTTTTATGGTTTAATTTTAAGTTGTATTCACGATTAAGTTTTATTGTCATTTGTCTGTAACCAAGTATGCCATTCTTTTCCTCATAAGCATTCTTGATTAATGAAATTAACTTCATGTTGAACTGTTCATTAGTACTTTCTTTTCTTTTAAGCCATTTATAGTATGATGACCTTTGTATTTCTGCAAATTTACACAATTCTGTTATAGGATATTTTCTAGTGTCATGTAAATCACGTATTGCAAGATATATATTCTCATGCCTTACTTGGCTTAATATCGCCTCCTTTCTATCGCTTCGAGTTTTTTTAGGAAATCAATCTCCATCTGCTTTCTTCTATTTTCTGCTTGTAATAATTTATTCTCAGCTTTTAGTTTTTCAACTTCTGATATTTCTTCTATGGACTTTCTTTTACCACGCTTATCCTGTAGTGCTTCAACACTGCTTTTTTCATACTTTATTTTACTATTCAATCTTGTCTTAAACGGTTTTTATTATTTTAACTGTCTACTACCCGGGAGCATATCAAATAGCTGTTATCAGTTTTTTTTAATAGCTTGTTCACTATTTAGAATATTTACCATTTCGCATGCATAGTATGTAATGTTAAACCATGGACCTTATCGACAACTAATTACTTCTTAAGAAGTAATGGACAAACATTTTTATATAGGTGCTTATAAATTTAATAATATAATTTTAAAGTTTTACGTATTAATACAGGCAAACTTATCGAAAGATAAGGATGCAAAGCTGTAGGTCTAAAGCAAAAAGCCATGACAGTCAGGCTACTATGTTAATTAACATAGCAGTTTTTTTATTTAGAAATTAAAGGAGGGATGCCTTTCAATATTATTGAAAGAAATTTAAATAAAAAATTAAGTATAAGGAGGTGTAAAACATGCGGGGAAAAGTAAAAAGAATAATTGCATTTATTATAGTAGTTGTAATTGTAATAATTGCAGATGTTGCAATATTTGTAAGCGCAAATTCTCAAGTACAAGAAATAGATGAAGAGCCTCTGAAAGAACAAGAAGCAGAGCCAGAACCAGAGTTAAAACCAGTAGAGAAGCAGGAAAAACCACAGAAGCCTGAGGAACTAAAAGAGGTAAAAGAGCCTAAGGAGGAAGATGAACCAATTATAGGAACTCCTAATTCTGACGCGCCAAATATTAGACACTATACACTAGATCAATTAAGCCCAAAATCAAGGTCAGGCTTAAATTCAATAACGATGGAGACAAATCAACATTCAGGAGATCATAATAATATAGAACCACCAGCACCGGGGTCACTAGATATTGATAAAAGGGCTGAACCAGTTGAAGGTAGCACCAATAGGTGGAAAATCAATCTAACATTAACAGGCAAGGATATACCTAAGACTTCTGATATTGTTTTGGTAATAGATAGATCTGGTAGTATGGGTGATAATAATAAAATGACTGAAGCAAAAGTAGCTGCTAAATCATTTGTTAATACCATACTAGCTGATCCAGAGGATACTAATACAAGAATAGCCATTGTATCATTTTCTAGTAATAATGATGGAGCTAATGCTTTAGAAATTAATTCGGGTTTTACTGGAGCAGAAGACAAACAGTCCCTATTGGATGCTATAGATAGTCTTAGAGCTAGGGGAGGAACATTTATACAAGCTGGTTTAAAACAGGCTAATGAAATGCTGAATGCTAGTACTGCTGATTATAAGAATATAGTATTACTTGGTGATGGTGCAGCGACTTTTAGTTATGGGATGCACAATCCTGATAATTATTTGGAATATTGGTATACATCGTGGGGAGTAGATCGTTATATAACTAGTTCTGCGATACCATATAATGAGTATAATTACAATAGTGTTGTAGGAAATGGAAGAGATTATTATCAACTATATAAATATGGACGGTATTATGAAAAGTATTACAATCACGGTAATAGTACCATAGCAGAAGCAGGATTTGCTGAAGCTGCAGGTCAGACAATCTATACCATAGCATTACAAGCAGGTACTGAAGGAGAACGAACACTACGAGGAATTGCAAATGAAGGAAACTATTATACAGCTAATCCTGAAGACCTGCAGAATATATTTCAGGAGATAGCAGGGAGAATAGCTTATGCAGCTACGAATGCTACAGTAACTGACCCTATGGGAGAAATGTTCTCAATCCCAGGAATAAATAGTTCTAACTATATGGAGAAAATCACAGTAAATAGAGGAACTATTAGCTGGAATGATGAGACAGAAACAATTACATGGAATCTAGATACTATCTCAGAGGGAAATCCAGCTACCATGTCATATATCGTAGAGATTGAAGAAAGTGCAGAAAGTGGAGTGACTTATCCAACCAATAAGCACACTTATGTAAATTATACCAATGCATTAGACGAGGGAGCTAAAAAATCCTTCCCAATTCCTAGAATAGGAATTGATGCAGGAACTATAACTATTCATTACTACAAGGTAAATGAAGAAGGACAACCTATAAATTCACAAGGGCAGGTAATAAAAAAGGAACAAGCAGTATTACAATCATTAACCTATAGAGAAGGAGAAAACCTAAAATTAAATAAACCTTATGAAATAGCTGGACCTGAAACGGTTGAAATTGGAGGAATAAAGTATAGCTATAATCCTGTAGGCAATGTAGGAGATGAGAACTCAACAAAGATTACGCTGACGCCACAAAGTCCAAGTCGAGATGTATATTTTGCATATATGGAAAATAATATTGATTATTCTATTGAGAAGAGTGTTGACAAGCCTAGTGCCACAATTGGAGATGAACTAATATATACCATTACTGTCACTAATACTGGTAATTCCACCTTCCATGAAATTAAAGTGACCGATACGATTCCTGCTGGTATAACAATTCTTGGAGTATCTGAGGATAATGGTGCAACTTGGAGGGATGCAATTACCAATGAAGATGGTGACATTATTTTGGATACAGATCTGAGTCTAAGCACCGTGGAATCAGAGAATTCAAAAATATATCTCATAAAAGCATATGTTAACGAGAATGTTGTAGATGGTCAAGCTCTTATTAACACAGCTAAAATTGACGGTGCTATGGGTCCAAAAACTGATACTGCTAAAGTTACCATTAAGGCTACAGATGTAACTGTAAAAAAATTAATTACTGGAAATTCTGGTGATGTATCACGTGAATTCTCATTTATAGTGACGACAGCCAAAGAAGGTCATTATGAAACTAAAACATTAAACTTCGATTTATCACATGAGGATTCATATGTTCTTAGTAATCTGCCAACTGATGCTGTACTAAAACTTACAGAGGAGGATAGGGGTTATGATGTAACAGTAACAGTTGGAGGAAATACTATTGACCCTAATAATAATGGTGAATATCTAATCAATCTATCTAACATGGATGATACAACCATTACAGTTACAAACCATAAAGACATGATTATTGACACAGGAATTTCATTTAATTCCCTACCATATGCTTTAATCCTTGCTCTAGTAGTATTTGGCTTAGGAGTAAAGTTAGTACACAAGCATAATATCCATAATTAATATTAACAGGAGGTTATTATGAAGAACAAAAACGAAAATGAAAATATTTCCGTTGACCAAAAACTTAATAATGAACAAAAGAAAATTGCAGAATGGTTAGAGAATATTCGCTTTCGAAAACAGTTCTTTGGAGGAGTTAGTGAGCAAGACGTTTGGAAGAAAATTGGTAAGTTAAATGACATGTATGAGGCAGCTCTAAACGCCGAACGCATAAGATACAATATCATGATTGAGAACTATAAAAAAACTTGTAATGACATACGAGATAGAGAGAAGGCTCATGATGAATAGTATTCAAGAACCTACCAATATCTCTGAAATTATCAAAAAACGAAGAAATAAATTAGCAATAAAAGAAGGATATATTAGTCTTCTAATAAGGATAATTTTTCTAGCAATCATAGGCTATCTACTATTTACTCAAGTGTTTTTAATAACACAAGCAACTGGAAATGGGATGTTCCCAGCAGTAAAAGATGGTGATTTAATCATCGGATTTAGATTGCAGCGAAACTACAAAAAAAATGATGTTGTTATCTATAAGGCCAAGGGTGTACTTAATATAGGACGATATATTGCACAGGAAACTGATGTATTAACCATGGATGATACTGGAACGTTACTTGTTAATGGAACGGTACAGTCTGGTGAAATAATCTATCCTACATATGCTAAAGAAGGGATAGAATATCCGTATAAAGTGCCAGAAAATCATGTGTTTATACTTGGAGATTATAGGACACAAACAACAGACAGTCGTGATTTTGGACCTACACTAATGGATGATGTAGAAGGAAAAGTTATTACTATCCTTCGTAGAAGGGGATTATAAAATTTTGCTATTGGTAGAAGCATTATATATATGCAACCTGCCAAAGGAATTTATAATATAGAAAAATTTTATTAGTGGGAATAACACTATAAAAAAATAGGGGGTAAAAAAATGAAAAAACTATTATCAATCATTTTAATATTGACATTGGTAATGAGTATGAGTATTTTTGGTTTTGCAGAAGAGGCAACACCAACAACTAATGAAGACATGAAAAGTATTCAAATCGAAAAACTAATTAAGCTTACTAATAATGGCACAATAAACCCAGCAGAGACTTATAACTTTACAATTAAAGGGGTAGACGTAAAGGACTCTTCTTATACTGTAAATAATATGCCGAAATTTGATCCAGCCACATTCAGTATTAGTTTAGCAGAAGGCGTTGCAAAAAACTCTACTGTTCTCAACTTACCAGAATATTCATCTACAGGTACCTTCACTTATGAGATTACTGAAACGAGAGGGAACACTGCAGGCGTAACTTATGATGGAAGAACATTAGTTTTAACTGTTTATGTATTAAATAATCCTGCAGGCGGATTTATTCGTTATGTAACTCTTCATGACAAAGCTATAACAGATGCTATGAAAAAGGAAACTGGTTTTGGTACCGAATTCTCAGCAGGTGACCTTGCAATTACTAAGACTGTTGAAGGTAACATGGGTGAAACAAATCGTGAATTTGAAGTAACCGTGAATCTAACCGCTCCAGAAGGCAAGGATATTTCTACAGTTCCAGCTACTTTTATTGGAGGAAAATATGCTGAAGCGCAAAATGTTACTTTTGATGGAGGAGTAGCGAATGTAAGACTACAACTTAAACACAATGATACAGTAACAATTAAAAATCTTCCCTATGGAGTGACTTGGAATATTTCAGAGGAAGATATTAAAGGCGAAGGTTACACTACAACCTACTCAAATGAAGAAGGAACCATTGCCGAAGCTTCACATGCTGCTGGTATTACTAATGCTAAAGATCAAGGTATTAAAACAGGTATCAATTTTGACAACCTACCATATATTATAATATTGGTTGTTGTAGCAGGTGGACTATTTACATTTATTATGAGAAAGAGACTATCAAATAACGAATAGTTAATTCTTATTATTATCACAAATCTAATTCTTTGTATCGGGGTGGATAATGAAATTATCATTATCCAGAACCCTTTGCAATAAGTGATTGGAGTGTAGTTGCATGAAGATTTCTAAATATATCCTCAAGGCAGCTAATACACTTGTAAGCTATGTTGTTATATTATCATTATGTATTGCAGGTGTATATGCCGGCTATGCATTATGGGATAACAACCGTGTCTATGCCACAGTAGATGACGCTCAAGTTGATATATTAAAGTTAAAGTCCAAAATAGGGCAAGATCAGAGACCTTCCTTTGACGAATTACTTGCTATTACCCCTGATGTAGTTGGATGGGTTACATTGGATAACACAAATATAGATTATCCTGTTTTACAGGGAGAAACTAACCTATCATATATCAATACGAATATATACGGTGAATTTTCACTTGCAGGTAGTATATTTCTTGATTCACGAAACGATAGAAACTTTGAAGATAATTACTCTTTACTATATGGTCATAGTATGAGTAATGGTAGGATGTTTGGAGACATTAATCTATATAAGGAGGAAGACTTCTTTAAGGAGAATCAGACAGGAACATTACTTGTACCTGATAAGGTCTATAAATTGAAAGTTTATGCTACTTTAGTTGTTCCTTCAAGTGAAGATGAGATCTTTAATCCAACTTTATGGCAGGATGGTATAGAAGGTTTAATAAAATATGCAGATAACAATGCATTATATCTAAACAATGCTGCTATTGAAAACACAAATGGATCAGTGGATAAAGAACTACAGATTTTGGCTTTTACAACCTGCTCGTATGAATTCACAGATGCAAGGACGGTTGTTTTAGCAGTTATGGAACCTGTTAATTTATAATAAAACTAGCAAAATACAAATTAAATCTAAATAAAAGCCTTGAACTTTTTAGAAATAAAGGAATCAAGGCTTTTATTATAACTAGGTCTATCTTAAAATGTAACAGGTTTTCCATGATATGCACATTCTAATATTTTTTCAAGATCTTTGGGAGATGCTTCTCTTGGATTTGAAGTTGTACATGGGTCTAATACTGCATTTTTTGCTATATATTCTATTGTGGATGTAAATAATTCTTCTTCAACGCCATTTTCTTTTAGTGTAGGTGCTATATTTAAATGAGAATTTAATTCTTCAATAGATTTTACCAATGAATTAGTTAATTGTTTTTCTGTATTTCCTGGTAATCCTAACATTTTTGCTAATTTTGCATAATCACTTAATGAAGTCTTTGAATTAAATTGGATTACATAAGGTAATAATATAGCATTACAGCAACCATGAGGTATATGATATTGTGCTCCTATTTTGTGAGCTAAACTATGAGTAATGCCTAAAAGAGCATTACTAAATGCCATACCTGCTAAACATTGAGCTATATGCATTTCTCCTCTAGCTTCTACATCTCCATTATATGAAGCAACTATATTATCATATATCATTAAAATAGCTTCTTTAGCTAATGGATCAGAAAATTTAGATTTATTTGATGCCACATAAGCTTCAATAGCATGGGTTAGGGCATCTATTCCAGTATGTGCAACTAATTTGGGAGTCATAGTTTGAGGAATATCACTATCTAAAATTGCTATATCTGGTGTTATTTCAAAATCTGCAAGAGGATATTTTATTTTTTGTGAGTAATCAGTAATTACTGAGAAAGCTGTTACTTCAGTTGCAGTACCACTAGTTGATGGAATAGCAACAAAAATAGCTTTTTCCCTAAGTTTAGGAACAGTAAAGGGATCTTTAATATCATCAAAATTTAGTTCTGGATGTTCATAGAATATCCACATAGCTTTACCAGCATCTATAGTTGAGCCTCCACCTATAGCAATTATAACGTCAGGACCAAATTCTCTCATAGATTCTGCACCTTTCATTACAGTTTCCACAGAGGGATCTGGTTCGATACCTTTAATAAAGCTAACTTCTAAACCAGTTTCCTTTAATATATTGCTAACTTTATCTAAGAAACCAAACCTTTCCATAGAAGAGCCACCTGAAAGTATAATAGCTTTCTTGTGTCCTTCAAGATTTCTTAACTCTTTAATAGCACCTTTTCCAAAATATAAATCTCTAGGTAATGTAAATCTTGCCAAAGTTTATTCCTCCTTATTATTTTATATTCAATAATATTTAGTCCAGTTAAGTTAAATATTATTCAACTATATTTAAAATATATTGGAGGCAGTTTCTATGACATAATAAAGACACACTACTTTTATATAGTAGCATATATATTAAATTAAATTTCTATATCCACATTTTAAAACATAGGATTAAATAATCTGATTTTAAATACAGCTTTTGGGGTAGAAAAACTAATATAACAAATTAAACAAATAAAATATTATAATAGGAGATAGGAATGAGCGAAGAAAAGAATAAAGAATTAATTTTTCAAGAAAATTTATATAGGCTGGTAGATAGCTTTGGGATTGGAAATCAGGAAGGGGTAAAGGCTAGTTTTATAGAATGTCAGGAGATTTTTGACTACGTATCCATTGTTCATCAACAGCAAATTGCTGAAGAATTCCAATTAGATGAAAAAATTATAAAGACAATGATTAAGTTTATGCCTTCTATTAAGGAATCAGTTGTAGAATATGAAGTAGTATGTTGTAGTGGGGCTAGATGTGCTAAGAAAGGTTCCATAGAGGTATTAAAAGCTGTGAAAGATACTCTTGATATAGATTTTGATGAAATAACTGAAGATGGAAGGATAAGACTTACAACCCAAAATTGCTTTAAAAAATGTAACTTAGGTCCAAATATCATGGTAAATGGTAAATTTCATCACAAAATGAATAAGGTGAAATCAAAGGAATTAATGAAAAATATTAAGGATGTTTAACTTTAAAAGGGCTACTAAAAAATTAGTAGCTCGTTTTTTATTGTATTAAATAGTAGAATATTATAAAAATTACATACTTAAATATTATTTAGTCAGTTTAGCAGAGATATCAAATGAAGATGAAAAATATATTGAATTAATAGAAACAATAGTTGGGATGAATTTTAGCAATCCATCCCAACTATTTTATAGGCGAGACAGATTGCCAATAATATTTATATTTTTCTAATAGACAGTTTAAATAAATTTCTTAAGTCTTATTAATATTCTTCTCTAATAGTAAGGTCTTCAGTAATTTTAAATCCAAATCCATCTTCACGGATTCTCTTTACTGTTTCTTTTACAAATTTGTCTGCATCTTCTATAGCTTCTTCAGCTACCATAATACCTTTTTTAGTTATTTCACCTTTACCTAACATTTCAGCACCTATGATTAGTGGGATTGCTGTAAGTGGAGCCATATTTCCTGCTACTCTTCCTACATAAGACATATCTTTACCATCTTTTTTGCCATGTAGTTCTGCGGCTGCACATGCAGTAACTCCTTTCAAGAATTCCTTAAGTTCTTCTTCTGTCATTGCTGGTTGATTTGCCTTTTGTGCTAACAATACAGCTAATGCAAAGTCACGAGGTGATACAGGATTTCCATTGATATTAAGTGGGTGATTAGATGTAAGACCTGCTAAGCTAAGCTCTTTAAAGCCTTCGTATGCTGAAACTGGCTCAAGACTAAATCTTACGGATACGTTTTGAATTTCTGGCGAGTATCTAGGGAATGTAAATACTTCAGGATGTCCTATTCTAGTAACTTTACGAATACCATAAGGTTCTCCAAAATTGAAATCCCATTCTTCACGGAATGAAGGTTCGTTTAACATTTCTCCACCTTTAATATATGGAGCATTGTGTACACATTCTAACATATGCCCGAGTACTGCAGGACCACCAGGTTCTTTTTCATCACATGCAAAGTAGAATATAGCTTCATTTAGTGAGTCAAAATAGCGTTGTTCTGCACTACATGCTAGTACTGATAAAAATCCTGGGCTTGCACCAAGGCCCATTATCATACTAAGACCTTTTTCTTCAGCTTTCTTTGGCAAGTCTGATTCAAATATTTCATTGAATGCTTCGATATCATCGCAAAAGTCGATATAGTGTTTACCAGCTCTTATTGTAGTTTCCATGATTTTATATGCAAAAACATGATAAGGACCTGTACAGTTAGCAACTACGTCGCAATCCTTTATAAGTTCATATAAGGCTTCTTCATCAGAAACATCAACTTGTGCAGCCTTAACTATTGGTGAGTTAAGTTTTTCTACAATCTTCTTATTTTTTTCAAGATTACGTGATGAAATTATTACCTCATCGAAAACACTACCATGATTGATTAAGTCTTTAATTCCATAAAGTGCTTGAGAACCTGCCCCACCTAATACAACTAATTTCATAACAATTCCCCCTAACTTATTTTGGTGTATTTACCACCATCTAATTGTGAATATTATATCAACAATATTCATAAAAGTCTATAAATTGTAGTTTGAAAAATAACTATAAAATAGTTGTTATAGATTTTTTTATTTACCTAATACCTAAATATAGTGGATTTAAGAAATAATATTGCAATTATAATTTTATTATTTTGGAATTTGACGTATAAAGTTAATTAATATAAAATTATAGCCGCAAAGATAAAAACATAGCCTAGTTAGTGGTCTAGTAATGTCAACATTCACAGCATACATAAATTTTCATTTAATACTTCATTTAACAAAGTTGTTTTAAATTAAGAAGGTATTATTAAAAAAATTATTAATATTTTTATTTGATTGGAGTGACTAAAATGAAGACTAATCATACGGAAAACCTAAAAAAAATTTTCCATCATGATATTATTGTAAATTTAATCCTATCAAATTTTTTTAGTGCATTGTATATATTTGGATTTAAGATGAACTATATAGACTCGGTAAAAACAATAGGTGTTCTATTTTTATTTCCTTTGATTTCAATGATAACTTATAAGGTGCTAGAAAATATGAATAAAGAAGAATTCATCAAGATTAAGATTTATACATTTATTTCTTCATTTTTTCTATGGTTTATTCCATCTATATATTCAAATTATATAGATAGAGATAAAACTATGAGTTTTCAAAGGATTATAGCTTTAATAATATTTTCTTTGATTTTTTCAACCATTATTACTAAAATATATGTTTTAACAAGAAAAAGATGGAATGTTAAAATAAAAGAATAGTAAATGACTAAATAATATGCCCTTATTTAGTATGATGGGAGTATATTATTTAGGCAATGTTCTATTTATTATATTTTAATTTGCTAAGTAGGACTATCACAAATGGATAGTCCTATTTTACCTTTCTTTAACAGGGAAACAGCATTCTGTAATCCAATTATCAGGATTGTTTTCAGTGGCAGGGCTTACGTGGTAAATATTAAACATTGGACCATCAAAAATATAATTATTATTTGATACCCAATGGGCAACTGTTTCATTAACTAAATGAATTTGATTATAATGCCCTTTAAAAGTTACAGAAGCAACTAAAGTTTCTGGCCTTTCTTTAAAAATTATACTACCTTCATTTGAATAATCTCCATCAACAGCTATTTGTATTTCCACATCCACATTACTTTCTTTGTGCTCTTTATCGTGGAAAATTGCTAAGGAATAGCATGGATTAGGATAAGAAACTTTTTTATTAGTTAGAACTGGCATCAATTGTTGCCATAGTATACCTTCATCCTCATAGGATGGGATGATTTGACGAAGACTTGCTACTTTCATCTTTGGGAATTTTTTTAACATAACAGAATATTTCATTTTATATTCATCCTTTCTCATTTGACTTAGTGATGTTTCAAGTAATTGTAGTTGACGTATGGAATTTTGATAATTTTCAGTTATGATATTTTTTTGTTCAGCAAAACACTCTTCTAATTTTTTAGGATTTGATTCACAATTTAATATTTCTAAAATTATAGCTATGCTAAATCCCATTTGTTGTAAAGCTATAATAGTACAAGCGGTAGTTAACTGGGATTCATGATAATATCGATAGCCAGTTAAACTGTCAATTTCATAAGGTTTTAACAAACCTTTTTCATCAAAATACCTTAACATACGAATACTTATTCTTGAAAGCTTAGAAAAGTCACCTATTTTTAACATCTAACCACCTCATACATGTATGAATTTTTGAGCTCAATAATATTATAAAGCCTTTCATGGTGTGAGGGTCAAGGATATAGAAAAATATTTGAAGTTAAAAGCTATATATTAATCTAACAAATTATAAGATATACTAAAAGTAGGCAGGTGATAGTATGAAAATACTTATCTAGAAGGGAGTGACGGGTTATAACTTTAGAAATTATAATTAATGATATATTTGAATATGAAAGTTTAGAAGATGTTAAAAAATATATATTATAAACACATAGTAATTCAATATAATATAGCCAAATATTATTATTTTCAAGTTATTCGAGAGGTAACAAAAAATCCTTTGAAGCTACATTTTTAGAGAATGTTAACTTTGGTTGACAAATTTCCAAGCATTCTTGGTAGCAAAATATCATATAAAAATTTATACTATATCTATAAAATTGAGGGGGTATAGTATATGAGAAATGTTATAAGAAAGTTAAATCCATTAGCAAAAGATGATATGGAAGTTAGTACGCCAATTTATGTAGTGAAACAATTATTTGGTTTCTTATTTATATATATTACTTCTATGTTTTTAGGTGAAATTATTATTATAACGGGATTGAAGTTTTCAGGATATAATTTTTTAAAAGGTGAGATGCCTAATGATAATATCATGATGCTGCTAAAATGTTATGGATTTTCAACTCATATAATAATTACATTATTATATTGTAGATTAGTAAAAAAGAACACCTTTACAGAGATAGGATTGACTAAAAAACTTATCGTTCCCTATTATTTGCTTGGTTGTGTATTTGGAATTTTTTTAATTGGAATTATGATTATGATTTGTATCACAAGCAATACTATTATTTTTTCAGGAATGAATGATAAGATTGATTGGAAGTTAATATGGGCCTACTTTGGAGGATTTGTAATTCAAGGGGCTATGGAGGAAATTGTGTGCAGAGGATATCTAATGAATTCTCTCAAAGAAAGAATATGTTTACCTTTAGCAGTTATTATTAGTTCTATGGCATTTTTGATGCCACATCTTCCCACATTATTTATGAATGGATATTTAATTAGCATTATAGGGTTAATTAATCTAATATTATTTTCTGTATACATGTCTATATTGGTAATAAAATTTGAAAACATCTGGATTTCATGTGCAGTACATAGCATCTGGAATTTTATGCTAGCAATAATTATTGGAATAACTTTAAGTGGGGCATCACAAACAGTATCTGTATTTAATTTTACAACAAATGAAAAATTAAATGTATTAAGTGGTGGACAGTACGGAATAGAGGCAGGTATATTATGTACATTGGTTTTACTAGGATTTATTATATTGACTTTGAAAATAAAAAGGAGAAAGAAATACTATGACATTCAATAATAAATTATATGAATTGAGAAAACAAAAAGGTTTATCACAGGATGAATTAGGTTCAAAATTAAATGTTTCTCGGCAAACAATTTCAAAGTGGGAATTAGGTGAAACAACGCCGGAACTTGAAAAATTAATAAAAATAAGCAGATTTTTTAATATATCCATTGATGAGCTGGTAATGGAAACAGATGAAAGTACTACTAATAAATTAGAAAACAATATTGAAACTGGAAATGTGTTTAAAAAACATCTAAGAAATATAGATGAGAAAAATTTAAAAAGTAAGGCTCAGAAGGGTTTGAAAATTTTATTTATTATATTTGCAATCGATATTATATCTATGGTTATTTATTTTTTATATAAATTGATGCACAATAACATATATTAGATATTTATGATAGTAGAGAAATTATTTATTATTATCAAATAAAATAGACATCTCAATACAAGTATTATATTACAGGCACAATCCCAACTAAAGGCAAAATATAAGGTGTAGTAAAAGTAAGCAAGTGATGGCGTGAAAATACTTATTTAGAATGGAGTGAGTTAAATGAAAAGAATAAGAGCAATTTATGTTGGGGATGTTAGATTTGACCAATGTCCAGTTTTTGAACTAAACGTGGAAACAAACTATTTTGAAATGTTAATTGATAAGGAATTTAGATATGAAAAAGAGTGTGTTAAAGAAGATAGTGATTTCTTAATTTTTGAGATAGAAAACGAAAGGGCAACATTAATTGAGGCTTTATAGCATAAAAAAGTAGGTGAATAAACAATGAAAACTGATCCAGAGTTAAAAATGAAATACTAGCTAGGCTTATGGAGGCAAGGAAATTAATATATGGTATTGTAAGGGACAAGGAGTATATAGGTAACTGGTTAAAATTATTAATGTGCTGCATAGAGAATAGTTCTCATTGACAGTGGTTATCAATGGAAGTATAATTGAGCTATACAATATAATAAATTAGGTGTTAGTAACTTAATAGGGAATGTGGTTAAAATCCACAACAGCCCTCGCTACTGTAAAAAGAGTTGTACCTTATAAACCACTGGGAAACTGGGAAGGTGAGGTATTTTAAATCTTTAAGTCAGGAGACCTGCCTAATTATCTATTAAGCTTTCGATGGGGAGGTAATTAATATTATGAAAAAGACATAGCCTAATATGTACTATAAAAAACATATTATATATTAGGAGGATATTATGAAAAACGCAAATGAATTACCAAAATACGATGGTAGCAAATTAATAAATTTAACATTTCAATATTTAGAGACAAAACTTATCTATACGGCATTAGAACTTAATATATTCAACTATTTAGAAACTGGAAAATCTATAGATGAACTAGCTAAATCATTACATTTAGATAAAAAGAATTTAGAGTATTTTTTGAAATCCTTAGTATCTATGGATTACATAAAATATGAAAATGGAATCTTTGAAAATACAGAGGAAACTAATTACTTTTTAAATGAAAAATCTAATATGTATCTAGGTGAAAACCTTCTATACTGGAAAGATTTAACCAATATAGACAATATCCATGATTTATTGAAAAATGGAGCAGATAGAGATAATGCAAATAAAGACAATGGATCTGATTTCTTTGACTTTAGGTCAATGGGAAGAGGAGCTAGAAATTCAATGTACTTAGGTAGAGTACAAGGATTTGTAAAGCTTATGAAGTCATTATTTGATGAAAATAAATCAATAAAAGTACTTGATTTAGGTTGTGGTTCAGGAGTTCTTTTAGTTGAAATCGCCAAGAATTTCCCAAATGCAAAATGTACATTAATAGACCAAGCACAAGTTATTAACTTTACAAAAGACGTTATAGCAGAAAATAAAGTAGAAGACAGAGTAGAAGTTGAAGTAGGAGATTTTAATACTTATATACCTACAGAAAAATACGATTTAATCATAACTTCAGGAGTTTTAGACTTTGTAAAAGACATGGATAATATGAGTGATAAAATTTATAATTCCTTAGATGATGAAGGATATTTATATGTGAGCACTCATCAAATGAATGATGATTTTACTAAGCCTAAGAACTTTATACTAGGATGGCTTTCAGGTAATTTAAATGGATTAGACATTTTAAAGCCAGAAAGTTTAGTAATGGAAAGTTTAAATAAGTATTCACTTGTAGAAGTGGAAATTGAAAATCATCCAAGGACTATATTTAAAAAGGGCAATATAAATGAATAAAAAAATAGCACTAGGAATTATTATTTTAATCCTAGTTTCTTTTGCATCTCTATTTTTAGGAAGATATAGTATTGAACCTAGAGAAGTAATTGAAGCATTTTCAAATAAAATTCATAATGTTTCAGGTGAATCCTTTAATAGTGCTGTAATCTGGGATATTAGAATTCCAAGAGTATTATTAAATATACTGGTTGGTTTTGGACTTTCGGTAGCGGGAACTTCTTTTCAAGGTATATTTAAAAATAATTTAGTAAGTCCAGATATACTAGGTGTTAGTAGTGGAGCTGGATTTGGAGCGGCACTAGCATTACTGTTATTTCCAGGTTCATCTAAACTACTACTTATAATATCCTTTTCAATTGGAATATTAAGTGTTGCCATAAGTTATTTAATTGCAAAGATAAAAGTAGAAGATTCTGTACTATCTCTAGTGTTATCAGGAGTTATAGTAGGTTCTTTTTTCAATGCCTTAACTTCTTTTATAAAACTAATTGCAGATACAGAATCAACTCTTCCATCAATAACATATTGGCTAATGGGTAGTTTTACTGGAGCTAGTATGGATAAAGTATTTTTAGCAAGTGTTCCAATAATAAGTGGAATAGTAATACTGTTTATTTTAAGATGGAGAATAAATATTCTATCTCTAGGAGATGAAGAAGCAAAAAGCCTTGGAGTAAATCCAAAGAGACATAGGGTTTTAGTAATAATGGCATCTACATTAATAACTTCTGGTGCAGTAATGGTATCGGGAATAATTGGATGGATAGGAATGCTTATTCCAAATATATGTAGAGAAATCATAGGAGCAGATAATAGATATTTAATACCTTTTTCAGGAATAGTGGGAGCTGTATTTTTAGTCTTAGTAGATTTAATAGCAAGGTCACTCACTGGAACAGAAATTCCTATAGGAATATTAACGGCTATTTTAGGTGCTCCAATGTTTATCTATACTTATACTAGGAGAGATATAAAATGAAATTAGAAATGAAAAATGGATGCTTTTCTTATGATGGAAAGACAAATATTTTAAGTAATATAAATTTAGAAATAGACCACAATACAATAGTTTCAGTACTTGGGCAAAATGGAGTTGGAAAGACGACTTTCTTAAAATGTCTACTAGGTATATTTAAATTAAACAGTGGTGAAATCTACTTAGATGGAAGTAAAGTAGATCAAATCTTAAATAAAAAAGAAGTAGCCTATGTTCCACAAGCTGGAAAGACTAATTTACCTTACAGAGTAAATGATTTGGTACTAATGGGAAGGACGAAATTAATACCTCCATTTAGTATGCCAAAGAAAATAGATGAAGAGAAGTCAAAAATTGCTATGGAAGAAGTGGGAATATATCATTTAAAAGATAGGAAGTGTACAGAGCTTAGTGGTGGACAACTTCAGATGGTGTATTTAGCAAGGGCAATAGCAGGAGAGTCACAGTTAATAATATTAGATGAACCAGAAGCTCATTTAGATTTTAAAAATCAGAAGATAATTTTAGACAAGATTTTAAATCTATCTAAGAGCAAGGGAATATCTTGTATAATAAACACTCATAGCCCAGAAAATGCCATGAGTATTTCAGACTACACTTTATTTTTAGGTAAAGACGGCTATGAATATGGTCTAACAGAAGAAATATTAAACGAAGAGAATATAGAGGTGTACTTTGGAATGAAATCTAAAATACTAGATTTAAAAAGTATGGGAATAAATAAAAAAACTTTTGTCTTATTGGACTAGGAGGTAATTATGAATAAAAAATATACGTTATTAATAGCAGGGTTGACATTTACTTTAGCATTAAGTGGATGTAATAAGAATAATGAAGAAAAAACTGTGCCTGAAAATAAACCGGCAGTGACAGAAAGTGTAGAGACTAAGTCTGAAACTAAAAAAATAGTAGATTTAACAGGAGCAGAAGTAGAAATACCAGTTGCAGAAAATATAAATAGAGTAGTAATAATAGCACCACCACTACCAGCAACTTTTGCATCAGTTGTAAAGGATACTACTAAAATTGTAGGTTCTCATCCAAAAGGGTTTTCCAATGCAAATCCAGAAATATTAGAACTTATAATTCCAAATTGGAAAGATATTAACACTAGTTTTATAGATGGATATACTTCTAATGTAGAAGAACTTATGAATTTAAAACCGGATTTAATTTTAGTATATGGAGATACTCAGAAAGAAGGTTTAGATAAAGTAGGAGTACCAGTAGTAGATTTTTTTCAAAATGACTCTAGAAATGAAGAATGGTCTGTTAAAATAGACGAATTAATGAGAGATATATTTGAAAAAGATGAAAGTGATTCATTAAAAGAAGAGTGGAAAAAGGCCAATGAAATAGTAAAGGAGCCACTAGAAAAAGTAGGAGAAAATAAGAAAAAAGCCATAATGATAAATTCAAATGATGGAGGAATTATAGCTGTTAGAGGTGGAAATTATTATGGTGATGATTGGCTTGTAAAAACTGGTCTAATAAACTGTGCATCAGGTACAGATGGAGATGGAGTTCAAGTAAGTATGGAGCAAATATATGAATGGAATCCAGATGTAATATATGATTTTGGTGGAACTAATGCAGATAAGTACTTAAACAATCAATTTGATGGGCAAGATTGGTCAAAGATAAACGCAGTGAAAAACAAGCAAGTTTATAATATGCCAAGAGGAATGTTTAATTGGGGCGCTCCCAATGCAGACTCTCCACTTACTTTAGTGTGGATGACAATGAACAACTATGAAGGCACGATAGAAGAAGATTTCTTTAAAGACTATATGTTTGATTACTACGAAAGGCAATATAATATTAAATTAAATGATGAATTATACAAGAGTATTTTAAGTAATTAGTATTATTTATTAATAGTAGAATTAGGTTATATTATTGAGAATAAAGTGAAGAATATAATCTTTTTGACTTTGTCTTGTCATTCAGAGTGACAGCGAAGAATCTTATCTTTTGGTTTTATCAAAATACTGAAATTCAAAGATTCCTCGTAACCTCCGAATGACAATCAAAGAGACTGTAATTAATTTTGTGCTTTAAGTAAGTTTGACTGCTCCGTTCTGACAAGAAAATTATAATTTAACTTAAGTGAGGAAATTGCATAATTAAATTTATAAAATCAAATAAAAAAAGGTATAGAGAAATAACTCATTAAAAATGAGATTTTAAATTTCATATTTTAATTTTACAGATTCTATAAATTTGCAAAATTCTTCTAAGATGATAACATATGCCGGAGTTTGATAATAAATATTATATCAAAGAAATTACTGATATAATATTTATTACAGTCATTAATATTTCATTCCGATTTTGAGGTGAGAAAAAATTCTTTCTGCTTGTATTGAACGGTTAAGTCACTCTATTTTCCCTCTTTGCTAATTATGTTTTTTCTGATTCTTTTCTTAAACATTTAAACTTTTCAGATTTGTATATTATTTTTAGTCCAAGCTTATTTTCGTATTTTATGTAGTCTTTTGAATCTTTATTCTTAAATTATATCTATACATTAAAATTCACTTCCATATCATATAATATAATTTAAGAAATAAAGTATTCCTATAAAAATTGCAAACAATATATTTTTATTTAGGTTTAAATATATAATTCCGATATATTCTCGTATAATTGCAGAAACATAATAATAAAATTTAGTTTTAGAGCCTAAACCATTGTAATTAAATCCCAGTGATTTGGCTAATATTCCAGCTCTAAGTACGTGATAGTTTGTAGTAAAAAATAATACTTCAGGATTGTCTTTATCTGAATCTTTTTTAATTAAATTTGTTGAAAACTTTATATTTTCCTCAGTATTAGTTGATTTATCTTCCATTAAAATATCTTCTTCTGAAATATTCATTTCTAAGGCATAATTTTTCATAGCAAAAGCTTCAGAAACTACTTCATCAGGACCTTGTCCCCCTGACATAATTATCTTAGGAGGTTGTACTCCTTTTTCTTTTTGACTATTATAAAATTCTATAGCTTTATCAATTCTACCAGCTAATAGTGGGGTTACTTTATCACCTGAAAGCCCAGCACCTAAAACTATTAAATAGTCTTTATTCCTTTTTTCATACCAAAGATTATATATAAGGGAAGAAGTTAAAAATATAATAAATCCTATTACAAAATATGAAAATACTGTTACGAAAAATCCCATAATACCTATTAAAACTTTAGATTTTATTTTATCAATGAAAATTGGCAATATAAAACTAGAACTTATAATACCTATTCCAAGTAAAATACTTAAAACATGAGATAGGGAAAATCCCTCTCTTTTAATAACTGTTCTTCCCGTAGTAAATAAAACTACAATTCCTATTATATATAGGATTGGAAGTAAAATAATAACTACCAACATTATAGCTCCAGTAATTATATTTAAGGTTCTAATCTCATTAGTATATCCAATTAAAAATAAAAGTGTCCAAAGAGATCCTAAAGATACAAAGAAAGCTAGACCATTAAAAACTCTTCTCCTATCTGTAATATGTAAAACAAACCAAAGTAAGAAAAAAGCTAAAAATATTATTCCAATTAAAAAATATATATTATTGTTCATAATTCACCTCCAAGATAATTATAACCTATAATTCCTAAGTTAATCAGAAAACATTTTCACCGTTAATAGTAGAAACCTTATAGGAAGATTCTATATAATTGTAACAATATTTCTATTAGAGATATTGTTTTTAGCAAGTTTTGTAAAAAATAACTTAATTATATACTAGATTTTAAAAAAGTAAGGAGTTATTAAGGGTAAATAAAGTAAATGCAAGCTATATATTAATTTATAGCTTGCATTTATAATTTTTTGAAGTTTATATAACTATAAAAAAACAATAAATTAAGGTTTATTTAAGGTTAATGTAATTAAGGGTTAAGTCTGGTAAGTTATAATGATTTTGTAATTAAGAAAGCATAGGAGGAGGAAGAATGGTTACTTGGGAAATCAAAAAAATAATTAAATCAAAAAATGGAATAATTGCCTTAATATTATTTTTGATTTTATCTATATCTATGGTATTTATAAATCCACAGTTAGCAAATGAAATCAATAATAATGGAAAAGTTTCATTAACAGCTGAAGAGCAATTTAATAATAAAATACAACAATTAAAAGAAGTTGGAAATGGTGAAGGGAAGGATGAATTTTCGAAGGAACTTAGAGAAATGGCTAATGAAAAATTAGCTGCAATAAAATTTAATGGGTACAAGGACGTTGAATTTTGGCAAGTTTTTAATTATAGAATAGCTCATCCTTTTATGATATTTATAATGCTCATAATTATAACAATGTTTTTTTCCAACATATATACTGATGAAATTATATCAGGTATGGATAGTTTGATTTTGCCATCAAGAAATAAAAATAAGGTTTTGTATTCAAAATTGGCTATGAGTATTGTGCTTCCAATAGTTTTATATTCTGGATATTTAGTAACACAATTTATAATTACCTATATACAATATGGAAAACCTATTAATGGAAATTTACAGGCAATAAGAATACTAGATATTCTACTATTAGTTAAGAACCCATATACAATATATGAATTCATACTACTTAAAATAGGGATACTCCTTATACTCTTTATAACTTTAAGTGTTCTAGCAAGTTTAATATCATTTATTACTAAAAATTCTATTCAATCTATAAGTGGGTTTTTAATCTTTATATTTTTAGGCAAGGTAATGACTTTGATTAAATTCTTGCCAAATAAATTATTATTAATGCTTTCAAAAATAAATTATATAGACCTAACATTTAACTTCAATAAATTTGCTTTAATGTATTCTGGCAGATTAAAGCTATTTTCTCTAAAATTAGATATAACAAACTTAACTATAGCTATTTTAATAGGCACATTATTTATAGAAATACTTTTATGTAAAATTATATTTAAGAAATTTTTAACAAGATAAAGGAGGAGTTAATAATGAATAAACTTGAAATAAAAAACTTATCTAAAAGTTATGGAAATAAAAATGCAAACAATAATATAACACTCACATTGGAAAATGGAGTATATGGGCTTCTAGGGCCTAATGGAGCAGGTAAGACAACTCTAATGAAACAGATATGCACATTAATTAAACCTACAGAGGGAGAAATAATATACAATGGTAAAAATATTTACAGCATTGAAGATGAATATAGAGGAATTCTAGGATACCTGCCTCAAGAGTTTGGAGTTTATAAGAATTTCTCAGCTAAGAAGTTTTTACAATATGTAGCTGCATTAAAAAATATGGATAAAAAAGATGCAGATAAGAGAATAGATGAACTGTTAAACTTGGTGGGATTATATGATGTAAGAAACAAGCCAGTGGGAAAATTTTCAGGTGGAATGAAAAGAAGAGTAGGAATTGCTCAGGCTCTATTAAATGATCCTAAAATAATAATACTGGATGAGCCTACTGCAGGATTAGATCCCCAGGAAAGAACAAGATTTAGAAACCTACTATCAGATATATCTAAAGATAAGATAATAATACTTTCAACTCATATAATTTCTGATATAGAGTCTATTGCAAAAGAAACTATTATGATAAAGAATGGCGAAATAATCATGAGGGGAAGTCATAGGGAAATTTTATCCAACATGAATGGAAAAGTATATACAATAAGAGTTAATGATGAAAGTCAATTAGAAGAAATAAGAAGAAAATATAAAGTAGTAAACTTACAACGTGGAATGGATTTTACTGAACTTAGAATTGTAAGTGATGAAGTTATTAGTGATAAAAATGCAAAGGTTGCAGAAGCAAAATTTGAAGATGTTTACATGTTTTACTTTGATTTAGAAAACACAAAGGAGGTGTAATAAATGGGTAGACTTATAAAAGCAGAAATTAGAAAAATTCTATTTAAGAAAAGTGTTTTAATCGCTTGGATAGCATCTTTATTGCTAGGAGCAGTGCTAATTCACAATGCCACAGTAGCTGAGGTATATGCAGATGCTTTTTATAAAAGTTACGGATATACTCCTATGATGGGGCTTGTTATGTTTATGCTTTTATCAGGTTCTTACACTGTGGAATATAACTCTAATATGAATGGCTTAATAAACACTACAATGAATGGAAAGAAAAAATTGGTTATAGCAAAGGGTATAGGAGCAGGTATAGCAGCTTCTATTATAAATCTATCTATACTACTAGTAATATATTTAGACGCTATAAGAAAAGCAAACTTTAAAGGTTTAGATATACCACTAAAAGAACTATGGTATTTTAAAGGAGTAAACTCAAATTTAAATGTATTAGAAATGATGATAATGGTAAGTGTTACGGTAATAATGGGATCCTTTTTCTTCGCTCAATTATGCCTATATTTATCATCTATAAGTAAATCAGCAACGATTCCATTTATTTTTGGTGGGATCATTATGGGACTTCCATATATATTGGGAAATTTTTTACCTGAAAAAATTATTGTTTTAACCCCATTATGGGGAATGATATCTTCTCAGTTAATTAAGTATAATAGTGGCCTAGGGGCAATGGTAGCTCAAGTATTTATATTTATAGCAGGCTGCTTAATTTTTTCTAGGTTAACATTGGCTTCTTTTGTCAAAGAAAGCGGAATATAATATGGGGTGTGATTATGACAGACAAATTATTTATGTTCAGTATAGGAATTTTATTGATTGGTTTTCTTTTTCTAGGACTGGGAAATATGTCCTATAGGTTTAGGGCTTTTAGGAATAAACAAGCATGGAATGGAAAGACTTTACCTTTTTTAGTTATAGGGGTTATATTTTTTATAACTGGAATAATATTAGTATATATATTTTACCCTTATAAATAATAAGCTTAAATAAAGATTTTAAAATATAAAATAAAACTTTTAAAAGAACCAAAATTCATATTTTTTATTTGGTTCTTTTATTGTATGATATATTCACTAAGTAGTGATAATATATTATACAAATAATAGAGAAAAAAAGGAGTATTTAATATGGAGAATTCATTAAGCAGAAGAAAAATATTAATAATAGATGATGAGAAGGATATATTAAATCTTTTATCTATGGTATTAAGAAAAGAAGGTTTTGAAAATATATATGTAGCTGAAGATGCAAAAAGTGGATTTTCTTTATATCAAAAAATAAATCCAGATATTATTCTTTTAGATATTATGCTACCAGATGCAGAAGGATATGAAGTTTGCAAGAGAATTAGAGAGAACTCTGATGTTCCGATTTTATTTATGTCAGCAAAAACAGAAGAGATTGATAGAATATTGGGTTTTGCATTGGGAGGAGATGATTACATAACAAAACCCTTTAGTCCTAAAGAAGTAGCATATAGAATAAAGGCTCATTTTAAAAGGATTAATTATAATGTAGAAGAAAATAATAAAAATGCTATATTTAATCTTGGATCCTTTCAAATAGATGAAGAAAAAATAGAAGTTAGAAAAAACGGTAAATTAATAGAGTTTAAACCAAGAGAATATAAAATGTTTTTATATATGGCAAAACATCCTAATCAAATTCTCAGCAAAGAAAAATTATGTAATGAAATATGGGGAGAGGACTATATAGGTTTTGATAATACCATAATGGTTCACATAAGAAGGGTAAGAGAGAAGATTGAGGAAGATCCATCTAACCCTAAGCATGTTATTAATATAAAAGGATTAGGATATAAATTTATCCCAGAGGATGAATAAATATGAATTTAAAAATAACAATTAGATTCATTATAACAGTAGTATTAATTACTATGATTGTAATTTTTATTAATCTTAGTTTGGGGCTTTTTATTATATTAAATAGATCAATAAATAATACCTCTATAGTAAGTGAAGTTAACCATTTTTCACCAGAGGATTTCACAAATGAATTTGACGAATATTTAATAGAAGATAATGGAAATATACATATTCATAAAGATGGAGAAAAAATCCTAGAAAAAAGAGAGGCATGGATACAGATTCTCGACAATAATGGAACTGAAGTTTATAATTATAGAAAACCTCCTAAGGTTAATGAACATTATACTCCTATGGAATTGGTCCATGCATATAAATATAGTTTAGAAGATAGTATGTCCACCATATTTATATCAGAAAAGGATTTTGATGGAAGAAATTATAGTTATATTATAGGATTTCCATTTAAAAAGATAAAGAGAAATGTTATTTCATATGATATTGATAAATTAACTAATAATATTAAAAAGGGAATATATACACTGTTAACTATAGACATTTTCATAGCTTTATTATTTGGCTATTTATTTAGTAGGAGGCTTACAAAACCATTAGTAAGTATTATAAATGATATTAAAACTCTTTCAGAAGGGGAATACAATTTACAGCGAGAAGAAATAGGAATTTATAAACAAATTTATAAAACTATAAATAATTTATCTTCAAAACTTAGAAGTAATGAAGAAGAGAGAAAAAATTTAGATAAGATGAGAGAAGAATGGATATCAAATATTTCTCATGATATAAAAACTCCATTAGCGTCTATAAAGGGATATGCTGAGGTTTTGTCTAGCGAAGAATATGATTTTACAAAGGCTGAAATGGAAGAGTATGCTAGGATAATAGAGGATAAATCCGATTATATAAGAGAGCTTATAGATGATTTAAATTTAAGTACCAGATTAAAGAACAAAGCCATTACCTTAAATTTAAAGCGTATAAATATTGTACCCTTAGTAAGGGGAGTTGTAATAGATATTTTAAATGATTCCAAAACTAGCAATATGGACATTAAGTTTTCAGCTACAAGGGAAGTTATAGAAAAGGATGTTGATGAAATATTAATAAAACGGGTTGTCACCAATCTTTTATATAATGCTATAGTTCACAATGATGAAAATGTTGCTATAGAAGTGAAAATAGAAAAAAAGGATAAGGTCCATATATTAATAACGGATAATGGAAAGGGAATAAAAGAAGAGGACCTTAAAAACATTTTTGAAAGATATTATAGGGGAACAAATACCGGGACAAAGCATAAAGGCTCTGGACTTGGTATGGCTATAGCAAATGATATTGTAAAGGCTCACGATGGTTCCATCAATATAAAAAGTCAGCTTGGAGTAGGAACTGAAATTGAGGTTATTCTTTGATGATTTTTATAGATAAACAAGCGAAAATATAAAAAGACTAGCTATATGTAATGGGATAGCTAGTCTTTTTCAGGGGTGGCGAGGCTTATATTGATTAAGGGGAAGTAAAAGCCTGTAACCTAGCACGATGAGCAAAAAACAAAAAAAGTCTTGAAATCTTTAGAAATAAAGGTTTTAGGACTTTTTTGTTTTTCTATATTTGAAATATGATATCACCAATCATTATTTATTTTATACTTAATTAGCGCTAGCAAAAAAAGTCAATATCTACAATTTAGTTGTAGATATTGAAAATAAATTTTTTGAAAAATTCATAAATAGACATATAAATGTACATAATTAATAGAGAATTGAATTTATTAATAATGAAAATATTTTAGAGATTATCATAATTATGGTTAAAAAAATAGTCATGATTATTTTGAAAAGGAGTGAAGAGATGAAACTAGAAATTGGCAATTTTCAAGTAAAAGATGTTGTTTTTGGAGATAAAACCATGTTTAAAAATGGCATTCTAACTATAAATAAAGAAGAAGCTATGGATTTTATCAAAGAAGATGAACACATCATAGATCTAGATATAGTAATAGCTAAGCCAGGTGAGAACATAAGAATCGTTCCAGTTAAAGAGGCTGTAGAACCAAGAATTCGTCCAGATGAGAGATCAGTATTTCCTGGGATTACAGGAGATGTTGAAGCTACAGGTAGTGGAAGGGTACATGCATTAAAAGGATGCAGTGTTTTAGGAGTAGGTATGCACTATGGTAGCTTTGGTGATGGACTAATTGATATGGGTGGCGATGGAGCAAAATATACTTTATTTTCTGAATTAATAAATATTTGTATAGTAGCTCATACAGATGAAGAATTTGAAAGATTTGAGCAACAAAAGAAAAACAGGGCAATTAGATGGGCAACACATAGATTCGCAGAGTATTTAGGAAATACAGTAAAGAGTTTAGAACCAGAAGAAATTGAAACATTTGAATTAGATCCAATAACTAAAAGAACGGAAGAAATAAATAAATTTCCATCAGTAGTATTAGTAATGCAGCCTCAATCTCAAATGGAAGAATTAGGATATAATGATTTAGTATATGGATGGGATATGAATAAATACGTACCATCTTTTATGCATCCAAATGAAGTATTAGATGGGGCATTAATATCTGGTAGTTTTATGCCAGCATCATCAAAATGGTCAACTTACGATTTTCAAAACTTCCCAACTATTAGGGAATTATATGAAGAACATGGTAAAAGTATTAACTTCTTGGGAGTTATCATGTCAAACTTAAATGTATCATTAGAACAAAAGAGACGTTCAGCAATATTTGTAGCTCAAATGGCAAAATCTTTAGGAGCAGATGGTGCCATAGTTACTGAAGAAGGATATGGAAATCCGGATGCTGATTATATATTATGTATAGCAGCTTTAGAAGAGGCAGGAGTAAAAACAGTAGGCATAAGTAATGAATGTACAGGAAGGGATGGGGCTTCTCAACCTCTTGTTACATTAGATGAAAAGGCAAATGCTTTAGTATCTACAGGTAATGTTTCTCAATTAATTGAGCTTCCTCCAGCTGAGAAAGTAATAGGTGAATTACAAGCATTAGCTAGGGATGGTTTATCTGGAGGATGGGCTTATGATGAAATATTAGGACCATCAGTTAGAGAAGATGGCTCTATTATTATGGAAAACAACGCAATGTTCTGTGGAGATAGAATTGCAGGTTGGTCAACTAAGACTATGAAGGAATTTTAGGAGGTGGAGAAATGAAAAAAGCAATTCATTATATAAATCAATTCTTTGCAGGTATCGGTGGAGAAGAAAAGGCGGATTATAAGCCAGAGATTAGAGAAGGGTTAGTTGGGCCTGCCATTGCTTTAAATAGTATACTTGAAGCTGAAGTTACTCATACTATTATTTGTGGAGATAACTTTATGGGTTCTAATACAGATGAAGCAGTTAATACTATATTAGGATTTTTAGAAGATAAAGAGTTTGATATATTTGTTGCTGGTCCAGCATTCCAAGCAGGTAGGTATGGAGTAGCGTGTGGAACTATTTGTAAGGCAGTTAAAGAAAGATTTAATGTTCCAGCTATCACATCTATGAACGTAGAAAATCCTGGAGTAGAGATGTTTAAGAAAGGCATTTATATTTTTGAAGGTGGAAAATCAGCAGCGAAGATGAGAGAAGATGTAAAAACAATGGCTAATTTCGCAAATAAAATATTAAAAGGCGAAAAAACAGGTCCGGCTGATGAGGAAGGATTTTTCCCAAGAGGAATTAGAGCCGAAATGTGGTTAAAGTCAGGCAAGACTGCTGCAGAAAGAGGCGTGGAGATGTTGGTTAAAAAATTGAATGACCAGCCTTTTGAAACAGAACTTCCAATACCAAAACAGGATAGAGTTCCTATAGCGCCACCAATAAAGGATTTATCTAAAGCAAATATTGCAATGGTAACAACTGGTGGAATAGTTCCAGTAGATAATCCAGATAGAATTCAATCAGCTTCTGCAACACGTTGGGGTAGATATGATATATCAAAAATTGATAGATTAGAATCAGGAGTATATAAAACTATTCATGCTGGTTTTGACCCTGCAGCAGCAGATGCAGATCCAAATATTATAATGCCAATAGATGCAATGAAGGCATATCTAAAAGAAGGAAAAATAGGTAAACTTCATGACTATTTCTATAGTACGGTAGGAACTGGAACTACTCAAGCTGAAGCTGCTAGAATGGGTAAGGAAATGGTTGGAAAATTAAGAGAAGATAATGTAGATGGAGTTATTATGACTTCTACCTGAGGTACTTGTACACGTTGCGGTGCAACAATGGTAAAAGAGATTGAAAGAGCAGGAATTCCAGTAGTTCAAATGTGTAATTTAATACCTGTAGCAACAACAGTAGGATCAAATAAGATAGTACCTACAATATCTATTCCATATCCATTAGGGGATCCTGATACATCTAAAGAGCAGCAATGGAAACTTAGATATCACAGGGTTGGAGTAGCTTTAGATGCTTTAACTGAAGATGTCAAAGAACAAACTGTATTTAAGGTAAAAATTTAAATAAATAACAGGGGTGTACATACACCCCTAGATTCACCTCTAATTATTCTAAATGGGAGGAGTTATAATGAATAAAATGAAGCAAAAAGATAACACGGTTTTTTATATATCCCTTGCATTATCTATAGCTATAGTTTTATGGGGGATAGTTGCACAGGAGAATTTTTCAAACTTTGCCAACTCATTACTTAACTTCCTAACAACTAATTTTGGATGGTTTTATTTAATATCCATGTTTATCTTTGTTATATTTGCCATTATACTAGCATTTACTAAATATGGGAATATTAGATTAGGACCAGATGATTCGAAACCAGAATATAGTACAACATCTTGGTTTGGAATGTTATTTGGAGCTGGAATGGGTATTGGTCTTGTATTTTGGGGTGTAGCTGAACCAATATCACATTTTGTAAGTCCTGCTCCAGGAATTGAAGCTGGAACTTTGGAAGCTGCAAATTTTGCTATGAAATCATCATTTATGCATTGGGGATTCCATCCCTGGGCTAATTATAGTATTATAGGTCTTGCTCTAGCATATTTTCAATTTAGAAAAGATAAACCAGGCTTAATTAGTAGTATTTTCATACCATTACTTGGTGAAGAAAGAGTTAATGGACCTATAGGGAAATTAATAGATGTACTTGCAGTATTTGCAACAGTAGCAGGGGTAGCCACATCTCTTGGTCTTGGAACTTTACAAATCAATAGTGGATTAAATTATTTATTTAATATACCAGAAACCAAGTTAGTCCAAATAGGTATAATTTTAGTAATTACTATCCTATATATATGGACAGCAGTTAGGGGTATAGATAAAGGTATAAAAATATTAGGGGACATAAATTTAGTATTGGCATTTAGTCTTCTTGCATTTACTATAATACTTGGGCCTACACTAAAGATAATAAATTCTTTTACTAATGGTTTAGGTCAATATCTCAATAGTTTTATAAGAGATAGTCTTCATGTTGAAGCATTTGGTGATAATAGTTGGACAAAGGCTTGGACAATATTTTACTGGGCATGGTGGATAGCATGGGCTCCATTTGTAGGCACATTTATAGCACGTATTTCAAAGGGTAGAACAATTAGAGAATTTATAGGAGGAGTTATCCTTGCTCCTGCTGTAGTTTCAATTGTTTGGTTTTCAGCATTTGGTTCAATGGGTATAAATTTAGCTGATAAGATTGGAATAGAAGGATTAGCAGTAGCAGCAAATAATCCATCTACAGCTTTGTTCCAAGTATTTAATAACTATCCATTAAGTACAGTATTATCTTTAATTACGGTAGTATTATTAGGAACGTTCTTTATTACTTCTGCAAACTCAGCTACATTTGTACTAGGAATGTTATCTTCTCAAGGAGATTTAAATCCTACAGCCAAGAAACAATTTATTTGGGGAGTAGTTCAGGCTTTATTAGCAACTTCCCTGTTACTTGCAGGAGGCCTTGAAGCATTACAAACTGCTTCAGTAGCAGCAGCATTTCCATTTATATTTATAATGTTAATAGCAATAGTATCTTTAATGAAAGCTTTAAAAGAAGAGATATAAAATAAATAAGGTTCCTAGGATTGTAACGCTCCTAGGACAAAGTCACAATCCACTATCTTATTGAGGGAGTAATGTTGATAAAAAATTAGGTCTTAGGAAACTAGGGCCTTTTTTTATTTCAGCAAACTTAGTAGTAAAGACAAATTGATGGTACTACCTCATAAGAGTTGTCTAGACTTATAAGAGGGAATAACAACTTATGGCTATAAGTCCTTCAGGAATAGATTATTTTAAAATAAAACCAGAAGATGTTGCTATATTAGATTTAGGAGGCAATATTTCAAACTTCCACTTTTATATTTAATGATATAGACCATAGCGATCTATATGATATAATGTGTATATTGAAAAAAGAGTTAATAATTTTGCTTAGAACGGTAAATCTTCACCACAAATTATAGAAGTACTTTTAAAAGAATATGTAAAACATAATTATAAAATTTTAGATCCATTTTTAGGTTCTGGAACTATTTTATCAGAAAATGCAAGGTTAATTTAGAATGCTATGGAGTAGAATTAAATCCATATGCATATTATTATGTGTCTTATTTTTGTGAAATTGCTAGTATTGATGAAATTACAAGGGGATAGTTGTATGGAAAAATCTAAAATTTTAGTATTAGAAGACAACAAAATAATAAGAGAAGGAATTAAGGAGTATTTAGAAGAAAATAATTATATGGTTGAAGAAATCACTACAATCGAAGAATTTTATAATAAATTTGTTGATGATATGGATATATTTTTATTAGATATCAATCTTCCAGATGGAAATGCCTTTGATATTGTCCCAGAAATAAAAAAAATAAAAAAACCGATAATTTTCCTTACAGTTAGAGACGAAGAAGAAGATATAATTAATGGTCTAAAAATTGGAGGAGATGACTATATTACAAAACCTTTTAAACTAAGTATTTTAAAGGCAAGAATAGAAACTGTTTTAAGAAGATATAAAAATGAAAATAGTAGATTTATTTATTATGATAAAATGGTTTTAGATACAGAGGGAACTACACTCTACATAGGTGATAAAGAAGTGGAACTAAGACCTAAGGAATATTTACTATTAGAAACCTTTATGAAAAATATTGGGAAAACTTTGACTAGAAATTTTCTTATGGAAATTACCTGGGATAATTATGGAGAATTTGTTGATGACAATACCTTATCAGTCACTATTAAAAGATTGAGAGAAAAACTTGAAATCTATGGTGAAAAGATTAAAACTATAAGAGGTTTAGGATATAAATTTGAACTATAAAGAGATTTAGGAGAATAAAAATGAAAAAGAAGAAAATATTTATAATTATATTTCTTATAAGCTTAATATTATTCTTTTTCTTATATAAAGTTATTGATGGAATATATTATAGAGAAGTTTCTAATTTAATTAAATTGGAGGTTTATGGATATAATGGCTCTATGGTCATCTATGAGAATAAATTTCTTGTAATAATGTTAATAGTTTTATTTAGCATTATTACATCTTCTGTTTTTACTTATATTTATAATCAAAGGGAAAAAACTTTCTTAAAATATATAGAAATGATAAAATCAAAATTAGAATCCTTATACAAAGGTGATTATTCCATATCCATAGATGAAGTAAATAGTCTTGGAGTATTATATGATGATCTATATAAATTAGTTTTAGAATTGAGAGAAGGTAGAGAACTAGCTATAAAAGATAAGTTAAAACTTAAAGAAAATTTAGAAGATATATCCCATCAACTAAAAACACCTTTAACATCTATAGAAATACTTATTGAGCTATATAAAGAAAATAAAGATAAAAATTATCTTAATAAAATTGACCATGAGCTTTCTAAAATAAATTATCTAATATCTTCAATGCTGACTCTTGCAAGACTGGATGTAAATCAAATAGAAATCAAGTCTGAAGAATTTTCTATTATGGAAGCAATTAATGCCAGTATAGAAAGTTTAGAAACTCAAATACAAGAAAACTCTATAGAAATTACAGTAGAAGGAGAAGATTTCACAATAATTGGAGATTTTTATTGGATTGTGGAAGCCTTAATAAATATTATTAAAAATAGTATTGAATATGGGAAATTTCAAATTCAGATTATGACTAGAAAAACCAATGTTTATTCAGAAATCATAATCAAAGATGACGGAGAAGGATTTTCAAAAGAGGATCTAAATAAATTATTTCAAAGATTTTATAAATCAAAAAATAGTACAACTGGAGTAGGTATAGGGCTCAATCTTTCAAAAAATATATTAGAAAAACATAATGCGACAATCTCCGCTGAGAATGACAGTGGAGGAAAGTTCATAATTAAATTTTATTAAAAGCTAGAAAAGAATGTATCTTTATTCATTGTTTTTCTAGCTTGTTTTTATGACCTAACCCAATGAAACGATAATGAATCATAGGTAGGTCAGATGTCGCCAAGTCTAAATTTTTGATTTAGTTAACGGAGCCGACTTATTTATATTCTGTCACTTAGATGTAAGATTCGTTATATATACTTTAATTGAGGTGATGGTATGGAAATATTAAGAACTGTAAATTTAACAAAAAACTATAAAGATGGAAATGGAATAAAGACAGTACTTCATGATATAAATATTTCTATAAATCGAGGAGAATTTATAGGAATATTGGGGCCTAGTGGAAGTGGTAAAAGTACCCTATTAAATCTTATAGGAGGCTTAGATAAACCTTCAAAGGGAGAAGTCTATATGGAAAATGAGAGAACTGATAATCTTAATCAATCAAAACTTGCGATATACAGACGTAGAAGAATAGGTATAGTTTATCAATTTTATAATCTTATGTCTAATTTAACTGTAGAACAAAATATTTTACTTCCTTTATTAATGGATGACAAAGAGCCAGATATAGAATTGTATGGAAAAATCATGGATATAATCGATTTAAAAGAAAGATTAAACAGTTTCCCTGAAGAATTATCAGGAGGAGAACAACAGAGAGTAGCTATTGCAAGAGCTTTAATTAATAAGCCTTCTATTGTTTTACTAGATGAGCCGACAGGGAACCTAGACAGAGAAAACAGAAATAAAATATTCGAACTATTAAAATATTCAAACGTAGCTTTTAATCAAACTATGCTAATAGTAAGTCATGATGAAGAAATAGTTAACAAGACTGATAGAATGATTCAAATAGAAGACGGAAGTATTATTAGGGATGTGAGTTTAAGATGAAACTCTATGATATATATACTAAAAATTCTTTGAATAGAGAGAATAAAAGATTAAAAACACTGCAAATTACAATATTTTTAGCTGTAATAGCTTTCTCATTATTTATATTATTATTTGGTACTATTGTAAGGAATAGTCAAGAAAGGTCAGAAAAGAGAGCAGGAGATTTTCATACAACAATACTAGTAGATTTAGACAGTGAAAAAGTTGATATTTTAGAAAGCAATGTAAATATTAAAAAATTAGGTTATTTAAGGAAAAATGGTATTGAAAAAGGGTTTAATAATAAATTTTCTTTTAATATATGTTTAGGAGATAAAAATTATATTAATACCATGAATGTAGTCCTATCAGAAGGAGAATTGCCAAGTAAAGAAAAAGAAATTTTAATTCCTAAAATGACAGCTAAGGATTTAAATCTTAAAATTGGAGACTATTTAAATACAACTGATAAAAATAGTACTAGACATGATTATAAAATAACGGGATTAATAGATGATAATACAAGAAGTTGGGAAAAAGAAATTCCAATCTATGTATATACGGCTTCTAATACCTTAAAAAATAATGGTGATGGAGTAATGATTTGGTATAAAAATATAAGAGATACTTATAAAGAGACACCTAAATTATATAAGATATTAGGACTTGATTATGAAAAAGCACTAAATAAGGGAGATGTTGGTTATAATTTTCCATATCTTAGTAGCCACTTTGTAAATTCAGATGATATATCTGTAGGAATGAGTAGCGAAAGATATCCAAAAATATTTATGATAGGATTAATACTAATTGGAGGATTCTTTGTAATCATAATTAAAAACATCTTTTCGGTTTGGGAAAAATCTCATATAAGAGAATATGGATTGTTTCTAAGTGTTGGAGCTAAAAAAATTGATATTGTGAAGCTAACAATAAAAAGGTTAATTAAAATCGCTATTAAACCCATACTTTTAGGGATTACTGCAGGAATGGTACTAGACTTTTTTATTATAAAAATTCTCAATAAATATTATGTTTTGTCTCAGATGAATATGTCTTTTGAAAACATTGAAGATCTAAAATTCATAATTAGTCCACTGTTAATTTTATTAATCTTAGTAATAAGCATATTAATTTTATTAATTGCATCATTATCACCTGTATTTAAACTTTCTAATTTAAATCCAGTAGATTCTATGAAATTGTATCGAAGTGATAACAAAACTTCTAGAAAAGCTTATAAACTTAGAGGAAATAATTTTGTTGGAGATTTATCAAAAATTAATGTCAAGAAAGACAAAAAAAAGACTTTGATATCAATATTGGCAATATCAATATCATTGTTACTTCTTGGTGTAGTATTAGCACTTTCTTCTGGTTTAGATCTAGAATTAAAATACAATACACCTGATGAATTATCTTATTACAATTACAAAATTAGTTATTTAAATCCGCAAGGTATACCTAAGAATTTAATCTCAGAATTGACTAATAACTTTGAAGAAGAATATATTAGCTATAGAAAACATGAATTTTATATAGAATTGAGTAATGATTATGAAGAAATTTTAGATCAAAACTACTTACGTGAATTGTATCCGAAATATGTAGAGAATTCTAAATATGAAGAATTAGGTATAGATTTAATAGGAATTGAAAGTAATAAATTTGAGGAGATTATTGAAAAGTTTGATTTAAAATTGGAGGATTTTAGTAAGGGGAATGAATGTATAGTAGTAAATACAATTCCAATTGATTCTACAGAGCCTTATAGCAAATTAAAATATACAAATGCTATTGATGAAAATATAAAAGAACTTAGATTAAATGTGAATGCATCGTCGTTTGAAGAAAAATCACAAGGTTTTGATTTGGCAGTTTTAGGTTATTCAAGGGATCCCAATATATTAAAAGTTTTACAATCTAGGAACTCTCTAATTGCCATAATGCCAATGAACAATTTTATTTCGACTTTAAATAAATTAGATACAGCAGCAGATGTATTTAATGAAGAGACTCTCTATTTGAAATTATCTGAAGATACAAGATTAGAGGAAATTAAAAACAAAACGAAAGAGTATCTTAATATTAGAGATCTAGAATTTTTCAATAGAGAAAATTTATATGCTTTTGAGTCAAATTCTAATAAATTATTATATTCATTAATCTTCATAGTCACTGGATTTATTGCAATAGTTGGAATATCCAGCTCTTATAGTGCAACTAACAGTATGAGAGAATCGAGAAAACAAGAATTTGTTTTATTGCAAATAATTGGGATAGATAAAAAAACATTGAAAAAACTAATAACTAGAGAAGTTAATTATAATATGATATTTATAGTAATTATAAGTATTGTCTTTCTCTTGATATCTAGTTATATTGGTAGTACAGCTTATGATTCTTTCAAAATTTTTGACATATTATTAAATATGAAAATTTATATTTGGTTATTATATTTACTCTTGATATATATAATCTTTAGAAGAAATTATCTTAAGAGTTTAAAAGATATCGAATTGACTATAAATAGTAGAATTATGTAGGTGAAAATATGAAAAAAAGTATAATATTATTTATAATATTTTTATTTTTAATATTTATAATCTTTCCAAGGATTGGTCTTTATGCTTTCTTATTTGATAGAGGAAATTATGGATATATAGACGAATCTCACACTGAAATAATTACAGATTTAGATGAACTTAGTCCAAAGACTAGGGAATTGGCTCTTGAATTTTTAGAAAAGTGTAAAGAAAATGGGCTTTCTGTGAGAATTACAGAAACCTATAGAACCCAAGCTCGACAAGATATGCTATATGAACAAGGTAGAACTACACCTGGTTCAATAGTCACGTGGACTAAAAATAGTAAACATATCAAGAGGCATGCATTTGATATCTGTAAAGATAATACTGATGATCCATATGGGGATTTGGAGTTTTTTAGAAAGTGTGCAGAAATCGGTAAAGAGGTTGGTCTTACTCCAGGCTATTATTTCGACGGATACCAAGATATGCCTCATTACGAATTAAGTAGATGGTGGTTACCGTAAATATTTTTAGAAGAATTATAGAAAAGAGTGTATTTCTATTGTTAAAGATTGCAAAGAGAAGCTATAGATGCTATAGTTTTTGTATGGACTGTAATTAAAAAATTATCTTGCAAAGCATTTCCATAAAAAGAAAGATAAGGAGAATTATAATGGCTAAGGTATCAATACAATTATGTGATTATGATAATAAGTTTATTATAAATAATATGTACCCACTATATCTACACGATTTAGCGGAAATACGGAATGAACATCCCAATAAGTATGGGATTTTCGAAGATAATGATAGTATAAAAACACTAGAAGAGCAGATACCTATTTTTAATATATGGTGGGATAAGAAGAATATTCTTTTTCCATATATAATTACTGTCGATGGATTGGCTGCTGGATTTATATTAGTAGCAACTCCGCCTTATCTAGTTGATGATAGTGATTTCATGATAAATGAAATGTTTATAATGAGATCATTTAGGGGTAATAGAGTTGGTGAATATGCTGTTACAACTATATTTAATAAATATTTAGGGAACTGGATGTTATTTACAACTCCTTCTGATAGTAATCTGAAAACTATAAAATTTTGGAGAAAAACTTTATCTAATTATACGAATAACCAATATACTGAGGAAAATAAAGACATCCCGCAATTTGGTTTTAGTAAAGTTTTTAAATTTAACAATAAAATAATGTTAAATCGATGAAAAACTGGAAGAATAATAAGCAGATAAAATTGCCTCATAGGTAGAGAATACCTATGGGGTGTTTTTTTAATTATTTAAACATTACTTCCTTAATTATATTTTGTATAGTTAAGGAAGTAGTGTTTACGATATTATATTGAGATTGGAATATATTTTAATTGAAGTTTTATCTGTGCACCAATATTATTCTTTTCCTATGAATAAGGAAATTAATTTGATGGAATAAACTTTATAATAAACATAAAATGAAGATAAGGATTTGGTGATAAAGATGGCTTATAGAAGGCAAAAAGAGATATTTATATATTTATTAAATTCTGATGTAGGATTGTCAGGAAATGAGTTAGCTAAAATATTTGATGTAAGTTCTAGGACTATTAGATCTGATATTAAATTTTTAAATGAATTACTTAAAGTTCATGGGATTAAGATATGTTCTTCTAAGCAACAAGGATACTTTGTACCAAGACAACAAAGAAAGTTAGGAATATCTTTAATAAAAGAAATTTTTAAAAGTGAAGAAAATGTAACTAAAATTCCCAGTACCCCGTCACAACGATTGGCTTTTATACTATTTAAGTTAACCTTTGCAAGGGATTTTATTACTATGGAAGATTTTGCAGATATGTTGTTTGTTTCGAAGACCACTGTTTATTTGGATATAAAAAATATTATGAAATTTTTAGAAAATTTTTCAAACTTAGAGTTAGAGATTTCTCCTATAGAAGGTCTAAAACTAAAAGGAGACGAAAGGTCTAAAAGACTTTTAATTTCAAATGTACTTAAAAGAGAAAATAGAAATGATAAATTAATGCTAAGCAGTAGTTTTCATTATGTTTTTGCTGATAAAAATTTAGATTTAAATAAGGAAATATTATTTTTATATGAAACTATTATAAATGTATTAAACAAGTATGGATATATTCTAACGGATGCTGATGTAAGTCTATTAGTAAAAGATATTTTAGTCAGCATAAAAAGAATTCAAATGGACTTTTTTATAGAAGAAAATATAGACGAATATTTAGATTTAACTATAGCTAATGCTATAAAGGAAGAAATAGAGGAATATTTCAATATTTTATTAAATGATAAAGAACTTGAATATTTTCAACAAAGTTTTAATACTAAAAGATTGTTAAATGTTGCTAGTAAGGACTGTGTACTAAAAGAAGAAGGTGAGAATATAGTTGATGAGTTTCTAAAGGAGGTAAAATATAAATTCAATATTGATTTTATAGAGGATACTAACTTTAGAAGAAATCTCATACTACATTTAAATCCTATGCTTGAAAGGATAAAAGCCAATTATTTTGAAGACAATCCTTTTAAAAATCAAATAAAAACAAATTATCCTTTTGCTTTTGAAATTTCTATGACTATAGTTTCAATAATCAAAAAAAAGTTGAATATAGTAATTAGCGAATCAGAAGTTTCCTATATAGCCTTACATGTGGCAGTAGCTTTAGATAAAATTCATAATAAAACAAATATAGCTATCATCTGTGGCTCTGGCTTAGGTACTGCTCAGTTTGTAAAGAGTAAAATAGTATCTTATTATAGCGAACAAGTAAATATATTAGGATATTTTCCTGTATATAAGCTAGATAACGTTTTAAATGGTGATTATGGAAAAGCGGATTTGATAATTTCTACTATTCCTTTAACAACTAAAACCAATATACCTATAGTTCAAGTAAATCCATTGATTACTGAGGATGATTTAATAAGAATAAAACGTTATATAGGTAATCCTCTAATAACAATTAAGGAAATGAGGACAGATGGAATAAGAGAAAAGTTTTTTAAAGATGGATTGTTTAAATATTTTGATGGAGAAGTAGATTTTTTAAATGCCATATTAAAACTTACTGAAATGCTTAAAACCGAAGGATATATAAATGATGTAGAAACTTTTTATAATTCTGTTGTCCGAAGGGAAAATCTATTTTCCACTATTTTAGAAGATATGATAGCCATACCTCACCCAATGGAGTCTATGTCTAAAAAGACAGTAGTAGCTGTTGGTATATTTAAAAATCCAACTGTTTATAATGGCAAAAAAGTGAAAGTTGTTCTATTGTTTGCTTTTAATGCCAAGGAAAACGAAAACCTGAAGCTATTATATGAATTGTTAAAAGAAATAATAGAGTCTAAAAGTATTATTGAAAATATATCCAAATCTAATAGTTTTAATGATTTTATTGCCAAAATTGGTTGGTGAAATACAACTAAAAAATTATTGTAAAAGGAGGAATTGCTTTGGACGGATTTATGAAATTGTTAGAAGCTAAATTAGTACCAGTAGCTAGAAAATTAGATCAGAACAGATATCTAACTGCAATCAAAGACGGTTTTTTTGCAGTAATGCCATTATTAATAATAGGTTCTATGTTCCTTTTAATACCAAATATTCCAAGTGAGGCATATCAAAATTTTATGGCTAGTAAATTAGGTGAAGATTGGTCAAAATATATTCTAATTCCTTTTGATGCTACTATGAATTTGATGACCATTTTTGTAATGATTGGTATGGCAAAAAGTTTAGGAAGATCATTTGATATTGATGATGTAACAAGTATCGTAACAGCTCTTGTAGGATTTCTTATTTTAACACCAATGACAGAGCTTATAAATGATGGTGGACAAGGCTTACCTGTTGCCAACTTTACAGCAACTGGATTATTTGTAGGTATATTCTCTACTATATTTGCTATAAAAATATTTTCTATAATAAAAAATAAAGGGTGGACTATTAAAATGCCAGGCAATGTACCTGCTAATGTAGCCACTTCATTTAGTTCTTTAATACCTGAATTATTTGTTATTTTAATATTTACAGCTATTAGAATTGCTTTTTCTTTTACTACATTTGAAACAGTACAAAATTTCTTATACACTATACTTCAAAAACCTTTGACAAATATTGGTGGAAACTTAATTTTCTTAATTATAGTAGTAATTATTCAACAAATATTATGGATGTTTGGTATACATGGTTCTAATGTAACAGATGGAATTACAAAACCTATAATGTTTGCTCAAACAGCAGAAAATGCTGAAGCTTTTGCAGCAGGATTAGAATTACCAAATATTTTGAATTATCAATTTTATTCTAATTATGTTAATATTGGTGGAGCAGGAGCTACATTAGCATTAGTTTTAATAATTTTATTTGTAGCAAAATCTCAAAGATTTAAATCTTTAGGTAAGCTATCAATAGGTGCTGGTATATTTAATATTAATGAACCAATGATATTTGGATTGCCAATTGTGTTAAATCCAATTATAGTTGTACCGTTTATAATAGCACCCTTAGTAAATATATTATTAACTTATTTTGTAATGTCTATAGGGCTTGTCCCATTAGCAAATGGTATCAATATTCAATGGACAACACCACCTATTTTATCAGGATTAATCATTTCTGGTTGGAGAGGTGCTTTACATCAAGTAATATTAATAATTATAGATGGATTAATTTATTATCCATTCTTTAGAGTAGTTGACAAATTAGAGCTAGAAAAAGAGTCTCTACAGAATAACTAATTTAAGTTATATTAGGGCTTTATTTATGAGAGGACTTCATTAGATTATAGGAGAGAGAAGTCCTCAATTTTTCATTAGATTCTATGAAATGCTTATAAGAATTAGGGAGGTATGTATGAAAAATTTAGGAATTTCGATTTATCCAGAAAAATCTACGGATGCAGAACTATTTGATTATATAGATATGGCAAAGGAAGTAGGATTTAAAAGAATATTTTCTTGCTTGCTGTCAGCTAAAGAATCAAAAGAACAGATTATAAAAAGATTTTCTAATATTATAGGATATGCAAATGAAAAAGGATTTGAAACAATAGTAGATGTCAATCCTTCTGTATTAAAAAATCTAGGGGTTGATAGTAATGATCTGTCTTTCTTTAAAGATATTAAAGCAAGTGGATTTAGACTAGATGCAGGATACTCTGGCTATGAAGAAGCTATGATGACATATAATAATTACAATCTAAAAGTAGAGATTAATATGAGTAATGATACTAGATATATAGATACAATTATGGATCATAGACCAAATAGATATAATTTAATAGGTTGTCATAATTTTTATCCCCATAAACATAGTGGATTACCTTTAGATTATTTTGAGAAATGTACCCACAATTTTAAAAAGCATGGATTAAATACAGCTGCTTTTGTTACCAGTCAAAACGAAAATGCCTTTGGACCTTGGCCAATAGGCAATCAAATTCCAACTTTAGAAATGCATAGATATATGCCTATAGAAGTCCAATTAAAGCATATGATAGCTTTAGATATTATTGACGATGTTATTATATCTAATAGTTTTGTAACTAAAGAAGAATTTAAAAAAATAAAAAATATGAGATTAGATATGGTATCTTTTGAAGTAATTCTTGAAAATGATATTACAGAAATTGAAAAGATAATATTATTAGATGAAATTCACTTTAGACGAGGAGATATATGCGATACAGTTATTAGATCTACTAAGAATAGTAGAGATAAGTACAAGAATAGAAGTTTCCCAGTACACAATGCTTGTAAGAATATAAAACGTGGAGATATAATTATAGAAAGTGATGAGTACGGTAATTACAAAGGAGAGCTAGAAATAGCTTTAGAGGATTTTGAAAATAGTGGGAAGTCTAATGTTGTTGGTAGAATCAGAGAAGAAGAGATATTTATACTGGATTATATAAAACCAAATCAAAAGTTTAACTTTATATTATCAAAAGATTAGTTATTTAATAGGAGTGGTCATATGGAAGAAAGTAAAAATCAAGATTTAATTGAAGTAATAATGAATATCATAATTAATGCAGGTAATGCAAAATCTGATGCAATAGGTGCTATTAGAGCTGCTAAGAAGTTTGATTTTGAATCAGCTGAAGAAAAATTAAAATCGGCAAAAGAAGCCGAATTATTAGCACATGATGCACAGACTAAATTATTGGCTAAAGAGTCAGGTGGACAAAAAATAGAATTAAACTTGTTAATAGTTCATGCTCAAGATCATTTGATGAATTGTATAACATTTAATGATCTAGCAAGGGAAATTGTAGATTTATATAAAACAATAGAAAAATAATATAATTAAGGAGGATACTATTATGAAAAAAATATTTTTATTGTGTTCAGCAGGTATGTCAACAAGTTTATTAGTAAACAAGATGAAAGAAGTTGCAGAAAGTAAAGGATATGAATATGATATTTCTGCTACATCTTTAGCAAATCTAAAAGATATAAAAGATAAAGCAGATGTTATATTATTAGGACCTCAAGTAAGATTTGATGAAGATAGAGTAAAAAAAGAAGCTGAGAACGTTCCCGTTAGCGTAGTAGATATGGCTGCTTATGGAATGATGGATGGAGAAAAAGTATTAGACCAAGCAAGAGAATTATTAGGAGATAAGTAGAGTTTAAATAGGAGGTAAGTTATGTATAACAATAAGTTTCCAGAAGATTTTCTCTGGGGAGGAGCTACATCAGCTTGTCAAATAGAAGGAGCATATAATTTAGATGGTAGAGGATTGTCTATAGCAGATATGGTTAAGTTTATTCCAAAAGAAGAAAGAAATGGAGACAAACCTCCTAATCTAACAAAAAAGGAAGTTGAGGAGCTACTAAAAGATGATAAAGGATATAGTTTTCCTAAAAGATATGGAATAGATTTTTATCATAGATATAAAGAAGATATAAGACTATTGGCTGAAATGGGTTTCAATGTTTTTAGATTATCGATAAGCTGGAGTAGAATATTTCCAAATGGAGATGACAAAGAACCTAATGAAGCAGGATTAAAATTTTATGATGATGTATTTGATGAATGTAAGAAATACAATATAAAGCCTTTAGTTACATTATCTCATTATGATACACCATTAAATCTAGCACTAAAATATAATGGTTGGTCCAATAGAAAATTAATAGATTTTTTCACTAAATATGTTAGGACAGTATTTGAAAGATATAAGGATAAAGTGGATCTATGGTTAACTTTTAATGAAATCAATGTTATAGCAAGAAATGCATATACTGGTGGAGGGGTATTTTTAGAAGATAGTAAGAATCCTTTGGAATTAAGCTATCAGACAGCCCATCATCAGTTTGTAGCTAGTGCATTAGCTACTAAGATAGCTCACGAAGTTAACCCTAATAATAAAGTAGGATGTATGGTGGCAAGGGCTGTAACTTATCCTGAAACCAACAATCCTTTAGATATTCTAAAAGCCCAAAAGGCCAATCAGATGAACTTATTTTTTACAGATATTCATGCAAGAGGAGAATATCCAGGATATATATTAAGATATTTTAAAGAAAACAATATATCTATCAAAAAAGAGGCTGGAGATGATGAAATTTTAAAACTTCATCCAGTAGATTTTATTTCAATAAGCTATTATAAATCTGTAACAGAAAGTGCAAATCCTAAAGGTGAAAGATTACCAGATAGTACATTTACAGGAGTGAAAAACCCATATTTAGAAACAAGTGATTGGGGGTGGCAAATTGATCCAATAGGGTTAAGATGGGCATTAAATGATTTATATGACAGATATCAAATCCCAATATTTATAGTTGAAAATGGACTAGGAGCATATGATAAATTAGAAGAAGATAATAAAATTCACGATGACTATAGAATTGACTATTTGAGAAAACATATAGTCCAAATGGGAGAAGCAATTAAAGATGGAGTGGATTTAATGGGATATACTACTTGGGGTCCTATTGATCTAGTAAGTGATTCTACATCAGAAATGTCTAAAAGATATGGATTTATATATGTAGATATGGATGATAATGGAAAAGGGGGCTTAAAAAGATTTAAGAAAGATTCTTTCTACTGGTATAAAGAAGTAATAAAATCTAATGGGGAAAATTTATAATAAAAAAATGCTTAGAAACTAACTCCTATTATGAAATAGTTTCTAAGTATTTTTTATTTTTAAGTACAAAAATATAAAGAAAGAGATGGTAGTATGAGGTTGAAAAATAAAATTGTATTATTCACTGTATTAATATGTATTTTTAGTATTTTATCTATATCTACAATTAATTAAGTATTCTCAATTAAGAGTTTAGAAAAAGAAGTAAATGAAAGGATTTAAGTGAAAATCCTAGGTGCAGCAAAGGACATAGACAAATGGATGGAGCATATTTACTTAGGATGAACTCCCAATCATTATTGCGCTGGTATTGTGTATCCAAGCCTTTTTTCAATATTTTTTTGAAGAGAGGTTACTTAGTTTTTTGTAGCATATTAGAATCATAAATTAAATATATTTACTCTATTCAAATAATCTATAATGTATTATTTCGTATAGTCAAGTTTTATTTAACAAACTAGGTATTAAATGTTATACTAATCCTGGAAAAAGGATCTAGTGAAAAAATCAATATAATTAGTGAGAGTTAAGAGTATATCGGAGGAATATTATGAAGAAATACATATGGAAAAAGATATTTACTGGAATTTTAACTATAATTTTTTCTTTTTGCTTTACATTTTTTCTAATTAGATGTGCTCCAGGAAATCCTATAAAAATTTTAGCAGGTACAGACAATCCAAATCCAGAACTCATAGAACACTTAACGATTAAATATGGGTTAGACAAGCCAGTTTCAGTTCAGTTTATAAATTATTTGAAAAATATATTAAAAGGGGATTTTGGATATTCATATATAAGTAATGAATCTGTAACTAAATTAATTAAGGAGAGAATATTTCCCACTATATTATTAACCCTTACATCATCTATATTGTCCCTTGTATTGGGGACATTTTTTGGAGTTTATGCTGCAAGAAAAGTAGGCACATGTATGGATAAATTTATGTGTGGATTATCCTATATAATAGATGCTACACCTGGGTTTTGGTTGGGAATGATTTTAATTCTCATATTTTCATCTACATTTAATATTTTGCCCACTTCTGGAATGTATGACATAAGGGAAGATTATAAAGGGGCTTACCATGTTTTAGATGTAATTAAGCATATGATACTTCCCTGCATTACCCTTTGTATAATTCAAATTCCATTATACTTTAGAATAGCAAGATCATCTGTTTTACATATAATATCTGAAGACTTTGTGTTGACATTTAGAGCCACAGGAATGAAAGAAGATAGAATTTTTAATAAATATGTACTTAGAAATGCAATTATTCCAACTATTACAATGTTCAGTTTATCCTTGGCTTTTACTATAAGTGGAGTAGCTTTAATTGAAATAGTTTTTGCTTGGCCTGGAATGGGAAGGCTCATAATGGATGCAATAAAAAACAGAGACTATCCATTACTTACAGGAATATATCTTATGATTTCAATATCTATTTGCATAGTTATGATAATTACAGATATAGTATATGCATTAATAGATCCCAGAATTAGATATGAATAAGGGGTATTTTTATGGAGAATATATTCACTAAAATAAGCTTCAACAAAGAATTAAAGATTGGGGTAACTTTTCTTATAATCTTGATTTTGATAGCAATTTTTGCACCCAAAATTGCAACCCATGACCCATATGTTCTAAATGATGATATAATTGCCAAACCTTCATCTAGATACATATTTGGAACTGATGGTTTAGGTAGGGATGTATTTAGTATGGTTATTTACGGTTCTAGGACATCCATAAAAGTTGGTATTTTAGCAGCCACTATATCCTCGATTATAGGTACATTAATAGGTGGTATTGCAGGTTATATGGGAGGTATAATAGACAGAATAATTTCAGAAATTATAAATATGTTTTTAATGTTGCCTACTTTCTTTTTAATTTTAATAGTGGCGGCAATTTATGGAGGAAGTCTTAAAAATATAATTATAGTTATAGGACTAACTAGTTGGACAGGCACTGCAAGGCTGATGAGGGCTCAGGCAATGTCCTTGAGGGAGAGAACTTTTGTTAAAAGTGCTAAAACTATAGGAGAAAGCAATAAAGAAATACTTTTTAAACATATTATACCAAATGGGATGTTTCCCATTATTTCAGATTCTACCATGGCTGTGTCTTCTGCCATATTGTCAGAAGCAGGATTATCTTTCATAGGGATTGGAGATCCAAATGTAGTAAGCTGGGGAAAAATAATTGCCCATGGTAGGGGATATTTAACTAATGGATGGTGGATATGTACTTTTGCTGGTATTGCAATTATATTTACAGTACTTGCTTTTTATTTAATCGGAGAGGGGATAAACAAGCTTCTAAATCCCAAATTCAGCAGGTCAAACTAGGGGGAAATAAAATGGCATTACTTGAAATAAAAAACTTGAATATTACATACAAAACGGATAAAAAAGAAATAAAGGCTGTAAAAGATTTTTCCTTAGACGTAGAAGCAAAAGATTCTATTGGAATAGTTGGAGAATCTGGTTCAGGTAAGTCTACTCTTGCCATGGGGATACTTAAACTTTTACCTAAGGAAACTACTAAAATAACAGGAAAAATTTTATTTAACGGAGTAGATTTATTGAAATTAAGTGAAGAAAAATTAAGAAACCTAAGATGGAGGGATATTTCAGTAGTATTTCAAAAATCTATGAATTCTTTAAGCCCAGTTCATAAAATAGGTTTTCAAATGGAGGATATTTATAGGGTTCATGAACCAAATGTAAGTGATGAAGAAGTGAGAAAAAGAATACTTGAATTATTTAAATTTGTAAATCTTTCAGATAGAGTGTACACTCTCTATCCCCACGAATTATCTGGGGGTATGATGCAGAGAGTTAGTATAGCATTGAGTCTAATCCATTATCCAAAATTGTTGATATTAGATGAGGCGACAACGGCATTAGATGTAGTGACACAGGGGCAAATATTGGATGAAATTATGAAACTTGAAGAAGGTTTGGACTTAACTAGAATGATGATTACTCATGATATATCTGTAGTAGCATCTAGTTGTAAAAAAGTTGTAGTAATGTATGGAGGTTGTCTTTTGGAGTCAGGATATGTACAAGATGTATTGATTAATCCAAAACATCCTTATACCCAAGGGCTTTTGGATTCTTTCCCAGCTTTGACTGGAGAGAAAAAGAATTTAAGGGGAATTCCAGGATCTATTCCTGATTTAAGTCTTGAATATAAATCTTGTATTTTTGCTAATAGATGCAAAAAGGCAAGGGACATATGTTTTAAAAAAGTACCAGAGACTAAAATCCTTCCAAATGAATGGAATGTAGCATGTCATTTATTAGGAGGTTTTTAGGATGGACAGCTTAATTGAGATAGAAGATTTAACTAAATGGTATATTCCAAAGGGAAGGAATGAAGATAAAATTATAAAAGCGGTAGATGGTATAGATTTATCTATTAATAAAGGAGAAGTTTTAGGTATAATAGGTGAATCAGGATGTGGAAAATCTACTTTGGCTAGATTATTAGTTGCTTTAGAAAAACCTACATTTGGAAGTATTAAATTTGAGGGGATACCAATAAATCAAATACTTAAAGAAAATAGATTATATTTTAAAAAAAATTGTCAAATGATATTTCAAGATCCATTTGATACATTTGATCCTAGGAATAATATACAAAAAATTTTGACTACACCTCTTAAAACACATGATATAGGTAGTTCACATAAAAAAAGAACAGATATAATAATAAAGGTTATGGAAGAGGCAGGAATAAAACCTGCAAAAGACTTTATTCATAGATACCCTCATGAGTTATCTGGTGGTCAGCTTCAAAGAATATCGATAATTAGGTCTATGCTTTTAAATCCTAAACTGATTATTGCTGATGAACCTGTGTCTATGTTAGATGTATCTGTTCGTGCAGATATTATAAATATATTGTTAAATCTTACGAAAAAGCATGGGGTTTCTATGATTTTTATAAGTCATGATATAGCTACCACTTGCTATATATCTGACAAGATAGCCATTATGTATTTGGGAAAGGTTGTAGAAATTGGGAGTACAGATGATATTATAAAAAAGGCTAAACATCCCTATACAAAGGTTTTAATATCTAATTGTGCATCTATAGATCCCTTTGAAAAGAAGGATAAAATCAAAGTGAAAGGTGAACCGCCTACCCCAGTAGGGACAGGTCCTGGTTGTTATTTTTATGAAAGATGCTATAAATCATGTAATGGATGTAAAGAATCCTATCCAGAAATGATGGATTTAGGAAATGGGCATTATGCAAGTTGTTTCAATATATGACAATTAAGGAATTTATAATTCCTTTTTGAATAAAAATTATATTTGGGGGTGTATACATAGACTGATTTATTTGTTAAAACATAATAAAAAATATAGAATAAATGGAGGAATGCTAAATGAAAAAGCAGTTATCTTTATTTCTTGTTTTAGTATTATGTTTAGGGCTTATGGTGGGATGTACAAATGGTGGAAAAGAAGTAGATAAAGTAGAAGAAACATCAAAAGTGAATAACGAAGAAAATGCAAATAAACCAAAGGCTGGAGGAACTTTTGCCACAAGTATTTCAAAAGATCCTCAAACTTATAATCCTTGTGCCCAAGCTGATGATGCAGCATATAAGGTAATTCAAAATGTATTCAACAAACTTGTAAAAATCAATGGTGATGATAAGATAGTTCCAGATATTGCAAAGAAATGGAAATATTCAGATGATGGGAAAACCTTGACTTTCCACTTACAGGAAAATGTGAAATGGCATGACGGAGAAGATTTTAGCTCACAAGACGTAAAGTGGACATTTGATACTATACTAAAGGAAAAGGGATTTGCATCAGCATCTCTTTCAGATATAGAGGAAATTACATGTCCTGATGAAAATACGGTAATATTTAAATTGAAATCTCCTAATGCTGGACTATTGGGACATATTGCATGGTTTGGAACGTACATAATGCCAAAACATATATATGAAGGAACAGATTGGCTTGAAAATCCGGCAAATCAAAATCCAATAGGTACTGGACCCTTTAAATTTGTAGAACATAAAAAAGGTGAAAGTATAGTTATTGAAAAAAATGATAATTATTGGGGAGACAAGCCATATCTGGACAAGGTAGTATATTCTATAATTCCAGATGAAAATACGGCATTTCAAGCATTTTTAAATGGGGAATTAGATGATACTGGCAGTATTCCACCAAGTGAGGCAAATAGATTTGACAATGATCCAGATTATGTGGTTAGAGAAAAACTTTGGCCCAACAAACTATACATAAACTTTAACCTAAGGAAAGGAAATTTCGCTGATAAAAAGGTTAGAGAAGCAGTAGCCTATGGTATAGATAGAGATGAAATATTTACTAAGGCTTTAAAGGGCATAGGTGAAAAATCTGAATACTTTATATCTCCAATCTATGATTGGGCTATAAATAAAGATGTAAAGCTTCCAAAAAGGGATGTTGAAAAAGCCAAAAAGTTATTGGAAGAAGCAGGATATACAGCCGATGAAAATGGAATGTATTTTTCCACAACTATGGATCTTTTCCCAGGGTTTGATGATGTGGCAGAAGTAATAAAGGCGAACTTTAAAGATATAGGAATAGATATGGATATAAATGTAATGGATGATCCAGCTTATGATGAAAAAGTTTGGTTTGGTCATAACTATGAGATAACAATGATTGGTGGTTATCAAGGCCCTGACATATCAGCTGTGGCAAGTCGTATTGCATCAGATGGACCGATGAATATAGGAGGATACAATAATCCAAAAGTAGATGAGCTTTTAAAGGACGGTTTAGCACTTACGACTGAAGAAGAAAGAGCACCTATATATAAGGAAATCCAGGAAATATTGTCCGAAGATCTGCCAATGGTTTATTATGCAGAGAAGGGAGCAAAAATTCCAGTTAAAGTTCATGTAAAAGGTCATCCAGCAACAGATGCAAAAGAAAAAGCATCGGAAGGTGAATTCACTTATATTTGGTTAGATAAATAAAGATATTAATATTAACAGTAGTGAAAATAAATGCTCATTTCTGGCAAGAATTAGAATAAGAATAAAAACCAGAAAGGAGCATTTTTATGTCAACGATACTAAAAGAAGTGATAATGGAAATACTTTGTTGATATATTAAATAAACCAACTTGGTAAGTGTTTCTGCTGTGGTTTTATATTAAATCTAATAATAGCCCCCTTTGGATTATTATTTTCAGCCTCATATCTTTTCTTCTTCGCTATCCTTTGCTGATAGGAAGAGTATAGGACAATCTACATTGTCCCTTATAAGATTGTAGACATTGAAACCGTCTATATCTGGCATTATAATATCTAGAATAATAGGGTCTAGTTTTTTGTAGACAGTTCAACTCCATCAAAGCCATTATAAGCAGTTAAAACATTGTATCCATTGGCCTCAAATGAGTCTTTAATTCTCATAACTAAATCTTTTTCATCATCTATAACAAGGATAGTTTCCATAGCAATTCCCCCAATTAGTATTTCAGATTATAAAGTAAAACTGACAATCCATACAATATATAAATATGTGCTGGATAGAATATATAAAATAATTTTTTCATAGATTTACCCTTTTCACCATTATACAAAAACATAAAAATCACTGCAAATACACCCATCCATTCATAATAATTGGTAAACATAAGTTTTAGACTAATAGGTTTAATAAATGCTAAAGGCATACCTATCATCCAAGCCAGTACAAATATTCCATAAAATGTCCCTTGGAGTTTTCTGTTTTCATGAAATGCATATAATATGATGCCGGTCAAAATTACATATATTCCACCTTCTACCATGAATGGAGATGGAAGAAAACAAGATATTATCATATAAATATTATTGGCAATATCTATTGATGTATTTGGAACAATTAAAAGTTGAAGAATAAAAAATATAGCATAATTTATCAAGAATGGGAACAATACTAACCCAATGCCTTTAAATATTTTTTTCTCTTTTATATAGTCTATTCCTTTAAACATAATAATCAAAATTACAAAAGTGGAAAAAATGCCGTTTTCAGGATAAAATCCATCACCTCTTAGGAGAGGTTTGTAAAATTGAATTATATATTTTATAGCTGTCATAAAGGCAGATATTAAATATATTCTTTTGAAATATTTCCTTCTATTAGAAGTATGCACATAACCCTCTATCATGGTAAATAAAAACATACCCCCTGCTAATCTACCAATCCATGAAAATACTACGGGTACTTTGCCTGTAAATTCAAAGAAATAATGAATATGGTCACATAGCATAAATACCAAAGCTAAAAGTTTGATTTGAAATCCTGTGAGTCCTTTAAGTTCTTTTTTGCTGTCTTCTAAAGTCATATCAATTCCTCCTTGTAAATTCTATACATAGACTAGCATCCAATTATAAAGAATTTATAAAGTTTATATAAAAAGATTAAAAAACAAACAATCATTTTAGTTGACTTTTGAACTATACCTATTATATACTAAATATAGTTCAAAAATAAACTATATTGAAAGGGGTTAAATGGAATGTCTTTTTACAAAGAAGAAGCCAATATTTTTTATATATACTTTCAAATACTTAAAAAATATAAAAAGTATATGGGAAAATCATTAGAAGGATTTGAATTGACACCGGCAGAAATAGATGTACTAACATTTTTAATAAATAATATGGATAAAGATATTACGGCAAGTGAGATTAGTACACATAGAGGGATATCCAAAGGTTTAGTATCTCGTGCGGTAAATTTACTCAAAGATAAGAAGTTAGTCGAAACAAAGGAAAATTTTGAAGATGGTAGGTCAGTATATCTTAAAATAATAGATGAAGAAAGCAAAGTAGCTAAAAGATTAAAGGATGCAAATGAAATATTTATAAAACAATTAATTAAAGATATGGATATTGGGGATTTGGATTTATTTTTAAAAATAAATAATAGAATGTTAAACAATATAAAAGATATAGAAATAGAATAAGGGGATGTAGAAAATGAATGAGAAAAACAGATTAGGAACAGAAAATGTAAAAAGTCTATTATTTTCATTAGCAATACCAGCTATTATAGGTCAGTTAATAACTTTGGTCTACAATATGGTAGATAGAATGTATATAGGTCATATTGCAGAAATAGGGGGAGATGCCTTAACTGGTGTAGGAGTTACAGCACCGCTTCTAATTATAATATCAGCATTTGCCGTATTGGTAGGCATGGGTGGAGCACCAAGAGCTTCCATAAAAATGGGAGAGAAAGATAGCCAAGGTGCAGAAGAAATCATGGGAAATTGCTTTGTATCTTTAATTGGTATATCTATTGTATTAACAATATTGTTTTTAATATTTAATGAAAAATTATTAATCATGTTTGGGGCAAGCCAAAAGACACTGCCCTATGCATTAGAATATATGAAGATATACACTTTAGGAACAATTTTTGTTCAATTGGCAATTGGAATGAATCCTTTTATAAGTTCCCAAGGTTTTGCAAAAACCAGTATGTTGGCAGTGTCAATAGGGGCAATTATAAATATAGTGCTAGATCCTATTTTCATATATGGATTTAAAATGAATGTAAAAGGAGCAGCACTGGCAACTATTATATCTCAGGCAGTATCAGCTATCTGGGTAGTCCATTTCTTAAAAGGAGATAGAACTAACCTAAAATTAAAAAAAGAAAATTTAAAAATAAATAAAAGTATAATGGGTCCAGTATTGTTACTAGGATTATCACCTTTTGTAATGCAGATAACAGAAAGCTTTATTATTATAGCATTTAACTCTAATTTACAAAAATATGGTGGAGATGTGGCGGTAGGCGCGATGACAATATTATCAGCAGCTATGCAATTTACATTTTTGCCACTATCGGGATTGACTCAAGGAGCACAACCAATAATGAGTTACAACTATGGTGCTAAAAATAAGGAGAGAATGAAGGATACCTTTAAATATTTATGTATATCAACAGTAACATATAGTATAGTTTTTTGGCTATTTATAATGATAGCGCCACAATTATTTTCAAAGATATTTACAAACAACAAGTCTATAATAGATATGGCAACAAAGGGACTTAGAATATATATGGCAGGAGCCTTTGCATTGGGAATACAAATAGCTTGTCAACAAACATTTATTGCCCTAGGAAATGCTAGGACTTCGCTATTTTTAGCGTTACTTAGGAAGGTGTTTTTGCTCATACCTCTTGTTATTATATTGCCAAATATTTTATCAAATAAGGTTTTTGCAGTATTTTTATCAGAGCCAATATCAGATATAATAGCAGCAACAGTCACAGGAATATTATTCTATAGAGATTTTAGTTCAACTTTGAAAGGAATGCCAAACACATCATCTTATAATTAATTATATCAAGATTTCTGGTAAGCTTATTTCCCAATATTATTTTATATTAGTGAAAAAAGGGATATAACTATTGTTATTTTCTTTAATATTAGTATGTGAATTATAAAATAAAAAAAGCAAGTTGAAATTTTTCAACTTGCTTTTTTCATCTTTTAATTAAAGTCTATTTAGTTTTGATACTATGCTTGATGGTGTGTTAACTATTGTATCCATTACTGGACAATTGCCATCAACGAATTTAATAAATTCTTGTAGTTTTTCCTCGTCTTCATCAGATTCAAAATAATAGTTTGTTTCTAAGCTTGAAAATCCAATTTTTGCATCTTTATCTAATCCTAAGAACCCATTAGGATTAAGTGTTCCTTCAACTTCTATTCTTATATTCTTTATATCAAGATTATGGGCTTCAGCAAAGCTTCTTGCAACTATTGTTTTACAAGCACCAATTGCATTTAATAAACATTCAACTGGATTCATACCTAGATCATTTCCACCAAGATCTTTAGGTTCATCAAGCGTGATTTCAAAGTCCCTTGATTTACAACTTACAGTAAGCCCTTCTTTTGCTTCGACTACAGCATTAAACTTAGCGTCTGCCATAACATCAGCCATCTTTAAATTCCCCCTCATAATAATGTATTGATAATATATCACCATATTTATCAACTATATATTAACATATAAAAAGACAAGCTTCAATATTATTAACGACTATTATAAAAATTACTAAATTTAGTTAAAAGTAGGCTAATAACGCATTAAAATGTGGCAAAAACATTTCAGAAAATATTCTAAATTTAGATTAAAGTTAAAAAATTGACAAAAAAATTGTATTATTATATCATGAAATCATAAAATATAAACTTAGGATATAAGAGTGAAATAGCTAAATGTAGGACATGTCATAATAAGGTAAACACATATATATTAACGTAAGTTGTTTTTATTTTAGGGGGGGCTAATTATGAAAAAAGAAATAAAAGTAACATCAATGCCAGGCTTTCAACCTAGTGCCAAGGTAGGGAAAATAAATGTATCGCAAGGAGATGAAGTATCAGAGGGCGATATACTATTGACTTTAGAAGGTGCAAAGGGTACAAAAGATTTAGAATGTGATCTGTGTGGAAAAGTTGTTTCTATTGAAGTTGAAGAAGGGGACGAAGTAAAAAAAGAAGATTTAGTAATAGTTATAGAATGTTCAGAAGAAGATAAAAAAGCTGAGAAAGAAGAAAAAACAGAAAATATTGAAGTTGAAGACAAGTATTCAGCAGAAGTTGTAGTTCTAGGTGGTGGACCAGGTGGATATGTAGCTGCTATTAGAGCTAGTCAAAATGGAAATTCTGTAATAATAATAGAAGAAGATAAATTGGGAGGAACCTGTTTAAATAGAGGATGTATTCCAACTAAATCTATGGTACAAAGTACAAGGGTAAATGATTTAATAGGTTCTGCTGATATTTTTGGAATAGAGAATGCTACAGGACAAATATCTATGGAAAAGATAATAGATAGAAAAGATGGAGTTGTAAATACTTTAGTATCTGGTATTGAAGCAAGTATGAAGAAACATAATATAAAGGTTTTAAACGGTAGAGGTAGAGGACATGATGAAAAATCTCTAGTTGTTGATATGGATGGTAAAGAAGTTATAGTAGAGTTTGAAAACTTAATATTAGCACCAGGTAGTGTGGTTTCAATACCAAACTTTGAAGGGGCTTTTGAGGATGATATTCTAACTTCTGATGAATTATTAGAATTAAAAGAAATTCCAGAGTCATTAATAATCTTAGGTGGAAGGGTTATTGCTATGGAGTTTGCTTTTATATATAGAAAATTAGGCTCTAAAGTAACTATAATCCAAAGGTCAAATACTATATTCCCAAATATAGATGAAGATATTATAGAAGTTGTTAGAAATAGTGCTATAGAAAATGGTATAGCTTTATTGGAAGGTACTAGTGTAAAAGCTATTAAAAGTACAGTAGATGGAGGAAAATCAGTTATATTTGATCAAGGTGGGGAAGAAAAAGTTGTAGCTGCAGAGAAAGTTGCTATTGCTACAGGAAGAAAACCAAATTTAGAAGGCCTAGATTTAGACAAGCTAGGTGTAGAAATTTGGGAAAAAACTAAAGGAATAAAAGTAGATAAGAAGATGGGTACAACTGCTGAAAACATTTATGCAATAGGAGATGCAACAAACCTATATAATTTAGCACATGTAGCTTCAAAACAAGGTATAATAGCTGCTGATAATATAAATGGAGCAGAAATTGAAATGGATTATTCTGCAATTCCAGAGGCAGTTTTCACAGAGCCAGAAATTGGGCTTGTAGGTATGAACGAAAAAATGTGTAAAAAAGAAGGAATAGAATATATAGTAGGGAAATTCCCTTATATGGCTAATGGCAAAGCTTTAGTAGAAAATGAAACTGATGGATTTGTTAAGGTTATTGCAGATAAAGAAACTAGAGAAATCATAGGAGCTGGTTTAGTAGGCTCAGCAGCTACTGATCTATTAAGTGTTTTTGGAAATCTTGTTACAAACAAGAACACTATTGATGAAGCTAAAAATGTTATTTATGCACATCCAACTGTTTCTGAAACTGTATTTGAAGCTATACTAGACTTAGATAATGAATCACTTCACAAGTAGAGAAGGGAAGGTTTAAATGAAAAGTAGGATTATAATATCGGAAACCTTTGACCCAGCATATAATTTAGGGCTTGAAGAATATTTAATTGAAACTGGCGAAAATATCCTATATCTATGGCAGAATGACAATACCATAGTTATAGGTAGGAACCAAAATCCCTACAGAGAATGTAATATAAGTAAGATGAAGGAAGACGGCATAAAGCTAGTTAGGCGTAGAAGTGGTGGAGGGGCTGTCTTTCATGATATGGGAAATTTAAATTTCACTATCATATCAAAGAAACATAAGAAAAATATAGAAGACAATTTTAAATTGGTCAATGAAGCTCTTAGTTATGAAAATATAGAATCTGTTTTCAATGGAAGAAATGATCTCCATGTAGATAACAAGAAAATATCTGGAAATGCATTCTATGAAGATGAGAAAATTTTCTGCCATCATGGAACCCTTTTAATAGATGTGGATATGGATAAATTATCTTCTTATTTAACTGCTTCTAAGTTAAAGTTAAAGTCTAAAGGGATAGAATCTGTTAAGTCTAGGGTTATAAACTTAAAAGAGATAAATTCTGATATTAGTGTAGAGAAGATCAAAGCTGCATTGATTAAGGCATATGAAAAAGAACATGAAGTATCTGAAATTGAATACTTCACTAAAGAAACTATGGAAGAAAATCCAGACCTTATGAAGAAGGTAGAACGTTATAATTCTTGGGAATGGGTCTATGGAGAAAGTCCTAAATCCAATGTCTACTTTGATAGAAAATTTAGATGGGGGATAATAGAGTTTGAATTCTATATAAGTTCTGGCAAAATAAAAGAAGCTAAAATATTTTCAGATAGTATAATAAATGAAGATTTCCAATCCCTTTCACAGGCCTTTATTGAGAGAGATTTCAAGAAAGAAGAAGGAATCAAAGTTATTGATGAAAATGTAAAGGCGGAAGAAATAAGGGAAGATTTAATTGAAGCAATTAAAAATATATAGAAAAACTCCTATGGTTAAAACTTTTAAACTATAGGAGTTTTCTTATGTATTAGTATAGTCAGCTAACTTAGACATTTCTATCGACAGGAAAATGTTGAAATGATAATATGAAACTATAGAATTTATTTAAAATATTTTAAATAGGCGGTGTTTGTTAATGCTAATGAAAAGTGAAAGAGAACAGATAGTGGAATATGGGAAAAAGCTTATTGATGCCAATCTTACAAAAGGAACGGGAGGGAACTTGAGTATCTTTAACAGGGAAAAACAACTTATGGCTATAAGTCCTTCAGGAATAGATTATTTTAAAATAAAACCAGAAGATGTTGTTATACTAGATTTGGAAGGCAATAAAGTAGATGGAGATAAATCGCCTTCATCTGAATATGAAATGCATCGCATATTTTATGGAAATAGAACAGATATAGATGCCATTATACATACCCATACTATGTATGCTACTACAATTGCATGTTTAAACTGGGAATTGCCTCCAGTTCACTATATGGTGGCATTGGCAGGTTTAAATGTAAGATGTGCCAAATATGCTACCTATGGAACTAAAGAATTGGCTGAAAATGCCTTTGAAGCCATGAAAGATAGAAATGCTGTATTATTAGCAAACCATGGATTATTAGCTGGGGCAAAGGATTTGGCAAATGCTTTTAATATAACGGAAGAAATTGAATACTGTGCAGAGCTATATTATAGAACAAAGTGTATAGGAGAACCAGTTATTCTTTCCGAAGAAGAGATGACTTTAATGTTAGATAAATTCAAAACTTATGGGCAAGTAAAATAAAAATTGGAGGGATTATATGAATAAAGATTATGGTTTCGATACCAGAACAATACATGGAGGTTCTACAGGGAAAAATCCGAGCAATGCTCTAAATTCACCAATATTTCAAACTTCCACCTTCGTATTTAATGATATAGACCATGTAGAGAAGGTAATGAGTTTTCAATCTGATGATTATGTATATACTAGGGGCAATAATCCAACTTTAAGGTTATTTGAAAATAGGATGGCAGAATTAGAACATGGAGAAGGAGCTGTAGCTTTTGCATCAGGTATGGCTGCCATTAGTTCAGTTTTATTTTCCTTTTTAGAACCTAATGATAATGTAATAGTTAACAAAACATTATATGGTTCAAGCTATAGTGTAGTGACTAAACTTTTGCCTAGATATGGTGTGGAACATAAAATAAGAGATCTTACTAATTTAGAAAAATTAAAAGAAGCCATAGACGAAAACACAAAACTAATATATTTTGAAACACCATCAAATCCAAATCTATCTATTATAGATATTAAAAAAGTAGTGGAAATAGCTAGGAAAAGAGACATCAAGGTAGTAGTAGATAATACCTTTGCATCCCCATATTTTCAAAACCCATTGGAATTAGGGGCTGATGTAGTAGTACATAGTGCTACAAAATATATATGTGGTCATGGGGATGTAGTTGGTGGAGTTGCCATATCTAAGGATAATGACTACATTCAAAGATTGAAATTTGACTATATGTGTGAGTTCGGTGGCGTAATGAGTCCCTTCGATGCATGGCTGCTTTTGAGAGGATTGAAAACTTTAGGTCTAAGAATGAGGCAGCATGAAAAGAATGCAGTAGAAGTAGCGAACTTTTTAAATAACCATTCAAAAGTAAAAACTGTAATGTACCCTGGCCTTGAAAACTTCAAAGGACATAATATAGCAAAGGAACAGATGAATGGATTTGGAGCCATGATAAGTTTTGAGATAGATGGTGGACTAGAAGAAGCTATAAAATTTGTAGAATCGGTTAAACTAGCCCAACTAGCTGTTAGCCTTGGAGACTGTGAAACATTGATAGAAGTCCCAGCAGCCATGACCCATAGGGGATATCCAAATGAAAAATTAAAAGAATTTGGACTAACAGAAAGCATGGTAAGAATATCTGTTGGTTTAGAAGACAGCAAAGATATAATAGAAGATTTAGAACAAGCATTAAATATGTAGGAAAACAAAAGTCTTGAAACCTTAGAAATAAAGGATTCAGGACTTTTTTATTTTAGAGTAAAATTAAGACTATAATTTTATATGGTGATTTATTATTTACAACAGTATATAAAATAGGAGTTATAACACAATTTTGAGACATTCTCATTATTATTTATAAACTAAATATATAGGTAAGATTAATTTAACCGAAAATCCACCATAAGAACTATGTCCTACTGTAACACTTCCGTGATGTGCAGACATAATTTGTTTTACAATGAGTAGTCCCAAACCATGATGCTGTTCCGTAGTATTTTCATCACAAACCATATAATGAGGTGTATTATTTAATTTTTCAATTTGTTCATCAGTTGCACCCATACCATCATCATCAATTTGTATTTCGTATTTATTATCTTTCTCAACTAGGGTTATATATATATTGCAGCCATTTTAGTTATGATTAATGCTATTTTGGATAATATTGGTGATAGCTCGTCTTAATAATCCTTTATCTCCATTGACAAAACATGTATTAATGTGATCATCTGTTATCCATTCAATAGGATATTGTTCACTTATATCCATATTCATAAAATCAACAATTACTTGTCTAATGATTGATATAATATTTATCTTTTCTAGATTAATAGGTTGCATATTATATTCTAGTTTGGACGTTAGATTGAGATCATTAATTAAATTTTTTATTCGTTCACTTTGACGACGGATAACAGCTGCTTTCTGTTGTTGTTCATTGGTAAGCTGGGTATCCGATTCTAACTGTGCAGCGTACCCCATTACCATAGAAAGTGGTGTTCGTATATCATGAGATACCCCTGCAATCCAATTTGCACGAGCTGTTTCTTTCCGTTTCAACTCATAATCCTTTGTTTCTAGTATCTCTGATGTTTCGTTAATATTTGCAGCAATTTCAGATAATACCCCTTTTTCTTTCACATGAATCTGTTTTCCAAGTGGTAAATTTCCGATTCCGTTCAAAATTGGATTAACGGACTTCAGTAATCTTGTATTTGCAATCATGTAGATAACAAAGATAACAAAAATATTTCCTCCCAACACCAATAAAAAGATTTTGAAAAAATTAGCAATGAACCAATAGTCCCAACTGTTGTACATGTGCTTCCAATAGCTTGTTTTTGGAAAACCCAGTACAACTAAACCATCTTGGTGTTCACCAGTAAAAGTAGGATACCCTTTGATATATCCACGGGTAAGCATTGATATATCTGACAGGCTATATTCTGTGGGTATCTCGTTTGGTAGATTCTCTGTATGCCAAATTACATTCTTTGTATTATTGTCAATTAAAATTGCCCAAGTATTCTTGCTGTTCAGTTCTTTTGAAAGTCTCTCAGACAATTTTCTCACGAATACGGCGTATATGTGCCATCAAGGAATTTTCATATCCAAAAGGATTATCTCCCCAGACAGCTTCACATAATGCATCAATAGTTACAATCTTACCAGCATTAAGATATAGAACTGAAAGTAAATTATATTCTTTTGCTGTGAGTCCAATGTATTCTCCGTTTTTTATGACTTCGGCTCTATCAAAATCAATTTCACTTGCATGAAGTTTCACAAGAGGATTCTCATTCTTGTAGCTCCTGCGAAGAATTGCACTAATTCTAAGGGTTAATTCTTTTGGTAAAAATGGCTTTACAATGTAATCATCAGCTCCAAGCCCAAAGCCTTTGAATTTATTTTCATCTTCACCTCGGGCAGTCAAGAAAAGAATTGGATAATCTTTTGTTTTTTTAAATTGTTTCATAAGAGAGAAGCCATCACCATCTGGTAGCATAATATCAAGTATAGCTAGTTCAGGATTTATTTTAGAAGCGACCTTAAGTGCTTCTTTTACACTTTTGGCTGTAGCTATATTTTCATAACCATCTTCTTTTAATATAGAAACAACCATATTTAATAGTTCTTGTTCATCATCAACTAATAATATACGCTTTTTTTCAAAAAATTATAATCCATATTATCACCTTCTTTATTTTTGCCATTATAACACATAAATATATATTTTTATCATTCTTCTAAAAATGTAAGGTAGATGTAAGGAAGAGAGAAGGTTGGGATAAGGTTAATCATGTAAACTAAGTATAGTAACCAGAAAGGAGTAGATTGAAATGAATATTATTGAAGCAAATAAATTGACTAAATCATATAGTGATTTTATGGCAGTTTCCAATGTGGATCTTCATATTCGCAAAGGTTCCATATATGGTTTACTTGGACCTAATGGAGCAGGTAAGTCTACTATTATGAAAATGTTTCTTGGATTGACACAGCCTACAAATGGTTCTTTTACCATCGATGGTAGATGATATTGGTATTCTTAACCATAGGAAACTTCTATTCGAAGGTACTTTAGATGAATTTAGACATAGTGCTAGTGAGAAAGGCTATCCTACAGACAAATTGGAAGATATGTTCCTTTTATAGTGTTAAAAGAAGCTGGAATGATTTATTTATCATCTATTCCTATGGCGACTATATATTGGATGTTAGCTACGTGTATTAAAACACCGATTTTTTCAATTGGTATTGGTTTAGCAAGTATAGTTCCATCTATTTTGGCGATCAATACAAAGATGTGGTTTTTATATCCAATGTGCTATCCTTTTATGATTATTACATCTGAAATGCATAAAATGTCAACTAACTTAGGAACATTTTCATATAAACTATTCCCATGGATTCCTGTTGCAATGGCATTTACCGTTATATGTTTAGTTATTTCCTGTATCCAGTTCGGACAGCTTGAAAGGAGATAATATTATGAAGAATAAAAAATTAACTGTTATCAGTTTAATTATGATTGTTATCTGATGGACAATTTTTCCAATTAGGACTTATGAATGGGCACTGAAATCGCCTACAGCAGAAATTATGATTTCTGCTTATGCTGCCTTTATGATTTTCAGTGGTATTTTTACTATTTATGTATATATGAAAGGTAAGGTTAAAAACAATCTTATGAAAGTATGTACTGTTATCAATGGTTTATATGCTGTTGTAGGAGCAATGATATTTTTTATGATGATTTCCCAAAAGTTTATGTAAGAAGGAATAGTAAACGACAAGAGTAAAATCTTGTCGTTTTTTAATGGATTAAATTTTGTTAATTTGATACTATGAGATAGTGAAAGATTTCTATATTGAGGAGGTATTAAATGAAGCAAAATTTTGAAAATAGAAATCCTATGGGATATGAAAACATTCTTCCTTTACTTATAAAAATGTCTTTACCTGTTATGTTATCTATGCTGATACAATCATTATATAATATAGTAGATTCATATTTTGTAGCAAAACTAAGTGAAAAAGCTTTAAGAGCAACTTCATTGTCTTATCCAATTCAAATAATAATAATAGCTTTAGGAGTAGGTACAGGGACTGGACTAAATTCTCTAATTTCAAGATCCCTTGGTTCAAAAAAACAAGAGAAAGCTGATCAAGCGGCATTGCACGGACTTATTATTGCCACTTTATCTTCATTAATATTTGTTATTTTTAGATATACTTTAATAAATGATTTTTTTAACTATTTTACAAAAGATCCCGAAGTTAAACATCTGGGTATAGAATATTTAAGTTTAATAAGTAATTTTGCTTTTTTGTCAATTATACAGATTACGATAGAGAAGACAATTCAAGGAACAGGAAAAATGATTTGGACGATGATTATACAACTAATAGGTGCAGTATTAAACATAATCTTAGATCCAATAATGATTTTTGGTTTATTTGGATTTCCTGCTATGGGTATAAAAGGTGCAGCATTGGCAACTTTGATAGGACAAGGTGCTGGAGCAATACTTGGAATAATTGTATTATTTTCAAATCAAATAGATTTAAATATGGATTTTTCCAAGTTTAAATTTTCAAAGAGTATTATAAAACAAATATATAATGTAGGTTTTCCAAGTATTATAATGCAGTCAATAGCAGCTTTAGTAACTACAATAATGAATTTGATTTTAATAAGGCATTCTGAAATGGCAGTGTCAATTTTAGGGGTATACTTAAAATTGCAATCCTTTATATTCTTACCAGTATTCGGATTAAGTCAAGGAGTATTACCATTAATGGGTTATAATTATGGTGCTGAAAATAAAGAAAGAGTAAAAGAGACTTTTAAATGGGGAATGAGATTAACTATTATTATAATGTTAATAGGAACTATTTTATTTCAGTTATTTCCTAAGCAGCTTATGAGCATATTTTCAAATAGTCAAGAAATGATAAATATGGGTGCATATACTTTGAGAATTATATCAATATCTTTTGTATTTGCAGCAATAGGAATAACTAATTCAACACTTTTTCAAGCTCTTGGTTTAGGAAGATATAGTTTAATAGTGACTTTTTTAAGACAATTAATTTTAATAATACCAGTAGCATATTTATTGTCATTTATAGGATTGAATTGGATATGGGCAGCTTATCCAATAGCTGAATCTGTTTCAACAATAGTATCAGTTATATTAAAGAATAAGGTAATGGAGAGATATGTAGATATATTGCCAGAATAATCCTAGATAGACTAATAATATAAAAAAAGAATGTTTAGCTCTGAAGAATTTATTTCAGGGCTTTTTCTATGCCTAAATATTAGTAAATAGCAAGGGTTATAATGTTTATGCACCATTTTTCATAATTCAAAAGTTGGCGTTTAAGTATATCTGATAATTAGTATTAATGTTAATGCCCAATATGTTTTAATTCTTATTTATTTTTGTCAGTTGTTATTACAAACAATAACTGTTGACAAAATTATTTTAAATGATACTATGTTATTATAAAAAATAACAACTATATTTAAACAATAGTTATATTTTCAGACATTTTGAGAAAGGGTGGTCCTATTGTCATATCAATCTGAAGCAGTACTAGAACAAAATCTGTTGAAATCATTAATTAGAAATGGTTATGAATCAGTAAATATAAATAGTGAAGAAGATTTAAAGAATAATTTTAGAAAACAGATTAGCAAGTTCAATGAAGATAAATTGAAAGGGGAACCTCTTACAGACAAAGAGTTTCAAATAATAATGAATAGAATTGAAGGTAAAGGAGTATTTGAATCTGCTAAGATTTTAAGGGATAAACTTGAAATCGAAAGAGAAAATGGTGAAAGACTTTTTCTTACTGTAATGGATACACAAAAATGGTGTAAAAATTTATTTCAAGTTACAAATCAGATAACAGTAAGAGGAAAGTATGAAAATAGATATGATGTAACAATACTTATAAATGGCATTCCATTGGTTCAGATAGAATTAAAAAGAAGAGGATTAGATATGAAAGAAGCTTTTAACCAAATTTGTAGGTATAAAGCCCATTCGTATACAGGGTTATTTAGATATATTCAAATATTTGTAGTATCAAATGGTGTAGATACTAAATATTTTGCTAACTCTGATGGAGATTTAAATTATAAATATACTTTCTTTTGGACAGATAAGGAAAATAATAGAATCACAAATTTGAAAGATTTTAGTACAACATTCTTAGAAAAATGCCATATATCTAAGATGATAGCTAGATATATGGTACTGAAAGAAACAGACAAACAGTTATTAGTATTGAGACCATATCAGGTATATGCAGTAGAAGAAATAGTAAAAAGAGCATTGGAAACCAACAACAATGGTTACATTTGGCATACAACAGGGGAGCGTGTCATAATAGTGACAGGGTGCATAAATGCTTTAAGATCAAGGGTTTCAGGAACTTTAGTTAATATGATTCATGCATTGCTTAGAGTAATTAAGTATAATTATTGTAAGCAGTGCATGAGAAGTAAAGATGTCTTAGCGTTGCAATATTAAAAATAAAATGCTATACTTGCATTAATAAGAAGTCATTAAAGTATTATATATGGAAGGAGAAATTATAGAAATAATGAACAAATAATCCATTAGCAAATAAAGAAAACGAAATATATTAGAAGTTGTTAGACTGTACCTAATATATTTATGTCTATTTTTATTCTGAGTGGATAGTTTGTTTAGATAATGCTTTATTATAAATTTTTATAGTTTATCTATGTATCTATTGTCATGCTATCCTCTCTATTTTCAAAGGAGGATTTTTTTATGTTAAAAATTAGTATGAAAAAGATAAAAAAATATTACGGAACTAGATTACTATTAGATATTGAGGACTTAAAAGTATATGAAAATGATAAAATTGGAATTGTGGGTGTAAATGGTGTAGGTAAAACAACTTTATTAGAGATTATTAATAAAAATATTGATTATGATAGTGGTGAGTTGTTTTATGATAAAAATACCGTTATTAAATATATTCCACAATTAGGCGAACCAAGAAGAAAAACAATAAGTGGGAAATATGCATCTATATTTCAAGTTGAAAATAACTGGAATAATAATATGAGTGGAGGAGAGAAAACCAGGTTTAAATTGGCAGAAGGGTTTGAGAATAGTAATAGTCTACTATTAGTAGATGAACCAACAAATAATTTAGATATTGATGGAATAGGGTTAGTTATAAAAAATTTTAAAGCATACAAAGGTCCTTTTTTAGTAGTATCCCATGATAGGAATTTCTTGGATTCAGTATGCAATAAAATATTGGAAATAGATAATGCTAGATGTAAAATTTATAATGGTAATTATAGTAAATATCTTGAATTAAAAGAAATGGAAGATACGAGGAAGGATTTTGAATACAAGGAATTCATTAAGGAGAAAAATAGACTTACTAATCTTAAAAGAGATGTAGAAAATAAATCTGCTAAGGTAAAAACCACACCTAAAAGAATGGGAAATTCAGAAGCACGACTTCATAAAATGGGGGGGCAAGCAAATAAAGCGAACTTAGATAGGTTTGCAAAATCTGTAGAAAAAAGAATAGAACACCTAGAAAATAAAGAAAAGCCTGTAGAACAAGACATAATTAAAATTAAGATATTGGAATCAAGTAAACCTTATAGCAAAATATTGATATCTGGAAAGAATCTAAATAAGAGTTATGGAGAAAATATAATATTTCATAATGCAGACTTCAATATTAATAATGGCAAAAAAACCGCTCTTTTAGGACCTAATGGTAGTGGGAAGACTACTTTAATTAACATGATATTAGATAAAGAAAAAATTAATATAAGTAAAAATGTCAGGGTAGGTTATTTTAGCCAATCTTTGAATATTTTAGATGAAGAAAAAACTATATTAGAAAATGTTATAGACAAAAGCATACATGATGAAAGAATGGCAAGATTAATTTTAGCAAGATTATTAATAAAAGGTGATAAGGTTTTTGAAAAATTAAAAGTTCTGAGTGGAGGAGAGAGAGTAAAAGTTTCCTTTGCTAAAATAATTTTAGAGGATATTAATTTTTTGATCTTAGATGAGCCAACTAACTATCTAGACATAAATAGTTTAGGGGTAATAGAGGAACTTCTAAAGAATTATGATGGTTCAATTTTATTAGTATCTCATGATATAAGATTTATTGAAAATATATGTGATGAATTATTAATAATTGAAGGCAAAAAAATAGAATCTTTTAGTGGTAATTACAAAGAATATATGAAGAACAAAAGCAAAAAAGAAATTAATACAAAAGAAAAAAACATTAAGGGAGAAATAATGATACTAGAAAACCAAATATCTTCTTTATTAGGTAAGATTTCTATTGAACAGAACGAAGATAAAAAAGCAGAATATGATAAGGAGTATACTTTAAAGTTGAAGGAGTTAGAAAAATTATATAAGAGATAAATACAATATTAAAGAGTAAAAGCATAACTTAACAAATCTTAGCGGTTCAGACCTAAAAATCTGGGCCGCTTTTTTTATTTCCCCTCAGAAAGGAGGTTGCCTAAATGGTAAATGATGAAGTTAATAATAAGGCAATAAATATTGAAATTAAGGTTGCACAGTATTCCGCAAAAGCTATCTTAAAAGCAATGAAAAAAATTATGGAAGATGCTGCTGAAAAAAGCCAGCCACTTGCAGACTATCTTAATGAAAAAAGAAAAACTAATTCAAGAAAGCTTAAGGATATGGTAAAGAAGGGTCAACTAGAAAATATTAATTTACAGAAAGGGGAGATCAAAGAACTAAAGAAGCAGCTTAATAGGTATGGTGTCAATTTTTCCGTTATGAAGAACAAGGAATCAGGACTATACTCTGTATTCTTTCAAGCCAAGGATACTAAGGTCATGGACTTAGCTTTTAAAAAAGCTATAGAGAGGTCAGAAAGGAAAGAAAATAAAAGGGATTCTACAAAAGAAATCCTGAATAAATTTAAGGAAAGGGTGAAAAATGTGGCAGTTAAAGACAAAGTTAAGGAAAAACATCATGAACATGAGAGATAGATGGACCAGGCATTTAAGAGAAATCTTAGGTGTCTTTTTTATTGAGATGAGGTGATGTGAATGGATTTTGATTACTTTTACGGAAGAGATTCTGAAAGTTTTAGATTTATCCGTTTACCTATAGTTCTTATAGAAGATGAGAAATTTAAGGGATTATCAATAGACGCAAAGGTGCTTTATTCCATGTATTTATCAAGAAGCACTTTGTCCTATAAAAACAATTGGATAGATGAAAATGGAAGAGTTTATATCTATTTTACTGTTGAAGAAACTGCCCAACAACTAGGTTGTGGTATTAAGAAGGCAGTTAAACTTATAAAGGATCTTGAAGTAATAGGTCTTATTAAAAAGAAAAGAACAGGACAGGGAAATCCTACTAAAATTTATGTTAAAGATTTTATGAGTATTTTTAGAAATGAAAACTTTAGACCTGTCAAAAGAGAAAATCAAGACTTGTCAAAAGGACAAGTCAAGAATGGCGATTTTGATAATTCAAGAATGGCTAAAAAGGAAAGTCTAGACTTATCAAAAAGACAACCTAACTATATAGAGAATAATAAGATTGATAAAAGCTATATTGATTTTAATCTAGAAGACAAAAAAGGAATCTTCCAAAATGTAATTTTATCAGATGAGGAAGAAAGTATTTTAGAAGAAAAGATACCTAACTTAAATGATTATATAGAAAGATTATCAGCCTATATGCAAAGTACAGGCAAGGAGTATAAAGACCATGCCTCAACTATTATGAGCTGGTACTTAAAGGATAAAAGAGAAGGAAAGCTTAGGAGTGAAAAAGCCTATACAGGAGATCCTTCAGATTATGAAAGTGAGTGGAACTTAAATAATTAAGAGAGGTAGAGAAAATGGAAGATAAAATAAAAACTATTGTAATTGATGGAGTAGATTTTTCTTTTAATCTAGAAATGGCATATGAAAAAGATGGCCATGTTTATTGTAGGAGATGCAAAGAAAAGATAGATTCAGATCCACTTAATTGCTTGGGGAATAAAAAAATATTATTTCGTAGGAAATGTAAATGTGATAGGGAAGAAGAAAGCCTAAGAAAGGCAAAGGAAGAAGCAGACCATATTAGAAGACTTAGGGAAGAGTGCTTTATAACAAGTAAAAATCTTATTAGTTGCACTTTTGACAAGGTCATAGCCCCTGATAGACAGGAAGTTATTATAGCCAAGAATTTTGTTAAAAATTTTAAAGAACTATCAAAGGACAATAATGGTCTTATATTTCATGGAAATGTTGGAACAGGAAAGACCTACCTAGCAGCTTGTATAGCAAACAAAATTATAGAGGATTATCAGATAAGAGTTAAGATGAGAAATATTCCACAGATAATAAATGATATTGAAAAGGGTGGCTTTGATATTGATAAAAATGATTATTACAGAAAATTATCCAGTGTATCCCTTCTTATTCTTGATGATTTTGGAATTGAAAGGAATACAGAATATGTGAATGAAATGGTCTACCAGATAATAAATACCAGATATGAATCAAAGAAACCAACTATTATCTCAACTAATATTCCCCTTGGTGTGATTATGAATGGAAGTAATGATATTGACAAGGAAAGGATATATTCAAGGCTTAGGGAGATGTGTATTCCAGTTAAGATTGCAGGAAAAGACATTAGAACAGAACTAGGAAGAAAAAAATTAAGAGAAACTAGAGACCTACTTTTAGGAGATAGATGAGGTGAAATATATGTATAAAATAAAGGTGTTTGAAAATAGAGAGTTTGGACAGATAAGGACAATGGTAATAGATGATGAGCCTTGGTTTGTTGGAAAAGATATAGCAGAAGCTCTAGGATATAAAAGACCAAGTGATGCCATAGCAAGCCATGTTTATGAAGGAGATAAGCTGAAACGGTGTTTTACAGTATCAGGTCAGGGAAGAAATATGGTAGTTATAAATGAGTCTGGTATGTATGCTCTTATATTTGGAAGTAAGCTAGACAGTGCCATAAGATTTAAGAACTGGGTAACAAGTGAGGTTTTACCTTCAATTAGGAAATATGGAGGCTATTTTACTGGCCAAGAAAAAATGAATGACCAAGAACTTCTGGCAAAAGGGTATCTAGTAGCTTTAAAGCAAATAGAAGCAAGGACAGAAGAATTAGAAGATCTTATTCCTAAGGGAGAATTCTTTGATAAGTTTATAGATCTAGGTGACTGTATCTGCCTAAGAGATACTGCAAAGGAATTAGGAGTTTCTCAAAATAGATTTATAAATATATTAATAGACAGGGGATACCTTTATAGAAACCAAAAAGGGAAACTAAGATTTTATTCAACTGCAGCTGATTACTTTAAATTAAAAGATTATATCAATAAATATAATGGGGAACCTGGAGTTTATACAGTAGTAAGACCTGAGGGAAGAGCATATTTTTTCTCCTTACTTAAGGAGATGGGAGAAATTTAAGGAAGTGGGTGATTTTGATGTTAATGTTAAATGAAAAAAGCTGTATTGATTGTGATGAGTTTGAATTTGAGAAACATAGTGAAGAGATAGAAGAACTAATGGAAAAGCTAATAAAGCTAGAAGATTATGATTGTGTAGTCCTTCATAAGTATATAGATTTGGGCCATAAGGACAAAGAAATGAAGGTTATAGATTCAAACTTATGGGACATATATGAGTTGGTCGAATATGCAGATTTTAAAAATGGTGTGGATATTCTTATTGATGATGAAAGATTTTTAAACCTATCAGTTTATGGCCAGACCTACAAAATGGATGGAAATGATTATTTTATCAATTCTATTTTTAAGATTATCCCAAGAGATAAAGACTGGAACTTTCTTGATATATCTGGTTTTTTACTGGAGGGAAAAGAAGTAAAACTTTCAGAAACTCAATTAGGTAGAAAAAAGAAATCAACAATTGAACTCCTAAATGAATATAAAGGAAAGGTAGATAAAATTAATCCTATAAATAAGGAAAAAAAGAAAAGAGATATGGGTGAGGAAAGATAAGAAACTCCCAGCTAAGGAGGTGGTAGATTGAGTGTAATAGAAGGAATAAAAAAGGATATAAAAGAATTATTTCATGTGCAAGATAAGAAGGCTTTTCTTAAGAAGAACATACCTTATCTTGCATTTTTCTATTTAGGGGATATTTTTTCTCACCATATAAATTCATATGTAGGAGGTGATTTAATAGACCGTTTATTCCAAGCGGTCTTGGAAATAGAAACAATTAGACTATATCCTAGCCTAGACCCCAAGGACTTACTTGCAGGATTTATCCTAGCTATATTGATTAAGTTTATTATCTATAACAAGGGTAAAAATGCTAAAAAATTTAGAAAAGGTGAGGAATATGGTTCAGCAAGATGGGGAAATTCAAAGGATATTGCTCCTTATATGGATGAAGATTATAGAAATAATCTCCTTCTTACAGAAACAGAAAGAATTACTATGAATAGTAGACCTAAAAATCCCAAGTATGCAAGGAATAAAAATGTTCTTGTAATTGGTGGTTCTGGTTCAGGGAAGACAAGATTCTTTGTAAAGCCTAATCTTATGCAACTCCATTCTAGCTATGTAGTAACTGATCCTAAAGGAAGTCTACTTCATGAGTGTGGCAAGATGTTAGAAATGAATGGTTACGAGATAAAAACTCTAAATACCATTAACTTTAAAAAGAGTATGAAATATAATCCCTTTGCCTATCTTAGAAGTGAAAAAGATATTTTGAAACTGGTCCAGACTATCATAGCCAATACCAAAGGAGAAGGAGAAAAGTCAGGAGAGGATTTTTGGGTGAAAGCTGAAAGGCTTTACTATACAGCCTTAATTGGCTATATCTTTTATGAAACACCAAAAGAAGAACAAAATTTTACAACCCTACTAGCCATGATAGATGCTAGTGAGGTTAGGGAGGAGGATGAGAATTTTAAAAATGCGGTAGATTATATGTTTGAAGCCTTAGAAGAAAAGAATCCAGATCATTTTGCAGTTAAGCAATATCGTAAATATAAGTTAGCAGCTGGAAAGACAGCAAAATCCATTTTAATATCCTGTGGTGCAAGGCTAGCTCCCTTTGATATTAAGGAACTTAGGGATTTAATGAGTGAGGATGAGATGGAACTAGATATTCTAGGAGACAGAAAAACTGCTCTTTTTGTAATTATTTCAGATACAGATGATACATTTAACTTTGTTGTATCACTCATGTATTCTCAGATGTTTAACCTACTCTGTGATAAGGCTGATGATGTATATGGTGGAAGGCTACCCATCCATGTTAGGTGTCTTCTAGATGAGTTTGCAAATATAGGCTTGATTCCAAAATTTGAAAAACTAATAGCTACAATAAGATCAAGGGAGATAAGTGCCTGTATCGTATTGCAGGCTCAATCCCAACTAAAGGCAATATACAAGGATAATGCAGATACCATAATAGGAAACTGTGATACAACCCTATTCTTAGGAGGCAAGGAGAATGGAACTTTAAAAGAGATTTCAGAAACATTAGGTAAGGAAACTATTGACCTATTTAATACATCGGAAACAAGGAGTAATCAAAAGTCCTTTGGTCTTAATTATCAAAAGACTGGTAAGGAGCTTATGACCAAGGATGAGCTTTTTGTAATGGATGGAAGCAAGTGTATTATGCAACTTAGAGGTGTGAGACCATTTCTATCAGAGAAGTTTGATATTACAAAACATAAGAATTATAAATTCCTAGAAGATTATGATGATAGGAACTTTTTTGATGTTGAAGAATATATGAAAAGGCAGGGTAAGGCAAGGCTAGGTAAGGAGTCTATAATAACAAGATTGTAGGTAATAATTATGAAGGTAAAAACCCAATATAGTTAATATATAAAATATATTATATAATTTATAAAAACCCTTGACAAGTTTACTTGGAAAATATACAATAAAGATGCAAAGTAAACTTGGCGAGGGAGGAAGCGAAATGGATAAAGATAGAATTTTAGAACAGGTAAGAACTGAAAATATTGATGAAGGAGTTGAACATATTAAAAATAAGGGACTAGGCATAGGTTACAAGATTTTTTTAGCACTAAGTATTATAATTATTATTTTTAATTTATTTACTGGTCAAAAAACCTATTCAGTTCAATCACTATTTTGGGGATTTATTGCTGCAGAAAACCATTCCTTATATAAATTTTCAGGAGATAAATCAAATAAATTTGGGGCTATATGTGCTGGTATTGCCTGTGTGGTATTCCTTATTAATCATATTCTTTATAGTTTGGGTTAGTAATTATGAAAAAAGAATATGAATTTAAAAATAATTTAAAAGAAATTAGGAATAAAAAAGGGCTAACCCAAACTGAATTAGCAGAAATGGTTGGAGTTTCAAGAAATACAATAAGTTCTATTGAAACAGGACAATTTAGTCCTACAGCGAGATTAGCATTAGTACTTTGTATAGCATTAGATAAAAAATTTGAAGAATTATTTTATTTTGAATAGTAATAAAGAAATCTAGTAGAAGATGATAGTCAGTAGAATCTATCATCTTTTTTCATGTCTAGAACAAGGAGATCAATATGAAAAGGATAAGAAGTCCAACTAAATAGTTTATAATAAAAATATAGAATAGATAATAGCGATTGGATAAGAAACAAGTCCAGTCGCTTTTTTTATTTCAAAAAAGAAAATAGGAGGCTAGGAATAGGATATGGCAGATTTAAAAGAAAGAGATATGAAAAATGTAACAGCTAATCTAGTGGGGGAGGTAAAAACAGCTTCCTTTGACTGGGATGGTGAAACAATAAATGTAACAAACTTTTCTCTTGTAGAAAAAAGGAATGGTAAAAGGCACTATACAAATTGTGCAGCCTATGGGGAATGGTCAGAAGTAGCAAAGAAACTAAAGCCAGGAGATCTTATCCATGTCTTTGGTTATATCAAAGAAAGAAGAAACAATGACAAGCTATATAAGAATTTTATAGTAAAGCATATGAATAAAATTGAAAAAGAAAATAAGGAGGAAAAATAATATGGCATTTTTTACAGAGGGAATAGCAGTTTTAAAGACTTTAGTTACAGCAATTGGTGCAGGTTTAGGGGCATGGGGAGTAATTAACCTTATGGAGGGTTATGGGAACGATAATCCTGGGGCAAAGTCACAAGGAATCAAGCAACTAATGGCAGGTGGAGGTATTGTTCTTATTGGAATGAAGCTTATACCATTACTTGCGAATACACTTAATTAAGAAAGAGGTAGATAAAAAATGTTTGGACTTTTCGACAAGATAACTGAATTTTTTCAGGAGATTTTTATCGGAATTATCCAAGCAAACCTTGAAGCAATGTTCTTAGATATAAATGAGAATGTAAGTCTTGTAGCTACAGAAGTCGGTAAAATACCAAGTGGTTGGAATGCAGAAGTATTTAGCTTTGTAAAGAATATTAACGACACTGTAGTTATTCCCATAGCGGGAATTATCATAACCGCCGTCTTGTGCATAGAACTCATAAACATGGTCATGGAGAAAAACAATATGCACTCTGATACAGATACATTTGATTTCTTTAAATACATTATCAAGATGTGGATAGCAGTATGGTTTGTAAGTAATGCTTTCACCTTCTCGATGGCAGTATTTGATGTATCACAGAATTTGGTAACTAAGGCGGCGGGAGTGATAAATACAAGTGCATCCCTTGATGCTCTGGATGTGGCCACAATGGTAGAACATCTAAAGGATGAGAGTTTATGGAATTTGATACTGATAGCCATGGATACTTCACTTGTGAAGCTTTCAATCCAGGTTGTATCAATCATAGTTACTGTAATAACTTACGGAAGAATGATTGAAATTTGTTTGTATAGCTCAGTATCAGCAATTCCATTTGCAACTATGGGAAATAAAGAATGGGGTCAGATTGGAACAAATTATATCAAGGGATTATTTGCACTTGGGCTTCAGGGATTGCTCTTAATGATATGCCTTGGAATATATGCGGTGCTTGTAAAGACAATTCATATAACCACAGATATTCATGCCAGCATATTCGGAGTTCTTGGATATACGGTACTTCTTGGGATTATGATGCTAAAGAGTGGAACAATTGCAAAGAGCATAATGAATGCTCATTAAAAATATAGAGGAGGAAAAGATTTGGAAATAAAAAAGGAAAAATTAATAATAGGTTTGGCACTTACAGGAATAGGTCTTCTAGTTTCTGAAATAAAAAACAGGAAGAAGTTAGGTATGCTTACTGAAAGACTTAACAATACAGAAGATTTTTTAGAAGACCTTGAGGAAAAAACATGGAGTTTAAATAGGTCTATGAAGGAAATTGCTAAGTCTCATAATAGCTTAATAAAAATGAGAATAGGGGATTATGAAGACTTTGATGAAAGATTTTACGAAATTGAAGATGAAATTGCTACTATCTACAGCCACCTTGAAGAGCTTAATAAGCTTAAGAAAAATAGAAAGGATGTGAGTAAAGATTTAGCAATACTAAATAATGACCCCAATGAATTTGGAGATAACACAGGTGAAAGTGAAGAAGAATAGAAAAGCTAAGGAAGTAGTGAGGTGATAAAGATTGGCTTATGTTCAGATACCCAAAGATTTAACCAATGTTAAAACGAAAGTAGCTTTTAATCTTACTAGAAGGCAGCTCATAGGCTTTGGAGTAGCAGGTATTATTGGTATTCCAACATATCTAAAAACAAGAAATATTCTTGGTAATGACCTAGCTGTATTTTTAATGATTATACTAACTATCCCTATTTTCTTTGTAGTTTTTTATGAGAAGGATGGGCTTACATGTGAGAAATATCTGAAATATATTTATCTCCATGAAAGGCACCAACCTAAGGTTAGGGTTAGTAAGGAGAGGTTTATAGAAATGAGGAAGGAGGAGCAAAGCATTAATGGGAAAAAATCAAATTCAGCAAAGAAATTTAGAAAAAAGAAAAAAACAGGAAGAAAAGCTTCAAAAAAAGGAAAAAGAGCTAAAAAGAGTAGCTAGGGAAACAAGAAATCTTAAGTCCAGTCATAAGAAAAGCTCTTCATTCCTTGATTTCTTAAAGAAGGACAAGAAAAGATATACCATAGAAGATACCATTCCTTATAAAAAGATGTATAGGAATGGTATTTGTTATATCGGTGAGGGAAAGTACAATAAGGTTATAAAATATGAGGATATAAATTATCAGCTTGCACTTGAGGAAGATAGGGATCTTATCTTCAATCAATTTGCAGGCTTTTTAAATTCCTTTGATTCAACAACAGAGCTTCAACTAAGCTTTGTTAACCAGGTAGGAAGAATTAAGGAAATGGAAAATGCAATTACAATACCAGATAAGGGAGATGATTTTGATGAGATAAGAAAAGAATTTAGGGGAATGCTTAAGGACCAGCTTTCAAAGGGTAATAATGGTCTTAGAAAATCAAAGTATATCGTTGTTAATACAAAATCAGAAAGCTATGACCAAGCCAAACCTGTTCTTGAGAGGATAGAGATAGATGTCCTATCAAATTTAAAAAGTATGGGTGTAAGGGCTGAAACCTTAGTAGGTCATGAAAGGCTTAAGCTACTCCATGATATGTTAAATCCTGATAATAGCTTTGATTATGATGGACAAGGACTTGAAAATAGGGACACAAGAAAGCTTATAATGCCTAGTGCATTCAAGTTCATAAGTCCTAAATATATGCAGATGGGAAATTACATCTGTGCCTTAAGTCATTTTCAGATTTTAGCAAGTGAGCTTTCAGATAGGTTTTTATCTGAAATTCTTTCTATTGAAGATAATATGTATGTAAGTCTTCATATCCATGCCATAGATCAGGTAGATGCTATTAAGATGGTAAAGAGAAAGAATACAGACCTTCAAAAGATGATGATAGAAGAACAAAAAAAGGCTGTAAGAGCTGGTTATGATATGGATATTATCCCATCAGACCTTAATGTATATGGAAGCGATATAAAAAATCTTTTGACCGACCTTCAATCTAGGGATGAGAGAATGTTTTATGTAACCTTTACTATTATGAATTTAAGCAAAAGTAAGGAAAAGCTAGATAACACTATAGCCCAAATATCTTCTATATGTAACCGTAATAACTGTGCCTTAAAAAGACTAGACCACCAACAGGAGCAAGGTTTTATGTCTGTCCTTCCTCTAGGGGTAAATGAGGTTGAAATAAAAAGGCAATTAACATCTTCGTCAACTGCTGTATTTATGCCTTTTACAACAGAAGAACTTTTTATGAGTTCAAATACAAGCTTGTATTATGGGCTTAATTCCCTTTCACATAACCTCATAATGGCAGACAGGAAGAAATTAAAAAATCCAAATGGGCTTATTCTAGGAACACCAGGGTCTGGTAAATCCTTTGCAGCCAAAAGGGAAATGGCAAATGCTATTTTAGTAACAGATGATGATGTAATAATCACAGATCCAGAGGGAGAGTATGGAAGTCTTGTAAAACAATTTAAGGGTGAGATTATTAAAATTTCAGCTAAGTCTAAGGATTATCTAAATCCCCTTGATATTAATATGAATTATGGGGATGGAGATGCACCTCTTAAAGATAAGGCGAACTTTATAATGAGTATGCTCGAACTTGTAGTAGGGGGTAGTGGTTTAACTGCTGCTGAAAAGTCTGTAATAGATAGGTGTTTGCCTAAGATATACAAGGATTATTTTGCAGACCCTAAACCTGAAAATATGCCTATACTAAGTGACCTTTATAACCTTCTCCAAGAACAGGAAGAAAGTGTAGGAAGGAAACTGGCTACAGAAATGGAAATCTATGTTACAGGTTCTTTAAATGTATTTAATAATAGAAGCAGTGTAGACCTTAATAAAAAGCTTATATGCTTTGATATAAAGGAACTGGGAAATCAACTGAAGAAAATAGGAATGTTAGTTATACAGGACCAGGTATGGAATAAGGTATCCTCAAATAGGGGGGCTAATAGGGCAACAAGATACTATATTGATGAGTTTCACTTGCTTTTAAAAGACCAACAAACTGCCCAATATTCAGTTGAAATATGGAAAAGATTTAGAAAGTGGGGTGGAGTTCCAACAGGTATAACACAAAACGTAAAAGACCTTTTAGGAAGTGCAGAAATTGAAAATATCTTTGATAATACAGACTTTGTCCTTATGCTTAACCAGGCTTCTGGAGATAGGGAAATCCTAGCTAAAAAACTTAAAATTTCTCCTTTTCAATTAAACTATGTAACAAATTCTAATGCAGGAGAGGGGCTTTTATTCTTTGGGAATACTATTGTTCCCTTTGTTGACAAGTTCCCTAAAGATACAATCTTGTATCAAAAAATGACAACAAAACCTGAGGAAGTAGATTAAAATGAAAGATAAGAAGAAGGTAAAAAGGAGAACAAATCTAGATATAGGTAAACGTGAAAAAGCAAAGGATTACAAGGATAAAAGAACCAAGGATGGTGAAAGATTTCAAGAAAGTATTGTAGAAAAGAAGTCTAAGTTAAATAATTTTGAGAAAGAAATTAAGTCCACTTATAAAAAAGGTGGGCTTTCTTTATCTCAAAAGCAAATAGAAAAACATAGGACTAAGGAAGAAAGGACTGGTGATCTAAATAATTTAGAAAAGCTTACTACTGAAAGTAGCCAAGTAAAGGAAGTCATAATAGAAGAAAAAAATCTAGATATAGGTGAAAGGGTAAAGACCAGTAATTATCTTGATAAAAGAGTTCATGAGAAGGATAGATTTGATGATTCTGTTATAAAAAAGAAAGCAAAATTAAAGCATAAGAAAATTAAGGTTACCAACAAGAAGGTCAATGAATCCGAGGACAGAAAAGGATATGATAAGGGTTCTTTAGATAATTTACAAGATAATTCAATAAATGTAGAAAAAGCAAAAAAACAGAAACAGATAAACAATTTAAAGCAGAAGATAGAAGACCCAAAATATGAAGCCTTAGATAAGGAAACAAAAAGTAATACCTTATTTAAAGATGATGCCAAGAATCTCATTATTTCTAATAAGGAAGACGATGAGGTCAAGGTAGAAGATTTTGAGGAAAGAGCCAGTGGTGTAGATAATTTCAAAGATAAGAGTAAGAAGAAAGATTATTATAAGAGAAAACTTCTATATGATAATCAGAAGAAAATAAAGAAGAAAGATGGAAAATTAACTACAGATGACGTTAAAGACCTTAAAGATGGCATGGCTCATAAGACGAGTGCAAAAGCTCCAAGTCAAGCTATAGCCCTTGATGGGAAGGTAGAAAAACAATATAGAAAAAGCGAAAGCAAACTGATTCAAAAAAGGAAAAAGGCAAGTAAGCTTTATCATAAGCCTAAGTATGACAAGACAGGCAAATTTGTAGGGGGAATTTCAGGGGCAAGCTATCTGGTTGCTGAATATATTAGGACTGGAAGTGATGAAAATGTAGCTATTGATGCAAGTGAAAAAGGTTTATACTTAAATGCAAGTATGACAAGACATGCCCAAAATAAGCTTCAAAGACAAAGAAGGAATCCTATAAAGCTTGAAAGAAAGCTAGATTTAAAGCATCAGAAGAATTTGGCAAGAGCTGAATATAAAACTGAAATTAAGGGCTTGAAGGGTGAAAAAGAATTTCAAAAAAAGACTGCCTATAAGAAATTGATTAAAAGAAGGAAGATGAAAAAGAAAATCTATGAAGAGCATAATATTGCGATTGGCTTCAAGGATAGGCTTAAAAAAGGAATGGAAAATATCTTAAAAGGAAGTTCCCAACTAATAAGAAGAAATATAAGAAAGTTCCTTATTCTTCTTGCTATAGCCATTATAGGTTTTATGACCCTGAGCCAAGTAGCAACATTTTTTCTAGCTGGAATATCATCAGTAACTAGCCAAGTTATGAGTACAACTTATTTGTCAGGCGAAGATACTCTTGCAGATATGAATAGTGAGTTTACCAAGCTAGAGTATGAACTAGCAGATGAACTTGCCAATATAGAAAGTTATTATCCAGGCTATGATGAGTATCATGTAGGAGGAAATACTGATATAGGTCATGATATTCATGAACTTTTAAGCTTTATAACTGCCAAACATGGAGAAGTAACTAATGTATCGAGCCTAAGTGGTGAATTAAAAAGCCTATTTAATAAGATGTATAAAGTTGATTATGAAACCATAGTTGAAACCAGATATAGGCAGGTGTGCTATGGAAGTGGTGAAGATAGATACTGTGAAATGGAGCCTTATGATTGGTATATCCTAAAGGTTACAGTCACTAAAAAGGAACTGGATACTGTTGCAAGAGAGGAATTTGCTGGATATGAGGAAAATCTTGCCCACTATGAAGCACTCCTTGAAACAGGTGGGAACATGGAAGAGTACTTTGGTGGGAGTGGTATAACTCCTGTTATTCCAGATAGCACAATAATAGGGGAACTGGTAAACAACCCTAACTTATCGGATAAGGAAAAGGCTCTTGTATTAGCAGCTTATAGGACACCTACAGCTGGAGGTGGCTACTGTGCAGCCTGGATAAGCAATGTTTATGTAAATGCAGGTTATCCAAGACCTGGAGGCAACGCAAATGACCAGTATTATTGGTATTGTGACAGTAGTGACCTTTCAGAGCTGAGGCCTGGAATGATGGTAGCAGTACCTACTCATAATCATACTCAGGCAGGTAAGAAATATGGCCATGTGGGTATTTATGTCGGCAATGGAATCATAAGAGAAAATATTGGTATTGTAAAGGATACCAAGCTTTCAGATTGGATTGCCTACTATGGAAGTAGTGCAAAATGGGGATTCCCCTATTAAAAGAAGGAGGTTTTAATGGATGGATAAAAAAACAGAGAACAGATATAAGAAAATAAAAAGAGATCAAAAGAAGTTGAAAGAGCAAATTAAAAAAAGTGAAGATGAACTGGAACTACTAAGATTAGAAGAAGAGGAAATAGCGGGTCAAGAAATAATGGCCATATGCTACGAACAGAAAATAAATCTTTTAGATGCAGTGAAAATTTTTACTGAAAATGAAAAGACTAGAAAAAATGAAAACAAAGTATTTAAAGAATTTGAAAAGGAGAATGTAAGCTATGGAAAAGAATAATAAGAAGAGAAAAGTTATAAAAATATTGTTGGCAATAGTTATAGTGGGAGCAATTGGAACAAGTTATATGCCTAGAGTCTTTGCAGCTGACTCTAATGGCGAACTTGAAAGGGAATTTGTAATAGATGTTACTAGTCCTGATATTACCAAGGATAGGGAGGATAATATAACTGTTGATGTTAATAGTCCTTCACTAAATCCAGCAGAAACAGGCAATGGTTTTCTAATAGATGTAAATAAGCCCAAGGAAGGATCAACTATACCAAAGGAAAATCCTTATGAGCCTACAGATCCTAGCCAGGCAAGAGGAACTATTACAGAGTCTGTTGGAGCTGATAATAGGGAATATCCAAGGAGAAGTGAGATTACAGATATTATAGAAGAAACTAGTAGTGGTCAAATGAAGGAAAGACCACAGGCTGATGCAAGAGAATTTCTTACCTTCCAAACAAAGAGTGGCAAGGTATTTCACCTTATTATTAATCATGATGAGCCAGATTCAAATGTTCAGCTTCTAACAGAAGTTTCTGAACAGGATTTACTAAATATGATTGAGCAAGATGAGGAAAGAAATGGAACAACTAAAGTTAAGGAAGAACCTAAAAAAGAAGTAGTGAAAAAAGAAGAAGCTGAACCAGAAGAACCTAAGAAGAAAGATTCTAAGGGTTCTTTTTTAATTGTCCTACTTATAGTAGCAGGAGTAGGAGGAGCTGGTTACTACTTTAAGGTTGTAAAATCCAATGATAATGGATTTGAGGATTTTGAAGATGATGAAATTCCAGATGATGATTTCTTTAGTTCAGATGATGAAGAAAGTTTCGAAGAAGATGAGGAAACAGAATACACAAAGGAGGATTTGATATAATGGGTAAAAAAACAGGGTTATTTAATAAAATCTTAGCGGGGACACTAAGCCTTATTATAATGTGTGGGCTAGTAACCCCTGTATTAGCAAATGATAAGAATGATAGATTTTCTTATGAGGTTGATATGGTGCTTGTAGTTGATATTTCAGGATCAATGAGTGGGACTAAAATGACAAAGGCTAAGAAGTCAGCTAAGGATATGGCTGAGGCTATATGGAAGGAGCAAGAGGCTCATAATATAAACACCAATATAGCACTTATTAGCTTTGCATCTGATGTGATCCATTATAAAAATGATGGAACAGATTTTTTCCAGAAAAAAGATAAGAGCAAATTATTTAATGTTATTGATGGGCTTGTTGCAAAGGATATGACCTTTACACAAGGGGGAATTCATGAAGCAAGGATGATATTTAAAAAGTCTACAGGAGATAAAAAGATTATAGTCCTTCTTTCAGATGGAGAAGCTAATCGTATTTATGAACCAAAGATTGACCTTGATGACTACATGAACAATAATAAAAAGGTTCTTGAAGGAAGTTTTTATTATGATAAGGCTGGGCAAGATACAACAGTTGCCAAGGGTAAGTTTTGTGCCTTAGCAGAAGCAAATCTTGCAAAAAGCGATAATATAGATGTCCTTGATATTTATACGGTAGCAGTCGATTGTAACGAACAGGCAAAAGAATTCCTTAAGGATGTGGCCAGTGATAAGGATAAATTTAAAGATTCAGATACAGATGATTTAGAAGATGTTTTTGATGATCTAACTAATGAAATCAAGGATAAGATAGAAAAGGAAAAATTAGAGAAGGAACTAGAAGATCTAAATAATAGGATTGATGAACTAGATAAGGAAAAGGCAGAACTTGAAAAGGAGTTTGAAAAAGAGAAGGAGCAGGCAGCCAAGGATAAGGAAGAGCTTAATAAGGAAATAAATGATTTGAAGGATAAAACTGATGAACTTGAAAAAGCCAAGGACAGGTTAGAACAAGAATTAGCAGATGAGAAGGAAAAATCAGAGGAAGATAAAAAAGCTCTTGAAAAAGAGATAGACGATTTAAAACAAAAAACTGATGACCTAAATGCAGCTAAGGAAAACCTAGAAAAAGAACTAGAGGATACAATAAATAAGATGGAGGTGGATAGAAAAGAAATTGAAAATGATATTGCAGAATTAGATAAGAATCTTGAAGATCTAAGAAAGGAAAAAGATTTAGTAGAAGAAGAACTTAATAATAAAATTAAAGAGCTTGAAGACAGGCTTGAGCAAGAAAAAGCTGAGTATGAGAAAGACAAAGAGGAGCTTGATAACAAGATTTCTGACCTTAATGATAAGCTAGACCAATTGGATAAGGAAAAGGTAGAAATTAAAGAACAACTTGAAAAGGAAATAGAAGAGTCTAGGTTAGAAAGAGATGAATTAAGAGATAGTATTGATAACCTAGATAAGAAAATTGAAGAAATGAATGAAGAAAAGGCAGAACTTGAAAAAGAACTGGCTGATGAAAAAAACAAGACCAAGGAGGAAAGAGAGAAACTTAAGGAGGAAATTGAAGAGTTAAATAAGGACTTAGATTTAATAAATAAGGAAAAAGAAAGGCTTGAGGATAATCTAAATCAAGCTATAGAGGATTTTGATAAAAAGGTGGAAGAACTAGAAGATAAAATTGAACAATTAGCTAAGGATAAGGACTTACTTGAAGTAGATTTAAGAAAAGAACTAGATGAGATGAATAAAGAAATAGAAGCCTTGAAAAAGGCAAAGGAAGAGATGGAAAAAGAGCTAGAAAATCAAAAAAACCAGTCAGGTAAGGACAAGGAAAAGCTAAATAATGAGATAAATAAACTAGATGATAAAATCTCAAACCTTAGTAAAGAGAAGGACAAACTTAAAAAGGACAATGAGAAATACAAGGGAAAATTTGAGAATCTTGAGGATGATGTAAAGGATTTGAGGGAAAGCCTTGAAAAAGAAAAGGATAAAAACAATTTAAAGGATATGAATCTTCCTGAGGGTGTCAAAGTTAATCAATGGTATCCTGAAAAACTAGTAAGCCTACCTGATAAAAATACCTATGATGATGGTGAAAGCATAGATATGACTGGAATGAAAATGAGATTTACTCGTGTAATAAAAAGCAATGGAAAATATATAAGGGAAACAGAAGATGTTGATTATAAAGACTTTAAGAGTAGTTATAGGGGATGGGAGTTTAATCTAAAGACAAAAACTGCTAAATATGATGAGAGTACCCAAGGCAAGATGAAAATTATATATACATTTACCCTTAAATACCCTAATCAGTCCTGGTAGAAAGATAAATAGATAGATGATAGCGGCTCAGATAAGTAAATATATCTGGGTCGCTATTTTTTTGTCCAAAAATAAAAGGGAGGAGATATTTTGAAATTAGTAATAGCAGAAAAGCCCAGTGTAGCAATGACTATAGCCAAAGTATTAGGTGCTAAAAGAAGAAAAGATGGATATATTGAGGGAAATAATTATATTGTAAGCTGGTGTGTAGGACATCTTATTAGAATGAGTAATCCTGAAATTTATGATGAAAAATATAGAAAATGGAATATAGAAGATCTTCCTATCTTTCCTAAAGAATATAAATATGAAGTTTCAAAGTACACTAAGAAACAATATGGTATTTTAAAAAAACTACTAACAGATAAGAATGTCAGAGAAGTAATAAATGCTTGTGATGCTGCAAGGGAAGGAGAACTTATTTTTAGATTGGTCTATAATCAGGCAGGGTGCAAAAAAACTGTTAAAAGACTTTGGATTTCATCCATGGAAGATAGGGCAATAAAAGAAGGTTTTAATAATCTTAAAGATGGAAGAGAGTATGAAACCTTATATCGGTCAGCACTAGCAAGGAGTCAAGCAGATTGGCTAGTTGGAATGAACCTTTCCAGATATTATTCTTGCCTTCATAGTAATAACTACTCAGTAGGTAGGGTACAAACGCCAACACTTGCAATGGTTGTAGATAGGGATAAGTCTATAAGAAATTTTGTGAAAGAAAAGTATTTTACAGTTCAGATAAAGGCACAAGATATTGACTTGGAGACATCAAGGATTAATGAAAAAGAAAAGGCAGAAAAACTTTTACTATCTATACCTGAATACCTTGAAATAAAGAAAATAGAGAAGAAAAGGAAAATTACTAAACCTGATAGACTTTTTGATTTAACAACACTTCAAAGAGAGTGTAATAAGTATTTTGGCTATAGTGCAAAGCAGACTTTAGACTATGCACAAAGCCTATATGAAAAGAAACTTATAACTTATCCAAGGACAGACAGTAGGTTTCTTACTGACGATATGGTCTCTAGTGTTAAAGCTTATATAGATTCTTTTGGTAATGATTTTGATGAAAAGAATTTTAAGAGTATTTTTGACTCTAAGAAGGTAGAAGATCATCATGGCATAATACCAACAAGTGGTTCTCTTAACTTTGACACTAGAAGTTTACAAGCTTCAGAGGAAAAGGTATTTGAGCTTATTAAAGCAAAGCTTCTAGCAGCAAGAGCAGGAAATTTAATTACTGAAAACACCAAGGTTATATGTGATGTAGAAGGCTATGAATTTACAAGTAGAGGAACGGTAGTAATAGATGAAGGATTTACTAAATACCTTACTTCATATACTAAGAAAAAAGAAGACAAGGTTCTTCCAAGGTTAAATAAAGGTGATAGTCTTAAGATTGAGGATAAGAAAGCAAATGAAAAATATACAAATCCACCTAAAGCTTATACAGAGGATACTCTGCTTAAGGATATGGAGCTGGCAGGTAAAGATGCAAAACAAGATACAGGTATAGAAACTAAAGGCTTAGGAACACCAGCAACTAGGGCAGGAATAATTGAAAATCTTATCCAAAAAGAGCTTATAAATAGAGAAGGCAGGAAACTTATTTCAACAGATAAGGGAGAGCAGTTAGTATCTCTTGTAGCAGACTTCCTTAAAAATCCAAATACTACAGTAGATTGGGAAGTAAAACTATATGAAATCTCAGAGGGAAAAGCTGATTTAAAGGATTTTATAGGAGATGTAGAAAAAAGAATAAGGGAAGTTATTTCATAAGGATGAAGGTTGTAGAGCTTTTTGGTGGTATAGGTGCAATAAGGAAGGCTTACATCAATAGTAAAATTCCCTTTGAGATTGTAGATTATGTTGAAATAGATAAGAATTGTGTTAAAAGCTATAATGCACTTTTTAATGAAAATTATGAGCCAAGAAGTGTATGTAATTATAGCCTTCCAGATAAAAAAATTGATTTGTTAATGCATGGTAGTCCCTGTCAGGATTTTTCCAGGATAGGGGAAAAACTTGGAGGAAAGAAAGGAAGTGGGACAAGGAGCAGTCTTCTATTTGAAACTATAAGGATAATAGAAGAAAAACAGGATAAGCCCAGATTGGTAATATGGGAAAATGTTAAGGGAGTTCTCGATAAAAATATGAGAACTTCCTTTTTTTATTACCTTAAAGAAATGAAAAGACTGGGTTATGAAACCAAGTATGAGATTCTTAATTCGATGAATTTTGGAATACCACAAAAGAGGGAAAGGATTTTTGCCATTAGTTATTTAGGTAAAAATCCTTTTAAATTTAATAATTTAAAACACAAAAGAGCCAAGCATTTATCAGATTTTCTTGAAAATGATGTAATGGAAAGGTATGGAGATATATTTTTAGTTAAACAGCCTTCAATGTTAAAAATACTCCATGATCCATCCTATAAGCCACAATTTCAAGGAAGGCTTCAAGTAATAGAAGACTTTTGTTATACCATATCCACTAAACAAGTAAGAGTACCTAATTCAGGAATACTTGCCATAGGTGGTAACAGATATAGGTATCTTACTGAAAGAGAATGTTTTAGGTTAATGGGATTTGATGATAGTGACTTTGATAAGCTTATAAAGATATTTCCAAGAAGGAAAAACTGTATGTCGAGTATTCTGTATAAACAAGCTGGTAATAGCATAGTGGTTGATGTTTTAGAAGAAATAATAAAGGAGATTCATAATTGTAGCTTATATTTTATTATGGAAGAAGGAGGAAAATATGAGGATAAATGATTTTGAGCATTTAATACAAGAAATCAAGTCAAGGGTTCTCTCTAGTAGCGATGAGTATATTTCACTTATGAGAACTATTGGAAATAATTATAAATATGATTTTACTAGCCAACTTAGTATCTATGATAAGAATGCTAGTGCAAGAGCCTGTGGGGAATTTGATTTTTGGAGAAAGAAATTTAATAGAACTGTAAAACGTGGAGAAAAAGGAATTCCTATATATAAGAATTATGGAGAATATGGTAAAGTAACCTACATCTTTGACCTTAGCCAAACAGTATCAATGTCAAGAGCAACAAATCAAGTTGAGTTATGGAAACTAAATAATGGAGAAGAAAGCCTAAAAGAAGCTTTAGGGTTTGATGGTGCTTTTAATGAAGATGAAATAGCTGATATGACAATAGATGAAATCCTTGAAAATATTGCATATACAGAAGTAATAAATAGGGGTAATTATGTCTTAAATGAACTTAAGGTAGCTCCTAGTAGTAGGAAGATATTTAATGATTTTCTTACAGAGTCTATAAAAATAGGCTATGCTAGTAGACTTGATATAAATTATGAGGTAGATAGAGGTAAAATTAATAATATTCTAAGAAGTCTTGATGAAATTTCCTTATCAATAGTAGGAAATGAGCTAAATTCAATGGTTGCAAGTATCCTCGAGAGAACAGTTACTATAGATAAAGAAATTGATAAAAATAAGGTGCTGACAAAAAGGCCAGTAGAGCGGTACAATGAAAATATAGAAGATAGAGGTAATGAAGAAAATATAGGAGGGATGGATGATGAATTTCGAGGAAATGCTGGAAACATACCAGAAGGAAGAGAAGATAGAGAACGAATATCAGATGATGTTTGGACAATGCGAAACACAGGAAGAGATAATCTTGAAGATGAAGGAAGTATCGGAAGAAGTTCTGATGAAAGATCAGACCTACCAGACCCACAGGTTCGCCAAGGCCAGACTGAACTTCATAGCAGAGGAGAAGGAGGAATTATTTCAGGAGATGTTCCTAGACAAGAGCCTAATGAATCACTTGCTAGAGGTAGAAGAGACAGCCAGGAAATTTATAGAGATGGAGAAACCGAGGATGATGGAGAGCTTTGGACTGACAGAGAAACTAAAGGCAGAGGACCAGATGAAGTGGGTAGGGTTGATGGAGAATCTAAATCATCAGCTGAGAGAACTAGCAATGAAGGAGTACGTTTACAATTAGATGAAGAAATAAGTAAAGATGGGGACCAGGAGGTAGACAATGAATCTACTTCCTTTTTTGTTTCCCAATATTATTCAAAGGTTAATCCTAAGGAACTTATGAGTGATGAAATTTTAGAACAAGTTCCTAGATTAGGAGAAACAGAAAAGGTTTCTGCAGGGGATAAAACAGTCCATGCAGCCTATATCATTCCCTTTAGAAGTAACTGGACCTGGTATTTAACAGAGTATGACCCTGAAACAGAAGATGCCTTTGGTCTTGTAATAGGTATAGAGCCAGAATGGGGTTACTTTAATATTAAGGAGCTTAGGGAAGTCGGAGCAGAAAGACTTATACTTGAAGATTTTCCTAAGACATTTAAGGAATTAAAAGATAGTGAACTTAAAAAACAGTTAAGTGAAGAAGAAATTCACAGGGTGTTTTTTGGGCAGCTTGATAGTCCCATAGAGGTTGAAATTGAAGATGAAATAGATCCAGAAATTCTTTTCATGCAAGGAGAAGAATTAAATGAAAGGCCTATTACAAGAGATAGTGTTATAAAAGTGTGGGATAATCCCTTTATTGTTAAAAGTATAAAAGAGGAACTCCTATCTATTGAAATCCTTCCCTATGAACTTAAAGATGAGTATATTCTTGATGCAAGACAGGTTAGAAGACTACAATTTGAAGATATAGATGAATTGAATGAATTTCTTTATAATGCAGAGCTTTATGATTTTGATGAAGAAAAATCCAGAGAAGTGGAACAAATGACCTTTTCTCTTGATAACTTTGAAGATGGTGAGGATAGGCAAGAAGAAATCATAGAAAGACCAAGGGCTGAAAATTTTATAATCACTGATGAAATACTAGCTGAAAGCCTTCCACCACAAGAAAGGTTAGAAAACAATATCAATGCTATAAGAATTCTTAAAATGCTAGAAGAAGAGGATAGGGGGGCTAGTAGGGAGGAACAAGAAATCTTAGCTAGGTATGTAGGCTGGGGAGGCTTATCAGAAGTATTTGATGAAAATAAAACTGGTCAATGGGAAAGAGCAAGGAACTTTCTTAAAGAAAACCTAAGCCCAAGTGAATATGAAGCTTGTGAGGAATCAACTCTTACAGCCTTCTATACTCCTAAAGTAGTAATAGATGGGATTTATCAAGGACTTGAAAACATGGGGTTTGAAAAGGGGAACATACTTGAGCCTTCATGTGGAGTTGGTAGCTTTATGGGTAGCCTTCCTAAAAGTATGAAAGAATCAAAGGTATATGGTGTAGAGCTTGATAGTATATCAGGAAATATATCAAAGAAATTATATCCAGAAAACAAGGTCCAGGTAAAAGGCTTTGAGGAAACTTCATTTTCTAATAACTTTTTTGATGTGGCAGTTGGAAATGTTCCTTTCGGAGAATTTAAGGTAAACGATAGACTATATGATAAAAATAATTTTTTAATACATGATTACTTCTTTGCAAAATCCATAGACAAGGTTAGAAGTGGTGGTGTTATTGCCTTTATTACTTCAAGTGGAACAATGGATAAAAAAGATGATTCTATTCGTAGATATATAGGTGCTAGATGTGATTTTCTGGGAGCAATAAGGCTACCCAATAATACCTTTAAAGGTATGGCAGGAACAGAAGTAACCAGTGATATTATCTTCCTTCAAAAGAAGGATTCAGTAATAGAAAAAGAAGAACCTTGGTATGAGCTAAAAACTGATAAAAGTGGTCTTAGCTACAATAGTTACTTTGTAGAAAATCCTGAAATGATACTAGGTGAAATGGTAGAGGTATCAGGAAGATTTGGTAATACCATAACTTGTAAGGCAAAAGACAATCATGACTTAAAGGTTGAACTCTTTGAATCCATTAAGAATATTAAAGGAAAAATAGAGCCTATAAAGATAGAAAGAGAAGATGGGGATAGAGAACCTGAAATTATTCCAGCTGATGATAATGTGAAGAATTTCTCCTTTACTGAAAAAGATGGAAAGATTTATATGAGAGAAGATTCCATAATGAGGGAGGTTAATAGAAACGATAATGACCTTGATAAAATCAGAGACTATATTGCTCTTGGAAATGTCCTTAGAGATGTAATTGATTCACAATTGGAAGATAGAAGTGAAGGAGAAATTAAGGAAACTCAGGAACATCTAAATAAGATTTACGATGCCTTTAGTAAAGACCATGGTTATATTAATGGAAGGATGAATACTAGGCTTTTATCTGAAGACAGTAACTTTGCCCTTATTTCAAGTATTGAAAAGTTAGAAGAAGGAAAGTTTAAGGAAAAGGGCGACATATTTACAAAACGTACAATTAAAAAGGCTATTCCTGTAAGCCATGTTGATACACCAGATGAAGCACTTATTCTTTCTATAGCAGAAAAAGGAAGAGTAGACCTTGACTATATGGAAGAGCTTACAGATATTGATGAAAAAACCTTGGTAGATAGCCTAAAGGGAAAAATCTTTCTTGATATTAAGGAGTTTGATAGAGAAAATAATGCCCTACCCTTTACAGAAAAAGAAAAGCATAATCCTATGGCATTTAACTATGTGAGTGTTGATGAATATTTAAGTGGAAACATTAGGGAAAAGATAGGTGTTTTAGATGAATATATTGAAACAATTGAAAGATCACTACGTTTTATAGATGAAAATGATGGCACAAATCTTAGAGAAGTAGAAAGCAATTTACTAAATTTAAAAGTGCAAAGAGAAAGCCTTAAAGAGGTAATGCCAAAGGAACTTACAGCGTCAGAAATTACAGTAAGACTTGGGGCTACCTGGGTACCGGCTAAGGATGTTGAAGAATTTATTTTTGCAACCCTTAAGACACCAAGATTTGCAAGATGGGATATTAATGTTAGGTATTCACCCTTTACTGCTGAATGGAGGATTGAAGGAAAAAGTAAAGATGGAGGAAATGACCTAGCAAATATGACCTATGGTACTAGTAGAGTGAATGCCTATAAAATCATAGAGGATGCTTTAAATCTTAAGGAAACTAAGGTGTGGGATAGGGTTACTAATCCAGATGGTAGTACATCCTCTATACTTAATAAAAAAGAAACAATGTTAGCAAGTCAGAAACAGGAACTTTTAAAAGAAGAGTTTAAAAACTGGATATTTAATGAGCCAGACAGAAGACACCGTTTAGAAAAAATATACAATGAAAAATTTAATTCTGTACGCAATAGGGAATATGATGGTTCTAATCTTCATTTTGAAGGAATGAATACAGGTATTATCCTTAAAGACCATCAAAAAAATGCAGTTGCCAGGACGCTTTATGGTGGCAACTCCCTTCTTGCCCATTCAGTAGGGGCAGGTAAGACCTTTGAGATGATTGCCTCAGCAATGGAATCAAAAAGACTTGGAATGAGTAGTAAAGCCTTGTTTGTAGTTCCCAATCACTTAACTGAGCAAATAGGTAGAGATTTCATGGAACTTTATCCTGGAGCTAATATTATGGTTGCTACAAAGAAAGATTTTCAACCTAATAATAGAAAGAGGTTCATAGGTAAAATAGCTACAGGGGAATATGATGCGATTATTATTGGCCATTCACAATTTGAAAAAATACCAATGAGTAAAGAATATCAAGAGAATCATATAAGAAGTGAAATAGATGGAATCCTAAATTATATTGAAGAGTATAAGTACGATAGAAGTCAGAACTTCACAGTAAAGCAGTTACAAAATACTAAAAAGAAACTTGAGGGAAGACTTAAGAAATTAAATGATGACTTCAAAAAAGATGATGTGGTAACCTTTGAAGAACTTGGTGTTGATAAGCTTTATGTAGATGAAGCCCATAATTATAAGAACCTATTTCTTTATACAAAGATGAGAAATGTAGCAGGAATAGGACAGAGTGAAGCACTTAAATCCTCTGATATGTTTATGAAATGCAGATATTTAGATGAAATGACTGGAGGTAGAGGAGTTGTATTTGCTACAGGAACCCCAATATCCAATAGTATGACGGTGCGCCCATAAGGGGCTGTAATAATTTTACCTTGAGCAAGTAATAGGTAAAGATATCAAAGTAGATGTAAAGTCTACAACCTATCATCACCCGACTTATCCGAAATGGGAAACCTGACGGGGAGTGCAGCATGTCGGAGGACACGAAATACCGAAACTTCCAAGGCGTTTGCGTGGTAGTGATGAAAAGTTATGAATAAGGATGAAAGCTAAACTGCCTAAATGATAGTCGGAGGTTGGGCAAAATGTTGCTCCATGGGTATGGAAGTTAAACTCCCATGTATTTTGGTGAATATGAGTCAGTCATGCGTATTCACAAGATATCCAAATTAAACTAGCCACAAGAAGTGGAAAACGACGAAAGTCACATCCGAAATCATAACAAGCTTATGTTATTACAGTTCTAAAAGGGGATTACCTAAGACAAAATGCCAATAAATTGGCTATAAGTGCTATGAAAAAAAGCGACTTTGAATATTTGTTAGGGTAACAGAGTCTTCGTAGTAGTCCGAGGACGGGAAAGCCGTCCACATGGCGAAGGGAGACAGTTTTTCTTCAATACAATAAAAAAGGAAAGGTGCGTGAGGCATTATGAGAAGTCCCGAAAATGTATTGAAAAGTTTAAGTGAACAAGCAACAAAAGAAAACTATAGGTTTGAAAGGTTATATCGCAACCTATATAATCCAGAATTCTATCTACTTGCATATCAAAATATTGCTATCTCACAGGGTAGTATGACAGCAGGGTCAGATGGACTTACTCTTGATGGTATGAGCATGGAGCGTATTGAAAATATTATTGCAAGATTAAAAGACCACTCATACCAACCAAACCCAGCAAGGCGTGTCTACATTGCAAAGAAAAATAGCAAGAAAAAACGACCTTTGGGTATTCCGTCAACTGATGACAAGCTAATACAAGAAGTCATCAGAATGATATTAGAAGCAATCTATGAACCAACGTTTTCTAATAACTCACATGGTTTTAGACCTAACCGAAGTTGTCATACGGCATTAAGAGAGGTTGTTACAATTTTTACTGGTGCTAAATGGATAATTGAGGGTGATATTAAGGCTTGTTTCGATAGTTTTGACCACCATGTAACCGTAAATCTTCTAAGAAGACGCATTGATGATGAGGCATTTATATCTCTAATGTGGAAATTTCTAAGAGCAGGATATATGGAGCAATGGATATACCATACGACATACTCTGGCTCTCCACAAGGGTCGGGCATGAGTCCGATAATATCAAATATATATTTACATGAGCTTGATATATTTATGGAAGAGCTGAAAAATGAATTCGATATGGGAGAAACAAGAAAGCGCAAGGTACACGAAGACCATGAGAAAGTCCGTTGGGCTTATAGAAAATCAAAGAAAAACTTAGAAAATAATCGTAATGAGGAAAATATAAAGACATTTAAAGAAGCTCGAAAAACTATGTTGTCTACTCCACATTTAGATGAAATGGATAATAGTTTTAAGCGTATACAATACAACCGTTATGCTGATGATTTTTTAATTTCCATAACAGGTTCAAAAGAAGACGCACAAAAAATAAAAGAGTTAGTAAGAGTGTTTTTACAAGATACCCTCAAGCTTACGATGTCAGAAGAAAAGACTCATATTACCCACTCCTCTAAAATGGTGCGATATCTAGGTTACGATATTAGAGTATCTAGGAGTCAAGATTTTAAACGCACCAAGAAAGGATTACAACGTGTATGGTATGGGAAGGTACAACTATATGTACCTAAAGAAAAATGGATTTCTAAGTTGCACGAATACAAGGCTTTGAAAATCAAAAAAGACGGAAATGGTAAAGAAATCTGGAAACCAATTCATAGGGGTGCATTAATGCCCTTGGATGAAGTTGCAATCATCAGTAAATATAATTCAGAAATCAGAGGACTATACAATTATTATCGCATGGCAATCAATGCTTGCAACTTAGGTAAATTTCATTCTATTATGCGTGGAAGTTGTCTAAAAACATTGGCTGCTAAATACAACTCATCTGTTATGAAAATGTATACAAAATATCGCAGTAAAAATGCAGACTTTGGTGCTAATTATAAGACAAAAAGTGGAATAAAACGCTGTGAGTTTTATAATGATGGATTTAAAAGGGATAAAAGTGATGCCCCACAATTTGCCGATATAATGCCACAATACAGAGTCCAAATAAGACCTAACAGTCTTGCTGGTAGGCTTAAAAGTGGTGTTTGTGAAGCTTGTGGAGCAAACTCTATCAAAGTATATATGCACCATGTAAAACGTATGAAAGACTTAAATGCTGATAATAAATTTGAATTGTTGATGATTGAAAAAAGACGGAAATCTTTGGCTTTATGCCCAAAATGTTATGAAGAAGTAAAGAAAAAAATCACTTAAACTATGAAAAATGGCGAGCCGTGTACGCTGAGAGGCGTAAGCACGGTTCTGAAGGGGGTTACACCAAGACCGCTGATGAAAATTAGTATGGCGTGGTGTTGCCTACCTTATGAACTTTACACCATGCAAAGATATTTGCAATTTAATGAACTTGAAAAGAATAACTTACAACACTTTGATTCATGGGCTAGTACATTTGGTGAAACTGTAACAGCAGTAGAACTTTCCCCTGAAGGAGATAAGTATAGAACTAAGACAAGATTTAGCAAGTTTTATAATCTTCCTGAACTTATGGCTATGTTTAAGGAAGTTGCAGATATTAAAACAGCAGATATGCTCGATTTAAAGGTTCCTGAAGCTGAATACGAAACAATAGTAACAATGCCTACCCAGGAGCAGAAAGAGGTCTTAAAAGGCATTTCTGAACGTGCAGATAGGGTTAGAGATAGAAGGGTTGAGCCAGAAGAGGATAATATGCTAAAAATCACAAATGATGGTAAGAAACTAGCATTAGATCAAAGGCTTATCAATCCCTTATTACCAGATGATCCAGATAGCAAGGTTAATGTATGTGTTAAAAATATTTATTCCATATGGGATAAAACAAAGGGAGAACGTTCAGCACAACTTATCTTTTCTGATATGTCTACCCCAAAAAATGATGGAACTTTTAATGTTTATGATGATATAAAGGAAAAACTTTTAGATATGGCAGTTCCTGAAAAAGAGATAGCCTTTATCCATGATGCCAATACAGAAAAACAGAAAGATGAATTATTTTCAAAAGTACGAAAAGGTAATGTTAGAATTCTTTTAGGTTCTACTCAAAAGATGGGGACAGGTACTAATGTGCAAGAAAGACTTATAGCAACTCATGATCTTGATGTACCTTGGAGGCCTGCTGACTTGGAGCAAAGGGCGGGTCGAATAGTAAGACGTGGTAATAGAAATGATAAGGTAAAAATTTTTAGGTATGTTACGGAAAACACATTTGATAGCTACCTCTGGCAGACCATAGAAAATAAGCAAAAATTTATATCTCAGATTATGACATCAAAAACTCCTGCTAGAGTGGCAGAAGATGTTGACGAGAATACCCTATCATATGCCGAAATAAAGGCTTTAGCAACAGGTAATCCCCTTATAAAAGAAAAGATGGACCTGGATATTGAAGTTACAAAATTAAAGATGATGGAAGGGAATTACAAGAGTAACCTCTATAGTCTTGAAGATAAGATTATAAAGACCTATCCTAGAGAAATTGAGAAATATGAAAAATTAATTGAGGGAGCAAAGAAGGATATTGAAAGAACTGAGCCACAGGGTACAGGAGATAATAAATTTACTTCAATTAAAATTACTGATGAAGAAATAAAGGATAGAAAAGTTGCAGGAGATAAAATCCTAGAAGCTATTAAGGGAATAAAGCTTAGAGATAAGAAGGTTATTGGAGAATATAGGGGATTTCCTATAGAAGTAACCTATAGCATTATTACCAATGAACATAACTTTAACCTAAAGGGTTCTAATAATCATTACGGGGACTTGGGGCAAAACAGAGATGGAAACATTACAAGAATGGACAATGTAATAGATAAAATTCCAGATAGTCTAAAAAGGTTTGAGGAAAGGCTTGTAGCTACTAAAGAACAATTTGAAATTGCCAAAGAAGAAGTAAAGAAACCTTTTGATAAGGCAGAAGAACTAAAAAACAAGGTAGCAAGACTAGCTGAAATCAATAAACTCCTAGATATGGGTGAAGTAGAGGAATTGGAAAACTTAAGTCCACTGATTGAAGATGTTAAAAGAGCTATAGTTGATTATTTAAATAAAGAATTTGGAGAGGATCATGCTTATGAAGACTTTAATACACTTTTCCCAGATGAAGGACATATTGGGCTTGCCTATACAACCACTGAAGATGGCAACCATGAAATACAGTATGAAATAAGCCTTAAAGATTATTCCTGGACACAATATGTAGATAATAAGGAAGTATCCAATAGGTCTTATCTTGAAGATGAAGATGGCGAGGCAGTAAATAAGGAGCAAGCCCTTGAAGGCTTTCTTTTAGACCTTAAATATGGGGAATTTGATGACTATGTAAGGGTTGATGAAAATGATTTAAGAGAAAAATTAGGACTTGAAATAGATGATGATGGAAATTATTATGATCCCCTTGAAAAGGATATGGATAATGATGGTATTCCAGATAGGTATGACAGTGATTTTAGGAGTAGTAACTATTTTGAATCTACCTATGATGTAGATGGTCTTAAAAAAGATGATAAGGAGTCTACACTTGGAAAACTTGAAAAGTATAAGACGAAGATTAGGGAGGAACTTAGTCTATCTCAGGAAGATATAGACAAGGAAAAGGATAAGGGTGCAAGATAATATAATACTTTATTTTTGGTAAATTCTACGAATTTATTAGAAATAAAGTCCACAGGGGTTATTAGGGGGTGTAGCCCCCTGATGCCCTGAAATAAACTCTGAGGAAACTCGGAGTTTTTCCTATTTTTAAAAACCATAAATGCATTGTAAAAAGAATTATAAATGAAAACCGTAAGGAGGAATATTATGTTTAATGAAAGAAATAGGCTATTGGGGTATTTTGGCCTTAATAGCTATGATGAAATAATGACCTATATTAAGGAAAATCCAGGGGATGAAAAGGTTAAGGAGATAAAGGAATTATTTAAAACCTATTCTACAGACCTTGATAGGGAGGTGGATAGGAATGAAAAATAACTTATATAGGGAATTTAATTGTAATAGCAAGGAAGAACTTTATGAAAAAATAAAAAGACAAGATAATGAGATAAAACCTCTTTTAGAATTCTTAGACTATGCCAAGTCTAATATTAAAAACAATAAAAAAGCAATAGATAGTCCTGATGTCCTAGTAGATTATGTAAAATCAACAACCTTACCTACTAAAGATACTGGGACTATTATTTTTGTAAATACAAAGAATCATCCTGTTCACTTAAAAAGAACTAGGCTAAGTTGGAAAAATAGTGTGAAGGAGGCTTTAAAGGAAGGTTTAATGGCAGGGGCTAATAGGGTATTCATGGCTTTTTCCAGTGAGACTCCCCATGAAAGAATGGAAGAAACCAAAGATTACTTTGAAAAAATAGGTATGAAAGTTATAGACACCATAAATTATGGGAAGGAAAATAATAGTTTTTTATCTAAAAAGGCAGGCAAAACCTACTATCCATCTATGTCCTATGGATTGGCTAATGATTCAGAAGTGGTTTATGGTGAAAAGGATTATAGTTTGAAAAATAAATATGAGGATTTTACAAGTTATCTAGCTAGTAATGAGTTAGTAGATTTAAATGTAGTAGAAGATATAGATGAAATAAAGGAGTTGCTAAAGATAGGCTTTCAACATCATCAACAAGAAGTCTTTGGTATGCTAATCTATGATAGTAATGAGAAAATAATTGGAGCTGAAGAGCTTTTTAAAGGGTCTACAGATGCTTCAATTGTAGACCTAAAGATTATGGCTAGAACATTGTTTAACTATCAAGATGTAAAAGGATTTGCAGTATTTCATAATCACCCTAGTGGAAATCCTACTCCTAGCAGTGAAGATGTATCCATGACTAGGAGATTAGAAAGCATGACAGAAATATTTGACTTGGAGCTTTTAGACCATTTTATAGTAGGTAAGGAGAAGACCCTATCTTTTTCACAAGAAGTAAGTGGCTTTCTAAGCAATAATTCAAGCTATCAGGATAAGATGGAAAGGTTGTCAACTGTGAAGGAGGATAGGCCTATCTATGATGGGGAAAAGGCTATTGTAGAAGTGGGAGATAAGATTAAAACTGCACTATCAGATGAAACCATTGTCTTAGATGTAGATAAGGATAATGCTATCTTATTTGATGGAAGACAATTTGTTGAAGTTTCTGGCCTACAATGTGATAATGATAAATTCTTTTGGAATCAGGGCAACTACTCTGATAGTTATCCCCAGAAGAAAGACGGTACAATAATCGATAAAATAAATAAAATGGTAGATGAAGACTATAAAGGTTTCGTTAAAGCTATGATTACTATAGAGAATGGGATAGAAGATCCAGAGCTGCTAGACGAACTTTATGACAGGTTTATGAATAACGATGGAGTAAATCTAATCAATGACTACTTTGATGAGCTTATATATGACCTAGAGTATGATATTGCAAGTGGTAGAGAAAAGGATATAAAATCAATTGACATACCAAGTAAGGAGAAAGAATTTTTTAACAAAATAGATGGCTTTGTAGATGCTTATACAGATTTATCTAATGCAATGTATGATATAGATTATGATTTTGCAGAAAATTACCCACTAGAGAAATCTTTCCACGATATTGATTTCATAAGCTGGGCTGAAGCAAGTAAGCTAAATATATCTGAAGAGAGTAAAGATAAAAACCTAGAAAAAACAAATGCTATAAAAGAAAAAAAGGATAATAAAAAAGAATCTACTATTGAAAAACTTAACAAGCTTAAAGATAAAGTTGCAAAGGATAGTGGAGATAAGCTACAGGACAAGCTAGGGGATAAGAAGAAGGATAGGGAGATATAAGTACAGTAGCATTAGCAAGACTGGATATGGGCAGGCTTCGGTCTGCCCTATTTTTTTATTTTTTCATAACCTTTGTTTATTGAATATATAAACTAAATCGTTTATAATATAAAATAAGATGATTATGGAGGTGTACTATGGATACATCAGAGCAAATAAAAGTTTTGTGTGTAAGAATGGGAATAAGTGTTTCAGAACTTGCAAGGCGGATAGGTTATTCACCTCAGAACTTTAATGCTAAATTAAAAAGAGGAACAGTTGGAGAAAAAGATCTTAAAAAAATAGCTGATATATTAGGTATAACTTATGAGCAATCATTTACTTTACCAAATGGTGATAGAATTGAATTAACTAATTAGAAAATATAAAATAAGGGAGATAGTTTATGTCTAAAAATAATAAGCAAGAGAATGGACAAACTTTAGAATCAATATTATTTAATTGTAGAAATGCACTAAGAGGTGCTGGAGGAACAGAAAAAAACAGAGATGCTGTTATAGGTCTTGTATTCATAAAATTTGCTGGAGATAAATTTGAAAAAAGACGTAAAGAACTTAAGGAAGAATATGGTGATATACCTGCTTTTCTAGAAAAGAAATCTTTTTATTTAGCTAAGAATGTTTTTTATTTACAAGAACATTGTAGGTGGTCATATATTGTAAAAGAGGCTAATAGTAACGATATTGCTGTAAAGTTAGATACAGCAATGGCTGATATTGAAAAGGACAATCCTCCATTACAGGGAGCATTGCTCTCTAATTTTTATAGTAGTTTAGGGGCGGATATTAGAACACTTAAAAACTTAATAGATGAGATTAATAAAATAAATGAAGAGAGATTTCAAGAGGAAGATTTAATTGGAAGAGTATATGAATATTTCCTACAAAGCTATGCTGTAGCAAGCACTAAAGAAGAGGGTGAGTTCTACACACCAGCTTGTCTTGTTGAATTGATTGCGGAGTTAATAGAACCATATAGTGGATCAGTTTACGACCCCTGTTGTGGCTCTGGAGGTATGTTTGTTCAATCTATGAAGTTTGTGGAAAGACATCATGGTAATAAATTAAAGGTTTCTATAGTGGGGCAGGAGAAAAATCCAGATACCAGGCGATTAGCAAAAATGAATCTAGCTATACGTGGAATTGCTTATGACTTAGGAGAAAAGGCAGTTGGTGAAAGCTCAACTTTTACAGACGATCAACATTTAAATAGAAAAGTTGACTATATAATGGCTAATCCACCATTTAATTTAAAGGATTGGCGAGGGGATAATGAACTATTAACCGATCCACGCTGGCATGGCTATGAAACACCACCAAAATCAAATGCTAACTATGCTTGGATACTTCATATGTTATCAAAATTAGATGTAACAAATGGTGTAGCTGGATTTTTGCTTGCTAACGGAGCTTTAAATTCTGATGGAGTAGAATATGAAATCAGAAAAAAACTTATAGAAAATGATAAAATAGAAGCAATTATTGTTTTGCCGAGAGATATGTTTTATACAACAGATATATCAGTGACCCTATGGATTATAAATAATAATAAAAAAGCAAGAACATTGAATAATAGGCAAGTCAAAGACAGGACAAATGAAATATTATTTGTAGATTTACGTACCTGGGATGAAAATATTGCAGAATATGATATTTCCAAAAGAAGCAAGAAAAGAAAAACGGTTTTAACAGATGAACAAATAGATAGAATAAAGAACCTTTATTTTTCATGGCAAACAAGTCAAGGATATGATGATATTCCTGAACTTTGCAAATCTGCAAGTTTAAAGGAAATCAGGGAGGCTAACTATTCTCTTGCCCCAAGTAAGTATGTAGAGTTTATAGATAGGGATTTGGATATTGATTATGAAAAAGAAATGGTGCGTATTCAAACCGAAATGAAATATATAATGAAACTTGAAAAAGAATCACAAAAAAGCCTAGAAGATGCTTTTAGGGGGATTGGATATGAAATATAGTCGGTTAAAAATAGGAGAATTTATAAAATTATGTAATTATACCAATACTGAAGATTACAATTTACCTATTTATGGCATCAATAAAAATAAGGAATTTATGCCAACAGTAGCAAATACCTCTAATGTTGACAAAAAAAAATATAAGATAATGACAAATGGTAGATTCATCTTCAGTGGTATGCAAACAGGAAGAGATCAATGCATAAGAATTGGGCTATATGAGAGAGAATCTGATGTTTTGGTTTCGCCAGCCTATACTACCTTTGAAGTAGATAAGAAAAAAATCCTACCAGAATATTTATTTATGATTTTTAAATCTTCAGAGAAAGATAGATATGGTGCATTTTTAAGTGATGGAAGCATAAGAGCAAACTTAGATTGGGAAGTGTTTTGTGGAATAGAAATAATAGTACCTTCAATTGAAATTCAAAAAAAATATGTTGCTGTATATAAATCAATGTTGAAAAATCAAGAAGTTTATGAGAAAGGCTTAGAAGATTTAAAACTGGTATGCGATACAACGATAGAAAAACTTAGAGGAGAAATGCCTAGTAAAAAAATAAAAGATTATATACAGCCTTTAGATGGTAGGAATAACAAAGAATTGTATGATATTAGTAATGTTAAAGGCCTTTCAATACAAAAGGAATTTATTGAAACCAAAGCAAATTTAAGTGGGGTATCACTAACTTCCTATAAAGTTGTAAAGCCAGAATCTTTTGCTTATGTAACTGTAACTTCTAGAAATAGTGATAGAATTACAATGGCTTATAACAGGACTGAGGACACTTATATTGTTTCTTCTTCATATATAGTTTTTAATATAGCAAAACCTGAATTATTAAATCCTGAATATCTATTTATGTTTTTTGAAAGGTCAGAGTTTGACCGCTATACGAGGTTCCATTCTTGGGGGTCAGCTCGTGAAACATTTATGTGGGATGATTTAGTAGAAGTCGAAATTCCAATACCAGATATTAAAGTTCAAAATTCCATTGTGGACATATATAATGCCTATATTACAAGGATGGAAATTAATGAACAGTTAAAAGGACAAATTAATGATATTTGCCCAGTTTTAATAAAAGGTTCACTTGAGGAGGTGGTTAAAGGTGAAACAGTTTAATGAAGAGCAACTTGAATTTGCAATAATCGATTTATTCACTAAGCAGGACTATATTCATCAAGAAGGCGAGGAGTTACATCGGAAATACGATGAAATCATACTTGAAGAGGATTTATCTAGCTTTTTATACTCAAAATATCCTGGGTTGACAGAGACAGAGTTGGAAAAGGCAATTAATAAGATTAAGCACATTTCCACATATCCTCTTTATTCTTCTAACAGGCAGGCATTCTTTTTAATAAATGAAGGTTTTGATTTAAGCCGGGACAATAACAATGAAATGCCCTTACACATTGACTTTATTGATTTTGAAGCTCCAACTAACAATATCTTTAAGGTTATAAACCAAATTACTATTTCTGGAACGAGAGACCGTAGACCAGATATGATAATCTTCATTAATGGAATTCCCGTGGTAATTTTTGAATTTAAGACAGCTATCAAAGAAGATACTACTATTTATGATGCATGGGAACAAATTCATATGCGTTATAATAGGGATATTCCTAACTTAACCAAATATTGTTTCCTATCTGTTTTATCAGATGGTGCTAATACAAAAATGGGTAGTATTTTCACTCCATATGAATACTATTACTCATGGAATAAAGCAAATGAAGATGAGAAGGTTTCAAATGGTATTTCTGCCCTGCTTACCATGATAAAGGGAGCTTTTAGTAAAGGGAGCTTAATAAGTATATTACGAGATTTTATTTATTATCCTGACGATGAAAGTAAGGAGTTGGCTATTGTTACCAGATACCCACAATATTTTGCTGCTAATAAAATGCTAGAAAACATAAAAGCACATCTAAAACCAAAGGGTGATGGTAAGGGTGGTACATACTTCGGAGCAACAGGAAGTGGGAAAACTTATGCAATGCTTTTTTTATCGAGAATGCTGGCTACTCATTATAGGGATGTTTTTGATGCTCCCACTATTATTGTTATTGTAGATAGAGATGACTTAAATAAGCAGACTAGTAAGTTATTTGAGGACTCAAAACAATTTCTAAAGGATAAAAAAGTAATGTCCATTCCAGATAGACAAGCTTTGAATGATGAACTTGCTAACAATCAAAGTGGTGGAATTTATATAACCACTATCCAAAAATTTTGTGAGACTACAGGCTTACTTTCTGAAAGAAATAATATTATTTGTATTTCAGATGAAGCTCATAGGTCACAGACCAATATTGGCTCAAAACTAAAATACACTGAAAAAGGTGTGGAAACTACCTATGGTTTTGCTAAATATTTAAGGGATAGTTTTCCTAATGCAACTTATGTTGGATTTACTGGAACACCAATAGATGAAACTATTCATGTTTTTGGTGAAATAGTTGATAGTTATACTATGAAAGAAAGTAGTGACGATGGAATTACAGTAAGAATCCAGTATGAGCCTAGATTGGCTAGAGTTATAGTATCTGAAGAGCAGGTAAGGGAAATAGATAAATACTATGAAGAGGTTATTAAGGAAGGCTCCAATCCAGAACAAGTAGAAACAAGTAAACGTGCTATGAGTAAGTTGAGCAAAATACTTGGACATCCTGATAGAATAAGTAAATTAGCCTATGATATTGTAGAACATTACACAAGACTCTGTAGTGAAAAACCAAACATTGTGCAGAAGGCAATGATTGTATGTGCTAATAGAACTCTAGCTTTTTTAGTTTATAAAAAGTTAGAAGATATTAAACCAGAATGGTTTGATGCAAAAAAGACTGAAAGAGAGGACTTAGATGATACCCAACTTGAAAAACTAAAAGAGCTTAGCAAAGTAAATTTAGTTGCAACTCAAGGGAATAATGATCCACAAGAATTATTTGATTTATGTGGCAATAAAAGTCACCGTCAAATGTTAGATGAACAATTTAAAAACAATGATTCCAATTTTAAAATTGCCATAGTAGTGGATATGTGGATTACTGGCTTTGATGTAGCTTCTCTTGCCGTTATGTATATAGACAAGCCTTTACAGAAACATACTTTAATTCAAACAATATCAAGGGTCAACAGAGTATTTGAGGGCAAGGAAACAGGTCTTGTTGTGGATTATATTGGAATAAAGGAAGAAATGCTGAAGGCGGCAAAACAATATGGAAGTCCACAAGAAAGTCCTATCGATGAATTAAGTATTTCTTTAAGTATCTTTAGAAATCATTTATCTTTAATAGAGGATATGTTTATTCAATTTGATTCATCAAAGTTTTTCAATGGTAATCCCACGGAACGACTATTATGCTTAAACTTGGGTTCTGAGTTCATACAAACTTCAAAAGAGACAGAGATGAAGTTTATGGATTTATCTAGGAAGATGAAAGCTGCCTACGAAATATCGTATCCTTCGGGACAGCTTACAGATAAGGAAACAAATCAAGCACAATTTTATTTGGCAATTCGTTCAATAATTTATAAGCAAACAAAGGGAAATGCTCCTGATGCTGAAGTTATGAATAGGGTTGTTGAAAAGATGGTATATGATGCTATAACATCTACAGGTGTTGAAGATATAGTTAATAAAGGTACTGATGAGCTATTTGGTGAAGAGTTTCAAAAACAAGTTGATGAGATAGATATGCCTATATCAAAATTTAATGCTTTATTAAAACTACTACGAAGGGCAATAAGTAAATATGGAGAAAATAATAAGGTTAAAGCTATAGAATTTTCCGAAAGGCTAAAAAGAGTGGTTGAATCCTATAACAATCGTGATTCCCAAGTTTTTGTTAGTGAAGTTGTTTATGATTTTATTAATAGTTTATCAGATGAATTGTTAGAGATATTAAAAGCTCTTCAAGAAGATAAAATATCTTTTGAAAAGATGGGTATTAGCTATGAGGAAAAAGCATTCTACGACATCTTGATAAAGGTCAGAGATGATAATGATTTTGTTTATGAAGATAGTAAGTGTCTAATCCTAGCTAAAGCTATTAAAGAATTGGTAGATGATAAATCTCAATATGCAGACTGGGCTAGTCGAGATGATATAAAAAATCAACTCAATATGGATTTGACTGTTTTATTATATAAACATGGTTACCCTCCAGAATGGGATGAAGAGATATTTGAAAAGGTGATGGAACAAGCAGAGAATTTCAAGAAAAATGTAATCGACGATAGCAATATATTATCTTTTGATAAAGAGAGTAAATTAAATAAACTAATTAAATATCCCACAAAAGATAATATACAAAGTATTAATTTAAGAGTAGCAGAAACAAATATTAATGCGAGAGAAGATGAGTAAAGGGTCAACAGTAAAGATAAAGTGACCTAAAAATTAAGGAGGAAGATTATGAGTATTCAATCAGAGTTCAAAAAATTTAATGAAAAGATAAGACTTGATTATGGAACCAATTCGGAACTTGCGGAGAAAAGGGATACTTTATTGAGGATTTTGGAAAATGATAAGGACTTACCATCGTTTAAGAAATTAGACCAAGGAAGTTATGCTATGTATACAGGAATAAAGCCAGGAGATGGTAGGGAATATGATATTGACGTAGGTTTGAGATTTAATGTTAATAAATCTGAGTATGATCCTATGGATTTAAAGGAAGATATAGAAAAACTTTTGAAAAATCATACAGAATATGGTGCAGAAATAAAGAAGCCCTGTGTGACAGTAACTTATAAAAAAGATGGAGAACCTTCCTATCATGTAGATCTAGTAGTTTATGTTTATGAAGATAAAGATAATACTGATAGTCAGATTTATATTGCAAAGGGAATTAAAGGCAATAAAGATTCTCAGAAATGGGACAAGGCTGATCCCAAGGGGTTGGTAGAGCATATAAATAATGGAGTGGAAATGGGGAAACAAAGAGATCAATTTAGGAGGATGTTAAGGTATCTTAAAAGATGGAAACATAGAAGATTTGATGCAAAAGGACACTCTGAACCATCAAGTATTGGACTTAATTTAATTGCTTTGGATAATTTTATATACTATGAAGAAGATGATTTAAGTGCTTTAATTCATATAGTAGATTCTATTGTTAATAGCTTTAGATTTGAAGGAATTGACAAAGATGGAGACTTTTTATATAGAATAAAATCACCACTACCAATAGAACTTGACTTTGAATTAAATTCAGATGTTTTTGAAAAGATGAGTGATAGACAAATGACTGATTTTAAAGAAAAGGCAGAAAAGCTACAATCTGATTTAAATGGTGTAGAGAATGAAACTGATGAACATGAAAAGTACAAAAAACTCCAAAAGATATTTGGAGACGATTTTGAGGTTCCAGAAGAAGAAAAGACAGCAAAGAAACAATATAATTATATACCAAGTTCTAGTTCTTCTGGAATGGAGTAATTTGTATGGATTTGAATTTAATAAAAAATGATTTATTGGATAAACCTTATTTATCAGGCATTAAGATAAAGAATAATGAGAGTTATAAAAATCAAAGCTATGATGTGAAGATTAAATGTGAGTTAAAGGTAGGCAGTTCGTGGTTTCCAATAATAATAGGAATTCCTAATGATTGGGGACAGAATCTTGTTGATATTTATATTGCATTGGCAGAAATACCATATATTCCTCATATTGATAATAAAGGTAAGCTTTGCTTATATGATTTAGAGGGTTCTATCATAGAGAAGGATTTGCTGGGGATCCTAAATCAATGTATTTTGCGGGCAAAATTGATAATTGAAGAAGGGATAAGTAAGGAAAATTGGAATGACTTTTTAGAAGAATTTGATTCTTATATATTATGCTTACCAGGATGGAAAATAGCTAAAGTAATTATACCAAATTTAGAATCAAGTAAAAAAATATCTTATTGTTCGATAAAGGAAATAAAAAAACAAAGAAGAAAGAATGAATCCTATTCACAATATCTAAAAAGAACTGAAGTAAATGATTATTTTGCAAGTATAGATACAAATGATTTTAAGGAATGGGGGTACAACAATTCAATTAAAAATGGATTGTATTTATATAGTGAAGCTAAGGATATTATTTATCCACCTGAAATAGACAAACCAATATCTGTAGAATATTTGAATGTAATTTTTGAAGGTGTAAAAGTTACATCAGATGTAAGAAAAATTATAAGAAAAGCTAAAGAAGAATTGTTTATTATATTTGAAGTCAAACAACCAAATGGTATTTCTAATACTTTTGGCGTTGTTATAAAAACTCCATGTTTTAATATGGATTCTACTCTTGAACTAATAGAAAAGACGGAAATAATTCCGTTATATGTAGAAAGGCTGGATGAACGTAGTCTTTTAAATAGAACTTCTTTTGACGAAAATATTTTATCTAATAAAGAGTATCTTGTAATAGGATGTGGCTCAATAGGTGGATATGTGTTTAATAACTTGATAAAATCAGGATGTAAAAATATTACATTGATAGATCATGATAAATTAGGGTCAGAAAACATTTATAGACATTTACTCGGAAGAGATTATATTGGGGTTTATAAAGTAGAAGCACTTAGAAAATTTGGAGAGAAAAGTTTACCTGGTTTACAAATTAAAACTGTTGCTGAAAAAATACAGGATGCAATTGATGATAGTGGTATAGATTTTAATGATTATGATTATGTAATTGCAGCAACAGGAAATGCGATTTTAAATATGTGGATAAATGACTATATAAATACTAATAAAATTAATACTCCTGTATTTTATATTTGGAATGAGACACTAGATATAGGTTCTCATGTAGCAGTAATCCAATTTGATAAAGCAGGTTGCTATGAATGTATTTTTAAACGAGATGAGGTATTAGGGTTATATGATTCTACTTCATACTGTAGGCCAGGACAAAATGTTACTAAAAATGTATCTGGTTGTAGTGGCACATTTATACCTTATGGCTCTCTAATATCTATTCAAAGTAGCATATTATTTATTGATCTACTTAAAACCTTTACTGAAGGAAGGATAGAAGAAAATATAATAGTTTCAGAAAAAGGTGATGATTATTATTTTAAAAAAGCAGGATTTGTTTTATCAGATAACTATAATAATCAAAAAGATAAAATTTCTATAATAAAAGGTAATGATTTTAAAAATACTTCTTGTAATGTATGTGGTGGCAAATAATGAAAATTAATTCAAATAATATAGAGATAAAGATTTGTTCTTCTGTTTTTCAAGTGATGAAAAAATATATTCAGCTAGGAGCTGGATCCTTAGAAGCAGGTGGTATTTTAATAGGTAAAGAAAATATATCAGATGATAATATTATTATTAGATATATTACTGAGCCTTATGCAAGTGATAAACGTAGATATAATAAATTTATTAGAAAAGATAAAAGACATATTGATATATTTAACGAGGTTTTTAATTCAAGCAATGAAATATATTGCTATATTGGGGAATGGCATACCCATGATGAAGATTTGCCTGATTACTCCAGATTAGACTTGAAAAACTGGAAGAAAATAATGAAAGAATCGCCAGGAAATATAGAGCATTTTCATATTATAGTTGGCAGTAAAGCAATAAGAATTTGGAAGTTTGGAAAATTATTAAAGAATCCTGATTTGATAAAAACAATATATTGGAAGGATGTGGTAGACTTTGATAAAAAGACTGACTGGTAAAGTAATAGATAATGGAAGAGCAATTCTTCAAATGTTATTGCTTGTAATTTGCTTTTGTTTCCCTAAGCTTGTAAATTTGTCGGAGATAATAAGAACATTACTTGGAGGTCAAAGTCCTGATTTTTCTACTGCTAAATATTATTACCTTATGCAATCAGGAAACTGGACAATGGGAATATTATTAGTAATAATTGTCTTGTTTAAATATATTCGTAAAAGTAATGAGGATAAAATTTTATTTAGTGGAAATATTTATCACGATTACTCATATATATGGTTTTGGTTTTGCTCTAAAATTCTTGGATATAATAGTTGCAACTTAATATTAGTTCCAATTGCAATGCAGTATAAACTTGTAATACGAGGAACATTTGAAAAATATTCAATTCCTGAGGAAAGTTTCCCAGAAAAAGATATAAATGTCGTAGTTCAGTATCACAATAAGGATGCAGAAAATGTCAACGAGGTTAATTTAATTTTAGAAGATACTTACCCTATAACCAAAAATCAAATTCCCGAATCTAAAAAGCCCTTGCGAACCATAATAATAGAGCATGATAGAAAAGATGATGTTTCTAGAGTTTATAATACTAAATTTGTGAAAGAAATATGTAAAGAAGTAAGAGCTTTACCTGAAAAAGCTATTGTTAATATTTACTCTACAACTAACCCAAGACATAATTATGAAATAGCCAAACAGGCTTTTTCTCTTGCCAATAGAGGCAATATAAAAGAGTTATATATATATCAACAAGAAAAAGAAAATACACGTAAGTTTTCTAAAAGGAAGAAAATATATAGATTTTTTGAAGAAGAATAACTAGGTTGAGATCGAGATTATCTCTCGACCCCTTTCCCCAAATAATTATCATAGTTTTTCTTATACTTATATAGCCTATCCTGCTCCTGGCGAGATTGACTGAGTTTCTCAATGAGAGACTCTTTTTTTGTATGAAGTTTTTCAAGGTCTTCATAAATTTGCTTGGTAGTGGGTAGAATATTAGAGTCTTGGAAACTTTCAGCAACTGCCTTTTTATAAAGCATAAGTTGAGGGTTATATTCATTAATGAAAGCTTTATCTTCAGGGTGTGCCTTAGCATATTTATGGATTTCTTTATATTGTTCTATAGTATAGCGGTTCTCCATAATCTTCTTTTTTACTTCTATAAGTTTTTCTATTTCTTTATTTTCTGTAAGAAGATTTTGAACTTCAGTAGCTTTTTCATGGATAGCTTTTTCTAGCTGTTCTCGTGTTTTAAAACCTTCATTTCTAACCTGGTTTATAGTATCTGCCATGGTAGACAGATTGTGCTTTGTTGCCCAATATTTATATCCAGGAGAGCTTTTAGCTTTATCATTGGCACTTATATCAATGACATTATCTAAAGGCTTAAAAGGAGCTTTAGGACGCTTGTTCTTCATATCAACTTCTTCTAGGATACGTTTTTTTAATCTTTTCTCAGTATAATCTTCCCCTATCCTCATTGCCCTTGTAAAACGCTGTTGCCCATCTATTTTTTTGAAAGCAATATGTTTTCCATGTTTAATTTCATAGCCATATTGCTCCATAAGATGGAGAAAGTCCTCCCAATCCTTAGCTTTTTTAATAGCTCTGTCTATATCGAATTGGAGTTTGCTTTTCCATGAAGCTCCCTTTTTATCTTCTTGATATTCCCTATAGGATTTACCCCTGGTCTTATATTTCTTCTTATATTTTTCGTAATATTCATCTATAACAATTAGGTTGTTTTCCTTGCATAACTTGTCGCTTTGGTATCTTATTTTATGGTAACTTCGCTTGTTAGATTGATAGCATTTTCCTGTCTTCCAATTAACATTATTAAAAATAATATGGTTGTGAATGTGGTTACGATCTACATGGGTGGCTAGTACATATTCATATTCACCATTTAAAACTTCTTTGGCTAAGGCAATCCCTATCTCATGTGCTTTATCAGGACTTACTTCTCCAGGAACAAAACTTTGTATTAAATGCCGAGCTAAAACTGTCCCTCTAGTATCATTGGTTTCCCTAGTATTCATGAACTGTAAATGGGCAGTTGCAGGAGAGCAACCATCTGAACTTATTAATATTTGTTTATCAGTTTTATCATCACTTGTAATATAATCAATAGCAAGATTAAGGGTGGATTTGATAGGGTGGATCTTTGTAATAGCCATATCAATCAGACCTATTCATATATTTCCTTGTTAGGATATTTTGAATTTTTATTATTTCTCTTGATATATCATCATTTTCTTTTTTTAGATCCTCAATATCTTCTCTATAGATTATTCCTGTACTATTTACCCTCTTTGCAATTTGATTAAGATTATTAGAGTTTTTTCCTATAAGAGTTTGTAGCCTTCTAAAAACATTCATATCAATTACAAATATAGGGGCTTCAAGAACACTTTTCCTTATAAAATGTCCCATAGATTTTGACTTGCTCATCTCAAGTTTCTTGTTAAAAAGGTCTTTCTCCTCATCAGTAACCATTACATGAATATCATTTTTTCTAAGTCTATTTGCCATACGAATTCTCCTTTTCTTTTTCATTTACAACAGGGTATTAGGGGTGACCCCTAAATCATTCCGATAGGAACAAGTAGAAAATTGGATAAAAAAGAAGCGAGCCTAGAGGGGTCCGCTTCATCAATTTTCTCGTAAGTGTGTCTACACTTACTGTGCTTGCTATTAAAGTTTTTTAAAAGCAGGCATTAAGCCAAGTATTTGATTTATATATCTATATTACCGCACTATGTGGCTAATGTCAGCGTAAAATATAAAATTATATATAAGATTCCTTAATATATACTTCTAGTTGCTACTACTTAATTACATTGTAAAAGGGAAAAAGAAAATGTATAATGATATTAACAATGTTGTCGGCAAGGTTATTATAAGAGGGGTGAGCAATATGAATGATGTTAATGAATTATTAAATGAAGCTATTAAGGAAACGGCAAATTTAAAAGAAGAAGAAATATTTTTAGTAAAAGAGTTGTTTAAAGGCTATGAGTGGAACAGAATACCACGAAGTGAAAGAATATTACTTGGAACATTATTTCTACACCATATTAATAAGGGAACTACAAGCATTAAGGCTATTCAAAAAACAACTTCTGGACAACAAAAATATCAGATAACAAAATCAAAAGGGGTTTAAATCCTATGGATAAATATAATTTTCAAAAACTTACTCCAATAAATGATGTAGAATTAAATATTTATGATCATGCCTTAGACTTTATTTTTAAAAATGATGATGTTAAAAACATTGCTATTTCGGGTGCATATAGTGCTGGAAAGAGTAGTGTTCTTGAAACATATAAAAAGAAACATAGTAATATTAAGTTTTTACATATTTCCCTTGCACATTTTAAGTCACCAATGGAAAAAGAAGATGAAGAAGCAGAAATAAAAGAATCTGTTTTAGAGGGTAAGATCCTTAATCAACTGATTCATCAAATTAATTCTGATAAAATTCCTCAAACGAATTTTAAGATTAAAAGACAACTCGACAATAAAAAAATTATTCAAAATGTAGTTCTAATAATGATTACTATTGTTATGATATTGCATCTGACAATGTTTAATTCTTGGCAAGCTTTTGTAAATAGCATTTCTATTAATTGGTTTATCTGGCTTAAAAATATACTGTTACTAACAGCCTATAGTGAAACACGAATTTTTAGCGGAACTATCCTTTTTATACTGTTTGGTGTTATTTGGGGTAAAATTATAAAAATCCAAAAAAATAAAAATATCTTAAAGAAAATCAGTCTACAAGGTAACGAAATAGAAATTTTTGAAGAAAATGAGGACTCCTATTTTGATAAATATTTAAATGAAGTCTTATATCTTTTTGAAAATTCGGATGCAGATGTCATAGTTTTTGAAGATATGGATAGATATAATGTAAACCAAATATTTCAAAGGTTGAGGGAGGTCAATACTCTTGTAAATAATCAATTAAAAAAGGAAAATAAAAATCCTCTAAGATTTTTTTATCTTTTGCGTGATGATATATTCATTTCTAAGGATAGAACGAAATTTTTTGATTATATAATGCCAGTTGTCCCTGTTATTGATAGTTCTAACTCATACGATCAGTTCATTGCACATTTTAAGGCAGGGGGGATTTTTGAATTATTTAAACAGAATTTTTTGCAAGATGTTTCTTTGTATGTTGATGATATGCGTATACTCAAAAATATTTATAACGAGTTTGTGGTCTATAATAACAGAATCAATACTACGGAACAAGATTATAATAAACTTCTGGCTCTCATAATTTATAAAAATATCTTCCCAAGAGATTTTAGTGACTTGCAATTAAATAAAGGATTTATATATACCCTTTTCGCAAAAAAAGAAGGGTTTATTAGCGATGAAAAAAATAATATAAATAAAAAGATAGATACCTTAAATGAAAAAATTGATAAAGCTCAAAAAGAAATTTTGTGTTCTGATGAAGAGCTTTCTATGGTATACAGTAAAAAGATTGAAGAACTTGGATATTATCGGCATAAAGAAAAAGAAATATTAAACGAGGAATGGGATGAACGTAAGGAAGCTGTTAAAAATAAGGAAGTAGAAAATATCGAAAGAATCAAGCAGGATATTTTTAATCTTCAGGAAGAGCTAGAGATGCTTAAAAATAAAAAGTTATGCAATATTATCTCACGAAACAACATTGATAATATTTTTAAAACTACATATATAAATGAAATAGGGGTGGAAAGAGATTTTAATGAGATAAAGGAAACCCCTTATTTTGATTTAATTAAATATCTTATCCGCAACGGTTATATTGATGAGAGTTATGCAGATTACATGACCTATTTCTATGAAAATAGCTTAAGTCGTATTGATAAAACATTTTTAAGAAGTGTTAGCGATAAAAAGGCGAAAGAATATACATATGAACTAAAAAGTCCTCGAATGGTAATTGATAGATTGAGTGATGTGAGTTTTGATGAGGAAGAAATTCTTAATTTTGATTTATTTTGTTTTCTGCTGACAACTCCTGAATATGATATGCAACTTCATAGGTTTTTGCTGCAGTTAAAGAATACGAAGAATTTCAAATTTATTCAAGGCTTTTTTATTTCCGAAAGAGAAATCCAGCAATTAGTATTTAAACTCAATAATCAATGGCAAAATTTCTTTTCTGAAATTTTAAGCAATGGTGTTTTTACTGAATCTCAAGTTAAGTTATATTCCATATATACACTTTATTACTCTCAAGATATTATAAATATGGTAAACAATGAAAAATCCCTAACCGACTATATCTCTGATAATTCTAATTACTTGGATATTGAAAATCCTAATATTGATAAACTTATAAAAGGATTTAAGCTAATTAATATATGTTTCAAATCAATTAATTATGACATAGCAAATAAAGACTTATTTATAGCAGTTTATGAAAACAGATTATACCAAATCACTTTCGGGCATATTACTTTGATGCTCAAAACCTTCTATGGTATAGAAGAAAGTGAAGATTTCAATCATAAAAACTATACATTGATTTTATCATTGCCAGAATCGCCATTGGCACAATATATTAATGGAAATATTAATTACTATATAGAAATAATAATTAATCATTGTGAAGGAAGTATTGTAGACGATGAATCGGTTGTGTTATCTATGTTAAATAATGATGAGATTACTCTTGAAAATAAACTTGAATATATTAAAGTTCTAAAAACACCAATAACTTTACTCGAAAAAGTTTCAGATAAGGATACTTGGTCATTATTACTTCAAAATAACCTAGTCGTATATTCGGAGAATAATATTCTCGAATATTTCTTTAATAGTGAAAAAAACTTAGACGACATTTTAGTTGAATTTGTAAATAGCCAAGATAATCATTTGGATTTTTCTGATTCAATCAATGATTTTGGTAAAGATGCTTCATCTAGTTTTTTCAAGGTTGCAATTGTATGTAACGATTTAAACAATGAAAAATATAGAGAAATAATGAGGTCGCTTAGGCGATATTATGATTCATTCAAAACCGAGGGGATTTCAAATGAGAAAATAGATATTCTAATTGATTTAGAAACCATAAGAATGTCACAAGACTCTTTGTTATTTATTAGGGATGAATATCCAACCAATACACTTCACTTTATAAAAAAGAATATTGATTCATATGTGAATGATGTTATCTCTGGGGAGACCTTTGATTTTAATGAAATGGTAGATGTGCTTTCTTTAGATACTAGCGATGAAAATAAAATTAATCTTCTTAAATTTACAGATGAAGCTATATCAATTATAGATACTGATTACTCTAATACGGTAAAGATTTATATACTTAACAATAATTTGGAAGAAAATGATATACCTAAACTGCTTACTGCGTATTTACATGAGAATAGTCCTATGAAAATAGAAATTGAAAATCTAACAGTTCGACAAAAACAAGTGATTTTCTCTGAATCATATCCATTTTCTATGCAGTTATTTGAAAAACTACTCGCAGATACAAGGCTTACTTATGAAGATAAAGTGGAATTTTTCATTATTATTCTTCCGACTTTTGACAAAAGACAAGCAATCATTTATCTAGATAAATTGAATTTGAAGGATTATGTAAGATTGTTTGATTTGGGTCGACCCAAATTTGTAGTTAACAATGTCAATGAACGGATATTAGAAATTTTCAAGGATAAAAATTGGATAACGAAATACGAAGTTGATAAAGATGACTCAGGGTATTATCGTGCTTTTGGTAGAAGGTTACAAGATGAACTTCCTAATGAACTTCTATAACATATATTGATTAGGTTAGAACCACATATCTACTTTAACTGCGTCCCTATTGGGACGCAGTTTTTTGATTGTATGCCCAGTATGGGCAACAACTTGGTTGTGAAAGTCCACTACGGGCTTGGTAGTAGGAACCGTTAGCTAAGAGCAAGGGTGTCCACGGCGACGTGGAATCTGAAGGAAACTGGAAGCAAAATCCCGAACCGACGAACAGAAATCACATCAGGCTGATTTAGAGTGGACGAGTTTACGATACAAAACAAAGTCCAATACTACCCGAACTATACACAGTAAATGTGACGGTTACATGGGATGAAGGTTGTTGTTCTTACCTGGGGTGTGGGAGGTCGGTAAATAAATTAATTATTTATCTCTTACCCGATTACCTAGACTTAGATCCATAAGGCTATTTATCCATCGGATTAGGATTTCCATAGCCAGACAAACTTCTAAAAAACTATTTTTATAAATCCTTATAAATTCCTTATAATTACCTTGTATACTTTAATTATAGATTAAATATAAGATTAATTTAGGAGGTAAGGGAATGTCAGATTATATTTTAGAAGTAAAGGGATTAACTAAAAAATTTAGGAGTCAAGTAGCTGTTAATAATGTTTCTATATCAATTAGGAAGAATTCTGTATATGGACTACTTGGACCAAATGGTGCTGGAAAGTCAACCATATTAAAAATGATTACAGGGATAATGAAACCATCCTCTGGAGAAATATTATTTGAAGACCATCTGTGGACAAGAAAGGACTTAAAAGATATAGGAGCATTAATTGAAGAACCAGCAATTTATCCAAATTTAACTGCAAGAGAAAACTTGAAGGCTGCCTCTACTCTTTATGGACTGCCAAAGGAGAGAGTAGAAGAAGTACTTGACATTATAGGTCTTAGGCAGGCTGAAAAAAAGAAAGTAAGGAATTTTTCCATGGGGATGAAACAAAGATTAGGACTTGGAATGGCTATTATAAATAATCCCAAACTGCTTATTCTGGATGAGCCTACTAATGGACTTGATCCAATAGGAATAGAAGAATTAAGGGAATTAATTCGTTCATTTCCTGCCATGGGAATTACAGTGATTTTATCTAGCCATATTTTATCAGAAGTAGCACAAGTGGCTGATAAGGTGGGAATCATATCCAATGGTATTATTGGCTATGACGGAGAGTTAAGCAAGGAAGATGATCTTGAATATTTGTTTAAAGAAATTATAAAAAGAAACAGGGGTGAAAATTAATGATTGATATAGTAAAATCAGAATTCTTAAAAAACAAAAGAACATCAACAAATAAATTTATCCTAATAACACCATTTTTTTCTCTTATATTATCTGCCTTATGGGGAGGAGGTCAAAATGGTGCATATAACTGGTGGTATGCTATGTTCCTTCCAGGAATGTTAGCTCTTATATCTGCCCAAACAATTACAAAGGAGAAAAACCTTTCCTATAAGGGGATGCTTTTGTATCCTCAAAGTAAAGAGAGGATATGGATAGGAAAGATACTATACATTAGTATTTTGTTAGTATTTACCAACTTGATATTTATGTTAGGAGCAGAGGTATTTGCTTTAATATGTGGCTCTACTATTCCTTTAAGAGCAAATATATTAGGAACTATTGTATTAATTTTTACATTTTTATTTAATATTCCTATCATTATGTTTTTAACTGCTAAGTTCAACATTTTCCTTGCTGTTATTTTTAATCTAGGAATGACAATTTTCGGAATTATAAGCTATGGATCTGGAATAAATTTAATTTTAAAGATCTTACCTTATGGGACATCATCCGCTCTAATGGTTCCAATTTTAGGTATTCTACCAAATGGCCTTCCAGCTCCAGAAATCAACTCAATGCCAAATAGAACTGGGGTATTAGGCAGTACTTTAATCAGTATTATTATCTTTCTGATATTGGCTATTCTTACTACAATATGGTTCGGAAAAAAAGAGGTGAATTAAATGATAGAATTTAAAAAGCTTATAAAAGCTGATATAATAAAATTTAAATCTACCCAAATTCCATGGATGCACCTGTATATCCCTATATTAGGGTTAATCATATTTTTAAGCTATTATTCTTATACACCTTGGACTAGTTTTAGCAAGATATCAGCTTATTTACAAGTTTTAAGCATAACATTTCCAATGTTAATAGGAATAATCACTTCAATAGTAGCAGAGCAAGAATATATAGCAGGGGGCTTTAAAAATATTTTAATTGCTTCAGAGACAAAGAATTTAAGTATAATGAGTAAATTTACCTTATGTTTATTATTTGGAAGTTTAAGTACTATATTGGCAGTTGTTGGTTTTTATATAGGTTATTCTTTTATAGATAGTAATATCTATCCTATTTATATAAACCTGGCTATTGTGGCAATTCTAATAGGGTCCAATATATTCTTATATATACTACATTTATTTTTAAGTTTTAGATTTTCTAAGGCAGTTTCTATTGGAGTGGGTATTGCTGAATCTCTTGTAGCAGCCTTATTTTTAACAGGAATGGGGGATGGCAGATGGCCTTTTCTTCCAAGTTCATGGAGTATTAGGTTTACTTCATCATTGCTTATGAAGTATCAAAGTGCTGAAGACATATTGCTAGACCAAGATTTAAAACTAGGAATTATTATATCTATAGTTTTAACTTTTATATCATTTGTAATTATGTTAGTATGGTTTAAAAACTGGGAAGGAAATAGAACCGAAGAGTAGGGGGTATTAAATGGCCAATATTTTAGTAGTGGATGATGATAAAGCTATTCTAGATTTGATTGAAAACATATTAAGTAAAAGCAATCATTTTATTAAAAAAATAGATAAACCCGAAAAGGTTCTTTCTGAAGATTTAAGTTTCTATCATTTAATAATTCTAGATGTAATGATGCCTGAAATTGATGGATTTAGCTTATGTTCTAAGATAAGGATACAGGTAGATTCACCTATTTTATTTCTTACAGCAAAATCAGACGAAGCAGATATAATTAGGGGGCTAGGATTAGGTGCAGATGATTACTTAACTAAACCCTTTGGAGTTCAGGAACTTCGTGCAAGGGTAGATGCCCATATTAGAAGAGAAGAAAGGGAAAAGATAAACTATATAAATATAGGTGATGTTAAATTCTTGCTATCAAGTAAAGAATGTTTCGTATTAGATAATAGGGTATCTCTAACTAAAAGTGAATATGAAATAAGTGAGTATTTAGCCCTTAATAGAGGTCAAGTTTTTTCAAGGGAACAAATTTTTGAATCCGTTTTTGGCTTTGAAAAGGAAAGCAATTTAAATGTAATAGCTGAGCATATAAAAAACATTAGAGCCAAGTTTATACAATTTAGCATAGAACCAATCAAGACAGTTTGGGGAGTAGGTTACAAATGGGATTAAGAAGAAGTAAAAGCAAAAGTCTTCGTACAATATTTATAAAATATATTTTATATCTTGGAGTATTTATTACAACCCTAATGTTAGTGAATTATTTAGTATTTGGGATAGCTTCAATTGGAGTATACCCAGCAAATTATTCTGAAAGAATAATTCAAAAAAACTATGATGAACTAAAAAATTCACCTAAGGTAAATATGGATTTATTGACACCAATGTGTAATTTTGGGGTCTATTCAGAAGCAGGAGATTTTTTATATGGTAATTTTTCTGTTAAATATATAGATGATAGTTGGGATAACTATAGGAAGGGGAAAAATACAATTGGACTATCAGACTATATTATTAGTATTGAGAGGGAAGAAGAAGTATTGATTATTAGCTATCCTTTAAGTATGCAGTTTACAAATGATGGATTGAGAAAAACTTTGCCTAATGCAGAATTAACAATTATATTTTCATTTTTGTTTCAATTATTTATATTGATTATTCTATGGTCGAATAGATTAGCTAAAAGGATAAATAGCGAGTTAAGAAATCTCTTGAATACTGTAGAGAAAATAGAAGAACATAATTTAGACTTTGATGTAGGTGTAAGTAATATAGGGGAGATAAATCTGGTTCTTCAAGGTATTGATATGATGAAGAATTCTTTAAAGACTGCTTTAGAAGAACAGTGGAATTTTGAACAGAAAAAGAAAGAACAAATATCTGCTCTCGCCCATGATGTAAGGGCGCCCCTTACTATAGTAAAGGGAAATGTAGGTTTACTAAAGGAAACTGATGTCACAGATGAACAGAAAAATTACTGTAACTATATTGAAAAAAGCAGTAATCAGATGGAAGAATATTTACAAAGATTATTATCAATAACTAAAGAAGAAATAGGCAATAGTGAGTTAGACAATATCATTAATATTAGAAAGTTTATACTTTCACTAAAAGACCAAGGGGAAGCTTTAGGAAAGATAAAAGATATTAGTATTATATGTAATATAGAGATTGATAAAGGTTTACATTTAAAGGGAAATGAAATTGAATTGGAACGTTCATTTATGAACATTATAACAAATGCAGTTAACTTTTCCCCAAACAACTCAACTATTACCATTAATGCTAATATAAAAAATCGCAATTTAATTATTGAGGTAAAGGATCAGGGAAAAGGATTTTCTGAAAAGATACTAAAGCACGGAAAAGAACAATTTTTTATGGAAGATGAAAGCAGAACAGAATCTGGGCATCATGGATTAGGTTTATATATTACAAATAATATTATTAAAAACTATAATGGGGAGCTTATATTATCCAATGACAAAAATGGAGGTGGGGTGGTTCAGGTTATAATACCACTAGTGAGAGGATAGAGTAAATAAACTAACCAGAGATTATTTTTATTCTTTACACAAATTAAACGACTACTATTAGGAAAAATTATTTCTACAGTAGTCGCTTTTTTCTGCCTAATTTTATTAAATTTCCTCAAGCTTACTTATTCGGTATCTCCATACAGGGAGTGTAATTAGTCCAAAAATCATATACTTTAAGAAAAGATTTAACATATGATTCTGTGATAGAACAACATCCCCATTAAAGGTAAAGTCAGTAATAAATATCTGAATTACAGGACTTAGTAGCCCAATGGCAAAGGGAACTGCAATAGACACACCTATAAATGCTATGAATAGATTAAGTGCATTGCTAATTATAGGGAAGGTATCGTTGATAAAAAAATTAAAAGTCCATATATAAGTATTGCAAGGATTCCAACACCTGTATTAAGAAGATATTGCAATTTACCACCAACAAGTTTTACTGATATATTGGGATGAAAAAAATATATTGAATAAAAAATACAATAAAAAAATCAACTCCAAAAGCCAAGGTCTTAAAAGAAAACAAGGTAATATTTTTATAAAGCTTTACAAAAAGAATGGATATGATTAAACATATTCCTATAAATAATCCTATAGGCATATTGACTTCCTAAAATTAATATTTATATTTTCTGTGCCATCTTACAAATAAATTATACCACTTAGCTAGGGCAGGCTGCCAGACCTAGATTTAAAATATTATTAAGTTTATTTTTCTAAAAAAGATTCTGAGTCTTACTTGACAAATAAAATAAAATTAAGTATTATAAAATGTAGTATTAATCAAAGGAGTTTTATCATATGAGGCATAATATTTTTAAATAACTATTAATAAAATAGAACAAGTACGTTTTCCATGCAAAAGGATATTTGTATGGCTTATTAATTGTACTTTTATTTAGAAATATTCTCATAACAATAAATTTATATTTTTATGTATTATATAGCATTGATTAGACTGTAGATGTAACACCTTGATGTTATATCTAATTGTGTATGTTATATTTACTTTAAGTAATTATATAAAAATAAGTTCCCCTGTGAAGAGAGTATTTTATCACAGGGGATTTTTTATATAATTATGGAGGTATAAAATGAAAATTATTAATATAGGAATATTGGCACATGTTGATGCAGGTAAAACAACTGTTACAGAAGGTTTATTATATAAAAGTGGGGCAATTAATAAAATTGGAAGGGTCGATAATGCTACAACGATAACGGATTCGATGGAACTTGAAAGAGATAGGGGGATAACTATACGGGCGTCTACAGTTTCATTTAATTATAATGATACAAAGGTGAATATCATAGATACACCTGGGCACATGGATTTCATAGCTGAAGTTGAACGAACTCTGAAAGTGTTAGATGGAGCTATTTTAGTAATTTCAGCAAAAGAAGGAATTCAAGTTCAAACTAAAGTGATTTTTAATACTTTAGTGAAATTAAATATACCAACACTTATATTTGTGAATAAAATAGATCGAAAGGGAGTATGTTTGGATGAGATATATGCCCAAATACAGGAGAAATTAACTTCTAATCTTGCAATAATGCAATCAGTTAGAATAAAAGATAAAGATGATTTTGAATTGACAAATATAAAGGATGATAAAGTAATTCAAAATCAAATATCCGAAAAATTGTTAGATATAAATAATGAGTTGGCAGAAAAATATATAAATGGAGATGTGATTACAGGAAAAGAATATAATGATGTATTTTTGGATGAGGTTAATAATTGCAATCTTTATCCTGTATTTCATGGTTCGGCTTTAAAAAATATTGGAATTGACGAGCTATTATTTGCTATTACAAACTATCTTCCTACTAATAGTTATAATACTGAAGACCTTTTATCAGCATATGTTTATAAGATTGATAGGGATGAAAAATCCCGAAAGATGACTTTTTTAAGAATATTTAGAGGTAGTATAAAAATACGTCAGGAAACTTTTATAAATGGTGGAGAAGAAGTTTTCAAGGTAAGAAACTTAGGATCAATTATAAATGGTGAAATTGTTAAGATGGATCAGGTTGGTAGTGGAGATATTGCCATCATTTTCAATGCTAATTCCTTGAAGATAGGAGATTATATTGGACATAAATATGATGAGGCGTTGGATACGGGGATAGCTCAACCATTATTAAGAGCCTCTATTAAGCCTTGTGATTTAAGTGAAAGAAGTAAACTGATAGAAGCGTTGTTTGAATTAACTGAAGAAGATCCATTTCTAGATTGTGAAATTAATGGAGATACTGGAGAAATCATATTGAAGCTATTTGGAAATATTCAAATGGAAGTAATAGAATCACTACTTAAAAGCAGATACAAAATAGATGCTAGATTTGGTGAACTGAAAACAATATATAAAGAACGACCTAAAAGAAACTCCAAAGCAGTAATCCATATAGAAGTTCCACCAAATCCTTATTGGGCATCTGTTGGATTGTCTATAGAACCACTACCAATAGGATTAGGATTATCGTATGAGACCACTGTGTCATATGGATATCTGAATAATTCATTTCAATATGCAGTAAGAGAAGCTGTAGAAAATGCTTGTAAAGAAGGACTTTATGGCTGGGAGATTACAGACTTAAAGGTAACTTTTGACTACGGATTATACTATAGTCCAGTAAGTACCCCCTCTGACTTTAGAAATTTAACACCATATGTATTTTGGGAAGCTCTTCGAAAAGCAGGAACTGAAATATTAGAACCTTATTTAAAATATACAGTTCAAGTTCCAAATGATTTCTGCGGAAGAGTTATGAGTGATCTCAGGAAGATGAGGGCTTCTATTGAAGATATAATAGGCAAGGGAGAAGAGACAACTTTAAGTGGAAGGATACCTGTTGATACATCGAAATCCTATCAGGCAGAATTACTTTCTTATTCAAATGGAAAGGGTATATTTATTACTGAGCCTTATGGGTATGATATATATAATGCTGAGCCGATAATTAATGATATTGTGAACGACAATAACGATAGTAACAAGGAAGGGTTAAGATATTTATTTCAGAAACAGGATAAAAATTGAGGCCTAGATATAAAATTTGAAATAGAATCGAGAAATCCTAGCTTAAAAATAGTTGGTGAGGATGCATACCTGTATCAATTAGAAAACTTGAATGGTAGTACATTACTAAAAAAATGAAATTGGTGATTTTCACTTCTGTATGATGGGAAAAATATAATTAAGATGACAGATTTAAAACGAGTATTTGAATCAATTGAATTTTATGAAGTAAAGACATATATTCAAAGTGGAAATGTTCTATTCAAATCAAATGAAGCGGGGGAATCCCTAAACGAAAATCATAAATCCTGTTTTATTAGTAAGTAAAAACGATGTTGTTTTAGTTGACTGTGGTTACCCTAATTTCTTATCCTTATTAGAAGATGAAATGAGATCAAAAGGAATAGACGCAGATTCATTGACAAAAGTACTGATTACACATCATGATGATGACCATATGGGGGCCATATATGAAATTAAAGAAAGACATCCACATATTAAGGTAGTTTCAAGTGAAATAGAGAGTAAGTATATTTCTGGGAAAGATAAATCTCTTAGATTGCTGCAAGCAGAGGAATTATTAAAAATAATGCCAAAAGAACAGCAACAATTTGGAATTGATTTCTGTGAAACATTAAGAAAAGTTAAACCTGTCAATGTAGATATAATAGTTAAAGATGGAGATAGTTTGGATTGGGCAGGAGGATGTCAGGTTATCTCCACTCCAGGTCATATTTCATTATTTTTAACAGAGACTAATTCCATTGTAACAGGTGATGCGGCAGTTGTAGAAAATGGTGAATTAGTAATTGCAAATCCGCAATTTGCACTTGACCTGAATATGGCTCAAGATTCGTTGAAAAAAATTATTTCAATGAATGCAGATAATTATTATTGCTTCACGGAGGAAGATTAGTTAGGTTCACAAAAGCAAGTAAATACAAATAATTTAAAGAGCATAGATGGCACAATGTCAAAGAATGCAATTACTGTAGTAACTGGAGTTACAGAATCGAGAAAGTTATCATATATGGGTATTGATTTTAGGCAAAAGTACGCAGATGGTATTTTTATTGACCTAAAAAAGATATATACAAGTGTTAGATAAACAGTTTTTAGTTATATAGGGATATTATATTAATAGTGAATTAGAAAGTCTTGATTTATAAAAGGGATTTATTAGATTTCTATAAAATGAGAATTAACCTTTTAAATAACTTTGAGTTTATTGGGGAAAGTATATAATATTATTATTAATTAAGCAATAATGAGTACCTTACAAATGTTATATAAATTGAGATAATTATAAATACTAAAATGACGAAGTTTAGGTCAAGAAAGAAGACCTTAAACTTCGTCATTTTATGTCTAATTTATTAAAGCTCTTCAAGCTTACTTATTCGGTATCTCCATACAGGGAGTGCAATTAGCCCAAAGACCATATACTTCAAGAAAAGACTTAACATATGATTCTGTGATAGAACAATATCTCCATTAAAAGTAAAACCATGAATAAATATTTGGATTACAGGACTCAGTAGTCCAATTGCAAAAGGGACGGCAACAGACACCCCTACAAATGCTATGAATAGGTTAAGAGCATTGCTAATCGTAGGGAAGGTATCGTTGATAAATAAAATTAAAAGTCCATACATAAGTATTGCAAGGATTCCAACACCTGCATTAAGAAGATATTGCAATTTACCATCAACAAGTTTTACTGATACATTGGGATGGAAGAAGTATATTGAGTAAAAAAATATAACAAAGAAATCAACTCCAAAAGCCAAGGTCTTAAAAGAAAATAAAGTAATATTTTTATAAAGTTTTACAAAGAGAATGGTTATGGTTAAACATATTCCTATAAATAATCCTATAAGCATATTGACCTCCTAAAATTGATATTTGTATTTCCTGTATCATCTTATAAATAAATTATACCACTTACTTGGGGCTGGCTGCCAGACCTAAATTTCAAATATTATAAAGTTTAATTTTTCCAAAAGAACTATTGCAATAATTTGGATTTAATATTATAATAGTAATCACCAACAAAGTGTTGGCGATTAGAAAGGGGGTAGAAAATGAGAACCAAAAGTCCCAAAAGAATGGAAGAAATAATTGACTATGTAAATCAATATACAAATCACTATAGGACTTCTCCTTCTACCAGAGAAATTGCAAAAGCTGTAAAAACTGATAATGGTACTGTATATCGTTATCTTGTGGAAATGAATGAAAAAGGTATGCTTGAATACAATGGCAAAGAAATTATTACACCAACAATTAAAAAGATGGAAACCGACATGATACAAGCGGCTGTCTTAGGATCTGTATCTTGTGGACTTCCCCTTTTGGAAGAAGAGCATATAGAAAGCTATGTATCTTTACCTGCAAAGTTTTTTGATAAGGGCGATTATTTTATCCTTAGAGCCAATGGAGATTCCATGATAGAGGCTGGGATAGAAGATGGTGACCTAGTAGTTATAAGAAAACAAGAAGAAGCTAATGAGGGTCAAATAGTTGTTGCTTTACTGGAAGATGGAACTACTACATTAAAAAGATTATATCTTGACCAAGGCAAAAAGTGTGTAAGACTTAAGCCAGAAAATAAGAATATGAAAGATATAGTGACAGCAAATTGTTCTATCCAAGGAATAGCTGTAAAAATTATGAAAGACCTAGTATAATTTCTAGGGTCAAAAATTGTTTAAAGGTTAGGGGTTGGTATTGGCCAGCCTCTAATAACAAACTTAGAAAAGAAGGATTAATGATGAGGAAAAAAATGATAGCCTTCTGTGGTACTTGGGTGTTAGATTAGTAAGTCATCTGTAGTTTTCTTTCCCCAATCCACTTAGAAGGCAATAAGAAAAGAAGGATTGCAGATGAAGAAAAAAAAGAAAAAATTTATTATAGTATGCCCATACTGTGGCAAGGAATTATGTAAAAGTGGTTTTACAAGTAGTTTTAGTGACATGGAAATCAAATGCTCTAGGTGTGGAGCAAATTTAGAAGTAGAAATTACAAATGGAATAATTACTTATCATCCAGATAAGAGATTATCCATGGTAGCTGAATGTTCAGCTGATTATGAAGATATAAAATAAGATACTTAAGTGAGTTTCTGTGCAATTTATATTTTGGCTATTGGACTAGGCTAGAACCTTTAGGAATAGGAATATAAATTAAAAATCTATAGGAGACTGAATTCGGCTAAAACCGTCAAGAGTTACATAGATAAAATATTTAATCTAGAATCAGAATCTAGATTGTAAAAAAGTTCTCCCTTAAATATTTTAGGCAAAATTGAATAGCTGAGATTTATACAGAGGTGTTGGACTGGGCTAGAACCCTTAGAAACAACAGTTATAAATCAAGAGTTTGTTGACTGGTCTGAACTGGACAAGAATCCTTAAGAGCCACGCAAAACGGAAGTTTTTATCTGAAAAGATAAATCTGTTTTGTGTGGCTCTTTTTTTGTACCCAAAATACTTTCGTTAATGCGCCGGCTCTGAAATTAAAAGAAAGAGCAGGTGCATATGAAAAGACGTTGGGAAACCTATATTGCTAGGTATCCATGATCTCCAATTTTAAAAATTCATTTTGATTTTAAAATTGGGGGGTTATGGAAAATGAAAGAAAATAAAAAAAATTATTATATATTCCTTGGAGATAGCAAGGTGGATGTATCTGAAAAAGTATATAAGGGATATTGGCAAGAAACCAATAGGGAGAATTATCTTAATAGGCTAGACAAGGAGAATAAATTAGGTTATTTCTCTGAGTTTATATCAGATAGAGCAGATAGGAGCATGGAAGAGAGGCTAATAGATAAAGCCGTTGACCTAGAGAAATTAGTAGCAGTGAAAATGCAAATAGAAGCACTTAATAAAGCCTTGGATAAATTAAGCCCAGAAGAAAGGGAAATTATTCAGGCTCTTTTTTTTGATGAGATACCCCAAAGGGAACTGGCGAAAACACTTAATATTAGCCAAGGGGCAGTCTTTAGGAGGAAAGAAAAAACCCTAGAGAAGTTAAAGGTCTTTTTAGAAGATTGGGGTGAAAAATAAAATCTTTTTTAAAAAAGCGAATCAAGAGGGTGGTTTTTTCACTGTTATATATAAGGGGCAAATACAGCCCCTTATATAAGAATAAAAAATTATATATTTTTGAACTTTGACAACTTAATAGACCAGGACAGGACATTATCCGTTTAAGGAGCCAGTATGAAACTACGTCATGACCATTCTGCTAAAGGTGACTTTGGTTTAAATGAATACCTACATAACGCTAAATGTATGGGATATAAGGATGAGAGCGAGAAATAGTTTGCTACAAAAAAGTATTGGCAAAACTTTTTGCAAAAATCTAGATGGTGATAATGATACTTCTATACGTTGTTGCTTCCCACCGAGAAAAGGGGAGAGGTGAAATTCCTATGAGCTGCCAAAGCACCTGTCAATGTCATAAAACTTAAAATAAAATATTAAGAAAGAAGAGGTAATTAAATGGAAAATATTAATAAGAAAAACCAAAACTCTTCTTCTGTTAATTATGGATATAAAGATGAACAATCAATGGGAGCGTATTTGGATCAAAAATTACAAGAGATTCCAGAAGATAAAAAGAATGTTTTTATAGAAGTAGGAAATGTTGTTGTTAATTGTTGTATAGGAAATACAAGGGTTAGCATGGATGATTTTGTATCAGATTTATGTAAGTTAGAATTAAGGATTTAAGGGCTGACAGATATATATAAGTGCGGTAAGATAAAAATATAAAGTTTCTGAAATCCTTAATAAATTGCACCCAAAATAATTTATTAAGGAGAGTGTAGAGATGAAAAAGATCGAGGCTTATATGTATCTTCGCTTATCAAGAGATGATGGAGATGAAGGAGAAAGTAATTCCATTGGTAATCAAAGGGAACTTATAAAAGGCTATGCTGATAAGGCTGGTTTTAAAATTGTCAAAGAATATATTGATGATGGATTTACAGGTTCAAACTTTGAAAGACCAAATTTTAAAAAGATGCTTAGTGACCTTGAAAAGAAAGCTAGCAAAACGATTATTGTAAAAGACCTTTCTAGATTTGGAAGAGATTATATTGAATCGGGAAAAATTCTTCAGAAGATTTTTCCACAAATGGGGGTTAGATTTATATCAGTTAATGATAACTATGATAGTGAAAATGCTGATGTAAATGACACACATCTTATTCTTCCTATAAAAAACTTTATCAATGATAGTTATTGCAGGGATATATCCATGAAAGTTAAAAGCTCTCAAAAGACTAAAAGACAGAGGGGAGAATTTATAGGGGCATTTGCTCCATATGGATATAGGAAAAGCACAAAAAAGAAAAATCATCTTATAGTTGATAGGAATGTAGCCTATGTTATTAGAAGAATTTTTGAGATGAAAGTAGAAGGATATTCTTCAAAGGCTATAGCAGATGAACTTAATAGGCTAGGTATTCAAACTCCACAAGCTTATAAGGAAAGTAATGGATCAAATTATGCTACAGGCTTTGCTAGTAATCAAAGTAAGTGGCAGGCTAAGATGATAAATAGGATTATTGAGAATAGGGTTTACCTTGGAGACTTAGAACAGGGGAAGAGAACCAAGCTTAATTATAAGTCTAATAGGGAAATAAAAGTTACCCAAGAAGAATGGGTTAGGGTTGAAGGAACTCATGAAGCTATAGTTACAGAAACAATGTTTAATGTAGCTAATAAGATGATGGGAAGAGATATTCTTAATAGGAAAACCAAACCTGATTTTTTAGCAGGGCTTCTTTATTGTGCAGATTGTGGAAATCAGCTAGTAAGAAGAAACCAAAAGACAAAAAATGGACAAACAATTTATTATATATGTGGCTTATACAATCGTGGTAAGGGTTGCTCAAGGCATAGTATTAAGGAAGAGGATATTTTATCTTCTTTGAATTACATCCTAAAACAACATATTAAATATCAAGAAGAACTATTTTTAAGAATTAGGCAAACTGATTTTAGTAAATCAGAATATGACCTTGATTTAGATGATCTACTTGCTGAAAAAAAGAAGTATGAAACCCTTAGACGTTCTCTTTATATGGACTTAGAAGATGAGCTTATAGATGAAGAGGAATTTCAATCCTTTAGGAAGAGCTACCAGTTTAAAATAAAAGAGATTGAACAGCAAATTATAAATAGAAGGAAAGCCTATAATGATTTAGAAGAGATACTTAATTCCAAAGAAAATTGGCTTACAGGCTTGGAAAAGTATAAAAATATAGAAAGTATTGATAGGCAGACACTAGCATTTTTTGTTGACCGTATATTGGTAGGGGAAAAGGATGAAGAAGGAAGACCAAGAATAACAGTATTCTTTAATGATATGGAAAAGTTAGATATATTAAAGAGAATATTAAAGAGAGCTAAGAAAACCAAGACTTCTAATCTTGCATCCTTCAATAGCATGGCTATAAAAGGACTATCCACTGAAAGGGAGGGGGTAGCTCTCTATGGCTAGAATATCAAGAAGAGATTTAATAAAAACAGAAGAAAAAGCGACTATTAATTCATCAAGAGTTGGAATCTATACAAGACTTTCGCAGGAAAGAACAGAAGAGTGGAGAAATAAATCATATTCTATAGAATCACAAGTGGAGATTTGCCAGGAGTATATTAATAAAGAAAATATGACCCTAGTTAAGGTTTATACAGATTATGAATATTCTGGAACTAATTTTGATAGGCCAGGTTATATTGAAATGATGAATGATGTTAGAAATGGCTTTATAAACTGCATTATAATTAGGGATTTATCAAGACTTGGTAGAGAACATCTTGAAATGGGAAGACTTGTAGATAAGGTATTTCCTTTCCTAGGAGTAAGATTTGTATCAGTAATAGACAAGATTGATACAGAAAAGGGAATTGATGCAAAACTATCTTTTGAAATCTTAATAAAAAACCTTATTAATGATATGTATGCCAAGGATATATCACATAAGATTAAAACCAGTAGGCAGGTTCATGCCAAACAGGGATTCTTTATAGGTTCAAATCCACCTTTTGGATATAAGGTAGTAAAAAAAGATGGAGGAAGAAAATTAGAGCCTGATGAAGTAAGCATGAAAATAGTCCAAAGAATCTTTAATATGTATGTAGATGGGGTTAATACACTTAAAATTGCTAAAGAACTTAATGAGGAAAACATCGCAACATCAAGTGCCTATAATAAAACAAGGTCTATTATACGAGAACCTGGACAACCACAATGGAGAAAAGGGACTATAGCTAATATGCTAAGACAGAGAGTCTATACAGGTTGCCTTGTTCAAGGAACTAAAGAAAATGTCCAAGGGAAAAAGTCCGGTCATTATAGGCAAAAACCTAAGGGTGAATGGATTGTTGTAGAAAATGCCCATGAAGCTATTATTTCAGAAGAAATGTTTAATATAGCCCAGGAGATACTTGATAATAATAAAGATAAATCGGAATTTAAAATAACAAGACATGATATGAAAAGAGATCCAATTAATAAATACAAAGGTGTAATTTTTGATGCAAATACGAACCTACTTTTAATTAGAAATGGAGTAAGAAGTAATAAGAAGAATGCCAACTTTTATTATTATAAGTTCACAAATGAAGAAAACAATGGTATTTTACTTGAAACTCCCTATATTTCTATAATGGAAAGTGACTTAGATAATCTAGTAATAAATAAGTTGAGAAATATACTCAGCATTGATGTAAGTGGAAAAGATTGCAGGGATAGAATTACTGATATATGCAAGATGAGAATTGAGATGGTAGAAAGAAATCGCCAGTCTATTTCTCTTAAGATTTCAAAACATAATTCAGACTTAAAAAGACTATATGAAAATTATAGTTTGGGAAAGATTGAGAAAGAAGACTATCTTGAAAAAAGAATATTAAATAGAAAAGACCTAGCCATCTATGAAAAGAGCCTAAGTGATCTTGACCTTGAAATACTTTCAATAGAAAGTCAAGCTGAGGAGGAGATAGGATTATTTGATAGCTTGTTTTCTAATAAAGATATTAAGCTAGATGAAAATATTGTTCAGAAATATATTGAACGTATTGATGTATATGATAATGAAAGTATAGAAATTAGTTTAAAAGGCTTTTTAGGTGGAAAGGAGATGAGGTCAAGTGAATAATATTGCTATTTATCTTAGAATATCCGTACTTGAAAAAGGAAATCTAGGGCATACAGAAGATACAATAAATTCTCAAAGGAATATTATTAAGAACTTTATCTTTAATGACCAAGAGCTTAAAAAGGCAAATATAGAAGAGTATATTGATGAGGGCTATAGTGGTAGCACTACTTCAAGACCTGGCTTGGATAAGCTTCTTTTAAAGGTAAAACAAGGAAAGATAAACTGTATCATTGTAAAGGATATGTCACGATTTATGAGAAATTATATAGAGATGGGAGATTATCTTGAAAATATCTTTCCTTTTATGGGGATCAGATTTATAGCAATTAATGATGGCTATGATAGTAGTAATGAAGTTCAAAATGGAACTGAATTAGATATCCAATTTAAAAATCTTCTTAATGACTATTATAGTAGGGATATTTCAGAAAAAATGACAACAGCTCTACTTGTAGCGAAAAAGCAAGGGAAGTACACATCTGGAGCTCCGCCATATGGTTATTTAAAAGATCCTGAGGATAATTATAAGCTTATAGTTGATGAAAAGGTTGCTGAGAATGTTAGATATATATTCCAACTTCTTCTTGAAGGACATAGCCTAAATGAAACAGCAAAAACTCTTAATAGTGAAGGTGTTATGACTGCAAGAGCAAGAAGGAAAGAGATTAAAGGCTATGATGCCTATGCAAATAGGTGGGAATCTACTGTGGAAGATACAATATGGTCTCACAGTATGGTTAGAAGAATAGCAAATAATGAAGCATATACGGGGACTTTTGTTTTTAATAAATCAAGAAAAAGTAAGCTTGATGGAGGTAAGGTTACTTATCATCCTAAAGAAGAATGGATAAGAGTTTATGATAATCACGAAGCCCTTATAAGCAAAGAAACCTTTGATGAAGCTAATAATATTATAAAGTCAAGAAAAAGGAATAAAATGTTTAAGTGGGGTGAACGCAAATATAAGAATAGTCCCTTAGCAACTTATGTAAGATGTAATAAATGTGGCTATAAAATCAGATTTGGCATTAGTTCTAATGGAAAAGAAATAGTAAGTATAAATCTTTATTGCTATCACTGTAGAATGCTTGAGCAGGAAGAAAAGCTACCTCATAATAAGGAATTAGAAAAAGAGGTATTTAAAATCCTTAAGGATAAGTTTCATACAGATAAGACGGAAAAGAAAAAGCTCCTTGATGAACAAAAAGAGCTTTATGACAGGAATGACCAACTATTAAAAAAGAAAAGGATAGAGTTTGAGAATTATAAGTTTGGTAAAATCTCAAGAGAAGATTTTATGGAAACAAAAAATCAGATACAAGAATCTGAGGAAGAAAATAAGGAACGTATAGGAGCAATAGACGAGGAACTTAAACAAGCAGGTAGCATAGACAGTCTAACTAAAGAAATTGTCGAGAAATATATTGATAAAATTTATATTTCAGGAAAAGGTATAGAAAGAATAGAATATCAATAGTACAATAGAAGGAGATCCATTATAGGGTCTCCTTAGTTATTGGTTTAAATAAAAAATTAGCTTAAGTGAATTTTATTAGATTAGCTAAAAGATGATTATAAAAAAGAACAGAAGTAGTGATTATAAAATCAAAATAAACAGGAGATGTAATAATCATGAGAAAAGGTTTAAAGGAAACATACGACTGGTATGAAAGTCGTGGAAAGCAGCTCATTGATAAATATACTAATGTAGGTGAGTATGTAAAAAAATATAATAAAGTAAATGGTACAAATGAAGTTTCAGGGGTTTATATGATATGTTTTAATAATCTTCCAATTGCTATAGGAGAAAGTAGCCAAATGGGTGTAAGGTTTATGGAGCATGTGAGGGCTTTAGAAGAAGATGGTAAGGAACTTTGGGGAGTAAACATAGAAGAAATTAAAGCTGGAAAAATAACCATCAAAATTGAAGTTTTAAAGACTGGTTTATTAAATGAAATAGATAGAAGAGATGCCGAGATTGGTGAGATAAATGAATATCAGCCAATTTTTCAAGTTGAATATGAAAAATATTATCCCAATGATAAAGCACAAAAGCAAAATGGAAGATGGCTATTAAGACATGAGATAAGGGAGGATCAGTATATTAAAAGAAAATATAGAAGAGAAAGAATTAAGGAGTTTTTAGATTTATAATTTACAAGTATTTTCTATCATACCCTTGACACGAGAGGGATCAGGTAAAACACTTACATCATTTAAAGCAAGTCAAATACTTTCAAATGAAGAAGGTATAGATAAAGTATTTTTCTTAGTAGATAGACAGGATTTAGACCATCAAACAGAAAAAGAGTTCAATGATTTTCAACCCGGTTCAGTAGATAGAACGGATAGTACAGATAATTTAGTTGAACAAATAAAGGATATTATGAATCCCATTATAGTCACTACTATCCAAAAAATGAGTAATGCTATTAAAAATCCTAAATATAAGAATATTATGGAACCTTATAAAAATAAAAAAGTTATATTTATAATAGATGAATGTCACAGATCTCAATTTGGAAAGATGCATACAGCTATAAAAGAGCATTTCCAAAACAGCCAGTATTTTGGATTTACAGGTACCCCAAGACTTCCAGAAAATAAATCAGAAGATGATAGAACTACAGCAGATTTATTTGATAAATGTTTACATTATTATCTAATAAAAGATGCAATTCATGATGGAAATGTTCTAGGTTTTTTAGTAACCTATATAAATACACTTGGAGCTAAACTAGATGAAATAGCTGCGGAAAAAGTACAAGCTATAAATACTGAAGAAGTTTGGCAGGCAGATGATAGAATAGATTTAGTGGCAAGACACATAATAGGGTATCATGATCAAAGGGCAAGAAGTAAAGGCTATAACGCAATATTTGCAACGGATGGTATAGAATCCTTAGTAAAATATTATGATAAATTCAAAGAACTAGACCATGATTTTAAAATTGCTAGTATATTTACATATGAGCCAAACCCAGATTTAAGTGAAGATAAAGTTCATGGAAGAGATAGTTTAGAAAGAATGATTAAAGATTATAACGAAATGTTTAATACTAACTATTCTACAGATAATTATGATGCATATAGAGCAGATGTAGACAAGAAAGTAAGGGAGACAAAGATAGATATACTTCTAGTTGTAAATATGTTTTTAACAGGATTTGACTCTAAAAAGTTAAATACTCTTTATGTTGATAAAAACTTGAAATATCATAATTTACTTCAAGCATATTCAAGAACTAATAGACTAGACTCTGATAAAAAACCTTATGGAAATATAGTATGCTTTAGAAACCTAAAAGAGGCTACAGATGAAGCTTTAAAAATATTTTCAAAAACCGATGATATAGATTTAGTTTTGGCTAAATCTTTTGATGAATATTTAGAACAGTTTAAAAAACAAATAAATGCGCTTTTAAATATTGCTCCAACACCTGAAAGTATAGATAGTATTAAAAGTGAAGAAAAACAAAAGGAATTTGTGATAACATTTAGAGATTTAACCAAAACGTTAGTTAAAATGGAAAACTTTGATGAATTTGAATTTACAGAAGAAACAATAGGAATGGATATTCAAGACTATCAAGATTATAAAAGTAAATATTTACTTATTAAAGAAAATCATGATAAAAATAAAAAAGAAAAAGTATCTATTCTTGATGATATAGATTTTGCTCTTGAAATAATGCATAGAGATAAAATAAATGTAGATTATATCATGAATTTAATCAGAAAGATAGATTTAGAAAATGAAGAAAAACGAAAAGAAGATATAAGCTACATTGTAAAAGAATTAGATAGAGCTGACAGTATAGAACTTAGGAATAAAGTAGAACTTATTAAAGAGTTTTTAGATAAAGTAGTTCCAAAACTAAGTAATGAAGATTCTATAGACAAGGCGTTTACGGAGTTTGAAATAGAGAGAAAAGAAAGAATGATAAATGATTTTGCAATAAAGAATAGGCTTCCAGAAGAACAAGTAGAGAGACTAATACAAGAATATGAATTTAGTGGAATAATAGACAGGGAAGAGTTAAGTGATACTTTGACAGAAGCAAAATACTCTTTTTTAGAAAATGTTAATAAATCTCAGGAAATAGAAACATTTATAAGAGAGGTATCAGAAGAATATAAATAAGGAGGGTTGGAATGAGGCTTAAAGAAATAGTAGAAATAACCCAAGGAATACCTTTAAGTAGGATTAGAATAGATAATACTATGGAAACAGAAAAAAGGACAGTATATTCTTTTGAAAATGAATCTAGTATAATAGTACCAAAGCTTATGGAAGAAACTAATCAAAATATACCAGTAGTTAGAGAAGATATGATATTACTTAATCTTACATCTTATAATGCTAAAAAAGCAAATAAAAAAGATTTAGGAAAGGTCATACCTTCCAATTATATAATAATAGAGATTAAAGATAGAAATACTGTAGATCCCGATTATTTAGAATGGTATATAGCTAAAAGCGAAAGTTTTAAAAGGGAACTCTATAAAATAAAACAAGGTTCAATAATTATGAGTATTCCTATAAATGAATTCAGAAAGATGAATGTAAAATTGCCAAATATTGAATTTCAAAGAAAGCTAGGAAAAGTAAATAGATTAAATAGAAAGCGAAAGCAACTATTTGCAGAAAGAGAAGAACTACTAGAAAAATCATTAATAACAATAAATGAGGAGGAAATCATGAATGGTTAAAGAAAAATTACATCAACAGGAACTATATAAGAAATTGTGGAATATGGCAAATGAGCTAAGAGGAAATATGAATGCTAATGAGTTTAAGGATTATATATTAGGAGTAATATTTTATAGATATTTATCTGAAAAGGTGGAACAAAGAGCAAACTATATTTTAAAAAATGATAGTATGACATATAGGGAAGCTTGGAAAATGAAAGAAATAAGAGAACCTTTGACAAAGGCTTTAATAGAGCAAAGAGGGTATATGATAGAACCAGAGTATCTTTTTTCAACTATGATAGAAGAAATAGAAAAAGGGGATAGTGGAAAATTTGATGTAGAATATCTTATAGAGGCAATAAACAATATAACAGAATCTACACTAGGACAAGATTCACAAGAGACATTTGAAAACTTATTTGATGATATGGACCTTTCATCTACAAAATTAGGGAAAACAGTAAAAGCAAGATCCAATTTAATGGCTAAAATATTAGTGCTTGTAAATGAAATTTCTTTTACACAAGACGATACAGAGATAGATATATTAGGAGATACTTATGAATATTTAATTGGTAAATTTGCTGCAAATGCAGGACAGAAAGCTGGAGAATTCTATACACCACAAGGAGTAAGTAAAGTACTAGCTAAGATTGTAACATTGGAAAAAGAAGAATTAAAAGATGTATATGACCCAACTTGTGGTTCAGGTTCACTTCTTTTAAGAGTAAATAAAGAAGCTAAGGTAGGTAAGTTTTATGGACAAGAATTAAATTCTACAACCTTTAACTTAGCAAGAATGAATATGTTACTTCACGAAGTACATCATTCGAGATTCGATATACAAAATGCAGATACAATAGAAGAACCACAACATATGGGAATGGAGTTTGAAGCAGTAGTAGCAAATCCACCATATAGTTCAAAATGGAGTAGTGATAAGAAATTTGAACAAGACGAAAGATTTTCAGGATATGGAAAACTTGCACCAAAATCTCGTGCAGACTATGTATTTGTTCAGCATATGATCCACCACTTAGCAGACAATGGAACAATGGCAGTAGTTTTACCTCATGGAGTATTATTCAGAGGAGGAGCAGAAGAAAATATTAGAAAATATTTAATTAAAGGTAAAAATTACTTAGATGCAGTAATAGGATTGCCAGAAAATTTATTCTATGGTACAGGAATACCTACAGTCATATTAGTATATAAGAAATGTAGAAGAGAAGATGATACCATTCTTTTCATAGATGCATCAAAAGGTTTTCAAAAAGTAGGAAATAAGAATATGCTAAGACAAGAAGACATAGAAAAGATAGTTAATACCTATGCAAACAGGGAGGAAATAGACAAGTATTCTCACAATGCTACATTAGAAGAAATAGAAGAAAACGACTATAACTTAAACATCCCAAGATATGTAGATACCTTCGAACCAGAACCAAGAATAGATATAGATGAAGTAAAGGTAAGATTAAATGAAATAGATAAAGAAATAAGTGAAATAGATGAAGAAATAGATAAATATTTAAAAGAACTAGGACTCTAGGAAGGAGGTAGCAATTTGGAAGAAAGATTAGTACCAAAACTGAGATTTCCAGAATTTGAAGGAGAATGGGAAGAGAAGAAGTTAGGGGAGATTGGTAATTTAAAAAAAGGAAAAGGAATACCAAAGTCAAAATTAACAGATAAAGGAATAAAATGTATTCTATATGGACAATTATATACAACATATGGCGAGGTAGTAAAAGAAGTAAATAGTTATACTAATATAGATAAAAAGAATTTATTTTTTGGACAAAAAGGAGATATATTAATACCATCATCAGGTGAAACAGCATTGGATATGTCAATGGTATCTGCTTTATTTAAAGATAATGTGGCTTTAGGTGGAGATATAAATGTGTTAAGTCCAAAAGTAAATGTAGTTAGTAGTAAATTTTTAAGTTATCAAATTAATTCTGTAAGAAAAATAGACATTGCAAAAATTGCTGAAGGTGCATCTGTAGTCCACTTATATAATGATAATTTAATAAAAGTTAAAGTTTATATTCCATCACTCCAAGAACAACAAAAAATAGGAGGTTTTTTCTATAAAATAGATAAAAAACTAGAACTACAACAAGAAAAAATAGAGAATCTTAAAAAATATAAAAAAGGCATGATGCAAAGAATATTTAGTCAAGAAATAAGATTTAAAGACGATAATGGAAATAATTATCCTGATTGGGAAGAGAAGAAATTGGAGGAGATAAGTAAAGAAAGCATAATAAAGTATAAAGACTATAATAAATTTGATGAATTACTCTCTGTAACTTTGCATGATGGTATTAAAAAACAAAGTGAGTTAGGAGAAAGAGATATTTCCAGTGAAAATAAATCTAATTATAAAGTAGTTCGTAAAAATAATCTTGTATATAATTCTATGAGAATGTGGCAAGGAGCAAGTGGAATTTCAAAATATAATGGAATAGTAAGTTCGGCATATGTAGTAATAAATATGTTAGGAAATATAAATCCAGAATTTATTGGTTACTATTTTAAGCAGTCAGAAGTAATACATAAATTTTATAAAAAATCTCAAGGCATGACTTCTGATACCTTAACATTAAAATATAATTTATTTAAAGATGTAATAATTAGTATTCCAATAAAAGAAGAACAAACAAAAATAGCCAATTTCCTATCATCAATAGACAAAAAAATAGAATTAGAAGAAGAAAAATTAGAAGAATATAAAAAGTTTAAAAAAGGATTAATGCAGAGAATGTTTATATAGATATAGTATTCAATAAACCAGTATAACGCAACATTTATGATATAATAAAATGAATAAAAAAGCTTTAATTGAAGGACAGTGGTATTATATCAATCTCTCTTATTTGTGCATTAAATGAGAGGGAAAAAATAATTCATCTATATTATATATACTATAAAGGTGTTTGCCTAAAAAGGTAAGCACCTTTTTGATTTAAGTTATAATTGGTTCGCAAAAGTATATTATAATCTGTATAATATACTTTTGTGTGGTAAACTTATATTAAACAAAATTACAATTTTATTTTGTACAAACTAAAGATAAGTATTAGAGGAGGAGAAAATGAAGGAAACAGTATATATTATAGGGCATAAAAATCCAGACTCAGATTCTATATGTGCAGCTTTAGCCTATGCAGAATATAAAAATGCAACTGGAGATATTAATGCTATTCCTGTAAGATTAGGAGATATGAACAGAGAAACAAAATTTATATTAGAATATTTTGGGGTTGAACCTCCTACTGTTTTAGAAACAGTAAGAATAAGTGTAGAGGATTTAGATTTTGATAAAATAGCACCAGTTAGTCCAGATATATCTTTACGTAAGGCTTTAGAATTGATGAAAAAAAACAATTTAAATTGTCTTCCTGTTATAGATGAAAATGAACAACTTTCAGGTATTGTAACTGTATCGGATATAATAGGAGCATACATAGATGTATGGGATAATGGTATTTTAGGAAAAGCAGGTACTACTATAGATAATATTAAAGATACTCTTGCAGCTGAAATTATTACTATTCCAGAAAAAATAAAACCTATAACTGGAAAGCTTTTAGTTTTAGCAATGGAGCCAAAATCTATAGGAGAATATATAGAGGAGAATGATATAATCATATGTGGAAATAGAAAAGATGCGCAAGAACTTGCCATAAATAGAAATATATCTTTGATGATTGTAACAGGTAGTATGAAAACAGATGAAAAAATCATAAAAATTGCACAACAAAAAGGTGTAACCATACTTTCTACACCTTATGATACATTTACAACATCGAGATTGATAACACAGTCTGTTCCTATTAGCCATGTAATGACTAAAGAGGACTTAGTAGTGTTCACACTAGAAGATTTAGTAGATGATGTAAAGGATACGATGTCTCAGACAAGATACAGATCTTATCCAGTGATAGACGATAATAATAACAATAAAGTAGTAGGATTAATATCTAGATATCATTTAATCTCTAATATGAAGAAAAAAGTAATTTTAGTGGATCATAATGAAAGAAGCCAGTCGGTAGATGGACTAGAAGAATGTGAAATTTTAGAGATTATAGATCACCATAGAGTAGCAGATGTATTTACAAGTAATCCAATATACTTTAGAAACGAACCAGTAGGAAGTACATCGACAATAATTGGTTCTATACTATTTGAAAATGGAAGAAGACCTTCTAAGAAAATAGCGGGAGTATTGGCTGCTGCTATAATATCTGACACCCTATTATTTAGATCGCCTACATCTACTAATATGGATAAAATAATATTAAGAAGATTAGCAAGTATAGCAAATTTAGATATAGAGAAATTTGCTATGGAAATGTTTAAAGCAGGCACTTCATTAGTAGGTAGAACACCTGAAGAATTGTTAAAACAAGATTTTAAAAAGTTTACCATAGAAGACAGCAATATTGGTATAGCACAAGTATATACTATGGATCCAGATAGTTTGAAAGATATGAAATCAGATTTAATATCTTTAATGGAACAACTATCAAAAGAACAAGGCTATTCTATATTTATACTTATGTTAACAGATATATTCAAAGAAGCATCAGAAATGATTGTAGTAGGGCAGAACAAAGAATTGGTAGCTAAAGCGTTTGGGAAAACTCTTGATAATGATTCTTTTTATGTACCAGATGTTTTATCTAGAAAAAAACAAGTAGTGCCACCTATTACCAATATTTTAACTAACCTTAAAGAATTATAATCGAATTAAATAATTTGACTAATTTCATGTATTAGAATGTATACATTATAGCAAAAATCTCAAGAAAAAAAGAAATAGGAAAAGGTATGATTAAAAAAGCCCTTTTCCTAAAATTAAATTATCTTTATTATATTTTTTTCTTTCTTTATTCCAAATGATTTAATTTTTTTGAGTAGTAGTTAAGCTAGTATAGATGAAGAGTGATGAAACTCTTGGTATTTTAATAGACAATTTAGCTACTGGAATAAGTATTGGACTAGTTTTTGGTATAGTTATAGGGAACAGTTTGAATAAGAAGAAATAATATTGAAGATTGTATGGTTTAAATTTTATATAGTGATATACAATCTCTCTTATTTGTGCATTAAATGAGAGGAAAAAATAATTCCTCTATATTATATTTACTATAAAAGGAGGGAACATGATGGAATGGATAGAACGATTAAATAGTGCAATAAATTATATTGAGGAACATTTGGAAGATGAGATTAATTATGAACAGCTTGCAAAGATTGCTTGTTGTTCAACATATCATTTTCAGCATAATAACTAAATATAAGAATATAAAAAAGGAAGACGGTAAGTTAATAAGTAGTGTGTATTAAAGAGAGGGGGATTATTTGATTTATAAAAACCCTTGTTATAAAAAAATAAAAGGCAGCTATATATTAGTGGTTTCTTGTGGTTACTGTAAATATGATATTGTTAAATATCAAAAAGTGGGTAAAGGAAATTTGTTAAGAATGCATATTGATAGAATTATTAAAAGTTCTATTGATTTGTCTAAGGATCTAGGAGTTTTACTTTGCCCTAATTGCGGTGAATTATTAGCAACAAGGATGACATTAAAAAGAGAAAATAAAGATGTTTATAAAATGATACGTAGTACTTTTAATACTAGAAAAGTGAAATAGAAGATGTTTTCTTTTCATTAATTTGTATTGATAATGAAACAGACACAGATATCATTTTTAAATTGGTATTAAAAAAAGTTGGGCAAAGACTATATATTTGACATAATGAACTTGTTTAAGGTTATAAAAATAAATAGAAAGTAGGGAATGAAATGTCTTTTTTTGATAATGAAGCCATGCTTTATGACGAATGGTATAAGACAAAGATGGGAAACTTTGTAGATGAAGTAGAAACCAAATGTGTTTTTGATTTATTAAAAATAAAACCAGGAACTAAGGTATTAGATGTAGGTTGTGGTACAGGTAATTTTAGTATGAAATTAGCAAGGATGGGTTGTAAAGTAACGGCTATAGATATATCAGAAGAAATGTTAAAAGTAGGAAAGACTAAAGCTAAAAAAGAGAATTTAGATATTCAATTTTATAATATGAATGTATATGATTTACAATTTGAAGCTAACTGTTTTGATGCAGTAATTTCAGTTACAGCATTTGAATTTATAAAGGATACTAAAAGAGCTATAGAAGAAATGTTTAGAGTATTAAATGATAATGGACAAATGGTAATTGGTACTATAAACAAGGATAGCCAATGGGGAGATATGTATTTATCAAAAGAATTTCAAGAAAATACAGTGTTTAAATATGCAGTTTTTAAAACTGAAGAAGATTTAAAACAACTTAAACCAGATAAATTAAAGGATATAACAAAGTGTTTATTTATTTCTCCAAGTGCAAAAGAAGAAGAGATTTCTTTGAGTAAAGAAAAGGAATTATTTAAACACAATAAAAGAGGTGGTTTTGTATGTGCACTATGGGAAAAATAGCTTCCTGTGAGATAGCTTTTATTCCAATTGTTAGTGATGATTATGTATTGCAGGTAGATAAGGTTTTAAATATAATTAAGTCTTATGATATAGAGTATAATGTCGGAATATTGTCTACTACAATAAGAGGAGATATAGGTAAGATACATGATTTAATATTTGAAGTTTATAATAATATGGACAAAGAATGTAAATTTACAATGGATATAAAATTATCTAATATTTGTGGCTGTGATTAAATTTAAAATAAATATTTTTAGCACTAAATAAGGCTGATAAAAATCATATTAGCCTTATTATAAAATAAACTAACAAGTTGTAAAAATTTTATGCTATTATCTATTTTTCTTGACTAGTCCCTAAGGGGTTAGCTTATAGTTAATTTGGGAGGTGTTCATTGTGAAAATAAATGAAGTATGTAATGCCACTGGATTAACAAAAAAAGCTATTAATTACTATCAAAAAAAGAAAATCATCGATCCAAAAATTAATGAAAGTGGATATAGACAATTTAATGAATTTGAAATTGAGAGATTGAAACAAGTAAGTATACTTAGATCATTAGGATTATCAGTACTTGAAATTAAAAGAGTTTTAGATTCTAAATTCTCTAAAGAAGAGTTAAGAAAATCTGTTATTAGAAAGCAATTAGAAAATGAACTTTCTGAAAAACAAGCACAATTATTAGAACAGCTTTCAGATGGTAAAAACATTGAAGAAATTAATAAGGAAATTATAGAATTAAATAGAAAGAAATCAATAAAAGAAAAACTTTTAGAAGTTTTTCCAGGATTCTATGGCAGGTTTTTTGTAAGTCATTTCAGTCAATTTTTAGAAGAGCCTATAAAAACAGAAGAACAAAGGAAAGCTTATAAGGTAATTGTAAGTTTTTTAGACCAAGTAGATCCACCCGAAATTTCAGATGAAATTATGAGTCAATTTGAAGAAGGAATGGATTTTTGGACAGATGAAAAACTGAAGGAAGTCGAAGAAAAAAGGCAGCAAAATATTGAGAATCCTGAAGAATTTCTAGATGAATATTCTGAAACGGTTAAGCAGTATCAAGCTTTCAAAGAATCGTCAGAATACAAATCATCTCCATATGGGCAACTAATGGAAGTTATGAAATCATTTGGACAAACAAGTGGTTATAATGATATCTTCATTCCTGCAATGAGAAAATTATCCCCTTCATATGAGGAATATTATCAAAACTTATTAAAAGCTAATGAAGTATTTAAAGAGAGGTTTCCAGATTTTAAATAGAAGAATAAAAAAACGGTAAGAGTAAAATCTTGCCGTTTTTTTATAGGATCTAATCCGATTTATAAAAGTTTCTATCATAAATCGTTGCTAAGTCAAATGCAACGAACACCAACCCTTTCTACTCCATTAAAAGATGATTATAAGGAGACATTATCATAAGATAATCATATGAAATAGAAGTTTTTATTGACTATATATAACAAATCATATATAATTTTTATTAAAGTGAAAGGTGTTAATTGTATAAAAAGCTCTTAACAATAGCGTTAGGGGTTTTTTTAGAAGAATTTTTAGTTGCTAATGATACGCATTTGCAATTATGAATATTAAACTTATATTAGATATTTTGATTAAATAAATAGAAACAAATATGTTTAGAATACTTTAAATAAGGTTTTAAAACATAATCTAGGAGGGATATTTATGAAAAAAACAAAGATTTTTATTAGTGTACTTATATTAGTACTAACATTAAATTTAGTAACTGGTTGTAATTCAGTTAAAAAAGAATCTACAAAAGATAAAGGAGATGGAGAAAGAATACAGATTATTACAACTTTGTTTCCACAGTATGATTTTGCAAGAGAAATTGTAAAAGACAAAGGAGAAGTTAGTTTATTACTTCCACCAGGGGTAGAAGCACATTCTTATGAACCTACGCCACAAGATATTGGAAATATAAAGAAAGCTGATGTCTTCATTTATACAGGAGAATATATGGAGCCTTGGGCGGAAAAAGTAATAAAAAATGTTGGTGAAGATAATGTTGCAATTGTTGATTTAAGTGAAGGTATAAAACTCATAGATGAAGATGATCATGAGCATAATGAACTTGAAGCAGATCATGAGGGACGTGAAGATGAACATGAAGAAGATAATAATAACGGTCATGATAGCCATCATCATGGTGGGAAAGATCCACATATATGGTTAGATCCTGTATATGCACAAAAGATGGTGGACGATATAGTAGAAACTGTAGTAAAAGTAGATAAGGATAATGAAGATTTTTATAGAGCAAATGGAGAATCATATAAGAAAAAGTTGGCGGAATTAGATAGAAAGTTTACTGAAACCTTTGAAAAAACAGAACATAAAACTATTATTTATGGAGGACATTTTGCTTTTGGATATTTTGCTAAACGTTATGGTTTAGATTATATATCTCCTTACAATGGTTTTACACCAAATGCAGAACCTACACCTCAAAGAATTACAGAATTAATTCAAAATATGAAATCTTCAGGAATGAATGTAATATATTATGAAGAATTAATTGACCCTAAAATAGCAAAAATTATATCAGAACAAACTGGGGCAAAAATGATGCTATTACATGGAGCACATAATGTATCGAAAGAAGAGTTAGAATTAGGTATATCTTATATAAAAATAATGGAAGACAATTTAGAAAAATTGAAACAGGGGCTAGTATATAATGAATAATATGATAACTATAAGGAATTTAAATTTTAATTATGGTAAAAATGAAGTGTTAAAAAATATTAGTTTTGAAGTTGCAGAAGGAGACTATATAGGTATAGTTGGGCCTAATGGTTCTGGTAAGACAACATTAATAAAAATCTTATTAGGGCTTATAAAAAATTCTAAGGGGCAGATTAAATTTAATCATGATATCCTAGAGAAAAATTCTATAGGGTATGTACCTCAAAAAGGAGTTATGAATGATAGATTATTTCCTGCGACTGTAAAAGAAATAGTAGCTACTGGATTATTATCTGAGAAAACGGGATTTAAATTTTATTCAAAAGATGATTATAGTAGGGTTGACATAACACTCAATAAGCTAAATATAGAAAACTTAAAAGATAAAAAAATTGGGAATTTATCAGGAGGACAGCAACAGAGGGTATTATTAGCTAGAGCAATGGTGGCTAATCCTAGTATATTAATTTTAGATGAGCCTACTAGTGCACTAGATCCTGAAATAAGAGAAGAGTTTTATAGTATTTTAAAAGAATTAAATGAAGAAGATGTTACGATAATGCTTGTATCTCACGATATTGCTTCTATAGAGAAATATGTAAGTAAAATATTGTATTTAGATAAAAAAATAATTTTTTATGGTAGTTACAATGATTTTCGTCATTCAAAAGCAATGGCTAAATATTTTGGAATTTATACAGGGGAATAGAATTACTGGAGGTATATATATGGAAAATGTTATTTCTATGATAATGGAAGCATTACAATCGGATTTTATATTAAGAGCAATTTTAGTAGGTTCACTAATTGCTATATGCTGTTCCTTCTTAGGAATATTTCTTGTATTAAAAAAATATTCTATGATTGGTGATGGATTAGCTCATGTAAGTTTTGCAACAATTGCTATAGCACTACTTTTAAATAAGTCGCCACTGGTAGTATCTATTCCTTTAGTAATTTTTTCATCGTTTTTAATATTAAAACTCAATGAAAAGGCTGATTTACATGGTGATGCTGCCATAGCACTTATTTCATCTTTTGCTGTGGCGGTTGGGGTTTTAATTACTAGTGTAGCAAAAGGTTTTAATATAGATTTGTTTTCCTATCTTTTTGGAAGTATATTAGTTATTAGTAAATTAGATGTAATACTTTCAATAATATTATCTGCTGTAGTTATATTCATAACATTATTTTTCTATAACAGTTTGTTTGCTATAACATATGATGAAGAATTTGCAACAGTTATAGGTTTAAACTCTAAGAACATGAATTATTTAATATCTATATTAACATCTATTACTGTTGTTCTTGGTATACGTGTAGTTGGTACTATGTTAATTTCAAGTATGATTATCTTTCCTACAGTAACTGCTTTACAAGTGTCTAAAGGTTTTAAAGATACTATATTGATATCATCAATTATATCAGTATCAAGTGTAATATTGGGGATTTTTATATCTTATATATTAAATTTTCCAACAGGAGCGACTATTGTAATTATAAATGCTATTTGCTTTATGGTATTTTTCTTTATAAATAAACTTAAATCGAATTAATCAAATTTTTTTATAGGAATATATAATCCCTTGAAAGGAGATGAATACAATGGAGAAACTTACAGATAATAAAGAGTTTTTTAAAAGATATGGTATTAAAAATACAAAGCAAAGAAATATTATATTAGAAATATTAAAACAAGCAAAAGATCCTCTTACAGCAGAACAAATTTTTTTAGAAAGTAAGAAATTAGATGATTCTATAAGTCTTTCAACTATATACAGAGTTTTAAATACATTTATATCAAAAGGGATAGTAGTAAAATTGACTATAGTAAAAGAAAATATATCTATGTATGAATTAAACCATACAGACCATGAACATTATTTAGTATGTATGAAATGTAATAAAGCCATAGATATAGGACATTGTCCTCTTGGGGTTTATGAAAGTTCTCTTGAAGATGCTACTGAATTTGAAATAGTCGGACATAAACTTGAGATGTATGGTTATTGTCCTGAATGCAAAAAAAAGAAATAAGGGGGTTGTGTTTATGAAGACAAAAATAGATATTATTTCTGGCTTTTTAGGGGCTGGGAAGACTACATTAATTAAAAAATTTCTTGAGGAAAAATTATGTAATGAAAAGATTGTAATTATAGAAAATGAATTTGGTGAAGTTGGTATAGATGGCACTTTACTTAAAAAATCTGGTTTGGAAGTTAAGGAAATAAATTCTGGTTGCATTTGTTGTACTCTCGTAGGGGATCTTGAAAATTCTATAAAAGAAATAATGGACAACTTTAAGCCAGAGAGAATAATAATTGAACCTTCAGGAGTAGGGAAACTATCTGAAATAATTAAGGTCTGTGAAATTGATAGTTTAAAAAATATTACTAAAGTAAATATGCTTTTGACAGTAGTAGATGTAGAAAGATTTAATTTGCACATTTCAAACTTTGGAGAGTTCTTTGAAAATCAAATAATATATGCTAATACTATATTACTAAGTAGGACACAAGAAGCTACTGAAGAAAAGATAGAAACGGTCACAAACTCTATACGGAAAATAAATCCAAAGGCAAGTATTGTTACAAATCCTTGGAATAGCATTAATGGGAGAGAAATTATTACTTTAGCAGAAAACGACTTATATGACTCTATACAAGATCAAGATGAAGTATATTTAAATGCTCACCGCCACCATCACCATGATGCACCTGAAGTATTTCAAGTATGGGAATCTGAAACATCAAAAGTATTTATGAAGGATGAAATAAAAGATTTACTTAACGGTTTACAAGACAAAGAAAATTTTGGTAAGGTTATTCGAGGTAAAGGTATATTAAAAATAGATGGGAATAAATGGATATTATTTGATTATATTCCTGCTAAATTAGAAGTAAAGGAAATGAGTGGAGACTATACAGGACGACTTTGTGTAATAGGAACTGATCTTAATAAAGAACAATTAAAAGACACATTTAATAATATAAATTAAAGGATAAGATATTATGAAAATACAAATTGATATATTTACTGGGTTTTTAAGTTCTGGTAAGACTTCTTTAATTAATAAAATGTTGAAACATTCTGCATATTCTAAAGAAAAAATAGTTTTAATACAATGTGAATTTGGCGAAGAAAAAATAACAAATGATATAGTAAATAATAAAAATATTTATATAGAAAAAGTACCAAAAGATAAAAATATAAATAAGGAATATATAAAAAAAGTAATTGAAGAGTATTCACCTGATAGAGTGATTATAGAACAAAATGGTATGTCTAACTTGGAAGAATTGTTGGACATACTATCTCATAGGGATATTCGCAAACACTGTATTATTGATAACATTATTAATATAATTGATTGTAGACAGTTTCGTATGCTTATGGGAATAATAGGATCTAACATTGTATCACAAATATTATACAGTGATGTAATTGTTCTGAATTATGGGAATAAAGTTTCTACAGATGAAATTAAAAGTTTAAAAAAAGAAATAAGGAATATAAATAAATCGGGAAAAATAATAACAATGGAAAGGCCAGAGGATTTTTTATTATATTTGGAATATGATTATAAAAAACCTTCAAATAAAAATATAACAGATAAATTATCATTGGTAGTTCTAATATTAATTACGTTTTACTTATTTGATAATATATTTAGAGTGATAGATTTAAGCGAGTATATATCTAAATTTCAAGTTTTGAATACAGTTTTTATGAGTATACTGATGGAGGCATTTCCATTTTTGTTATTGGGAGTATTTATTTCTTCCATTATCCAATTATTTATAACCAAAGAGGTAATAGTTAAATATTTTCCCCAAAATAATATATTATCATTTTTTATTGCTATTATTGGTGGTTTATTTTTTCCAGTATGTGATTGTGCTATTGTACCGGTTACATCTAGTTTAGTAAAGAAGGGTGTACCATTACATATAGCTGTAGCATTTATGTTATCAGCTCCTATAGTAAACCCTATAGTTATAGTGTCAACTTATTATGCTTTTGGTCCAGTGGTTGCCTTTACAAGGGTAGGATTAGGTATTATGATTGCAGTAATTACGGGTATTATATTTTTAATTTTTCCTGAAGAAAAGGAAGTGCTTGTGGGTGGAATAAGTAATTATTCATGTAATTGTGCCTATTGTAATGGTTATTCTGCAAAAGAAGGTAAATTATTAAAAATTTCATCTGTATTTAAACATGCAGGGGAAGAGTTCTTTAATGTTGGTAAATATTTAATAATAGGTGCATTTATTACAGCTACAGTTCAGGTATTTATTCCTAAAAGCATATTTACTCAAATTACAGAATCTGAAATTATATCAGTTTTAATAATGATGTTGCTTGCATTTCTTTTTTCTGTATGTTCATCTTCAGATGCATTTATTGCACGTAGTTTTTCAAATCAATTTCCTATGAGTTCTATAATGGGATTTATGGTTTTAGGTGCTATGGCAGATATTAAAAATTTATTAATGTTATCTGAAGGTTTTAGTAAAAGATTCATAATAAAATTATTATTTATAGTATGGAATATAACTTTTTCAATTCTTTGCCTTTATCAAACTATTATTTAAGGATGATTGTATGAGTGCTAAAAAAATTTATAGAATTAATATAGAAGTTTTATTAAAAATAATATCTTTATTAGGATTTTCATCTTTTTTTTATTATGTAATTAGAACTAATAAGGTTCAATATTATGTCCACCCTAGGGTTATACCATATATGAAATTTGCTATAGTTAGTTTTATAATAATATCTTTGTTTTTTAGTAAGGAACTTTTTAAAGTTAGAAGTAAGAATAATAAAGTTGTAAATTATGTTATATTTATTGTTCCTTTGATTATATCATTTGTATTACCGCCTAAAACTATGGTCTCAACATCTGTATCTACAAATAATGGAAGCAAAGATAATGTATCAGAAAATAATTTTATAGAAGATAAAGTATATTTAGAAGAATCTAATATTGGTTCTTTAGAAACAGAGCAAAATGATATAATAGATGATGAAACAGCATCTGATAATGTAACGGAATATGAAAGTGTTAAAGAACAAGAAGATAGTAAGCTTACTGTTAGAGATAATACTATTATTATTAATGATGATAGTTTTATGGCTTGGGTTGATGAATTATTTATGAATATAGGAAAGTATGAAGGTCATAAGGTAGAAATTGTTGGTTCTATTTTAAAAGATGGTACATTTAAACAAAATGAGTTTATAGTAGCTAGGCTTCTAATGGTATGTTGTGCTGCTGATATGCAACCAGTAGGGTTTCTATGTAGATATGATAAAGCATCTGAATTAGAGGTAGATTCATGGGCTAAAATAAAAGGAGTTATTAAATATGAAGAGGTCAATGGAGAAGAAATGCCTATTATAGAATTAGAAAATATAGAAAATGTAGATAAGCCAGAAAATGAATTTTTATATCCTTATTAAAAAATTAGTTATTTGAGGAAATTGCATAATTAAATCTATAAAATAAAATAAAAAGATATAGAGCGATAGCCCATAAAAAATGAGATTCTAAATTTGGTACTTTTAATTTATAAATTAGGGTTTATTAAAACTAGAAAGGCATGATAGTATGGATGATCACTTAAGAAAGGAAATTATGTATAATGGAGTAATAGGTTTTAGTAAAAATCCTAACAAATTAGAGTTAAAAGATGGAAGTTATTTAGTTTGTAATGGGATGAAAAATTTAATTAGGCTTAAAAACATTGCTTTATTTTTAGAGGTTTTTGTAGGAACTTTTATATATAGATATATATTAGATAGAGATTTTAACATGTTAGCTAAAGATGCTACTAATAATGATTTTAAAAATGGATTAATTGTAACTTTTATTTTCATGGGATCAGTTGGTATATTAGCTTATTTAACTCCCAGACTTATAATTCCTAAAGATTTGGGTAGGTTTGATATTAAAAAGATTGAGGATTAGTATTAATTTTCATTATTATCTTTTTTAGGTCTTGGTATAGATTTATTTTTAATAATATAGGGTTTATAGAGCAGGAAATGATTGACTATAGTGATAGCTCTAGGATTGGTTTTGGAACAATCTTTGACATTTTGATGGATAATATTAGTATAGGAATAGGCATTGGATTAGCTTTAGCCACGATATCAGATAAAAAGAAAAAATAATATCAAATAATAAATGAAAGTCCAATATATAGTATAATAATCTTATAATATTAAATATAATATGGAAGGAACGATGCAAGTGAAGCAAGACTATAAGCCATATTTAGCTGGAGCCACAAGATCAATAATATTTGGATTTTCTTTTATGTTTATAAAAATACTATTGAAGTACTTAGATATGTTTACTATATTATCTATGAGGTTTATTTTGGCTGCTATTGTGTTGACAATATTATATTTTGGTGGAAAGCTTGAAGTTGATTATAAAAATAAGAATATGAAAGGTGTTATATCCCTTTCAATCCTACAGCCTGTACTATATTTTATATTTGAATCCACGGGTTTGAAGTTGATATCTTCAACTGAAGTAGGGATAATCATGGCTTTAGCTCCTGTAGTTGTCATTATACTTTCAATTGTTTTCCTGAAGGAAACTCCGTCAAAAAAAGAGATGTTTTTTATTGGAATTTCCATATCTGCAGTTTTATTCATAGCTTTTATGAATATGGAAGGATGTTCTAATGGAGAATTTATTGGATATTTGAGTATTTTATTAGGAATGATTTGTTTTTCTTCCTACAATATAGTATCGAGAAAACTGTCTACAGAATTTAGTCCAACAGAGCTTACCTTTGTTATGACTTGGATTGGAGCTATATCTTTTACTATTATTTCTCTAATTTATCATGGGAATATTGATAGTTTTTTAATTGGACTAAGAAGTTTAAAGAATATGGAGGTCTTGGTATCTTTAATTTGTTTAGGGGTAGTGACATCTGTTTTTGCAACCTTATTGGAACACTATACCCTTTCTAAAATAACTGCTAATCAATCAATAGTTTTTTCAAGTTTAACAACAGTAGTCTCTATTTTAGTAGGGGTATTTATATTAGGAGAGTCATTCCATTGGTATGAAGCTATAGGTTCAATAGTTATTTTAATAGGGGTCTGGGGAACAAATTATTATGGACATAAGGAACGCTTGAAACATGCTATTAGAGAGAATGAATAATATTAGGTTTAGGGAATAAAAATAATAAATCAAGGCTAATCAACTATAGCCTTGATTTATTATTTAAACCCTAATAGTTTTTTCGATGGTAAATTATCAAGTTTATGGCTATCTTCGTAGTTTTTCAACATATTTATAAAATTATTCATTACTGAATCTATGAATTTATCCTTATGATAGACGATTTTAAAGGTTCTATCCAATAGATTTTTAGAACATCTGAATATAGTGATATCTCCATTTAATATTTCTTGTTCAATCAGTCTGATAGATATAACGGATGCGAAATTATTTATTAGTATAGCATTTTTTATGGAACCAGGGCAATTACTTTGTAGTACTACATTGATAGGGATTTTACTTTTTTGTATATAGTCTTCAAATAACTCCCTAGTGCCACTTCCTTTTTCTCTAAAGACAAAGTTGGTGTTTTTAAGATCTTCAATTGTAAGCTCCTCTTTCTTAGCTAGTTTATGTTTTGAATTACACGCAAGTACTAAAGAATCTTTTAAAAAAGGTATGCTTACTAGATTAGGGTCACTTATATTGCCTTCAATCATGGCTATATCTAGTTCAGAGGTTAGAAGTTTTTCTTCAATTACTTTAGTATTGCTGATACAAGATGAGGTATGAATATCTGGATATACTTCTTTAATATCATTTATAGCGTATGGCAATATACAATTTCCTATTGTAATGGTAGCTCCTATACTGAGGCTCTTTTTTGAAGACATTTCCAACATTCTTTTTTCAATATTATCAAATTCAGTTAGGATATTTTTAGCATATTTTAATAGTTTTTCACCTGCATCTGTTATGTAGAGTTTTTTTCCTAATCGCTCAAATAGCAGAACTTCATAATGTTCTTCTAACTCTTTTATTGCTTGACTAACGGTTGGCTGAGATAAGAAAAGTTGGTCAGCAGCATCACACATTTTACCTGCAGTGACAACTGCAACAAATATTCTTAAATGTCGAATGGTCAAAAGTTCTCCCCCTTTCGATATGGGAAACGTTCAATTTTTTATGATAGGTTTTACCTATTGATATGATAAGATAATACCATTTTACTAAAAATTTAACAAGTGCTATACTCAAACTAGTAGAATAATTAACAGAGTTTTTGTAATATTAATTATTTTCCTTAAAAAAATAAGAGGTGGTCAAATGAGAATTCTCATAATTGGAGGAGTAGCAGCGGGAACAAAAGTTGCTGCAAAACTTAAAAGAGAGAATAGGGGTCATGATGTAAAGTTATTTACAGATAGTAAAGATATTTCTTATGCAGGTTGTGGATTACCTTATTACGTAGGACAAGTGATTAAAGATAAGGAAGAGTTAATAGTTAATACTCCAGAAAGCTTTTCAGAATTGACTGGAGTGGAAGTGTTTACAGAAACTAAGGTCACTAAAATCAGTCCAGATAATAAGACTATTGAAGCCACAGATTTAAACAGCAATGAAAATAAGGAGTATACATACGATAAATTGGTTATAGCTACAGGAGCAAGTCCAATTAAACCACCATTAGAAGGTATGGATCTAGATGGAATCTTTTTTATGAGGACTCCAGAAGATGCTATAACTTTAAGAGAAGAAATAGAAGAATTGAAACCTAGAAGGGCTACAGTAGTAGGTGGAGGATTTATAGGATTAGAAGTTGCAGAAAATCTAGCAGCACAGGGTATAGTTACTACTGTAATAGATATGGCAGAAACTATTCCACCAGGATTTGATAAAGAAATGACAGACTATATATTAAATCGTTTATTTGAAAATAGGATAATGGTATTTACAGGTACTAAACTAGAATCTATTATTGGTGAAAATGGTCGAGTTAAACAATTAAAAACTGATAGAAATAAGATGAATACAGATTTAGTTGTTCTATCTATTGGTATAAGAGCAAATACTAAGTTTTTGGATGGTACTGGCATAGAGTTGATGCCAAATGGAACAGTAAAAGTTAACGAATATTTAGAAACCAATATACCCGATATATATGCAGTTGGAGATTGTGCAACAGTATCCAATAGAATTACGAATAAACCAGCTTGGTCACCTATGGGTTCTACAGCTAATATTTCTGGTAGGATTGCAGCTATGAATATAAATGGAAAAGAGAAGAAATATAGTGGAGCTTTAGGAACAGCAGTAGCACAATTACCAGGTTTAAATATTGGTAGGACTGGGCTTACAGAAGATGAAGCTAAAAGTATGGGCTATGATGCTATTAGTGTAGTAACAGTAGTAGATGATAAAGCACATTATTTCCCTGATTCATCAGCTTTTATAATAAAGATGACAGCTGATAAAAATACAAAGAAACTTTTAGGACTTCAGGTTTTAGGTTTAGATCGTTCAGCAGTAGATAAAGTTGTAGATATTGCAGTGACAGCTATATCTTTAGATGGAAAATTAGAAGATATAAAGGATTTAGATTTGGCTTATGCACCACCTTTCTCAACAGCAATCCATCCTTTTGCACATACTGTAAATGTATTGTTAAATAAAATATCTGGTGATTTTGTAACTGCTACACCCAGAGAGTTTGCCAACGGAGACTTTGATGATTATAAAGTAATAGATGCAAGTATAACTCCAAAATTGTCTAATGCCACTTATGTAGATTTACCTAAGGTAAATGGCGAGATAAAAGGTATTCATAAAGATGATAAGATATTAATTTGTTGTGATAAAGGAAAAAGGGCCTATTTACTACAAAATAGATTGAAGCATTATGGATATGAAAATACAGTAGTCCTTGAAGGTGGAAGTATATTAAATAATATTAAATAGTTTTAAAACTATAAAAATAAAGGGGGATTATAATGGCAAGTTTGACGATTAGTCCAGAAGAGCAAAAGAGAGTAAAAGCATTAGGTTTTTTAGCTAATAAAGGAACTGATGAGTTTTCAGCTAGAATTATAACTGTTAATGGAAAGATCAGTGCAAAGCAATTACAATGTATAGCTGAAGCAGCAGAAAAATATGGTGATGGTACTATAACATTTACATCAAGACTGACAATAGAATGTCCAGGAGTTCCATTTGATAAAATTGAAGATTTTAGAGAATATGTAGCTAAGGAAGGACTTTTAACAGGAGGAACTGGTTCTAAGATAAGACCAGTAGTTTCATGTAAAGGCACCACATGTCAATATGGTTTAGTAGATACTTTTGCTATAACTGAAGAGATACACAATGAATTTTACTTAAATTGGCATGATGTTTTAACACCTCATAAATTTAAAATAGGTATGGGAGGATGTCCAAATAGCTGTATTAAACCAGACCTTAATGATTTAGGTATATATGGACAATTAGAACCTAATTATGATCCAGAAATGTGTATGGGCTGTGCTAGATGTAGTGTTGAAGATGTTTGTCCTATGGATGCAGCAAAGGTTGTAGAAGGAAAGTTAGAAATTGACGAAGAATTATGCAATAACTGTGGTCTATGTGTAGGAAAATGCCATTTTGATGCTATACCAGATGGAGAAACTGGATATCAAGTTACTTTAGGTGGCATGTGGGGCAAGAGGAAAAACCAAGGTAGACCAATAAGTAAGATGTTGAGAAGCAAGGAAGAAATAATGGATGTAATTGAAAAAACTATGTTAATATATAGAGAACAAGGGGATACTGGTGAGCGTTTAGCGGATACTCTTGAGAGAATGGGTTTTGAAGAGTTTGAAAAACAACTATATAATGATGAAATATTAGAAAGAAAAGAAGAAATACTTGCTGCTCAATTACACGTTAAAGGTGGAGCTACTTGTTAATATTGAATCTAGTGTTAAAAATACTATTAGGGAATTTTCCTAGTAGTATTTTTTTATTTACGCAATTTTTATGGTAAAATAGTATTAATGTTTTTATCAGGAGGAGTATAAATGTCAAAAAAATTAGAACAATTGGACATGGAATATGTAGATGCAATAATGATAATAGATCATACGGGAAAAATAGTTTATTCTGTACGATATAATCCTAGATTTGATGATGAATCGAAGTTAGAAGATTTTAAGGATATTATAGATAAAAATATCCTTGAAGTATATCCCACTTTAGATGTAGAAGAAAGTACTATAATTAATTGTTTGAAACATGGAATTCCTAAATATGAGGACAATCAAGTATTCTATGATTACAAGGGCAGAGTTTACAATACCCAAAATTTAACTCTACCTATTATTAAAAGTGGTAAAATCCTTGGAGCTATAGAGATATCCAAAGATATAACTAGGATAGAAAAATTATCAGATAAAAACAAAAAAAGTATTCAAATACCATCAAAAGAGAATAATAAAAATAATAGGACTATTGCTAAATATAATTTTGAAGATATTTTAACTAAAAATAAAGGAATGAAGGAGAATATATATAAGTGTAAAATGGTAGCCGATAGTATTTCTTCAGTTTTAGTATATGGGGAAACAGGGACTGGAAAGGAGTTATTTGTTCAGTCAATACACAATTATAGCTATAGGAAAAACAAACCTTTTATTGCACAAAACTGTGCAGCATTACCTGAAAGTTTATTTGAATCTATACTATTTGGTTCAGTAAAAGGTTCTTTTACAGGTGCTATAGACAAACCTGGACTATTTGAGCAAGCTAATGGAGGTACACTGTTTTTAGATGAGATAAACTCTATGCCTATCAATCTTCAAGCAAAGCTTTTAAGGGTTTTACAAGATGGATACGTAAGGAGAGTTGGAGATTCAAAGGATAGAAAAGTAGATGTAAGGATTATGGCTGCTATGAATGAAGAGCCAATGGAAGCTTTGGAAAAAGGCCATATAAGGGAAGATTTACTTTATAGATTGAATGTAGTAAGTATAAAACTGGTCCCATTAAGAGAAAGAAAAGAAGATATCTCCCTCTATGTGAATTTATTTATAAAAAAATATAATGAGAAGCTTAATAAAAATGTTAGTGGAATATCAAAGGAAGTTGAAAGGATATTTTATGAGTATAATTGGCCAGGGAATGTAAGAGAACTTCAGCATATAATAGAAGCTTCTATAAATATGGTATATAAAGATCTAATAGAAGTTAGACATTTGCCTATATATTTAAGTGAAAATATAGAAAATAGAGAGTTAAAAGATAATATAGATGAAATAAAACCTCTTAATGAAGCGGTAGAAGAGCTTGAAAAAAGAATGATAATAAATTCATTGAAGAAAACAGATGGGAATATTTCTAAAGCTAGCAACTATTTAAGTATTCCAAGACAGACCCTTCATTATAAGATAAATAAATATAATATAGAAGTAAATAGATATGTAAAATAATAGACAGGTTATTGTCGAATATAGACAGAAACCTGTCTATTATTTTGGGTATAGCTTGCTGACTAGCTTGTACACATTATGTTTTTCTATAGAAAAATTAATACGTATAAAAAATCATATAAAGAAGGGAGAACAGGAAGTTAAATGGAAAATAAATAGTGTTATGGAAAATAGTAGTGACAGAAATATGTCGCTATTTTATTTTTTAGACAATAAGCTTAGGAAAATGATTTCACAGGAAGACATTGATAAATACATATCTTAAGTACATATCTTAAAATTGGCATTACCTTTGCAATATATAATACTGAATTGAAAAACAACAAAATAAAAGGAGGTTATGTAATGGATCCAGCAACAAGCTACGGTATATTATCTTTATTGCCACCATTGGTAGCAGTTGTTCTAGCTTTTATTACGAGGGATGCAGTATTTTCATTATTAATAGGGATTTTAGTAGGAATAGGTGTAACAGGACAAAATGTTTTATTTGGTTTTACTGGATTAGTTCAAGATGCATTAGGAAATGCAGATTTTATATGGGTTGTTTGTATTGAAGTTTTTGTAGGTATTATGGTTGCTTATTTTCAAAAATCTGGTGCTATCGATGCCTTTACAAAAAAAATAAGCAAAAGGAATATTAATGCAGTAGGAGCTCAAGTAATATCTTGGCTACTTGGAATATTTATTTTCTTCAGTGACTATTTTAGTCCATTATATGTAGGGACTGTAATGAAGGGAATTACAGATAAAGCTAGAGTATCTAGAGAAAAACTTTCTTATATATGTAGTTCCACGTCTGCTCCAGTATGTACACTGATACCGTTTTCAGCATGGGGAGTTTATGAAGCTGGTTTACTTGTAGGATTAGGAGCATTTGCAGACAAAACTATAGCAACAAATGCAGTAGTAAAAATGGTTCCTTATAATTTTTATGGAATAATATCTATAGCTCTAGTAGGACTTATAGCTACGGGAATTGTACCGGATTTTGGACCTATGAGAAAAGCAGAAAAAAGGGCAAGGGAAACAGGAAAGGTTATTGCTGATGGAGCAAAACCAATGCTAGGTAAAGAATTGGAACAAATCAAACCTAACGAAGGTGTAGAAGCTAATCTTTTAATAAACTTCTTTGGACCAGCTGTAATAATAATAGGTGTTACTCTAGGAACTTATTTAGCAACAGGAAATGCTAAAACTCTTGAAGGCTTTATTGCAGCAGTCGTATTCCAATTTGTAACTATGCTTTTTCAAAAGATGGCTACAGTACAAGAACTTATGGATACTGCTATAGAAGGAATAAAAGGTATTACATCAGCAGTAATTATATTATCTTTAGCATATTGTTTAAATGCTATTAGTAAAGAGTTGGGAACTGCAAACTATGTAGTATCTATAACAAAAACTTGGATGACACCAACACTTTTATTAGTATTTACATTCCTTACTTGTGCTTTTGTTTCATTCTTTACTGGGACAAGCTGGGGAACTTACGCAATAATGACTCCAATAGCGATTCCATTAGCTTTTGAACTTACAGGAGGAGCAATAACAAGTATTATATATGCAACTATTGCAGCAGTTATGGGTGGAGGTTGTTTTGGGGACCACTGTTCTCCAATATCAGACACAAATATTCTTTCATCATTGGCATCAGGTTCAGACCATATGGATCATGTTAAAACCCAAATGCCTTATGCACTAACTGCAGCAGCTATATCTTGTATATTGTATTTAATACTTGGATTTGTACTATAAATTTAAAACTTTATATATAAGGAGGAGTAGAAATGATAGTAGGTATAGCAAAAGAAATAAAAAACAACGAATATAGGGTAGCTTGTACTCCAAATGGGGTTAAGGAATTTGTAAAAAGAGGACATACTGTTTTAGTAGAAAATGACGCAGGTGTAGGAAGTGGATTTTCAAATGAAGAATATATAGCTCAAGGTGCAGAAATAGTAGATACTGCAGAAGAACTATATAAGAGATCAGAACTTATCTACAAGGTTAAAGAGATATTAGAAGAAGAATACAAATACCTAAGAGAAGATTTAATAGTATTTACCTATATTCACTCAAATGCTCATAAAGAACAGACAGATAAATTCTTAGAAAGCAAATCAATAGGGATTGCATATGAAGATGTTTACGATAAAAATGGAGGCTTTCCACTGCTTAAACCTATGAGTGAAATAGCTGGAAAAGGTGGATTTATAGCAGCTCTTAATTTCTCTCAAAGTATCCATGGAGGAAATGGTCTAATGCTTTCTAGAGTTCATGGAGTGAGAACACCAGAAATCACAATAATAGGTGCAGGAAATGCAGGCCTTGGAGCAGCAGAACTTGCAGCAGCTTTTGGAAATAAGGTAACTATTTTAGATTTAAATACAGATAGTTTAGAACATGCAAAACATATATTGTCTCCAAATGTAGAATTACTTTATTCTGATGAACAAAATCTAATCAATTGTTTGAAAAGAACAGACGTACTTATGAACTGTATACTATGGCCAAAATGGAGAACAGATCATTTAGTTTCAAGAGAAATGTTGAAACTTATGAAACCAAATTCATTGATTGTTGACGTTTCATGTGATGACAATGGAGCTATAGAAACTTCAAGATCCACAAGCCATGATGATCCAGTATATGTAGAAGAAGGAATAACTCATTATGTAGTTGACAATATACCAGCAGCATTTCCACAAACTTCTACTTATTCACTATGTAATGCTACACTACCTTTTGCATTACAAATTGCAGATAAAGGTGTTAAACAAGCATTAATTGATAATAAATATTTAAGAAGAGGTCTTACTTCTTATGAAGGACAATTGACATTAGAAGAAACAGGTAAAAAACAAAATAGGCCATATATCTCTCCAGAAAAAGCATTAGGTATGGAGGATTAGAAAAAAATCTCTCTGTTTTAAGAAACAGAGAGATTTTTATATTTTGAAAATAAGTTATTTTTTTAGATGAAGAAAAATATATAAGAAAACTATTATTCGTTGTAAGATAAATAATTGTTTCAAAAAAGCATAACAATGTTTATGATATGGCAAACATTTAAAAATATTTTTATAAATTCCATTGACAGACATAAATAATGTTGATATTATAATTATAGATAAATTAATCGTTGCTCATATAATTCTCGGAATAGGGCTGAGAAGTTTCTACTAATGACCGTAAATCATTTAGCTATGAGTGAAAGTGTGCCTAGGGTTCCGAAGAATAATTCTTGTCTGGACCGAGCGGTACAAGTATTGGACAGCCAATACTACACCGAGGGGGGAAAAGCCCGGACGGGTAGGTTTCACTAGAGCCTGCCCGTTCGGGCTTTAAAATTTTTAAGGAGGGTTTTCCTGTGGAGAATATTAAAAAATTGTTTGTAGAGAAGAAAAGCGGATTTGATATAGAAGCAAAAAAGCTTTATAGAGATTTAAAAGAAAATCTTAATATTGAAGGATTGGAAAATATCAGGGTACTAAACTATTATCAAATTGGAAATATTTCTGAAGAAGAATATAAAAAAGCTATAAACACTATTTTTTCGGAACCAAATGTAGATTTAGTATATGAAAATAGTTTTCCTATAGCTGAAGATGAATCTTATTTTAGAGTAGAATATCTTCCAGGACAATATGATCAAAGAGCAGACTCAGCAGTACAATGTTTAGAAATACTTACAGAAAAAAGCGGATATAAAGTAGGCAGCTCTAAAGTGATAGTTCTTCAAGGAAAAATTGGAAATAATGAATTAGAAAAAATTAAAGATTATCATATAAATAGTGTTGAATGTAGAGAAGTTCCACTAGAATTAGAAACTCTAGAAGTAGAGTGGGAAGTGGCGAGGAAAGTAGAGACAGTTAATGGATTTGTAGATAAAACCAAGGAAGAGTTGGAAAGTTTAAGAGATGAAATAGGATTTGCTATGGATATTGGAGACTTGCTATTTTGCCAAGAATACTTTAAGAATACAGAAAAAAGAAATCCTACTATAACAGAGTTAAAGGTAATAGACACCTATTGGTCAGACCATTGTAGACATACAACTTTCAATACTAGGATTGAAAATATAGATATTGAAGAAGGATTCTATAGCTCTATATTTGAAAAGGCCCTTAAAGAATATTTAAGTACTAGAGAATATGTATATGAAGACAGAGAAAAACCAGTTTCTTTAATGGATATGGGTACTATAATGGGTAAGAACCTTTCGAAGAAAGGGTTACTTGATGATTTAGAAAAATCAGAAGAAATAAATGCAGCAAGTATTGAAATAGATGTAGATGTAGACGGAAAAAATGAAAAGTGGTTATTGATGTTTAAGAATGAAACTCATAACCATCCAACAGAAATAGAACCTTTTGGTGGTGCAGCAACTTGTCTTGGTGGAGCTATTAGAGACCCACTTTCAGGAAGAAGTTATGTATATCAAGCTATGAGAATAACAGGCAGTGGAAATCCAAGACAGAAAATTGAAGATACATTGCAAGGAAAATTACCTCAAAGAAGAATAACTATAGATGCTATGAAAGGATATAGTTCTTATGGAAATCAAATTGGAGTTTCTACTGGATATGTAAGAGAGATTTATGACAATGGATATATTGCAAAGAAAATGGAAGTAGGAGCTGTACTTGGAGCAAGCCCTAAGGAAAATGTAATAAGGAAGAGACCTGAAAATGGAGATTTAGTATTATTGGTAGGTGGAAGAACAGGAAGAGATGGATTAGGAGGAGCAGTAGGCTCATCAAAGGAACATGATGAAGAATCACTATATACTTGTGGCTCAGAAGTTCAGAAAGGTAACCCTCCAATAGAAAGAAAAATACAAAGACTATTTAGAAAACCAGAAGTAAGCAAGATGATTAAAAGATGTAATGACTTTGGAGCAGGTGGAGTTTCAGTAGCTATTGGAGAATTGGCAGATGGACTTTATATAGACTTAGACAAAGTACCTAAAAAATATGAAGGATTAGACGGAACGGAAATAGCCCTTTCTGAATCTCAAGAAAGAATGGCAGTAGTTATAGATAGGGAAGATTTAGAAGAGTTCAAGAAATATACAGAAGAAGAAAATGTAGAGATGACTATAGTAGCTAATGTTACAGATACAGATAGGCTTGTAATGGAATGGGAAGGGGATACTATAGTAGATATTTCAAGAAAGTTCTTAGATACAAATGGAACTGAGAAATTTACTAAAGTATTTGTAGAACAGCCCATGGAAGACAGTTATTTAAAGGATATACCACAGGAAGTAGAAGAAAACTTAGATGATATTAAGACAGCTTGGACTTTAAATATGAAGGATTTAAATACGGCTAGTCAAAAAGGATTGGTAGAGAAATTTGACAATACTATAGGTTGTGGAACTGTTCATATGCCTCTTGGTGGAGAGTATAGACAGACTCCAGTAGAAGGAATGGTGTCCAAGATTCCTGTATTGGAAGGAGAAACCAATACTTGTTCAATAATGACTTATGGATTTGATCCAAAACTTTCAAAATGGAGTCCTTTCCATGGTGGACTTTATGCAGTAATTGAATCTGTAGCAAAGATTGTGGCTATAGGTGGAAATTATAAAAAGACTAGACTGACTTTCCAAGAGTATTTTGAAAAACTAGGTGAAGACAAAAGAAGATGGGGGAAACCTTTTAGTGCTGTGTTAGGAGCTTTTGTAGCTCAAAAGGAACTTAATATTCCTAGTATTGGAGGAAAAGATAGCATGTCAGGTACCTTCAACGATTTAGATGTTCCTCCAACCCTTATATCTTTTGCGGTAAATGTAGGAAAGGCAGATAAGGTAGTTTCTCCAGAGTTTAAGAAAAGTGGAAGCTTTGTAATATTACTTCCACTAGATATAGATGAAAAAGGAATGCCAAACTTTGAACAGATGGACAGAAACTATAGTAGAATATATGAACTAATAGAAGATGGAAAAGTACTTTCTGCTTCAACAGTTAAAATAGGCGGAATTGGCAGAAGTATTTCAGAAATGTGCTTTGGAAATAAAATTGGATTTAGATTCAATGAAGATGTAGATAAAAAAGAACTATTTACTCCTAAATATGGTTCTATAATACTTGAAATAGATAAATCGGAGAATATTAAAAAAATATTTGAAAGTGTGGATTTTGAAGTACTTGGAGCTACTCATGCTGGAGAATATATTGAAATTTCCCAGGAAAAAATAGATTTAGATAAGTTAATGGCTGAATGGGAAGAACCATTAGAAGATATATTCCCAATAAAAGCAGAGACAGAAGAAAAGGATATTGATATTAGATATACTAATGGACCAAAGGTTAATTTTGAAGGTAGACTTGGAAAGCCAAGGGTATTTATTCCTGTATTTCCAGGAACAAATTGTGAATGGGATACAGAAAGGGCTTTTGAAAAGGCTGGAGGAGCAGTAGAAACTTTTGTATTTAGAAATCTAAATAAAGAAGATATTAAATATTCTATAGAAGAAATGGTGAAACTTATAAATCAGTCTCAAATAATTGCTATCCCTGGAGGATTTAGTGGTGGAGATGAACCAGATGGATCCGGTAAGTTTATAGCCACAGTATTTAGAAATCCATATGTAAAAGAAGCTACAATGAATCTTCTTGAAAAAAGAGATGGACTTATTTTAGGTATATGTAACGGATTTCAAGCTCTTATAAAGCTAGGACTTTTACCTTATGGAGAAATAAGAGAGATAGATGAAAGTTCACCAACCCTTACTTTTAATAGTATAGGAAGCCATGTTTCTACTATGGCAAAAACAGAAATAGTTTCAAATCTTTCACCTTGGCTTGGCAATACCAAAGTAGGAGAAGTATATACAATGCCTATTTCTCATGGTGAGGGAAGGTTTGTTGCAAATGAAGCTGAATTAGAAAAACTTATAAAAAATGGTCAAATAGCCACTAGATATGTAGATTTCAATCCAAATGGTTCATTATTAGGAGTAGAATCTATAACAAGTCCTGATGGTAGGGTTCTAGGTAAGATGGGACATTCAGAAAGAATAGGAAAAAATGTTTGTAAAAATATCCCAGGAGAAAAAGATCAAAGGATATTTGAGGCAGGAGTAGGATATTTTAGATAATTGGCTTAGCCAATTATCTAAAATATTACAAATAACAAACTTTAGGGGGTATACTCATGAAAGTTGCTGTTGTTATGGGAAGTATATCTGATATAGATATAGTGAAAAAGACAGTTAAGGTTTTAGATAATTTTGGAATAGAGTCTGAAGTAAGGGTTATATCAGCCCATAGAACTCCATTTGAAGCTATAGAGTTTGTAAGAAATGCAGAAGAAAATGGTATAGAAGTGATTATTGCTGCTGCAGGAAAGGCAGCCCATTTAGCAGGAGTTTTAGCAGGAGTTAGCACTTTACCTATTATAGGTTTACCTATTAAATCATCTACTATGGATGGATTAGACTCTTTACTTTCTATAGTACAGATGCCAAAAGGTGTTCCAGTAGCTACAGTAGCTATTAATGGGGGAGAAAATGCAGGTATTCTAGCAGTACAAATGTTGTCAATAAAATATGATGGATTGAAAGAAAAGCTTAAGGAATATAAAGAACAAATGGCTAGGGAAGTTAGTGAAATGGATAAAGAGGTAGTAAATAAACTTAACTAAGGCCTGAAAGGGTGGTCAATTTGTGCGGAATTATTGGAATATATGATAAGGAAAATAAAGATATTTCCAAAATGCTATACTATGGAATGTATGCACTACAACATAGGGGACAAGAAAGTGCTGGAATCGCAGTAAATAAAAATGGATTTATAGATTATTTTAAAGACGCAGGACTAGTCCATGAAGTTTTTCCAAAAGAAACATTAAGTAGATTTAGAGGCAATATAGGCATAGGTCATGTAGAATCGAAAGATAATGGGGAAGAAGAAATTTCATTAAGTGCTCAGCCATTAGTAGTTGGATATAAAAAAGGTGCACTAGCCCTAGCCAATGATGGTAATTTAATAAATTCTAGACAGTTAAGAGAAAAGTTAGAAGATGACGGAGTTATATTTTCAACAAATACAGATACGGAAGTAATAGCAAATCTAATAGCTAGGTTTCACAAAGATGATATAGAAATAGCTATACAAAAATCTTTAAAGATGGTTAAAGGTTCTTATTCACTAGTACTTATGACATTAGATAGACTTATTGGAGTGAGAGATCCTTATGGAATTAAACCACTATCTATAGGTAAATTTGGAGATAACTATATACTATCTTCTGAAACTTGTGCTTTTGATACTATAGGAGCTACTTATATAAGAGATGTAGAACCAGGAGAAATGGTAGTTATAAGTGATGGAGAGCTAAAAAGTATAAAGACTGGTAAAGAGTACAATAAAAAACTTTGTATATTTGAACTTATATATATGGCTAGACCAGATAGCAAAATAGATGGAAAAACTATTTATTTAGCTAGAAGAAAGGCAGGCCAAATACTTGCTAAGGAATGGCCTGCAGATGGAGATATAGTTATTTCAGCTCCAGATTCAGGAACAGTTGCAGCTATAGGATATGCAGAAGCTTCGGGTATACCTTATGATGAAGGGTTAATAAAAAATAGATATGTAGGAAGAACTTTTATAAAGCCAACTCAGGAACTAAGGGAACAAGGAGTAAGGATAAAGCTAAATGTATTAGAAGAAAATGTAGAAGGGAAGAAAGTAGTACTTGTAGATGATTCTATAGTTAGAGGTACTACAATGAGATCAATAGTAACAATGCTTAAGAAGGCAGGAGCAAGTGAAGTCCATGTTAGAATAAGCTCCCCTCCTGTAATATTTCCTTGTTACTTTGGATTGGATACTACCAAGAGGAAAAATTTAATTGCTTCTGATAAATCTATAGAAGAAATAAGAGAAACAATAGGAGCAGATTCTCTTAATTACCTATCTTTACAAGGCCTTATAGATGGGACAGGAGGAGAAGATGTGTTTTGCACAGGTTGTTTTGATGAAAACTATCCTATGGATATTGAAGATGTATAAGAAAGGAGAAAGATATGAAACTAACTTATAAAGAAGCTGGAGTCAATAAAGAGGCTGGATACAAAGAAGTACAACTTATAAAAAGCTTTATAAATAAGACATATACAGAAGGAGTACTTTCAAATGTAGGTGGTTTTAGTGGATTATTTGCTCTAGATAAGGAAAAATATAATGAACCTGTATTGGTATCTGGAACAGATGGAGTAGGAACTAAGTTGAAAATTGCATTTATGATGGACAAACATGATACTGTAGGTGAAGATTGTGTGGCTATGTGTGTAAATGACATTCTATGTCAAGGAGCAAAACCATTATTTTTCCTTGATTATATAGCTACAGGAAAGCTTGAACCTGAAAAGATGGCTAAGATAGTTGAAGGAGTAGCTAACGGTTGTATAAAAGGTGGCTGTGCTTTAATAGGAGGGGAAACAGCAGAAATGCCAGGATTTTATCAAGACGGAGAATATGATATGGCAGGTTTTGGTGTAGGTATAGTAGATAAAGACAAGATAATAGATGGCTCAGCTATTGAAGAAGGGGATTTAGTTGTAGGTCTTCCATCAAGTGGGGTTCATAGCAATGGTTACTCTTTAGTTAGGAAAATATTCTTTGATAAGGCTAAATTAGATGTTGATAAATATATTCCTGAACTTAAATCTACATTGGGAGAAGCACTTTTAAAACCTACAAGAATATATACAAATCCACTATATGATTTAATAGAAAACTTTAATCTTAAAGGAATTAGTCATATTACTGGCGGTGGGTTCTATGAAAATATTCCAAGGATGCTTCCTGAAGGCCTTACTGCAGTTATAAATACTAAAGATATTGAAAGACCATATATATTTGATTTAATTCAAGAATATGGAGATATAGATACAGATGAGATGTATAGCACATTTAATATGGGTATAGGAATTGTTTTCGTTGTAGGAAAAGATGAAATAGATGATGTACTATCATTTTTAAATGAAAAAGGTGAAAAGGCAGTTCTTCTTGGAGAAATAAAAACTGAAGAAGAAAGGGTAATACTATGTCACCAATAAAAATTGGAGTTTTAATATCTGGTAGCGGTACCAATCTTCAATGTCTAATGGATGGTACAAAAAGTGGATATATAAATGGGGAAATAAAACTGGTTGTGTCCAATAAAAAAGATGCTTATGGATTAAAACGGGCAGAAAAAGAAGGAATTGAAGCTTTATATATAGATAGAAAAAGCTTTGGTTCAGAGGAAGAATACAATAGGAAAGTTATTGAAACATTTAAAAATAGGGAAATTGATTTAGTAGTATTGGCTGGATATTTAAGGGTCTTGTCTAAAGAATTTGTAAGGGAATATAGTGGAAGAATAATAAATATCCATCCATCATTAATACCTAGCTTTTGTGGGAAAGGCTATTATGGGGAGAAAGTCCACAAAGAGGTCCTAAGGTATGGAGTAAAAGTAACGGGAGCAACGGTCCATTTTGTTGATGAGGGAACGGATACAGGACCTATAATACTTCAGAAAACAGTAGAAGTAAAAGATCAGGATACAGTAGAAACATTGAAAGATAGAGTTTTAGAGGTAGAACATGAAATATTGGCTGAAGCTGTAAAGTTGTTTTGTGATAGGAATATAAAACTAGAAGATAGAAAAGTAACTATATTGAGGTGATAATATGAAAAGGGCACTTATTAGTGTTTGGGACAAAACTGGCATTGTAGACTTTTCAAAGAAATTAGTAGATTTAGGATGGGAAATAATATCTACAGGTGGAACTAAAAAAGCTTTACAAGAGGCAGGATTGGAAGTAATAGATATTTCAGATATAACAGGATTTCCAGAAGCTTTTGATGGAAGGGTTAAAACTCTTCATCCTAGTATTCATGGTGGTCTTCTTCATGTAAGACAGAATGAAGAACATGTGAAAACATTGAAAGAACTGGATATGAAGCCAATAGATTTAGTAGTAAACAATCTATATCCATTTAAACAAACTGTACTAAAAGAAGGAGTAACCCATGAAGAAGTAATTGAAAACATCGATATTGGCGGCCCTTCAATGATTAGGGCAGCAGCAAAAAACTATAGATATGTAACAGTTATAGTAGATCCGAAAGATTATGAAAAGGTAATAGATGAATTAAGAAAAAACGGGGAAACTAGTTTAAAAACTAGAGGAATCCTTGCAAGGAAGGTATTCCAATATACAAGTAACTATGATACCCTTATAGCTAATTACTTCAATGAAAAAGATAATGTAGATTTTCCAGATACTATTACTTTAACTTTTGAAGAAAAAGTTGGTTTAAGATATGGAGAAAATCCTCACCAAAAAGCAGCATTTTATAGGGAAGTAGGGGATAATAGAGGAACCCTTACAGGGACTACTCAATTACATGGAAAAGAACTATCTTTTAATAACATAAATGATACAAATGGAGCATTAGAAATACTTAAAGAATTTGAAGAGCCTACAGTAGTAGCAGTAAAACATGCTAATCCTTGTGGTATAGGAAGTGGAGAAAATCTTTTAGAAGCATATAAAAAAGCTTATGAATCAGATAAAGTATCTATCTTTGGTGGTATAATAGCAGCAAATAGGGAAGTAGATGAAGAAGTAGCAGAAATGATAAATAATATTTTTATTGAAGTAGTAGTAGCACCATACTATACAAAACAGGCATTGGAAATACTAAAGTCTAAGAAAAATATTAGACTTTTAGAATTAAAAGATATTATGAAAAATGATTATAAATCCTATGATGTTAAAAAGGTTCTAGGAGGTATCTTAGTACAAGAAAGGGATACAGTCCTTTTAAAAGAGGACTTGGAAGTTGTAACTAAGAGAAAACCTACAGAAAAAGAGTTAGAAGAGCTAGTGTTTGCATGGAAAGCAGTTAAGAATGTAAAGAGTAACTCAGTTGTTCTTGTAAAAGATAAAGGAACAATAGGTATTGGAATGGGTCAGACAAATAGGATATGGGCTGTAGAACAGGCTATAGAACATAGTGGAGAAAAAGTAAAGGGAAGTGTATTAGCTTCTGATGGATTTTTCCCATTTGGAGACTCTATTGAAGCATTAGCTAAGGCAGGAGTTACAGCAGTTATTCAACCAGGTGGCTCTATTAGAGATGAAGAATCTATTAAGGCGGCAGATGAAAACAATATGGCTATGGTATTTACACATATGAGACATTTTAAACACTGATTATTCCATTTAGAAGGAAGGGATAGATATGAAAATTTTAGTTATAGGCAGTGGAGGAAGAGAGCATGCATTATGTCACAAGCTATCTGAAAGCAAGAGGGTATCAAAAATATATTGTGCACCGGGTAATGGTGGAACTCTTCAGGTAGCTGAAAATGTGAATATAAATCCAAAAGATATAGATCTTTTATTGGATTTTGCAATAAGCAAAGATATAGATCTAACTGTTGTAGGTCCAGAAGATCCTTTAGTTAATGGAATAGTAGATAGATTTAATGAGAAAGGTCTTAGGATATTTGGACCTAAAAAGAAAGGTGCAATTTTAGAAGGAAGCAAGATAGTATCTAAAGAGTTTATGGAAAAATACAATATTCCAACAGGAAAGTATAAGGTTTTTAAAGAAGCAAAAGCCGCAATTAGCTTTTTAGATAGTCTAAACTACCCAATAGTTATAAAAGCAGATGGTCTTTGTGCAGGCAAAGGCGTTATTATATGCAAAACCAAGGAAGAAGGAATCAAGGCCATTGAAGAAATAATGGTAGATAAGAAATTTGGCTTATCAGGAGAAGAAATTTTAATAGAAGAATTTTTAGAAGGAACAGAAACTTCCTTGCTTTGCTTTGTATCCAGTGAAAATATAATACCTATGGAAAGTGCAAGGGATTACAAGAAGATATTTGAAGGAGATAAAGGGCCAAATACTGGTGGAGTAGGTTGTTTTTCGCCTAATCCAGTAATGGCTGATAAATTAAAGAAAGAAATAAAGAAAAGTATATTAGAGAATATAAAAATTGGATTTAAAAATGAGGATATAGATTTTAGAGGTATCTTATTTATAGGACTTATGTTGACAGAAGATGGACCTAAAGTTTTAGAGTTTAATGTAAGATTTGGAGATCCAGAAACAGAAGTGGTTTTACCTAGATTGGAAAATGATATTGTAGATGTATTTGAAAAAACTATGGATGGAAGTTTAAAAGAAGAAGATTTAAAATGGACAGATAAAAAATGTGTTACAGTAGTTTTAACATCTAAAGGATATCCAGTAGAATATGAAAAAGGGAAAGAAATAATAGGAACTAAAGAGCTAGATAAGGATATAATACTTTTTCACAATGGAACAAAAATGGAAGATGGGAAGCTATTAACTAATGGAGGAAGGGTTTTATCTGTAACAGCTTTAGGAGATACTCTCCAAGAGGCTAGAGAAAAAGTTTATAAAAATATAGACAAAATAAAATTTGATGGTCTTTGCTATAGGAAAGATATTGGAATAATATAAAGTAAGAGTTAAACGAAGGAGGAGAATCATGGAAAACTTTTTTAAACTAAAGGAACATAATACTGATGTAAAAACAGAAATATTAGCAGGAATTACTACATTTATGACTATGGCTTACATTCTAGCAGTGAATCCTTTAGTCCTTTCAAAAACTGGAATGGATAAGGGAGGAATATTCACAGCTACAGCACTATCTGCAGTTATAGCTACATTGATAATGGCTCTTTATGCAAAATATCCTTTTGCATTGGCACCAGGTATGGGTCTTAATGCTTTCTTTGCTTATACAGTTGTATTAGAAATGGGGTATTCATGGCAGTTTGCATTAACAGCAGTATTTATAGAAGGTATTATTTTCATACTATTGTCTTTTGTTAAAGCGAGAGAAGCTATTTTTGATGCTATACCTATAAATCTAAAAAAAGCTGTTTCGGTAGGTATTGGATTATTTATAGCTTTTATAGGACTTAATTCAGCAGGAATAGTAGTTCAAGGAGAAGGAGTACCTCTTGCTCTAGGAGCTATAAACGAACCAGAAGCACTATTAGCACTGATTGGACTTATAATAACAGGTGTTTTATTAGCTAAAAATGTAAAAGGCGCATTACTTATAGGAATTATAACTACTACAATTATAGGTATACCTATGGGAGTTACAATATTGCCAGAAGGCGGTAAAATAATGAGTTTGCCACCATCTTTAAGTAAGGTTGCTTTCCAATTTGAATGGAATAATATTCTTTCTAAAGATATGATAGTAGTAGTATTTACTTTCTTATTTGTAGATATATTCGACACTATCGGAACTTTAACAGGTGTAGCTTCTAAGGCAAATATGTTAGATGAAGAAGGAAAACTTCCAAGGGTCAGTAAAGCGTTGTTTGCCGATGCTGTAGGTACAATAGGAGGAGCATGTCTAGGAACGAGTACTGTAACAACATTTGTTGAAAGTGCTTCAGGAGTAGCCGAAGGAGGCAGAACTGGACTTACAGCACTATCTACTGCAGGTATGTTTGCTCTTTCATTATTATTTGCACCATTGTTTACAATGGTACCGGCTTCAGCTACAGGACCAGCTCTTATACTAGTAGGGCTTTTCATGATGAGTCCAATAAAAGAAATAGATTTAGATGATTTTACAGAAGCTATACCAGCATTTTTAACAATTCTTATGATGCCTTTAGCATATAGTATTGCTGAAGGAATAGTATTTGGAATGTTATCTTATGTGATTTTAAAATTACTTACAGGTAAAGGAAAACAAGTATCTATAGTGATGTATATACTAAGTGTTTTATTTATAATTAGATTTATGATATAAAAATAACAAAAATAGTTTTAAAATTAAAGAGCCTGCTATATATTATCTATAGCAGGTATTTATTTTTAAAGTTAAAATATATAGAATACTTTAAATTTTCATTTTAAGGAAAATTTGGTATAATGATATCTAATAAGAGAAACATTCTATTTATAGCATAATTAATATTTAGTAGGGTATTAGTCTTTAATAAGGGAGAATATGCACTTTTATGGTTAATAGGATTTTAAACTTAAGATATTTAATAAATTATCCAGAGATTATGGATAAAATTAAGTGAGGGGGAAAGCTATGAAAACTGATGTTCAGATTGCTCAAGAATCAAAAATGAAACCTATTGAGGAAATTGCAAAACAATTAGGACTTAGGAGGAGGGATTTGGAGTTATATGGTGATTATAAAGCTAAAGTTTCATTGGATGTATTGAAAGAAAGAGAAGATCGTCCAGATGGGAAGTTGGTTTTAGTTACAGCTATAAATCCAACTCCAGCTGGAGAAGGAAAGACTACGATGAATATTGGTTTAAGTATGGCATTAAATAAGATTGGCAAAACTGCTATATCTGCACTTAGAGAGCCTTCTTTAGGGCCTTGTTTTGGAATTAAAGGAGGAGCTGCAGGAGGAGGATATGCCCAAGTAGTACCTATGGAGGATATTAACCTACATTTCACAGGGGATATCCATGCTATAACTACTGCTCACAACTTACTTTCTGCATTACTTGACAATCATATCCATCAAGGAAATGAACTTGGAATAGATCCAAGAAGAATTACTTGGAAAAGGGTATTGGATATGAATGACAGAGCTCTTAGAAATATAGTTGTTGGCTTAGGTGGAAAGCCTAATGGTGTACCAAGAGAAGATAGTTTTGATATTACTGTAGCATCTGAAATAATGGCTATCCTTTGTTTAGCAAATGATTTAGAAGATTTAAAAGAAAGATTAGGAAATATATTAGTAGCTTATGATTATAATGGAGAACCAGTACATGCAAGGGATTTAAATGCTGAAGGTGCTCTTACATTGCTTCTTAAAGATGCACTACAACCAAACCTAGTTCAAACATTGGAAAATACTCCAGCTTTCATTCATGGTGGACCTTTTGCAAATATTGCCCATGGTTGCAATAGTGTGTTGGCAACAAAGATGTCTTTAAAATTAGCAGAATATACTATTACAGAGGCAGGCTTTGGTGCAGATTTAGGTGCGGAAAAGTTCTTTGATATTAAATGTAGGTTTGCAGACTTAAAACCTGATGCAGCAGTGATAGTTGCCACTGTTAGAGCATTAAAACTTCATGGTGGAGTTGAAAAAACAGAATTAAATGAAGAGAATTTAGAAGCGTTAGAAGTTGGATTTGAAAACTTAGAAAAACATATAGAAAATGTAAAAGGCTATGGCGTTCCAGTAGTAGTAGCTATAAACCATTTCCCAACAGATACAGACAATGAATTAGAGCTTGTATTTAATAAATGTAAAGAATTGGGAGTAGAAGTAGTACATTCAGAAGTATGGGCAAAAGGTGGAGAAGGAGGAATAGAATTAGCTAAAAAGGTAGTTGAAGTTGTAGAAAGTACTCCGTCAAACTTTAAAGTATTGTATGATGAAAATTCTACTATAGTGGAAAAGGCAGAAAAAATAGCTAAAGATATTTATGGTGCTGATGGAGTAGAATTTACTCAAAAGGCTTTGAAGGAAATTAAACAAATTGAAAAGCTTGGGCTTGATAAAATGCCTATATGTATGGCTAAGACCCAGTACTCCCTATCTGATAATCCAGACCTATTAGGAAGACCAAGTGGATTTAAAATCACAGTAAGAGAGATTAAGATATCGGCAGGGGCTAAATTTTTAGTAGCACTAACAGGAGATGTAATGACTATGCCAGGCCTTCCAAAGGTACCAGCAGCAAATAATATGGATATAACCAAAGATGGTGAAATAAAAGGATTATTTTAATAAGTAGTTAGGAGAAGCTATCACTTTATCGTTATTTAAGATAATGTGATAGCTTCTTTTTTATAATTAATTAAAAAAATGTAAAATTTTATATTGCAGAAGGTATTTGAAGAAAAAAGTAGAATTAAAGGAGTAACGAGATAAAGGGGGTGTGATTTTATGGATTATAATTCTAGAATAAAGAGTGATCAGGTAGATTCATTATTTGAAGCAATACTTAAACTTGAAAATATGGAAGAATGTTATCGTTTTTTTGAAGATATATGCACTGTAAAAGAAATACAAGCTATTAGCCAAAGACTTGAAGTAGCAAAATTACTTAGAATGAATAGAACTTATAATGAAATTGAAGAGAAAACAGGGGCTAGTACAGCTACCATCAGTAGGATAAGTAGAGCATTGAACTACGGAGCAGATGGTTATAATATGGTACTAGATAGATTAGGATATCCTAAATTAGATAAAGATGAATAAAAGTATATTATATTACAATGGAATACAAAAACAATAGTATTGTTCTTATGCATAATGAGCTTAAGATTCTCTATTATCCACAAGGATATTTGATCAATTAGATAAATTTGTATTTGCTAAAAGGAAAGTGGAATAAATTTATTTAATAAAGAAAGTAAATTGTTTTGATTTTGATTATAAAACTTGTCAAAATCTTTAGAAACATCGCAAAAGTTTAGTTGTTTAGGTAAAATTGACACAGGATTCTCATTGCGATTTTATTTTGAGTTATTACATTGTATCAATGTATATATACCCAAAACGGTGGGAATCCAGCTGACCTACGGACAGTAATTCACATAAATTATGTTTAGGTTGATTAGTAAGTATATTATGGTTAATAATAACACTCAAAATTAATGAAATACTATCATGGAAACTATAAATAAATTTTTATATGATTTTTATGGAAATATGAAAGTAAAAATTTCCCCTTTTTATTGTACATAGATCAGGTCTAAAAAGTATTTAATTTTATAACTTTTTAAATAGCTTTTTGTATTAAATCCCATGTTATAATATTGTTTACTATTTATTTACAAAATCATTAAGTAGTATCCTTACTAGTCTTTCTGTTTCTTGAGATAGAGAATAACTTCCTTCATATAAGCACCAGTCAAAAATTAGTCCACGTCCAATACGCATACAATCGTGGGACAATTCAGCAGCATTTGTTGAAGGTATAAACTCACCAGATTTTATACCTTCTTCAATGGATTTTCTAATTGCATTATAAGGATAACGGGTTCCCAGTATTGAATATTTTGGAGGGTGGATAACTATATGCTTGAATATATCAGACATAAATTTATATCCAAGTTCTTCTATATTATTCATGGCTTGTCGGAATATTTCAATAACCTTATCGTAGCTACTATCATATTGTAAACCTTCCACATTTTTTTCCACTAATAGGTCTATTTTCATATAGGCATTTTCAATTAAATCTTGCTTTGAATTAAAATAATGATAAAATGCTCCAACAGAAATATTAGCGCTTTCACAAATATCTGTAACTTTAATAGAATCTAAGCCATAAGTTTTAATTAATTCCATGGCTTTTTCAGTGATTTTTAATTTTGTGGCTAGGGCTTGTCTTTGTCTTTTATTTAATTGTTTCATTTAATATTTTCTCCTTTATAATTTCTTTATATTATATAGTACCATATTTTTTAAAATAGTATCAAAACAAGTTAATATTTATTTTGTGAAAATATTGACATTAATTAAAACATATAGCATACTATGTATAGAATGGTATTCGGTGAATCATATTTTGTTAAATATTAAATTTATATAAACTATGAAAAAGGGAGGTATAAAAATGCATTATGATTATATTGTCATTGGTGCAGGTAATGGTGGATTGTCATCTGCTGCAAAGCTTGCACTAAATGGTAAAAAGGTTCTTGTTTTAGAAAAACATAATATACCAGGAGGATGTGGAACTACCTTTAGGCGTGGACGTTTTGAGTTTGAGGTGGCATTACATCAGTTAAGTTCAATGGGAAGTCTAGAAAATCCTGGGCCATTAAGAGAACTTTTTAGACAATATGGTATTGAAGACAAAATTGAATGGGTTCCGATCAAATCTTTATTCAAAATCAATCTTCCAGATGGCTTTGAACAATCTTTACCTGCAGATAGAAAGGAAGCTGAAGAAGTCTTATGCAAACGATTTCCAGAAGAGAAGCAAAATATATTAAACTATTTCGAAACGGTCTTTGGATTTGATTGTGAGACAGAGAGGTTTCTAAAGATGCAAGCTGATTCTACAGGTGAACCTGGAGCTATTAGGAAATCTCTTACTAAGACATTATTTAGAAGAAAGTTCCCTGTGTTAGCAAAGTATGGACTAAGAAGTACACAGGAAGTATTAGATGAATTTTTTCAAAGTAAAGAATTACAACTATGCTTAAATGCGTATTGGTGCTTCATGGGTGTTCCACCGGAAAGATTCCCTTTTTCTATTTTAGCTCGTTGTACAGCTATTTATATGACAGACAAACCATATTATTTAAAGGGAGGATCGCAAGTAATTTCCCAAGCATTGGCTGAAGTCATTAGCGAAAATAATGGAATAATAAAGTATAATTGTGGCGCAGAAGAGATTATTGTAGAAAATGGTACTGTTGTTGGTGTAGTTGATGAAGAAGGAAATGAATATTCCTGTGACATAGTTGTTTCAGGGATCTCACCTATTGATACTTATTTTAAGTTGATAAGACAAGAAAATACAATGATTAATGCAAAAGAATATCTAAGTGGATATAAGGTAGGAATTTCAGCTCTTACTTGCTTTATAGGGTTAGATTGTCCTCCAGAAAAAATTGGTTTTACAGACTCCTTTAACTTAATTTATGCTGATACGGATTGTAATGAAGCATTCCAAAACTCTTATAATCTTATGCCAGATAAGGATCCAATAATTACTACCTGTTATACAATAGATGATCCAACAGTTAGTCCACCAGGTACAAGTGTAATTACAGCAGGTTCATTAAAATATGGAAAGCCTTGGATGGAACTTTCTATAGATGAATATTATGAAACTAAGTATAAGGCTGCTAATATTATTATTAACCGATTAGAGGAAAAGTTCCATGGCATTCGTTCTCATATTGAAGAAATAGAAGTTGCAACTCCTTTAACCCATATGCGCTATTTAAATCATCCTGAAGGGGCTATATATGGTTTTGAACAGGATTTAAAATCTTCTGTTTATTTTTTCCCAAGGGAAAGTTTAATTAAAAATTTAACTTTTGCAAATGGCTGGGTCAATATTTGTGGATTTGGGCCTAATTATATGTATGCTAGCTCTGTTGTAGATGAGTTATTAAGCAAGGAGGGAAGAAAATGAGTGATATGAAAGAATTAATTATAAGACAAATGGATAATGGGCCTGAAATATTAAAGGATATTGAAGTTAGCAAAAAATATGGAAAAAATTATAGTCTGGAAAAAGGACGTAAAGAACGTATAATTAATAGACTTCATCCAAAAGAATTACAATTAGTTGTATCTGAAATTATTGAAGTTAATAAGTATGCAAAAACTTTTCGATTGGTTCCTAAGAAAGGCTTATTACCTGTATTTCAAAGTGGCCAATATATAAATATCTTTATAGAAATCGATGGTGTTCTTACTAGCCGTCCATATAGTATTTCTTCTTCCAGTAAACAAGGAGCTTATTATGAAATTACAGTTGCTCGTATTAATTCTGGGTTTGTATCAGATTATTTTTTAGATCAGGCAAAAGTTGGTGACGAATTTACTGCAAATGGTCCTAGTGGTAATTTCCATTACAATCCTGTATTCCATAAAGATTCTTCAGTATTTATAGCTGGTGGAAGTGGTATTACACCTTTTATGAGTATGATTAGAGAAGTATTAGAAGCTGGGTTGAAGAGAAAAATTTATTTAATTTATGGTTGTAGGAATGAGGAAATTATATTTTTTAAAGATGAATTAATAAATATGGCTAATAAACATAAAAATTTCGATTACTCAATAGTTCTTTCTGAACCCCCTAAAGACTATTCTGGGATTACTGGATTTATTGATGCAAATTGTATTAAATCTTTAGTAAAAAATATTCATGACCATACCTATTACATTTGTGGTCCTCATATAATGAATGATTTTGTTGAAGAAGCACTTTTAAGTCTTGATGTAGAACCTCGAATGATACGAAAAGAAATGTTTGGAGCACGTCAAGATATTCAAAATGAACCAGGTTGGCCTTCAGATTTAAGTGGTAAAGAAGAATTTTCAATTATTATTAATAATGATGAAAAAATTTCTGCTATGTCAGGAGAACCTATACTAACATCTTTAGAAAGAGCTGGTATTCGTATTAATGTATGTTGTCGTAGTGGAGAATGTAGCTTTTGTCGTATTAAATTAATATCGGGAAAGGTATTTATGCCTAGAGGTGTTTTATTACGACATGCTGACGAAAAATTTGGTTATATTCACTCTTGTAAAGCTTATCCTATATCTGATTTAGAAATAAGAATATAAAAAAATTAGAGGAGGTGGAAAAAATGGAAAAGCTAAATGATAAATCTTGGTTTAAAAATCTTAGTACACTTGGTTTATTAATTTTGCTTACTCTATTAATCACAATTGTGTCAATGATAACATCATATCAACCTGTATGGTGTAATATTCCAATTAATGTTATTCTACCAATTATAGTTCTATTAAGACTAGAAACTGTATTCTTTGAAAAATTGAAACTATCTACACTTTTATTAATGCGTATATTAATAGTTTTTGCAGTTTTTGATATTATACCCGGGGAATTATACGTTAAAATAGTATTAATATTTTTATGTATCAATATTCTTGAAGCAACTTTAACGGATTTAAAAAAGAAAAAGTATTGTAATGTAATTACTGGTATAGCACTTATAGGAACAGTATTTTTAATTGAAGGTACTTGGCTAGATTATTATTATATTGCAACATCTGATGGGGCAATTAGTATGATTTTGTGGATTATTGCATATACCATATGGAATTGGATATTTGTAACTAATGAATTTAGCTCATCTATTGCCCTATATCATATAGGAGTTTTAGTTGCACCTATAATAGGCATTCTACTGAAATTAGATCCTGCTCTTTGGCTAATTTTTAGAGGTAATTCATTGACTGTTGCAGGTATTATCCAAATTGCCAATAAACAATATCTAGAAGAAAAATTTGAAAGTAGAAGTTTTACGAATTTTGTTGAAGCGACAAGTAAGAAGAGCATCCAAGTTGTTTTAATGATGGTTAATCTTATGTTGTTAATAGCTATGGTTATAATTTCATTATATTAGATAAACATAAGGAGGGGAAAAAATGTTTTTCTTTGAGAAAATACCATGGTATACTGGATTGATGGCGCTTTTGGTATTAGCTTTATTGATTCTAGTAAATGAAATAACTAGAAGAAGCAAATACTGTTCTATTGCAGTATATATTATTATGCCTATTGTATTGACTATTGCTGTATGGCCTAAAACAGCAGGTGTAGATTCTCCATCTGGATATTGGTTTGCTTGGACTAAGACTTATTCTGCCCTTGCAGGAGTTATAGGTTTTATGGCTTTAAGATATATTGAAGACTTAGATAAAAATAGATTTATGATAATGTTTCCTCCACTAATCCTAGCAATTAATATTTTAGAGGCAGTATACCGGGACTTTCAATGTTTTAATATTCATGGAGTTGAAAATGGTCTACTTATAATTGGTGGTCCTTGGAATATTATTAATGGTATCGCTGGTATTTTAAATATTCTTACCATTTCAGGATGGTGTGGAATATTTATTTCAAACGATAAAAGCAGAGATATGATTTGGCCTGATCAGTTATGGTTTTGGATTATGGCTTATAATATATGGAACTTTTCCTACACATATAATTGTATATCAGATCGTTCTTTCTACGCGGGATTAATTTTACTTATATCTAGTACTATTTCTACATTTTTTATTAAAAAAGGTGCTTGGTTGCAACATCGTGCCCAGTGTTTAGCATTGTATGCAATGTTTGCGTTAACAGTACCTACATTTGCTGAATCATCTAGGTTCGCAGTAAAATCTTCTCATAATCCTAGTGCATTACTGTTACTGAGTATATTATCTTTAGGGGCAAATATAGGAGTTTTTATTTATAAGATTAAATGTAAAAAGAAATATAAGCTTAATTCTTTAAAAGATGAGATATATATTAACTCTGAAAAATATAAAGAAATTGTAACTGAAAATCATTAGTTTTTGCTATTTAGAATGATTTAAATTATTTTAAATAGTATTTCTTAGTCATACAAGAAAGGGGCACCTACTGGGAGTGATAGTAGGTGCTTTTTTTACTCATACAAAATCATTTAAAAATTTGACGGCAATCTTATGATAGATTAAAAAATACTTTCATTGTCTATAAATAGAAATGATTTTTTTGGATCATTTAACAGCCATTAATATAGGATTTCTGATAATTGATGATACAGCTAACTCTAAACTAAAGCTAAAAAAATAGAAGGATTAGATTTATACATTTTTTTATGATATTAGGACATAATCATAAACGATATATTGAGACATTATTATAAATAAATGACTGAGAATCAAAAAAGTATGTCTAATTTATTTACAAAAACGTATATAGATGATATAATATAGTTAAAATAAATATTGTGCTGAGATAATGAGAGTGTATCAAAAAATCTGGAAACAGATTTTTGGTACACTTTTTTGCTTTTTTAGAATAGGAAGAAAAAGTAAATTCCTTGAGGAGGTATTATTTTGGATACTAATTTTTTTAAAAGATTGGAGATAAACCCTATAATAGCAGCTGTTAATGATCTAGACAAACTAGAAAATGCAATAAATTCCCCTTGTGAAAACATTTTCCTTTTAACGGGAAATATTGTAAATTTAAAAGAAATAGTAGATAAGGTGAGACGAAAAAATAAAGGAATATATATACATCTAGATTTAATAGATGGAATATCTAAAGACAACTGGGGGCTGGAATATGTAGCAAAAAATATAAATCCTCATGGAATAATAACTACTAAAAGTAGTCTTATTAATTATTCAAGAGAATTAGATATTTTTGCTATTCAAAGGCTTTTTGTACTAGATTCACTATCTTTAGATACAGGTATAAGAAATATAAAAAAGACTGAGCCTAATGCTGTAGAAATACTTCCAGGAATAATGCCTAAGGTTGTAAAAAGGTTAGTGCAAGAAACTAGAAGACCTATAATAACAGGCGGACTCATAATGGATAAGGAAGATGTAATAGGAAGTTTAAATTCTGGAGCAGTAGCCATATCAACAAGTAATGAAAAAGTTTGGTATATGTAAAAGAAGGGAGAGATATAAATGTATGATGTAGCCATAATAGGTGCAGGTATAACAGGTACATTTATAGCAAGAGAACTATCAAGATATGAATTAGATACTGTTATATTAGAAAAAGATAATGATATTTCAAGTGGTGCAACTAAGGCAAATACAGGGATAGTTCATGCAGGCTATGATGCAAAGCCTAATACAAAAATGGCTTATTTCAATGTAAAAGGGAACCCTATGTTTGATAAGATATGTGAAGAATTAGATGTGCCTTTTAAAAGGAATGGTTCACTAGTAGTAGGATTTAGCGGAGAGGATATGGAGACTATTGAAGAACTCTATGAAAGAGGAGTTAAAAATGGAGTACCTAAATTAGAAATAATAGATAGGGAAAAAATCAAGAAATTGGAACCTAATATAGGTAAAGATGTAGTTGGAGCTCTATATGCTCCTACAGCTGGAATTATAAGTCCTTGGGAGCTAGCTATAGCATTAGCTGAAAATGCAATGGACAATGGAGCAGAGCTATATTTAAATAATGAAGTAAAGGATATAGAAAGTACAGATAGTGGATATAGGATAAAGACCAATGAAAGAGAAATAAAAGCAAAATACGTTATAAACTGTGCTGGAGTATATGCAGATGAAATAAGTCAAATGGTAGGAGATAGTAGTTTTAAAATAACTCCAAGAAGTGGTCAATACTATTTACTTGATAAAGCAGCAGGAGAAATGATAAATACTGTAATATTCCAATGTCCTAGAAAGTTTGGAAAAGGGATAGTAGTTTCACCCACAGCCCATGGAAATATAATAGTAGGGCCAGACAATGAAGTGGTACCAAATAAAGATGCCACTCAAACTACAGGCTATAGATTGAGCATGATAAGAGAAACTGCACAAAAAAGTTTAGAGGAAATACCTTTCAATAAGAATATAACTAACTTTACAGGTGTAAGGGCAGAGCCAGATACAGGGGATTTTATTATAGAAGAGTCAAAAGTAGCGAAAGGATTTATAAATGTTGGAGGAATTAAATCACCAGGACTTACATCTTCTCCAGCTATAGCAGAATATGTAACTGGAATGGTAAAAGATATATCAGGTGGTTTAGAAGAGAAAGAAGACTTTAATCCTAAGAGGAAAAAGGTAATCCGTTTTGCAGAATTGTCCAATGAGGAAAAAACAGAGTTGATAAAAAAAGATCCAAGTTATGGAAGGATAATCTGTAGATGTGAAACTATAACTGAAGGTGAAATAGTAGATTGTATCAATAGGAATGCAGGTGCTACTACTGTAGATGGAGTTAAAAGAAGAACAAGGGCTGGTTTTGGAAGATGTCAAGGTGGATTTTGTATGCCAAGGGTTATGGAGATATTGGCAAGAGAACTAAATAGAGATGTGACAGATATAGTTAAAGATGGTACTGATTCTTATATACTCACAGGAGAAACAAAAGAAATTGAAAATGGTGAAGAGTAAGGGGGCAGAAAAATGGATAGCTATGAAATTGTAGTCATTGGTGGAGGCCCAGCTGGCTTAGCAGCAGCAATTGAAGCTAGAAAAAACGGCGTAGAAAATATATTGGTAATAGAAAGGGATAAAGAGCTTGGCGGAATACTTCAACAGTGTATTCATAATGGATTTGGCCTTCATGTATTTAAAGAAGAATTAACAGGACCACAGTATTCAGAAAGATTCATAAAGGAATTAAAGAAAATGGGAATTGAATATAAATTAGATACTATGGTGCTTCATATAGATGAAGATAGGAATATAGAAGCAATTAACACAAAAGATGGACTTATACAAATAAAAACTGAAGCTATTGTACTGGCTATGGGATGTAGGGAAAGACCTAGAGGTGCTATAACTATTCCAGGGACTAGACCTGCAGGCATATTTACAGCAGGTACAGCTCAAAGATTTATAAACATGGAAGGCTATCAAGTGGGAAAAAAAGTAGTCATACTAGGCTCAGGAGATATTGGGCTTATAATGGCGAGAAGGATGACTTTAGAAGGGGCTAAAGTAGAAGCAGTGGTAGAGCTTATGCCTTATTCGGGTGGACTTACAAGAAATATTGTCCAATGTCTTGACGACTTTGATATACCACTACTTTTAAGCCATACTATAGTAGATATTAAAGGAAGAGATAGACTAGAAGGGGTAGTAGTAGCAAAAGTAGATGAAAATAGAAGACCTATACCAGGAAGTGAAGTAGAGTATGAATGTGATACATTGTTGCTTTCAGTAGGACTTATTCCAGAAAACGAACTATCTAATGAAGCTAATATAGAAATAGACCCTATAACCAATGGACCTATAGTTAACGAATCTATGGAAACCAGTGTAAGTGGAATATTTGCTTGCGGAAATGTAGTCCATGTCCATGATTTAGTTGACAATGTAACTAGAGAAAGTAGAAAAGCTGGTAAATGTGCAGCTAAATTTGTTAAAGATGAACTAAAAGAAGATTCACACACTGTAAGAACTATACCAGGAGAAGGTGTTAGATATATAGTACCTCAAGAAATAAGGGTAGAAAATGTAGATGAAGATATAACTTTATTTATGAGGGTAACAGATATATTTAAAGATGCTAAATTAGTACTTGAAAATGGAGATAAAACTATAAAGGAAATAAAGAAGATACAATTTGCTCCAGGAGAAATGGAAGAAATAAAAATAAATGCTTCAGAGTTAAAAGATGGAGAAATAGGAGACCTGAAAGTATCTATCCAAAAGGGAGGGAAATAAGATGGAAGTATATGAAAAAGTTTGTATAGTATGCCCTAGAGGATGTAGATTGACTATAAAGAAGGATGAAACTAGTCTAAAAGGATATACAGTAGAAGGTAATACCTGTAAAAGAGGAGCAGAATATGGAATAAAAGAAGTAACCAATCCAACTAGGGTTATAACAAGTACAGTTAAACTAAAAAGTGACCATTTAAATAGACTTCCAGTGGTAACTAAAGGTGGAATACCTAAAGCTAAAATGATGGAATCAATGAAAGTTATAAATAATGTAGAAGTAAAACCACCAGTAAAAGAAGGAGAAGTAATAATCGAGAACTTATTAGATACAGGGGTAGACCTAATATCCTCTAGAACTGTAGAACAATAATAGAATATTGTATATAAAAAGGAGTGATTTTCCCTTAGGGAAAATCACTCCTTTTTCTTATAATATACGAAAGAAGGAAAATGAGAAGATGTCTAGAATATTAAACAATATAGGTATTTATTACTAATATAGGAGTGAGTATATGGCCAAGGTGTTAATAGTAGAAGATGATTTGTTAACTGGAAAAGGTTTGGAAGCCATAATAAATTCTATAAATAGTAAAATAGAAATAGATATAACTGGCTATGCAGGAAAAGCTTTGAACTACATAAAAAAAGCTAATTATGATATGTTTTTATTGGATATTCAACTTAAAGATTATTCAGGATTTGAATTAGCTAAAGAAATAAGAAATATAGATAATTATAAATTAACCCCTATTATATTTATAACTGCAATACCTACAAGAGAATTGATGGCATTTAAAGAAATACATTGTTATGACTATATAGTAAAACCTTTTAAAGAGGAAGAAGTAAGGAATACTTTAAGAACAGTAATTAATCATGGAATAATAGTAGAGGAAAAGGTATATCTTAAATTAAAGCAAAAAGATTATTCTTATCTTGTAAAACAAGATGAAATAATTTATATTGAAGCTAAAAATAAAAAGGTATTTATTATAACGATAAATGAATCTATAGATCTATCTACTTATACATTAAAGCAACTATTGGACAAGCTAACTACTAATTTTATACGTTGTCACAAAGGATATATAATAAACCTTAATTATATTAAAAAAATTGATAAGGCTAACAATGATATTTATCTTCATGGAATTGAATTACCTATTCCAGTTGGCAGAAAGTATAGAGATTATATAGGGAGTAAAATTTATGAATTTAATTGAATTAATTTTAATGTCAATATTCGATATAGTAGAGTATGTTATTATATCAAGTAAATTAGTAAATCATAATAAAATAGATAAGTTCTTAGTTACAATTTATATTTTAGGAGCATCAATAATTACAGGAATAAGTGGAAGATATATATCAATGCGTTACAATTTTTTAATTGGAGGATTTTTAATTTGTTGTATAATTTGTCTACTATATGATATGAAGATTATAGAAACTATATATGTATATATAGTAAGTACAATTATAATCATATCTATACAGCTTTTTAGTATAGTTTTGTTAAAAGTTTTCCTAGGAAATATAAATTATGAATTTGTTTATGGGATGATTTCAGAGAGTATATCATTAGTTATGGTTATTCTTGTGGTTAAATATATTCCAATAAACTTAATGTTTAAATTTGTTATGGAAAATAATAAGATATTCAAGGCTATAGTATTAAATATATTAGTATTGTTAGCAACTATATTATTATATTGGCATATGGATATTAGTGGGTTTTTAAAAGATACAATTATTATGTTGTTTTTTTCTTCCGGTATTATATATGTTAATTTAGTTTTTATAAAAGATGGATTGAAAAACAAACATGATGAACAACAATTAAAGATATTTGAAGCTTATTTCCCTATTATTAATGAATTAATAGATGAAATAAGGAGAAAACAACATGAATTTGATAACCATATTCAAGCTTTAAGGATGCTTACAATTACAAGTACGGATCATGAAAGTATTGTTAATTCCATGAATAATTATATGGATGATCTGAAAATAGATAATAACTTAATAGATTTAATTAAGCTTGATAATAAAGTATTGGCTGGTTTTTTATATAGCAAAATAAAAAGTGCAGGGAAGTTGGGCATAAATTTTAATATAATAATAGAAGATTATGGCTTTAAAACAAAATTGAAAGATTATGAGCTAATAGAGATTGTAGGAAATCTAATAAATAATGGATTTGAAACAAAAGTAGCAGATAATGTTCTTATACTTAAACTTAAAAAAGAGAAAGATATGGATGTTATAGAGTTAAAAAATAAACATCCATATTTAGACATTAAAAATATAAATAAAATGTTTAAATTAGGAAGCTCTATTAAGTCAAATAGTGGGAGAGGTCATGGACTCTATAATGTTAAAGATCTTGTAAAAAAATACAATGGTAAAATAGAAATTTTTAATGATAAGATGAATGAAGAAAATTATATAGTATTTAGAGTGTTATTTGTTAGGAATTGACTCTTTTAAAAAATCAGGACATTCTGGTTCACCCCAAAATAAAATAGAAGCAGTATTGGAAATTGCTAAAGGTGCTAATAAAATTAATAAGTTACACAAGATGTTAAATGGTTTTTTGAAGAAATTTCTTTTTTCCATAAAGATTACCCCCTTTTGCTATTAGTAATTGAATAGATTGTAATGTTGTAACCCATATAGAGTTAATAAAGTATGGGCTTTTATCTGCAAAAAAACAAATTAAAAAATGAGAAGAAACTAATATTATGCTAATAATTTTAAATTGTTTTTTCTTTTTATAAGAATAGCTAGGTCTAGATTTATGAGTAATGGGAGCAAACATAATAATTGGAAATAAAGAGAATATAAATAGAATTGATATAATTGTAAAATTAACCGAAATGAAATCTTTTAAAAATATAGATATATAGAAAAATAATCCACTAAATATTAGACATTTGCCATATGTTTTAAAGTGTAAACCTCCTGTAAATGTTCTAATCAAGAACAAAGTCAAAAATGAATAAATAAAATCAGTCTTCTTTCTTAATATTGAAAACAAAGTAAATAAAATAAAAAGTTTTGAAAGTTCACTGAAAATAATTTCTAAGGAATACTTCAACTTAATACCATCAAGCTCAGATAAATTAAATTCCTTTTCAAAATATTTATGTAATTTATCAATTAAAATCATTTTAATCACCTAAGAATAATCTATATTAGCATAATTTTATCATAAATTATGAATTAATAAATACCAAATGGATGAACGACACTCTAATCGGTATGAACGACATGAAATGTTGTTCATACCGATTAGAGTACTATTTGTCCAAAACTATTGAAATGATGAATATATGATGATAGTGTTTTTTATAAACAGGATTCAAGTTATTTAAAGTATTTAAAGGAATAGTTACATTTTAAACTTATCATTAAAAATATTTATAATTTTTGATTTAGAACGAGTGTAGAAATTATCTGATATAAAGAATATCAAGTGACGTTAGCATAATATTGTAGATACGATTTTCTAGGTGATTTATGAAATTAGTATACAGGCTTTGAATTTGAAAAATATGTTGAAAGTCATAAGATATCTTATTCTTTTAGTGATGAGGTTGACCCTTATGAGTGGGAAACCTACCTTTAGGTATAATGCTTCTATATAGTTTTCTTATTCAGTATTAAAGAAAGAAGAAGTTAATTGTTTAATATTTTGAATTTGCTGCTAGATTGGCAAAATTTGAATATTACAACAAAGAAAGAATACATAGCCCTCTGTTATATATTATTCCTCATCAATGGCAAGATAATGCTAGGTTGGTACCTTAAAATTTGTTTGAAAAAATGTGTACGTTTTATTTATATAAGTGCCTAAATTAGAACTTTGCTTTAAAATGGGAGGTTGAAAGCATGGATACAGAAAATATTTTCTTTTTCTTCTTATCAACTATGACTTTGGCGTATGCGATAAAAACATCAATTACAATGTTTTTAGATAGAAATAAAATAGCAGAAACCCAAGGGAAAATAGTAAATATTGAACTTGTTTTTCCAGAGATAATGATGAATAGAAATGTAAAGCTAGCTACATTTGAATATTATGTGGATGGGAAGAGATGTATTTCTGAAAATCAACTTAAAATGTCGCTGTCAGCAGATGTTGGAGATATAAAAAGTATAAAATATTACATAGATAAACCTAGCGTTTTATATACAAAATCGTATATACATTTTTATCTGCCTTTAATAGTATCTTTTGTTTGCTTTTTGCTAGGACTTATATCATATTAATATAGTATAGAAATAAGTATATTTCAGTAATTCTATCTTTTAATAATCAAAACAGACGTTATGTTAATAAAATGGTTATATGCGACTATTTTATTGACATATTGTTTATTTAGAAAGTGAGGGGAGAAAAATCAATAAAATTATTTTCAAAAATGTTTGTAAACATTTCGAAACAACAAAAGCATTGAATGACTTAAATCTTATTATTAATACAGGTGAGATATATGGATTATTAGGACATAATGGGGCTGGAAAGACAACTGCTTTGAGACTTATGCTTGGATTAATGGCAACAACTTCTGGTGAAATCTCTGTTTTCGGTTTAAATCCAATTGAAAAAGGAAGGGAAATAAGGACCAAATGTGGAGTATTATCAGAGCATGTTGGTCTTTATGAACCATTAACGGTTTATGAAAATTTAAAATACTATTCGGAAATATATGGAGTTTCAAAAAATGAATATGACAAACGAATAGATGAGCTTTTAGAATTATTTGAGATTTCACACAAAAAACACTCACCAATCAAAGGTTTCTCAACAGGTATGAAAAAGAAAGTTGCTTTAATTCGTGCGATATTGCATAATCCCCCTATTGTATTATTGGATGAGCCTACAAATGGACTAGATCCTGTAAGTATAGAAAAATTAAGAGAAACAATTTTAGATATGTGTGAAAAACATGGAACTACCTTTATTATTACTACTCATAATCTAGATGAGGTAGTTAGAACCTGCGATAAAATTTCTATTTTAAAGCACGGAAAAGATATTGTTACAAAAACGATTCGGGAATTAGAAATGGAAAGCCAGTTAAATATAATAATACAGTCAACCCAAAACTTAGAAAATCTAAGCAATGAAATAGAACAGACAATGAAAAGTATTAAGTCAATTATCAATTATGAACTTAGTAAAAATGAAATTTTGATTACAATGGAGAAAAACGTAACATCTGAAGTAATAAAGAGATTATCTATTAAAAATATTAACATTGAAAATGTTATTACAAAATCCACAGGCTTATTAGATTTATATATGAAAGTTGAGAGCGATTCGCATGAATGAAATAAAAGCAATTATACGAAAACAATACTATGAATTTTTATATGAGAAGAAAAATACGCTATTTTTAATTATGATAATTGGAACTATTTCTGGGCTTCTAATGCCAGTTCTTTCCCATAATTTATCAGAAAGAATTCAGATGACAATTGTAGCTATTTTCAGCATTACCCTATTAAAACAATGGTCGGCAGAAAGTTTCGCCTCAGAAAAAGAAAATAATACTCTTGAATCAATTTTATCTACATCAGTAGATTTGAAAAAACTCTATTGGATTGAATTGTTATTCAATTTGTTATTAGTGTCTTTAGTAGAATACATGCTCATTATAATATTCAGTATAATAAATCATATTATAAACGTTCAACCAATACTAAGTAGATATGAAGCGTTATTATTAATTTTATTACTATTTAATTTGAAGGTTTCTATTGCTGTAGTAGTAACATTTATTTCATTAACTTCAAAAGATGTAAGAATAGCGAACAGTAGAGCATCTAAACATTTATATATAGCTATTTTCTTAATATCTATTGTGGTTACATTAAATACCAAAACCATACCATATCTAACTAGTATATATGTGTGTTTAGTTTTTATTATGTTATTAATAAATCTTATTTTAATAAAATATACGAATTCAAAACTTAACAAGATTTATTTTGAAGATGTATTGTTTTAATATGATTCTGCAATCAAATGAAATGGAGGTGTAATAATGAGAGAATCTATAATAGTATTTAATCATGAGTTGCGTTATTTTTTAACTTTGAAGCAGATGAAAAGAAGTATTTTTATCCAATGTTTAGCTCCTGCGATTTTTGTTTTACTGAATGCTTACTTTTATAAAACTATAGATTTAAGAATTGCAGTTATAATCATGATAATTGGAATACCTCGAATTCCAATGTCGTTAACAGGATATTCTATTGCTGGAGAGAAAGTATATCATACTTTTGAATCCATACTTTCAACACCTATTTCAATTAAGTCGTTGTTTATAGGAAAATCTATTTTGCCTATTGGAATTTCATTGATAATGTTTATTTTTTCTTCTTTAATAACTCTAATTGCGACAAACTTATATGCTAAATATACATTTGTGAAATATACCTTTACTTTGTTTAACTTGACAGAATTACTTATAATTTTTGGAAATGGGTTATTAATTGTGACTTTCATAATATTTATTACTGGATTAACCACTTTATTAATGAAAGTACCAAGAAATGGCTTGTTTATAACTTCTATGTTAACATTCCTATTTGGGATTCCATATAGTCTTATATTATATGGAAAAGTTAATGATTTTCTTTTATCAATTATTACTTTAATACTACTATTATTAATTAATATTTTTTGTTATTTATATCTATTAAAAAAGATGGATATAAATACATTATTTTTAAAGGCAATATAAAGTTCTGCAATTGTATTTTTAAATTCTTCTGTGTACCTTTTGTCAAATTAGTCACTTCTTCCATAATTATATATTTCACATAGTTCGGAAAAATTGTGTCTACAATATTATACTAATACCATGGGGATAGGTAGAATATTTAAGAAACCATTTAAAAAATTATGATTATAATAGAAAAAAATTTTAGGATATAAAAAACATAATCATGTGTATATAATAAGTATTTAGTTAATAAAAATAAGGGGGAGGCTATGATAAAATTATTTTTTGGAAATATTCCAACTATCTTATCAACAGGATTAATTGTTGTATTCGTTATTTTTTTAAAAGATGTCTTATCAAAAGATCCACAAATTACTAGATGGGGTACATTAGCACTTCGTATGTTTCTATTAGGATTTATTATGTCAGCTATGTCTGGTGCAAAGGATTATTCGGGAATAGTACCTGTAATTAAATTTGGACCAGGAAACAAAGCATTCATTGTTTTATCGGTTTTAGGAGGAATCGGAATTTTATTTGGAATTTGGGCATTTATCAGTAAAAATAAATCGGTTCACAGAACTATATTTTATGCATTGTCCGTCATTATCATCATAAAAACTGTTATTGTAGAAGTAATGAGGATCAAAAAACACTTTATAGGGTAAATATAAACAATAATACTTTATATATAAGATTTGACTTATGATAATGTAAGACACTAGCATTTACAAATTTCACTCAATATAAAAAACAAACAATTAACCCTAGTTATTACAAATTAAGTAATAACTAGGGTTTTCTTTATTTCCTACTGTCTTTTCTATTTTCCTTATTTGATTTTCTATTATTTTTCATATCTTCGTTGTCAGTTACTCCATGTTCAGCGGCTATTTCATAATTCATATGTTTGAAAAAGTTCTTATCATTTTTTATCAAGTAAATATTTGGACTTATCTTTTGTACTAAATCCTGTGATGATTATACCTTATATATTGGTTTTTATAATGGGGGTTATATAATTTAAATGATAAGATTGAATATTATAAAGATGAACTATTGAAGTCTATTATAGATCTTGTTAATATAGGAAGTATTAAGGAAGAATTAAAGATAGATGCCCCTTTTGGAGAGAAGCCAAAAGCTGCATTAGTCAAAGCATTAGAAATAGCTGAAGATTTGGGATTCAAAACCAAGAATTCAGATAACTATATTGGATATGCTCAGTATGGTGAAGGAGAAAATTATATAGGAGTTTTAGGACATTAGATGTAGTCCCTGTAGGGGAAGGTTGGAAATTTCCACCTTTTAGTGGTCATATTGAAAATGGAAAAATATATGGCAGAGGTCTACTGGACAATAAAGGGCCTATTATATTAGCACTTTATGGTTTATATGCTATTAAGGAAGCTGGATTAAAAATCAATAAGTCAGTGAGAATTACATTTGGTACTGACGAGGAAAGTGGATTTAATGATATTCCATATTATTTGGAAAGAGAAAAACCTCCTATAATGGGATTTACTCCTGATTGTAAATATCCAGTTGTATATGGAGAAAGAGGAAGAGCAAATATTCAAATTCAAATAGAGTATAACGATGAAAACTATATCCAAATGAATACATGGATATAAGTGACATTATTTTAAATGCAAAGATATTTTCTCAAGCAATATACAAATTGGCAAAGTAAACATAAATTTAAAATGAATAGAAATGGGGGATAAATGTGAAGTGGGCAATTATAGCTACATGGAGGATGGCTTTAGAAGGTGTTCAGAAGGCAAATGAATTATTAGAGAATAAGGAAAGTTCTGGGGATGCTATTGAAATAGCTATAAAGATGGTAGAAGATTTCCCGTATTATAAATCTGTTGGATATGGTGGTCTTCCTAATGAGAATGGAGAAGTAGAATTGGATGCCGCTTATATGGATGGTGATAGTCTATCTATTGGAGCTGTTGCAGGTATTAAGGATTTTAAAAATCCAATAAGTATAGCTAGAAAATTAAGTGAAGAAAAATTCAATTGTTTTCTAGTTGGTCATGGGGCAGAAGAATATGCTCATAAAAATGGATTTGAAAGAGCTAACATGCTTACAGATAGAGCTATTATTCATTATAAAAATAGGTTAAAAGAGACTATAGATAAAGGTTTAAGTCCTTATGCAGGACATGATACTGTAGGAATGGTTGCATTGGATTCCAACAATTCTATGGCTTGTGGTACATCTACGAGCGGATTATTTATGAAAAAAAGAGGAAGAACTGGTGATTCACCATTATCTGGTTCAGGTTTTTATGTAGATAGTGAAATAGGAGGGGCTACTGCTACTGGACTAGGAGAAGATATTATGAAAGGATGTATATCCTATGAAATTGTCAGATTAATGAAGGATGGTTATACACCTCAAGAGGCAGCAGATAAAGCTGTATATGAATTGAATAAATTGCTTGTTGATAGAAGAAAGGAAGCAGGAGATATTTCTGTTGTTTGTATTAATAATAAAGGTGAATTTGGTGTAGCTACCAATATTGAAGGATTTTCTTTTGTAATAGCTACTGATAAATTGGCACCAACTGTATATATATGTTCAGTAGAAAATAATAAAACAATTTATGAAGTTGCGACTAAAGAATGGCTAGATAATTATATGAATAAAAGAACAGCTCCTTTAAAATTAAAATAACTAAATCTAATAGAGAAAGATGGTGAATACTATGGAAGGTATAGAATTATTAAATTTCCAAATAATTAGCAATGTAGGAAATGCAAAATCATTTCCATTTGAAGCATTGAAAGCAGCAAGGGAAGAAAGATTTGAGGATGCTGAAAGTAGTTTAGGGAAAGCCCATGAAATTCATGTGGATTTATTGCAACAGGAAACCCAGGGAGAACCTATTGAGATATCTCTTTTATTAATGCATGCTGAAGATCAAATGATGTCAACTGAAATGTTGAGAGATGTTGCTAATGAAATGCTATTAATTCATAAAAAATATTCAAATAAAGGTGAAAATAATATAGAACAATTGTAATATAGGTGATTGGAGAGAAATATAATGGAAAGAATTGCTGAAATATGCTGTGGAAGTTTAGAAGATGTTTTAATTGCACAGAAAGCTGGAGCAGACCGCATAGAACTTAATAGTGCTATGTATTTAGGAGGATTGACTCCTTCTGTTGGAACTATAAAATTAATATCTGAAAAATGTTGTATTCCTATTATAGCAATGGTAAGGCCTCGTCCAGGAGGTTTTTATTATAATGATTATGAATTTCAGACTATGTTAGCCGATATAGAATCTATGATGGATTATAATATTCAAGGTATTGCATTTGGATGTTTAGATAGAGATGGAAACATAGATAAAGAGAAAAGCAGTATGATAATAGAGATTATTCATAATAGCAATAAAGAAGCAGTTTTTCATAGAGCATTTGATTGTGTGAAAAATCCTTATGAAGCTATAGAAATATTAATTAATTTAGGAGTTAAGAGAGTACTAACTAGTGGGCTAAAATCTAAGGCGGTAGAAGGCGTAGATTTATTGGCTAAACTTCAAAATAAATATGGAGACAAGATTGAAATATTAGCTGGTAGCGGTATTAATGCATCTAACTGCTCATATCTAATTAATGAAACTGGTATTGTTCAATATCATAGTTCATGTAAATCTTGGAGAACAGATCCAACTACAATAGGTAATATTTCTTTTGCTTATGGAGAACCACCCCATGAAAGAGATTATGATATAGTAAGTTACCATGAAGCAATTAAATTTGTAGCAAGAGTAAAGAAGATATAAAGATGGACAAGTAAGAGGCTATGAAAATAGTTTTCTTACTTTAATTTTTTAATAATTGCAAGGAGATGGTCTGCCTACTGATACCTACTATCCATATAAATAGTGGTAAAGATTTATATAAAAATTTAAATATTATAGACTATAGTGGAATATGTGGTGTAATAAAACATATATAATATTTAAAGAAGTATTATTTTAATATTAAAGGGGTGATACCATTGTTTTATTAATTTTTAAAACTATATAGTGCTCGTATGAAATATAATAGGTTTTAAATTTTAAGTGATGGAGATTTGTTTTAAAAGTAACAATAATAAAAAAACAGGGGGATAATAAGAATGAAAAAGTTTTTAAGTTTATTTATGATTGTAGTTGTATTGATGACTTTGTCTGTATCGGTATCAGCTGAAAAATCTTCAATAAAAGATTCAAAAGTAGTAGAAGGTGAACTGATTGTATCTATAGAGAAAATAGAGAAACCAGTTGGCAAATATTCCATACAAAGCCTTGATAATCAGGTTGAAAAGCATATAGATATCTTGAATGAAACAGGTTTCGAAGTTAAAGATTCTTTATTGTCATCTGTATTTGGTGGAGAAGTTACGATAAGTAGTAAGAATAATGATTTTATGTCTGAAGTAGTGGAGGAAGTAGGATATGTATATTTAGTTAAATATGAAGATACTGGGGAAAGTGTTGAAAAAGTAATACAGAGATTAGAAGACAAACTTACAGAAAAAGGATTGAAAGTTAAATTAATTGAACCTAATTATGTAATCGAAATGGATGGACAAACAGATGAATTGCAATGTTTTAGGAGTACAGGAACTGAAAGAATTCATGAAAATCAAGCTTGGCACTATGGAATGATTAATATTCCTAAAGCTTGGGAAATTTCATCAGGTAATAGGAATGTAAAAATGGCAGTTCTTGACACAGGAATAGACTATAATCATAAAAACTTAAAAAATTATGTAAACAAGTCTTTAGGTAAAAATTTCACTTCAAATGATGCTGATGATTTTATGGATAGACAGGGGCATGGAACACATGTAGCAGGTACTATAGCAAGCTATGGTGAAGTATCGGGTGTAATGCAAGAAGCAACTTTAGTACCAGTAAAAATTTTAGGAGATGATGGTTTAGGATCTACTTATAATATAATGCAAGGCGTAATACATGCTACAAATAAAGGTGTAGATGTTGTTAATATGTCTATAAGAGGATGGGATTATAGTGAAGGAATGGATAATGCTTGCAAAACAGCGGAGTCAAAAGGAGTAATTGTTGTGGCTGCAACAGGGAACGATTATATGAGTAGAATTGGTTATCCAGCTAGATATGACAGTGTTCTTGCAGTAGGAGCAGTTGACTCTAATGGTTTGCGTGCAAAATTTTCCAATTATGGAAAAGGAGGAGTAGGAGTAATGGCTCCTGGTGTTAATATATATAGTACTTTTTTAAATAATAGATATGCAAATATGTCTGGAACTTCAATGGCTACTCCACATGTAGCAGGAGTTGCAGGTTTGATTAGGTCTGCAGATAGAAATATAACTGCAAGTAGAGCTAAGGAAATTATAAAGAATACTGCAAATTATGCAGGCAATCCATATGAATATGGATCAGGTATCGTGGATGCATATAAAGCATTAATAGCTGTATCAGGTCGTTAATATAACCATCAAATTAAAACTTTTCTAGTAAGGATGATAAACCCTAGCTATTGATGACTTATAATAGCTAGGGTTTTGTTTATTTTTTTCTACTTTTTTTTCTATTCTTATTCTTTAATTTCCTACTATTTTTCATATCTTCATTATCAATTACTCCATGTTCAGCGGCTATTTCATAATTCATCTGTTTGAAAAAATTCTTATCATTTTTTTTATTTTTCTGTTTTTCTTTCAAAACTATCACCTCATATGTATTTTTTACATAATATATCTATTCATACAAGGCAATTTAAGGGATTTGATTCAATATTAATTCATCATGATAAAGGCCATCAAGTTGTTTAAATACACTATATATTGAACTTGGCTTGATATTTTTTTTATCAAGTAAATATTTGGAATGATCTTTTTTAAAGATAATTTGTTCCCCTTGAATTTTCCAATAATCAAATACGGGAGATTTGGATAGTGTTTTAATGAAACTGTCATATATATCTACTGCTTTTTCATGCTCTTTTTCTTTTTCAAAATAATATGCTATATGTAACAACAATAATCTATGTTGCTCTGTTTCTTGTTTTTCTATAATCTGATTTTTATTTTCATAATAATAATTTATATAATCTATTGTTGATTTTGACAATTCATCCATTATGCCAATAAGATATTCATCAATAAAGGTATTTGCACATGAAACTGTAAATAAGTCTGTTCGTTTATCTTTTGCCCTTTCTTCAAAGCCTTTCAGCAGGATTTCCTTTAAATAACTATTATTCAGACGGGTGTTTTCATAATCTATTGAAAACATAGCATATTGATACATCATTAATGCAGCAAAAAAATCATCATTTTTATATGAAGAATATGCTCTGAAATCTCCATATACAGCATCAGACTTTATAAAACAACCAAGGAACAAAGATATATTAGCTAATAATAAGGTTCCACCGAATATTAATATATATGAGTTGATTATTCCATGTTTTAAAAAACCAATTAAAAGTAATAAAGCCCCTATTATTGCAAGTGTAAGGGTAACCATTGGAGCAGCAATTATAGCATTTGCATAACCTCTTTGTGTTTTTTTAAATTCTTCTTCGTTGGAAATGACAGTTAGATTTGGAACTGCTATGCCACCAACTCCAATATTATTACGATTTAATCTTAACTTCCATTTTTCTCCGTCGAATATAAAAGAAAATATAGAAATGGTAAGCATCCTTATCTGTATTCCATTTAAAATGAAAGTAAAAAAATGTCCCAGTTCATGTAGTGTAATGGAAATATAAAAAGTTAATATCATTATTGCTAACATGGGAAATATAGCTATATCCATATCTTGAGCTATATTATCTATGAACATTATAATTCCAAGTCCTCCAATAGCTCCAAAGAGCATACTGCCTATAGTTTTAAATATTTTCTTTAGCGATTTATTTTTCAATATCCTAGTACCTCCTATGACTAAATTTTCTACTGAGAATTATATCATAAATATTAAAAAAACAGTATATGAAGGAAGGACTTACAACATCTTATTTTTATCAATATATATTTTAATGGCTTGTAGAAGTCTATAGGCAAGTATGAAGAAAACTATATAGCTAATAAATTCAAAAACACTACCTAAAAGACCCAATGTACTTATTATATATCCCATATAAAGCACCTCTTTTTCTAGTAATTATATAACGAGTATATAGTAAAGTTTGTCATAATCTGTCATGGTAATCTGTAAATTATATATTTTAAGTAATTTTCTTGATATACTTAAAATTAATAGTTATTCAACTTTTGGAGGGATATAAAATGGTAACCTTTTTTCTTTTCGGTCATATAATATTTTCAGTATTATTTTTTCTAAACTTTGTATCTCTACTAAAGAAAATAGTAAAGAACAAAGAGGCAAATATCAATATATTACTTGGTATTTTACTATCTTTTCTTATAGCTTATTCAAATATAATAATTGCAGGACATTAATAGTAATCAAATAAAAGTAACAACACATAATTTTAAAAAAAGACCATGTATGTTTTTAAGTACATGGTCTTTCTATTTGTCTTCTAATGTAATAGAATATATGATTGATAGGATATGATTATTTTTAATGGGAAGGTGAAAAGATGAGTTTTGTTGAAGGACTAAATGATAGACAAAAGGAGGCTGTGCTACATACAGAAGGGCCTCTTCTTATATTGGCAGGAGCAGGTTCGGGAAAGACTAGGGTACTTACCCATAGAATAGCTTATATGATAGAGGAAAAGGAAGTTTTTCCAAACAATATTTTAGCTATTACTTTTACAAACAAGGCTGCTAATGAAATGAAAGAAAGAGTAGGCAGTCTTGTAGGGGATAAGATAGAAGATATTTGGATAGGAACTTTCCATTCTATATGTGTAAGAATTCTTAGAATGAATATTAATAAAATAGGATATGATAGAAGTTTTACTATATATGATACGGCAGATCAAAAGACTCTTATAAAAGAATGTATAAAAGAGCAGAATGTAGATAAGGAAATGTTTAAGGAAAAGACTATATTAGGTATAATAAGCTCATTAAAAGACAAAATGAAAGGTCCAGATACTTATATTAAAGCTAATGAAGGAAACTATTATAATGAGACTGTCGGAAAAATATATGATCTTTATGAAAAAAAATTGAGGAAGAACAACGCACTAGATTTTGATGATCTAATCTTAAAAACTATTCAACTACTTAGGACAAACCCAGATGTATTAGAATTTTATCAAAGGAAGTTTAGATATATATTTGTAGATGAATACCAAGATACAAATAAAGCTCAATACGAACTTATAAAACTATTTTCTGAAAGATATAAAAATCTATGTGTGGTAGGAGATGATGACCAGTCGATTTACGGGTGGAGAGGGGCTGATATAAGGAATATCCTTGATTTTGAGAAGGATTTTCCAGATGCTAAAATAATAAAATTAGAGCAAAACTATCGTTCTACTAAGAATATATTGACTGTAGCTAATTCTATAATTAAGAATAATAATGAACGAAAAAATAAGAAACTCTGGACAGATAATATAGATGGAAGTCCAGTTATACTTAATAAAGCCTTTGATGAAAGGGATGAAGCTAATTTTGTAGCTGAAACTATAAGGGAACTAGTTGATAGCGGAAAGCATAAACCTTCAGAATGTGCAATTCTTTATAGAACCAATGCTCAATCTCGTTCTTTTGAGGAAGTATTTATGAGGCGAAATATATCTTATAAAATAGTTGGTGGATTGAAATTCTATGACAGGAAAGAAATAAAGGATATAATTGCTTATTTAAGACTTATTCAAAATCCAGTAGATGATATTTCTTTTAGAAGGGTTATAAACGTACCTAAGAGAGGAATAGGCGCAGCTACAATAGAGAAGATTGAAAACTATGCTTCTCAAACTGGAGAAAGTTTATATAGCGCTATATTGGATGTAGAAGATATACCAGGTCTTTCAAAGAGAGCTACAAATAATCTAACTAAATTTACTGACATGATAAATGAATTTATTGCTATGAAGGAAGTTATGGATCTAAAGGATTTTATAGAAGAAGTAGTCAATGACACAGGATATATAAATGAATTGGAGAAGGAAGATACTATTGAGGCTACAACAAGAATAGAAAACCTTAAAGAGTTTATTTCTGTAGCTATAGATTTTGAAATGATCAATGAAGAAGGTACATTGGAAGATTTTCTAGCTGATATTTCATTATTATCCGATGTAGACAATATGGAAGAAGCTGATGAGTCTGTAACTATGCTTACAGTTCATAGTGCTAAAGGATTGGAATTTCCAGTAGTATTCTTAGTTGGTATGGAGGAAGGTCTATTCCCTATGGGCAGGGCCTTAGATAGTGAATCTGAGTTAGAAGAAGAAAGAAGGCTTTGTTATGTGGCTGTAACTAGGGCAGAAGAAGTGTTATATATAACTTATGCTAATTTAAGAACTATATATGGAAATACAACTTATAGTTTACCTTCTAGATTTTTAAAAGAAATGCCTAGGGCTATTATTCAAGATGGAGATGAAGAAAGACTAAATACCCAAGGATTTAAAACTTCCAATTTAAGTTTCGGGGAAATAGGAAAGAAAGATAAGTTAAGAGGAATGAATAAAAATAAACAAAATGTAAGTATTGGTTCAAAAGTAAGACATAAAAAGTGGGGAGAAGGTACTGTAGTTCAAGTAAAAGAAAAAAGTGGAGATATGGAAATAGTTGTAGCATTTAAGGAGCAAGGGATAAAGAAATTATTACTTTCTGTAGCCCCAATAGAAATAATTTAATCTGAGGTGGTGTTTATGGATAAGAAGGCTAGAATTAAAGAACTTATAGATATAATAGATGATTTAAGCTATCATTACTATACATTGGACAATCCAAAGGTAAGTGACAAAGAATACGATGTACTTTATGATGAATTAGTAAAGCTTGAAAGTGAAACAGGAATAGTTTTTCCTTATTCCCCTACTCAAAGGGTAGGGGGAGAGCCGCTTGAAAAATTTGAAAAGTATATACATCGTGGCAGCCTTTGGAGTTTAGACAAAAGTCAAAGTATAGAAGAGTTGAAGAATTGGGATAAAAGAGTTAGACGGTTGATTGGTGATTATAATAGGGAGCATGAGGATAAACTTCCGCTACCTACTTATGTTACAGAATATAAATTTGATGGACTAACAATAAATCTTACCTATGAAAATGGGGAGCTTGTTCAAGGGGCTACTAGAGGGAATGGTGTAGTTGGAGAAGCTATATTGCCCCAAGTGAAGACCATAAGCTCTATACCATTGAAGATACCTTTTAAAGGTACAATGGAGATTCAGGGAGAGGGACTGATGCCTCTATCTGCATTGGAAGAATATAATAGAACCCATGAAGATCCACTAAAAAATGCAAGAAATGCTGCCGCTGGTGCTCTTAGGAATTTGGATCCAAAGGTTACAAAGGAAAGGAATCTTATAGCTTACTTTTATAATATTGGATATATAGAAGGTAGAAGTTTTGAAAGCCATATAGAAATGATAGATTTTCTAAAAGAAAATAGACTTCCTGTAAATAACTATTTTAAAATATGCAATTCTATAGATGAAGTAATTGGAGAAATAGAAAAAATAGATAAAAGAAGGAAAGAACTAGATGTATTAACAGATGGTGTAGTTATAAAGATAGATGATATGAGGACTCGGGAAGTATTAGGATATACTTTAAAGTTTCCAAGATGGGCTATTGCTTATAAATTTGAAGCAGAAGAGACTACTACTAAATTATTAGATGTACAGTGGAATGTAGGACGTACTGGAAAGGTGACACCTACAGCAATATTGGAACCAGTGGAAATTGGAGGGGTAACAGTTAGAAGGGCTACTTTAAATAATTGGGATGATATATTGAGAAAAAAAGTAAGGTTGAATTCTAGGGTTTTAATTAGGAGATCTAATGATGTAATTCCTGAAATAATGGGAACTATGGAAACTGAAGAAGAAACTTACTCAATAGAAAAGCCAGAATATTGTCCTGCTTGTGGTAGTGAATTGGCTCATCAGGGAGTCCATCTGTTTTGTACAAATTCTTTAACTTGCAAACCTCAACTTGTATCTAGAATGGTACATTTTGCTAGTAGGGATGCAATGAATATAGAAGGATTCAATGAAAAAACTGCAGAACAGTTATTTGAAGAATTGAATTTAACGGATATACCAGAAATATATGAATTAAAGTATGAAGACCTTATTGACTTAGAAAGGTTTGGGGACAAAAAGACTAATAATCTACTTAATGCTATTGAAAATAGCAAGAATGTTACATTGGATTCTTTTATATATGCATTGGGAATACCTAATGTAGGAAAGAGAACAGCTTCAGATTTAGCAGAACATTTTAAGTCATTAGACAATATAATTAATGCTACTTATGAAGAACTTATAACTATTCCAGATATTGGGGATATAATAGCTAAAAGTATTATAGAGTTTTTTCATGATCCTAAGCTTTTAGAAGGAATAGATAAGCTTCTAAATGAAGGAGTAAAGCCTGTTTATGAAGGAGAAGAAATAGTAGAAGATTCTTTCTTTAGTGGAAAAACTATAGTTATAACTGGAACTATAGATGGATATGGAAGAAGAGATTTAAAGGATATAGTTGAGAATATGGGAGGTAAAGTGACAGGAAGCGTAAGTAAAAAAACTGACTATGTAATAGTAGGAGAGAATCCTGGTTCAAAGTATGAAAAGGCATTAGAATTAGGAATTGAAATAATAGATGAAGAAAAATTAAAGGCAATTATATAGAAAATGGAAAGAAGGAAAAAAATGAAGAGGAAAGAACTTAAAAAAACTATGGGGATTAAAGACTATTTCTTCTTAGCCTTTGGTATATATGGGGGAGCAGCTTGGATAACGACTCTTGGAGGATGGCTGAAACATGGGCCTATAGCTTCAATACTAGGATTTATCATTTGCGGTCTAATGCTTATGCCTATAGGCCTTGTATATGGAGACCTTACATCTAAGATGCCAGTAGCTGGAGGAGAGATTGCTTTTGCCTATAAGGCTTTTGGACCTTTTATAGCAACAATGACAGGATGGTTTTTAGCACTAGCTTATATTATAGTATGTCCTTATGAGGCGATTTCAGTATCTTTAGTTATTGAATATATGTTTCCAAGTTTTAAAGTATTGCCACTATATACAATAAGAGGGTATACCATTTATCTACCATCTTTAATAGTTGGAATTTTACTTTCTCTTTTATTTACTTATTTAAACTATAAGGGAGTTAAGTTTACAAAGGTTTTCCAAACTATTGTAAGTACTACAATTATAATATTGGTTATAGTATTTTTAATTTTATCTATATATAAAGGCAGTATAAACAATACAAAACCTTATTTTGCACCAGATGAAAATAATTTTATTTCTATATTTAAAGTCTTAAGTATGGTACCATTTTTTTTAGCAGGTTTTGATGCTATTCCATTGGCAGCAGAGGAAGCTAAAGATAATAGAAGCATTAAAAAAATAGGGGCAATAATTATCCTGGCTATAGCTGTTGGGATTTTATTTTATTGTACAACTACTTTAGCTACTTCACTAATAAATCCTTGGCAGGAAACTGTAAGTAGCTCTATGCCTACTCTATATGCATTTACTAGTGCTTTTGGAAGTAAATTTAAAAATCTAGTTATGTCTTGTGCTATTTTAGGGCTTTTGAGTACTTGGAATGGCTGCTTTTTTGCAGGAACTAGAATATTGTTTGCTATGGGGAGAGGAGGATTGCTTCCAAATAAGCTTGGAAAACTCCATCCAAAGTACAATACTCCATATTTAGCAGCATTATTTACAGGATTTGTTTCTATATTGGGGCCTTTTATTGGAAAGTCTGGACTTATACCTGCTGTAAATATAGGGGCACTGGCTTTTGTAATAACTTGGCTATCTATAAGTCTCTCTGCTATTAAATTAGAAAAAGAAAATTTATTTATGAAAAGGATAGCCACTTTTGTATGCCTATTTATATTAAGTATAATTCTGATACCGTATTTTCCATCTTCACTATCCTGGCCTACAGAATGGGTGCTTTTAGGGGTGTGGATTGTTATAGGAATATCGATGTATTTTTTCATTCTAAATAAAGATGGAAGAATGACTAAAGAAGAACAAGCTTATCAGATACTTGGTAAATATAATAGGTAGGAAAATTTTCCTACCTATTTTTTAATATTCAACTGTGTCTATAAAGTTTTTAAGCTCGTCAGCTACTTGGGCTAAGTTTTGACTGGCTGATGAGAGTTCTTCCATAGAAGCAGTTTGTTCTTCTGTAGATGCTGAAATATTTTGAATTTCTTCTGATACTTTTTGGCTCATACTCTCCATTTCTGATGTGGAACTTGCTACATTTCCACTGCCTTTAGCTACTTCATTTATAGAGTTAGTTATAACTTCTATTTGTTCATTTACTTTGTTCACTAGATTTGTTATTTCAACAAAAGCTTCACTACTGTCGTTTACGACTTTGATGCCATTTTCAACATTTTTTGTATTGTTTTCAACTACTGAATTAGTTTTTTTCAATACTACATGATTTTCTTGAATAAGTTGGCTAATTTTTTCTGCCGCATCTTGTACACCTTCGGCTAACTTTCTTACCTCTTCTGCTACTACTGCAAATCCACGACCAGATTCTCCAGCCCTAGCGGCTTCAATAGCAGCGTTTAAGGCAAGTAAATTAGTTTGTTCTGCAATGCCTTGAATAACGTTTAAGAATTCACTTATTTTATTGGAACTATTATTTATCTCATCAAGAGAATTTTGCAGTTCTTTGGTTGTATAAGAGATATTATCCATTTGAACAATTACTTTTTCTATTTTATCTTTTCCAAGATTTGATTTACTAGAGGTTTCATAAGTTAAAGAGTTAATTTCTTCTGCATTACTAGATATCTCCTGAATACTTGCTGAAATTTGTTGCATAGCCGATGTAACATTTAGAATTTCCTCTAATTGTAAATCGCTATGTGTAGAAACTTTTGTAGAAGCCTCTGCAATATTTTCAGAAGCTAAAGTTGATTGTTCCGAAGTGATAGCAAGTTCTTCCGCAGATATTGCTACCTTATCAGAACTGTCAGATATTTGGCCAATAAATTCTCTTAAACTGTCTATAATATTTTGAAAAGCATAAAACATTCGACCTATTTCATCTTTTCTATCTAATTTTTCTTTTGGAACATCTTTTTTAATATTTAAGTTTGCAATTTCTTCTATATGGTCTGTGGCTTCTATTATAGGTTTAGATATAGAATTTCCCACAAATAAAGAAATGATGATAGAAGCTATAATTGTTATTATTATAATAGTTAAAGTCTGGAATATTATTTTATTTAGTGGTGCTGTAATTTCTTTTTTAGGAACTACTAGGCACAATTTCCAACTTGAAGATTCAATTGGTGATACTATAAAATACTTTTCTTTACCATCAAAATCTTTTTCTAAAGTAATTCCATTTTTACTTTTAGATATTTTGTTTAATCTACCATCCAGTATTTTATTTAAATTTTTAAAATCACTTTCACCTTCAGGATTAAACTCTTTTTTTGGATGCATAAGGATATCATTCTCATTATCTATTAAAAAAGCATAGCTGTTTTTTATAGGTTTTTTATTAAATATAATATTAGAAGCTACTTTTGAATCTACATCAGAAGCAACTACTCCAATAGTTTTATTGTCTTTTTTAATAGATTTTGATACTGTAAAAATCATAGTTTGTTTTTTCAAATCAATATAAGGTTTTGAAATTATACATTCATTGGAATTTTCAGCATCTTGGTACCAAGGCCTTGTGGTTGGATCGTAGTCATCATCTGGTATCCACCCTGTACCGGTGGCTACTGTTTTATCTGGTAGTGCTATGTAATATCCCATTATATCTTCATTAGTTTTATTTTTTTTAACAAAATAATTGCAAAGATATTCATAATTAAAATCTCTCATATGATCTAGGGTAAAAGTTATTTCATCTACTGCATTTAATTGATATTCAAACCACCTATCTATTTCTTGAGCATATTTGTTTGATAAAAGTTTGGCCTTATTTAAGGATTCTTTGGTAATTTGTTTGGATGATACATTGTACAGTGTAAAAGATGTTAGTACAACACTTAGAATAGTTACTGTGCATAGAATAATAATAATCTTATTTTTTATACTTTTCATTTCTATCCCCTTTCTTGATATAATAGTTTGATGTATAATTAGAAAACCTCCCAAATACATATATCGACAATATATAGTGAAAAAGTAGTGAATTAAATGCTTAATAAAATAAAAATAATATTTGCCCATTTGATTTTTTATTTAAATAAGTGGTAAAATAGAGACATAATCTCATTTAAGTAAGATTAGAAGGAGGAGAAAATATGATTTCTAAAGTGGAAATAGAACATGTAGCAAATCTTGCAAAACTTAAGTTTGATGAAAAGGAAATTGAAGATTTTACTGAAAAGTTTTCAGAAATAATTGGCTATGTGGAAAAATTGCAAGAGGTAGATACAGAGAATGTAAAGGCTACTTATCAAGTTAACCCTAATATTCAGTTTATGAGGGAAGATAAAGTAGAAGAAGGTTTTTCTAACGGGGAAGCTCTTTCAAATGCTCCAGATAAACAATATGGCTATTTTAAATTGCCTAAAATACTAGACTAGAGAGGTGAGTATATTGGATTTAATAAATCTTTCAGCAACTGAGTTGAAAAGAAAGATACTTAATAAAGAAATAAGTAGCAAGGAGGTAGTAGAGTGCTATTTAAATAGAATTGAAGAAGTTGAAGATAAGATAGATGCTTTTATTACATTAAATAAGGATGAAGCACTTAAAGCTGCAGAAAAAGTAGATAGAAAAATACAAAATGGTGAAAAAGTAGGTATGTTGGCAGGAATACCTATAGCTATAAAGGATAATATTTCAACTAAAGGCTTAAAGACTACCTGTGGTTCTAAAATGTTGGAGAACTATATACCACCTTATGATGCTACAGTGATTGAAAACATAAGGAAAGAAGACGGTATTATAATTGGGAAAACTAATATGGATGAGTTTGCTATGGGTTCTTCTACTGAAACATCCTATTTTAAAACTACAAAAAACCCATATGATTTAAATATGGTACCAGGTGGTTCTAGCGGTGGTTCTGCAGCAGCTGTGGCAGCTTGTGATGTTCCATTAGCCTTAGGTTCAGAAACTGGTGGCTCTATCAGACAACCATCTAGTTTTTGTGGTGTTGTAGGGATTAAGCCTACATATGGATTAGTATCTAGATATGGAGTTGTATCCTATGCTTCATCTTTAGATCAAGTAGGACCTTTTGCAAAAAATGTAGAAGATGCAGCCCTTTTATTAAATGTATTAGCAGGATATGACAATAAAGACTCTACATCTATTTTCAGGGAAAAAGTTGATTATACTAAAGGGTTGATAGAAGATATTAAGGGAATGAAAATAGGGCTTCCAAAGGAATATTTTACTGAATACGTAGATGAAAAAGTGAAAGCTCAAGTATTAGAAGCTGTAGAAGTTTTGAAAGATTTAGGAGCAGAAGTTGAGGAAATTTCACTTCCTCATACAGAATATGCATTAGCCTGTTATTATATAATAGCAAATGGAGAAGCTAGTTCTAATCTGTCAAGATTTGACGGAGTTAATTTTGGATATAGATCAGCTGAGTATTCAAATTTAGAAGAGTTGTATACAAACTCTAGAAGTGAAGGTTTTGGAGAAGAAGTAAAGAGAAGAATAATGGTAGGTACTTATGTATTAAGTAGTGGATACTATGATGCTTATTATAGAAAAGCCCAAGAAGTAAGAACCTTAATAAAAAATGATTTCGACAAAACTTTTGAAAAATATGACATTATATTGGCTCCAACATCACCAATACTACCTTTCAATATAGGAGAAAAAATAGATGATCCATTGGCTATGTATATGTCAGATATACTTACTGTATCAGTGAATTTAGCAGGTGCTTGTGCATTATCAGTACCTTGTGGATATGTAGATGGACTGCCAGTAGGACTTCAAGTAATAGGTAATGAATTTGAAGAAGAGAAGATATTAAAACTTGCTTATAACTATGAAAAGAACAGAGGTATTGACATGAAAATACCAAGTTTAAGGAGTGAAGAAAATGGCTTATAAAACTATCATAGGTCTTGAAATACATTCAGAGCTTATGACAAATTCTAAAATATTTTGTAATTGTACTACAGAATTTGGTGGAGATGTGAATACTCATTGTTGTCCAGTATGTTTAGGACTTCCTGGGGCATTACCAGTAATAAATAAAAAGGTAGTAGAATATGGTATAAAAGCAGGGCTTGCATTTAATTCAAAAATTGCTAGAGAAACTAAGATGGATAGGAAAAATTATTTTTATCCAGATTTAGTTAAAGGATATCAAATATCCCAAGATGATATACCTCTTTGTAGTGGAGGATTTGTAGAAATTGAAAAAAAAGATGGACCTAAAAAAATAAGGATTAGAAGGATTCATATTGAAGAAGATACAGGAAAATCATTACATTCAGAAGATGGTGGAAGTTTGCTTGACTACAATAGGAGTGGAGTGCCTCTAATAGAAATAGTAACAGAACCAGATATGAACTCTCCAGAGGAAGCTAAAGAGTTTTTAGAAAAATTAAAAGCTACTCTTGAATATATCGAAGTATCTGATGTAAAGATGGAAGAAGGTTCTTTACGTTGTGATGTAAATATTAATGTAGTTGATGAAGATACAGGGAAAAAGACTAGCATTAGTGAATTGAAGAATCTAAATTCTTTTAGAGCCGTTGTAAAGGCCTTAGAATATGAAGAAAAGAGACATATATCCCTATTAAAAGAAGGTAAAGAAAATCTAAAGGAAACTAGAAGATGGGATGAAGTAAATAATGAAACTATAGTTATGAGAATTAAAGAAGGGGCAGCTGACTATAGATATTTTCCTGAACCAGATTTAATAAAATTAGAAATAGAAGAAGAATGGATTGAAGATATAAAAAGTAATTTACCAGAACTTCCTCATGATAAAAAAGAAAGATTCATGAAAGAATATGATCTTCCAGAATATGATGCAGGGGTACTTACTCAATCAAAAGCTTTAGCAGCTTTTTATGAAGAAACAGTTGAATATTCTAAAGATCCAAAACAAGTAAGTAACTGGGTTATGGGAGATGTTTTAAGAAGAATTAATGATGAAGAATTAGGTATTAAAGATTTAAAATTCACACCAAAAGATTTAGGGGATTTATTAGAACTTATTGAAGAAGGAAAAATAAGTAATAATATTGGAAAAAAGGTATTGAGAGATATGTTTGATACAGGAAAATCTCCAAATAAAATAGTAAAAGAAAAAGGTCTTATTCAAATAAGTGATGAGGGAGCTTTAAAAGAAATTGTCGAAAAAGTTATAGAGAAAAATGAACAGTCGGTAATAGATTATAAAGATGGAAAGGATAGAGCCCTAGGATTCTTGGTAGGTCAAGTAATGAAAGAAACAAGGGGAAAAGCTAATCCTCAATTAGCAAATAAATTAATACTTGAAATAATTGACGAAAAGTGATATTATCTATTCTAATGTTACAAAAAATTAATGAAAATTTAAAGGTTTTGTAATTGTAAAAATTGAAAGTATTAAGTATTATTAATACTAATGACTAATTTGGAAAAATAGAAAGATTCAGAAAATTAGAATTAAGGAAGTTTTAGATTAGGGTTTGCTCAAGCTTCTACAAAAAGAAGAGAGGAAACCCTTTAATCAAAACAATATATTCTAAAAATTTAGAAGGGAGGGAAGAAATATAATAATCGCAATATTCCAAAAATTAAACATGGAGGTGGCTTAGATTAAATGTTAAAGTATACTTTTAAAAGAGCCTTGATGGCAATTCTTACTATTTGGGTTGTAGTAACTATTACTTTCTTTTTAATGAACTCTATACCTGGTGATCCATTTACAGATCAAAAGAAAATTCCACCAGAGATTATGGAGAAACTTGAGAAGAAATATGGACTTGATCAACCCCTTGTAGTCCAATATGGAAGATATCTTAAGAACATATTAAAGGGAGATCTGGGAGATTCTATGAAGTATAAGAATAGATCAGTGAATACTATAATAGAGGAAGGATTTCCAGTGTCTTTTAAGGTTGGGATGTTAGCCATAATATTTGCGGCTGTAGTGGGAATAACCTTTGGAACTATAGCTGGATTAAATCGAGCTAAATTTTTTGACTTTTTAGTCATAATATTAGCAGTAATTGGGGTTTCTGTACCGAGTTTTGTATTTGCGGCCTTGTTCCAATATGTTTTTGGTGTTAAATTAAAATGGTTTCCTGTGGCTAGATGGGGAACACCAGCCCATTATGTAATGCCAGTTTTAGCATTAGGTATAGGGTATGTGGCTTATATAGCTAGGATGATGAGGACAAGTATGCTTGATGTATTAAACCAAGACTATATAAGGACTGCTAGAGCTAAGGGTCTTTCTAGTACTCAAGTGACATGGAGGCATACTATAAGAAATGCAATTCTTCCTATAGTTACCATACTAGGTGTTTCTATAGCAGGAATCATAGTAGGTTCATTTGTTATAGAAAATATATTTGCTATACCTGGTATAGGTAAACATTTTGTTCAGAGTATAACCCATCAAGATTATACTCTAATTATGGGAACAACAGTATTCTATGCTGTCATATTGGTTGTAATGATGTTCTTAATAGATATATTCTATGGTATTGTTGACCCAAGAATCAGACTTGAATAGAGGAGGGAAGAGGATGTCAGAAGTTAAAACAGAACAAGTGGAAGAGTTGAAACTTAATGAAGATATGTTTCAAAGGATAGGAAAAGATGAAAAAGATTATGATAAAATAGTTAGACCTAGTTTGACTTATTGGGCAGATGCATGGAGAAGGCTTAAAGAAAATAAATTAGCAATTATGAGTTTAATTATACTAATAGTTGTTGTAGTTATGGCATTTATAGGCCCTTTTATGAGACCGTGGGCTTACGATGATCAAGATTTTACTGCGATAAATAAAGCACCAGATAGTGTACATTGGTTTGGAACTGATGATTTAGGAAGAGATATATTTGTAAGATGTTGGGATGGTGCAAAGATCTCTTTATTTGTAGCGTTGATTTCTACAATTATAAATGTAACCATAGGGGTTATCTATGGAGGAATATCAGGTTATGTTGGTGGTAGGACAGATTTAATAATGATGCGTATTATAGAAATAATATACTCAATACCAGTATTGTTGTGGGTAATTTTACTTATGGTAGTACTAGGGCAAGGTTTAGGTACTATAATTTTAGCGATATCCATTACTGGATGGGGTGGGATGGCTAGAATAGTAAGAGGCCAAGTACTTCAATTGAAACAGATGGAATTTGTCCTTGCGGCTCAAACATTGGGAGCAGATACTTCAAGAATTATTTTAAAACATTTAGTTCCAAATGCTATGGGTCCTATTATTATAAATTTAACATTCCAAGTACCCGGGGCTATATTTACCGAAGCTATGCTGAGCTATATAGGATTGGGAATTCCTGAACCTACAGCTAGTTGGGGTACATTAGCGGAAAAAGGTACAAAGATGCTTTTAATTCATCCATACCAACTACTCTATCCTGCACTGTTGATTTCTATTACTATGCTTGCCTTTAATATTTTAGGAGATGGGCTTAGAGACTCCTTAGATCCAAGGCTAAGACAATAAGGAGGGAAAAAGAGTGGAAAAATTAAATAAAGATAAATTATTGTTAGAAGTAAAAGATCTACATGTATCTTTTGATACTTATGCAGGTGAAGTTAAGGCTGTTAGAGGTGTTAATTTTCATATAAATAGAGGGGAAACATTAGCTATAGTTGGTGAATCGGGATGTGGTAAATCAGTAACTGCTCAGACTATAATGCAATTAATTCCTATGCCGCCAGGAAAGATTAAAAAGGGCAGTATAATTTTTGACGGCAATGATTTAGCAAAGTACAGTGATAAAAAGATGGAATCTGTTAGAGGGAAGGAAATAAGTATGGTTTTCCAAGATCCTATGACTTCTTTAAATCCTACAATGAAAGTAGGAAAACAGATAATGGAAGGGCTTATTAAACATCAGAAAATGTCTAAAGAAGAGGCTAAAAAAAGAGCTGTTGAAATGTTGAAATTAGTAGGACTTCCTACACCGGAAAAAAGAGCAGAACAATATCCTCATGAATTTAGTGGAGGAATGAGACAAAGAGCTATGATAGCTATAGCACTAGCTTGTAATCCAAAACTTTTAATAGCAGATGAGCCTACAACAGCTCTTGATGTAACTATTCAGGCTCAAATAATAGAGCTTATGAAGGATTTACAAATTAAATTGGATACAGCTATTATACTTATTACCCATGATTTAGGTGTAGTTGCAAAGATTGCTGATAGGATAGCAGTTATGTATGCTGGTGTAATAATTGAAAGTGGTACTAGTGATGAAATATTTTACGAACCTAAACATCCTTATACTTGGGGACTTTTAAAATCTGTGCCTAGACTTGATTTAGAGCGCAAGGAAAGATTACTTCCTATTTATGGTACACCACCAGATCTATTTTCACCGCCATCAGGATGTCCATTTGCGGCAAGATGTGATTATGCTATGAAAATATGTAAAGAAAAGTATCCACAGAAGTTTGGAATTACAGATACTCATCATGTACATTGTTGGTTACAACATGAAATGGCACCAGAAGTTAAACATCCTGTAGCAGAAGGAGGGACTAACTAATATGGCTGAAGATAAAAAAACATTGTTGATGGCAAGAAATTTAAAAAAATATTTTGATATAGGTAAAGGTCAGGTTGTTAAAGCTGTTGATGGTATATCTTTTTCTATACATGAAGGGGAGACCTTAGGTCTTGTAGGAGAATCCGGCTGTGGTAAATCTACTGTTGGAAGGACTATTGTAGGACTTTATGAAGCTACAGATGGAGAAGTAATATTTGATAGCATGAATGTGGGAGAGTTGAACAAAAAAGAGAAAAAGCATTTTGCAAGAAAAGCTCAAATGATATTTCAAGACCCTTACGCTTCTTTAAACCCTAGAATGACTGTTACAGATATTATAGGGGAAGGTATAGATATTCATGAGCTTTATGAAGGAAAAGAAAGACAAAAAAGGATATATGATCTTTTAGAGGTAGTTGGACTTAATAGAGAACATGCAAGTCGTTTTCCTCATGAATTTAGTGGGGGGCAACGTCAACGTATAGGAATAGCAAGAGCTCTTGCTATTGAACCTAGATTTATTGTGTGTGATGAGCCTATATCTGCCCTGGATGTATCTATTCAAGCACAGGTTGTAAATCTACTGGAAGATTTACAAGATGATTTAGGTTTGACCTATTTATTCATTGCCCATGATCTAAGTATGGTAAAACATATATCTGATAGGATAGCTGTAATGTATCTAGGTGCTATGGTAGAACTTGCCGATAGCCATGATTTATATGAAGAGCCTCTTCACCCATATACTCAGGCATTGCTTTCAGCAGTACCTATACCAGATCCTGATATAGAAAAGAGTAGACAGAGAATAATACTGGAAGGTGATGTACCTAGCCCTATTGATCCACCACCGGGATGTAAATTCCAAGGTAGATGTAAATATGCTAAGCCTATATGCAGAGAAGTTACTCCTGAATTCAAGGAAAAAGGTAAGAATCATTTTGTAGCTTGCCATATAGTTAAATAAAAAAAGTAATTTAATGAAAGTTTATAACATAAAGTATATTGAGTAATTACTTTGCCTTGACAATATATTAAAATTTCTTTATACTTTTATTAACAAGATGTAAAGATAAAGGACGATTAATTACAATAAAGTAATTTATTTTTTTAAAAAAGTCGAAACATAATTATTGTTTTATTTTTAATTTTTAGAAAATTGAAGGAGTGTTTAATTGGATATAGAATTATTTAAATAATAATAATATATTAAGTTATCAAAATATTAAAATAAAAGTTATCTCATAAAATTAATTTTTATTTTAATATTTAAAAATAATGATAAGGGGGAAAGCTTTATGAGAAAACAAAAGTGGCTATTATTATTATTGGTATTAGTACTTACACTATCTTTAGCTCTAACTGGTTGTGGTAAGCAAGACAAACCTGAGCCAGCCGCAACTGATGATAATCAAAAGGAAGAAGCTAAAGGTGATAGTGAGGAGAAGTTAGCAGAAGAGCAAATACTTAGGGTGAATTGGAGTCAGGAACCACCAGATTTAGATCCACAAACTACTACAGACCAAGTTTCATTTTGGATTATAAATGCTACTTATGAAGGACTTGTAAGATTAGATGCAGATGGAAATGTACAACCAGGATTGGCTGAAAAATGGGATGAAGAAGAAACAGAAGATGGTGGAGTAAAATATACATTCCACTTACGAGATGCACAGTGGTCTGATGGAACACCAATAACTGCAGAAGATTTTGAATATTCTTGGTTTAAAGCAATAGATCCAGAAGTTGCGGCAGAGTATTCTTATCAATTAACTGATACTGCTGGAATAAAGAATGCAGCTAAGTTCTTTGCAGGGGAGATTAAAGATAAAGAGGAAGTAGGAATTAAGGCAGTAGATGAGAAGACATTTGAGGTAGAACTTGAAAGGGATATACCATTTTTCTTAAGCTTAACATCTTTCCCAACATTTATACCAGCACAAAAAGCTGCATTAGAAGAATTTGGAGATGCATTTGCTTCAGAAGCAGATAAAATGGTATATAGTGGACCATTTGTAATAAGTGAATGGGAACATGAACAAAAATTGAACTTAAAGAAAAATGAAAAATATTGGGATGCTGAAAATGTAAAACTTGAAGAAATTCATGGAGATATGATTACAGAAAATAATACTGCTATTAACCTATATGAAACTGGAGATTTAGATGTAACAGGTGTTGCACCTGAATTCTTAGACAATTATAAGGATTCTGAGGAGTTTGAAAACTTAGCAGAAGCTACTACTTGGTATATACAATATAATTGTGAAGACAAATACTTAAAGAATCAAAACTTAAGATATGCACTATCCTTAGCTATAGATAAACAAAGTTTTGTTGACAATGTATTAGCAAATGGCTCTATAGTTGCTGAAGGATTAACTCCTACACTATTGCCAGGAAAAGATGGAAAAGAATTTGCTGAAAACCGTGGAAATATATTACCAAAATACGATCCAGAAAAAGCAAAAGAGTATCTTGACAAAGGATTAGAAGAGTTAGGAATTACTAAAGAAGAGTTAGAAAAGCATTTAACTTTCTTAACTGGTGAATCAGATGTAGCTAAGAAACAAGCTGCAGCTATTCAAAATATGTGGAAACAAAATTTAGGTATAGAAGCTGAAATTGAAACTGTTGCATTTAAGATCCGTATCGATAGATACAATCGTAAGGACTATACTACAACTTTTGCAGGCTGGGGTGGAGACTATAATGATCCACTAACATTTATGGATCTATGGGTAACAGATGGAGGAAACAATGATACAGGTTGGGGTAATGAAAAATATGATGAAGCTATAAAGAAAGCTATTGAAGGTGAAGGAGATGAAAGAATAGACGCAATGATTGAAGCGGAAAAGGTTCTAGCTGAAGAATTACCTATAATACCTATTTATTACAATGCAAGAAACTTTGTTGAAAAACCACATGTAAAAGGTATTGCTAGATTCCCAGTAGGAGCAGATACAGATTATAAATGGGCATATATAATAGAACATTAAAACTTTAAAACAAAAACAGAGGTTAGAGATTTTCTAACCTCTATTTTTATGTTTTTGTTTTTCTTTAAAATAAGGACAATCCTTTGATGGAGTTCCAGATGAATAAGTTACATGCTTTAAATTACACATTCCTTCATTTTCATATATACAATTCTCTGAACAATTAATAATCAAAGGTAGGATACCTCCTAAATTAATTTGTATATATATTTTGTCCATTAAGTTTTAAATTATAATGTGTAAAAAAGCTAAATATCTGGTAAAATATATATTAATATATAATGAAGATTGGGAAAGGAGATTAGATTTGTTTTTTAAAGATTATAATTCTACTGGATTAGTTTATCATATTGCTAATATTAATGATTTAAAGGAGATACTTGAAAAAGGGATAACATATAATCATAAGTCAACTTATAGGGATAGATATATAGAATTCCATAGGTTTTTTGATTCACTAAAGCCAGACTATATACCAGATTGGGTTATTAGACAGAAAGCCATATTTGCTAGTATGAATTTCAAAAAAGAACATTATTTTCATTCTCATAGTGTAGTATTAGGATTAAAAGTCGATATAAATAAATGTTGGATAGCAAATGAAAATCTAGCTAATTCTTTGTATGAACCATTAGTTTTAAAGGATATAAAAGGCTTTAAATTTGCAAAACAATATATTGAAAATGCAGGAGTTAAAAAAGGAAGACAATATTGGGAAACATCTTTAAGCTTTATGGATAATCTTTCTAAAAGGATGGATAAAAGGGAAGATTATGATGAAGAAGTTTTAATATTCCATTCCATTGAGCCTAAAGATATAATACCATTATATATAGTATCTGATCACAAGATGCTTACTATAAATGAATGGAAGTCAATATTTAAGGGGGACAGATAAGGATGGAAATAGGGAAACTACCAAATGACGTACTTGAAAAAATAGTATTTGATAATATAAAAAACAAAAGAGAAGAGGTTCTTGTAAGGTCAGCTGTAGGAGAGGACAATGCTATAATGGATTTTGGTAAAGATGTATGCGTCCTTTCTACAGATCCTATAACGGGAACTGCTAAGGATATAGGGTATTTGGCAATACATATATCTTGTAATGATGTAGCAAGTAGTGGAGCGGAGCCTATAGGTGTACTTATGACTATTATGGCTCCACCAAGCACTACTGAAGATGATATAAATAATATTATGAAGGAAGCTGGAATAGCTGCTTCTGAGTTAAATGTAGAAATAATGGGAGGCCATACAGAAATAACAGATGCTGTAAATAGAACGGTTATTTCAACTACTGTAGTAGGCAAACTTCCCAAAGGAGAACTTATAGATCCTACAATCACAGAAATTGGAGATAAAGTACTTATGACAAAATGGACAGGCATCGAAGGAACATCTATAATAGCAAAAGAGATAAAAGATAGTCTTAGTGGAAAAATAACAAAAGAGCTATTAGATGAAGCTATAGGGCTTGGAGAGAAGATTAGTGTAGTAAAGGAAGGAATTATCTGTGGTAATATAGGGGTTAAATATATGCATGATATTACGGAAGGCGGTGTATTGGGAGCAGTATGGGAAGCTGGGAAGGTGATTGAAAAAGGTATTAAAATATATGAACCATCTATACCGATGAAGGCATCAACAAAGGCTATATCTAAAATACTAGATATAAATCCATATAGACTTATATCTAGTGGAAGCATGCTAATAGTTGCAGAGAATGAAAAAACAGATATTATAGAAAAGAGGTTAGGGGAAGAGGGGATAAAAGTGACTGTTATAGGGGAGATAATAGACGACAATGGAATTTATATAGAGAAAGGTGAAGGTTTAGAAGAGATAGAACCGCCTTCAAGTGATGAACTATATACAGCACTTTCTATAAATACAAAATAAATATTAGAAAAAGATTATTTAGTGTTTAATATGAAGAAAATATAATAGATGAAATACTGATATATAATAGGAAAAATATTATATAATATATAAATAAGCGGGGATTAATTCTCCGCTTATTTATATATAAAGTTGGGGGGATAAAGATGAATCAAGTTTTAGGGTATTTGCTTATATTTATTGCTAGGATATCAGATGTTTCATTGGCTACAATGAGAACTTTAATGGTAGTTCAGGGAAGGAGAAAACAAGCAGCTATTATAGGTTTTTTTGAAGTAATTATATATGTAACAGCATTAGGTAAAGTTGTTAGTGGTTTAAATGATATGGGCAATTTAATTGCCTATGCATTCGGATTTGCTTGTGGAAATTATATAGGAATATTTGTAGAAGAGAAAATAGCTTTAGGGAATTTAACTGCTCAAGTAATACTAAAAAGTAGTAAAACCAAGAGTTAATAAATATATTGAGAGAAAAAGGGTTCGGAGTTACAGTATTACAAGGATATGGAAAAGAAGGTAGTAGAGAAGTTTTAAATATTACATTAAATAGGAAAGATTTAGATGTTTTAAGAAAGATATTAGAGGAAAATGATAGTAGCGCTTTTATTACAGTGAATACTACAAAGCCTATTAGTGGAGGATATTTTACATCGGTTAAAAAGAAATAATCATAGTATTCTCTATCCCTTAATATAATGTATTAGGAGTAGAAAGAGGGGGTAGAGTAGAGGATGAATGTTAAAAAGTTTTTACTCATAGTACTTATATTATCTATTAGCCTAAATATAGGTGGATGTAAAGGAAAAGATGCTTTTAAAAAACTATTTTCCAAAAAAGATGACAATGTAGAAATAATAAGAAGTGATGAAGAGGAGTTAAAAATAACTGAAGAAGATGGGTTAAGGAATACTGTTATGTATTTTAAAAATAGCGAGGGATTTCTAGTTCCAGTAATGAGGAAATTACCTTGGGAAGAAGGTATTGCCAAAATAGCTTTAAAAAATATGATAGATACCCCCACATTAAGAGAAAATTTAAATTCTACGGGACTTGCACCTATAATTCCAGTAGGTACAGAGATAAGGGGAATGACTATAGATGAAGATACAGGAGTTTGTAAGGTGGATTTTAATAATGAATTTCTAAACTATGAATCTGAAAAAGATGAGAGCAATCTAATTAAAGGTGTAGTATATACTCTAACCGAGTTTCCAACAATTAGAGAGGTACAGATATTTGTAGAAGGGGAAGCTATTTCTACAATGAAGTATGGAACTCAAGTAGAGGATAGTCTAAGAAGAGAAGATATTAATCTTGTAAAGAACTTAGAAGGAGCTAGATCTAAGGTAGTAGTTTATTTTAAAGGTGAAGACAATGAAGAATATGAATATTTTGTGCCAGTTACAGTTCCTACACTTGCGCCTATGCCTAATGTATTCACAGCACTAGAAGAATTATTTCAAGGACCTCCTGAGAACGCAGGGCTTTCTTCAGGTGTATATAAAGTAGCCGAATTACAGGGGGTAGAGGTAAAAGAGGGAATAGCATATGTAGATTTATCCTTTGATTCGTTAGAAGGCAATAAGAAAGATGTATTGGAAGAAGTATCTAAAAGTGTAGGCCTTACTTTAAGTCAATTTGATGAGATAGGAAAAGTAGAATTATTAATAGATGGAAAAACCTTAGAAGAAGCTGGAGTGGATTTTGAATATGATGAATCAATACCTACATTTGCAAATGAGTATTAAAGCTGCCTTAAGGCAGCTTATTTATTAATAATAAAAAATAAATATGCGAATATTAATAGTGTTATAGTTTTACTTGTGGAAAAGTAAAACTTTTTTTGTTATTATTAAGTTTAAGATTAGATATAGGAGATGGATTAAATGAAGAGAATAGACAAAAGAAAACATAATGAATTAAGGGATATAAAAATTAGTAGAAATTTTTTAAAACATCCTCAGGGTTCTGTACTTATGGAAATGGGAGAAACCAAGGTAATATGTACAGCCATGATAGAAGATAGGGTACCACCGTTTTTAAAAGGAACTGATACTGGTTGGATAACAGCTGAGTATTCTATGTTGCCTGGTTCAACTATAAAGAGGAAGATTAGGGATTCAGCTAAGGGAAGAATAGAAGGAAGATCTCAAGAAATTCAAAGACTTATTGGAAGAGCCCTTAGAGCAGTAGTAGATTTAAAGGCTATTGGTGAAAGGACTATATGGCTGGACTGTGATGTTATACAAGCAGATGGAGGCACAAGGACTGCTTCGATTACAGGGGCCTTCGTAGCTTTAGTAGATGCCTTAAATAAATTATACATAGAAGGTGAAATACCACATATTCCGATTTCAGGGTTTATATCTGCAGTAAGTGTGGGTATATTAGAAGGAGAACCTATTTTAGATTTGTGTTATGAAGAAGATTATAGAGCTCAAGTAGATATGAATATAGTTATGACTGATAGAAATGAATTTGTAGAAATACAAGGTACAGGAGAAGAAAGTACTTTTTCAATAGATGAGTTGGATGCACTTTTAAGTTTAGCTAAGAAGGGAAATCAAGAAATTATTGTAAAGCAAAAAGAAGCTTTAGGAGAAATTGCTGGATTGATTGGAAAAATTGAAAAAGTCGAAGGTGAAAATAAAAATGAAGAATAAGAAGATAATACTATCTACAGGAAATATTGATAAGATAGAAGAAATAAAAGATATTTTAAAAGATTTACCTTTTTCTATATATTCAAAGAAGGAGGTAGGTTTTGGAGGTTTGGAAGTAGAAGAAGATGGGGATACTTTAGAAGAAAATGCAATAAAAAAAGCCATGGCTATTTCAGAAAGAGTAGATGGAATAGTTATAGCTGATGATACAGGATTGTTTGTAGATAAATTAAAAGGTGCTCCAGGAGTATATTCTTCTAGATATGCAGGAGAAGATGTTTCTTATGAAGATAATAATAGAAAGTTGTTAAAAGAGTTAGAAGGGATACCATTAGAAGAAAGGACTGCTAAATTTGAAACTGTCATTACTATAGTTACAGAAGATAAAAAAATAAAAACTGTTTATGGAGAATGTAGAGGAAGAATTGGATTTGAAACTAAAGGAAGCAGAGGATTTGGATATGACCCATTATTTATAGTAGATGGCTATGGAAAAACTTTTGCTCAGTTAGGCGAAGAAGTAAAAAATAAAATAAGTCATAGAGCTAAAGCATTGGAAAAATTAAAAAAAGAATTGGAAAAGCTAGCAGGGGATGATTAATGTGAAAATATTTGCAGTAAGTGATACCCATGGAGATATTGATGAATTTGTAAGCTTTGTAAAACAATTAGATAGACCAGATTTTATTATACATTTAGGGGATTATGCAGAAGATGGTTATAAAATAGAAAAAAGAATGGGAATAGATACAATTGTAGTAAAGGGAAATTGTGATTTTCTAGATAAAAGAAAAACAAAAGAAGAAGAAATCTTAAATTTAAATGGAAAAAGAATATTTATTACCCATGGTCATATATATCATGTTAAAATGAATATATTAAATTTATTTTATAGGGCTAAAGAAGAGAGAGCAGATATAGTTTTATTTGGACATACACATATTCCATTAATTTTTGAAGAGAAAGGTATTTTGTTTATGAATCCTGGAAGTGCTTCATTTCCTAAGGGAACAGAAGGTAAAAGTTTTGGCTTTTTAGATGTAGGGAAACAAATAGAAAGAAAAATAATTAAAATAAAATAAAAATTCTATTGACAATCATACTAGTATCTGCTATAATTTTAAATTGTCAGCAAGAAAGCTTGACGAAAGCTTGGGAAGTAATCGCGGGTGTAGTATTTGGAGTTACTGCAATCTTAAATGTATTGCGGGTGTAGCTCAGTGGTAGAGCACTGGCTTCCCAAGCCAGCTACGAGGGTTCGATTCCCTTCACCCGCTCCAAAAGTATAACGCACCTATAGCTCAGTTGGATAGAGCAACGGACTTCTAATCCGTGTGCCGGGGGTTCGAATCCTCCTAGGTGCACCAGGATGAACAAATTAAATACTATGGTGGGTATGGCCTAGTTGGTTAGGGCGCCAGATTGTGGCTCTGGAGGTCGTGGGTTCGAATCCCACTATCCACCCCATTTTGACCCATTAGCTCAGTTGGCAGAGCACCTGACTTTTAATCAGGGAGTCCGGCGTTCGAGTCGCCGATGGGTCACCACTTGCGGGAGTGGCGGAACTGGCAGACGCGCTAGACTTAGGATCTAGTGTCATTGACGTGGGGGTTCAAGTCCTCTCTCCCGCACCAGATAAAATTGGCGAAAGCCAATTTTTTTATTTACAAAAAAATGGGAGGAAAATTATGGGATGAAAACAAAGACATATATTTTGTTATCCATCATAATAATATTTTTAATATATATATTGATTCAAATTAAATATTTTAAAATTAATAAAGTAGTATTGAATAATGATAAAATATCTAATGATTTAAATATAGTCCAGATTACAGATTTTCATAATAATAAGCTCATAAATAAGAATAGATTAATTGAAGAAATAGAAAATATAGACCCAGACGTAATCTTTTTAACAGGTGATATAATAGATGGTAAAACAAAAGATTTTAGTTACTCATTAAATATCGTAAAAGATTTAATGGATATTACAGAAAAAATATATTTTGTATGGGGAAATCATGAACTTAGAAATACTAAGGGAGAAGAATTTGTAGAAGAATTGAAAAACATAGGAGTTATTGTGTTAAACAATGAAAACATAAAGTACGAAATAGCTAATAATGAAATAAATATTATTGGACTTAATTTTTTTATGGATGAGAAAGGTTATAATAGAGCTATAGAAGGAATAGATGAAAAAGATTTTAATATAATTCTTTCCCATTCTCCAAATAGGCCTTTAAAATATTTAAATGGAAGAGAAGATTTAATACTTTCTGGTCATACTCATGGTGGTCAAGTAAGATTGCCAATAATAGGAGCAGTAGTAGCTCCAGGCCAAGGATATTTTCCTAGATATGATAAAGGACTGTTTGATCTAGAAAATTCTATATTGTATATAGATAGTGGATTAGGAAATAGTGTACTCCCTATTCGATTTTTAAATAGGGTTCAAATAAGCAATATCTTGATAAAAATAATGGCAAAAACTATTTACAATTCCATTTTTTGTGTTATTATAATAATAACAGTATATATTTTTCATAATTATTTCATCCCTAAATAAGGAACAGGCGCAAAAAAAGGAATGGAGATCTACAATTATAATATTCTAAATTAATAGAAAATTTAGAATATATATTATGGGGGGAATTAAAATGAAGAGATTTTTAGCGGTACTGTTAAGTTTGTTAATATGTTTAGGAACTATTGGATTTCAAGCAGATGCAGCTTTGGGAAACATAAGTTCAGCAAAAGAAGAATATTTAGTACAGTTTGATATTCCAGGTGTAGAAAATTTATCTAAAGCTAGTATTATGGCTAAAGAAAAGAGTATTTTAAATTCTATTAATGTGCAAGAAAAAGATATTTTAGAAACCTATGATTTACTCCCAGTTTATTGTTTAAAACTAGATGAAAAACAAGTAGAAGCTCTTAAAAAAGATTCCAATATAAAAAATGTTGAACCTAATATTGAGTTTAAAGCCTCAGCACAAACAATACCATGGGGAATTAGCAGAGTTCAAGCAACGGATGCTCATAAATATAATTATACAGGAAAAGGTGTTAAGGTTGCAGTTCTTGATACAGGTATTGATAATAGACATAGCGATTTAAATGTTAGAGGTGGATATTCAGTATTTAATGACAGTCCTTATAGTGATGGAAATGGACATGGTACCCATGTTTCAGGTACAATAGCTGCTCTTGATAATTCAATAGGTGTCAGAGGTGTAGCATATAATGTAGATTTATATGCAGTAAAAGTATTGAATAGTTATGGCTCAGGTTCTCTTTCTGGAATTGCTAAAGGTATAGAATGGTCTATAAAAAATAATATGGACATTCTAAATATGAGTCTAGGAACTTCTAGTCATTCATCAATACTAAAAGATTGGTGTGATCTTGCATATAATTCAGGTCTTTTAGTAGTGGCAGCTGCAGGCAATAGCGGTAATCCATCAGGAACTGGAGATACAGTAGATTATCCTGCAAGATACTCTTCAGTTATAGCAGTGGCAGCAACAGATTCTAGCAATAAACGTGGTTCTTTTTCAGCTCATGGACCAGCTATTGAAATAGCAGCTCCAGGAGTAGATATTTATAGCACTTACCCGAACAATAGATATACAACTATGAGTGGGACATCAATGGCTTGTCCGCATGTAGTTGGTTCTGCTGCATTAGTTTGGGGAGCAAATCCAAGATTAACTAATATTCAAGTTCGTGAAAGTTTAGTTAGAACTGCTAAAGGGTTAGGAAATACAAATCATTACGGCTCAGGGTTAGTGCAAGCTCTTGATGCTATTAATTATTATAGGTAGTATAAAGTAAATAAAAGTATTATAGTTAAGTAAATAAAGCCTGTTCCTATATCATTGTAGAATAATTTGACTAAAGGGGAAAAGTCCCAGATTGTCTTTGATAATCTGGGACTTTTATATTTTATTTAATTTTAAAATAATATATAATATAATTGTATATTATTATTTTATATGGAGATGATTGTATGTTAATCAAAATAAATTATGATAGATGCAAAAGTTGTGGCAAATGTGTTGAAGTATGTCCTATTGGTATAATAGAAATGGTGGATATTCCTAAAATAAATGAAACAAGATGTATAAAATGTAAGACTTGTGTGACAATTTGTCCTTTCAAAGCCATAGAGATTAAATAAATTGAATTTGACTATATATCTATTTATATTTATAATATAAAAGGGTAGAAAGTATGCACCCTTAGCTCAATTGGATAGAGTAGCTGACTTCGAATCAGTCGGTTGGGGGTTCGAGTCCCTCAGGGTGTGCCATGTTGAAGCCTTGCAATCTTAATGGTTGCAGGGTTTTTATTTTACTTAAAATTAGTTTACATAATGTGATATTGGGGACATTTTGGGGACATTTTAAGTTATTTTGTGTTTTCGTTCTCACTTTTTTTCACTTCCAAACATTATATCTTTCATTTTTTCTGCTGCTACTTTATCAGCAGATTTTAAGGCATGTGAATATATGTTTAGTGTAGTAGAGGTATTTGAATGTCCTAGCCTGGCAGATAGGGCCCTTATATTTAGTCCTGCATGTATTAACATAGTAGCTGATGTATGTCTTAATTGATGAAATGTTATTTTCTTTAATCCTTTTCTCTCTATAAATTGAGAAAACCATTTTGATGGTGTCCCAGGGTGCATAGGTTTTCCATTCCATTGGGTGAATATAAAATTATTTTGGAAGTCTCCTCCTTCCCATAACTCCCCACATTTAAGCATTTTCTCTTTTTCATTGGTTTCATGTATTTTTAAAATTCTCATAGTTGGCTCTGGTATTGATATTATTCTATTTGAATTTTCATTTTTGGGATCTTTCGTAAAGGTTCCTTCTCCTGGCAAGTATTGGTTTGATTGTTCTATTTCTATAGTGTTATTTTTAAAATCAATATGCTTCCATTGCAAACCCATTAATTCTCCTAATCTAAACCCGGATGCCATAGTTACAAGTATAGCACATACATATTTAGTAGGTTCTCCTTCTAAGGCTTTCATTAGTTTATCAATATCCTCTTCGTCATAATATTTAGCCTTTGGTTTAGTTGTTGCTGGAGGATCCACTCTCACAACAGGGTTATCATTTAATATTTGCCACTTAACAGCGTCATTAAACATCTTTCTTAATAGTCTATGGTAATGCATTATTGAGTTATTAGAAAGCGTGCCTTCCCTTTGTAGTGCTTTGTAGAAGTCTAATATATGAATGGGTTTAATTTTATTTAGTTTCATGTGGCCAAAGAAAGGCAATATTCGTAGTTCTAACAATCTTTCATATTCATATACGGTTTTAGGTGCTAGGTTGGGCCTTGCATAATCATCTAGCCATTTATTAGCGTATGATTTAAATGTTAATTTAGAAGGCTCTATAAAATTATCGCCTTCTATTTCAGCTACAAATTTGGCTAATTCTTTTTCTGCTTGAGATTTAGTTTTACATTCTACAGTCCTTCTGTATCTTTTTCTATTTTTTCCGCTTCCTATAGATACAGTTAATCTATATTTATTCTTGCCACGCTTTTCTATAGATCCGGCCATATTATCACTCTCCTTATTTAAATTTACTGGAGTAGATAGCTATTTTTACAATATCATGTCATTGGTATTTATATATTTATTATATTCAAAAAATATAATAAATAAAAGCTAGTAAGAGAATACTAGCTTTCGGCTTTATTTAATTCTAATAAAATACTTTTCAAATATTTCATCACATTTTTCTTCTGTGAATTCATTAGCTTTTATAAGTTCTTCTCCTAGAGCTATTAGTTTTTTTTCAGAAGGAAATTTTATATTATTAAAATCACTTATGTTTATTGTATGAGTGCCATTAATTAGACTATACATTTTTTTAAAGTAAGAAGAGGATATAAAGCAATATATCCCATAAGCTTCTTTAATACTTAACTCACTATTATTAAGTTTATGGAAATAAACCAAGTTATTATCGAGACCTATTTTATCTGTATTAAAATAATCTTTATGTAGTACTGCAGCAAGAAGAAGATTACTACTGTTTTTAGCAGTTATTTTCCTTACTATGACGTAATTAGAATTATTAATAAGTCTTTTTGATTTATTTGAAATAGATTTTTTGTGAGTTTTTCTTGTGTTTTTCCTATTGTAATAATTTATTATATTGTTTTCTAAAATATCTACATTGACTAATAGAGGGTAATTTTTTTTAGGTGCATAAATATTATCATATACATGTTTTTCTCTAAACTGTACTACGGATCCTACAGAAACTTTTAAATTAATATCTTTTAGTTTATATTTAAATTTTGAAAATGATTTAAAAGAAGCCAACTCATTTTCTGATTTTGGTAATATCAATGACTTCGTTTTTTTATCGGAAATTAAGTTATCAATTTTTGTTGTAAAGCTGGATGTTCCATTATAGGAAATTTCAATGTTATTATTGTTTGATTTTTTTCCTATATAAGTGGATATTATAATTTCCTGAAAAACTAAATTAAAAATAGTCCTTCTTTCAAATGAGTGTAGGTGGACTAAGCTATAATTATTAGAGATAAAGCTTCTGAGTTTTATAGAATACGTTCCATTTAGATAATTTCTAGGGCTAAGAACTACATATGTTCCACTATGTTTTAATAGTTTTAAAGACATAGCTATAAATAGTGTATATATATTTGGTTGCCCATGTATTATGTTCTTCATAATCTTTGCTTCTTCACAAGATTGATTTATTTTGTCAAATGGAGGGTTAGAAATAATTATATCGTATTTATAGTTGATATTATCAGATTTCCATTTGTCTTTATTGTGCAATATAAAGTTTTTATTTATAACTTTGTATTCTAGTGATATATTGTAATCACTTTCTATCATATGCTTAAGTAACTTTAAATTTTTATTTAAAGTTGTAGATATTTCTTTTTCTATTTCATAAGCATCTATAACTATTTTTTTAAGCTTAGTATCTTTATTGAATTTTATAATATAATTAATTAGAGATACAATTAAAATTCCAAACCCAGCGGAAGGTTCTAAGATATATAAGGTATTTTTATTATAATATTGTTCCATATCTATAGTATTTACCATCTTTAGAGCAATATTATATGGAGTAAAAAACTGAGAGTTATTTTTTAGATATTCTTTTTTTTGTGTAGTGGAATATTCAATTTGTTGTTGTTCAATTAAACCAATTAAAGTTTTCATCATAAAATTCGCTCCTCAAATGTAGTAATTCTATATTATATATTACTATAGATATGATAATAATTCTATAGCTATTTAATGTCAGATATAAAAAGTATTATTTTATTCTTAAAATCAGTAATAAAATCAACAATTTCTTTTCTAGTAGTAGAATTTAGGTACAAAGATTCATTAATATATTTGTCCACTTCTTCTATTGATAAGTCACCTCTTAATACAGAAAATCTTTGTAGATCACGTATATAATCCCCATGAGCAAAATCCATTCTTTTTTTTGCAATGTTATCTATTGAAAGTTTTGGAATTTTAATTCTAGGTTCAAATCTATTCAAGTTTAATGTATTAATTATAGTAGCGATTGCTTTTGAATCAATTCTGCCAAAACGAGAAAAATAGCCTTTATCTTTTGCGGTGATAAATTCATTTCTATAATAGTTGTTAAGCTTATAAAACAAAATTAGATCAAGTAGTTCTGATGGATTATTTTTGTAATTAATAGCTTGCATAAGCTCTTGAATATGATTGTTATTATAGTATTCATTTTTTATGGCTAGTCCTATAGCGATTTCTGTAGATTCTTTTATAAATTTTTCTAAGGTTCCGTATGTAAAAACAACCACAGTTCTAGAAAAGAAATATTTATCAATAGGGTTATCAAAACTATTTATTTTAGAAAACATGTAGTTAATTTCTAATATTCTGTTATGAGCACTCATATTAATTTTTTTTTCTAGTTTACTCATTTTTGTTGAATATTTCCTCGCTAATTTCAATCAATTTTTTCATTCTATCTATAACCCTAGGATTTGGTTTTAGTGTTAATTCAAAAGGACTATTTTCCAAATATAATTTTTTTACATTAGCTTCAAATGTATCTGGATAAATTTTATAATAATCTAAGTTTTGGGCCAAACCAGGTACGATTACTTCAAATATAGATTCTCTGGTCTGTTGTTGATATTTACCTTTATCATGATAGAATTTTTTAAAAGAATTCGAGCCTAATGTTTCATCTAGGAATACAAATACGTCTTTAAATAGCTTTTTTTCTTCATAAAAATTTATAAGATTTTCATTTATTATTTTTATTATAGCCTTATCAAATAATTCATTAATTTTGTCATCTGATTTTGATGGATAATTAAGTAGAACATTCTTTTCCCTTAAAACTAAATACCTAATAACATATTCATAATGTTTTTTATCTTTTATTTGCTCTTCAATTTTTTCTTTTTTCTTTTTATCATTTTCTTGCATTTCATTAAGGCTTATGCAATTTAGAAATGGTTCAAAATTACTAAGCTCATCAATGAAATCAAAAAAATCAGGATTAGCTAAAATTATTAATGCATTTCTTAGTTCTTGAGGAGTGAGTTTTGTTCCAAATCCATTTAAACGCCTAAAAATTTCTAGTTTTACATCTTGATCACTTTTCTTTGAAATTATGATTAGATCAAATCTTAGTTTCTTAAATTCTCTTTGTAATTCTTTAGGTAGCTTTTCATAAGTTAGATTTTCTAAATAAGTGAGTTCAGGAGCTTCTGTTAATTGCAAAGGATCATAATATTCTTTATCATTTTTCTTTAATCTGCCGAAAAATTGAAATACAGTAGATAGCCTTTGAATTCCATCTACAACTTCCCACATAGCATTTTCATCCTGGTATAAAAAGATCGGGGGAATCGGTAGCCCTAAAAATAAAGATTCGATAAGTCGAGTTTTCTGTTCATCTGTCCATTTAAAATTTCTTTGATACTGAGCCTTTAAGTTAATGTCACCTTCTGAATATAAATTAACTAATTCTAATAATGACATGGGATAAGAATCTACATATAATCCATATTTTTTACTGTCTATTTGTTTTTTTAATAGTGATATTTGTTCTTTTAAATCACTTGACAAGTTAATCATCTCCTTTATGTATAAATATTTTATAGTCAAAACAATATTTGTATTGATTAAAGTCACTACAAAGCCCATGGTTAGCACGTTTTAGATGATATGTTACTATATTGTTAACTTGAAAAAACATAGAAACTATTGCAAATAGGACATGTACTAGCCATCAATAAGCATAGACTTAGGCAAATACTTAAACTAAATAAATTATAATTTTTAAAAGTTATAATATGCTATATATTCAGCAACTTTATCGGCTTCACCCTCAAAATATGTATGCTGCATGTCCAAACCAATAATATACCCCATGCTAGGCAAGTCATATGTAATATGTTTAATTTCATGTATAAAAGTTTTACATTGAGTCTCATAGTTAACGTTACCATTCAGTATTAAATGATAAATTCCCCTTCTACTAACATAAACAAATCCTAGTACATTAGAAGAAATATTACATGCTATAGAAGTTCTAATATTATATGCATTCATTACTTCATGAAAAGAAATACTTCCATCTATAAGTGATTTAAGTAAAGATTTATCTAATATATCTATACTCATAGTAATCTCCCCCTTTTGAACTGTGTTATTGATCTATCATATCTTCTTCATCTTCAATAGCTTTTATTATTCTAATTATCTGCTTAATATCTTTAGGTGATAGATTTTTTGTCTGCTTAAATAGCAGCTGTAAATCTTCTCTTTCTTTTAATTCGTTCCAAAATTCTATTAATTCTGGATCGTCTTCTACTGCATTAGATATTTTTTCTGATTGATTTTTTATATCTGTTCTGCCTAGAAGATAGTCGGTTGATACGTTGAAGAAATTAGCTAGTTTTATTTTTATATCATCGCTTGGAGTGCGTTGTCCTGTTTCATATTGAGATAAAGTTGTATTACTTATATTTAAAGCTTTAGCAAGTTCTTTTTGATTAAGCCTTTCATCTTCTCTTAGCATCTTTATTCTCTTACCTATAGTATTCATTGAATAGCCTCCTCTGATTTCTCACTATGTGAATATAATATACCAAATTTTACGATATGAAAACAATATTTCACAAAAAGTGAAAATATTTCTTGACTTTTGCTAAGTGAGAAACTATAATATAAGTATAGAAGTTCACAGTTAGCAAAAACAATGGGGGTGAGATAGGGTGCAAGATTTAGCAACTATACGACGTAATAAAAATAAAACTCAAGAACAAATGGCTAAAGAACTTAACATCGGGATTTCAACATATAACCAATATGAAAATTCACAGAGAAATATTCCTTATGATATAGCTATAAAAATAGCGGAGATATTAAATGTAAAGATAGAGGAAATTTTTTTACCAGTTAGATTCACAGTTAGCAAAGCAATAAAATCATAAATAATAAAGGGGGCTAAAGATAATGAAAGGTTTACAAGTAAAAGAAACTTTAACTTTGGATAGTAGAGAAGTAGCAGAGATGGTAGAGAAGAAGCACAAAAATTTATTGGCGGATATTAGAACTTATATACAGTATTTGGAAGGCTCAAAAATCAGCTCTCAAGTTTTCTTTATACCAGGCACATATATAAGCAGTCAAAATAAAGAATTACCTAACTACCAAATTACTAGAAAAGGTTGTGAATTTATAGCGAATAAACTTACTGGTAAGAAAGGAACAATTTTCACAGCACGATACATTAATAAATTTCATGATATGGAAAATGCACTTCAACAACCTAGGGATAGTTACATGATAGAGGATCCTGTGGAAAGGGCTAAAGCTTGGATAAAAGAGCAGGAAGAAAAACAAAAACTAGCACTAACTAATCAAAGACAACAACAAATAATAGGAGAGCTTCAGCCTAAGGCAGATTATGTAGATAGAATACTCAAGAATAAAGGTTTAGTTACTATAACACAAATAGCAAAAGACTATGGAATGAGTGGGCAGGCAATGAATAACTTACTACATGATTTAAAAGTTCAATATAAGCAAAGTGGTCAATGGCTCTTATATAGAGACCATCAAGGTAAAGGATATACCCATTCACAAACAATAGACATAGTAAGAAAAGATGGAACTCCAGATGTAAAGATGAATACAAAGTGGACCCAAAAAGGAAGATTGTTTTTATATGACTTACTAAAAGAAAATGGAATATTACCAACAATAGAAGAAGATATTGAAAAAGTGATGTAGGGGGTGAGAGGTATGGACTCGGAAAAGAGAGTAGCTGCTCTTGAAGGGCAAATTCAAGAACAGCGTAAAACAATACGATTCATATGGATTTCATTAATGTTGATAAGTCTTGCAATAATTACTTTATCTACAAGGTTTAATAAACTAATAAACATACTAGATGAAGTTATTCGTCGAGTTGCTTCTTGAGAATGTTTAGTTCCTCAACTTCAATCTCAATTAATTGTTGTACAGAATCCTCTAGATTTGTTAGTTGTTTATTAGGCATCTGGGCTTGTATAAACATTATAGCTGTAATTATAAAAGTAATTATAGTCATAACTTGTTCCCACGTTAGTTGAGACTTTTGTCTAGATATTTCAATAGCAGTTTCTCTTGATTCGCTTATTTCTTCTGGATAATCATAAAAATCAAATTTATTAATAGTTTCAGAAGAAATTTGGGTAATGGCTTTTGAACTTTCATCAGAGACACTTTTTACCATTAACTTAGGGTCAATATCCATAATATCAATTAAAATATCTTGCTGAGCCTGAATAGATATCAAAATATTATCACTAAATACTTGTATCATATCGTTATATTTTTCGAAAATTGAATATATAGGTTCAAACATTTTTGAGATATTTTTTTGAATATTTATAATGGGAACCAATGTTTCTGCCATTCTATCTTGGAAGTTAATAAATGGTTTAAAAGCTTGTTCCATTTGATTTTGTGCAATGGTTATTGGAATAAGGGTTTCTTCTAGTTGTTTACCAATTTGGTTTATAAGCTCGGAGTATTCTCTGAAATTAATAAGACTCACCCCCTTTGAAGAAAATTTTACCACATTAGACAAAGGGGGACAAACCTAAAAAGGAGGTCTAAAAATGTCACTCGAAAAATCAATTGAGAGCTTACAGAAAACAATGATGGATCTTATAGAAGTAGTTAAGTCTATAGATACATCAAACGAAGTTAAAAGGACCACATTTACTGCAGATGAAGCAGCAGATTATGTGGGAGTTGGAAGGGCGGTGATTATAGAAGCTGCAAAAGATGGAGAAGTAAAACACTTTAGAAATGGTACAAGATATCTATTCAGAAAGAAGGCTTTGGATGAGTGGATAACAGTAAAAGAAGAAGAATCAATTACCTATAAAGATGAAAGGAGTTATATGGATTATTTACAAAATGAATTAAGAAAGGAGGCCAAATAGATGAATAGTTTTGTATGTAGCCCTTTAAGTCCTGCAATAGCTTTTATATTAGGTATAACTTATTTGATACTTTTAGCTATAGATATGTATAGGGAAAATGATTAAGGGGGGTGGACAAGTGTCAAAGCGTGATAGAGCTTATAAAAGAAGTGCAAGAGTGGAGGCTGAAAGAGCTAGAAAAGAAACAGAAAAAATGATTAAAAGGATAAAAAAAGACCAGTTTGGCTGGCAGGCCAAAAAGGTCAAAAATTAAAAAACAATGAGTTATCTCTATTATAACATAATAGAGGCTGAAAGGAGAATAAAAATGTATTCTTTAGTGTGCAAAAGATGTGGAAGAAAGTTAAAAAGTGAGACAAGCAGGCGTCGTGGATATGGTCCCGCTTGCTATAGAAAAATTGGATTAGATGAAAAGAGAGATACAGAAGAACCAAAAGAAACAAAACATACAGAAGAAATAGGACAAGTTAAACAGTTAGATGGTCAATTAGATATAGAGGATGTTTTATATGAAATGTCCTAAATGCTATAAAGAAGTAGGAAAGCTAAAGAAACATGAATTATATAACTGCCAGTGCGGGGCAAAGTTGCTGGCAGTTGAGATAAATAAGAAGTTGCAAGTGTTTAATTTGAGTAAGGAGGAAGAATAAATGGCTGTTACTTTTAAAAATTACAATTTTGAAGTAGTTACTGAAACGTTAGCGTGCGGAAAATATAGAGATACAGTTGAAAGGATAATTATAAAAAATAATTCAGATATAAAGTATTCTAAGGATTTTATAGAAGGTTTCTTTGGTTTTTTATATCCAGGAGCTGTCAACAAAAATTTAAAAGGTAGACATTGGTATCAACTTTATTATGAAATAAAACAAAAGAACGATAGAACATTTGAATTTATTTTAACTAAACCTTATGTGGATTAATGAAAGGAGGATGTATAAATGAGTAATGAAATGATGGTCCAAGAAAGTAATCCTATGATGATAATTGAGGGGTTGAAACTAGATAGAGTTGCAGATTCTATGAGCAAGATAAATCAATTCCAACAAGTTATACAATCACAATTGGTAGAAGGGCATGACTATGGACAAGCTTTCTATGGAAGCAGCAAGCCAAGCTTATTAAAGCCAGGGGCAGAAAAAATATTGATGTTAATGGGGCTAAGTAGCCAATACGAAATAATAGAGCAAATCCAGAACTATGAAGAAGGCTTTTTTGCATATACAATCAGATGTATTTTAACAAAGAATGGAATAGTGGTTACAGAAGGTCTAGGACATTGCAACTCCAAGGAAAAGAAATATGAGAGCGATAAGCAAGATAAATATATGTTAGGAAATACATGCTTAAAGATGGCCAAGAAAAGGGCCCAGGTAGACGCAGCATTAACAGTTGGAAGCCTTAGCAATATATTTACTCAAGATTTAGAAGATATGGTTCAATTTGAGCAATCTGAAAGGATAGAGACTTTAACTATAGATGATGCTGAAAACATGAAAATTAACTTTGGCAAGCATAGAGGAAAAACAATAAAGGAGATATATTCAACTGATGAAGGCTATATAAGATGGTTAGCAGAAAGAGCAAAGCAAGAAGTAGTAAAGAAAGCAGCGAACATGGTTTTGAATGGAGCTAAAAAAGAAAGTAGTAGCAAGGGATCAAAGGTAGATGGAGTAGAGGAAGTAAATGAGGAAAAACTTCCTTGGGATGAAGATGAAGAAGTACCATTTTAGGCTAGGAGCTTTAGCTCCTGGTCTTAAATAAGCAGGTGATTATATGGATAAAGGATGGATAAAACTTCATAGAAGTATTCAAGAGCATTGGTTATTTCAAGAAAAAAGAACATTTAGCAAATTTGAAGCATGGGTTGACATGATAATGATGGCCAATCATAAAAACAATAAGTTTCTATTAGGGAATGAATTAATAGAAGTTAAAAGAGGTAGTTTCATTACTTCTGAACTGAAACTTATGGATCGTTGGAATTGGTCAAAAACTAAAGTAAGAAATTTTTTAAATCTATTAGAAAGTGAAAGTATGATTATAAAGGTGCCAGATTCAAAAAAGACCACTATAAAGATAGTAAAATACGAGCTTTACCAGAGTGATGAAACCATAGAAAAACCAGAAAAAGACCAACAAAAAACCATAGAAGAACCAGAGAAAAACCATGGAGGAACTTCAAAAGAACTACGAAAAGACACAAACAAGAATGAAAAGAATGTAAAGAATGATAAGAATATATATATAAATATAGTCGAGTATTTAAATCAAAAAGCTAATAAAAATTTTAAATACACAACTAAAAAAACACAGTCATTAATTAATACTAGGTTGAAAGAGAAATTTGCTATAGATGATTTTATAAAAGTAATTGATATCAAGTGTAGCCAATGGTTAGGGACTGATATGGAGAAGTATTTAAGACCTGAAACACTGTTTGGAAACAAATTTGAAGGTTATTTAAACGAAAATATACATCAAGGAAAACAACAGCAACAATATCAAAATAAGCAATATAATCAGCCTAAGAAAACCAAGTTTCACAACTTTGAACAGAGGACGGACAAGTATAGTGAAGATGCTCTTGAAAGTATAGTTGAAAGAAAGAGAGAAGAACATCTAAGAAAATTGAGAGAGAAGAAAAGGGAGGAATATCATGAATATCGGCCAAAGATATGAAGTTACAACATTTGGAAAAGGAAAAGGTGGAAAGGGAACGAAATTTAAAGGGATATGCATAGCAGAAGAAAAGGAATTTTATATTTTACAGCATAGAAAAGGGTTCAAGGAATGTTTTCTAAAGGCAGATTTTGCAACAGGTGAATGTAAAGCAGAAGAGATATAAAAAGCCAGGGATTGCTCCCTAGCTTAATATACTAACTTAACACCAATTATCACAGTTACAGAATATTACTACTAGTAGTAAGAAAAAGAATAGTAGTGAGTCATCAAAACCACAATTTCTATCTTTTCTACAAGCTATATCACCCATAATTACACCTCCTGATTTATTAAGGAGAGTCCAAGACTCACTATAGTTTATGATATATATCTAAAAAGTGTTAGTGTAAATTTTAAAAGGAATTTGTTTTAAAAGTATTATCTAAGCTAAATAGAAATAGTAAAAGTTTACCATCTGTCACAACTACAGAATAAAACTACCAAAAGTAGAAAAAAGAACAGTAAAGAATTATTGTCACAATCGTCACCTAATATACCGCCTAATAATCCATGCTTTTTGTTTTCATCCATAACTTACACCTCCAAACAAGTATAATTTAAAGCTCTATATTAGGTTATGTTAGGCGTCAGAAAGTGTGAGTGTAAAATCATTAAAAAGTAGGTGAAAGTGAGTGGATGATAAAGAGATAGCAAAAGTATTAAGAAAAGCGGAAAGAATATATTTTGAAGAAAATTTAAGTGCTATGGAAGCAGTTGAGAAGGCTAAGGAGGAATGTAAAGATGTTTACGAAAGTTAAAACTCCAACCATCTTGGAGGAACAATGAAAAGTTATGGAATGGAGCAGAAAACTTAGAAGCAGACATATTGACTTTTCATCAATAATTAAATACTTAGTTTCAGATAAATGTAAAATAGAAGAATTATAAAAAAGCCGAGGAACAATCCCCGGCTTAATAGACACATTTATTAGAAATGGTCACAGTTACAGAATATTACTACTAGTAATAAAAAGAAGAATAGTAGTGAGTCGTCAAAATGACAATCTCTACGTCTTCTGCCTCTTCTATCATCACAAGCTATATCAGTCATAGTTACACCTCCTGAATAAGGTATATTTGGTGCCTACTATAGATTATGTTATATGTCCAAAAAGTGTGTACAGAAATATAAAGAAAGGGTGAAGGAAAATTGAATATTTCAATAGGCAACATGGAAGATTTATTTCGATATGGACACCTATTACCTCATGTGGTTTTAGTTGACATAGATAAAAGAATAGGAGATTGGTTAGCAAGTGGTGGAAGTATTGAAGATTCTTATATAAAACAACAATTTAGATATGCTGAAAGGTTTATAAAGAAGGTGAGGAAAAATGACAGATAAAGAGAAATTAGCTATAGCTATAAAGTCTGTAGAGATATATTTTAATGAGAATGTAAGTGTAAAGGAAGCTATAGAAAGAGCAAAAGAATGTTTAAAGAAGAAGGTGATGAATTGAAACTTAAAAATATTAAATGAATAGGAGTGAAATAAAACAAATGATAAAGTTCACAATACCAGGACAACCTGTAGCTAAAGGCAGACCAAAAGTTACAAGATGGGGGGCCTACACACCAGAAAAAACTGTAAACTATGAAAATCTAGTGAAGTTTAGTTACATTGGGGAACACAAAGGAAAAGAAATACTAGAGGATGATTTAGCTATAGAAATAAAATTTTATTTTAAAATTCCTAAGTCTACTAGCAAAAAGAAAAGAAAACAAATGATAGAGGGAAAAATCATGCATAATAAAAGGCCAGATATTGATAATTGCATAAAAAGCATAACAGATGCATTAAATGAAATAGCCTATAAAGATGATAACCAAATAGTAGAAATACATGCTTATAAGTATTACAGTGAAGAACCGAGAGCTGAAGTATCAATAAAGAGCTGGAAGGGATAAGATGACTAATTAAGAACGGATAACAAGAAGTAGGTTAAGTTTAATAAATTTTGTAATGTATGAAGTATTAGACCTTGTAGGTCCACATATGGATCATTCGATTGAAAAATTAAAAACACACAAGAGATTCATAGGTTGGTTGAATGAAGAAATTGAGAAGGTGGAGAAATGAGACAAGTATATAAATAAAAGGCAATATGCCTTATAAATCACTATATAAGACAAATTGCCTGTATAAATTCTTAAGACAAAGGATCTTCAATTAAAGTAGCAAATATAGCTAAATGGAAGTGGCCAGCATCAAATGTAGTCCTTGTTCTAACAAAATGCACATGCCTTCCTTGTCCTACGGGAATGGCAGGACCAGTTTCAGCAGGAAGTTCATGATAGTGTTTTTTGGAGAAATCAGTATTTGTAAATAGTTTATGAGTATGATTGCCACCCATTATTGGGATAGCTTCACCTGTAACGCCTGCAAAGCGGTGATTGTGACATCTCTCACCTTCTCCTGCTAGTTTTGTACTACCTAGAAATTCATGAACGTGTTCTTCGTCAGAGTAAGAAGGACGCTCATAATTATTTGAATTGAACATGATTTCACCTCATTATTTATAATTTGTAAACTTGCATATATAGGGCTAATGCTTATTGTCGCCTATTCAGTTTACACTACATTATATTACCTATGTTTAATAAGCGTTATCAAAAGTAGAAATATATCTAAAATTTAGAGTAATAACTTAGCGATTTTATATGATTAATATAAAAACAGTTAAGTAAGGAGGAATAGAATGGTAACAATATTTTTCATAATTTCAACTTGTGCTGCAATGTTTAGTTTTGCATTAGCTATATTTTCTTTAGTAAATATGAAGGACAAGCAACAATAGGAGGAAAGCATGAAGTTTATATATGGATTAATCATATTAGCAGTAGTAATAACATTAGTAAGAATAAAACAAGGCTTAACAAGGAAATAGGAGGTTAGCTATGGAGGAAGTCAGATGTAAGTATTGTAGAAAAAAACTAGGAGAAATAGAAGGTAAAGCAGAAATAGTTTGTCCTAGATGTAAAAGGAAAAATAAATATGATACAGAGGCTCTAGAAGCCCAGGGAAATTAAAATCCTTGGGCTTTTTATTTTTAGGAGGGATTAAATGCAAGAGTTGATTACAGAAGTAAAAGAGTTAAGAAAACAATTAAATGATAGTGTAAATGAGTTAAAGAAATTAGGATATAACAAAGCAAAGAGCGAGTACAACTATAGAATTGCTTTAGCAAAAGAAATATTAATTCAAAGAAGCCAGAGTACGCCTGTAACTATAATAAATGACATTGTAAAAGGTAATGAGAATATAGCTGGCTTAAAACTTAAAAGGGACAGCTATGAAACACTACATGAAGCTACTAAAGAGAAAATACAGGCTACAAAATTAGAGTTAAGAATAATAGATAATCAATTACAGGCAGAGAGAAGAGGTGAATAGATATGAATATAAATATGTATAGAAGAGTAGAAGGAATGCTATATAGTCATTATAGAAAGAAAAATAAAATACATACCCTTAGAATTAGACTTGCTAGAACTGAAGAAAGAATATATAAATTAAGAAAAGATATAAGAGAGTGCAATGTAGAGCTGGAAGATACATTACAGGCAATAGACTATTCTAAAGATAGAGTACAAACAAGCAGCACTATATCTAACATAGAGAAGTCACTTGAAATAGCTATAGATAAACTTATTAAAGAATTAGGAATAAATATAAGACAAAAGTATAAGCTTAAAAATAAAATAATGAATTTAGAAAAGCAGATAGAGAATATAGATATGTTATTAGAAAAACTAACAGATGAAGAGTTAGAAATAGTAGAGCTTAAATATGCAGAAGAAATGAATTATAGAGAGATGGAACAAAAATTATTTATGGCTAGAAGCACTATACAGAGAAAAAAAGATAGAATAATTAAGTTCTTAATAGAGGAAATAAAGTAATTGGTAATAAATGGTGGGACAGAAATGGGACAAGAATGGGACAAAAATTATATATTTGTATGTTAATATGGTATTGGAAGAAATTTTAGCTACAGGAAACTTAATAGAGCAAGGACATATAATGAATTAAGGCTATTACTATTTAATTAGAATAGACCTAAAAAAGGGCATACCTTATTCAGGGGTATGTCCTTTTATTATGCAAAAATGAGGTGAGAAAATGAGGATAGAGAATGTTATTAAGGAGACAGATCCTATTACATATAGAAAATTGAAGAACATAAGTAGAAATAAAAAGATTAAATTAGGAGATAAAACTGAGAAGCTAATGAGACATGATTCATACAGGAGGCAGGGGAGAAGAATTAGGCAGATTAATTGGGAATAGTGTAAAATAATGTAGCATGATTGTAAAAGGCTTTCCTTCCTCTCTATAGAATTAAATAAAGGGGAGGGGAGATATAATGTTAAATAAGTTGATACAAGAAGGAGAAGAATTAACTCAGTATATTGAACAGTTAGGTGCAAGAACAAATGGGAGTTTAAAAGGAGAAGAATATTCATTATGGATTGCAAAATGTGTTAGATATCTAGAACTAAACTACCCAAATAGTGAATTGACTAAAATGTTTGTAAAAGAAAGTGAGAATGCATTTAGGAATAAAGCTACAGCTCATTATAATTTATTAGGTATTATAAAAGCATTTAAGCTATTTAAGGAGATTCAATATAATAGAGAAAGACAAAACGTTCTAAGGGTCTATTAACAAGGCCCTTTTTTATGCAATAAATCAAGTTAAGTGGGGATAGTGGAGAATAAAGAAGGATTTTCTCTTTTCTTGTAGAAGTAGTAAGGGAAAGGAGAGGATGTAATGGCTATTTCAATTAAAATTAATAATCCTTGTTCTACAAAATCTGCACTAGAATTTTACACAACATATAAAGAAGCTTTTGGAAATGTTATAAGTGCAGAAATGATTGGGAACACGTCTGAGGGAGATTATAAATTTAAGTTGGCAAATGACAGAGGGGAAGAAATAGAATTCGAAGGAGAACTTGGATCAGGTTATGGAGGAGAGGGTCCAACAGGAACGCTTAAAATCTTGCAAATGGCTGGGTTTGATGTAGAAAAAGAATTCATTAAAAGTAATAGTTCTTTCAAACTAACAAAGTAAATAAAAAAGAGCTTATCAATGGTGATATGATACTTCCAAATAGATAGTCTATTTGGAAGTGTTTTTTCATGCAATAAAAATAGACAAATGCAATTAGCAATGGGGTGGTGATAGATGGCTAGGGCTAGAAGTCCAGACTGGAATTTAATTAAAGCAGATTATATTAAATTAAATGGAGAAGTAAAATTAAAAGAATTTGCAGAAAAACATGGAGTAAAGTATTCAACATTAAGATCTAGGAAGAATAGAGAAAAGTGGGATGAAGAAATAAATATTGTTGCAACGAAAATAAAAAATGATGCAACAAAACCAAAAGATGTTGCAACAGAAAAAAAGAAAAAGAAAATTGAAAAAGTAGAAAAGAAAATAGAAGCGGTAGAAAAATTAGAAGAGGCTGACTTAACAGAAAAGCAGCGTCTTTTTTGTTTGTATTATATAAAATCTTTCAACGCTACTATGTCGGCCATAAAAGCAGGATATGCAAAGAATAGTGCCCATGTAGAAGGCTATAGATTGCTAAGAAATGATAAGGTTAAAGCTGAAATAAAAAGACTAAAGGGTAATATGCAGCAAGATATATTTATAGATGCCATAGATGTATTAAACAAATATATAGAAATAGCTTTTGCAGATATAACTGATTATGTGAGTTTTGGCCAAGAAGAAATTACTATTGATACAGATCCAGAGGGAAGGCCAATAAAAAGAAAAATTAATGTTGTAAATCTAAAGGATAGTAGTATTATAGACGGTTCGATATTAACAGAAGTATCAGAGGGCAGGGACGGTGTTAAGGTTAAATTAGCCGACAAAATGAAAGCATTAGAAAAATTAGAGTTATACTTTGATTTATTGCCGGATAAGTTTAAACGTAGAATAGAAGAAGAAAAGCTAGAACTAGAAAAAGAAAAAATAGAATCAGAAAACAAAGAACAATCTCCACCTATTATTAATATCATTGATTCGTGGAGTGATCATGATGAGTAAACAAGTTACTATAAACATACAGAAAGAAGTTAATCCTCACTTTAGACCAGTATGGACTACTAAAAAACCTTACAATATCCTCAAGGGTGGTAGAAACTCCTTTAAATCATCAGTTGTAGCTTTAAAACTAGTTTATATGATGATACCTTATCTGCAACAAGGAGAAAAAGCTAACGTAGTAGTAATAAGAAAAGTAGCAAATACAATAAGGGATTCAGTTTATCTTAAAATGCAATGGGCATTAGAAAAGTTTGGACTATTAGATCAATTTAAAATGACAGTAGCACCATTCAAACTAGAACACAAGGCAACTGGAAGTACATTTTACTTCTATGGACAAGATGACTTTGCAAAGCTTAAATCTAACGACATAGGGAATCTTATAGCTGTATGGTACGAAGAGGCTGCAGAGTTTGAGAATGCAGAAGAGTTCGATCAAACTAATATAACATTTATGAGACAAAAACAACCTTTAGCTGATGTGGTTAAAATATTTTGGTCCTATAATCCACCGAGGAATCCATATCACTGGATAAATGAATGGTCAGATAGTATGGTTGGTGAAGATGATTATCTAGTTCATAGTTCTAGTTATAAAGATGATATTCTAGGATTTATCACTGCTCAAATGTTAGCTGATATAGAGAGAATAAAGAATAATGACTTTGATTACTACAGGTATATATATTTAGGTGAGCCTGTAGGGCTTGGTAACAATGTATATAATATGAATTTATTTAAACCACTAGAGGAATTACCTGATGACGATAGGATAATAGCACTTTATTATTCCATGGACACAGGACATAGTGTGTCGGCCACATCATGTGGTTGTTATGGATTGACTGCTAGGGGCAAAGTAATTAGATTAAATGGATATTACTATAGCCCTGCTGGACAAGTAAGAAAGAAAGCACCAAGTGAATTATCAAAGGATATTTATGAGTTTATAAAGAGAACTTCTACTTGCGAACATTGGAAAGGTGCTAGGATAATGAAAAGGACTATTGACAGTGCAGAAGCTGCATTAAGAAATCAATACTTCAAGGATTTTGGACAGCATTGGACACCAGTTAGCAAGAAAAAGAAAATAGATATGATTGATTACGTCCATGACTTATTAGCACAGGGACGTTTTTATTATTTCAAAAAACCTTATAAAACAGGTCTTAAGTATTGTGATAGTAACGATATTTTCATAGAAGAACATAAAAAATATCAATTCGATGAAAAAACATTAAAATCAGATGATCCTAAGGTAATCAAAGAGGAAGACCATACGTGTGATGATTTTCAATATCTATGTGTATCTAATGCAAGGGACTTCCGATTAAAAGTCTAGGGGGTGAACAAGTGGGATTAATTCAAAGCATTAAGAATTTATTTAAGAGGGGAGGGTATGCTTTGTCAGGACAAACACTAAAAACAATCAATGATCACCCTAAAGTGAATATAGATCCAAACGAATTAGCAAGAATTGAAAGAAACTTTGCAGAGTATAGAGGTGAATATCCTGAGATTAAATATAGAAATTCTATGGGAGAGTTGCGTGAACGTGATTATATGTATTTAAATATGATGAAATTAACATCGGAATTATTATCAGGATTAGTGTTTAACGAACAATGTGAAATTATTGTATCAGATGCAGATAATGAACAGTCACAAAACACATATAATAAGGCTAATGACTTTATACAACATGTATTTGAGCATAACGATTTTAAAAAGAACTTAATGAGATATCTAGAACCTATGTTTGCAATTGGTGGAATAGCAGTTAGACCTTATGTAAATGAAACTGGTGAAGTTGAATTCTCATGGGCATTAGCCAACTCATTCTTCCCTTTAAGATCTAATAGTAATGGGATTACAGAGGGTGTCATTAAGTCAGTTACAACAAAGATGGAGCAGAAGAAAACTATATATTATACCCTATTAGAATTCCATGAATGGGAAGATAAAACGTATGTAATAACAAATGAATTATATAAATCTGATAATAAAGGGGAAATAGGAAAGCCTGTACCTCTTAATGAGCTATATGAGGACTTACAAGAAAGAACAGAGATAATAGGGCTATCAAGACCTTTATTTAATTATCTAAAACCAGCAGGATTTAACAATATTAACCCTCATAGTCCTTTAGGCTTAGGAATTACAGATAATTGCAAGCCAACTTTAAAACAAATTAATGATACATTTGACCAATTTAACTGGGAAATACAGATGGGACAACGGACGGTATTTGTAAGCGACTATATGCTGCAAATACTACCAAGCGAAGATGGCTTGCCACCAAGGCAAATATTTGACCCTGATACGAATGTATTTAAGTCAATGAGAATGGCTAATGATGAGGAAATGGTTAAGGATGTTACTACTGACATTAGAACAGAACAATATATCTCTGCTATAAACCACCATTTAAAAACATTAGAGATGGATTTACAATTATCCGTTGGAACACTCTCATTTGATGGTAGGTCAGTAAAAACAGCCACAGAAGTCGTTAGTGAGAATAGTCTTACTTATAGGACTAGAAATAATCATGTAAATGAAGTAGAGAAGTTTATTAAGGGATTGATTGTGTCTGTATTAGAATTGGCCAAAGCGTATAAATTATTTGACGGCGAAATCCCTACTTTTGAACATATAGGAGTAGATTTTGATGATGGAGTATTTCAAGACAGAAATGCATTGTTAAGCTTTTATGGAAAGGCTAAGATGTTTGGGCTTATTCCTACTGTTGAAATCATTCAAAAAGTATTTAAAGTGCCCAAGGAAACGGGTGAGCAATGGTTAAAAGAAATACAAGAAGAACAAGCAGAAATAGACCCTAGTAATATAAATTATAGAGCATCTGAACAATTGTTTGGTGATGAAGAATGAGAAAACCGAGAGTCACTCCTTATCAATTAGATATATGGAGCTCTAACATGTCAGACTTATACAATTCACTTGAAGGTGAAATAATACGTATTTTAATTAAAAGATTAAACAGGGGTCATAAGGATATTCTCCAATGGCAAGCTGAAAAGTTACAAGAATTAAGATTATTTAATAGTGATGTCACAAGATTGCTGTCAGAAGTAACAAAAGTAGCTGAGGCTGAAATAAAGCGAATGTTAGAAGATACAGGATTTGGAGTTATAAAAGACATTGATAATATCATGCCTTATGATACAAAGCCTATTTCTAATAATATAGACCAGGTAATGAGAGGTTATCAGGGTCAAGTGTGGAGTGAAATTGATAACTATGTTAATCAAACACTAGTGACAACTCATTATGGACATGGTACAGCTGCAAGAGCATATCAAGATGTATTGAACAGAACATCAGCAATGTTCAATACTGGAATGTATACATTTGAGGATTCTCTTGAAAGATCCATTACAGAATTAGCGCAAAAAGGTATTAGCTCTACCTTTATAGACAAAAGTGGTCACACATGGAATCTAGAAAGTTATACTCGGACTGTTTTGAAGTCTACCCTAGGAAATACCTATGATGAAGTTAGAAAAGAACGCATGGCTGATTATGGAATTCATACTGTTGTAGTTACAAGTCATGCAGGTGCAAGAAAAGCATGTTCTAAAATTCAAGGTAATGTTGTTGATTTAAGAAGACCAGAAGAGTTACCACATGATTGGCCATATAAAAGTATATATGACCCTTACTGGCAAGCAGAATATGGCACACCTGGAGGACATAGGGGTGTAAATTGTAGGCACCTACATATACCTTTTATTCCAGGTGTTAATACCAATAATCAACCAAAGTTTGATTCTGAACTAAATGAAAGAGTTGCTAAAGCAAGAGATAAGCAACGAAGGATTGAAAGAGAAATAGTTAAGTATAAGAAAAATCATATGGTGGCCAAGGAATTAGGTAGTGATAAAGCCGACTATTGGAAGATGATGGTCGGTAGAAGGCAAAAGGCTATGAGAGAGCACTTAAAAGAAAATGGAGATTATTTAAGTCGTAATTATAAACGTGAAAAAGTATATATTCCACTAGATAATCTTTTAAAGGATTTTAGTTATAAAGATTAGGAGGTGATCCACACATCTCGTTGGTAGCATGCGTTAGCTACTTGACCTGAACAAGTCATTAAAAGGTTTATTTATTATGTAAAAATTCGTAGCTATGCGTAAAATAGCTAATCCAATCGTGGACTATACCACGTAAAAAACAATGTAGGAGGAATAAATAATGACAAGAGAAGAATTAAAAGTGTTAGGTTTAACAGATGAGCAAATAGATAGGGTAATGGTTAGTCATGGAAAAGCACTAAATGAAGTAAAAGAAAAAGCTGATAAAGTTGATGGTTTTGAAAGTCAAATTGAAGACTATAAAGGCCAATTAGCTGAGAGAGATGAACAGTTAGAAGACTTAGCAAAGAAAGTTAAGGATAATGAAGAATTAACTGCTGAAATTGAGCAATTAAAAGAAACAAATAAGACAACTAAGACTGAGTATGAAGATAAACTTCAAAAACAAGCCTTTGAGCATAAATTAGAAACTACATTAAGTGGTGCAAAGGTTAAAAATGTAAAGGCTATAAAGGCGTTATTAGATATGGATACTATAAAATTGGATGGAGATGCACTTCTAGGATTAGATGACCAACTAAAAGGTTTGAAAGAAAGCGATCCATATTTATTTGAAGAAGAAAAAGACCCAAATTCACCACAGATTGTTAATCCAGGCAATCCAGATGGTGGCAGCAATGAACCAGATGACCCATTCGCTGCAAAATTAGCAAAATATAATTAATAGGAGGAAATAGTATGGTTAAAAACAAAAGAATGTTTGATTTTAATTTACAGTTATTTGCAGGAGAAAACAACAATCAAAACGTACGCAGTTATCAAAAGCAATTCAAAGAGTTGCTGCAGGCGGTATTTAAAAAGCAAGCTTATTTCCGTGAATTCTTCGGTGGAGGAATTGAAGCTTTAGATGGTGTTACCCACAATGAAACTGCTTTTTATATTAAGACAAGTGACATCCCAGTTGTTGTAGGTACTGAATACAACAAAGGTTCTGACGTAGGTTTTGGAAGTGGTACAGGTAATTCAACAAGATTTGGCCCACGTAAAGAGATAATCTATATAGATACACCAGTTCCATATGACTGGGAATGGACTTTTCATGAAGGTATTGACCGTCACACAGTCAATAATGACTTTGCAGCAACAATTGCAGATCGTACAGAACTTCAAGCACAAGCAAAAGTTCAATTGTTTGATGATAAAGGTGGATTATTTATTTCAAAAGTTGCAAGTAAAGCTTTAGAAATAGCTACATTGGACAATGATTCAGTATTAAAACTGTTCAATGACTTATCTACCGAATATACAAATATGGAAGCAGTTGGCACTAGAATGGCATGGGTGAAGCCAGTACTATATAATGCTATAGTTGATCATCCATTGACAACAAGTGCTAAGAAATCGGGTGCAAATATAGATGAAAACGGAATACTAAGATTTAAAGGATTCCAAATAAAAGAAGTACCAGAAACTAAATTCCAAGAAGGTGAACTTGCTTATGTATCTATTGTAGGAGTTGGAAAGCAATTCACTGGAATAAATACAGCTAGAACAATTGAATCCGAAGATTTCGATGGAGTAGCTTTCCAAGGTGCTGGTAAAGCAGGAGAATTCATTCTACCAGCTAATAAAAAGGCTGTTATTAAAGTAGTAGAAGGAACACCAGAAGGCTAAGAAAGGATGATAATATAAATGGCTCAATATAAAGTTTTAAAAACATTTAGAGATAAATATACAAAGGAAGTATATGAAGAAGGGCAAGTAATAGAAATGACGGTAAAACGTGCTGATGAAGCTATGAAAAACCTAAAGATATACGATGTTGGTTTTTTAGAGCGCATTGATAATGAGGAAGATGAAGAAGAAAAGGGAGAGGGAGAGGACGAATAATCCCCTCCCTTTTCATGAAAGGGGAAGATTATGTCTTATCTCACATATAAAGAATTTAAAGAATTAAACAGTGCAGATGTGGACGAAGAGACTTTTAATAAGCTTTTACTGAAAGCTTCTGCTATCTTAGACAATATCACAAATCATTTCTATGTTAAAAATGACATGGAAAAAGATAACACATGGAGAGTAAAGAAATTTAAACAGGCTTTATGTAGTCAAATAGAATACTTTAATGAGTTAGGGGCTACTACATTTGAAGGAATCAATAGCACCCCACAAACATTTACTGCAGGTCGTACAAGTGTATCTAATGCAAGTAGACATAATCTATCAGGGGAGAATGAAACAAAGTCTTTAATTGCTGAGGATGTTTATATCTACCTGGAAGGAACAGGCTTATTAAACAGAGCCGTGAGTGTATGGTAATGCCTAAACCCCCAAAGGAGTTTTGTATTGATTCATTTAAGTATAAAGAATATATAGGTGATAATAACTGGTCTGAACCCCAGTATGATGAACCTATTACAATAGAATATTGTAGAATAGATAGAGGGGCAGAATACACTTCAACAACATCAGGAAAGCAATTGCTATATAACGCAATAGTTTTCTGTTATAAAGGCATTACAACTCCGCTGCCTAAATTCAAACCTCAATCAAAACTTGTATTTGACGATACAGAGCATATTGTAACTAAAGTGATACCAATCTATGAAGCATACGATAAAGTCATTTATTCGTACGAATTAGAGGTGATTTGATGAAGGTAATAGTAGATTTAAAAGTACCTAAACAAAAAATGTCTCAAAATAGCATTGATAAGGGCCAATATACATTATCAAACCAGGCACTAGCAGATATGAATCAGTTTGTCCCATTTAAAGAAGATCCTTTGAGAATATCTGGAACTGTAGCAGATGATGGAAAAAGTATAAGTTGGGACACTCCTTATGCTAAAGCTCAATTTTATGGATTTGTAGGTAAAGATGGGTATCGTGTATATAATTACACTACTCCTGGAACAAGTCGAAGATGGGACCTGAGAGCAAAAGCAACATATATGAAGGATTGGATAAAAGCTTTCATAAAAGGAGCTGAATGGTAATGGATTTTATAGAAAGACTATCAGATAAAGTAAACCAAATACCTAATATTCCAATTTCAGTTAAATTGGGATATTTAGGAACAGATGAATCTTTTGTATTATATCCATTGCCTGGTTCTAAGATTACTAGTAAATTCATGGATGGTACAAGCGATCAACAGTTAAATTTTGAGTTTGCTATGAAATCAAAGTCTCAAAGAAAGATTCATACTACACTTTGGTTAGTACAAAATGAATTAGAGAAATTACAGGAATTAAATAGCTATGATAGAAGCTTTGAATTTGAAGAGCTAATTATAACTAACAAACCATTTATAAATCAATTAGATAACCAAGGTTGGTTTGTTTTTTTGTTAGATATACAAGCAAGAATAACAGTATTTAAGGAGGATGAATAAAACAATGGCAAGAATGAAAAATGCATTAAGAGGTCATTTCGTACAGGCTTATGAGCCAGGGCAAGAGACTCCTGGTGATGAATGGTTAGAGCTAGCAAAATGGATATCTACTATCGGTGATGATACTCAAGAAGAAACAGAGGATACAGCGTTTTATGATTCAGATGGTACACCAGAAACAGATGTTATTTCTGTTGCAGGGGCGTATACTCCAGAAGGTTTTTATGATCCTGAGGATCCAGCACAAGCTTTGATTGCAGGATTAAAATATAAAACTGGTGATGGTAGAAAGATTTGGCATAAGGTTGTTTCAGCAGATGGCAAAAAAGAATGGATAGGTAGGGCAACAGTTTCTGCTATTGTAGCAGGTGCAGGAGATGCATCAGCATATGAAACATTTAGCTGTAATATAAGATTTGACAGATTACCAGAAGAAAAAGAAGTAACACCAGAAGGTTAAGAGGGGTTGCATCACCTCTCTTTACTTCAGTGAAAGATGATATGAAAGGATGATATCATGTCGAAAGGAATTAAAATTGATATAAAAAGAACAGGATTCCCAGTTAAAATTGGGAATCTAGAATTATGGTTTGATAGCTCACTAGAAAATTTAAGGACGTTTTTTAATATAGAAGAAGTAGCACAAGAAAAACTTAAAGAGGCTCAAGAAAAAGCTAAGTATATTCATTTTCCAGATAATATAGATGTAAATGATATTGAAAATATTGATGTAGAAACAATCGATGCTGCATTTGATGTAAATAAGGAGTTTATAGCAGCTCAATATGATATTATTTTTGGTGACGGGGCATTTAAAAAGATTTATAAACAATATCCCGATATTATAGCTTTAGATCAAGCATTAGATCCTATAGGAATTGCTATAGCTAATAGAATTGAAGAATTAGAATCTGAAAGAGCAAAAGAATTTGATAAAAAGAAAAAAGAATATCTAAAGAAAAAAGCCAAAAAGAAGTAGGTGATTAAATGAGGTTAAATGACCCTTTGATCACCTCTTTTATTTATGATGGAAAAGAATATACTATAGATCTAGCATTTGATAATGTATTAGATGTGTTTGATGTATTAAATGATGATACATTAAGAAATAATGAAAAGGCTGAAATAGCATTAGAATTGTTATTAGATGAACATATAGAAGAGGATATAATTGGGATTTGGAATTATATCTATAAGGAATTCATTGAAGTAAAAAGTAAGCAGTATATCGAATACGATTTAAAAGGAAACCCCATGCCTATACAAGACGAAGAAAATGATAGCTTTATTGATTTAGATAAAGACGCAGAATATATATATGCATCATTTATGCAAGCTTATAATATTGATTTATATGAACAACAGGGTAAGTTGCATTGGTATGAGTTTAAGGCTCTTCTTAATGGCTTACCGAGCAATACTATTATGCAAAGGATTATTCAGATAAGAATGTGGAAACCTTCTAAGCATGAATCAAGTGAGTATAAGGAAAATATGAGGAAGTTGCAGAAAGTATACGCTCTAGATGAAAAGGAAGAACTAGAATAAAATTCCTCCATATGATAAAATGTGTTTAATAAAGTGAGGAGGGGTTTTATGAAGAAAATACTAATGCTTATCTTGTGCGTATTTCTACTGACGGCTTGCGGGAATGAAAGTAAAGGAGATGTTAATGTTGGTTCAAACCAAGAAGAAAATGACAATGGTTCAACTCACAAGATAGATAACAAAAAAAAATTAGGAATTACAATTGAGGACGTTATAAAAGTTGAAAGCATACAAAATAAAATCGATGAATATTCAAATGTGAAAACATACGAAACTGATGATGTTAAAATTGATATAATAGATAGATCTGGTCTTTTGTATTTATATATGTACACATTTGAAAATGATAAATATCCTTCTGTTGTGGTTGCTAAAACAAATGCAGTCGAAATTGTAAATAAAGAAGCTGTTGAAGTTATGTCTGATATAGCTGCTTTGTTAGATGAAGATGTTAATCCTTTTGCTAAAATTGTTCCAGGTGTAGATGAAGAAGATTGTATTACGATAGGAATAGTTTTCAATGAAGAACATGATATAACAGATTTACCGATTTTTTATTCAGATATAGCAATCAATGATTTCTTTTTGAATGAAAATAATATAGAATTTTTTAATGAATCATTAAGTCAAGCAAAATACAAAGAGTTATATGAAAGAGCAAATTTACATATAAAAGAAAACAATATTAAGGGGCATGATTCCGCTTATGATATTATGAATATACTAGAACCAGTTAAAGATTTAATGGAAAATGTAGATGTACAATACGATGATTTTGATAATGAATCTACTATACATTACAAAGGGTTAAATGACATTAGTAATAATAATTATATTGTTCCTTTTATATCCACTAAAGACAATAAAATGAATTTACTAATTGGATTTGAAAAAGATGGATGGCTGTTTTCAAAAGAAATATATTTTAACATTGATGGTGAAAAAAAATTATATGGAACATTGAATTTTGATAGAAACACCTTAGGTGGAAGTAGGATACGAGAAGAATATATTGATACGAATTGTGACGAAGAATTAATAGAAAATATTATAAATGCAGATGAAATTAGTATGCGGTTTGAAGGTAAAAAAGGAGATTTAGACTACACATTGACAGATACTGATATAAAAGCAATAGAAACAATCAAATCGTTTAATGGTATAAAAAATGATTTATCTAATTTACTGTATCATTTTAAAAATAATTAGAAATTAGAATTAAACTAATAATATAAAAAACTAAAATTAATATTTAAAGACATCTCATTATGAGATGTCTTTTTTATGCCTAAAAAGGTAGGTGAAGAATATGGCAGATGGATCCATTAAGATAGTAATTGAAGTAGATGGAAAAGAAGTCAATGTAGCTTCTAAGGAACTAGATAAATTGGAAGAAGCAGGACTTAAGTCAGGTAAAGGAATCAAAGCAGCTGAGGATAGTATAGATAATCTTAGCGATAGTAGTGCTAAAGCTGGTGCTAGTGTCAAAGGTGCTAAAGATTCTATGGATGATTTGGGTGATAGCGGTTCAAAGACAGGAAAAGATTTAAAAAGCACTGATGATGCTATGGGTGAATTGTCAGATAGTAGTATTAATGCATCATCTAGAATAAAGGGTACATCTGATAGTTTACACAACTTAAGTGATAGCAGTTCAAAAACTGGTGAGAAATTAGGTGGCGTTGATGAAGCTATGGATGGTATATCTGATAGCAGTTCTAAGGCAAGCTCAGGAATGAAAGAAGCAGCTGATAACTTTGATGGTATGTCGGATAGTGCAAATGAAGCAGCGGATGGAGTTAAAAATGCTAAAGAAGAGACTGAAGGAGTTGGCGAAGGGACAAGGAAAGCTTCATCAAGTGTAAAAGATTTAGCAGTATCTCTTGGACTTGTAAAAATAGCTTCAGCTGCTTTTGATGTATTAAAAGCGTCTTTAGATGGAGCGATAAGCAGGTTTGATACGTTAAACCAATTCCCTAAAGTGTTGCAAGCATTAGGCGTATCAGCCGAAGACTCTGAACGAGCAATGCAAAAGTTAAGTGATGGAATTGAAGGCTTACCAACGACTCTTGATGATATAGCGGCAAGTGCACAAGAAATGTATACATCTTTTAATGATATGGATAAAGCAACTGATACCGCTGTTGCACTTAATAATGCCTTACTAGGATCTGGTGCAAGTGCTGAGCAAGCAAAAAGGGGGACACAACAGTATAGCAAAGCATTACAGACAGGCAAAGTTGATATGATGATGTGGAACACATTGTCTGAAACAATGGATGTAGGATTAATTAAAATTGCTGAAGGATTTGGTTATGCTGGTAAAAGTGCTAAAAATGACTTATATAAAGCCTTGCAAAATGGGACAATAACCCTTGATGAATTTAATGATAAGTTAATTGAAGTCGGTACTGGAACTGGGGTAATGGCAGAACTAGCAAAAGAAAACAGTCTAGGTATTGCTACATCTCTCACTAATTTAAAAAATGCTGCTGCTAAAGGGATAGCAAATATTATTGATTCTTTTAACAAGTTATCAAAAGAAGTTACTGGAAAGGAAATATCTGAGAATATTGATAGTATGAAAGTTGTGGTTAATGCTTCATTTAGTGCTATTCAGAAAATTATAGAAGCTACTACACCAGTTTTTAAAATGTTTGGCGTAGTGGTAAAAGGGACTATTTCTGTTGTAGAAGCATTAACGCCTGTTATTGTAGGATTGACAACAGCTTATTTAGCTTTTCAGATAATATCTAACGTAATAGAATGGCATGAGAAATTTTCTAAGACTATGAAAGGAGTAAATGCAGCGACTAAATTATTAACTGCAGAATTAGGTAAAGCGACGACAGCTCAACTGTTAAAAAGTACGGCAACTAATTCAGATACTGTTGCTACAATAGCGAATGCCAAAGCCATGACGATCAAAAACATATTATTAGGAGTATTAACTAGGCAAATGACTTTATCGGCAGCCGCAACAGCATTAAAAACAAAAGCTGTTGTAGTTTTAAGCGGCGCATTAAAGGCTTTAACTGGTCCAATTGGTTGGGTAGTAATTGGTTTAGGTGCATTAGTAACTGCAGCTATTGGAATTGTCAAATGGTTCAAACGTAGTACCGAAGAATCTAAAAAACTAGAAAAAGAAACAAGTGAACTAGGAGAATCTACAAATACATTAACAGATTCAATAAAGGGCAATACAGATGAATATAAAAATAGTCAAAGAGAAATTAAGGCTACAGCAACGGCAAATGGTGAATTAGCTAATAAAATAGCAGATTTAGCAGAAAAGGAAAATAAATCAGCATCGGAAAAACAACTATTAAATGATTATATAGGACAATTAAATGAATCTGTTGATGGGCTGAATTTATCTTACAATGAAGAAGCTGATGCATTAAATATGTCAAGTGAAAAAATACAAGCAAGAATTGACTTAATGGAACAACAAACCTCATATAATGAAGCTTTAGAAAGACAAGTTGAAATTGCAAAAGAACAGAACGAAATAGACCAACAACTTGATGAAATTAATGAGTTGAGAGAAAAAAACATTAGATTGCATGACGAAGATGCAATCTCTAGAGGTGAACTCAAGAAAAGAACCGAAGAGTTAAATGAACAGGAAAATAATTTAAAGCAAACTAGTGCTGATTTAGGAGAACAACAAAAAGAAACAGAGGAAAAAATGACTACAGCAATGAATGCTATCACTGAAGCTACTAAAAATGGCGTCAATAGTCAATTGATTGATTATGACAGATTAAACGAGAAACAGAAGGCAACAATAGAAGATATGAAATCCACTTGGCAAGATTACCAAGAGGCTGCTACCAATATGTTTGATACATTATCTGATAAAACAGACATAACAGTACAAGAAATGACAGCAAACATGGAAGAAAATCAAAGAATTATAGGTGAGTGGGCTGAAAATATAGCTATACTAGCAGAGCGTGGAGTAGATGAAGGTCTACTTGATACATTAAGAGAAGCAGGACCATCATCAGCGGGACATGTCAATGCTCTTGTAAATGCTTCAAATGAAGAACTATCACATCTAAGCGAAGTGTTTGCTAAAGGTGGAGATACCGCTACAAGTGCATTAAGTAAATCATTAGGGATTGAAGAATCAGGAGTCATGGAAGCAGTCGGTGGTTTAGTCGCAGGCACAGAAAGCTCTTTAAGGCAGAAAATTGAAGAAGCAGACTTTCAAAGTGTAGGGCAAGATGTTTCAGATGGTTTGGCTAAAGGAATAGAAGATGGTTCTAAGAATGCTGAAACTGCTTCTAAAAATGTGGCGAAAGCAACAGAAAAAGCCGCAAGGGATGAATCAGAAACACATAGTCCATCAAGGGTGTTTAAACGAATTGGAACAGATATTACAGATGGACTGGCACTCGGTATAAATGATGGAACAAATAAAGTTATGCAAGCTATACAAAAGATGTTTAAGAGTATGCAGGTTGATTCAGCCAACAGTTTCAAGACTATTACCAAAGATTACGATAACACTGTAAAAAATATTGAAAAAACGTTAGAAAAACTACCTAAAATCACCCAGAAAATAATGAAGAATATGCTTGAACGTTTAAAATCCGGTGCAAGCAAGCAAACACAAGCAATGAGAAAGCTATCAAAAGATTTAGTTAGCCCATTTAATAGTTTGCAATCAAAGTTTAATTCTATAGGTAGAAATGCGATGAGTGGATTAAATGCTGGTTTAAATGCAGGCAGAGGAAGAGTAATGTCTACTGCCCGGAGCATTGCTAATAGTGTAGCAAGTACCATGCAAAATGCATTAAGAATACATTCTCCATCTAGAGTTATGAAAGATGATGTTGGGCGTTGGATTCCCGAAGGTTTAGCAGAAGGAATTGAGGACAAGGAATCAGTTGTCTATAATGCTCTAAATAAAATGAGTACCAATATGATGAGATTTTCAACCCCTGAAATGGCTCTTGGAGTTTCTGGAATGAGAGCGAATGCATCGACAATATCTCAATTTAGTAGTAACAACACTACTAAAACTATAAATAATAACAATAAACCAACTATCCATATTGAAAAGATAGAAAATTATTCTGACACTGATGTACCAAGGGTATTAGAAGAATCTGCATGGATTATGGATAGAGAAAGGAGGAGGTTAGATGATTAAGACTAAATTTGATGATGGTTGGTTTGAATACAAAGGCATAAATTCTCTAAGCATGTATTTAAAGATTGTAAATGACATTTCATTCCCTTCTCCTGAAGCTGATATTGAATTTATTGAGGTATTAGGTAGAGATGGAGAATTAGCAGTTGACAATGAAAGGTTGAAAGGTGTTAATTTTCCAATACCCGTACAACTAAAGCCCCCTAAAGGAATTGATGTTAATATTATGGCTACAAAGATATCAGAATGGCTTAAATCTGATACAGGGTGGTATCCTTTACGATTTAGTGGACTTAAAGGATACGAGTATATAGCTATGTGTTATGAACAATTTGACATACAAGAAACATTAAAACAATATGGGAAAACAGTAATTAATTTTAGACTAAAACCTTATAAACGTAGGATTGATAGTAATTCTGTAGAAATAACTAATGGAATGAGCTTATATAATCGTGAAATAAGAGCTTCTAAACCTTTGATAAAAATCGAAGGTAGTGGAGATATTTCACTTAAGAATAATGGGAAAGAATGGCTAGAGTTAAGAAGTATTGACGGATCCATTACAGTTGATTCTGAAATGATGAGCGTATATAAAGGCACTAGACCACAGTTTGACAAAATGATTAGTACTCTAACACCTATGTTTCCCCTATTAAATCATGGGGAAAATACAATTACATGGAAAGGCAAGGTTACAAAAATTAAAATAGAACCAAGATGGGAGGCTATTATATGAGTTATCCTATACTATATAAAGCTAACGAGACAGATTTTTCCCATTTAGGATTAGGAGTACTGACAGATACCGTTTCTGCACTTGTGACAGAGAAAAGAAACGGTATATTTGAGTTAGAAATGAAGTATCCAATAGATGGTGTTTTATTCAAAGAAATTAAAAACGATAGGTTGATAAAAGCAGATGCAAGTAATAATTTAAAAAATCAAAGATTCAAAATTATAAGAATCTCAAAACCTGCTAAGGGACTTATTACAATATATGCAGAACATGTATCATATCTAACTCAAGATTTACCATTAGAGCCCGAGGTGCAATATTCAGGCGATGCATTAACTGCATTAAATATATGGAAAAATAACATTGTAGACGATCACCCATTCAATGTTTATTCTAATATTTCAACGATCGGAAGTGGAAAATGGGTTATAAATGAAGTAGAAAATGCAAGAAGGGCATTAGGTGGAGTGCAGGGTTCAATACTAGATAGTTACGGTGGAGAATATAGATTTGATAACTATCACATAGGTTTATATGCACAAAGAGGAAATGACTCAGGTGCACTTATAGCATATGGTAAGAATTTAATCGATTTAGAACAGGAAGAAGAAATAGCAAACACGTATACATCTATATATCCTTTTGTAACTATTAGGGAGAATGATGATGAAAAGATATTAACACTACCTGAAAGATTTATTGATAGTGAGTATGTTGATAATTATGCAAGAAGGAAAATTCTAACTGTAGACTTTAGTAATGAAGAAATTGAAACTGTTGCACAGTTGAGAGTAAGAGCACAAAGATATATTACAGATAATGACGTAGGAGTTCCAAAAGTTAATTTAAGAGTTAAATTTATAGATTTAGCTAAAACGCTTGATTATAAAAATTTAAAATTAGTTGAAGAAATTAATTTATGTGATTTGGTTACCGTATACTTTGAAAAGCTTGACATAATGCAGAAAGCAAAAGTAATTAAAACGGTTTGGGATGTATTGTTAGATAGGTATGATTCAATTGAGATAGGAGAAACTAGGTCGAGCCTTTCAGATAGCGTAAATACTATAGTTGATGGTAAAGTTGAAAGAGTTGAAGAAAAAATCAATTTAATCCAAATAGCTGCTAACGGAAAGAATAGAGTATTTCGTGGAGCTGAGGAACCTGCATCTGGAATGAGTGAAAATGATCTCTGGTATAAACCGGTAGGAGATGGAGAAACGGAGTTATATAGATTTGATGGAACTATATGGCGATTAGAAAAAGTATCAGCAGGGCTTTTAGGAGGAACTCTAGACGCAGAAAATGGCGATGTTAACCTAATTAATGTTAATGTCAATAACTTAGTTGGCAATATTAGTGAATTTGTAAAATCATACTGGAACGCTATTAATAGCCGAGCAGAAATAAATGGAGAGCATTTAAAATTTACACATGATAATGGTAGTTATACTGAGTTATCTTCAAAAGGGTTAATGAGATATGATAGTGGAACCGGGAAACAATATCATTATATGACTAAGATTATAAAATTTATAGCAGGGGCAGATGGGCAAGCTCCTTCTAACAAGTGGATACCTTTGGGCCCAGAGTTTAATGACAAGAATTGGTCCGTTGCATTATCTATTTCAGACAGCATGGGTGCTTCTTCAAATGAAGCAACTATTCACAGGATAGTCCTTACTCAAGGTCATGATTCTAATAATAGGCCAGTTCAGCCACGATTCCGCAATGGACAATGGGAATACCCTGTAATGGGATATAAGACTAATTATAACTGTAAAAATGATTCTAGAAGATATGGTCCTGTAGCAGGGATAATGATAATTACAGCTTAGTTTAGGGGGTATTAAGATGGAAGATAAAAAGATGACACTATTTTATTCGAAGCGTACTGGTGAAATAAAAGGATTTACTACTGGGATAACTGATATGGGTTATTTTGGTGAAGATACAGAGGATATGAGCATAATTTATAATTTTATAGTAGTTGATAGAGATGATTATGTACTTGATAATGTAGAGCAATTTAAGATAGTAGATAAAAAGATAAAGTTAAAAGAAACTGTAAACTTAGATAAATATCTCTAATTTGGAGGTGATAATTTGGAATTAAAAGACTTAGGATTGCAGAAATTAAAATTAAATATAAACGACAATATTATTGAAACAGTTTTTGCAAAAGAAGGAGATCATAAGAGTAGAGGGCTAGATATACAAGTTCTAAAAAATAATGTAGTAACTGATACAACAGGTGTGGAAGTAGAATTTTATGCTAAACCTAAAGATGGAGAAGTTTACTTGGTGTTAGCAAAAGAGAAGGATTTAAAAAGAGGGAAATATGAAATAATCTATCCTACACATATTTTGCAACCTGGACCAGTTAAAGTAGAAATAAAACTTGTAAAAGGTGAACAAGTTATATCTACTAAAAAATTCATTTTAGAAGTAGAAAATGCAATATCTACAGATGATATAGTAGAAAAATCAGATGAAAGGCCTTTATTGGCTATTCTGGTAGAAGCGGCTAAAAATGAGAAATCAAGAATAGAAGCAGAGAATAAGCGAGTTGTAGCAGAAGGTAAAAGAGCTGAAACAGAAAATCAGAGGGAAAAGAATGAATCCCAAAGAAAGTCTGCTGAATCTCAAAGGCAAAAGAATGAGGAAGAAAGAAAGTCTAGTGAAGTACAAAGACAATCAAATGAAAGTACTAGACAATCCCAAGAAAATAAGCGTAATGAAGCAGAGAACACCAGAAAGTCAAGTGAGGAAAGTCGTAAAGCTGTAGAAAACACTAGACAATCAAATGAAAGCAAAAGAGTATCAGCGGAAAATGAAAGAGTAAAAAACGAAGATGCTAGAAAGACAAATGAAAATACTAGAATAGCAAATGAGAAAAAGAGAGAAGAAAATAGGAAGATAATAGAAGGATGGATAGCAAATCCCGAGCAATTCAATGGAAAAGCAGAAGCGGTATTTTTTAAAGATGGAGAAAGTGTTGAAGAAAAAATTATGGGTGGAAGATATCATAAAGTTAGAATAGGAGAGAAGGCAAAGTCTGGCTCTGCTTCAGTGGCCATTGGACTAGATGCTTTTGCAGAAACTACTGAGGGAATTGCAATAGGAAGCCGTGCACATGCACAAGGAACTTTTAATTCCGTTGCAATAGGACCACACACGAAAGCAGTTAAAGAAGGATTGGCTATTGGTGCATTTTCAGAGGCTATAGGAATACACGCAACAACAATCGGAGTGGCTGTTGCTGAAGGTGATTATTCAACAGCAATAAATGGAGAAGCAATGAATTCTAATGAAGGTGTATTAGGTGGAGAAGTGGATCATGATACAAATAAATGGATAGTACCTGGTTCATTCACTGTAAATGGTACTAAAAATTTTGAAATACCTCACCCTAACCCTGAAAAACGAAATACTTATAGATTAAGACATGGAACAGTAGAATCTCCTACAGCAGGAGATACACTATATAGATATAAAATAAAGGCTGAAAAAAACAATGATTTAGTATTAATTGATTTGCCCGATTATTTTACTTGGCTAAACAAAAATGTTCAAGTATTTGTAACACCTCAAGGACATTTTGGCAATGGATATGGTGAGTTAAACAGAGAAACAGAGCAACTAGAAATTCATTGTCAGCTTGAAGGTGAATATAATGTCTTAGTTATAGGTACAAGAAATGACAATCATCAATCCGTGCAAGATTGGGATATAAAAGGAGTTGAAAGAGAAATAGGCGAATCTTGGACAGGAGAAACTTATGCTTTTGAAGTAGACGAAATTATGGAAGTTGAAGAAATTAAAGAGGAGGTTATGTAAATGGATGTTATTATTAAAAGAAGTGCAATTCAATTTAAAAATCCCACTACAGGACAACCAACAAGGGCAGTTGAAGAACATTACAATGGTAGGAGAATAGTCGCAGATATAAATGGTGAAGAAAGGATGTTCAGATTGAAGAAAGATGAAATACCTTTTATAGTAGATGAGGATGAAATGATTGAAATGATTGAAAAAAAGTTAATAAATGATTAGAACCTTAAGGGTTCTTTTTTTTAATGAAAATTCGGAGGTAGGACATGAATGAAGACTGTAAAGACTGCATTTATATAAAAAATGTAGAAGCAAGGTTAACAAAGGTTGAAGGGACAGTAACAGACTTACAAAAAGACGTAACGGAAACAAAGCTAGATTTTACAGCAAATAATGAACAAATGAAAAATGTAACCTCTACGCTTGAAAAACTAGAAGTAAAGATAGATAGACTTGATAATAAAATTGATAAATTAGAATCTAAACCAGCTCAAAACTGGGAGAATTTAATAAAGACAATAATCACAGTGATTGCTACAGCGGCAGTCACTTATTTTATTTCTAAATAAAAGGAGGCGAAATCATGCTAGATGATTTTATGACAGCTGAAACTTTAGCTACTTTTTGGGGATTAGTTGCAGGAGTAACTTTGATAGTACAATTTACAAAACCTATAGTAAAAAATAGGTTTAACGATATTGCAGTAAGAGTGTATACTTGGGCAATATCTCTTGTATTAACCTTTGTATTTGCTAAGACTGGGGTAGGAGTGCAGGGTATACTGCTTACTATTATAAATTCAATAGGTGTAGCTTTAGCAAGTATGGGTGGCTATGAAGTAATAGCGGATCCGAGGGCAGAAAAAAAATAAATTAAGAAGGAGAGGATTTATAATGAGAATAGCTTTAAGTGCAGGACATAACGTATATATAGGAAGTAATTTTGATTGTGGAGCAGTTGGAAATGGAAAGCGTGAAGCAGACATTACTAAAGCAACTGTAAAGAATTTAATTTCATTGTTGGAAGCACAAGGACACAAGGTAAAAGATGTCACACCTTACAATCAAAGGTTCAGTCATAAGAAATCACACCATTTAAAAAGATGTAGAGAAGCTGATAGCTTTGGAGCAGATCTATATTTAGATGTCCATATAAATGCAGGTGGAGGAACTGGAGTAGAAACATGGATATACAGTAATGGAAGTTCCTCAAAAAAACATGCTGAAAAGATATGTAACAATGTTTCTAAACATATTGGCATTAGAAATAGGGGAATGAAAGTAAATCCTAATTACTGGTCCTTAAAACATTGTAAAGCACCAGCTATTATTATAGAAGGTTGTTTTATTGATAATGCTAATGACATAAAAAAATTGACTCCTAAAAAATATGCAGAAGCTATAGCTGTGAGTTTTGGTGAAATTAAAGAATCTAAACCTAAATCACAACCAAATACAAATAAACTCTATAGAGTACAAACTGGTGCATTTTCTGTGAGGAAGAATGCAGATGATTTATTGAAAAAGCTAAAAGCAAAAGGTTATGATGCTATAGTTGTAAAGCAAGGAAATTTATATAAAGTTCAAACTGGTGCGTTTGACAAGAAAGAAAATGCTAATAAGTTAGTTATGCAACTAAAGAAAGATGGATTTGAAGCTATAGTAATATAAGTTATTAACTAACTTCTGATTATGTAATAAAGTAAAAATAGAATTCTAAAATAATATATGAAAAATTCACGTGTAAGTAAGAAAACCCAAAAGTTATAACTTTTGGGTTTTCTTTAAAAATTGACTAAGTCTAAAAACTATTATAATATTTAGTTAAGAAACCCACATTAAATTGAAACTAAGTTTTTTACAATAGTTTTAAACAGAGTGTTTTATGGAGGGAAAAATCTTGACGGAAAAGGAATTAATTAGACTTAGATGGGAAGCATTGAATATTATAGGAGTTAAATACCAAATTATTAAGAATATTTTATACAAAATGTATAATGTAGAAGTGGAAGAAAAAAATTTTAAAGAATTCGTTGATGTATTGCCTAATAAATACCAACAAATAAATCATCAAGAAATATTATTTGAATTAGAAGACATATCGTATAGGAAAATTGCTGTATTCTCTATGAGAGAAGATGAAATAGAAGAATTAAGTTGTATTCAACCTCAGATGTTTTTAACAATAAATAAGATAAGCAATACGGTAGATAATAAAAGATTGATTAAGGTTCATGAAAATATATATCCTTGTTTTACTAGCTTTGGTGATAGAGTTGTTACAATAAAGATGGCCCAAATAAGAAAATTTTCGTTTGATATTTTTGGTGAGAATGGAGAACGTTCCACTAGGAGTTTAGAGTATTACCATTGTGCTAAGTTTATAGTTGATACTCAACAAAAGTTAGTATTTCTTTTTTATAATGATATTCACGGTGATGAAAGTAATAGAAAAAGAACGGCTATAACAGAAAAAAAACAAGCTTTTTATAAGCTTTTTTCTAAAGGCAATCAACAAACGTTAAATATTTATAGATTTGATTTATACTTAATGAAATATGTTAGGGCGTATTTGGAGAGTATAGGAAATGTGGCGGCGGAGTGTTTAAATGTAGAAAATTCTCAAATTAATAATTCTGTGATTCTAATAGAAACAATAGATCTAATGAATTCTAAGAATAATCTTAGGAGTAGTGAGCGTGATGGACATCATAATAAATATAGATTAGATGCAATAAAATGTGCATTGGAGAAGGAAAATCATACTGTTAAAATTGTTGAGTGCATGATAAATAATAGATGGTTTCAATTTAAGAATAGTGGTGAAATAGTAACGGATATACCGTGCTTTAATAGGGAGGTTATTGAAAATGTATGTAAAGAAATCTTTCCGACTTATAAACTCCCCGCAAAAAAAGAATATAAGAAGCAAGCTACAAATTAAAGTTATAGATTTTATATTACATGAACAACATAGGTTTACAAATGGTGCAATACCTATTTATTATATAATATATAATTTATCAGAAGATGAAGTTGAAGTATATCAATCTATTCACAAATTAGTTTATCAAAATAAACTGGAAAAAATTTTTTTTTCTATATGTCCTGTTTGTGGCTATGAAAATATGTTAAAAGAAGAATATGGGAAAGCAAAATGTCAATATTGTACTGAAGTTTACTATTCTGATGATATAGAGGAGAAGTACAAATTATTACAAGAATAGAGAGGTTGTTATGTTGTTTTATATATTTATTATAGTTATATGTATAATATGTTTTATATTTAAAACAAAAGTAAAAGATGGCAGTATTTCATATAGAATAGTCGAATTTATACAAAAGGAATATCCTTTAGTTATTACATTATTTTGTATATGCTTTTTATATAATTATGGTGATATTGTCACTGAAAATAATAATATTACATTATCAATAGTATTAAATTTTTTATGGAATAAAATAGATAGAATAAAAGATTTTATTTTAATAAAACTATCTTTAATTTTTGATTCTTTATTAAGTGAAGGTATACTAAAAATTATTATAATTTTATGTTTTACTAAAAAAATTGTCTTTAACTCAGATATATTTGATTATTTAAAGGAATTTACTAGAAATATTAAGGAGTTTTCATATAAAGATTTAATAGTAAGATTAGATGGAATAAATAAGGAAAATGATAAACAAATTGAGGAAATTAAGTGTAAGCAAAAGAAAGGTCAATTAGAAGAAGAGGAGGCTGAAGAGGCTATAAATGAGATCAAAAAAAAGAAAGAGTTAAGTGCATTAATGGTGGACAATCCTTTAATAGTTAGATATTTAAATGAATTTATAAGATATAAAAGTGAATGTATTGTGATTCCCATAAATATGGTACCTAAAAAGGTTAAATTACACGACTTACAAAAGATATTTTTATATGATGTAAATAGAAGTTCCATAAAAATAATAGGATTAAATAAAAACAACGAAAAATTAATAATAGAGGCTTTTAATGAGTTATTATGTGAGGAAATTATATCATGTAGTGAATAAATAAAATAAATTCTAAGATTTAAATTTTAAAATGAAAAATAGAAAACTAGAATGATTACTTTCCGTTTTAAATAAGTTACATTTAATGTTTATTCTATTTTGAAATATTCTCCATTGTAAGGTATAAAAAAGACTAGTCAATCGTAATAGATAGGCTAATCTTTTTTATCGTCTTTACACAGAACTTATGTTCTGATATACTCATTAAAGAGGATAAAAAGGGGAGATTTATATGCTAAAAGAAAAAGAATTAGATGTTATTAAGAGCAAAATAAAAAATAAAATTCCATTAGATATAGATGAGATATCAGAATATCTTAATATAGAAGAAAGAATAATAAAAAATATATTTGTTATGTATGAAGCATTTGGAAGAAAATCAGTAGAGAGTATTACATTATCTGATGAAGAAATAGGTCGTATTATTAACTTAAAATACCCAAACGTTATTGCCTATAAAAAAGACTAGATTTTCTAGTCTTTTTTTACTGGGGACATTTTGGGGACATTTTTAAAGACTTGGGGACATAAACAGATATAAATAAAAGCGACAAAACAAACAAATGGCTCAAAATACATGGTTGCAAAAATATAAAAATACATAAATTTAATATATATACTGACTTCGAATCAGTCAGTTTAGAGTTCGAGCCTCTCAGGATGTGCCATGTTGATATAAAAAAATGTCGGGGAATGTCCCCGACTTAAACTAACAACCACAGTCATTATTACAATTGCAGAACAAAATTACTAGAAGTAAGAAGAAGAAAAGCAGGGAATCGTTAGAATCTTCATAACCATAATCACAGTTACAGAAGATAACAACTAGGAGTAAAAAGAAAAATAATAGTGAAGTATCATCATCAAAATCATTTAAAATATTACCCAATATTCCAGTTTTCTTAGTATCATCAGTCATAAGTACACCTCCATAGATAATTTAGAGTAAATTTACTTTCAATATTAGATTATGTGGGTAATCAAAAAGCGTGCAAATAATTTCCTATAAAAAAAGATGACAGAGTTATATACCCTGTCATCTTTTTTTATAGGAAATTATTTTTCTTTAATTCATTTTCAAGTGTAGATGGAGAAACTTTAGAATCATCATATTCTACCGTTATTGTATTTGCATTATCATCTAATCGTACAGCTTTTACTCCTTCAATAGAATGGAGAGAATTCTTTATATAATTTTCATCTACTCTTCCAAAACTTTGAGATGTAAACTTTTTAACTTTCAAAATATCACCTCCATAAGGTAGTGTTGTCAAAATCTAAATTATTATAACCCTAATAAAAGTAAGTATACAATCCTTATTTAAAGAATATATTTATATAAATATATATTAAGGAGTGATATGGTGAAACATATGACTATAGTGGATTATGGAGATGGTTTAGATCTTAAGGAAAAAGTATATGATTGGATATCGGAAAATGAAGAAGAAATACTTGAGATAATCGATATAGAATATGAAAATAGTGGAAATATTTTTTATGCAACAGTAACTTATGAAGAAAGAAGTGATTAATTTTAATGAAAATTTATATTTCTAAAAACTAAAAAAGATACATATTTAGGCAGTTCCTGTATATTTACTGAAAAAATATGCAGGAGCTATTTATATAGATAATATAAATCAAAGCTATACAGCATATTATTTTTAACTATATTAGTTAGAATGAATTGACAATACTAGAGTATGGGTGTATCGTATAATCAGTACACTAAAAAAGGAGGATTTAAATGAAAAGTTTTGAAGAAAATTCAAAAAAAGCTTTCATAGTAACTATAATTATATACCTTGCTTATAAGATATATAATGCAATTCATGTTTTAAATACTGATCTTGAAAATTTACCAGGAAGCCAAGAAGAATTAAAAGCAGCTGGAAAGGGTGGTACTGTATTTGTTGTAATAACGGCTATTATTTCAACGGTATTATTTATATTTTTAACGTATAAGATATGTAAATCAATATTTAATAATATAAATGTGGACAACCCTAAAATGTTGGAGAGATTTAGTAATATATACTTTGCTAATATGACGATATTGTACATATTTTCAATAATAATATTATTATTAACTAATTATTTACCAGATACATTTTGGGTGAGATTTGTTTTATTAGGCTTAATAAAGCTATTAATTGCAGTAGGACTCAATCTACTTTTATTGGAGAAGGAAGAGGATTCAGAAATTAGAACTGTACCAAATATTATATTGTATTCGGTTGTATTTTTATTTTAAGGAGGCTTAAAATGAGTAGGAAAAAGAAAATAGCTTTAATAATCATAGGAATTGCTATTTTAGTATTGGCAACTACAGCTATATTTTTTGGAAGAAAGAATAAAAAAGAGGAAACAAAAGAAAAGACTATTGAAAGATATGCAGTTCCATCTAGGGATAATGTATTTGTAAATGGAATTATATCACCAAGGACAGAGCAAGTTCTTTCAACAGATCCTTCAAAGGGAAAAGTTGAAAAAATCCATATAGAAGATGGAGCGGAAGTTAAGAAGGGAACCCCACTAATCACTTATAAAAGAGAAGAGATAACGGAGCAAATATCTGAACTTAAGAATCAATTGGAAGAGTTAAAGGATTCAAAAAAGAAAGAAGAAGCAATAAGAAATCAGCCTGAAACAACTGTTACTGAGGGGGAAGAGTCCCAACTATTAGAATCGAATTTGGGTAGTCAAATGACAGATTATAATTCACAAATTAAGAAAATAGAAAGGGAGATTTCAAATCTTAAAAATAAAGAATACACTGTTGAATATTCAAATTTAGATGGTATAGGAAGTGTTGAAAAGGTATCATTAGGAGAAGGGCTTCAGGGAGATAAAATAATAGTACAAAGTTATGATTTTGTAGCAACTGGAACTATAAATGAAGTAGATCTGTTTAAATTAAAAGAAGGCATGAGTGTTGAAATGACTTTAGTTGCTAACGAAAGGAAGAAAACAGGTAAAATAGAAAGTATATCTCAAAGACCATCTTCAGAAGGAATGAGTGGAGAAGGAATGACAGAAGCTTTTGGTGGAGGAGGAAACGAAAGTACATTTTCAGAATATCCAATTAAATTTTCAATAGATAATCAAGAAGGGTTAATACAAGGATTCCATGTTCAAGTTAAAATACCTTATGGGAAAAATAGTATTATGATACCAGATACAGCTATTTTTAAAGAGAACAATAAGACATTTGTATTTTTAATAAAAGATAATATTCTTAAAAAGCATGAGATTGAAATTGGTAAGAAGGAAGATGGAAATGTTTTAGTGACAAAAGGACTTAAGGAAAAAGATGAGTTAGTAGTCGATGTAACTGAAGATTTAAAGGAGGGGGATGAAGTTGAGTAATCCTCTTATAGAATTAAAAAATATAAAGAAAAAGTACACCACAAAAGCTGGAGATTTCCCAGTTCTAAAGGGGATTAACTTGAATATAGAAGAAGGGGAATTTATTTCTATAATGGGTAAATCAGGTAGTGGTAAAACTACTTTATTAAATATATTGGGACTTTTGGACAAGTTTAATGAGGGAGAATATACTTTTAGAGGAGAAAATATATCTAATTTTAATGAAAACAGGAAATCTGAATTTAGAAATAAGAATATGGGGTTTATATTTCAACAATTTCATTTAATAGAATCATTAACTGTATATCAGAATATAGAAATGCCTCTACTATATAGATCTGGGGAGACTAAAGAGGATAGAAGGCAGAAAATAGAAGAAAGACTTGAACAAGTAGGATTGTTTGAAAAGAGGGATAATAAGCCTTTTGAACTATCTGGGGGTCAACAACAAAGGATAGCAATTGCTAGGGCATTAGTTACAGACCCTTATTTAATACTTGCAGATGAGCCAACAGGGGCTTTAGATTCTGAAACAAGTGATGATATAATGGAACTAATAAAAAAACTTAATGATGATGGAAAAACTATAATCATGGTAACTCATGATAAAGATTTAAGAAGATATACTACAAGGGATGTATATTTAAAAGATGGAGAGTTTTCAGAGGAGGCAACTATATGAAATTTTATAACCTACTGAGAACAGCTTGGTATAGCATGAGGGCTTATAAACTAAGGATATTTTTAACGATGATAGGCATAATAATTGGAATTGCTTCTGTGTCAGCTATTCTAGCAATAGGAGAAGGCGTAAAAAAAGAAGCTACAAGTTCCATTGAGAAATCAAATTTAAATAAAATAACAATAAATTATAATGCTGGTTTTGAATCAGATGATGTAACTGTAAGACCCTTTGAAAAATCTGATATAAATGAAATAAAAAAAGTACCTGGTGTACAAAAAATTAAAGAAAATGATGAAGAGCAAATATTTGGACTTAATGATTTTGAAGAAATCTCCTATTTTAATAGGCATACTTCCACGGAATTTAAAAAATATGAAAAAAAAGATAAAGATAGAAAAGCTTCTCTAGGAAGAAATATAAATTCTGTTGAAGGAAAATCCAATAAAAGGGTTATATTTTTATCTTATAGAGTAGCAGAAGAGCTTTTTAAGGAGCCAGAAAAAGCTTTAGGAAAAGCTGTTAAAATGAAAGGTGAATTGTTTGAAGTTATAGGTATAGGACAAGAGATTAATATGGGAGATTTTGAGATATCGCTAGGCAATATGGATAAAATGCAAGATGATATATCTATTGTTCCAGAAAAAGCAATTAGGGAAAAAAAGAAATCAGAAGACTCTATTCAAAATATAAGCATTTTTCTAGAGCCAGGAGTAGATAAGGATGAGGTAATAAATGAAGTAAAAGAAAAGCTACATGAACTTCATCCAGATGTAAAAGGAGAATATGAAGAATTTAATCTTCAAGAAATAATAGATTCTATGCAGAAAGTTATAGGTAGTATAACATTATTTGTAGCATTTGCCGCAGGAATATCCTTACTTGTTGGAGGAATAGGGGTTATGAATATAATGTATGTATCTGTTACAGAGAGAAAAAGGGAAATAGGGATTAGAAGAGCTATAGGGGCAAAACCTAGAAGTATAATGCTTCAATTTTTAGTAGAAGCTATATTTATAACGGTAATTGGAGGGTTTTTAGGTATAATTTTAGGTTATTTAATAGCTATTGTAGCTGGTGAATTTATGCCTATTAAACCAGTTATGACCGTATCAAATTTCTTAGGCGCATCTTCTATATCTGTAATTACAGGATTAATATTTGGTATAGTTCCAGCTTCAAAAGCTTCTAAATTAGATCCTATAAAAGCTATATACAAATAAAATATAACAAAAGCACTTGGTTAAAAAACTGAGTGCTTTTGTAAATATTTAATAGAAGGTATTGACAAGCATATTGTATTAGTGTACCATATAATTAATACACAGATACATTTGAAAACCATGGGGGTGAATAAATGGATTTTAATGATAAATTACCTATATATATTCAGATAATGAATTATTTAAAAAGGAAGATTACCTCTGGTGAAATTTCTGAATGTGATAAATTGCCATCTGTAAGAGAGTTTTCTTCAAAGTTGAAAGTAAATCCAAATACAGTGCAAAGAGCGTATCAAGAATTGGAGAGAGAAGATTTAGTTTTTACAAAAAGGGGAATGGGGACTTTTGTTACAGAAGATGATGATGTAATTATGAAATTAAAAAAAGATACAGCTAAAGAAGTAATAAGTAATTTTATTGGGGAGATAAAGGGGTTAAACTTTGATGATGATGAGATTATTGAAATAATATTAAATGAGATTAAAAAGGAGGATTAGATAATGGGGAATTTAGTTGAAATAAAAAAGCTATCTAAGAATTATTTTAATAAAAAGGCCTTAGATAATTTGGATTTGAATATAGAAGAGGGAAAAGTGTTAGGAATTCTTGGACCTAATGGTAGTGGCAAAACTACTTTAATAAAGATATTGACTGGATTGTTAAGACAGTCAAAAGGGGAAGTACTTATTGATGGACACAATGTGGGAGTATATACAAAATCTATAGTATCCTATCTTCCAGACAGGAACTTTCTATATAATTGGATGACTATAGAGGATGCTTTTAAATTTTATATTGATTTTTATTCTGATTTTGATTTAAAAAGAGGAGAAGAATTATTAGATTTTATGAAACTTGGAAAGGATATGAAAATTACTTCCCTTTCTAAAGGTATGACAGAAAAACTAAACTTAACTTTAGTTTTATCACGTAAAGCTAAATTATATATATTAGATGAGCCAATAGCTGGAGTAGATCCAGTAGCTAGAGATCAAATTCTTGATGCAATAATAAAAAATTATGATTCAAATAGTTCAATGATCATAACTACTCATTTGGTTAGAGATATGGAAAATCTTTTTGATGATGTAGCATTTTTAAAAGATGGTGGGATAATTCTTAAAGGAAATGCTGAAAAATTAAGAGAAGAAAAAGGCAAATCTATAGATGAAATTTATAAGGAAATATTTAGTAAGTAGGAGGGATACTATGGGAAAGTATATTAAATATGAAATAAAAGGGACTTATAAAGTTATTTTAGGAATATTAGCTATAGTTTTAATTGCTACTACAGTATTATATAATTATACAGCAAAGAAAGAATTTTCAATAATAATTGCATTAGCTTCTATGTTGATATTCGGAACATTTTTATCTGCATTTTTATATATAGTAGGTTCCTTTAGAAAAGAACTCTATGAAGATAGAGGTTATTTAACTTTTACATTACCTTTGACAGGTAATCAAATATTAGGGGCAAAATTAATTGTAGCTTTTATGTGGTTTTTTCTATTGGGATCTATAACAGTTAGCTATAATATCTTTATGTTAGCAAAAACATCAGGGGAGATGATAAACTTTAAAGAGTTACTTTCCTTGATAAATGGTAGCGAAATTATATCTTTTGCAATAATGATTCTTATAAGTGGAATTTCAACTTTAATCCTTATCTATTTTTCAATGGCTCTTGGTAGGGTTACTTTAAAAAATAAGAAGATTGGTGGAATGTGGTTCATTATATTCTTGGTTTTAAGTACAATTATAGCATGGATTCAAATGAAAATAGTAACTATATCTCCTTATTATATAAATTTAAAGGATTGGAGTATTGTTAATTCTAATATTTCATCATTATTTCAAATTGAAATGGGGAGTTCTTCTTTAATGTTTTCTACTGGTGAATATTCATATGTGAATATATTAGGGTTTGTTACTAATATAATTGCAGGAATAATATTATTTTTAGGAACTGGTCATATAATTGAAAACAAAATAGACTTATAGATAAATAGACAGCTATTAAAATTAAATATTTTTTTCACCTTAATTAACAAGCTATATCAAAAATATTTCTGATATAGCTTGTTTTTTTATGTCAAAAGGTTGATTATGAAAAAGTGGTAGTATTTAAACAATAAGAAAGCATATTATATTAGAGATGGTATAATATTTTAAAGAGGTGATAGTTTGGATAGAAAAGTTAAACTATTTTTTACATTGTTTTTCTTGATTTTAATTATATTTATTGGGTTGGTATTTATAAGTGAAAACAAAAATATGGAGAATATAAAAAGAGAATATCCAGATACAAAAAAAGAAGCTTTTTCTTATAGAAAAGTTAGTTTAAAAATATGGGCTATAAGTCTTATAATTTCTTTTTTAATTCCATTTTTATTTTTAGTAACAGGTCTATCAAATAGAATAAGGTTGTTTGCCCAATCGAAAACCAATAGTTTTTTCTTTGAGTCATTTATTTACCTATGTTTTTATTTAGTAATAGATTTTTTAATAACTTTACCTATATCTTATTATGGAAGTTTTGTTGTAAAGCATAGATTTGGACTTTCTAATCAATCAATTATAAGATGGCTAGAAGTTGTATTTAAAGGATTTGGATTAAATTTAATTCTAGTATTATTAGTAGGATGGTTTCCATTCTACCTTATCTACAAGAGTCCTAATAGATGGTGGCTATATTTAGGAATTATTTCTGTACCAATTTATCTATTTGCAAGCTTTATTACTCCTATGTATATAGATCCTATTTTTAATGAATACATTTCTATTGAAGATAAAGAATTAGAAAGAGATATAAAAAATTTACTTAAAAAAGCAGGTATAGAAGAGGCAAAGATATACCAAGTAGATAAAAGTACAGATACAAAAGAAATGAATGCTTATATGACGGGGATAGGAAAATCTAAAAGGATAGTTCTATGGGATACTACAATAAATAATTTAGATAGGGATGAGGTAGTCGGTATTACAGCCCATGAGATAGGGCATTATGTAAAGGGACATATTTGGAAAGGTATAGTATTAGGAGGATTATTTACTACTATAATATTATTCTTAGTAGATAAAACTTGTACTTGGATACTTAAAGGTTCATATAGAAGTTTTGGATTTAAAAATCTATACAGTATCGCTTCACTACCATTATTAATATTTGTTTTAAATTTTTATACTTTTATTGCTTCGCCTATTATGAGTGGATATTCAAGACATTTAGAATGGGAAGCGGATAGATTTGAATTAGAGTTAGCGAGAAACAAAGAGGCCACTGCTTCTTCTCTTATTAAACTTCATGAGGGAAGTCTATCATTACCTAGACCTAGTCAGATATACAAGGTATGGTATTATAGTCATCCTTCTTGCGAAGAAAGGGTTAAGTTTGCACTAGACTATGAATATGAGGATGAGATGCCCTAAGCTATCCATAATATTATGGATAGCTTAAGTATTCTTTAATAGAAGTTTTATAATTTGTTTTTCTTATTTTTTTTAAGGCTTTCGATTCAATTTGTCTAATTCTTTCTCTAGTTAAATTATATTTATTTCCTATTTCCTGTAAAGTATTAGGCTCGTTATTTTTCAAGCCAAATCTAAGTTCTAAAATTTCTTTCTCCCTAGGAGAAAGTGTAGATAATATTTTATCTAAATTTTCTCCTAGATCTTTAAAAACTATGGTTTCTTCTAAGCTAGAATTATTATCAGGAATTAGATCTTGAAGTTCTACATATGAAGTGTCATTATCTATGGTTATTAGAGTATTTAAAGAAGTGAAACTATAATGTTTTTTTCTGTAATAGTTGATTTCGTTGTATTCATCTTCGGTTATTTTTATTTCAGAACATAGGGTATCTAAATCTGCATCTAAATAGTCAAATGAATTTTCTATAGAGTTTAGTTTATTTATTTTTTCCCATATATAGGCAGGAAGACGGATTAAATGGCCATTGTTTATTAGGGCTCTGTCGATTTGTTGAATTATCCAATAATATATGTAGGTGGAGAAACTAGTATTTCTGTTTATGTCAAATTTTTCTATGCCTTTCATCATCCCTATAGTTCCTTCTTGGACTAGATCCTCAAATACAAATGATGATGGTATATTCATTCTTTTTTTAGCAATCATATATACAAGTCCCATATTGTTTAAAATAAGCTCATCTCTTGCACTCATATTTTTATGTACCTTATAAGAAATGAGTAATTCCCTATTTGAAGGCATATTATTTTTGCCTTCTTTTGAATTTTTTTTAGAATAAGCAGATATACTTTTCATATTTATCACCTACTACTATAGTTTATTCTTCAAGTAGCAATAAAATCCTTTTTAAATTTCCAATATTATTGAAAATTTAAAAAGGATTGGATTATTATCTAATGAATACTTTCATGGTTATTGGTTTTATTTTCTAAATCAGATAACAGTTTTTTTGTTAGTGTATTTATATCTTCTACCTTCTCTTGCAACTTATAAAAGGTCTTTGAAAGGTTTTCATCTTTACTTCTGGCATAATCATTAGAAGTTAAGAGTATTTCCATACTTGTTAGATGCTCCATATTATTAGAGTTGTTTTCTTCTATTTTTTTAGTTTGACTTATCATTTCGTTAACAGATCTAGGATTTTCCATTTTATTCCCCTTCCTCTTTTATATTAAAATCCCTTTCAATTATTATGTTCCAATTTTAAATATATTAATCATTTTATAGTATTAATAAAAAAATAGCTTTTAATGGTATAATTATAATAAAAAGTGAAAAATAAATTTAAGGAGGAATAAAAATGAAGACTATACTTTGTTATGGAGATTCAAATACTTGGGGTTATAATCCCCATGGTACAGGTAGATATCCAAAAGATATAAGATGGACTAGCGTAGTAAAAAAAGAATTAGGTAATGATTATGAAATAATACCAGAAGGCTTAAATGGAAGGACTACTGTATGGAATGATCCAGTAAGAGGTGAATATAGGAATGGAAAAACATATTTATTGCCTTGTTTACATACTCATAAACCTATAGATCTAGTAATATTATTTTTAGGAAGTAATGATTTAAAAAGTAGATTTTCTGTTAATTCCTATGAAATAGCTCAGAGCATAGAGATGTTAATAAATATTATTAAAAAAAGTGAAATTGGTCCTAATATGGTATCACCTGAAATACTTGTTATAATACCACCGCCAATATTAATTCCAGTAGAAGTAAAAGAGGCTGAATACCTTATTCCTGAATTTGAGAAAGCAATAGAAAAGAGTAAACAATTTTCTAGGGAGTTTAATAGGGTACTTAGAGATCAATGTCATCTATTGGATTCATCAAAGTTAATTAAAACCAGTGAAGTAGATGGAATGCATTTAGATCCAGAAAGCCATGAAATATTGGGAAAAACAGTAGCAAAATATATAAAAGATCATATATTTTAAAATATATAATTTCTTAAAAAAGACTCAATGAAAAAATCAGTAGTTTTCTGAAGCAAAATGTCGTAATATGAACTATAGGAGGGTACTATTCATAATATTTGGAATATTGTGAATAGCAGAACTTTACTAAATAACAAGGAATATTTAAAATATTGTAGAATATTCTATAAGTAATTTGAAAACGTTATCCTTTTAAAATGGAGACGTAGAAAAGTTATACTTTTTATAGTAAAATAAAAAACAAAAGGAGTGGATTTTTTATGGATGATGATAATGGTAGAACTAAAAAAGAAGTAAGACAACCCTATTTGTATGAGGCAATTTTATCTCTTGTATTTCTTGTTTTGGTTATGGCAGTTGGTATAGCAAAATTTGAAGCTGAGCCACATATTCCTATGTTTTTGGGTACTATTTTTGCAGCTATTATTTCACTAAAAATAGGTTATAGTTGGGAAGATATTGAAAAAGGAATGTTTGATGGTATCTATCAAGCGCTACAAGCAATAATTATTTTAGCGATTATTGGTATGTTGATAGGCGTATGGCTTTTGGCAGGAGTAGTTCCTACTATGATTTATTATGGACTTAATATTTTAAATCCTACTATATTTTTAGTAGCGACTACTATAATATGTTCTATTACTTCTTTAGCTACTGGAACCAGTTGGGGAACAGCAGGAACTATAGGTATTGCACTTATGGGGATTGCAAAGGGATTGGGCATACCAGCACCTATAGCTGCAGGGGCTATATTATCAGGAGCCTATTTTGGAGATAAACTTTCACCACTTTCAGATACTACAAATCTTGCACCAGCAATGGCAGGAACCGATGTATTTACTCATGTTAAATTTATGCTTCCTACTACTCTAATTTCTTATGGAATTGCCTTAGTATTGTATTTAATCATAGGCATGCGTTTCAGAGGTGTTAATGCAGATACATCAGCTATAGATGCAATACAACAAGGACTTGCTGCTAGTTTTAAAATTTCACCATTTTTACTAATTCCACCGATAGCTGTAATAGTTAGTATCGCTTTTAAGATGCCAGCTATTCCTGGAATAACTATAGGTATAATCTTAGGGGCTATTGAAGCATTCATATTCCAAGGTGCAAATTTAGGCCAATTATTAGATGCTGGTTTTGCAGGATATATAAGTAAAACTGGTGTAAAAGCTATAGATAGTCTTCTTACTGCAGGTGGCTTATCTGGTATGATGGATTCTATATCTCTTACAATATTGGCTATGATGTTTGGTGGAATAATGGAAAAGACAGGACAACTAGAAGTTATAGTTAATAAATTGATTAAAGGAATAAAGAGTGCTACAGGTCTTATAGCCATGACTATATGTACTTGTTTGGTTAGTAATATAACGATGCCAGAGCAATACATATCTGTTGTAGTACCTGGCAGGATGTATGCTAATGCTTACAGGGATAAGGGATTGCATCCAAAGTCTTTATCTAATGCATTAGAATCTGGAGGAACATTGACTTCAGCCCTTGTACCTTGGAATACATGTGGAGTTTTCATGACCACTATATTAGGAGTTAGCACTTTTCAATATGGAAAATGGGCTTTCTTCAATTATTTTACCCCTATTTTAGTAATTTTATTAAGTGGTACAAGCCTTGTTGCAGCTCGTATGACTGAAGAAGAGCAGGAAAAAGCGGAAGCAGGTGAATTGGTTTAATATAGAAACCTCTAAGTAAATTTACTTAGAGGTTTTCTTGAATTATAGCTAAATAAAAGGTAAAATTAACATATACTACAAGGTTGGGGGGGATTTAAATGAAAATTTATATAAGTGCAGATATTGAAGGTGTTACTGGAATCAATCATTGGGATGAAACTGAAAAGACTAAAGAAGATTATGAATATTTTGCTGATCAGATGACTAGGGAAGTTAAATCAGCATGTAAAGGGGCTATTAACGCAGGTGCAGATGAGATTTGGATAAAGGATGCCCATGAAACAGGAAGAAACTTAGATCCATTAAAACTACCTGAAAATATTAAATTAATTAGGGGATGGAGTGGACATCCATTTTCTATGGTTCAAGGACTAGACGAGTCCTTTGATGTTTTAATGTATATAGGATACCATTCTTGGGGAGGTTCCAATTTTAATCCTTTAGCTCATACAATGCATAATTCAGCAATAGATTATATTAAATTAAATGGAGAGTTTTGTAGTGAATTTTTAATACATTCTTATATAGCAGCTTATTTAGGGGTACCGGTTGCCTTTTTAAGTGGAGATAAAGGACTTTGTGAAGAAGTAAATAGATTGAATGGAAATGTAGTAACAGTAGCAGTAAATGAAGGGATTGGTAATTCTACAGTAAGCATTCATCCAGATTTAGCTATAGCTAAAATTAAAAAAGGTGTAGAAGAAGCATTAAAAGGGGATTTAAATAAATGTAAAATTAAATTGCCAGATTCATTTGAATTGAAAATCAGATATTCTACACATCAAATGGCTTATAAAAATTCTTTCTATCCAAATGCTAAGCAAATAGAAGCTAAAACTATAATTTTAAATTCTGATGATTATTTTGAAATATTAAGAGGAGTTTTGTTTTTAACTTAATTAGATAGAATAAAATTTAAAATAAGTTGAAATAATGGGGGTTTTTATATGAATATTTTAATTAAAAATGTTACTCTTTTGCCAATGGGAGAGAAAATAGAGCCTGTTGAAAATACAAATATCTATATTGTGGATAAAAAAATTGAACATATAGGATATTTGAGAGGTGATATAAAGGTTGATAAAATAATGGACGGTAAGGGTAAGGTAGCACTTCCAGGCCTTATAAATGCTCATACTCATATAGCCATGTCCCTTTTAAGAAACTATGCAGATGATGTACCATTACATAAATGGCTTACAGAAAAGATATGGCCAGTAGAGGCAAAGCTTAAAGCAGAAGATATCTATTGGGGTTCTATGCTTAGTATTGTAGAGATGATACAGTCTGGAGTTACATGTTTTTCAGATATGTATTTCTTTATGGATGAAGTAGGAAAGGCAGTTGAAGAATCTGGAATTAGAGGTGTATTATCTAGGGGGCTTATAGAGGAAAGTGGAGACAATAGTGAGACAATAAATAATGAAAAATTAGAGGATACTAAAAACTTATATAGTAATTGGAATGGAAAGGCAGATGATAGGGTTAAGGTAATGGTTGCTCCCCATGCACCATATACATGTGGACCAGCTTATATTGAAAAGATTATGAAATTAGCAGATGAGTTAGGAGCAGGAATACACATTCATCTTTCAGAAACTAGGAAAGAAGTTGAAGATAGTTTCAATCAATTTGATAAATCACCAATAAGACATGTTCATGATTTAGGACTATTTAAATATCCAACACTAGCAGCTCATTGTGTCCATGTATCAGATGAAGATATTGAAATTTTAAGCGAAAATAATGTAGCAGTTGTAAATAATCCAGGTAGTAACTTAAAATTGGCAAGTGGTTTTGCTCCTGTACAAAAAATGTTGAATAGTAGAGTATGTGTAGCACTAGGTACTGATGGATCTTCAAGTAACAATAATTTAAATATGTTTGAAGAAATAAATCTTGCTGCTCTTATAAACAAAGGGGTTACAGAGGATGCAGTATCTATTCCAGCGATTAGAGCTATAGAAATGGCTACTATTAATGGTGCCAAGGCTTTAAACTGGGATAAAGAAATAGGCTCTATAGAAGTAGGGAAAAAAGCAGATTTAATACTTATAGATATGGAAAAACCACATTTATATCCTAAACACAATATAATTTCTGCTATAGCTTATTCTTGTCAAGGTTCTGATGTAGAGACTGTAATAGTAGATGGAAATATAATAATGGAAGGATATGAAATAAAAACAATTGACGTAGAAAAAATTATGTACAACGCAGAAAAATCTGCTAAAAGCTTAATAAATAGATAAGGGAGTTGGTATATATGGAAATAAAAACCCTTGAATTTAAAGATGAAAAATTGCATTTGATTGACCAAAGAAAACTACCAAATTCTTTTGAAATCTTTGTATGTGAAACTTATAAAGATGTTGATTTTGCTATAAAAGATATGGTAGTACGTGGTGCCCCTGCTATTGGGGCTAGTGGTGCCTATGGAGTTGTTTTAGGAGCAAAGGAATATAAAGATTTAGAAAAGAAACATTTTATTGAAAAGATGGAAGAAGTATTAGAAGTTCTAAATAGTTCTCGTCCCACAGCTGTAAATCTTATGTGGGGAATTAAGAGAATGAGGAATGTTATTGAAAGAAATAAGGAATTATCTCCTAAAGAAATCTATGAAAAATTAAAGGAAGAAGGCAATAAAATTGCTAAAGAAGATGTAGAGATAAATAAAGCTATGGGGGAATATGGAAATGGAATTGTACCAGAAAAAGCCACAATTTTAACTCACTGTAATGCAGGAGCATTGGCTACTGTAGGTTATGGTACAGCTCTTGGTGTTATAAGATCAGCATTTTATTCAGGGAAAGATATATTTGTATATGCTGATGAAACAAGACCAAGACTTCAAGGTGCAAAACTTACTAGTTGGGAGCTTGTAAAGGAAGAGATACCATGTAAACTTATACCTGATAGTGTAGCTGCTACCCTTATTAGAGATGGGAAGATCGATTTAATAGTTGTAGGAGCAGATAGGATTGCAACAAATGGGGATACGGCAAATAAGATAGGTACTTTTATGCTATCGGTAGTTGCCAAAGCATATAATGTTCCTCTTTATATTGCAGCACCTATTTCTACTATAGATTTTGATATTGAAACAGGAGAAGAGATAGTTATAGAAGAAAGGGATAATGAAGAAATAACCCATATTCAAGGTAAGAGAGTAGCTCCAGAAGGAGTTAGGGTTTATAATCCAGCTTTTGATGTAACGCCTAATGAAAATATTACGGCTATTATTACGGAAAAGGGAATTATAAGACCACCTTTCAAAGAAAATATACTCAAACTAACGCCATGAGACAAAGGGGAAGCTCCTTTGTCTTATTTTCAAAATAAAATCAATTATAATTGTTAGGAAGGTGAATGAAATGGAAAAAGCTATAATTGGTGGAACAGGGGTTTATGATATAGGAGAAGATAGTTATGTAAAGAGTGTTTCAACTGAATATGGTGATGTAGAAGTAGATATAGTAAAGATAAATGGAGAAGAAATAGCTTTTCTTCCTCGTCATGGAAAAGGACATTCTGTTCCTCCTCATTTAATTAATTATAGAGCAAATATGAAAGCATTAGAAAAATTAGGGGTAAAATACATATATGCTACTGTGGCAGTAGGTTCTATGGATGAAAACTATGTTCCAGGGGATATAGTAGTTATAAATGATTTTTTAGATTTTACAAAATCAAGGCCTATAACTTTTTATGAAGGTGGAGAAGAAGGAGTAACTCACAGTGATATGTCTGATCCCTATTGTAAAAACTTAAGGAAAGTTTTTTATAAGACAGCTCAAAAGAAATGTGTTGAAATAAAAGGGGAAGGGGTCTATGTATGTACTGAAGGTCCAAGATTTGAAACAGCTGCCGAGATAAAGATGTTTAAGGACTTAGGTGGAGATGTAGTCGGTATGACTAATGTACCAGAAGTAGTTCTTGCAAAGGAGTTGAAAATTTGTTATTCAGCTATAGGAATTATAAGCAATTGGTGTACTGGTATAGAACCAGATGGAATAACTGTTCATGATATTGCTGGTGCAATGGAAGGAAAAAAAGAATTAGTAACCAAACTATTTATAGATGCATTACAGGAAGGATTGAACCAAGAAAACTGTACTTGTAACAATTCTTTAATAAGATTGTAAAAGAGAAATAGCTGGAACTAAATAAATATGCCCAAAGATAAAATTACTCTGAAAAAGTTATTGTGAACTGAAGTTCTGTAGAAGGATTTATAGATATACTTAATTGAGCAGTTTTAGGGCTATCTATAGTTCCTTGGGAAAAACTCAAATTAAAAGGAATATTCATCCTTATTAATAAATTTGTAGCAGCATTAAGCTGCTCTTTTTTTATTAAATCCTTATTTAATATATTTTGAAATACAGATGTAGATAGAATTTGTAAAATATCATTATCCATGACGATTGAATCTCCCTTTAAAAGTTTAAATTAATATATAGTTAATATTAGTATATGTAGAATGCAATTTTATGTAATTGTAAAATTTGATTTAAACTTTACAATAGAAATTTGTTAAAAAATATTGAATTGATACATATTATCATGTAAAATAGAGATGTAAATGAAAATAGTTATTAGAACTCTCTGTTTATAAAATAGACGGAGAGTAAGTTTTTGTTATTCACTGAAAATGGTTTTCAATATCAAGGAGGCGTTTTTATGAAATGTTGCAATCCTACCCAAACTTTAAAAAAGGAGAATACTGTTATTGATGATGAAGCAAAAGAAGAGTTAGAAAAGATTGTCCTTGTAGGTACTCCTAATGTTGGTAAAAGTGTACTTTTCAATAGACTAACTAGATCTTATGTAACTGTGTCTAATTATCCAGGAACTACTGTGGAAGTTTCTAGAGGAAAGGGCGTTTTAGGGGACAGGGAATACGAAATAGTAGATACTCCTGGAATGTATTCTTTTATGTGTATTACTGAAGAAGAAAAAGTAACTAAAAGGCTTTTATTTAATGAGAAACCAGAAGTAGTACTTCATGTAATAGATGCAAAGAACTTAGAGAGAATGTTACCTTTAACCTTTCAATTAATAGAAAGTGGTCTTCCAGTAATATTAGTTTTAAACATTATGGATGAGGCAAAGAAATTAGGTCTTAGAATCGATATTAAGAAGTTAGAAGAACAATTGAGTATACCAGTGGTATCAACTACTGCAGCTTTAAATAAAGGAGTAGATACATTGAGAGAGAGGATAGATAAATATGTCAATGCAGCTTAGCAATATATATGATGATAAAATAGAAGATGCAATACAGGATATAGTAAATATATTAGAAGGAAATTATGTTATTTCCAAAAGGGCTTTTTCTTTGCTTTTACTTCAAGAAGATGAAGATGCATTGGAAGAGGCGAAAGAGTTAGAAGGAAAAAACTATTTGAAAATAATAAACATAATTGAGGAAACCAAAGAAGAATATGAAAAACCACTAACTTTTGTTATATCATCCTATAGACAAAAACAAGCAAAAATTATAACAGATAGTGTCATGACTAAGACAGAAGGAAAACAAAAGAGTTTTTCAGAGACTTTAAATAGAATTATGCTAAATCCAATTACAGGAATACCTATAGCACTATTAGTACTTTATTTTGGCCTTTATAAATTTGTAGGCCAGTTTGGTGCAGGAGTTATAGTAGATTTTTTAGAGGGGAGCATATTTGGAGCTCATATAAATCCTTGGATTGATAATATATTGAATAATCACATACCTTGGGAATGGCTTAGAACATTGATTGGTGGAGATTATGGAATTATAACTTTAGGAATAAGATATGCTGTAGCAATAGTTTTGCCTATAGTAGGTACTTTCTTTTTTGTTTTTTCTATCATCGAAGACAGTGGATATCTTCCACGACTTGCAATGTTAGTAGACAGGCTATTTAAAAATATAGGACTTAATGGAAGAGCTGTAATACCTATGGTATTAGGTTTTGGTTGTGATACTATGGCTACTATGGTTAGTAGGACATTGGAAACTGAAAGAGAAAGAATTATTTCTACATTGTTATTGGCCTTAGCTATTCCTTGCTCAGCACAGCTTGGAGTTATTTTATCTTTACTTTCTGGCGAACCTAAGGCTCTTATTGCATGGATTATATTTATAAGTTTTGTATTTTTATTTATTGGATATTTAGCTGCTAAAGTTTTACCTGGAGAAGAGCCATTATTTTATATGGAAATGCCTCCATTAAGACTTCCTAAGTTATCAAATGTATTAGTAAAGACTTATACTAGAATGGAATGGTATTTTGCGGAAATATTGCCGTTGTTTATATTAATAAGTATATTTATTTGGTTTGGAAATATAATAGGTGTTTTTCCAAAATTAGTCGGTATTTTTAGGCCTTTTGTTGTGGCTATTGGACTTCCTAAGGAAGTTAGTGAAGTATTTTTATTTGGATTTTTCAGAAGAGATTATGGCGCAGCAGGATTGTTTGACTTGGTAAAGGAAGGTATATTATCTACAAGACAATTAGTAGTAGCGGCAGCTACTTTAACCTTATTTGTTCCTTGTGTAGCTCAATTTGTAATGATGATCAAGGAAAGAGGATTTAAGACTGCTATTTATATTGCTGTATTTGTACTTGTATTTTCTTTCTTTGCAGGATATGCTTTAAACTGGATATTACTTGCTACAGGTGCATTAGCATGATAAAATGCAGTTTCTGTGGATATGAATTTACAGAAGAAGAGAGTAAAAAGTCTTGCGCTAGTTGCCCGTTGAATAAAAATTGTGGAAAATATAAATGTCCCAATTGTGGATATGAGATATTAGGAAAGTCTAGGTTGTTTAGTTTTTTAAAGAAGAAAAAGGGGAGAAAGTAGATGAAAACACTAGCTAATTTGGAAAAAGGATTTGAAGGAACTATAGTTGAGATTAAAACAGATAGGGATGATATTATAAGAAAATTAATGGCTATGGGAGTATTTCCTGGTTCGTCTGTTAAGGTGATTCAAACTTTTCCTTCCTATGTTTTTCAAGTGGGATATACTCAAGTAGCTGTAGATAAAGAAATTGCCAGCACAATTGTAGTTGAATAATAAATATATCAAAAGAGGGTGAAGAAAATTACTCTCTTTTTTTGTCTAAAAAATTATAAACATAATAGCCTATTTAAAAAGTTCTTTAAGTTGTAGTATAATTTAGGGAAGGAGGTAAATTTTATGTTTGCAAAATTTGGAGAAAATAATATTGAATTGGATGAAAACATTATTTTAAAAAATAGGCTTCCCATATTAGTTAGAGATGATGACTGGATACAGCTATTTGGTAAGGTAGATGATAAGAATATTAAGAAATATAAAAAGGCTTTAGAGGAATTATTGAAGGAACAGAAAAAAATTGAGAGGGAGATTTCCCATTGGCACAAAGAAAAATTAAAATGCATGAGAATGATATTAGGTATTTCAGATGCAATAAATAATGGTGAAAAAATTGAGTCAGTAGAACTTCTAGATGAATATAAAGAAAAAATATATTGGATAAATGAAACAATAGATGAATTAACTTTTAAACTAGAGACTATTCCAGAAGATATAAGGGATTTAAACTATGAGCTTTTAAAAGCAACAGTAAATTATGGATATATTGAGTTAAAGGATAAAGAAGAAAAGCTATCCAATATATTAAGTGAATTAGAAGACTTAAGAGAAAGATTGAGAAGTCTTATAAATGAAAAGCATGATTATGAAGAGTGGATAAATGATACCTATACTTTTTTGCATAGAATGTTAGGTAGCAAGGAGATTGAAAAATTAGATAGAGAAGTATTTGAATAGAGAGGTATATATATGAATAAAAAAATAATTTTCCTTATTTTTTTAGTTCTAGGAGTATTGGAGATATTTTTTGATTTTTTTACAGTTCTAATTAAAAACACTTTATTGCATAAGAAAAATAAGGATATAAATGAAAAAACTAAAACTACTATAAAGTTGTTTTTTATTTTAGTGTTTTTTATAGGGCTTATTTATTTTATAGGGCAATTTGTTCAAGTTATGGCTAGATTATTTGGCATTTCATTAGATGGAGGAATTTTTGAAAACTTAAAATAAGAAGGGATAAAATGTTAAAAGGTATTGGAGTAGATATTGTAAATTTAAAAAGAATAGAAAGGATTATACAGACTAAAAAGGAAAGATTTTTAAATAAAGTTTTTACTGATAGTGAAATTGAGTATATAAAAGCAAAACATGAAAATCCATGTACTATTGGAGGAATATTTGCAACAAAGGAAGCTGTAAGTAAAGTACTAGGTACTGGTATAGGTAAAATTAGTTTAAAGGAAATTGAAGTTTTTCATAATAATCTAGGTAAACCTCACGTAAAATTATATGGTAAGGCTCTTTTTTTAATGGAGGAAAAAGGTATAGGAAGTCTCTATCTTTCAATAACCCATGAAAGAGAATATGCTATAGCTGCAGTAATTGGAGAAGGTAGGTTAAATTATTCTAGAGATATTGAATTAAAAGGAATGAAGGATTTAAAACATATGAAAAACATATTGCCAGTTAGAAAAGAAGAAAGCCATAAGGGTACTTATGGAAGAGTAGGTATAGTTGCAGGAAGTACAGGAATGACTGGAGCAGCTTATTTTTCAAGTAAAGCTTCTTTAAGAAGTGGAAGTGGATTAGTCTATACTATAACTCCTAAGTCTTTGTCAAATATAATGTCTTTTAAATTGACAGAAACCATAATAAAGCCTGTTGAAGATAATGGAAAAGGACATTTTATTTTAGATAGCATACAGGATATAGAGAAAGATATTAAAGACTTAGATGTAATAGCTTTAGGTCCAGGAATTGGAGTAGATTATGAGAGAATTAGGATAGTGGAAGAAATCCTTAATATATTTGATGAACCCATGGTATTAGATGCAGACGGTTTAAATTGCGTTTCTGAAGAGCCAGAAATCCTTATAAATAGGGAAGGAGAGACTGTTATAACCCCTCACCCAGGAGAGCTTTCTAGACTTCTTAAGGTAAGCATAGGAGAAATACAAAAAAATAGGATAAAATACTGTAAAATGGCTTCTCAAAAGTACAATGTAACTACAGTTTTAAAAGGAGCTAATACTGTAGTTTGTAGTAAAAGTGGAGATATATATATAAATAGAACAGGAAATCCAGGTATGGCAACTGCGGGTAGTGGAGATTTACTTACAGGAGTTATAAGTAGTTTTATAGGCCAGGGAATAGGGTTTTATGAATCGGCTATTTTAGGTACTTATATACATGGATTGGCTGGAGATTTAGCTAAAAATGAAAAAGGAGAATATGGGTTAATTGCTGAGGATATTTTAGAAAATATTCCGTATGCAATAGATTTAGTTTATAAAAATTAAAATCAAAGGATGGGAATATGAGAAAAGTATCGGGTGTTTTATTTCTTATAATTATTTTACTTATGTTTACATCTTGTAAAAAAACAACTGATGAAGAAATTTTAAATAATATTAAGAAAAGTATAGACAATTTAGACAATTATGAATCTGTATCAAAGGTAGTAGTTAAGAGTAACAAAGGAGCAACTTCTTATAAGTTTAAAGAGATATTTATAAAACCAGATAAAATTAAATTAGAAATTATTGAACCAAAAGAGAGTTTAGGGTGTATAATTATATATGATGGAGATAAAATTTTTTTAAAGCATCCCAATATAAGCCAGACAATTTCTATGGAGAATGTAAAATCTTTAGACAAAAGTTTTTTCATAGGAAATTTCTATGAAAATTTGAGTGATTGTGAGAACCCCAAAATATCTATAGAAGAAGAATACATAATATTTACAATAGATTTACAAAATCAGAGTAATTATAGATATAGTCAAAAAGTATGGCTAAATAAGAAGGATTTTGTCCCATATAAATTGAACATATTAGATAGGAATGGAGAAGTTAACACAGAAATATTTTATGAAAATTTTAAATATAATTTAACATTAGATGAAGACTTTTAAGGAGGCGCACTAAAGATGAGTAATTTAGAGGAATTGCGACCAGTTTGGGCTGAAATTGATTTAGATAGTTTAGCTCACAATATTAAAGAAGTAAGAAGAATTACAAATAAGGAAGCATTAGTAACAGCGGTAGTAAAAGCCAATGCTTATGGACATGGATCCATAGAAGCAGCAAAAGTATTTCTTGAAAATGGAGCAGATAGATTGGCAGTAGCTACATTGTCAGAAGCTGTAGAATTAAGAAGAGTAGGTATAAATGTACCTATATTAATACTAGGGTATACTCCAGATAGTCAACATAAAATAGCTGTGGAAAACGGTATCATTGAAGCTATCTACAAATTAGAATCAGCAGAGAAACTATCTCAAGTAGCTGGTAGTTTAAATAAAAGGGCGAAGGTTCATATTAAAGTGGACTCAGGAATGGGAAGAATAGGATTTCCACCAGTGAACAGTTCTATAGATAAAATTGAAAAAATATTTAAACTTCCTAATTTAGAAATAGAAGGTATATTCACCCACTTTGCTAAAGCTGATGAGGTAGATAAATCTTATACAGAAAAACAATTTAAAAATTATAAATGGGTTATTGAAAAGTTAGAAGATAGGAATATACAAATTCCTATTAAACATGTGTCGAATAGTGCTACTACTATAGATTTGCCAGAATATAATCTAAATATGGTAAGAGGAGGAATAATGATTTATGGCCTCTATCCATCTGACGAGGTAGATAAAGAAAAAATCAGTTTAAATCCAGCCATGACTTTAAAAGCAAAAATCGCTCACTTAAAAGAAGTTCCTGAAGGTACAGGAATTAGCTATGGCCAAATATTTGTTACAAAAAGGAAAAGTAAAATTGCTACAATTCCTATTGGATATGCAGATGGATTTACAAGACTTTTAACTTCTAAGACAGAAGTAGCTATAAAAGGAAAGAGAGCACCAATTGTAGGTAAAATATGTATGGATCAATGCATGATTGATGTAACAGATATAGAAGATGTAAAAGTAGGAGATGAAGTGGTATTATTTGGAGATGGATCAAATGGAGTTCCTCACATTGATGAAGTAGCAGAAAAATTAGGTACTATAAATTATGAAATAGTTTGTATGGTAGGAAGAAGGGTGCCTAGAGTTTACACTAAAGATGGTAAAATAATAAAAATTATAGATTATTTATTAGATTAATCTAATATTTGTATAATATGTCTTTAATATTGACACAATTATAATAAACAAATATAATTGTTTATATGAATATTTTCGGCACTAAAATGTCATAATTTTTTATTTTGTTAATATATTTTAATGGGGCTTATTTTAATGGGATTGGTTTAATGGGGGGAATCTCTAAAAGGCTTGGGGGTGCAAATATTAATGGCTAAAACCAAAAGAATTATGATAAGTTTGCCTAATAGCTTATTAGAAGAGGTTGATTTTATAGTCTCCATGGAAAAGAAAAATCGAAGTGAATTTGTAAGAGAGGCAATGAAGCTATACATTAGAGAAAAAAAGAGAGTGGAAATTTGTGAAAAGTTAAAAGATGGTTATAAAGCAATGAGTAAGATAAACTCTACTTTGGCAGAAGTTGGATTAGAAGAAGATATGAGAGAGTTAGATAGTTATGAAGCAAAACTTACAGGGTCAGGGTGTGAAAAAGTGTGATAGTTAAAAGAGGCGATATTTTTTATGCCGATTTAAGTCCTGTAGTAGGATCAGAACAAGGGGGAGTTCGGCCAGTACTTGTGGTACAAAATGATATAGGGAATAAATATAGCCCAACAATAATAATAGCAGCAATTACTTCTCAGATAAATAAGGCCAAACTTCCAACCCATGTAGAAATTAATGCTACAGAATATGGCTTGCCTAAAGATTCAGTAGTTTTACTGGAACAAATTAGAACTATTGATAAAAAAAGATTGAGAGAAAAAATCGGCAAATTTAGTGATGAAATGATGCTTAAAGTAAATGAATGTATAAAAATAAGTCTTGGACTTGTAGATTTATAGAATAGAAAATAAGCATGAGTTACATGCTTATTTTTTTATGGGTAAAAATACTAGTTTTCGGGAAATTTCCTGGGAAATGTTCTTAATATGTTTTAAATACGTGAAAACTATAGTATAATCTAATGGAGAAATAATAAAGGTGATTGTTTTTAAATTAGTTTACGGAAGGAGTAAAAAGGTGAATATATTACATATGATTTTTACCATAGAAAAAGGTGGAGCAGAAACATATTTGTTTAATATTTTAGATAATATGGCTAAAGATATAAGTTTTTTTGTTGTTTGTGATCATGAAGGAGGAAATCATAAAAAAGTCAAAGAAAAATGTGACAATATAGATATTATAAAAATGAAAAGTCCTTTTGATTTTAAGGCTGCAAAAGATATAGCTAATTATTGTAAAGCCAATAATATTGATATAATTCAAACACATTTCTTAAGAGAGAACTATATAGCTATACTTTCTAAAATATTTAATCCCAAGATAAAGATAATTTGGACAGGTCATTTAATAGCAGAAAATAATAGGAAAATAAAGTTTTTCAATAAATTATTTTCTAGATTTGTTGATAAAATCATATGTGTTTCACATGCGGTAAAAAGTTCCTTGAAAAAAGAGGGTATTTCATCAGAAAAACTTAAAGTTATATATAATGGAGTTGATACAGATTATTATAAACCAATTGAAAATTGTACTTTGAAAAAGGAATTAGGTTTAAATAAAAATACATTAGTGTTAACAACTGTGTCAAGATTTAACAAAGAAAAAGGGCATGGTTTTTTAATGGAAGGTGTAAAAGAATTAAAAAATCATATAGAAGATTTTAAATTATTATTGGTGGGATCAGGAGAAGAAGAACAATTTATTAAACAAAAGGTAGAAGATTATGGATTAGAAGAATTTGTTTTATTTTTAGGTTATAGAGAAGACATTTTAGAGATATTATCTATTACTGATATATATGTATCACCTTCAAAAAGTGAAGCTATATCATTCTCTATATTAGAAGCCCTTTCTTCTGGAAAAGTTGTAGTGGCAACGGAAGTAGGTGGAGTACCTGAGATATTTGAAAAAGGTGATATGGGTATATTAATTCCTTATGGAAAACCTAAAAAATTTGTAGAAACTATTATTTGCTTACATGATAATAATCAGATATATAAAAAGAAGAAGGCAAATTCTAGAAAAGTGATTATAGAGAATTTTTCATTGGATAAGATGATAAAAGAGACTTTAAGTTTATATAAGGAACTATTAAATAAATGAAGATTTAAATTGGTTTTTATGTAAAAGGAGGGTTGAACCTATTTGTATAGGTTATTATAATGAAAGTATTACATTTAATTAGTGGAGGAGACACAGGTGGTGCGAAAACTCATATAATTAATTTATTAACAGAGCTAGATAAAATAATGGATGTTAAAATAATTTGCTTTTTAAAAGGTGATTTTTTTCATGATTTAAATGCAAAAGGAATAAATATAGAGGTTTTTAAACAAAAGAAGAGATATGATATGTCAATAATATCCCAGCTTAGAGAAGAAATTGAAAGGGAAGATTATGATATAATACATTGTCATGGTGCAAGGGCAAATTTTATTGCTATGTTTTTAAAGCCAAAGGTGAAAAGACCGTTTATAACTACAATACATAGTGATTATAAATTAGACTTTAAAGGTAACCCTTATAAAAAGATAGTCTATACGGCAATAAATACTATTGCATTAAAAAAAATTGATTATTATATAGCTATATCTACAAACTTTAAACAGATGCTAGTAGAGAGAGGGTTTGATAGTAATAGTATATTTACAATCTACAATGGTATAGACTTAGAAACAGATTTAAATTATGTTTCTAAGGAAGAGTTTCTAGAAAGATATAATATAGATGCTAAAGGAAAAACTATAGTTGGAATTGCGGCTAGATTAGACTTAGTTAAAGATTATGATACCTTTATAGAAGGTGCTTATAAAGTACTACAAAAAAGAAAAGATATTATATTCTTAATTGCAGGAGATGGAAGTGAAAAAGAAAGACTTATTTCAAAGGTAGATGAGTTAAATATTGGTGATTATGTTTATTTTTTAGGTTTTGTAAAGGATCCTTATTCATTTTTTAATGCTATAGATATAAATATACTCACATCTGTAAGCGAAAGTTTTCCTTATGTAATACTTGAAGGTGCTAGATTTAAAAAAACTATTATAAGCACTAATGTTGGAGGAATAAGTGATTTGATAAGAAATGGATATAATGGTTTTTTAATAGATGTTGGAAATATTGAAGACTTAGCTAGAAACATAAATTTTCTTTTAGATAATAAAATGAAAATTAATACCTTAGGCGAGAATCTTTATAAAAGTGTAAAGGACAATTTTTCCTCGCAAAAAATGGCTCTGGATCATTTTAAAGTATATAAAAAGATAAGTGAAACTAGGAGGTAAATAAAATGAAAATAATAAACGAAAAAGGAAAATTATTTGGAATCATAAATATAATAGATTTAATTGTAATAATAGTTGTTGTATTGCTTATAGGCGGAGGAATAAAAAGGGTGAAGAATTCTGAAATAGAAGTAGAAGAAAAGGTTGAAGGAGTAAAAAAGGAAGCTTTGATTACATTTGAAGTTGAAAAACTTAAAAAGAATGTTGTTGATGAAATAGTAATAGGAGATCTTTTATATAATAATGAAAAAGAAACTACATTTGGTAAAATTGTAGATAAAAAAGTTGAAGAGCAAGAAGATAAGCCAGATTTATATAAAGTTGTTATTAGTATTGAGTCTAAAGTTGAAGATACTCCTAAGGCGATTATCATAGGTGATAGTGAAACAAGGGTTGGCAGTGAACTTGTTTTAAAGAATAAAAGAGTAAAAATAGCAGGTACTGTTATTAATGTGGAAGTTGAATGATAATAGGGGTGATATTATGCATGATAGCATTGTAGTATCATTATTGATAAAAATTTCATGTAGATTAAAGGAAGCATATGAATATAGTATGTTGAAAAAAAATCTTATTAAAATTGTTGAAGTATTTAAATATTTAGGAAAAAGTTCATATTTTCTTAAAGTTTTTGTAGACGAGAGCAATGCATTTGAAGAAAGTATGTTTTATAAAATATATTGTAAAACTTTAGATTTTGTCTATGAAATGGTAGAAAAACTTAGGATGATAGTGAATAAGGAAAAAGAAGGCAGCGTTATAGATGAAATGGTCTCTAAACTGTTTAAAGATAAAAAAGAAGTTAGAAATACTTTTTACTTGTTTTTTTTATTTTTTGGATTGACTGTGCTAACTTTAAATTTATTTAAAGGTGAAATTTCAGCAAGAAATATAATAATTTCATTTTCTATAATTATTGTATCTTTAGCTGGAATATTTATAAAAAATAATTATGAAGAAGCATTTGATGGAAGTATAGTATTTAAATTTATAAAAAATATATTTTCAGTTGATGAAGGGAGATGAAAGAGTGGTAGAAAGTTTTAAAAGAAAGGAATTTATACTCCCTATAGTAATGGGCATATGTTTGGGCCTTCTGTATTTCAAATTGCCTTTAAGTATATTTACTTTTATATTTTTAGGATTTATTATAATGATAGCTACTCTTTATAGTATAAAAATAGGTATATGCTTATCTGTATTTCTAATGCCATATTTACCATTTACTGTAGATTTGCTTTTTATGATATTTGTATTTTTTGCATATATATATAAAGGAATTTTTAGAAAAATAGATCCTTTCACAAAAGAAACAATAGATATTCCTATAGTTTTATTCGTTATAGCGATAATTATTTCTACGATAACCTCTATTGACCCAAAGGGTAGTCTTAGGGATTTAGTTTTTCAATTAGTATCTATAAGTTTTGTTTTTGTAGTAATAAATAATATTAAAAGTAAAAAAGATCTGAATACCTTACTTACTATTCTTGTTATAACTGCTACTATTTCATCATTATATGGTATATATCAATATATAACTGGTTTAAAAATGACAGATAGATGGGTAGACGAGGCTGGAAATCCAGGAATTGTTACTAGAGTGTTTTCTGTATTTGATAATCCTAATGTGTTAGCAGAATATCTAATTATGACAATTCCAATATCAATTGCCCTTTTGTGGAATTCTAAAAAGGCTTGTAAAAAAATTATTTTCCTATTTACTACAATTATTTTAGTAACTGGTCTAGGGTTAACCTATTCTAGAGGAGGCTGGTTAGGTTTTGCATTTGGGATATTTATCTTTATTTTGTTTACTGAAAAGAGATTATTGTTTATACTTTTGCCTTTAGGATTATTAGTTTTACCATTTCTTCCTGCAACCATATTAAATAGAATTCTGAGTATAAAGGATATAGCTGATTCTTCCACTTCATCTAGATTTGGTATATGGTTAACAGCTATTAATATAATAAAAGATAATTGGATGGCAGGAATTGGTTTAGGAAGTAATCCTTTTAGAAACGCCTATAGACACTATGTTAGAAGTAGCTTTGTTTACTATCATGCTCATAATACCTATCTTCAAACTGCAGTAGAAATGGGAGTTGCAGGTTTAATAGTTCTTTTTATGCTTATATTTATAATATATAAATATTCAATCAAAGATTTAATTAAGGGAAAGGATAGATGGGTAAAGATTGTAACAGCAGGAATACTTTCAGGATTATCAGCAATTTTTATTCATAGTTTTTTTGATAGTATATTTTTTATGCCTAAAACAATAATAACCTTTTGGACTTTGATATCTTTTTTACTAGTTCTTTTAAGGTTATCTAATAGCTCAAATGAGATTATATAAATATTATTCTGGACCTTTTAAGAAGCAGGTGATAATATGGAAAATATAAAGATATTCGGAACAAGGGTGGATAAAGTTACTTTAGAAAAAGCAGTGGAAACGGTAGAAGAGTTTTTACAAGGGGATAGATTAAAAACCATATATACCCCTAATACAGAAATAATAATGGCTGCAAAAGAAGATGAAGATTTAAAAGAAATATTAAATAATGGGGATATGATCATTCCTGATGGTATTGGACTTATATATGCTTCAAAAATAAAGAAAAAGCCTCTCCCAGAAAGGGTTACAGGATTTGATCTATCTATGAAAATGATAAAACTAGCCAATAGAAATGAATATAGTATATTCCTACTAGGTGGAGAAGAAGGTATAGCTAAAAAAGCTGGAGAAACTATTATAAAAAATAATCCTAATGTTAAAATAGCTGGATATAATAATGGATATTTTAAAGGAGCCCATATTGGTTTAGAAGGTCACGAAGAAGAATTGGAAGTCTTAGACAAGATAAATAAAGCTAATCCTGATATACTATTTGTAGGGTTTGGAGCACCTAAACAAGAAAAATGGATAGATTTATACAAACATAGGTTAAATTGTAAAGTAGCAATAGGGAACGGAGGAACTATGGATATACTAGCAGGAAAAGTGAAGAGAGCTCCAGAAATTTATCAAAAATTAGGGTTAGAATGGTTCTATAGGCTTATAAAAGAACCTTCAAGAATAAAAAGACAGGTAGTTCTTCCTAGATTTATGCTAAAAATTATATTTGGGAAAAATGTAGTTGAGTAAATATTGGGAGGGAGGATTATGGAAAATAGGGAAAAATGGTATATAGTAGCTTTTTCTTATTTAGGTATTGCCCTCGGAGTTTTTTTAATGGCTATATCTTTAAATTTCTTTTTAGAGCCAAATACCATAGCTCCTGGAGGAGTAACTGGATTAGCTGTTATAATTAAAAAAGGAACAGGTATGCCTGTATATCTTACAAATTTACTCATAAATATACCTCTATTTATTTTGGGTATAATGAAACTAGGGAAAGAATTTGGAATTAAAACTTTATTTGCTACTTTAGGTTTATCTTTTTTCCTAAAGCTAGTTCCCTATGAAATAGTGACCCACGATTTATTACTGTCTTCCTTATTTGGAGGAGTTCTTATGGGACTAGGAGTTGGTCTGGTTTTTAAATTTGGAGGAACCACGGGTGGCACTGATTTGGCAGGAGCAATACTCAACAAATCTTTTCCAAACATAAGTGTACCAACCTTTATGATGACAATAGATATGTTTGTAGTTGTTATAGCAGGGATTGTAGATAGAAAGATAGAAACTTCTTTATATTCCATAATAACCTTATATACATCTATTAAAGTTATAGACTTAATTTTAGAAGGTATGGGTTATTTAAAAGCTTTCTTAATAATTACTAATAAGCCAAAAGAAATTAGTAAGGCAATTATGGAAGAGCTTGATAGAGGAGTAACTTTATTTAAAGGAAAAGGTATGTATACTGAAGAAGATAAGGATGTTTTATTATGTGTAGTAAACAGATCTCAATTTACTAAAATAAAAGATATAGTAAATTTAATAGATGAAGATGCCTTTATCATGGTTACAGAAATGTATGAAGTCATGGGTGAAGGCTTCCAAGAAATAAAAAAATAAGCAGGAGGGATTTTATGGATAAGTACAAAGACATAGCAAATAAATTGAGGATAGATATAATAAAAATGCTTGAAGAATCAAAATCAGGACATCCTGGGGGTTCTCTTTCAGCATGTGAGATATTAACTGCTCTCTATTTCAAGGAAATGAATATAGATCCAGCAAATCCTCATTGGGAAGATAGGGATAGATTTGTTCTTTCAAAAGGTCATGGAGCACCAGTACTATATGCAGCATTAGCTGAAAAAGGATATTTTCCTAAAGAAGAGTTAAATAACCTTAGAAAAATAGACTCTATGCTTCAAGGACATCCAGATATGAAAGGAACTCCTGGAGTAGATATGACTACAGGTTCCTTAGGACAAGGTCTTGCGGCCGCTAATGGAATGGCTTTAGCAGGTAAATTGGATAATAAAGATTATAAGGTATATGCTCTTATAGGAGATGGAGAAGCTCAAGAAGGCATTATATGGGAAGCTGCTATGTTTGCTGCTCATTATAAATTAGATAATTTGATAGTGTTTTTAGATCATAATGGTCTTCAAATAGATGGAAAGAATGAAGATATAATGAATATAGAACCTGTAGATGAGAAATTTAAAGCTTTTGGTTGGCATGTAATATCTATTGATGGTCATGCTTTTGAAGAAATATTTAATGCAATAGATGAAGCTAAAAAAGTTGAAGGAAAACCTACTATAATTATAGCAAAAACTATTAAAGGTAAAGGCGTTTCATATATGGAAGATCAAGTAGGTTGGCATGGAAAGGCACCTAGCAAAGAAGAAGCAGAAAAAGCAATGGAAGAACTTGGGGGTGTATTAGATGACTAAGATGATGGCTACTAGAGATGCTTATGGTGAGGCACTAAAAGAATTAGGTAAAATCAATAAAGATATAGTAGTATTGGATGCGGATCTTTCAGGTTCAACTAAAACTGCAGTATTTAAAAATGAATACCCAGAAAGATTTTTCAATGTAGGAATAGCAGAACAAAGCCTTATGGGAACTGCAGCAGGATTAGCAGCAGTAGGCAAAATTCCATTTGCTAGTACTTTTGCTATGTTTGCTACAGGTAGAGCTTTTGAAATAATAAGAAACTCTATATGCTACCCTAAATTAAATGTAAAAATTGCCGCAACCCATGCAGGACTTACTGTAGGAGAAGATGGAGCAACCCATCAATCTGTAGAAGATTTAAGCTTAATGAGGTCTGTGCCTAATATGACTGTTCTATGTCCTGCAGATGCAGTAGAAGCTAAAAAGAGTGTTATAAAGGCTAGCCAATATGAAGGTCCTGTTTATATAAGACTCGGAAGAAGTAAAGTACCTGTAATATTTAATGAAGACTATGATTTTGAAATTGGCAAAGGCGTTGAAATAAAAGCTGGAGAAGATATAACTATTATTGCAACAGGAATTATGGTATCAAAGGCATTAGAAGCAAGTGAAGTATTAGAAAAAGAAGGAATATCAGTAAGGGTTATAAATATATCTACTATTAAGCCAATAGATGAAGATATTATTATTAAAGCAGCAAAAGAAACTAAAAAAATAGTTACTGTAGAAGAACATAATATTATTGGAGGATTAGGTTCTGCTGTAGCTGAAGTTATTGTAGAAAACAATCCAGTACTAATGAAAAGAGTAGGTGTAGAAGATACCTTTGGGGAATCAGGAACTGCAGATGATGTACTTCAAAAATATGGTTTAACCGTAGAAAATATTGTTAATAATGCTAGAGAACTAGTTTCAAAATAAAGACTATTTCTTGATCATATAAAAATAAAATCTGCCAAAAAACCAGAAAAGTTTTTTGGCAGATTTTATTTTTATATTCATATATCATAAATTGTACAAAAAAATAATAAATATAATATAGGCTATTTATTTTTATTTGGCAGGAGGGAGGCAATGAAAAAAGTTTATATTGGAATAATAATAGTTGTTGTTATCTTGGGAATTATATTTGTTCCAAAATATTTAAATGAAGGTGATAAAGAGGTGAAATTTAAAGTTCTTAAATCTGATGAAGTTCCACAAAAGTTAAAAGATATTCTTCCAAATTATATATCAGAAGAAAGAGCTCTAAGCTGCAAGATAGAAGACAATGTATTTGTAGTAGTTACAAGAGGAGAAAAAAACATGGAAGGATATTCAGTTACAATAGATAAAATTGAAAAAGGGAAAAAAGAAGATAATAAAATTAATATTACTGTATTTGCAAAATATAAAGATCCAAAGCCTGATCAAATAGTAGCTCAAAAAATATCCTATCCTTATATAATAGTGAAAACTAATCTAGATAAATTACCTGCCAATATAAAATTAGAAGTAGAATATGAAGAATAGACTTTAAGTTTCCAAAGTTTTGATAAAGGAAATTACACATTATTGTCAAATCCAATAATAAAAATTCAATACTCTACATAGGTCAAAAGTTAATTGTACCTAGTTCAGAAAAAGCAGAAGAAGATACAAAAGAAATATTTTTTACAAGGAGCTATCTTATTTTAATATAGCTCCTTGCTTTATTAGTGATATAATAAATATAAATATCAAATAGAACTTTAATACATATTATTAAGTATAGGATATATATTGATTAGTCAATGTGGAGGTAGAAAGATGAAAGAGAAATATGAACTATCTTATAATATGTTAAGAAAAGAATGTGATCCTAATATATTTGAATATGATACTACTGAAAATATTCTAGGCTCTAGGGAGCTTATAGGTCAAAAGAGGGCAATGGAGGCATTAAAATTTGGCTTATCAGTAAAAAGAAAAGGATATAATATATATGTATCAGGCCTTACAGGAACTGGTAGAAATAGTTACTCATACCTTGTAGCCAAGGAATTTAGCGGAAACAAAAAAAGCCCTAAAGATTGGTGTTATGTTTTTAATTTTAAAAGAGCTAGCTCTCCAAAGGCAATAAGTTTATCACCAGGAATGGGTAAAGTGTTTAAAAAAGATGTAGAAAAGGCTATTAATAACATAGAAATAGATATACCTAAAGTCTTGTTATCAAAAGATTATGAGGACAATAAAAATATAATTTATTCTCAACAACAGGAAAAAGCTGAAGATGTAATAAAGGAATTAAATGAAGTGGCAAAGAGCTATGGTTTTGTGTTTAAGCAGACTGAGAAAGGAATACTTAGTATTCCCTTAGTAGAGGATAGAATTATGACTGATAAAGAGGTAGAAGACTTATCTGAGGAAGAAGTGGAAAAACTAAAAGAATCTTCTAATGAGTTAAGTAAAAAAGCTTTTGATTATGTTAAAAGGATACGGGAGATAGAAAACGATCTTCAAAATAGAATAACTAGACTGAAAGAAGACAAGGTATTAGAAGTTTTAGTTGTACATCTTGACCCGTTAGAAGAAAAATTTAAAGAGAATAAAGAAGTTAAAGAATATTTTTCTAATATGAAAGAAGATATAGTGAAAAATTTTGAAATGTTTTTAGATGATGGAGAAGGTAATAGCATTGAAAATATTTTACTTCCAGGAAATAAGAAGGAAGATTTTTTTAAAAGGTATGAAGTAAATTTATTCATTGATAATAAGGATTTAGAAGGGGCTCCAGTTATAAGAGAAATGAATCCAAACTACTATAATCTTTTAGGTAAAATAGAATATGTTAATGAACTAGGAGGTTTAAGGACAGATCATACTAAAATATGTCCAGGTTCTATGCATGAGGCCAATGGAGGATATTTAATTGTACAGGCAAAAGATATTCTTCAAAGTAAGGCAGCCTGGGAAGGATTTAAAAGGGCTATTTCAACAGAAGAAATTATGATTGAAAATATTACAGGATTAAATGTTATATCTGAGACTTTAAGACCAGAACCTATTCCATTGGATATAAAAGTAATAATAATTGGAGACTATTTAACATATCATCTTCTTTACCAATATGATGAAGAATTTAAAAAATTATTTAAAATAAGAGCAGATTTTGATGTTGAAATGGAAAGAAATGAAGAAAATATTAAAAAAATTGCTTCTTTTGTAGCCTATCAGTGTAAATCAGAAGGATTGAAACCTTTTGATAGGACTGCACTTGCTGCTATAATAGATTTAAGCAGTAGAATTTCCGAAAGTCAGAATAAACTTACGGCTAGATTCAATAAGTTAGTAGAAATACTTTATGAAGCAGATGCATGGGCTACAGGAGGAAATAAAGATATAGTAACAAGAGAAGATGTTGATAGGGCAATATCAAATAAAATATATAGAAATAATATATATGAAGAAAAATTATTAGAGTTGATTAAAGACGAGACTTTATTAGTAGATACAGAAGGATATAAAGTAGGGGAGATTAATGGATTGGCTGTTGTGAGTATAGGTCAATATGCTTTTGGAAAACCTAGTAAAATAACTGTAAATACATTTTTAGGAAAAGAAGGAATAGTAAGTATAGAAAGAGAAACAGAACAGAGTGGTAATATATATGATAAAGGGGTATTGATCTTAAGCGGATATTTAGGAGAAAAATTTGCTAAAGATACTCAACTTTCTATAACAGCAAGTATTGCTTTTGAGCAGTCCTATGATGGCATAGATGGAGATAGTGCCTCTAGTACAGAATTATATGGACTTCTCTCTAGCCTAGGTGATATACCTATAAATCAAGGAGTTGCAGTAACTGGCTCTGTAAATCAAAAAGGAGTTATTCAACCTATAGGAGGAGTAAATGAAAAAATAGAAGGATATTATAGGGTTTGTAATATAAAAGGATTTAAAGGGGGAGAAGGGGTTATAATCCCTCATAAAAATTTAGAGGATTTAATGTTAAATGATGAAGTAGTTAATGCAGTAAAGAATGGGAAATTCAAAATATATTCAGTAAAAAATATAGATGAAGGTATAGAAATATTAACAGGACTAAAAGCAGGAACAGTAGGTGAAAAAGGTACAGTCCATTATATGGTGAAAAGAAAATTAGAAGAATATTCTAAGTTAAGTAAAGATAGTGAATAATATGGAGGGGTAAAAATTGGGCATACTTAATAGAAAAAGAGAGTTTTATAATGAACAAATTAGATTTATAAATCTAAAAGAAAGTTTAGATAAGTATAATTTCCGCCCAAAATACTTTGATCTATCTAAGAAATTTGCAGTAAAAAAACTTTTAAATTCCCTGCCCGAAAAGTCTATTGCTTATTTGGGATCAGGGGATTTCCATTATATTAGCTATTTTTTAATAGGAAGACTTCCTATTAAACCTATATTGCTTTTATTTGACAATCATTTTGATATGAATGAAGCTTGGAAAGGTGTTTTAACCTGTGGCTCTTGGGTGAGAAGTTGTATTGAGGAAAATTTAATTAGAGGGGTATTGATAGTAGGTGCAAATAAAGAATATATAGACACGGATCATGTGTTATATTCCTTTGTGGACTATGTTGAAGATGGGAATAGAACTTTAGAGCTGGATACTATAAGAAAAATAAAGGGAATGCCTATATACGTAAGTGTTGATAAAGATGTTTTAAAAGAAGACATAGTTAAAACATCTTGGGATCAAGGAAACATGGAGCTTGATAACCTTATAAATTGGCTTAAATTCATAAATGTTTATGGTAAAGTTTTAGGAGTAGATATTTGTGGAGAACCTGAATATAATCCTATTATGGACCTTGTTAATCCTCAAATTAATATAGCCAATAAAAAAGTAAATAAAAAAATATGTAATATATTTTTAAATTAACTTTAATATAAATAGAAAAAATGATAGAATAATGAAATAAAATAAAAAACATGTTGGGAGTGATAAAAATAGAGAAAAGAACAAACTATTTAAAACTGTTTCTCTTATTAATAATAGCATTTATCTTATTTAGATTAGTAAGTAGTCAAGAATTTACTCTTACTTTAGGAAAAGTAATAAGACCATTTATTTGGGCTATTATTATATCTTTTTTCCTAAATTCATTATTAGTGTACTTAGAAAAAAGATATACGCTAAAGAGATGGTTAAATATCCTTATTGTATATATAATATTTTTTGGAATAATAGTCTTATTTTTTGTATTCATAACCCCAAAGGTTATTGAAAGCGTAAAAACATTGATAAGACAATTGCCTGGATATATTAATGCTACTCAAGAATGGTTTGAATCTATGCCTTCAAAACTTACTATAATAGATAAATATGGAGTAGTAGATGAAATAAAAGAATCTTTAAGTGAGGCTGTTAACAAAGCTACTAGAAGTATGACACCGTTATTAAATAAGACGGTAACTCAAGTTATAAATTTTACATCTAGTTTTCTAAACTTTATATTAGGCTCTATAATATCTATATATATTTTAAAAGATAAAGAAGAACTTACTGAAGGATTTAAGAAATTAACTTATGCAGTATTTCCAAAAAAAAGGGCAGAGTCATTAATTAATGTTCAACAGGAAATAAAGCAAGCATTTTCGAAGTTCTTTGTAGGTAAAATAATTGATTCTTCTATAATAGGTCTTTTATGTTTTATAGGATGTTTAATTATAAAGGTACCCTATGCTCTTTTAATAAGTTTAATTGTAGGTGTAACAAATATGATTCCTTATTTTGGACCATTTATAGGTATGATACCAGCAGCAGTTATAACTTTATTTGAGAGCCCAATAAAAGCATTATGGGTTACTATATTTATATTTGCTTTACAACAGTTTGATGGACTATATTTAGGACCTAAGATACTTGGAACACAAGTAGGAATAAAGCCTCTTTGGATAATTACAGCCATTTTAATAGGAGGAGGATTCTTTGGGGTCTGGGGTATGCTTTTTGCAGTTCCAATTGCTGCAGTAATAAGATCCCTTTTAAGAAAATATATTAAAAGACAATATGAAATAAAAGGTTTAAATGAATAACATAAAAAAACAGAGTAGCATTTTGCTACTCTGTTGCATAGTTATCAAAATATCCTTGAATATATACTATAGGAGTTCCTTTGTCTCCACTACCACTAGTTAAATCACACAGACTCCCAAGAAGATCCGTAATCTTTCTAGGGGTTGTACCTAAAGAAGCACCTTCTCCTATTAAATCTTCACCTTTATTTCTAATTTTTTCTTTCATAACTTCTTCCATTTTTTCTTTATCAAGATCATTTAATTCAGTATCTGCTAGATATTTTAACTTTATTTCATTTGGGGTACCATGAAGTCCCTCAGTATATCCAGGAGAAACCACTGGATCTGCAAGCTCCCATATCTTACCTGCTGGATCTTTAAAAGCTCCATCTCCATATATCATAACTTCAACTTGCTTTCCAGTAAGTTCTTTCATCCTATTTTGGATTGATTCCACATAATCTTGGGAATCCCTAGGAAATAGTTTAAGTTTAGTTTCTGTGGCCATATTAGAACCTAATAGACCATATTCTGGATTGTATCCACTTCCATCTACAGGTTTATTTAAGATATCATCTAATCCTAATATATTTTCACCGCCAGATTTTCGTAAGAACATTTTAGTTCTTTTTCTATCATGAATATTTGCAACTAATACATCCTTTGAAAATTGTAAGACAGTTGTAGGATCGTTTGAAAGATATATTTCAATATTGTCATTGATAGCCAAATCTTTATACATTTGTACATAATCTACTCCTGTAAAAGGATGAGCTACATTGTTGCCAAATAGTTTTCTATATTCACTTTCACTTAATACATCTGTATACGGATTTATTTCTAAATCATACATTTTTTCTATATTCATAAGACAATTTCCGACTTCATCACAAGGATAGTTAAGTATAAGATATATTTTTTTACCTGTCATTGCTATTGCTTTTAGTATAATAGAAAATCTATTTCTACTAAGTATAGGAAAGACTAGTCCAATATCACCTTCAAAGCTATTGTCTATAGCTTCTGCAATTTGTTTTATTTCAGCATAATTGCCTTGAGCTCTTGCAATTAAAGATTCAGTTATTCCAATAATATCTCTATCCTTAATAGTATAATTTTCAGCCTTAGAAGATTTAATGATAGAATCAACTACAATATTGACTATGTCATCCCCTTCTTTAACAATGGGAGCTCTTATGCCTCTCACTGTTGTACCTACAGTTCTTACCATAAATATTCCTCCTAAAAATTAAATAAATTACCCTATATATTATATCACTATAATTAAGATTTAATAGGATTATTTAAAACTTTTTTGTTTTACAAGAAATAAATTGCTTTTCTGTTAAAATATAGTCTACAGGCAAATCATATTTACTTCTTGGAACCGAATCCAACAATTGGAAGTCATAAGCCAGTCCAATACTTATTGCTCTTTCATTTAGAGTTCCTAAAAATCTATCATAATATCCTCCACCATATCCAATCCTATATCCACTTTTATCAAATATTGCACCAGGAACAATTACGAAATCTATTAAAGTAGGGGGAATTTCTCTTATATATTCTTTTTTAGGGGTTAGGATATTAAAGTATCCTGGACTTAACTCAATGTCATAGTTTTTTAGTTCAGAAACAATAAGCTTCCTTGTCTCTGGAATAGTTATAGGGATTCCTATTCTTTTTTGAATATTTAAAGAATGTTTTATTAAGTTCTCAGTTTTTACTTCTTTTCTAAAGTCTACATAGGACATTATAAAGGAAGAATTTTTGTATATGTCTAAATCAAATAATTTATTTATAATGTTATTACTTTTTTCTTCCACTTTTGATATGGGAAGAGCACTACGTTTTTCCAGATATTGTTTTCTTAAAACTGCTTTATTCATAAAATCACCTCTTGATATCTATTCAAATTATATTATAATATAATATAAAATTAGAAAACATATTAATGGCAAAGAAAATAAAATATTTTTTAAAATAAATGATTTAATAAAAAAATAGTAGAAGTTGTTATTTAAAAGAAAATGTTATAGTATATTATATGTTATAATATATTATGTTGTAGTTTCAAACATGATATTATCGTACAAAAGTTAAAACTTAAGACTCATAGTAAAGGTGGTAGAAAAGTGATAGAATTTATTAATGTGAGTAAAGTTTATAAAAATGGAACTAAAGCTTTAAATGATATTAATATATCCATAGATAAAGGTGAGTTCGTATTTATTGTAGGACATAGTGGCGCAGGAAAATCGACATTGATTAAGCTACTGCTTAAAGAAGTAGAGCCTACATCTGGTAAAATAATTTTAGATGGAATGGATATAACTAAAGTAAAAAATAGGAAAATACCTTACATAAGACGAAAGGTAGGAGTAGTTTTTCAAGATTTTAGATTGCTTCCAAATAAAACTGTATATGAAAATGTAGCTTTTGCCATGGAAATAATAGGTGCTCATCCAGCTGAAATTAATAGAAGGGTTCCGACAGTTTTAAACATGGTAGAATTAGATGATAAAGCAAATGACTATCCAGACCAATTATCTGGAGGAGAACATCAAAGGGTTGCAATAGCAAGAGCTATTGTGAATAATCCACCAGTACTTATAGCTGATGAACCTACAGGAAATTTAGATCCAGATACAGCTTGGGAAATTATGAAGATTATGAAAAATATAAATAGACGAGGAACTACTGTTTTAATGGCTACACATGCTAAAGATATAGTAGACTGTATGAAACGAAGAGTAGTGGCTTTAGAAGATGGAAAAATAGTAAGAGATGAAGAGAAGGGTGTGTATGAATATGAGTTTTAGGATATTCAAAAATGTTCTCAAACAAGGATTTCAAGGCATGTGGAGAAATAGGGGTATGGGCATAGCTTCAGTAGGCTCTATTACTGCTGTTTTAATTATATTGGGAATGGTATTGATTATGATACTTAGTATAAATAATATAGTAAGTGAAACACAAAGTAAGTTTGATGAAATTCAGGTATTCTTAGAAGACGATATCAAAGAAAAAAATATAGATACAATAGGGAATAAAATTAAATCTTCTGATGGAGTTAAAGATGTAAAATTCTTAACTAAAGATGAAGCAATGAAGGATATGAAAGAAGATTGGGGAGAAGAAGGAGGTTTACTTGAAGGATTAGAAGATGAGAATCCTTTGCCTAACTCTTATATTATCCAACTTAAAGATATTGAATATGCAGATGCAGTTGTGGAAAATATAAAAGGAATGAAAGGAATTGAAGAAGTAAAATACTATAGAGATATAATTGAAAATTTACTTTCAACAGCTAATTATATAAGGATTACAGGAGTTATAATAATTATTATACTAATGGCTGTTTCAGTATTTATTATTTCAAACACTATAAAGATCACAGTAACAGCAAGAAAAAGAGAAGTAAATATAATGAAGTATGTAGGGGCTACTAATGGTTATATTAGAGGACCTTTTATTATTGAAGGTATTCTTTTAGGTCTTATAGGTGCTATATTATCTATTCTTATAGTAAACTATGGATATGACTATTTATTCAAAATTATAAATGAAAAACTATATGTAATATTTACAGTATACTTAGTTGCACCTCATGCACTATTAAAGGATATTAGTATTATGTTTATAGCTATTGGTGTAGGAATAGGAACATTAGGTAGCTTGGTATCCTTGAAAAGATTTTTAAATGTATAATCTCTGGAAGGAGGCTTAATTTTTTATGGGGCGCAGTAAAAAGGCTATTGCATTACTCATAGCAGTATTAGTTTTTAATTGTGTATCAGTATATGCAGTAGACAACGCAAAAGGTTTAAAAAATGGACAAAAGGGGGTGAATAGCCAGAAAGAAGAAAAAAGAAGTAAAATCAAAAAACTAGAAAAACAACAAAAAAACTTATCAACGGAAATTAATGAACTGGATAAAAAAACGAGTGAAGCAGGTAATGAACTAAATAAGGTTGAAAAACAACTTGTAGATATAAACAATAATATAGAAAAAACAACTAAAGAATTAAAAGAAGCTGAAGAAAAACTAGGGAAAAAACAAGATACTTTTAACTCTAGATTAAGAGTAATGTATAAAAAGGGAAATATAGGATACATAGAAGTATTACTTTCAGCGGCAAATATAAAAGATTTTTTAGCTAAAAAAGAGATGGTACAGGCAGTAGTAGATCATGATGTAGACTTGCTTGAATATATGAAAGAACAAAGGGAAATAATAGAAAAAAAGGGAAAAGAATTGCAGACTCAAAAGGTTACAGCAGAAGTTACTAGGAGAAAAATAGAGTCAAAGAAAAATGAATTAATGGTTGCTACAAGAAGCAAGCAAAGTCTGATGAAAAAGGTAGAGACAGATAAAGTTGTTCTAGAAAAACAATTAGATGAACTGGAAAGAGAATCTAGACAGATTACTGCACAAGTATCAAAACAACAAGGTTCTGCAACATCAACAGGAAGCAATAGTAGTGCAGGAAATATATCTGTTGTTCCAAGCGGTGGTGCAATGACTTGGCCATCTAATGGACCAGTAACTTCACCTTATGGGCCAAGATGGGGAAGGATTCATTCAGGAGTTGATATAGGAGTACCTGTAGGAACTTCTGTAGCCGCAGCTAAAGATGGTGTGGTTATTCTTGCGAAGACAGGTTATAATGGCGGTTATGGCAATTATCTAGTTGTTGATCATGGTGGAGGAGTTTCAACTCTATATGCCCATAATTCTTCTTTATCTGTTGGCGTAGGAACAAGAGTAAGAAGAGGACAGCAAATAGCATTATCAGGAAATACAGGACGTTCAACAGGTCCTCACGTACACTTTGAAGTTAGAATAAATGGAAGCCATGTAAATCCTATGCCTTATTTAAGATAAAAAGGAGGAAAATTCCTCCTTTTTTTATTTTTCTTTGAAAAGTAATTGATATAATGATATAATATTTAAGTAGATTTAATATAATAAAATATATATTATTTATTAGATCTATATTTACGGCTATCACTATAATAGAATATTAGATAGCCTAGTATCCTTAAAAAGATTTTTAAAATGTAACATCTTAGGAAGGAGGCTTAAAATTTATGGGGCGCAATAAAAAGATTATTGCATTGCTTATAGCAGTATTAGTTTTTAATTGTGTAGCAGTATATGCAGCAGATAACGTAAAAGACTTAAAGAACGAACAAAAGGGGGTGAATAGCCAGAGAGAAGAAAAAAGAAGTAAAATCAAAAAATTAGAAAAACAACAAAAAAACTTATCAACGGAAATTAATGAGCTGGATAAGAAAGTAAGCCAGACAGGTAATGAATTAAATAAGGTTGAAAAACAACTTGTAGATATAAATAGTAATATAGAAAAAACAACCAAAGAATTAAAAGAAGCTGAAGAAAAGCTGGAAGAAAAACAAGATACTTTTAACTCTAGATTAAGAGTAATGTATAAAAAGGGAAATATAGGATACATAGAAGTATTACTTTCAGCGGCAAATATAAAAGATTTTTTAGCTAAAAAAGAGATGGTACAGGCAGTGGTAGATCATGATGTAGACTTGCTTGAATATATGAAAGAACAAAGAAAAATAATAGAAAGCAAGAAAAAAGAACTACAAACTCAAAGAGCTTCAGCAGAAGCCACTAAGAGAAAGATAGAGTCAAAGAAAGATGAGTTAATGGTTGCTACAAGAAGTAAACAGAGTTTAATGAAAAAGGTAGAAACGGATAAGGCAGGACTTGAAAAACAATTAGATGAATTAAATGCACTATCACATAGTTTAAATTCTGAGATTGCAGAACTTCAGAAAAAAGCTGAGGCTCAAATGGCAGCAGCAAAAGCAGAAGCGTCGGCAAAAGCAGCACAAAATGGTGGAAATTCATCAACACCATCTACAACAGCTCCATCTAAACCAGCACAAAATGGTGGAAGTTCAGGAGGTAGCTCAGGTAGCACTCCAACTTATTCAGGTGGTAGATTAGGATGGCCTGTTCCTGGACATAATAGAATTAGTTCCCCATTCGGATATAGGATTCATCCAATATTTGGGACTAACAAATATCACTCAGGAATAGATATACCAGCGCCTACAGGAACTCCAATAGTTGCAGCAGGTGATGGTATAGTTATAAGTGCAGGATGGAAAGGTGGTTATGGAAATGCTGTAATTATAGCTCACCCAGGAGGTATTTCAACTCTTTATGGGCATAACTCATCTTTGGTAGTCAGTGTTGGTCAAAGTGTAAAAAGAGGCCAAACAATAGCAAGAGCAGGTAGTACTGGTAATTCAACTGGTCCGCATTGTCACTTTGAAGTAAGAGTAGGTGGAGGAGCTGTAAATCCAGTTTCATATGTAAGATAAAAAAAGGAGGAATTTTCCTCCTTTTTTTATCTTTCTTTGAAAAGTAATAAGTCTAATGGTATAATATTTAAGTAGATTTAATAAAATAAAGTACATAATGCTTATTAGATTGAGGTGAATGGAATGTCAAAAAAGAAGGCTACAACTTTTACAATAATACTCGTTCTTGTAACTAATATAGCCACATTTACTATTAGCAATTTACTACCTATCCCTCTCAATAAAAAAGTCATAATTCCTAAAAATGAGTATGAAGAATTGTCAGCAGTATATAAAAAATATTCCAAAGCAATGACTATTGAAGAATCCATAAAGAAAAATTTCTTAAAGGATGTAAAAGATGAAAAATTGATGGATGGACAGCTAAAAGGTATGTTAGAGTCTTTAGAAGACCCTTATTCTACATACATGACTAAAGCAGAGTTTAACGATTTTATGGAGCATACAAAAGGTGTATATGGAGGAATAGGAGTAATAGTAAGTCCAGGAGAAGATAATTTAATCACTGTAGTATCACCTATAGAAGATACTCCAGGAGAGAAGGCAGGTCTAAAGACAGGGGATAAGATAATAAAGGTAGATGGAAAAGAATTCACAGCAGATAAAATGGATGCAGCAGTAAAATTAATGAAAGGAAAACCAGGAACTGACGTAAACTTAACCATTTTGAGAAAAGATAAAGATAAAAAAGCAGAGAACCTAGAATTAAAAATAAAAAGGGAAGAGATTAGATTAAAGAGTGTTAAAGCACAGATGTTGGAAGATAAAATTGGATATATAAAAATCACTTCTTTTGATGATTTAACATATAAAGATTTTAAAAAGGAATTTGAAGTATTAGAAAAAGATGAAGCAAAAGGAATTATTTTAGATTTAAGAAATAATCCAGGAGGATTATTAGATGTTTGTGCAGATATAGCAGATGAGTTTTTAGGAGAAGGAACTATAGTATATACAGAAGATAAGAATGGGGAAAGAGAATATTTAAACTCGGATAAAGGAAAGACAGATTTACCTTTAGTAGTTCTCGTAAACGAAGGAAGTGCTAGTGCTTCTGAAATATTGGCAGGAGCAATAAAAGATACAGACAGAGGAGTTCTGGTAGGAACAAAGACCTTTGGTAAGGGCATAGTTCAAAGAATAATCAAACTTCCTGATGGTTCTGGATATAAGATGACAGTATCAGAATACTTTACTCCAAAGGGCACCAATATTCATGGTATCGGTATAAAGCCAAATGTAGAAGTTAAACTACCAGAAGATGTTGATATAATTGGACCAGAAAATTTAAATGAAGATATACAACTTAAAAAAGCTATGGAGATAATGGAAGGTAAAATTGAAAAGTAAAATTTGCATAAAAAAATAAGGGATTTTAAAATCCCTTATTTTTTATTTATATTTAATTTATTTAAGTCAATAGAACATATAATATGTCTTTTTTCATTTTCCATAGGTGGTGATAAACTTATGTAGCATCTATTTAAAATCTCGTCATAAAAGAAAGTTTCTCCAGTTATTTCACCAATAGGGTTTGAAAACTTATTTTCTGTATTATATTTTACAATTGTATAATCTTTATTAGAAGAATTTTTTGCAATAACTAATAGATTGTTTGGATCTAATTTTATATAGTCTTTAACATCTACTTCTGTTTCGGTTATCTTAGAATTGTCTTCTAAATTATATAAAGATAAAATATTTGTATTTTCACTTTGCAGATTTTTTAAGTATATAATTTTACTATCATCTAAAAAGCTTATTCTATATCCTTCATCAATTGTTACAAGATTTGAGCCATCTTTTGTAATATAAATATTTTGATTCAACTCTTTTTCATCGTATTCAGTAAATACAATTAAATCATTTTTAAAGTCGAAGTCTGATATAACTTTTCCAACAGAAAAGACTTCTTCAGATTTTTTATCATATATATTATATTTAAGTAGAGTAGATTTATTTTCTGAATCATTGTTAATAAAGTAGAGGTTATCCTCATCTTTCCATTTCATGTTCCAGGTATTGTCATAGTCTACAGCAGTAATTTTATTTATAGTTTTTTCATCTGTATTTATTAAGAAAATACTTGATATATTTTCATCATTTTCTATGAAAGCTATGTTTCTATTATCATTAGAGAAAATAGCAGAATATATAATGTGATTAGTTTCATATAATTTTTCTTTTTCCTTGTTTTGTAAATTATATAACCATAATATATTAGCATTTTTTTCTCCATCTGTTTCCTCTTGTTTATATAATAGATACTTTCCAGGTATATAATCTAAAATCAAACCATTATCAATATATTCAGAGATTACTTCTTTATTTGATATGACAACTTCTCCTGTATTGGCATCAGCTTTTACGTTTAAATTTATTAATGGAGATTTCCAATCATCTGTTTCAGAAATATTATTAAAATCTATATTCCAAATAAAATTTTCTTTAGTTCTCACAAGATCTACTATAGGTATAGTGTTTGGAGATATCTTAAACTGGGAATATATCTTATTGAGTATTTGAGATTTTCCAAACTTTAATTCTATTGGATCGTAATTTTGATTTATAATATTGAATTTAATGTCATCTAAATTATCTTTATCAGTAATCTTTAGGTTAATAATAGCTTGGGGGATTGCAAGTTGTGTTTTATTATCTTCTAGTAACCTATTAGTATATATATTTATTTCTCCATTGTTCTCAGTTATTCTATCTATTTTTATACCTGAGGATTCAACTAGACCTAATGAAACTAATATTTTAATATCTTTATTTTTTTCAAGAACTTCTATATTTGGTTCTAAAGATTGATATCCTTTAGAAAGGACGATTTTTTCTATTTCATATTCAATAGGTTTTTCTTTTAAACCGTTGTCAGCAGGCTCAGTATCAGAGTTTTGAATAGTATTACAACTAGTTAAAGCTACCGCTAAAAAAGCAAGAAAAACAAGAGAAATTATTTTTTTCATGTTTAGCCTCCTCCTTCTATATTAGTTTATACTATTCAACAAATAAGTTCAATCTTCTTTTTTTATAATTGAAAACCATTGATTATTTTAATATATATATTATAATTAAAGAGTAAGAACGAACAAGCGTTCAAAATGAGGTGAATAAATTGAGTAAGTTCAAAATAGTATCAGATTTTAAGCCTACTGGTGATCAACCAGAGGCTATAGAGAAGCTTTCAAATGGGATAATAAATGGATTAAAGTATCAAACACTACTTGGAGTTACAGGATCAGGAAAGACTTTTACTATGGCGAATATTATAGAAAAAGTTCAAAAGCCAACTTTGGTTATAGCACATAACAAAACTTTAGCGTATCAATTAGCCAGTGAGTTTAAGGAGTTTTTTCCAAATAGTGCAGTAGAATATTTTGTAAGTTACTATGATTATTACCAACCAGAAGCTTATGTTCCGCAAACAGATACTTATATAGAAAAAGATGCATCAATTAATGATGAAATAGATAAATTAAGACATTCAGCTACAGCTAGTTTATTTGAAAGAAGAGATGTAATAATAGTAGCCAGTGTATCTTGTATTTATGGCTTAGGAGATCCTATAGATTATGAAAATTTAGTAATTTCTCTAAGACCAGGTATTATAAAGGATAGGGATGAAATTATAAAGAAGTTAGTAGATATTCAATATGTACGAAATGATATAAACTTTATTAGAGGAACATTTAGAGTAAGAGGGGATACTTTAGAAATTTTTCCAGCATCATCTAGTGAAAACACTATAAGAGTAGAGTTCTTCGGTGATGAAATTGATAGGATTGTAGAGATAAATCATCTTACAGGTGAGATTATAGGTCTTAGAAATCATGTATCTATATTTCCAGCATCTCACTTTGCTACATCCTATGAAAAAATTGAAGGAGCAATAGTTAGAATAGAGAAAGAGCTAGAAGATAGATTAAAAGAACTTAGGAGCCAAGATAAACTTTTAGAAGCTCAAAGATTAGAACAAAGAACTAGATATGATATTGAGATGCTTAGAGAAATGGGGTATTGTCAGGGCATAGAAAATTACTCCAGACATTTAAGTGGAAGAGAAAAAGGAAGCAAGCCCTATACCCTTATAGATTATTTTCCAGAAGATTTTCTCATTATTGTAGATGAATCCCATGTGACTATTCCCCAAATAAGGGGTATGTATAATGGGGATAGGTCTAGAAAGACTACCCTTGTAGAACATGGTTTTAGACTTCCATCTGCATTGGACAATCGTCCTCTTAAATTTAATGAATTTGAGGACCATATAAACCAGATACTATTTTTAAGTGCAACTCCTGGACCTTATGAATTAGAACATTCAGAAAAAGTTGTAGAACAGATTATACGTCCTACAGGGCTTTTAGATCCAGAGATAGAGGTAAGACCTACTGAGAACCAAATAGATGATTTAGTAAAAGAAATAAGGATTAGAGAAAAGAAAAAAGAGAGAGTATTGATAACTACATTGACTAAGAAAATGGCAGAGGATTTAACAGATTATTTTAAAGAAATAGGTATAAAGGTGACTTATCTTCATTCCGATATTGATACAATAGAGAGGATGGAGATTATTAGAGATTTAAGACTTGGAAAGTATGATGTACTAGTAGGAATAAATCTTTTAAGAGAAGGATTAGACTTACCTGAAGTATCATTGGTAACCATATTGGATGCAGATAAAGAAGGATTTTTAAGATCAGAAACATCAATGGTGCAAACTATTGGTAGAGCAGCAAGAAATGCTTCAGGAAAAGTAATAATGTATGCAGATACTATTACAAAGTCTATGAAAAAGGCCATAGATGAAACCAATAGAAGAAGAAAAATTCAAAGTGAATATAATGAGGAACACGATATAATTCCAAAGACTATTGTAAAAGGTATAAGAGACGTAATTGAGGCTACAAAAGTTATTGAAGATGAAGAAGAATATGTAGCCAATAAAATGTCAAAAGATGAAATAATGAAAATTATTGAAGGTCTAGAAAGTGAAATGCTTAAAGAAGCAGAATCATTAAATTTTGAAAAAGCTGCTGAGTTAAGGGATAAAGCAAATGAATTAAAAAAGATGCTCTAGTTAAGAGGTGATTTAGTGTCAAAAGATAAGATTATTATTAAAGGAGCTAGGGAGCACAATCTTAAAGATGTAGATTTACAGCTTCCTAGGAATAAGTTTATAGTGTTTACGGGTATTAGTGGTTCAGGTAAATCTTCATTAGCCTTTGATACTATATATGCAGAAGGTCAAAGAAGGTATGTAGAAAGCCTTTCAGCTTATGCAAGACAGTTTTTAGGCCAAATGGAAAAGCCAGATTTAGATTATATTGAAGGACTTTCTCCAGCCATATCTATAGATCAAAAGACTACTAGTAAAAATCCTAGATCTACAGTAGGTACAGTAACAGAAATATACGATTATTTAAGGCTACTATTTGCTAGAATAGGAACCCCTTATTGTTATAAATGTGGTAAAGAAATAGCTAGCCAAACTGTAGATCAAATGGTTGACAAAATACTAGAATTAGAAGATAGAACAAAACTTCAAATATTAGCTCCCATAATAAGAGGAAAAAAGGGAGAGCATAAAAAGGTATTAGAAAACATAAGAAAAGAAGGTTTTATAAGAATAGTAGTAGATGGAGAAAAGTACGAAGTTACAGATGAAATAGATTTAGATAAAAACAAAAAACATAATATCGAAGTAGTAGTAGATAGGATCATTGTTAAAGATGGAATAGAAGGAAGAGTTGCAGATTCTATTGAAACTGCATTGAAGCTTTCAAATGGATTGGTAATAGCCGATATTATAGGTGGAGAACAAATATTATTTAGTCAAAAACTATCTTGTCCAGACTGTGGAGTAGTTATAGAAGAACTTTCACCAAGAATGTTTTCTTTCAACAGCCCATTTGGAATGTGTAATACTTGTAACGGAATAGGTCATTATAAAGAAATAGATCCAACATTAGTTATTCCAAATACTTCCCTGAGCATTAAAGAAGGAGGTATTGCACCATTTAGTACTTCAGCAGAAGACACTTATTATTATCAAGTATTTAAAGCTATAGCAGAAAAAAATAATTTTGATATTGAAGAACCTTTAGAAAAGGCACCTAAAAAGTTTTTAGATGAATTATTGTATGGAACAAAGGATACTATAAGATTTAAGTTTAAAAGTCGTTATAGTGGTAATAGGGTATATAGTGGAACATTTGAGGGAGTTATACCTAATTTAGAACGAAGATATAGGGAGACCAATTCAGATTATATGAGGGATAAAATAGATAACTATATGTCTGAAAATCCTTGCCCTAGTTGTCGTGGAAAAAGGCTTAAGGACGAAGTGTTGGCTGTTAGAATAAATGGTCTTAATATAGCAGAAGTTACAGATCTCTCTGTAAAGGATTCGCTAAGTTTCTTTGAGAACTTAAAATTAACAGAAAGACAAAAACTTATAGGAAATCAGGTTCTAAAGGAAGTGAGAGAAAGACTTCAATTTTTACAAGATGTTGGTTTAAACTATCTTACACTTTCTAGAACTGCTAGTACTCTTTCAGGAGGAGAATCTCAAAGGATAAGATTGGCTACTCAAATAGGTTCAAGTCTTGTTGGAGTAGTATATGTTTTAGATGAGCCTAGTATAGGATTACATCAAAGAGATAATGAACGATTGCTTAAAACTTTGAGAAATCTTACAGATCTAGGCAACACCCTTATAGTTGTGGAACATGATGAAGATACAATGTATAGTGCTGACTATATTGTGGATATAGGTCCAGGAGCAGGGAGACATGGTGGATATATTGTAGCAGAAGGTACCCTTGAAGATATAGAAAAAAATGAGAAATCTATAACTGGTCAATACCTTTCAGGAATGAAAAAGATTGAAATACCTGAAAGTAGAAGGAAGCCCAATGGAAAATGGGTGGAGATCAAGGGAGCAAAGGAAAATAATCTTAAAGATATTGATGTAAAATTGCCACTAGGAGTATTTACTTGTATAACAGGAGTTTCAGGTTCGGGGAAGAGTACTTTAGTTAATGAAATACTTTATAAATCTCTTGCTCAGAAATTAAATAATGCAAAAATTAAACCTGGAAAGCATAAGAAAATTTTAGGACTTGAAAATTTAGATAAAGTCATAGAAATAGACCAATCCCCTATAGGAAGAACGCCAAGATCAAATCCAGCTACTTATACTGGGGTCTTTGATCATATTAGAGATGTCTTTGCTATGACTCCTGAAGCAAAGATGAGGGGATATAAAAAAGGGAGATTTAGTTTCAATGTTAAAGGTGGAAGATGTGAAGCTTGTAATGGTGATGGAATCATAAAAATAGAGATGCATTTCTTGCCAGATGTGTATGTTCCTTGTGAAGTATGTAAAGGTAAAAGATACAATAGGGAAACATTACAGGTAAAATATAAGGGAAAGACAATATCTGATGTGTTAGATATGACTGTAGAAGAAGGACTAGAGTTTTTTGAAAATATACCTAGAATCAGTAGAAAACTTCAAACATTATATGATGTTGGACTAGGATATATAAAACTTGGTCAGCCTTCAACCCAATTATCTGGGGGAGAAGCTCAGAGAATTAAATTGGCAACAGAATTGAGTAAAAGAAGTACAGGAAAAACATTATATATATTAGATGAGCCCACAACAGGTCTTCATGTAGCAGATATTCATAAGTTAATCAAAGTATTGGATAAATTAGTAGAAGGCGGGAATACAGTAGTAGTTATTGAGCATAATTTAGATGTTATAAAAACTGCAGATTTTATCGTGGATTTAGGACCTGAAGGTGGAGATGGTGGAGGGACCATAGTAGCTAAAGGTACCCCAGAAGAAATATCAAAAGTGGATAGATCATACACAGGACAATTTTTAAAAGATACTTTAAATGGTGCATAGGTTTTAAAATCTTCTTTCTTGTCTATAATCCTTTTAAAGGAGGGATTTAGATGGGAAAGAAGATTTTTATTTTAATAATATTATTTTGTTTAATATTTTCATTATATACTATAGTTTTTTCTCAAGGAGATTTTAAAAAAGCTGATATGGTATTTAAAAATATTAGTTTAAAAGGTGATAAAGGAAGTATAGATTTAAAAGAAGAAGCATTTTATTATAATAATAAGATATATGCTCCTATTTCAAAAGTAATAAATGTTATGGGAGGACAAGGATTTTGGAATGAAGAAAAGACTGAAATTATTATAAAACCTTATAGTGATTTTATTGAATATGAAAGTAATAAGGGAGAAGTATTTGCATATGGACTTATAATGAGCATTGATTATGAGAATAGAGAAATAGGAATAGAACAGTACTTAGATGAAACTACTAAAAAAATACCATCTAAACTAAAAATAAGAGAAGATGCAGCTATAGTACTTGAAAGAAATGACAAGAAAATGAATATAGATTTTGCAGATTTAAGAGCAGGTGAAGATATTGGGTTGATTTTAGATAAGAATAAAAATGTACGGGCAATAATATTAGTTAAATAAAAAATTGCCTAAGAATAGTATGTACTATTCTCAGGCAATTTTTAATTAATATCGAATTTTGATTCCGGTAATATTTGTCCACCATCTACAGTTATTGTTTGGCCAGTTATATATTTTGCTTCGTCAGAAGCTAAGAATAGTGCTGCATATGCAATATCTTCTGGCTCACCAAGTTTTCCCATTGGTATAGAGGCTTCTTGAGCTTTAATATATTCAGCACCTAATTGAGCTTCCATACCTTCTGTCATAATATTTCCTGGTTCTACACCATTGACAGTTATATTATATTTAGCTAATTCAATAGCAGCAGATTTTATGAAACCATTTACTCCACCTTTGGAAGCAGCATAGTGAGTAAGTCCTGGATTACCTACTTTGTTTCCAGTTATAGATGAAGTGATAACCATCTTTCCATAATTTTCTTCTTTCATATATGGTAAACACGCTTTAACAGTTAAAAATGTCCCTTTTAGGTTTATATTATTTACAAGATCCCAGTCCTCTACAGTCATATCTTCAAGTCTTTTTTCTGGGAAAATTCCAGCATTGTGACAGAGTACATCTATTTTCCCATAGCGGTCTATACAGGTTTGTGCCATTTTGTTCATATCTTCTTCATTACTAACATCACCAATAAAGTAAGAAGCTTCTCCACCTTTTGATTCAATTTCTTCTACAACTTTTTTAGCAGTATCTTCACTGCGAACTACTACTAAAACCTTTCCACCTTCTTTAGCAAATACATTGGAGATACCTCTACCTATACCTTTAGCACCTCCCGTTACAATAACTACTTTGTCTTCCATTCTTTTCGTCATCAAAACACCTCCAAAAGATATAGAAATTTATCATTTATACTTATACCCAATTCTTTTTATATTATATAAAAAGAATTTAATATATGACTAAAAGACTATTTTGTAATAGAAGACAATAAAATAGGATAGCGTTTGCCATCCTATTTTATATAAAGATTAGCAGAATATTACATACATGTAATTTGCTAAAACTCCCGCAATTAAACCACCTATAAAATGTACAAGCATAGATTTACCGATGAGTTTACGAGCGTCAATAGCATCCATTTGTCCAACTTGTACACTTAAAAATCCAGCCCAGCATATTCCCATTGCAGAAAACACAGCAATATCATGAGCATTCATAAGACCTTTTTCTAATAAACCTTTTGCCATGCCCATAGCTGCCCCTACTGCTCCTAAAGATGTAATTGGAAGAGCCAATGCTTCAGTGCTTTTGAAACCAAACATTGGATCAAGAATAAAGGAAATTTTTTCTCCTAATTTAGGAAGAAGTCCTATACCTTCTCCAGCAACACCTTCATATACAGGAACACCATTTACAACATCACTTGGACCAAAAGTTAAAATCATAACTATGGTGCAAACAATAACAACTCCTGGAATAATACTTAAGCCAAGTTCAACTCCATTTTTTCCACCTTCAAGCATTGAATCTAAAACACGTTGACCAACACTGCCTTCACGAACTTTCCTGTATTCAAATGACTCTAAATTTGCTGATTTAACATTTGTATCGTCTTCTTCATATTCTTTTTTTGCAATACGAAGAATCCCTCTTATACTAAAAATACCTCCTAATATGGCAGCTATATTTCCTATAATTATAGCTGGAATATATTCATTACCTAATCCAAGACAATAACTAGTAACTATTAATCCCATTCCAAAAGTATTAGCAAGATTTATAAGAGCTACACTTTCAGATTTTGTAAAGTACTTTATAAATTCCTTATCTTTAATAAGTGATAAAATAGCAGGGTTATCAGAAAGATAAGTTGTTACAGCACCAAGTGATGCAGCGCCAGGTAGACCAAATAAAGGTCTCATAATTGGAGATATAATTTTATTAATAAGAGCTATAACTCCAAACTCTGACATTAGTCCAGCTGCACCCCCGGCTAAAACTGCAACTGCCATTATATATAGGGTTGTGTTAAGAACCAAATCATGAGCTGTTTTCATCATAATACTGAACATAATGCCTACTCCCATTTTATTTGCTAAATAAATGAGAATAGCGAGGCTAATGCCTATAAAAACAAAAGTTTCAGTTGAGATAGCTTTTTTTAGATTTTTTTTATTTTTTACGTTTTCCATTTCCTAAAAGACACCTCCAGAAGATACTTTTTAATAATATTTATATTGCATAAATAGAGTATTAGATAAAAAATATGTATTATATATCTACCAATCCCCCTTAAATATAGAATACTAAAAGAAAACAGATGTTAGTTAAATATCAAACAAACATAGATAAAAAAACATAGAAATATAGGAAAAGGTTTTTCTAATATTAAAAAAACAATAAAGAATCTTTCAAAAACATTATACAGTTTATAATTATGAAAATCAATTCATTTTAGAAAAAATAAAAAAATAATTGTTTTCACAATAAAATATTTTTATGCCTAGACAAAAAAATAAAATCTTAGTATAATGAAATTAAATCAATGGGTAAAAAAGAGCAAGTTAGACCTAACTGGTGTAATAATAGAAATATAATATTTCTTAAAAACATAACTATTCTTCATATAAAGAAAAATATTTCATATATATTAAATATAGGTATCTTGGAGGTTAGTATGTCAAGGTTAACAAGATCTAATAATGATAAATCTAAATTATGTCGATTTGGCTATGTAGATTATATAGTACTTGCATCATCATTGGCTGTAGCTATATCCGAAGAAGTTAATGTTAATGATTTAAATATTCTAGCAACTTTTTTTGCAGTTTTATCAGATGAACTAGCATTAATAAGCTCTGTTAAAAGTTGCACAGAAAACTCATCATCAAATAATTCTTCATCTGAAGAATTTCCTGCAGCAGTTCCCGATACTGCATTAACAAGATCTAAATCTAAAGTGAAAAAAAGGAAAAAGGTAAAAAAAATATATAAAAAACTCTAAAGCACTTAAAATTCATGTATTTTAAGTGCTAATTTTTTATAGCTTGAAAACTATGGTTTTATTGTGTCTGTTTTCTACGGATTAAAAATTCCATACTGCACAATCTATTATTAATCAAACAAGCACCAATTAAAATCATCATCAGTTTATCAGAAAGAAGGTGTTTTAGTGAAATTAAAAAAATTTATTTTAACTTCATTTTTACTATATTTTGTCTCAATAAGTTTTATTTATGCAGAATGTA
>JAHXQP010000018.1 GCA_019391515.1 Clostridiaceae bacterium | reverse complement strand
CTATGTCATCTAAATACTTAATAAGTTTTTCTTTATTTATTTCCTCTTTATCTTCATAACTCTTATATATATAGTTGGCTAAATGTCTACATTCATAGTTCATAAAATCCTCTGGATTTATATGTTCTTTAATCTTTTCAAAGGAATTTTCATCTTTAAAAATAAGATTTATAATAGTTTTTTCGGCAATCAAATGCCCTGATTCCAATACAGATCTTACAGGAATTATTTTATCTTTATTATATCTATAATTAGTATTTATATACTTGTCCTTAGAAATAGTCCTATTATCTATATTTCTATATCCTCTTCCAATTTCCTTTTTTATAGCTTCTTTTGATATATTTGTTTCCTGGGATATTTTATCTAAGTATACATCAATTTCTATAGGGCTTTTTATTCTCTTGAGAAATTTAGCTACATTTTTTGTAAATTTAATTTTTTCATCTAAATTATTTAAATTATATTGTTTTTTATAAAAGTATATTTTAAAGTCTATATAGCTTAATGAGCTATCAAATAGCTGTTCAAACTTTTCTTTTCCTTCTTCTTTTATAAAATCATCTGGATCTTTCCCTGAAGGCAATGGTAAAACTTTTGCATTTATACCTTCCTTTTTCAATATCTCTAAGGCTTTATCTGTAGCTTTAAGTCCAGCTAAATCTGAATCATAACATAGATACACCTCATCTCCATACCTTTTTAAATACTTTGCTTGTTGTTCTGTAAAAGCAGTTCCTAAACTAGCTAGTGTATAATCTATGCCTCTACTATATAAAGAAATCACATCCATATATCCTTCAACCAATACTACCTTCTTTATATTAGAGTATTTCCTCAAAATATTGAGACCAAAGAGATTGTTTCCTTTTGAAAATACAGGGGTCTCTGGAGAATTTAAATACTTAGGATTAGATGAATCTACCACCCTACCTCCAAAAGCTATAACCCTACCCCTTGTATCTATAATAGGAAATATGATCCTATTTCTAAATCTATCATAATAACCATCTTTTCCTTTTTTCTTAATTATTAAACCTGCCTTCTCAATATCCGCCTCTTTATAGCCTTTTCTAGTTAAATAATTGTATAGGCTATCCCAACTTCTATCTGCAAATCCCAATCCAAAAACTGTGGCTGTTCTTCCATCTATCTCTCTTTGTTTTAAATAAAATAGTGCTTGATTATTTCTCTTTAAACTTTTATAAAAATATCTAGCAGCTTCCCTATTTATTTCATAAAGTTTTGCTTTTTTATTTTCTAACTCTTTATTCTTTTTAAATTCTTTCTCTTTTAGAGTAATACCTGCTTTATCTGCTAAAAATTTAATTGCTTCTGGAAAAGATAAGTTTTCCTTTTTCATAATAAAAGAAATTACATCTCCACCTTCTCCACAGCCAAAACAATGATAAAATTGTTTTGTATCTGACACAGTAAAAGAAGGAGTTTTTTCACTATGAAAAGGACATTTTCCGACATAATTAGAGCCTGTCCTTTTAAGGGTTAGGTACTCTGAAACAATATCCACTATATTGTTACTTGAACGGATCCTTTCTATTGTGTCATCATCAATATAATAGCTCATAATAAATCACCCTTACTTCCAATATAAGAAGTAAATACAAAAATAATAATTATATCCGACAAATAATATTCGACAAATCTTCTTGTTTTCCTTCTTTTTTTAATATTTTTTCCACGGTTTAGGTATAAAAATATTATAAAACAGATTTATTGCATATCTATCTGTCATTCCTGCTATATAGTCACAGACCATATCCTCTTTTGAAAAGCTTTTATCTTTATAAATTTTTTTATGCTCATAAGGAAGATTGTCTGGATTTTTTAAATAATATTTATATAGCTCTTCAATAATATATTCTGCCTTTTTTTCTTCTGATTTTGCATGGTTGTCTAGATATACTTTATCAAACATAAATTTTCTTAATTTATTTGTATATTTATCTATCTCTTTACTCATAGATACCCATTTTTCATCTATGCTATTTCTAATTATATCCAATATCATAGTATTGATTCTTTCTCCATGGCTTTTCCCTAAAATTTGCACACATTCTTTAGGTAGGTCTTTTACAGAAATTACATTGGCTCTTACAGCATCGTCTATATCATGATTTATATACGCTATTCTATCTGCTTGCCTTACTACTACCCCTTCCAAAAACTCTGGATCTTTCTCACCAGTATGACAGTATATACCATTTCTTACTTCATAAGTTAAATTAAGTCCTTGTCTTTTCTCATTATGCTCAAGAAAATCTACTACTCTTAAACTCTGTTCATTATGTCTAAATCCATTGGGATGAAGACTGTTCAATACATTTTCTCCTGTATGGCCAAATGGCGTATGTCCTAAATCATGTCCTAGTGCAATTGCCTCTGTTAAATCTTCATTTAATCTTAAAGCTCTAGAAATAGTTCTAGATATCTGTGATACCTCTAATGTATGAGTAAGTCTAGTTCGATAATGGTCTCCTTCAGGGGCTATAAATACTTGTGTTTTATGTTTCAACCTTCGAAAGGCTTTTGAATGTATGATTCTATCTCTATCTCTCTGGAAATCAGTCCTTATTTCACACTTATCCTCTTTTACAGTTCTTCCTTCTGTTTGTGAACTTAAAGTGGCATATTTTGAAAGAACTTTTCTCTCCATTTGTTCTGTTTTTAACCTAATATCCATGTTTTATATACCCCTTTTTATTACTTCTTAAAATTGGCGTTGTTATTATATATACAACAAAATTGTTCATAATCCTTTATTTTTATAAGTTTTTTTATAAAAACATTTAACATAAAAAGAAGTGCTGTTATAACAACACTTCTACTTTAACTAATTTTCACCAAAGTTTTCTTTCATTATATCTATTATAATACCTGCTGTTTCTTCTACTGCTTTATTTGAAACATCTATAACTTTACATTGTAGTCTTTCCATTATTTGCTTAGAATATTCCAATTCTTGTTCTATTCTGCCTATACTAGCATAATTTGCATTATTGCTAAGTCCTAAAGACCTTAATCTTTCCTGCCTTATTTCATTTAGTTTAAAAGGATTTGCTATAAGTCCAAAAACCCTTTTAGTATCTTTTTCAAACAACTCATCTGGTGCTGGTACCTCTGGAACTAAAGGTACGTTAGCTACTTTATAATGTTTATGGGCTAAATACATACTTAAAGGGGTTTTTGAAGTTCTAGATACCCCTACCAATATAATATCTGCTTTTTTAATACCTCTAGTATCTTTTCCATCATCATATTTAACTGCAAATTCAACGGCTTCTACCTTTTTAAAATATTGTTCATCTAACCTTCTTATAAGCCCTGATTCTCGTTTGGGTTGGAAACCTACTACAGTTTCTATGGAATCTAAAACTGGAGTCATCAAGTCTACAGCGAGTATTCCATATTGTTTTGCTTTCATAACGATAAATCTTTTTAATCTTTCGATAACAACTGTAAAAACTATTATGCTTTTTTCTTCTTTTGCTTCTTCAAAAACTTCTACAATCTGATCTTCATCAGTTATATAGGGAAATCTCCTTATTTCATACTTTCCTGAATTAAATTGACTGGCTGCAGCTCTAGCTACCTGCTCTCCTGTCTCACCAATAGAGTCTGATAATACATAGATTACTACATTAGTGTCCATAAAACTACCCCCTTAATCACTTTCCCCAAGTTCTACAAATAATCGGGTAATATTAGTTTTTGATAATCTTCCAATAATCTTATATTCTTTTTTCTCTTCATCTACTTTAATCTCTTCTACTACAGGTATAGAATCTACTTCATGGTCAATCAATTTTATAGCTGCATTTAGTACACTTTCATCTGGAGTTATGGTTACAATATTAGGCATTCTTGTCATTATTACACCTACAGGTATTTTATTTAAGTCCATTCCCCCTATAGCATTTTTAAGAAAATCTTTCCTAGATACTACACCTGTTAAATATCCATTAGATGTTACAAATATAGTACTTACATCTTCTAGAAAAAGGGTTACTATGGCATCATATATACTAGTTTCTTCATCTATAGCTACAGGAATAGATTTTATCTCTGATACATTTATCTTTCTAATACTTTCTGATACGAAGCTTAGAGCAGTCTTTCCTGTATAAAAATACCCTACTTTTGGTCGAGCATCTAGTATACCAGACATAGTTAATATTGCCAAATCTGGTCTTATTGTAGCCCTTGTTAATTTCAAATGTTTTGCTATAGCTTCTCCTGTTATAGGTTGGCCATTTTTAACTATATCTATTATTTTTTCTTGTCTCTCACTTAATTGAATATTAATCACCACCCCTTACATGCAATGGGTATTTAAAACAAGCCCACTGTAGTGGGCATTATTTATTCATTATTTTGGATAGGTCACAGATTAAGAGCATAGTATTTGAAATTTGTTTGACTAATCCTAGCCTATTGTTTTTCAACTCTTCATCTTCTACCATAACCATAACATTGTCAAAGAACTGATCTATAGGCTCTTTCAGTGAAACCATATAATCTAAAGCCTTGTCATACTCTTTCCTGTTCAAAGAGTCTTTTACTTTTTCTTCTACAGAATTAAATGTTTCATAAAGGTTTATTTCCTCTTCCTCTACTAACAATTCTCTTTTCACTTCATCAGTTTCTGCTTTTTCTGCTAAAGTTTTTACCCTATTAAAAGCTGATAAAACTTCACTTAAACCTTCTTTATCTAGCCATAGATTCAATTTATCTGCCCTTAATTTCAAATCAAAAACATCGTTAATATCTGTTCCCAATATGGCTTCAACTACATCATATCTTATACCCATATCTATGAACATATTCTTTATTCTTCCATCAAAGAAGTTTAGTATCTCATCTTTTACTTTATAATAGTCAAAAGCTAAACCATTTTCTTCTACGTAGATATATAACGCAAAGTCTACCAATTCTTCTAAAGAAAGATTAAGTTTTTTATCTAATATTATATTTATTATACCTAGAGCTTGCCTTCTTAAACCATAAGGGTCTTGAGAACCTGTAGGTTGGATACCTATTGCAAAAATACCAGCTATTGTATCTAACTTATCTCCTATACTTAGGATAGCTCCTGCTGTTGTTGTTGGAAGTTCATCATTAGAAAACCTAGGTAAATATTGCTCATATATTGCTAAACTTGTTATTTCATTTTCTCCTGATTCAGCCGCATATTCTCTTCCCATTATACCTTGAAGCTCTGAAAACTCACCAACCATATTGGTTACCAAATCTGATTTTGAAAGATATCCTGCTCTTTCTATATTTTTCTTAGTCTCTTCTCCTACTTCTAGATAACTGCCTATTTTTCCTGCTAATTTCTGTACCCTCATAGTTTTATCATATAGGGTACCTAATTTTTCTTGGAATACTATATCCTTTAAGTTTTCTACGTAATTTTCTAAAGGCTGTTTTATATCTTCATAGTAGAAGAACTTAGCATCTTCTAATCTTGCTCCTAATACTTTTTCATTCCCTTTTACTACTATATCTAAATACTCTTCATTTCCATTTCTTACAGTTATAAAATATGGAAGGAGTCTGCCTTTGTCATCTACTACAGGAAAATATCTTTGATGTTCTTTCATAGGTGTTATTAAAACTTCTTTGGGCAAATCTAGATATTCTTCTTTTATTCTTCCTATCATAGGTGTTGGATATTCAACTATATTGGTTATTTCGTCTAGTAGTTCTTCATCAAATAATAGATTTCCGCCTTTTTCCCTTGCTAATTTTTCACAACCATATTTTATTTTTTCTTTTCTTTGATTTCTATCTATCATTACATAATTATCTTTAATAGAAGTAAAATATTCATCTATATTGTTTATTTCTATATGGCTGCTTCCTAAAAATCTATGTCCTCTCGTTATATTGGCTGCTACTATTCCTTCTAAGTTAAATTCTAATACTCTATCATTAAATAAAGATAATAACCATCTAATTGGTCTTGCAAAACGTAGGTTTTTTCCTCCCCATTTCATAGATTTAGGGAAAGAAATAGATTTTATCATATCTGGCATACTATCTTTTAAAATTTCTTCAACCGATCTACCTTTTTCTATTTTATTTGCAAATATATATTCTACATTATTATGCTCTTTTGTAAATATATCTTTCAAAGCTACTCCTTGGCCGTTCATAAAACCTTCTAAAGCTTTTGTTGGATTTCCTTCTTCATCAAAAGCTATTTTCTTTGAAGGCCCTTTTACTTCTTTTTCTAGGTCTTCTTGTTTTTGTGGAAGACCCTCTATAAGTAGTGCCAACCTTCTTGGAGTTGAATAAAGTTTTATATCGTCAAATGGTATCCTTTTTTCATTTAATTTTTGTAATATATATTTTTTCATTTGATCTAAAGTAGTTTTAACAAATCTAGCTGGCAGCTCCTCTACTCCTATCTCTAATAAGTATCTATTCATTAGATACACCTCCCTGTTTTAGAAGAGGATATCCTAATTTTTCTCTTTTTTCTAAATGTTTTTGAGCTACTATTTTTGCTAAATTCCTAACCCTACTTATATAATGGGTTCTTTCTGTTACAGAAATAGCACCTCTTGCATCTAATACATTGAATACATGGGAACATTTTAGCACATAGTCATAGCCTGGAATTACTAAATCCCCTTCAATTGCCCTTTGAGCTTCTTCTTCATACATATTGAATAGTGTTGTAAGATTTTCTATGCTAGCTTTTTCAAAGCTATAGACAGATTGTTCATATTCTGCTTGTTTAAATATCTCTCCATATTTTATTCCTTCACACCATTCAATATCAAATATATTGTCCACATCTTGAAGATACATGGCTATTCTCTCTAGTCCATAGGTAAGCTCTGCGGATTCTAAATCACAGTTTATACTACCGATTTGTTGAAAATATGTAAATTGAGTGATTTCCATTCCATCTAGCCACACTTCCCAACCTAAGCCCCAAGCACCTAATGTAGGAGCTTCCCAATTATCTTCTACAAACCTTATATCATGTTTTAATGGTTCAATTCCTATTGCTTTTAAACTATTTAAATAAAGATCCTGAACATCTTCTGGAGAAGGCTTTAGTATTACTTGCAATTGATGATGCTGATAAACCCTATTTGGATTTTCACCATATCTGGCATCTGCTGGTCTTCTTGAAGGTTCTACATAAACTACCTTCCAAGGTTCTGGTCCCAAAGCCCTTAGAAAAGTATGAGGATTCATAGTTCCTGCTCCTTTTTCTATATCATAGGGTTCCAATATTATACAGCCCTTACTTCCCCAATATTGAAGTAATGTCAGTATCAAGTCCTGAAAATACATTTTCTTGACCTCCTTGATCTTAGTTCGTATTATTAATTATAAACATAAAAAAACCTTTACATCCCTATAGGGACGAAAGGTTACTTCCGCGGTTCCACCCTACTTAATACCTAATCAAGGTATTCCCTCAATTGTATATGCTCAGAAGTGCCTTTCACCAATCTATTATACTAGGCTTTCACCATCCCTAGCTCGCTATTATAATATATATTGATTACCTTCTTCTTCACAGCATATAGTTATTAATTAACCTATAGTTAATAATCTAGCAAAAAAAATCTTTATTGTCAATATAGATTTAAAGCTCCTACCTATCCTCTTTATTGGCAGAACCTTTACTTTTATAGAATTCTTTTTCTACTGCCTCATTTATATTGACTGTTTCTCCATCTTCTTTTACTATCTCAAATGTGCATTTAGAAAGAAGGGCTGCACTAAATCCCAATAGGGCTATTTGCGGAGCTAGAATGGTACCTATTGTTCCAGCAGATACGGGAATATTCATTATAGTTTCTCCATCTTTTTTTATTATAATTTTAGTTACATTGCCTTTCCTTACATATTCCTTTAACTTATCTAATAGTTTTTCCCCTTTATCTCCCATATTTTCTGTAAAGCTCTTATTTTGATTTTCAATATATATTATAGCTTCCAATACATCACCGTTATTTTTTTCTAAGGCTTCCTTTGCTTCTTTGTAACTAACCCCAGTCCTTTCCACTATCATATCAATTTTATCTAAAGATGTATCCATTTTATAACCCTCCATTTTTTTTAATAGATTTCATAAAATCTAATGAATAAAATTTGTTTTTTTCAATATTGGTTAATATATATTTTACCATAATATCTTGTATTTTAATCATGACATCTTTAGGAATTTTTATATCGTCTAGTGCATCAAGAGGTGTATATAATAACTGTTTTAGATAGTTTAGCATGTGCTTATCCATTTTTTTACTACTAGGATCTAATTTAAAACATCTTTCACAAATTACTCCTCCATTAGATACGCTAAATTTCAATGTATCATCTATATCTTCTCCACATAGTACACATTTATTTAAATATGGTCTATAACCTAGAAAAGATATATATTTAATTTCAAAACCTATAATAAATTTTAAAAAATCTTTGTTTAAACTGGATAGTACTTTTAAGCCTTTTTTTAATAATTCAAAAAGCTTTTCGCTTGGAACTTCTTCTACTGTAGAAGAATCTACAAGCTCTAATAAATATGCTCCGTAGAGAAGCCTATTCATATCCTCTCTAATAGGATAAAAAGAGTCTATAATATCTCCTTGATTTACATGATAAAAGCTTTTTCCCTTATAAAAATTATAATCGCTATATGAGAAAACCTGACTACTAGCTATAAGAGGACTTCTTGGTCTTAAAGCTCCTCTTGCCATGGCAGTGATTTTTCCATATTTTCTAGAAAATATAGTGAGTATTTTATTTGTTTCTTCAAATTTTACTTCTCTTAAAACTATTCCTTCTGATTTTACAAGCATTTAGTCACTCCTAGTACTATTCGTAACCAAAGTATTTTATTTTATTTTCCTTATCCCTCCAATTTTTTTCTACTTTAACCCATAGTTGAAGGTTTACTTGGCTACCTAAAAGTCTTTCTATATCTATTCTTGCACTTTTTCCTATACCTTTTAACTTTCTACCATTTTTACCTATAATCATACCTTTGTGAGAAGGTTTTTCGCAATAAATAGTAGCATATACATCTATTATTTCTTTTTCTTCCCTTTTCCTTATACTATCTATTGATACAAATATACCATGAGGAATCTCTTCGTGAAGATAGTATAGTGTTTTTTCTCTTATAAGTTCTGATATAATAAATCTTTCTGGTTGGTCTGTAATCATATCTTCTGGGAAATATTGTGGTCCCTCTGGTAATATTTTTTTAATTGTATTTAGATACTCTTCTATATTAGTTCCATTAATTGCAGATACAGGTATAATATCATCAAAAATATTAAACTTCTTATACATATTCATTAAATTAGCAATATCTGTTTTTTTCACTTTATCTATTTTATTTATAAGGAGCACTTTAGGTGTATTGATACCTTTCAATTGAGATATTATATATCTATCTAAGTCATCTATTGTTCTATTGTTGTCAACCATAAATGTAATGAGATCTACTTCTCCTAAAGTACTTTTTGATGTTTTAACCATATGTTCACCAAGCCTATTTTTAGGTTTGTGAATACCAGGTGTATCTAAAAAAACTATTTGATAATCTTTTTCTGTATAAACACATTGTATTTTATTCCTTGTAGTCTGAGGTTTATTTGAAATAATTGAAACCTTTTCTCCTATTATATGATTTAATATAGTTGACTTTCCTACATTTGGTCTACCAATTATAGTTACAAATCCTGATTTGTACATAAATCTCCTCCTATTTTTTAACATTCTTTAAATCATCTGGTCCAAAACTATATGGCAACAGTTCTTCCAATGTATATTCCTTATATTCATCTTCAGATTTAGCAATTATAACAATTGCATCAGGGCCAAACTCTCTTATAACTTGTCTACAAACTCCGCAGGGATAAGTATATCCTGAATCCCCTACTATTGTTATAGCTTTTATTTTTCTTTTCCCTTCCGATATAGCTTTAAATATAGCTGTACGTTCTGCACAATTTGTTGGACTATAGGAAGCAGATTCTATATTACAACCTGTATATATAGATCCATCCTCCATTAAAACAGCTGCTCCTACATGAAAATTAGAATAAGGTACATAAGCTTTTTCTTTAGCTTTAAATGCACTTTTTATAAGCTCTCTTTTGTCCAAAGCCATCACTCCTACTCAATTATTATATCTGATTTTTCATCTATTATTTGAATCCATGTAATCCCTTTGTTTAAAAATATCTCTTTCCCTTCTTCGTCATAATACATGGTCTTTCCATCTTTAGAGCTTTTTGTCCAGCTAATATCTTTAAATTTTCCGTTAGATATATATATGCCTTTTCCACTATCTATTAAATCAATTTCTAATCTTCCTTCATTATCTATAGGTTTAGTCTTTACTTGTTGAATAATAATATTCTTAGCTACAATTGGAATATTATAATATTCATCTATATGAGCTTCTCCGTCCTTATACCTTTCATATACCCTATCTACTTCATTATAAATATAAGAAGTAGAATTTTCTCTATTATATTTTATTTCAATTGTAGTCCCATTGTCTCCGTCTATCACCGTATCTTCTTCATAAAAATTAAATCCTTCATAATCTCCCGTAGAATTGTAACCTCTTCCTATTTGAGCATTTCTTATGCTCTCCATATTTGTATAAAGGTTATGAGGACTCTTCTTTCCTACTTTAGTATTTCTAAAAAAAGCATCTTCTGAGTTGGTCAAACCATCAATATCTGCTATTTCTAATTGTTTTATATATTCTTTTGCCTCTTCACTGCCTCCTGCTCTTACATATATAGGATCGTATTCAAGTAAAGTTGTTATAAAATAAGGCCTTGCACTCCTTATAGGTCCTAATTCTTCTGGATCATTTACAAGATATATACCCATATATCTTGTATAAGGATGTTCCACAAAAAATTCGTATACAATTTCTGCTTGACTAAGTCCCGCTTGCCATCTAGCCTTTGGATGGTTATCAAACATAACTGCCACTGGCCGCCTCTCTACTTTAGATATTTGCGCAGAAATACCACTTAATGGAGATAAAATTTTATTTTCATTCTCCTCTTCTAAAATCTGATCATTCTCCTTATCAGATATATTATATATCAAAAGAACTGCAACTAAACAAAGTAATAGTATGAATACTATCTTCTTCATAGAATCCCCCTATTAACCTATTATTTGGAAAACTAAAATTCCCATTAATACCCCAAGTATACTTCCCATAAATACTTCAAAAACACTGTGAATCTTTCCTTCTATTCTACTTTCCCCAACCAATATAGCTATAAAATAAGCTAAGGTTGTAATTAAAACATTTTCGCCTAAAAAACTAATGCTAGTAGCAAGTAAAAATGCTACTGCTGCATGTCCACTTACAATTCCACCTTTAAATGGAGTACCACTTTGGGCTATGGTTTTTATAACTACAGTTATAATTATAACAAGTAAAAGAGATACAAATGTTAAGTGTACCGGAGAGTTTTTTAATTTAAATAGTATCAAATTTGAATGAAGATTTATTCTATCAAAAAAAAGTAAATATCCAACTACTATAGCATTTATGGCTGAAATTAGAACAGCTCCTGCTGCTACATTTTTTGCTATCTTAGCCAGTGGATGATATTCTTCTGTAATCATATCAATAGTTTTCTCTATAGAAGTATTGATCATTTCTGCTACCATTACAAATGCAATAGTTAGAAGAAGCATTAAAAATTCTAATCTGCTAAAATCTAAAAATAAGCTTGTAAACAATACTACTATAGCTATGCTAAAATGTATTCTCATATTTCTTTGAGTTTTTAATGCATATATTATTCCAGCAACAGCATAGTTGAAACTATCTATTATATTTCTAGACTTCATCTTATCACCTAGTTTATTCTAAATTATTTTTAAATATTCCTAACAATTTCATAATCTGTTTTTCCTTCCTTCTCATAACCTGCTTTTCATCTTCCTTTATATGATCATAGCCTAGGAGATGGAACATACTGTGAACTGTTAAATAAGCTACTTCCCTATTAAATGAATGGCCATATTCTTCTGCTTGATATAAAGCTTTCTCTAAGGATATTACAATGTCTCCTAAAATAGGTATATGATCTAAAGAAAAGTCATCTGTCATTGGAAAAGATAGTACATCTGTAGAGGAATCTACATTTCTGTATTCTTTATTTAATTCTTGTATTTCTTTATTATTTACAAATGAAACACTTATTTCGGTATCGAGACTCTTTCCTTCTAATACTAAACATTCTTTCATTACTTTTTTCGTTAATTCTATAAGTTCATCATCTATTGTTATTTCATCTTGTCTATTGTCTATATAAACTTCCATTTAACTCTCTCCTTTTACCTCTTTTATATCCAATTTTGGATATTCTATTCTATCATGAAATATTCCTAGAAGTACATTGCTGAAAGTATTTGCTATTGTACTCAAATCTTTTAAAGTCAAATTACATTCTTCTAATTGTCCGTCTTCTAATCTGTCTTTTATTATATTTCTTACCATCTCTTCAATTTTCCCTTTATTAGGGTTTTTTATAGATCTGACTGCTGCTTCTGAAGAATCAGCTAACATTATTATAGCTGCCTCTTTTGTTTGAGGCTTAGGTCCTTTATATCTAAAACCTTCTATTTTAACATTCTCGCCATCTTTACCTTTTGAGGCTTTATAATAAAAAAAGGTCAATACAGTCTCTCCATGGTGTTGCACTATAATATCTTTTATCTCTTGTGGTAACTCATATTCTTCTGCTAATGCTAGTCCATCTTTTGTATGGTTAGTTATTATTAAAGTGCTTAAAGTAGGATTTAGTTTATCATGGGGATTATCCATTCCAAATTGGTTTTCTTTGAAAAAATAAGGTCTTTTAAGTTTCCCAATATCATGATAATAAGCTCCTACTCTAGCTATAAGAGAATCAGCACCTATTGCTTCAGCTGCAGCTTCACTTAAATTTCCTACCATCACACTATGATAATAAGTTCCTGGAGCCTCCATTAAAAGCCTTCTAAGTAACGGTTGGTTTGGATTTGAAAGTTCTAGAAGCTTTAAAGGAGTTAGTACTTCAAATATATTTTCCCACAGAGGCAATGTTCCAATGGTAAGAATAGCACAGAATACCCCATTTAATAATCCATGTCCACTTCGCAGCACAATATCTAAAGCATCCGAATTCTTTATAAGTCCAAAAGAAAAAATAGTTAGAATATGTGCTACCCCTAAAATTAATCCATTGAAGAATATATTATACCTCTGAGACGAATTCATTACGCTAAAAGCTGCGACACTTCCTCCTACCAACATCGTAGCTATTACGCTGTCATCAACTCCTAAAATCATTCCCATTAGAAATGTTAAAATAAAATTCACTATTAATGCTAACTTAGGATTTATAATAAGGGTTATTAGCATAGAAGATGTTGCGATTGGCATTAAATAGGGAGAAATACCATAAACTACTTTTGATATTATTACTATAGAAATAAAAACAATATCTAATATTATTATCTTTGATGTATTTAATACATCCCTATTAAAATTGTAAAGATATAGGCCTATAATAGATTGAATGATTAATATAATAATTAGTGTGCCTAAAATCGTACTAATTTCATAGCCATCTTTTTGCTTTAATAGTCCTGATTCCTTTATTAATTCATAGGTATGGGAATTTACCTTTTCACCTTTTCTAACTATTACTTGATCTTCTTTTATAACTATGGGCTCAATTTTTTCTGATTCTTCTACTTTTCTTCTTTGATTGGCTTCTACATCTAAAAACTTATTTGGTTTAATAGTTGTATTTATGATTTTTATTCCTAATTCTTTTTGATTTTTAGCCATATCTAAAGAATCAAAAATACTTTTCACATTACCTTTTTCATATTCCAGTTCTTCTTCTTTAATTCCACTGCCCATTATTTGATTTATTATGTCATGTATAGTAGTTTCTAAATTGTTTAAATCTTTATTTTCAAGTTCTAAAACTATTCTATAATCTTTTTGTGATAGATTTAGATTGGACTGTTCTTGTAAATTAGATACTTTTTTATTTATACCCATATCATCTAAATTTTTTACATCCTTTACCAACCCAAAAAAAGTTCTTATATCATTTTTCATCTGCATCTGTATAGAAGGATTTACCCTATATATGGGTTCAATCTTCTCCATAGCTTCATTCTGTAATTTTTCTGTAGCCCTTTTGTCTTCTATATCTTTTGTAGCCCTTATTTCATAAGGGGATATATCTCCTATTTTTATGCTGACTTTTTTAGGCTCTATATTGTCTATTATTATTAAAAATAACAATATAGTAAATATGCTTTGTAAAACAATTAGACCAATCTTTGTATTCTTAGAAAAGAAGGAAAAAAGTTTTCTAGTTTTACTATTTTTCCTTTTCTTTTCTTTTTTCTTTTTTATATTTTCTTTTAGCATGGGATAACCTCCCTGTAGAATGGTTTTTTAAGCCTTTCCTTCGTATTCATCATATGCTTCTATTATTTTTTGAACTAATTGATGCCTTACTACGTCCAATTTAGTAAGGTCAACAAAATCTATTCCATCAACCCCTTTTAAAATCTTTGAAACTGTTTTGAGACCTGAAGACTTTCCTTTTGGCAAATCTACTTGAGTTATATCCCCCGTAATAATAGCTTTGGAACCAAATCCTAGTCTAGTTAAAAACATCTTCATCTGTTCATTTGTAGTATTTTGAGCTTCATCTAATATAACATAAGATGAATCCAGGGTTCTCCCTCTCATATAAGCTAATGGAGCCACCTCTATAAGTCCTTTTTCTACAAATTTCACATAAGTTTCAAAACCTAATATATCAAATAATGCATCATATATAGGCCTTAGATAAGGGTCTACTTTTTCTTGCAAATCACCAGGCAAAAATCCTAAGCTTTCTCCCGCCTCTACTGCTGGCCGAGTTAATATTATTCTCTTAACTTCATTATTTCTAAATGCATTTACTGCCATTGCCATAGCAAGATAAGTCTTCCCTGTACCTGCAGGCCCAATTCCAAATACTATATCATTGTTTTTTATTGCATCTATATATCTTTTTTGTCCCAACGTCTTAGGCTTAATAGCTTTTCCCGAAGCTGTTATACAAATAATATCATCTAATAGTTCCTTGACCTTGTCTTCTTTTCCCTTATAAATAAGCTGAATTGTATACATAAGTTCTTGTTTAGTTAGCTTTTTTTGTCTTTTTAGTATATCTGATAGTTTATAGATAAGTCTTTCTACTAACTCTACTGCCAACTCTTCTCCTATAACTTTGATTTCTTCCCCTCTAATAAGTATTTCTACATTAAATTCTTTTTCTATAATCTTTATATTCTCATCAAACTGACCAAATAGTCCTGGTATGATGCTATTGTCTTCTATAGCTATCCCCTTTTCTTGTATGTTTTTTCCCAAAATTAATCCTCCTTATTGTATATAATCTGCTTTTCACCAATATCTTCAATTACTTCTATAATTACTTCTGTAATAAGTTTGTTTTCTTCTTCTAAATATATTACATCTTTAGAGATGATTTTTGCATCCTTTGGCAACTTTTTATTTATTTCTTGTACAGCTAATACTTGGGTAGATTTTTTTAAAGAATCTATATTATGTTTAATTTTCTTTTTTTCTACCTCAATATATTTATATGTTACAACTTTTACTGGAAAATCATCACCGAATTTCTCTATCAATGGTTCCTCTTCTACTTCTTCTATATATTCCTTAAAAGGTATATCTATCTTCGAAAGTCCGATACCTTTTTTACCAAATTTAATTTCTTTTACAGTATATATATTCCCAGTTTCTTCTTTTACCGTTTTTTCTATGGGTTCTTCTTTTTTGCGGGAATATCTAGTTCTTGCCAATGCTTCCCCTTCAGAGTGTACCAATATATTATTCTCTAATAATTCATCTTCTATTACTCCAGTTATTAATAATTGGCCTTTTTTTACTACCTCACCTTCACTTACTATTCCTTTACCATTTTTAGCAATAACTTTTTCAATTACTCCCTTCTTTTTTGCTACTATATTGCAAGGAGTATCTTTATCTATTTCCTTAGGTGGTAAATCTTGTTCTTTTACTTCTATTAAAAGTTTTGTACCTTTAAATTCTACACTAGCAAAAGATAACCTTTGAAAATTATCTAAAATATTAGACTTTAATTTATCTAGGTCTACTTTATGTTTAAACCTTCCTTTACCTACATCCATTTCCTCAAGAAAGTTTATAATTTCTTCATCTTTTATTTTCTCATTTCCTAAAATTTCTATATTCCATATGAAAGAAGTTAAAAAAAATATCAATCCTATAAAGATGATAAAACCAAAACCAAGCATCTTCCTTTTTCTTAACTTTTCTAATAAAAAAGGAAACCCTCTTTTTTCTACGATATATACTCTACATCCTACTTTCCTGACTATTTTTCTTAAAGATTTAAATCCCTTTACACTTACTTTTGCTTCTATAATTGTATACTCTATTCGCTCTATATCCCAAAGGTATATATCTTTGTTTGTAGCTAAATTTAAAAATTTTTCCAAAGTAAGTCCTTCAACTCTAATAATAACATATCCCCTAAAATAATTCCATATTTTAATAGCTAGCATATATACACCCCTTAATATAAAAATTCAATTCCTTCTATAGTACCAATTATTATTATTTCTTCTGTTATAATGGTCTTTATACACATATCAGCCCCGATTATTTTAAGCACTCCACAGTTTGTATTTACCCGTATAATATTCTTTGTATATTCAATTAGACCTTTGTGATTTGTTATTATTACTTGCATATTGCCTACAATAGTTATCTTAGGTAAATCCATTACTATATCTTTTGGCAATTCAAATATGTCAGAAACATTTGATTTTATTTGGTCCATCCGTTTTTTCACAAAAAGCCCTCCTTCTCTTATTTAAATTTATGCTTAATAAACTAGCTCTATTACAAATAAAAAGAGTATGCAACTTTTAACTGCATACTCTTTTAACTATCTCATTCTATTTTGCATACATTTTGGTTCTGATAATACTTCTTTTAATACTATACCTTTTAATATATCTTCTTTTGTTAATTCATTTAAGCTATAAGAAGGTTTTTTCTTTCTTGCTAACTGTTCTTTTTCTTTCAAAACTTCTTTTATTTTGGATACTTCTTCTACCTTTGATTTTAATTCTTCATATTCTCTTTCTAGCTTTTCTTCTTTTAGTTTATTTTTATATGTTTCTTCTTTGGTATCTATATTTACTTCTTCTATTTCTATATTATCTACATTATCTACTGAAATAGGCTTATTAGGCTTTCTAACAGGCCTTTCTTTAGGCCTATTAGAAGGAGTATATCTTCTTTTTTCTTCAGCTGTCTTTTTTTCTTTAACGCTTTTGATAATTGCTGGACCTAATAATACTAAAATTGCAAATAGAATATCCATATTAACACATCCCTATGATTATTCTTTAGGCTTTTCTTCTGTTTCGCCTATCTTGGATATGGAACTTCTCATGTCAGTATCCGCTAAAAGATTTTTCATATTATAATAGTCCATAAATCCTATCGTTCCATCTTTTAATGACTTGGATATTGCTAATGGTACTTCCGCTTCTGCTTCTACTACTTTTGCTTTCATGGCTTGAACTTCTGCAATCATCTCTTGTTCTTTAGCTACAGCCATAGCCCTTCTTTCTTCTGCTTTTGCTTGGGCAATCCTTTTATCTGCTTCCGCTTGGTCTGTTTGAAGTTTAGCCCCTACGTTCCTTCCTACATCTATGTCTGCTATATCTATAGAAAGTATTTCAAAGGCAGTTCCTGAATCTAATCCTTTATCCAATACAGTTTTTGATATACTATCTGGATTTTCTAATACGTTTTTATGGCTTTCAGAACTTCCCACTGTAGTTACTATACCTTCTCCAACTCTAGCTATTATAGTCTCTTCTCCAGCTCCACCAACTAGTCTCTCAATATTTGCTCTAACTGTGACTCTTGCCTTAGCTATAACTTCTATCCCATCTTTTGCTACTGCTGAAATCTGTGGAGTTTCTATTACTTTAGGATTTACGCTAACTTGGACTGCTTCTAAAACATCCCTACCTGCTAAATCTATAGCAGCTGCTCTTTCAAATTCTAGTGGAATATCTGCACGCTGAGCTGCTATTAGTGCATCAACCAAAACATTTACATTACCACCAGCTAAAAAATGGGCTTCTAACTCATTTACACCTATTTCTAAACCTGCTTTTGTGGCTTTGATCATAGGATTTACAATTCTTGATGGAACTACTCTTCTAAGCCTCATTCCTATTAAATTGCCTATGCCTATTTTTACACCTGAAAAATAAGCTGTTATCCATAGTCCTACTGGAACAAAGGTGAAAAATAGTATTACTAATAAAACAACTAATATACTAATACCTACTGTAAATACTATACTTCCTGTCATTTTAAACCCTCCTTACAAATATTTTTGAACCTTCAACTTTTACTATTTTGATCTTCTTGTTTTTTTCTATATAACCACCTTCTGATAGGGCATCTATTCTTCGACCGTCAATTTCAATTATTCCACTAGGTCTAAGTTCAGTTGCAGATATTCCTTCTTTTCCCAAATATTCTTTCATTGGATTTGCACTAGTATATCCACTTTCATTTTTTTGTTCTGTGGATAATACTATTTTACTAATAAAAGGACTTTTATATCCATGCTTTATTAAAAATATGACTATTATAACTGTTGTTATAAGGGCTATACTTAAAGATAGTATTGCAGTAGATAACGAAGCCATGGAAAATATAATTCCAATCGAAACTAGTATTATACCGCTTATTCCGGGAAGACCAAAACCTGGAACCATTATCTCTATTATTAAAAGTATAAGACCTGCAACAAATAGCATTATAGATGGCCATTCAGAATTTCCCACAAGCATATTTGCACCGAAGAATAGGGCAAAAGCAATGATACTTAAAGTACCTCCTGCGCCAAATCCTGGAGTAAATATTTCAATTATCATTCCTATAAAACCTAATGTAAGCAAAAATGTTGATATATATGGATTTGAAAGAAATTTGGCTATTTTAATTTCTGCTCCTTCTTCTACTTCTACTATATTTGAATACTTTATATTGAAATAATCTAAAATTTCATCATAATCATTAGAAATTAAATCTGATATACCATGAGCTTTTGCCTCACGAGAATTTAGATTTAATAGTTTACCTGACCCTATTATACCCTCTATTTCTATGTCTCTATCAGCCATAGCCTGAATTATTCGTGGATCTCTTCCTCTTATTTCTGCTGCATCCCTTAAGAAGCTTATCCAAAGAGACATGGTCTTTTCATCATTTGGTATAGTTTCTGCTGAACCTATAGTTGAACTTTTTGCCATTACAACCTTCTGGCTGGATATAGTTATTAAAACTCCTGCAGATTCGGCTTTATTGTTTACAAAAGAAATAGTAGGAACTTTAATATCCATAATTAAATTCTTAATCTTCTCTGCTTCATTTATAAGTCCGCCATAGGTATCTATTTCAAATATAATTGCTTTTGGGTTTTTACTTAATGCATCATCAATAGCACTCTTTAAAAAATGGTAAGTGGCTTTATTGATTTCACCTTTTATAGGAATTACATATACATTTCCTTTACTTTCTGAATAGGAAATAGAATTTGCCAGTAAAAATATAACTAAAAAAAACAATAACCATTTTCTATTCCTCATTAAATCACCTCCATTTTTTTAAGAAAATTAGTGGTGTTTATATTATATTATTTATATGTAGAAAATACAATTTTTTTCTATATAAAAAACCTAGGTATTTAAACCTAGGTCTATTTTAAATATTTTTTCGCTACTTTATTCACAACACTACCATCTGCTCTACCTTTAACCTTTGGCATAACATTTTTCATTATAATTCCCATATCTTTCATAGACTTGGCATCTACTTCTTCAATAACTGCTTTAACGATTTCTTCAACTTCTTCTTCAGTTAGTTGTTCTGGCAAATATTTAAGTAAAATTTCCATTTCTTTTTCTGTTTGCTCTACTAAATCTTGACGTCCACCTCTATCAAATTCTTTAATAGCATTTCTTTTTTCTTTTAATTGTTTTGCTATTATATCCATAATATCTTTATCATCAAGCTCTCTTCTTTCATCTACTTCTTTTTGCTTGATGCCGGCTCTAACCATAGTGATAGTGTTTTTTCTTAAAGTATCTTTATTTTTCATGGAAGTTTTCAAATCTTCCATAAGACTCTTTTTAAGAGACATATTTACACCTTCTTAATTAATATCTTCTCTTCTTTTTTCTTCTTGCTGCTTCGGATTTTTTCTTACGCTTTACACTAGGCTTTTCGTAGTGTTCTCTTTTCCTAGCTTCGGATAAAACCCCTGAGCGAGCACATTGTCTTTTAAATCTTTTAAGTGCATTATCTAATGATTCATTTTCTCCTACTTTGATTTCTGACATTTATTTCTCCCTCCCCTCATCTACTGCAAAACTGCTTATCACTACAATATATGCAGTAAGCGGAATTCGGCACTAGAATATTATACATTATATAATTTTTTTGTGCAACTCAATTTTAGCCTGGTGGCCACATTAACTGTCTTCCACCTAATACATGAAAATGGAGATGTTCTACTGTTTGTCCCCCAAATTCACCACAATTATTTACTATTCTATAGCCTTTATCATCCAATCCTTTTTCCTTTGCTATCTTATTAATAACTAATGTAATATGATTAATTATATCTGCGTTTTTTTCATCTATATATTTAATAGAAGGAATATGTTCTTTAGGTACAACTAAAAAATGAACAGGAGATTGTGGGCTTATATCATTGAAAACTAAAACCTTATCATCTTCAAATATTTTATCTGAAGGAATTTCTCCATTGGCTATTTTGCAGAAAATACAATCACTCATCCCAATCACCTCCTAAAACTTTCTTAGCCTTAAGCTTATAATAATTATATTCTACGAAAAAATTAAAATTCCTCTATTTCCCCTATTAAATTTTCTTTATCTATTCCTATTATTTTTACAGGTAGTATTTTTCCTTCTATATTAGAATTTCCTAAAGCTCTTACACGTGTATAATTTGTTGTATATCCTTCCATATATTCAAGACTATTTTTTGATTCTTCTTCAAATAATACAGTCATACTTTTCCCTATAAGTTTTTTATTAAATTCTTTCATTAATTCTTCTCCAAGCTCTATTAACTTTTCACTTCTTTGACTCTTTATACTTCCATGAACTTGCTCTTTAAACTTACTTGCAGGGGTGCCACTTCTAGGAGAATATTTAAATACATGGATTCTAGAAAAACCTATTTCTTTTACAAAATCATAGGTTTCTTTAAATTCTTCTTCTCCTTCGCCAGGAAATCCTACAATAATATCTGTTGTAATACCTGCATAGGGCATATATTCTCTTATTAAGTGGACTGTCTTTCTATACTCATCAGTAGTGTATTTTCTATTCATCTTATCTAGAATTTTATCACTTCCACTTTGTAGAGATAGGTGAAAATGATCGCATACTTTTGGCATTTTTGTTATAGTTTTCATAAAGTTTTCATCTATTAAAGTAGGTTCTATAGAACTTAGTCGAATCCTTTCAATGCCTTCTATCTTATTTATTTCTTTTATAACATCTAATAAATTATAGTCTCCTCTATCTTTCCCATAAGAAGCTACATGTATTCCTGTAAGTATTATTTCTTTAAATCCTACTTCAGAAAGCCTCTTTCCTTCTTTTATTATATTTTCTAATGGTCTACTTCTTATAGGCCCTCTTGCATAAGGTATTATACAATAGGAACAATATTGATTACAACCTTCTTGAATTTTCATATATGCTCTAGTTTTAGATTTTAAATCCTCTATTTTTAGTTCTTCAAAATCTTTTAATTCTCTAAAGTCTTTCACTTTATTTATTTTTATATTATTTTTTCTAGCTTCTTTACATAGTCTAACAATTTTTTCTTTATCACTAGTTCCTATAATTACATCTACACCTTCTATTTTCTCTATTTCATCAGGAGATACTTGAGCATAACAACCTACTACTGCTATAGTCGAATCTTTATTTGTTTTTTTAGCTCTTCTTATAAATTGTCTTGACTTTCTATCTCCTAAATTAGTAACTGTACATGTATTTATTACGTAAATATCTGCACTTTCCTTAGGATTTACTACTTTATATCCTTCTTTTTGAAATATTTCTTCCATTGCTTCAGTTTCATACTGGTTGACTTTGCAACCTAGAGTATAAAACGCTACTGTCTTCATCATAACCACTCCTATAAAATAAACCTCATATATCCCCTAACTCATATAATAAAATCGACAAAGTAACTATACCAGCCGTTTCTGTTCTGAGTATTCTTGGCCCTAAAGATACTATTTTACTTCCTATGTTTTTTAGCTCTTCTATCTCTTCTTCTTCAAATCCACCTTCTGGCCCAATTACTATATGAACTTTTTTATTTGAAAAATCTTTTAAAACATCTTTTATACTTGTTGTTTTTTCATTTTCATATGGTACCAATATATTTTCTTCATCTTTAAGTAGTTTTATCATTTCCTTGAAGGAAATTATGGGATTAACCTTTGGAATATAATCCCTTTTACTTTGTTTTGCAGCTCCCTCGGAGATTTTATTCCATCTATCTATTTTATTTTTCTCTTTTTTCTTATTATCTATTTTTACAACAGTTCTCTTTGTTGTTATTGGATATATTTCTTTAACCCCAATTTCTGTTGCTTTTTGGATAATAAGATCCATTTTGCTGCTTTTAGGAAGTCCCTGGTATAAGGTTATTGAGATTGGTGGCTCATGATCACCTGACTCTCTATGTAAAATCTTAGCTATAACCTTTTTCTTTTCAATTATAGATATTTCACATATATAAAGAATTCCTTCAGAAGATATTTCTATCTTATCCCCTTCTTTAAGCCTTATTACATCTTTTATATGCTTTACATCTTCACCTTCAATAGTTATAAGCTCTTCGGATATATTTTCTTTATCTATAAAAAATCTATTCATATTATTCTTCCATCTCCAATTGTGCTACTACACAAGCCCAATCTTTTATTTTAGATACTTCTAAAATATTAAATCCTTCTTCTTTAAGAGCCTCTTCTACTAAAGGTAGCTTCTCTAATATTATACCTGAAGAAATAAATATTCCATCACTATTTAAGTATCCTTTTATATCTTTAATTAAATCTACTATTATCTCCGCAATAATATTGGATACTATTAGATTTGCCCTTTCATCTACTACATCTAATAAATTTCCTCTTCTTATATCTACTATATCTTGAACATTATTTAAAACTATATTTTCTTTAGATACTTTTACAGGTAATTCGTCTAAATCTACTCCTATAACCTTTATTGCTCCTAGTTTCGCTGCTACTATACTTAGTATGCCACTACCACAACCAATATCAAATACTGTATCATCTTTTTTAACATGGTTTTCCAACTGTCTAATACACATAGATGTAGTTTCATGGGTACCTGTACCAAAAGCCATACCAGGATCTAATTCTATTATAATTTCATTTTCTTTTTTTTCGTACTCTTCCCAAGTCGGTTTTATAACTATTTTTTCTCCTATTTTTTTAGGTTTATAGTATTTTTTCCATGCTTCTGCCCAATCTTTTTCATATACTTCTGCTAATGTTACTTCTCCAAGACCTTTATCTAAGTTATATTGAGGTATTTTTTCGATATTTTGCCTGATTAACTCTATCTTATCTATTAAATCTTCGCTTTCTTGAAAATATCCTTTTATAATGACCCCTTCAAAATCTTGTTCTAAAAGTTTTTCATCTATATAGTCCCAAGCCTCTTCATTTTTAGTAAAAGTCAATACATCCTTCGGATCTTCAATAGCTAGTCCTCCAACTCCTGCCTCATATAATATATTGGCTACAGCCTCTTCCGCCTCTGTTGTAGTTTTAATTTGTACTTCAATCCATTTCATTACATTTCACATCCTTTAAAAACAAGTTAAACCTTCCATTATTATATCCTATTAGCCAATTAAAAAAAAGCCTTATTATGGATGTTTAAAATTAAAGCAATCACCCATTATTTAGAGTGATTGCTTTTTTAATTAAAAGCATCCTTGAATTTGTCAAACAAGCCTTTCTTTTCATCTTTAAGATGTTCTCCGCTTTCTTTTGCGAACTCCCTTAAAAGTTCCTTCTGCCTTTCATTAAGTTTTTTAGGAACTTTAACTTCTACTTTAAAATAAAAATCTCCTTTCCCATAACCTCTTACGTTTGGAACGCCTTTGTTTTTCAGCTTAAATTGAGTTCCAGTTTGTGTACCCGCGGGAATATGGTGTTCCACAGTTTCTTCTAATGTCGGAACTTCTATTTCTGCACCTAGAGCTGCTTGAGTAAAAGAAATTGGAATATCACAGTAAATATCATTTCCTTCTCTTCTAAAGAATTCATGAGCTTTTACCCTTATATAAATATATAAATCTCCAGAAGGGCCTCCTCTTTCTCCTGCATGACCTTCACCTTTTAGAGATATAATAGAACCATTATTTACTCCTGCTGGAATCTTCACTTTAATCTTATTGGGCTTTCTTACCTTTCCTGTACCATCACAAGTTGTACATTTATCTTTAATTATTTCTCCCGTTCCATTACATGCATCACATGTACCAACTCTTACAAATTGTCCAAAAGGAGTATTTTGAGAATATCTTACTTCTCCAGTTCCATTACATTGAGAACATGTAGACTTGCTACTTCCTGGCTTTACTCCACTGCCACTGCAAGTAGAACAATCTTCCACTTTTCTAATCTGTATCTCTTTTTCAACACCAAAAACAGCTTCCTTAAACTCTAGGTTGAGATCATATCTAATATCTGGGCCTTTTCTTGGTCCAGGTTTCCTTCTTGAAGAATTTGAAAAGCCACCACCAAATATATCAAATATATCGTCAAATATATCTCCGAAGCCATCAAATCCTCCTGTTTGTCCATCTACACCAGAGTGGCCAAACCTATCATATCTAGACCTCTTTTCTGGATCACTTAACACTTCATAGGCTTCATTTACTTCTTTAAACTTCTGCTCTGCCTCTTCCTTATTCCCTTGATTTAAGTCTGGATGATATTTTTTTGCTAAATTTCTATACGCCTTTTTTATATCTGCATCTGTAGCATCTTTCGATACATCTAAAACCTCATAATAATCTTTTTTTGACAATATTTCACCAACTTTCAAACTCTATTAAAATACTTCAAAGATATTCTATCAAAAATCAAAGCTAAATGATATCATTTAGCTTTGATTTTTTAAATTTATTTATCATCATCATCTACAACTTCATAGTCTGCATCCACTACATCGTCATCATCATTTGAACCTTGGCTTCCATCAGCACCTTGTTGAGCTTGTTGCTGTTGTGCTGCTTGCTCATACATCTTTTGAGATATAGCATGGAATTCATTTGTCAATTCTTCAGTTTTCTTCTTAATGTCCTCTGTATCATCGCCTTCAAGTGCTTTCTTCAATGCTTCCAATCTATCTTCAACTTTAGCTTTTTCATCTGCGGAAATTTTTCCTTCCATTTCTTTTAATATTTCTTCTGTTTGGAATACCATTGAATCTGCATTGTTTCTAACTTCTACTGTTTCTTTTTTCTTCTTATCTTCTTCAGCAAATTTTTCTGCTTCTTTTACCTTTCTATCAATTTCTTCATCTGATAGGTTGGTTGAAGCTGTGATAGTTATTTTTTGTTCTTTTCCTGTTCCTAAGTCTTTAGCAGAAACATTTACTATACCATTGGCATCTATGTCAAATGTAACTTCTATTTGTGGTATTCCTCTTGGTGCTGGTGGGATACCTGTAAGTTGGAATCTACCTAGTGTTACGTTGTCTTGAGCCATTTCTCTTTCACCTTGTAGTACATGTATATCAACAGAAGTTTGGTTGTTTGCTGCTGTTGAGAATATTTGGCTCTTTCTTGTAGGTATTGTAGTATTTCTTTCAATTAACTTTGTAGTTACTCCCCCCAAAGTTTCAATTCCTAGGGACAATGGTGTTACATCAAGTAATAATAAGTCTTTAACTTCTCCACTTAGTACTCCACCTTGAATTGCAGCTCCAATAGCTATAGATTCATCAGGGTTTACACCTTTGTGTGGATCTTTTCCTATAAGTTTTTTAACTGCTTCTTGAACTGCTGGAATTCTTGTAGAACCCCCTACTAAAATAACTCTATCTATGTCTTGTGGTGATAATCCACCATCTTTTAATGCTAATCTAACTGGTTCAAGACTTTTTTCAATTAGATGTGAAGTTAGTTCTTCAAATTTAGCTCTAGATATATCCATGTTTAAATGTAATGGACCACTTTGTGTTGCTGTAACAAATGGTAAATTTACATTTGTAGTCATTGTACTTGATAATTCTTTTTTAGCTTTTTCTGCTGCTTCTTTTAATCTTTGAAGAGCCATTTTATCTTCTCTTAGATCTATTCCATTTTCCTTTTTAAATTCTTCTGCCATATAATCAATTAATGCTTGGTCAAAGTCATCTCCACCTAAGTGGTTATTTCCTCTAGTTGATACTACTTCAAATACTCCATCTCCTAATTCTAGTATAGATACGTCAAAAGTTCCCCCACCTAGGTCAAATACCATTATTTTATGTTGAGTCTCTTCTTTATCCATGCCATAAGCAAGGGATGCAGCTGTAGGTTCATTTATAATTCTTTTTACATTTAAACCTGCAATTTTCCCTGCATCTTTAGTTGCTTGTCTTTGACTATCTGTAAAGTATGCTGGAACAGTGATAACTGCATCTGTTACTGTTTCTCCTAAGTAATTTTCTGCATCTGATTTTAACTTTTGTAAAATCATTGCTGAAATATCTTGAGGTGTATATGTTTTGCCATCAATATCTATTTTATAATTACTACCCATTTCTCTCTTAATAGACATAATAGTCCTTTCTGGGTTAGTTATAGACTGTCTTTTTGCAGTCTCTCCAACTAATCTTTCACCATCTTTTGTAAATGCTACTATAGATGGAGTTGTTCTATTACCTTCCGCATTAGGAATAACTGTAGCTTCTCCACCTTCCATAACAGAAACACATGAGTTTGTAGTTCCTAAGTCAATTCCTATAATTTTTCCCATATAAATTCCTCCTTAATTTTCAATTTTTCTTTATTTGGCAACCTTGACCATACTAGGTCTTATAACTTTATCATTCAATTTGTATCCTTTTTGGAATACTTCCAAAACTATTCCCTCTTCATGTTCTTCAGATTCTTCCTGAAATACTGCATGATGATAATTAGGATCAAATTCACAGTGAAGAGCTTCTATTTCTTCAAGCCCATTCTTCTCAAGAACTTCTAACAACTGTTTATATATCATATCCATTCCTTCATAAAAACTATCTTCTTTATTAGTGCTGCTTGAAAGTGCTCTTTCAAAATTATCTACTATTGGTAAAAGAGAGTTTATAATTTCTTCTGAAGCATAAGAATATATTGATTCTTTTTCTTTTTCTACTCTCTTTTTATAGTTAACGAAATCTGCTTGAAGTCTCAAATACATTTCATTAAGATCTTCTATTTCTTTTGCCTTGTTTTCTAACTCTTTTTCAATACTACTTTCCTTCTCTGTTTCTTCATTTGATTTTACATCATCTTCTGTTTTTTGCTCAACTTCATCTGCTATCTCTTCTTTTTCTTCATCATTCATTTCCTCTTTAAGCTTATCCTCTTTAATATCCATACAATCACCTCGTATTTCCTACTATGTTCCTAACTCTTAACTCTAAATAGAGTGTAAGTTTAACTCACACCCTATTATTTCATAAAAAAACTATCTATTATCTCATTTAAATTAATAGAAAGAAGCTTAACTGAACTTATTACTGTAAAATAATCCATTCTTGTAGGCCCTATTACTCCAATCTTTCCTATAGTCTCGCCATTTAATTTATAGGTAGCAGTTATCAAGCTGCAATCTCTAATTTCTTCGCAAATATTTTCATTGCCTATACTTATTTCGAAATCATCAAATGTATTTTTCAAAAGCATATTTGCTACTGAGTCTTTATCTTCCATAAATCCTAGGAAAGTCTTTACTTTAGCTACATCACTATATTCTGGAAAGTTTAATATATTTGTCACACCATCTGCATATAGTTCTATATCTTCCATATCTTCTAATGATTGATTAATAATAGGTATGATATTTTGTATAATATTTTTAAATTGGTATATTTCTTTAAATATTTCTGCATCCATTTCATTACCTATTTCTTCCAAGGTAAGACCTTTAAGTTTTTCATTTAGAAAGTTGGATATAATGACTAGTTGATTTTCTGATATTTTATTTTCTACTCTAAAAATTGTGTTTTTAACTACTCCAGAATCACTTACTATAACTACTAATATTTTATTACCATCTATAGATATTAATTGTATATGCTTTAAGGTACTCTGTTTAAATTGGGGTGCTACAGCTAAAGCAGTATAATTAGTTATTTCTGAAAGTATCTTTGCTGCATTCTGGATTAATTGTTCTACTTCCCCTGCTTCTCTCAATAAATGTTTTTTAATCTTTTTTCTTACGTTTTTATCGTTTAACAAACTTCTAGATCTAACTTGCTTCATAAGAGTGTCTACATATAATCTATAAGCTTTATCTGAAGGAACTCTTCCAGCAGATGTATAGGGTTTGTTTAAGTATCCTAGTTCTTCTAAATCTGACATTTCGTTTCTTATAGTTGCTGAACTAACTCCAAGATCATATTTTTTAGATATAGTTCTGGAACCAATAGGCTCCGCACTAATAATATAGCTATTTATTATAGCATTAAGAACCCTTAACTTTCTTTCATTTAACATTTCACCACCCCAATTATATGTTATTTTCATTATAACAAAGGGTTTTATTAGCACTCTTATTAAATGAGTGCTAATGCTTACGTTTTAAAGTTACCATTACTATTAAAATTTGTCAATAGCTTTTATGAATTTATTTATTTTAAGGAATCAAATCAACAAAGACTAAATTGGATAAATCTAAGCCTTTCTCAGTTAATCTTATATTATCTCCTTCTATATGGAGAAGACCATTTTTAAAGTGTTTGTTTAAAATACTTCCATAGACTTCCTTTATAGAAATATTGAATCTTCTAAAAAAGTCTTTCATATATATTCCACCTATTAGTCTAAGTCCTAAGATTGTATACTCGGCCATTTCCATAGTTTTATCTATAACTTCATTTCCTTCTATAGGAAGTTCATTTCTAGCTATGGAATTAAAATATTTATTAAAATCTGCAAAATTCCAATATCTTAATCCTTCAATATTAGAATGGGAACCAGTTCCTATTCCAATATATGGTTTTAGTGTCCAATAAAACAGGTTATGCACACATTCATAGCCTTCTTTAGCTAAATTAGATATTTCATAATGATTATAACCTTTGGATTTTAAATATTTTATTCCTTCATGATACATATATCTTTCTTCTTCTTCATCTGGCAATATTAGATCCCCACTATTATACCAATTATAAAATTTTGTTCCTTCTTCTATTATTAGACTATAAAAAGATATATGGTCTACTTCTAAATCATTCATGATTTCTAGTGTTGATAAAATATCTCCTTTAGTTTGCCCAGGCAATCCGGAAATTAAATCTACATTTATATTGGAAAACCCTATCTTCCTTAAAAGTTCATAGGTTTCAAAAAAATCTTTTGCCTTGTGAATTCTTCCTATTTTTTTAAGAGTGTTATCCTTTAAAGATTGTACCCCTACACTAATCCTATTTATCCCTATTTCCTTGTATATTTTTAACTTTTCCTCATCTACCGTTTTTGGGTTTAATTCTATAGATATTTCTTCTAAATTATTCACATTAAATACTTTATATATTTCTTCTAATAATATATATATATATTCTCCTTTTATAAATGAAGGTGTACCTCCACCAATAAATATGGTCTTTAAATAATAATCTTTTACTTTATTGGAATACAATTTTACCTCTCTTATCAAATACTCTATATAATCTGATATAAAATCATTTTTATTGGAAAAAGAATTGAAGTCACAATAATAGCATTTACTTTTACAAAAAGGAATATGAATATACAATGCTAATTCTTTCATAATTAGTCCTCCAAAACATAATGCACACAGACTGTGTGCATTATTTCCTATCATCATATTTTAATACGGATAAAAATGCTTCTTGAGGTATCTCTACATTTCCTATCTGCCTCATTCTCTTTTTACCCTCTTTTTGTTTTTCTAATAATTTTTTCTTCCTAGTTATATCTCCACCATAACATTTAGCTAATACATCTTTTCTTAATGCCTTTACTGTTTCTCTAGCTATTATTTTTGAACCTATTGCTGCTTGAATAGGTACAGCAAATTGATGCCTTGGTATTACATCTTTAAGTTTTTCAGCTATATTTCTTCCTCTTTCATAAGCTTTTTCTTTATGAACTATTAATGAGAATGCATCTACAAGTTCTTCATTTATCAGTATATCTAATTTAGCCAATTCAGAAGGTTTGTAGCCTTTTAGTTCATAATCAAGGGAAGCATATCCTCTTGTTTTTGATTTTAATGCATCAAAGAAATCGTATATAACTTCATTTAATGGAAGTTCATAATACATTACAACCCTTGTTTCTTCTAAGTATTCCATGTTTTTGAAGGTTCCCCTTCTATCTTGGCATAATTCCATTACTGCGCCTACATAATCTGTTGGAGTCATTATAGATGCTTCTACAATAGGCTCCTCCATATACTCTATTTCTGATTCTGGCGGGAGATTTGAAGGGTTTTGAATGGAAAGTATACTTCCATCACTTTTTTTCACTTTGTATATTACACTTGGTGCAGTAGCAATTATGTTTAAATTAAATTCTCTTTCCAATCTTTCTTGAACAATTTCCATGTGAAGAAGTCCTAAAAATCCACATCTAAAACCAAAACCTAGGGCTGCAGATGTCTCTGGTTCAAATACTAAACTTGCATCATTTACCTGTAGCTTCTCTAAAGCCTCTCTTACTGAGTTAAAGTCTTCTCCTTCTGACGGATATATTCCGCAATATACCATAGGTACAACTTTTTTATATCCAGGAAGAGGATTATCTGTAGGATTTTCATGGCTTGTAATTGTATCTCCCACTCTTGCATCTTTTACATTCTTCATACTTGCCGTTACATAACCTACATCTCCAGCTTCCAATTTATCTACAGATATTTGTTTTGATGCATTTATACCAACTTCTACAACTTCATATACATTTCTTGTAGACATCATTTCTATCTCCATACCTGGTTTTATACAGCCTTCAAACACCCTTATGTAAGCTACTACTCCTTTATAGGTATCATAGTATGAGTCGAATATCAATGCCTTTAGAGGCGCTTTTACGTCCCCTTCTGGCGCTGGAACATCTGAGACTATTTTTTCTAATGCATCTTCTATATTTATACCATTTTTTGCTGAAACCAATGGTGCATCTGAACAGTCTATTCCTATTACATCCTCTACTTCTTGTTTTACTTCTTCTGGCCTTGCACTTGGTAAGTCTATTTTATTTATAATAGGGACTATTTCAAGATCCTGATCTAAAGCCAAATAGACATTAGCTAATGTTTGGGCCTCTATACCTTGAGTTGAATCAATAACCAGTATCGCTCCTTCACAAGCTGCAAGACTTCTTGAAACTTCATAGTTAAAATCAACATGTCCTGGAGTATCTATTAAATTTAAAATATATTCTTCACCATCTTTAGCTTTATATATAAGTCTTATAGCTTTTAGCTTAATAGTTATTCCTCTTTCTTTTTCTAATTCCATGTTGTCCAACATCTGATCATGCATTTCTCTAGATGTTAAAAGCCCTGTTTTTTCTATTAATCTATCTGCTAGAGTAGATTTTCCATGGTCAATATGTGCCACTATAGAAAAGTTTCTTATTCTTTTCTGCTTATCTTTATGCATATTTTACCTCCTTAGAGTATGAGAACAATCTTAGATAATTATAGCAAAAAAATAAGTCTATGTAAATCAAATGACCAGATTTAACTGGTCATTTGAACACTTTCTTATATACTTTATTTAAAACTTCTTTAAAATAATTTAAATTGTAACTTTTCCCAAACAATTGTATATTAAATTCTCCATTTCCTAAATCTATAAAAAACATTTTTTCTGCATTTTCTCCAGACAAACCCTTAATTGCTTCTTCGGTTGCCATTAATCCTAAAAAAAGTAAAGCAATGGCACTATAAACAATAAATCTTCTAAAAAACTTTTTTCTTTTTTCTTTTTTTCTTCTTTTGGTTCTTTCCATCCTAGTTTCCATAATAATCACCATAATTATTATGGACAATTTTTTCCTAATTTATACTATTTTAACTTTCCAAATCTATCATTAAAGGGAAAATATCTAAAATCTGCCTTCCCTTTTATGGTATCTACAGGAATACAGCCAAAGCTTCTGCTATCTTTACTTGCACCTTCTTCTCTGTTATCTCCTAAAACAAATACATATCCTTCTGGTACTTCCCAATAGTTTTTGTCATAAATGTGGGTATATGCCCCTTCAGCTATATATTTTTCTTCTAATAATTGCTCATTTAGATATACATTTCCACTTTTAATCTCGATTATATCCCCTTCTATACCAACAACCCTTTTTATATAATCTTTGTCTGGATTATCTGGTGCCTTTAATACTACTATATCTCCTCTCTCTGGTTTTGAAAAATACATAGTTATCTTATTTGTAAAAAGTCTATCTCTTTCTTGAAGGGTAGGATACATTGAACTTCCTAGAACATAAGTGGTGTTAAATATAAAGGTCTTAATTAAAATAGCTACAACTATTGCAAAAACTATACTTTTTATCCATTCCATAGCTTCTTTCTTCGCTTTCTTTTTTTTATCTTCATCCATAGAAACCCCTCCTAATGTCTAACCAATTTACTGTATTATAACATTTTTTTACTATAAAAAAAAGTAAAACTATTCTTGGATATTTTCAATAACTATACTTAAGATTTCACCAATTGCCTTAGCAGATTCCTTGGCTTCATCAATAGTATTTAAATTGCTTCCTACTTCTATTAATGCATAGTGATCCGATACAAATTGGTTGAATTTTCCTTTTGGTTTAATAATAACCCCTTTACAAAGTCCTGGATACAATGTATCAGAAACTTGTTTTATATATTTAGCAAACTTTAATACTTCATCTTTATTTGGGGATTCAGGTCCTATTACCATTGAAAATGTTGCTACATCTTTTCCATCTATTTTTATCTTTGATTGAGAAAGGGCTTTATTTTTATAACTAGCATTTTCTGATACTCCATCTCTATGAACATCAAATACTATTTTTAAATTTTGTTGCTCTTTCATTTTAGCATTAATTGTATTTAGTGACTTTGCATAAGATTTATTATAAGAAGGTATATCATGGAATGTTTCTATATGCAAAACTTTATGTCCATTGTTTTCTAAGTTTTTCCCGATTATTTCTCCTATAGTTAAAACATTATATTTTTTATCTTGAGTGTGGTATTGATTTTGCTTTATAGGCAAGTAAGCTTCTGTTCCGTGAGTATGATATATAGCTACATAAGGCTCGTTCTTATTTGCTTTAAAAGTTTTTATCCCTTCTGCATTGGGTATTCCTTCCTTATCCTTTTCTGTTAATTTTTCTTCTTCTAAGAGCTTTCCTTCTTCTTTTTCCATCATATCATCTACAAATACAATGTCTTCTAAAATCTCTGGATTCTTTTTGCTTTCAATTCTTTTAATAGATATTCCTTTCTCTTTTTCTAGAAAAGTAAATGCAGCTGGAAATTGTGATTTTACATAATCGTCTATATTAAAAATTTTAGGGATATTCTCTATTATATTAAAGGATATGTCTTCTTTGTTTTTAATTTTTTGTTTGAAAAATAAACTCATAGATGAATTGGAATTAGATAATATTTTTAAGAAAAACTTATCTATGTTTTCTATTACATCTTTATCATAGTTAAAAACTTCTATCGTTTCTGCATCTGTAGCTTGGTCATCTACTACAGTCTTTCTATCAGTTTTTATAAATTTCATAACTATAGTCGAGCCTATAAAAAAAGTCAACATACATAATAGAGCAAAAATTAAATAGTCTACTCTTGTCCTCTGAGTTTTTACCCACATATTAATGCACTCCCCAATTTTAGTTTATTTTATCCTTTCAATTTAAAAAGCCGTTATAAAAATATATTCTATATAAATATTTATATGAAAAAAATATAAGGTAAGCCAACTATTGGACTTACCTTATATATCTATTCACATCTTTCAAATCTATTCCTGGATGAAGGGATATATTCAATCCATTGGCTATTATTACTGAAAGATTATCTATAATCTCATCCACTTCTTTTGGAGTTACAATAGTATTGGGCATAAAAGGCTCTAGTACTTCTTTTATTAGAGTATATTTTTCACTTTCTGATAGTTTTTCAAGCATTGAATAAAATTCTGTGCCTACTTCCGCTTCTTCCCTCATTGAATTAATTATTAAATTCATAGTATCATTTATCATAGTAGCTGCATCTACTACAGTGGGAATTCCTATGGCTATTACTGGTACTTTTAAATATTCTTCATTTAATCCCTGTCTTTTATTTCCCACACCACTTCCCGGGTTTATACCAGTATCTGATATTTGTATAGTAGTGCTAACCCTATCCATATTTCTAGAAGCCAATGCATCTACAGCTATAACTATATCTGGATTAGTTTTTTCTACAACACCTTTTACTATTTCCCCTGTTTCTATACCTGTAATTCCCATTACTCCTGGAGATAGTGCAGATACATTGGCCATAGTTTCATCTTCATCTTTTTTATATGCTAAGAAAAAGTGTCTTGTAACTAAGACCTTTTCAACTACTTTAGGACCTAGAGCATCTGGTGTTACATTCCAATTCCCTAATCCAACTATTAATGCTTTGGTTTTGTTATCATTTTTTATTAAATCTTTAATTTCTTTTGCCAATTGTATACTTACTTCTTCTTTTAAAGCTTCATCTGGATTTTTTAACTTAGGCACTTCTAAAGTTATATAGTTTCCTATAGGTTTTCCCATTTTTTCTTCACCTATTTTATCCAGTATCTTAACCCTTGTAATACTAATGTCACCTTTTTCTTCTTTATTTACTTCTACTCCTGGTACTTCTTGCCTAGTTCTTTCTTTGTATAATTCTCTTGATTCTATTGCTAAGTCTGTTCTTACTTGAAACATTTATTCCCTCCTTCTTAAAATCTAATTTATATTTATTATGTCTATTATTTCAAAAACTATTTTACCTTGCTTTTTATCCTCCTTCATGGTAAAATATTTTTTGTTAGGTTGGGAGGTGAAACTGTGGCAAATATTAAATCTGCTAAGAAAAGAATTGGTATAACTGCAAGAAAAACTGAAGTAAATAAAGCGAGAAAATCAGAAATTAAAACATATATTAAAAAATTTGATCAAGCAGTAGAAAATGATAATTTAGATGAAGCTAGAGAATTACTTAAACTTATAGACAAAAATTTGAAGAAAGCAGTTGCTAAAAATACTATTCATAAAAATACTGCTTCTAGAAAAGTTAGTAATCTAACAAGAAGATTGAACGCAAAAGAAGATAAAGCTATATAATATAAAACTTCGGTGATGACCCGAAGTTTTTTTATTTATTAAATACTATTTTATTAAATCATTGTTTACCTAGCTACACATTCTCACTATTAACATTTCTAAAGCAAGCTTATCATCTATTATACCAGTTTTTATATTTTCATCAGCTTCCAAACATAGATTCAGTGATTCTTCTAATTTAACATTTGAAAAATTCTTGCTTTGATTGGAAAATATCTTATACTGATAGTCACCAATCTTAAGCTTTCCCATGATAGTTCTTTTATCATAACCTTTTTCTTTAAGCAATTTTAGCATAAGTATTAGTCTTAACTGTCTAATAATCATATGTAATATTAAAGGTATGGGTTCATTGGAAACACACATTTCATGGAAAACTTTTAGTGAATTATTAATATCTTTTTCTCCAATACTATTGAGTAAATTAAATATATTTGTATCTAAAGATTTAGTCATGACTTCATCTATATCCTTTACATTGATTTCTTCCCTATCTCCTGTGAAATTAGCTAATTTAATTATTTCATTTTCCAAATCATATAGGCTCTTGTTTATATCCCTATCAAAGTAGGAAGAGTGTTGTATAAAATAATTTATATTATTATAAGATATAGTTTTCCTATATTTTTTAAAAGCTTTTTCTATCCAATTATTTAAATCCCTGCCTTTAAGTTTAGTAAATTCTATAACCCTTCCAAATTTATTAATACTTTTTATAATCCCTTTTCTCTTATCAATATTGGTGTTTTTCTCTACAAACACAAGACATAGATAGTCCTCCAATGTTGATACATAGTCCTTTAGCTCATCTTTTTTTTGATTGAAATACTCTGCGCCTTGTCCTTTTATCTTACTTCCAAAAACCCCTAAATTTCTTATAACAACTATCTTCTTTTCTGACATAAAAGGTAGGGTTTCACAGGCATCGTAAATATGGTTCATTTCTATATTGTCCCCATCTAATACTATATAATTTAAAGTCTCTAAGCCTTCATTAACATATTTTTCTTTCAACGATTTTATTGAATAGTCTATTAAATAATCTTCTTCTCCATAAAAAAGATAAACAGGTTTTAATTTATCTTCTCTCATATCCTTTATAAAATCTTCAAACATCATATATATCCAACTCCTCAAATAAATAGGAATTTCTCTTAATAATAATATAACTCAACACTAAATATAGTATAGTAAAATTTATTTCAAGTCCATAATCTAAGACTATATCACCAATAGATAATCTATCCCTATTATAAATAGAAATATCAAATCTTTTAGGCCTTATATTTAAGGTAATGAGTCCTGACTCATCGGTCCTAACAACTTTTATATTCCTTCTTTCATATCTTTCCAATACTTCTTCACTAGGATGATTAAAACTATTGTTTTCTCCCACTTGTATAAAAGCATAATCTGGGTTGAAAAAATCTATAAAGTTTTCTCCTGATGAGGTATTGCTGCCATGATGAGGAACTTTTAAAAAATCTATTTTTCCTTTTCTACCACTCATATTTTCTAATAAATGTGTTTCTGCAGCTTCTTCTATATCTCCAGTTAATAAAGTTTTTCTTCCAAAACTTCCAAGAAGCAATACTAGGGAAAGATTGTTTTCATTTTCCCTATTCCTTGATATGAATCCTTCTAAAGGACTTAAAACCTCTATGTATGAATTTTCATTAATAAAAACTTTATCACCTTGAGATAGTTTATATATAGGAACAGATTCTTCCTTAGAAGTTTTCACTATATTAGTATACAGTTTATTATCTTTATTTTCATATCCTATAAATACTTTTTTTATATTCATATTTTTCATAAGGGTCGATAAGCTTTTACAGTGATCATCATGAAAATGGGTTATAAACACTCCATCTAATGTAAATATACCTCTTTTAACTAGATAAGGCAATAAAATATTTTCTCCTATATCAAAATTGCCAAAAATACTTCCTCCCGTATCCACTAGATAAAATCTATTTCTATCTTCTATTAATATACAATCCCCTTGACCTACATCTATAAAATAGATACATAGTCCACTTTCAATTAAAGGTATGATAGCATTGAATAATATACATATAATCAAATAAAAAACAATGGCTTTATTGGTAAAATTATCAAATGCATCTAGTTTAATGATTTTAAATATGGAAAATACAATAAAGTAATATAAAAATATTCCTATTATATTGGGAGAGGAAAATCTAATCTTTCCTAAAGGCAGTCCATAAATTCCTTCAGAAATAAAATAGTTTATATTTAATAATAGATTTAATATTTTTCCAATGATTGATGAAATTCCACTACTGAAATATGAAAATAGCAACAATGAAAATCCTAATACTACAGATTTTGATAATATAGGAATAAGTATAAAATTTCCTAAAATACTTATTATAGAAATATTGTTGAAATAATAAAAAAGTATAGGGGCTAGTCCTATTTGCACGGATAGTATGGAATAGAGAGAAGTCATAAGTTTCTTATTATATGAATAAAATTTTGTCCTCAGTATAGGTGTTAAAAAAGTTATAAAAAAAGTTGCTCCAAAAGATAATTGAAAACCAATATCAAATAACCATAGCGGATTTATTGAAAGAATTATGAACATGGCAAAAAATAGAGTATTTATTGGATCATATCTTCTAAAAATAATTTTTGAATAAAATAATAAGGTAAACATAATTAAGGCTCGTAAAACTGATGGAGGATATCCAATTAAAAATCCATATATCCAGATAATTATTAGGGTTAAAATAGTATTTATTTTTCTCTCTACTCCCAAATAAGCAAGAAATGTAATTAAGAATATAGATATAATGCCTATATGCAATCCTGATACTGCCATGATATGCGTCAATCCTAAATCTTTAAATTTATTGTATTCTTGTTCTTCTAAATAAGAGGATTGTCCTAATAGTATCGCTTTCATAATAGAGCTATTTTGTTTTTCTAAATATGTATCGCAAGCCAATTCTACATACTCTGTGAATTTTATTTTCATATTTTCATACCAAGATAAAATTTTTTCGTCTACTTTATTAATTTCATGTTTTTTTACTGTGATAGTTGTATAAATACCTCTAGTTTGAAGGTATAATCTATAATTAAATAATTTAGGGTTTGTATTTTTATTTGGCTTTTTAAGTACTCCAGATAGTAGGACTTTATCTCCTATTTCAAATTTGTCTTGTCCAATGACCTTTAAAGACAAATTCTCATTTAAAAAATATGAAGCTCCATTATCTACTATCTTTTCAACATTCAAAATATATTTGCTAATGTCTTTTTCATTGTATATTGTTTCTCTTATAGTTCCTTCTAATTCTATGTCCTTATTTAAAAATTTTATTAATGTACTACTTTCAAGCTTCATATAAGTTATTAAAATGCCAATAAAAAAGAAAAGAATTACCAGGTATCTTTTTTTGAAAAATTCAAATATAATTGAAAACAAGAATATTAGAAAGCTTATTAGTATGGCAATAAAGAGAAAAGAACTATTAATTTTTAAATAATAGGAAAATATTATTCCCAATATCATAGGGATTGTAATGATCATAAAAGGCTTTTTCAAATATATCCCTTCCTTTTGTCCTTAATTTAAGTTTATTATATATTTAATTAAGGGCAAATATATAACTTTATATTTAAATTATATCATAATAATATATTTTCAGACCTACTCTTTTTTTAAAAAAATGGTAAAATGTTAATTAGAACAAAATAAATGAGGTGAAAGTATGACGGAGCATATTTATCTAGAAAATCCTTATTTGAGAGAGATTAGTGCTAGAATTGTAGATAAAAAATATATGAACAATAAATTTTATTTAAAGCTGAATAGAACTATATTTTATCCAAATTTAAAAGGAGGACAACCTAGAGATAAAGGTACAATCAATGAATTAGAAGTAATAGATGTTTATGAAGAAGGTGATGATATAATACATGTCATAAAAGAAAATATTTTTAGTGACAAAGTTCAACTCTCTATAGACTGGGATACAAGGCTCGATTATATGCAACAACATTCAGGTCAACACCTTCTTTCTTCTATATTTTATAAGCTCTATGATGCTGAAACTATAGGCTTTTATATAGGTAAAACTTGTGTCTATATAGATATTACTATTCCTGAACTTAAAAAGGAGGATATAGTAAAAGTAGAAGATTTTGCAAACAAAGTTATATACTCTAATTTTGATATAAAAACCTATATTATGGGAAAAAAGGATATCGATAAAGTTCCCATAAAAAAATATCCTAATGTTAAGTCTGATATTAGAATTGTAGAAATCGACGGTATGGACTATTCCCCCTGTTATGGAACTCACCATAGAAGCACAGGAGAAATAGGAATGATTAAAATAAGGAATTGGGAAAAGTATAAAGGAAATATTCGTGTGGAATTTGTATGCGGAAATAGAGCTTTGAAAGACTATACTTGGAAAAATGATTGTATAAATAATATAGCTACCCTTCTGTCTTCAAAAGATATAGATACTTATGAAAAGGTTGAAAGACTGTGTTTAGAAAAAGAAAAACTGGAAAAAGAAAATAATGATTTAAAAGAAGAGTTATTTAAATATAAAGCTAAAGATTTTCCAGAAAAAAAAAGTCACTCCTAATTTAATAGGATGTGACTTTTTTTCTAAGCTAAAGTCATTATTTCTCTTATTATTTTTTCTCTTTCTTCTTCTATTCCATTAAAATCTATAGCCGGGTGATAAGCTTCTTCTAATATATCATGATTCTTTTTCGCTTTAGATAAACTATATATCCCTCTATCTATTAGATTATTAAAAGTGTTATAGTCTTCTTGGTTTTTAGTATCCCCTTTTAAAAATTGATTTAAATCTATTTTTTTATAGTGATTATTTTTTGCATAATCAGCTGCAGAAAGTGCTAAATTTAGTTCTGATATGATTATAGTGTTTGTTTTTTGTGGAATTAAAGGTTCATGATATATTTCTATATTATACCCTCTTAAAAGTCCTTCTCTGGAAATTATATCCAGAAGGGTAGATTTGCCAGTACCATATTCTGCATTGATATAGTATACTTTTCTATCCTTTAAAAGAGTATCTGTATAATCTGCTATACCACTAGGAGTAAAAGCTCTGTTAAATAAATGCCTCTCCTCACCTATATGATTAAGTGTCTCATTGCCATATATATCTTCTTTTAAATCATATATTAATCCATTAATACCTCTAAAATCTACTTTTTCACTATTTGCATATACTATTTCATTTAATATTTCCTTTGCTGCTCTGAAATAAGAATAGGTTTTTCTATAGCATCTTTTGTTATTTTCCCTAGCTTCTAATATTTCTTCTTTGTTCTCAAATAGCTTTGATCCGTCTATATATCTTCCAAGATCTATTATATCATCTGACAATCCTACTAGTTTAGGCTCTAAAATATGTGGTGCTGTTCCATCTAGTATTGCTACTTTCAATTCTTTTATAACTATACCATCTATAGAACTTTTATCCGAGGCACAATGGTGATATTCTACAGAAAGATTATGCTTAAGCATCTCATCACCTATATTTTTCATTAGGGAAGATTTTCCAGAACCCGGACCACCTTTTAAGATAAAAGTTCTACCTTCATTTAAAATATATCTATGGTAGGAAAAAAATCCTTGCGAAGTATTGCCTCCTGGAAAAACTCTTCTAATTTCCGACATAAAAATCCTCCTTAAATATTTTATTTATATAATTAGTTTATGTAAATAAAATATTTTGTATCATAATATATTTTAAAAAATACACGCTGATTATAGAATTTAGCAGTAGAAATATTCTATTTTACGTAAATTTATCGTGAAATTAAAAGTTTCTTCTAAAGTACAATAAATTCTACTTCAGACAATGCTTGTTGTAATTTAAAAGTAATGTTTTGACTCTCTCTTTTATCTGGTTCTGGAGAAGCTCCCATTAGTAGATGGGTTATATTGTTCTCGTTTGCAAAATCTTCAATAGTCTTTACTACATCTTTTGATCTTAAAACAGCTAAATCAGCTCCTACTTTTTTTGATACATTAAATAAGTATTCTAAAGCTTCACCATCGCTATTCTTATCTAAAAATTTGTCCTTTTCATTTACTACATGTATTACATATAATTTATCTTCCTCTTTGTCTTTCATGCTGTAACCATTTACTATCAATCTTTCACAAGTTTTTTGCTGAGTTACACATACCATAATATTTTTAGTTTTTTTATTTTTCATAAAAAGTCCCCCTTTTAAAAGAGTACAGCCTATATTATTATACCATGTTATTTTTTTTTAAAAGCTTTTTTTATATTTCTGTTAAATGAATACTTATTAATATTATCTTTATTAACTACTATTAACAATTTTTATCATACTAGCATAGTCTATATTAAGGTTTTAACCTAACCTTAATTTTAGTTTTATGTCTCATCTTTGCCACTGAAATCCCTTGATTATATTAGGAGGTGCTATAAATGGTTGACAATTTAGGACGTAGAGGTTGTGGAGGTTTTGATGATTCTCTACTTTTCTTCTTTCTATTACTTGTAGTTTTATTCTGTAACTGTGATAATAGATGTTAATAAGTTGAATATTAAGTCGGGGAACTTTCCCCGACTTAATATTCAATAACCATTAATTTTATTATATTTCATAACATATATTAAAACTTTTATTAAATTTTTATAATAATTTTATTTATAACTATAATAATTTTTTATTTCACACTTTAAGAGATTCTAGCATAATTTATATAGAAACTTAAATCACTAATAGGAGGTGTTTATATGTTTGGTAAAAAAGGCAATATCGATGATTCCCTACTTTTCTTCTTTCTATTGCTTGTAGTTATATTCTGTAATTGTGATTTTGGTTGTAATTGTTAAAAGCCTAGACTTTTCTTGATAAAAGAGAAGGTGTAATTATGGCTGAAGTAAATTCTGATCTTGGAAGACATAGAAGGCCTGACAGGGATGATTTTAATAATTCACTGCTTTTTTTCTTTCTATTGCTTGTAGTCATATTCTGTAACTGTGGTTTTGGAAGAAGATATTAGATCAATATATTAAGTCGAGGAGTATATCATCAAACTCCTCGACTTTTTAGCAAAATTAAATTTTACGTTTGCATAAACAAAAAATAAAAAAACCACCTAAGTGGCTTATTCTTTATGGCGGGAGTATGTGAGAATCGAACTCACCCAAGACGCTCCTAACGCCTCGCGCTGGTTTTGAAGACCAGAGGGCCCACCAGGACCCATCTACCCCCAAGAAAATAGAACAAATACTATTATAAGACATAAATCTATTTTTTTCAAGCTTAATAATTAGTATAATAATCCTTTAATTTTAAATTTATCTTTATCATATACTAACTCTATTTTTTTATAGGAAGACTTTTTATTATTTTTTTCATAAGTAAATACTATTTCTGCATCCATACTTATTTTATCTCCATATTCATAAATTATATAATCTGTAATATCAAATTGCTCTACTCCCTTAAATTCATTTTCTAGATATATTCTCAGAGTATTTAATTTCACCTTTTCTATCTCACTTAAATATAACATATCCATACTTTTGTCATACTCTCCGTCAAGTAGATTGTCATAATATTTATTTAATATAGATACTGGATTTATATAATCTTCACTAACTACAATGCTACTAAAAGCTAAAGGTTCTCTAACGCTATAATGTCTAAACAATGTATTTATAGCTTTCCCATTTATAAATATTTGAACCCTATTTATATCAGGTATACTTGCTAAAGTATTCACTATAGAATATATAATAAAAGCTTCCTCCTTTTCTCCATAGCTTTTATTATATAATTCATCTGAAAAACTTACATAAGCTATATCATCTAATATATCTAATGAAAGCATTTCTACATTTTCTGGGATTATATTTTTAAATCCCTTCCTATTTGTACCTTTTAATAGTTCACTAATAACCATTTCCTCAATTCTTTCATTAGAACGAGGTACAACCCTAACTTCTGGAACTAAATGTTCCATTTCACTATTTGGATAATAAAGAATAACCTCTACCTTATCTTTTGAAATAGGATTAATCGGAGGAAAGTTATTGCTCTCTTCTGATAAAACATCATATGACTGACAGGAACTTGTAAATATAGATAAAATAAGTGATAAAATAATTAAAGTACACTTCTTTCTCATAAGAACCCTCCTATCTCCTATTTTTCAAGAGGCAATTTTATATAAAATATACTTCCTACGTCTACCTGACTATCTACATCAATAGTACCACTATGGCTATTTATTATTTCCCATGCTATAGATAATCCTAGACCTGTTCCACCAGTATTTCTAGATCTAGCCTTATCTACTCTATAGAATCTTTCAAATATATAAGGTAACTTATCTTCAGGTATACCTACTCCGTTATCCAATATTTTTATTATTGCATATTTTTCCTCTTTATACAATTCTACCTCTATAATACCTTCTGGCTGAGTATATTTAATAGCGTTATCAATTATATTAATTATGGCTTGTTGTATCTTATTTTCATCTATTTTTATTTGAATCTTTTCATTTAAAATTAATTTTAATTCTATATTTTTCTGTTTTGCAATAGGCTCCATTCTAGAAACTATTTTTTCTAATAAATAATTTATATAAGTTACTTTATTATCTATAATTAGTTTTTCCTTGTCTAAATTTACTAATGTAAGTAAATCTGTGATAATATTATTTAATCTATCTACTTCTGAATCAATATCTATTAAAAACTCTTTATAAATGTCCCTATCAAAAGTATCTTGATTAATAAGAGATTCAGAGAGAATTTTTATAGATGTAAGAGGTGTTCTAAGTTCATGAGATACATTTGCCACAAAATCTTTCCTTTGATTATCTACTTCTTCTAATTTAGTTATCATCATGTTAAAAGCTTCTGCAACTTCTTTAAATTCGTCATTACTATTTATATTTACCTTTTCTTCTAAATGTCCTTGTGTCACCTTATTTATAGTACTTTTTAAATCATTTAGAGGCTTGAAAATGACCCCAGCAAAGAAAAAAACTATTACAGCAATAACAACCATGCTTATACCTGAAATCAGCTCTAATTTCCTCCAAATATGCCTTGCCTCATCATGTATATGCTCAATAGATGTTGATAGAAGAACTGCCCCTACTATTTTATTGTTAACTATTACTGGAACAGATATATACATTACTCTTCCAGATTGTTTAAAATTATAAATTCCACTACTATTTTCACCTTTTAAAGCTTCTACTATTTCATCATGATAAAATTTATCTCCCACAAATGAATTATGAGAATCTAGTTGAACTTTATTGTCCTTGTCTACGATTATAATCCTTGAATTTATTTCTTTACTATAATCTCCTACCGAATCCTGAATCCATTCTTCACTCATTCTATATGATTCTAATTGAAATCTAACCCTATTAGATACTATATTAGCTTTAGTAAAGCTACTATTTTTTTCCTGTTCTATGTATATATTAAAAATGGTCTTGCATATTATCACATTTATTATAATTAATGTGATAAATATTAATAATAAATAGGTGGAAACTAATTTCCACCTAACACTTACAAATTTTTTTTTATTATTGTGGTTTACTTCTAAAATAGTAACCAACTCCCCACTTTGTAAGTATATACTCCGGTTGTCCTGAATCCTCTTCAATCTTTTCCCTGAGTCTTCTGATGTGAACATCTACAGTTCTAAGATCTCCAAAATATTCATATCCCCATATAGTCTCCAATAACTCTTCCCTTGTAAATACTTTTCCTGGGTTGGTAGCTAGTAAAAGTAATAGATCAAATTCTTTAGCAGTTAGATTTACTTCATTGCCATGTATAGTCAACTTTCTACCTAATGTATTTATTTTAAAATCATCTATTTGAATTACTTGATCTGTAATATTTGTACTTTTCATATTTACTCTTCTAAGTATAGCCTTTATTCTTGCTTTTAATTCTAGAATATTGAAAGGTTTAGTTAAATAATCATCTGCACCATATTCTAACCCTAATATTTTATTTATATCTTCTCCCCTGGCAGTAAGCATTATAATAGGTACTTGAGAATTTTGTCTAATCTTTTGACAAACTTCTAATCCATCAATTCCAGGCAACATTAAATCTAAAATTATTAAATCATATCTCTTTTTTTTTACTTTTTCAATAGCTTCCTTTCCATCGAATGCTGTTTCTATAATATAATCATCTTGCTCAAGACTATATTTTAAACCTTTGACAAACAACTTTTCATCATCAACAATTAATATTTTGGTGTCCATTATTATCACCTCATATATATTACAATAAATTCATATATAATATAATTCTATGTTTTTATCTGTTTTCCTCTATTTTTCCTGTAAAAGTTCTCTTATCTCCAACTCTTTTAGTTACTTTAATCTCATCAAAATACTCTAATAGTGCAATAGAAACCTTCCTATTAGTGTTTAATAAATCTCTATATTGAGAAACTGTTATAGAACCATTTTTATCTAAGTATTCCTTTAAAATAATTATTGCTTTTTTATATATGTCTTTTAATATATAGATATCCTCTTTTAACTTTACAACTTCTCCACCGTCTAATAAGGATTCAAATACTTGTCTAATTTCATCATCGTCAAATTTTATTTCTTTAACAATATCTTCATATTTAGGTAGTAGAAATTCTTCCCTAATAAATATTTTTTTAATTTCTTCTTTAATTTTATTTTGCTCTTCAGTATATTTAATTTCAAATCCTTCAAGAAAAATATATTCATTCTTTTGTTTTACAATTCCTTTTTTAATAAGCAAATCTATAAATTCATCTGCTACTCTAGGTTTTGTATTCTTAAAGTATTTACTCCTAATTTCTTCTTTACCTATTCCCAGTTTCAGGGGTCTATCTATATGATATCTTTTTAATTCTTTTTCAATTTTTCCTTGTAAATAATTAAAATATTCTATATGAATTACATATGTATCTTTTGAAAGAGAAAATGTAATCACTTTACTTTTTAATTTTAAATTTTCTATTTCTCTGCTTACATCTTCTTCAGACATAGCGGTATATATAGAGATATCTTTAATTGTAGGAAATTCCTTGCTTTTATCTTTTATGACTTTTTCCATAACATCCTCTGTTTTACCTTTATCTTTTATTTCTAACTCTTCTATTGCCTGGTTATCAAATCTTTTCTTCTTTTCTGGATTAGCCTCTAATACTTCTCCACCACCTATGGTAAACATAGGCGAATAAAATCTTAGTATAAATTTATCTCCTCTCTTAGCTACGGTAGACTCTTCTAGCCTTAACTGAGCATAAGCATTTTCTCCAGGAGATAATTCTTCTTTATCCAATAGTACAATTCTACATAAGATTTCTTGGGTTCCTATATATAGCCTAACTCTTGATCTGTTTTCTATAATTTTAGGAATATCTTCTAAAAGTTTAACTTTAACATCTAGCATCATAGTATCTTTCATTGAGTCTATTGGAGCAACTACATTCCCTCTACATATACTTGATTTTTTTAGTCCAGCTATGTTCATGGCTACCCTTTGCCCTGCCTCAACTATATCAGCAGCTTCATCATGTACTTGTAAAGACCTAATTCTTCCCCTTTTATTTCCTGGGAAAACTTCCACTTCATCCCCTACTTTAAAAGTACCTGAGATTAGAGTACCTGTCACTATAGTTCCAAAACCAGATATAGTAAATACTCTATCTACTGGTAATCTAGGCATATCTTTTGTACTTCTTTCTTCTATTTCTTCAATCAAGCTGTCTATGTTATCTCTCACTTCATCTAAACCTATGTTTTTAGTTGATGAAACAGGTATTATAGGAGCGTTTTCTAAAAAGGTGTTTTTTACATGCTCCTTTATATCCTCCATTACCAACTCCATCCATTCTTCGTCTACTAAATCAATTTTAGTCAATACTATAAATCCCTTCTTAATTCCTAATAGCTGTAGTATATCTAAATGTTCTTTTGTTTGAGGCATTACTCCTTCATCAGCAGCTACTACCAATATAACTATATCTATACCTATAACTCCTGCCAACATATTTTTGACAAACTTTTCATGCCCGGGTACATCTATGATTCCAGCCCTCTTACCACTTGGTAAATCAAAATAAGTAAATCCTAATTCAATAGATATTCCCCTTTTCTGCTCTTCCTTTAATCTATCTGTTTCTCTCCCTGTTAATGCTTTTATCAAAGTAGTTTTTCCATGATCAATATGTCCTGCAGTTCCAACTATAAAATGCTTCATTTTAAAACACCCCTTTAACTTCATTTAAAGCCTCTAATACTCCTTTAACTATAGTATCAAAATCAGATTCTCTTATAGTTCTCATATCAATGTAAATTTTATCTTTATACACTCTAGTTATAATAGGTATTTTAAAGTTCCTTAAGGATTTTTCAAATTTAGACACACTTAAATCTTTAAGGGAAATACATATACATTTTGTAGGCAATTTTTCTAAAGGCAAGGACCCTCCCCCTACTTCTGAATAATCATCTACTATTTCTATATTAATATCTTTGTCATTCATGTTATATTTTAACTTTTCTTTCAAAATATTGGCTTTATCTTCTAGTTCTCCTTGAGATAATGTTAGCATATTGATTGTCGGAACTTTTTCCTTCATTACCTCTTCATCTAGATATAATTTTAAAGTAGCTTCTAATGCAGATATTGTAAATTTATCTACCCTAATAGCTCTGGTTAGGGGATTGTTTTTCATTTCATCAATATATTCTTTTTTTCCAACAATAATCCCAGCCTGAGGTCCTCCTAATAGCTTATCCCCGCTAAATGTAACTATATCTACACCTTTTCTAATAGAATCTTGGACTGTAGGCTCGTATTCTAAACCATATTTAGATAAATCTATTAAAACACCACTACCTAAGTCCTCTACTAAGGGAATACTATATCTGTTTTTCAATTCATATAATTCTTCTATTGAAACTGAAGATGTAAATCCTAAAATCCTATAATTACTAGTATGAACTTTTAGAAAAGCTCCAGTCTCTTCATTGATAGCCTTTTCATAATCCCATATATGGGTCTTATTAGTAGTTCCTACATCTACTAAGACTGCGCCACTCTGCTCCATGACTTCAGGAACTCTAAAAGAACCTCCTATCTCTATTAACTCTCCTCTGGAGACTATAACTTCCTTTTCTTTAGCTAATGTGCTCAGAACTAACATTACTGCTGCAGCATTATTATTGACTACCATAGCTGCTTCTGCACCAGTTATATCTGATAGAATTTTTTCTAAATGACTATATCTTGAACCTCTTTTTCCACTTTCTAAATCAAATTCAAGGTTTGAATAATTGGAAGAAATCTCTAAAACATTTTTCATTACTTCTTCATCAATTGGAGATCTACCTAAATTAGTATGGATAACCACCCCTGTTCCATTTATAACCTTTTTGAGTTTAAAACTATTTTTTTTATTGGCTCTTTTTTCTATTAATCTAGGTAATTTCTCAATTCTTTTATCAATATTTTTCTCTGTTATAAAATTATTTTTAATGTCTTCCCTCAAAAATTGGATCTCTTCTCTTATAGAATCTACTACTACAACTCTTGGCAATTTATCTAATAATTTCGTCATTAATGGTTCTTTTAAAAGTTCATCAACTTTTGGTATCAAGCTAAATAAGTTTCTCTTTTCCATCTTCACCCTTCCTTCTCTTTTATTCTATTATTAAACATTTATCTTCCTTATCTAGTACTTTGCCAATAACTCCAAAAGAAGTAGGTGTATTTTTTAATTCTCCTAATAATTTATCTACTTTATCTTCTGGTACAGACATAAGAAGTCCACCAGAAGTTTGTGGATCATATAATACATCTACTATCTCTCTTGGTATGTCTGAACTAATTTTAACTTTATCCCCTATATAGACTTCATTAGAGTAAGCTCCTGCTGGCACTAACCCCATCTGAGCATACTCTAATACTCCTTCAATTAAGGGGATATCTTTATAGTTGATTTTTAAGGTTACAGAACTTGCTTCCGCTAATTCTAACCCATGCCCTAATAATCCAAAACCAGTTACATCTGTACAACCATTTATACCCACTTTATTACCTGCTTCCATTGCAAATTTATTTAATGTAGTCATTACTTTGACAGCTTCATCATAGTGTTTTTTAGTTGCTAATCCACCTTTTATCGCAGTATTTATAATACCTATTCCTATAGGTTTTGTAAGTACTAATAAATCATTGGGTTTAGCATCTCCATTGGTAAGAACTTTATTAGGGTGAACAAACCCAGTAACAGAAAGACCATATTTAGGCTCGTCATCTTCAACAGTATGACCACCAACTAATACGGCACCAGACTCTTTTACTTTATCATGTCCACCTTTTAAAATTTCAGCTAAAACATCTGGGGATAGACAGTTTGGAAAGCAAACTATATTCATAGCTAATTTTGGTTCACCACCCATAGCATAAACATCGCTTAAAGAATTGGCAGCAGCTATTTGTCCAAAAGTATAAGGATCATCAACTACAGGAGTGAAAAAGTCTAACGTTTGGATAATAGCTAAATCATCATTGATTTTATAAACTGCTGCATCATCAGAAGTATCAAGACCTACAATCAAATTCTCATCATAAGTTTTTGGTAATTGACACAAAACTTGTGCCAAGGTATCTGGACCTATTTTTGCAGCTCATCCAGAACTTTTAGTTAATTGAGTAAGCCTTTTCTCATCCATTTATATATCATTCCTTTCAATTTACAATAATCATATCCTCAATACTTTCGAATTTTTTATCCCCTATTCCTGATACATTTTTAACATCTTCTATAGATTTAAAACTATTTGACTCTCTATACTCTATGATCCTTTCAGCAAGTACTTCTCCTATACCAGGTAAACTCATCAATTCTTCTTTAGTTCCTGTATTTATATTTATTTTATTACTACTATCTCCAGAGCTTTCTTGAGTATTTTCACTAGATCCATCTTCCTCTTCTACTATTTCTATTTCTTCCCCTATTTTGGGAATATATATCTTTTGCTCATCTATTAATTTCTTTGCTAAGTTTATCCTATCCAAGTCTGCCTCTTCCTTGAGACCACCAGCATTATTTACTGCATCTATTACTCTAGAACCATTTTTCAACTCAATTAGACCTGGATTAAATACTTGTCCACTTATATGTACCATAATATATTCTGGCTCTTCATCTATATTTTCATCTTCGTTGACTTCTCTAATTCCTATTTCCTCATCTTTTAAACCCGTATTACTTATCTTGTTATCATTCCCACGAAAGCCATAAAATGTAATAACCCCTACTAGTATAACTAACAATAGTATAACTATTTGCTCTCTTTTTGTAAAGATTTTCATCTTTATCCCCCCTGTTGCATTTTTCTATTAACTTAATTCTATCTTAATTCTATTAAAATCTGTTTTTTTCCTTCTTTTTTTTAATTTATATTAAAAATAACTTTATTTTTTGATATACTAATATCAATACAGTTAAGGAAGGTGTGGGTACTTTGAAAAAGATATTGCTTATATTAATAGTAATTATTCTTGGAAATTCTTGTAGTTTTTCCTATGCAGAAAATGCTTCTACTGATAATCTTGATCTTTCAGGAGAAGGAGCAATCCTTATTGATGAAGAAACAGGACAAATATTGTATGAAAAAAATGCTAATAAGCAACTTTATCCAGCTAGCACCACTAAAATAATGACTGGAATATTAGCCATTGAATTAGGTGATTTAAATGAAACAGTCACTATAACTGATGAGGTAATAAAGGGACTTGACGGGACACATATTGCTTTAGAACCTGGGGAAGAGTTAATATTAAATGATTTAGTACATGCTCTTTTAATAGAATCCGCTAACGATGCAGCTGTAGCTATTGCAATTCATATTTCAGGAAGTGTTGAGGAGTTTACAAAACTAATGAATGAAAAAGCAGAAAAAATTGGAGCATTAAATACCCATTTCGAAAACCCGAATGGATTACCTAATGATAACCACGTAACTACAGCCTATGATTTAGCTCTTATTGCAAAATATGCTATGAAAAATAAAACTTTCAGGGATATTGTTAAAAATTATCATTACATAATTCCAGCTACTAATAAAAAAGATGAGTCTAGATATTTACAATCTTCTAATAGACTGCTTTATAGTCAGAAAAAAATAGATTTAAATGGAGAAACAATACCTATAAAATATGATGGGGTGGATGGAGTAAAAAGTGGTTATACATCAGTTGCTCAAAATTGTTTAGTTACTTCTGCAAAAAAAGGAAATGCTAGACTTATATCTGTTGTATTAAAATCTGAAGGCAGAAATATTTATATAGATAGTCACAAACTATTAAATTATGGATTTGATAGTTTCGACAAAAATTTTCTAACTTCTAAAAATGAATTTATTGGGAATGTGAATATCAAAAATGGAACCAATAAATTTATAACTGGTGTATCAGCAGATGATTTTTATGTATATCTTCCTAAGGGTAGTAAATCTAAAGTTAAAACAAATATTTCCCTTCCTTCTACATTGGAAGCACCTATTTCTAAAGGACAAGCTTTAGGAAAAATCGAATATTCTCTTGATGGAAATTCTTTAGGATATGTAAATATTATTTCAACTGCAGATGTAGAAGCAATGCCTTTGTATAAACAAATAGTTAAAAACTATTTGTTTGGAAAATGGTGGTTATCACTAATTGTTTTATTTGTATTTTGGAGAATGATTTTACATATTAAAAAAGCGAAAAGAAGAAAAAGAAAATCCTTTATATAAAAAAATAGACTCAAAATGGTTAACCATTTTGAGTCTATTTTTTTATATAATTGCTATAGCTTCAATCTCTACATTACCGTTTTTAGGTAACTCAGCTATCTCTACACAGGATCTGGCAGGTTTATGAGAATCAAAATATTCTCCATATACTCCGTTTATTTTTGAAAAATCCCCCATATTTTTAATGAATATTGTTACTTTAACCACATTCTTAAGGGTTCCACCAGCCTTTTCAACTACAGCTTTAAGATTTTCTAAGCTTTGTCTTGTTTCTTCTTCAATACTGGAATTGACAAATTCCCCAGTTTGGGGATCAATTCCTAATTGACCAGATGTAAAAACCATATTGCCTATCTTGGTACCTTGAGAATAAGGACCTATAGCTGCAGGTCCCTTATCTGTAGATATGTATGTTGTTTCCATATTTTTGAACCTCCTCTTGTATTAAAAGTCTTCCCATTTTCAATGAAAATGGGAAGACTTTTAGATTGTATTTTTATTTACACTTCAATTTTATTACTATCTGTCCAAAGTCTTTCTAAATTATAAAACTCTCTAGCCTCTTTATGGAATACATGCACAATAATATCACCAAAATCCAGTAAAATCCATCTGGCAGAGTTTTGTCCTTCTTTTTGCAATAATTCAAAACCCGACTTTTCCATCTTTTCCTCAATTTCATCTGCAATGGCAACAACTTGAGTTGTAGAATTGCCACTAGCAATAACAAAATAATCCCCTATACTACTTAATTTTGATATATCTAAAATTTTTATATCAAATGCTTTTTTATCATCACAAGCCTTTGATATAATAGAAAGTCTCTCATCAAGTTCCTTCACTAATAATACCTCCTGTAAGTATTAATTGGTTTCTTCATTCTCTCTATCTATAGATTTATTTTCTACTGTTTCATGATTAATAAACATATTTTTAACTAACTCATTCATCTCTTCTTCATAAACGATATAATATGATATTTTATCTATCATTTCTGGTTCTCCTGGCAAAGTAGCCATTTCCAAATTCTCTGTATTTATATCTTTTGCTTTTAATGCAAATCTCATAATTGTTTCCAAAGGTATATTTGTGTCTACATATCTATAATATGTTTCTACCATCTTAGGAATTTTAACTATATTACCCGGTTTTAAGGTTTTAGAAATAGCTGATTCAATAAATTGTTGTTGTGCTCTTATTCTTCCCAAATCCTGATCCTTATAACCTTTTCTAAATCTCAAAAATTGCAAAGCTTTATCTCCATCTAATACCTGTCTTCCTTCTTTTAAGTTGATATGTAAAGGTGGGTCAGCTGCTAGATCACTATAGCGCATATCTATAGGCACGTCTACTTCAACACCACCTATTAAGTCTACAAACTCTTCTACTATTTTATAATCAACCCTTACATAATAATCTAAATCTATTCCGAGAAAATCTCTAACTGTTTTTACTGATAAATCTGGTCCTCCATACATATGGGCATGATTAATTTTTTCCTTATTTCTTCTTCCTCTAATATCTACTCTCGTATCCCTAGGTATTGATAAGACTGAGACACTTCCTGTTGATTTATTTACATTACATAACATCATAGTATCTGATCTTTCTTTTTCATCACTAGAAACATCTTTACTATCTATACCTAATAAAAGAAATGTCAATTCATCATTACCATCATCTTCGTTCCTAAATTTATCAAATAAATCAGCATTACTCCTAGTTTCTTTGTCTCTAATATTTATGTAATAATAAGCTGCTCCACTATAAAGAATAGCAAATGCTAGGAAAGATATAAAAAATGTCTTACGAAATTTCTTTTTCACTAGACCTCACTCCAAACTTTTTTCTATTTTCAAATAATTTCTTGCTTTTACTGTATTTAAATGTATTAACCCCCCGCTATTAATTATAAACTTAATAGTATTGTCCATTGCATAGATTAAGCTCTCCTCTAGATTTTCAAGGACTAGTTTTCTAACTTCCTCAACACCTTTAAATTTTCTATTAGGTTCAATATAATCTGCTATAAAAATAATTTTTTCTAACAAACTCATATCCTCTTTCCCAGTAGTATGATATTGTATTGCAGATAATATTTCCTTATTTTCTATATTATATTGTCTTTTGGCAATTTCAGCACCTAATGGACCATGAATTAATTCTACATTATTTTTCATAACATTATCTAGAATTATACCAAACTCATCAGCCATTTTCAATAATTTTCTTTTATCTTTGGACTTAGCACAGTCATGAAGAAGACCTGCTAATGCTGCACTTCTTTCATTAACACCATAATGTTTTGCTAGCTTTATACTTGTCTCCATAACCCCTATAGAATGATTATATCTCACAATACCTATCTCTGTCTTAAGTTTTTCATGTATCCAGTCTTCAAACATATTAAATCCCCCATATTTTAATCAATATATAGTTCGTTTTTTAAAATATAATCTCTAACACTATCAGGTAAATAATATTTTATAGATTCATTTTTCTTCATTTTATTTCTTATATTTGTAGATGATATATCTATATATGGTATAGGTAAAATATCTATACTAATCCCTAATTTTTTTTCTATTTCACTAATAGTTTTTTCTAATTTATTGTCTGAAACAACTGCTCTTTTCGCTGTGATAAATTTACAAAGAGATAGGAGCTCTTTAAAGTTTTTCCAATTAGATATTTCTACTATTGAATCTGCACCTGTTATAAAGTAAAATTCTGTGTCACTATATTTTTTTATTAGATATTTTATTGTATCAATAGTATAGGTAGTACCTTCTCTATCGATTTCTATAGATGACACTATAAAATCTGGATTGTCTGTTGTAGCTAATAGTGTCATTTCATATCTTTTTATAGGTTCCGCCATATTATCCCAATGTTTATGAGGTGGCCTACCTGTAGGGATAAAAATAATTTTGTCAAGTCCAAAATAATTTTTTGCTTCTTCTGCTAATATTAAATGTCCTATATGTATGGGATCAAAAGTACCACCCATTATCCCCATCTTATATCTTGTCAATTATCTCCCTCCGATATTATACTATATATTAGATTATATATCTAAACTACATAAAAAAGATTGGCTAAGCCAATCTTTTAAGGTAAATTTATTTTTTTATTTTCTTCAGATTCTTTATATATTACAAATTTATTTCCTATGCTTTGGACAAACTCTGCATCTGTTAATTTGGCTACCTCATTAGCTGCAGTTTTTGTATCTAAGAAACTATTTTTTAATACATTTATTTTTATGATTTCTCTTGCTTCTAATGCTTCATCTACTTGTTTTATAAAATTTTCATTGATACCATTTTTCCCAATCTGGAATATGGATTCTATTCCATTAGCAATACTTTTAAGATAACTTCTTTGTTTCCCTGTTAACAATTAATACACTCCCTTAAAATGCCTCTTAAATTTCTATTTCTTTTCTAGTATTCCTTCTATGAACTTCATAGTCTTTATTTCCTTTTTTCCATCCATTCCTTTTTCTCTCTTCTGGTCTATAATTTTCATTTATAATTACTTTGTCTTTTGCTATACAATAATAAGTTGGATTGTTTTCTTTGCAATTTCCACAATTATAGCACTCCATTTTTCTCTTTTAACCTCCATATATTTTCTATTCAAAGAATTCAAATTCAAATCCACAAATATATACTGTATCATTTTCTTCAATGCCTAATTTTTTTAATTCTTCTACTATTCCTTTCTTTATAAGAGTGTTTTGAAAATATCTTAAGGAATCTAAATCATCAAAATTAGTTGAATACACTAGCTTTTCAACAAAAGCTCCCTCTACAACAAATTTTCCTTCCTCTAGTTTTACTACTATTTCTTCTTTTTCTTCTGTTTCTTTAAATTCAACTACCTCATCAAAAGTTTCATAGTCTGCTTCAATTTTTGAAAGTTCTTCCCATATTATATATTTTAGCTTATCTACTCCTTCCCCTGTTGCAGCAGATATCGGAAAAACTTCATAACCTTCCTTTCCCAATTCTTCCTTTAACATCTTATATCCTTCATTCCAAGTACCTATATCTTTTTTATTAGCTACTACTATTTGAGGCTTTTTTGATAGCTTAGGGTTATAGTTTTTTAATTCTTCATTTATTTTATAGAAATCATCTAAAGGATTTCTGCCTTCTATTCCAGAAGCATCTACTATGTGGACTATAAGTCTAGTTCTTTCCACATGTCTAAGAAATTCATGCCCTAAACCTGCACCTTCGTGGGCTCCTTCAATTAACCCTGGAATATCTGCCATAACAAAGCTTTTTCCTTCCTCTATCCTTACAACTCCTAAATTAGGTTTTAAAGTTGTAAAATGATAATTGGCTATCTTAGGCTTTGCGGCAGACATAATTGAAAGTAGTGTAGATTTGCCCACATTGGGAAAACCAACTAGTCCAACATCTGCTAACAATTTTAATTCGAAAATTATTTCTCTTTCTTCGCCTTTTTCTCCTGCTTCTGAAAACCTTGGTGCCTGCCTAGTGGAAGTTGCAAATTTAGCATTGCCTTTTCCTCCTCGGCCTCCTTTTACGATAACAAAGCTTTCGTCTTTATCTTTAAAATCTATAATTACTCCTCCAGTTTTTACATCTTTTACAACAGTTCCTGGAGGTATCCTAAGTACTAAATCTTTTCCACTTTTTCCATATTGTTTTTTTGTTTTTCCATCTTCACCATTTTCAGCTTTATAAACCCTTTTATATTTAAAATCCATTAAGGTTTTTAATCCTTCATCTACTTGAAGGATTATACTTCCTCCATCTCCTCCATCTCCTCCATAAGGTCCACCAGAAGGTTCATATTTTTCCCTTCTAAAAGCAACTGCCCCATCTCCACCTTTACCTGCTTTTAAACGTATTTTTGCTATATCTACAAACATAATATCATCCTTTTACACTTATTATCCTGCTAATGTTTAGTAATTTAATTATACCAATTCTATTAACCCTGTCAATACTATTCTATATTCAAACACTCTATAGGATTTTTATACTTGAAAATCACACTAACTCTTTCATTATCTTCAATAATATCTGCATCTTTACTATTTTTAATTAATGTAGATATTTTATTTTCTCCAGAAAATGTGAAAGATATTCTATCTTTAAATTCTTCTATTTCTATATCTATATTTCTTTTAAATTGTATATCTTCTTCAATAAAATGCTTGAAAATCAAATCTAAATTTTTAATTATTTCTTCTTCATTATCAATAAAGCAGATAGTATCTTGCCTATTATTTAAAATATGGAGATTTATTACATAGTCTAAATCTCCCATTTCCCTAATAGCCCTATCTAAATAAATACTGACATTAAAAAGTGACATTTTGTATATTTGGCTTAAGTTTGAATTTAATCGAATGATTTTTTTAATTTGTCTTAATGCCTCTTCTATTTTTCCAAGCTGTAGATAACCATATATCACTTGAAAATAATTCATATAATCATGTCTTTGATCTCTAAATACATCTTTCATATAAGATATATATTCAACTTTTTCTTTATGGCTTTCAGAAATTCCGTTCAAACTGTCCATCCCCTTACCTCTTTTTATGATTCTTAAAAAAGCTTTCTTATAAGAATAAAAAAGCTTACCTTTTTTAGGTAAGCTGATCTTTTATCTATGCTAATTCTTCTACTTCTACTGGATATACACTAACTTGTTTTCTGTTTTTACCTTTTTGCTCAAATTTAACAAAACCATCAACTTTTGCAAATAAAGTATCGTCTGAACCTCTACCTACATTTGTTCCTGGATGAATTTTTGTTCCTCTTTGACGAACTAGAATATTTCCTGCTAACACAAGTTGACCGTCTCCTCTTTTTACTCCTAGTCTTTTTGCTTCACTGTCACGACCATTTCTTGAGGAACCTACTCCTTTTTTAGTTGCAAACAATTGTAAATTTAACTTTATCATATCATTCCACCTCCCTGTATTTGAGAGTTATATATTCCGGATAGCTGTCTATTACAGCTTTAATTCCTACTTCCATAGTTTTCAATATTGTATTGGTAATATTTAATTGTTCATTAGGAAGATCCCTAGGAATAGCTACTTTTAAAATACCCTTTTCTTCATCTATTGAATAATCTATAGATTCTTCATCTATTTTTCCAACTTTATTCAATGCAATAAGAGTAGTTTGAGCCAACATAGAAACTGCTGAACAAACTATATCATTACCTTTTGTAGAATATCCTGCATGACCCTCCACTGAATATATAAATATATTGCCTACAATATCTTTATATATTTCTATCTTTATCATTTTAATTATCCTAAAATCTTTTCAACTTTTACTTTTGTATATGGTTGACGATGTCCTTGTTTTTTTCTATAGTTTTTCTTTGCTTTGTATTTGAAAACTATAACTTTCTTTCCTTTTCCTTGTTCTAAAACTTTTCCTTCTACTTTAGCTCCTTCAATATAAGGTTTACCAACAATTAGATCATCATCTTTAGAAACAAATAAAACTTTATCAAAGCTTACTTGTTCTCCATTATCTGCATCTAGCTTTTCAACAAAAATAGTATCTCCTTCTTGAACCCTATATTGTTTTCCTCCTGTTTCAATTACAGCGTACATTTAGATTGCACCTCCCCTATCCAGTCTCGCCAATGTCAGGTGACTATGCTTTAAAACCTACACTGTGCGGCTACTTACAGAAATTTATTTTATCAAAAAAAAGACTATTTGTCAATGTTAATCAATTAATATTTTCCCCTTGCCATCACAATGAGGACAAACTTTAAAATAATCCCATGAAAGACGATTTCTCACTTTTTTTCTAGTCATTTCTACCAATCCTAATTTAGTTATTCCCATCACACTAGTCTTTGTCCTATCCTTCTTAAATTCTTCTTCTAGACTACTTAGTATTAGTTCTTCATCCTCTTTATTTTTCATTGCTATAAAATCTATTATTACTATTCCTCCAATATTTCTAAGTCTTAGCTGTCTTGCCAATTCTTCTACTGCTTCTAAGTTAGTTTTTAATACAGTACTTTCTAAATCTAGTTTCCCAATATATTTTCCAGTATTTACATCAATAGAAGTTAAGGCTTCCGTTTCATCTATAACTAAATATCCTCCACTTCTAAGAAATACTTTTCTACCTAAAGCTTTTTTTATTTCATCCGTGATATTATAAGTTTTAAAAATATCGTCCCCATCTCTTAATTCAATACCCTTTATAGAATTTGAATCTATACCTTCTATTAAATCTAATATATCCTTATACTTATCTATATTATTTATAATTAATTTGCCTTGAAAATTTATAAAAACATCTCTAATAATTTTACTTATACTATCCATTTCTTTATAGATTAATTTTGGAGAGGGAGAAAAATTCCTTTCCCTCTCTATTTTCTTATATAAATCTATGAGAAAATTTAGTTCTTCTTCTAATTTAGCCTCTTCTACATTTTCAGAAGCTGTTCTAAAAATCATTCCTATCTCTTCTCTTTTTATATTTTCTCCTACTTTTAGCAGTCTCTTTACTTCATCTTTATCTACAATTTTTCTAGAAATTGATACCTTGCTAGAATAAGGGGTCAAAACCATATAGTTACTAGGAATAGTTATATGCGCTGTAACTTTAGGTCCCTTAGTACCTATGGCTTCTTTTATAACCTGAACTATTATATCATCCCCAACTTTGACTAGATCCTCTATTGAAAGTTTATCTTCATTATACCTTTCCTTAGGTAGTACATCTTTTATATAAAGATAAGCATTCTTTTTCTCTCCTATATCTACAAATGCAGCTTCCATCCCCGGAAGTACATTTACAACCTTACCCCTATATATATTTCCTAATATCTTTTCATTGTGTTTTTCTATATAAAATTCAACTAGCCTATCTTCTTCTACTATGCCTATTCTATTTTTATCTTTTTTTACATCTATAAGTATATAATTCATTCTATCTCTCCTAAATTATAAAAGAGGAACTATTTCTTCATGCCTTTCTGTATACAGTTCCAATCTATGGATTCCGATAGTATCATCTATAATATTAAGGCTTGTATATTTCTCCAGTGAGCTTAAAAAATCTATTGCCTTTAAGTTTCCACTATCTCCTGTTTTTAATAAAACCTCCATATTTACCAAATCCTCTTTTACTTCCTTAAGTACTACATTCCCTATAGAAGGTCTTATATTTTTCTCTCTTTCACGAATTTTGCCTTTTTTCTTTTTCTGTTTTATTATAATTATTTCATCTAATTTTAAAACATCTTCAACATTCTTCTTTACTTCTTCTTCAGTTAAATTGTTTTCTAATTTAAACTGAATTTTATAATATCCCCAATCTATCATTGAAGAAACTGATTTATTATCTTCTATATACTCTGCCTTTAATATTTTTATATCATCTGGTAATACTTGGTTCATTCTATGAATAAAAGTAGTTATTGATATTTTCTTTTCTAGTTCTAAATCCATATATTCTCCAACACTTGAAATTCCTAATGAAAGTGCTGAAGCTATTGAAAACTTAGGATGAGGATTGAATCCCTCTGAATATTTCATTGGAATATTCGCTTTTCTAAAAGCTCTTTGAAAAAGCCTCATTAAATCTAAATGTGATATATATTTTAAATAGTTTTCTTTTGTAAACTTAACCCTTAAAATCAATTACAAACACCACCTGAAAAACTTTTATTTATTCCGCATCCAGTACAGCCTAATCTACAATCGTTGGTTAATTCTCCTTTTAAGGCCTTTTCATATTCTCTTGATAGATATTCTTTTGATACTCCCACATCAATAAAATCCCAAGGCAAAACTTCGTCAAGTTCTCTTTCCCTAATTGCATAAAAATCTGGATCTATATTAACTTGTTTAAAAGCCTCCATCCATTTTTCAAAGCTAAAGAACTCTGACCAGCCATCAAATTTACAGCCATTTTTCCAAGCTTCTACTAATACTTTCCCAACCTTTCTATCTCCTCTTGCTAGTACAGCTTCTAAATAACTTAGTTTTGGATCATGATAATTATATATAATCTTTCTATCTTTAATATTCTCTTTCAAAAGCTTTATTTTATCGTTAAACTCTTCAATAGTATTTTGTCCTATCCATTGGAAAGGAGTAAAAGGTTTTGGAACAAAACAAGATGTGCTAACAGTGACAACAAAATTTCCTTTTCTTTTATCCATTGGTACACTAAAAAATATGTCTTTTACTCTATATCCTAAATCTTTTATGCCTAAAATGTCTTCTTCTGTTTCTGTAGGCAATCCAATCATAAAATATAGTTTTATTCTTGACCAACCTTCATCAAATGCATAGGTCACTGCATTTTCTAAATCTTCTTCTGTAACCCCTTTATTTATTACATCCCTAAGTCTCTGACTACCTGCTTCAGGAGCAAATGTAAGGCCAGTCTTTCTCACTTTTTCTATTTCTTGAATTATATTCTGAGTAAAAGAATCTAACCTTAAAGAAGGCAAAGATATGCCAACTTTCTTTTCCTTATATTTATCCATTAATTCCCTAATTAAAACTTCTAATTGAGAATAATCGCATGAACTAAGTGACATTAATGAAATATCTTCATAACCTGTGTTTTTTACTAGATCTTCAGAAAGATTTATAATAGTATCTATATTTCTTTCCCTTATAGGCCTATATATAATCCCAGCTTGACAAAATCTACATCCTCTTGTACATCCCCTGAATATTTCAAGAGAAATTCTGTCATGAACTGTTTCTATATAAGGAACTATAATTTTATCTGGAAAATATGATTTATTTAAATCTTTAATTATTCTCTTTTTAACTTTTTGGCTATTTGCCACTATATTAGGCTCTATCTTTTTTATAGTACCATCTTCTTTATAATATATATTAAAGTATTTAGGTACATATATCCCTTCAATCTTACTTATATTTTCTAAAAAATCATCTCTAGTACCATCTGATTTTTTCCATTCCCTATACTCATTAAATATCTCAAATATTACCTCTTCTCCTTCACCGATTACAAAAAAGTCTATAAACTCTGCAAGTGGTTCTGGATTATACACACAAGGACCTCCACCTATAACAAAAGGGTCTTCTTCTGTTCTATCCTTTGAATAAATTGGAATTTGTCCCAGATGGAGCATATTTATAATATTTGTATAACTCATTTCATATTGTAGTGTAAATCCAAGAAAATCAAAGTTTTTAATAGGTTCTTTGCTTTCTAAAGTAAATAATGGAATATTTACTTTTTTCATTTCCTGTTCCATATCTGTCCATGGTGCAAATACTCTTTCACAACAAATATCTTCTTTTACATTTATAAGGTTATAAAGTATATGAAGACCTACATGAGACATTCCTACATCATATACATCTGGAAAAGCAAAAGCAAATTTAATATTCATTTTACTTAAATCTTTTTTTATTGAATTTTCTTCCATTCCAATATATCTAGCTGGTTTTTCAACTCTATTGAGTATTCTTTCAAACTTTTCTAAATTAATCATCTAATCACCTTCATTTTTTTATCTGCAAGTACTATACTACCATTTTTTTTATCTTTTTTATAGTATTTTTAATTAAGTTTTACAATATCCTTAGGATTTATATTATTCCCATTTTTCCAAATTTCAAAATATAATGGAGTGCTTTTTCCATTCAATTCTCCTAAAGTTCCAATTTTCTCTCCTTTAAAAACTACATCTCCCATAGATATATTTATTTTATCTAGTTGTCCATAAGTAGCTTCAAAATCTTTATAATCTATAGTTACATAATATCCCGATTTTTTTCTATCTTCTATTCTTGTAACAGTTCCTTTTCCTATGGATAAAACTTCTTTACTTTTATTAGAAATAATATCTACACCTTTTGTATTTCTAGAAGTTTTCTGTACTCCTTCCTCTAGTGGAGAAATATAGGATTCATTTTTATTATCAAAACTAAATACAGACACTGCTTTTTCTGGGAATTTAAAAACCTTTTTTGAAAAGTCTAATACTTTCCTCCCCCCAACTTTTATGTCAAATTCATGTCTAATTCCTCTGTCTATTATTCGTATTACTTTGTTTGTAAACGAAATGTTGATTTTTTGTATTATTAAAACAATTAGAAGTATAATCAAAGCTATAAATACTTTGTTTAACTGTTTTTTATAAAAATTTTTACCTTTAAAATTAGTTTTAAACCTTTTAGTTCTTTTCTTATACCTGTTTTTAATCATAATATCACCCGCCTATTTAATAATATAATATTTATTACTGGCGGGTTTTATTCACATTAGTATTCATTTTAATATTTATTAACCTTTAAATCAAAATTATCATTCTTTAAATTAAACTTATCTTTAATTCCAGGTGAAATATATATATTATCTGATTTAGTAATATATATTAGTTCTATACCTTCCAATTTTTTTAAAACTTCTTCTGACTTTTCTCTTCCCAGTACAAATAATGCAGTTGATAATGCATCTGAATCTGTAGAGCTTTTCGCTATGATACTTATAGCTGATAATTCATTGTCCGAAGGATAACCAGTTTTAGAATCTATTATGTGATGATATTTCTTACCATCTACTTCAACATACCTTTCATAATCCCCTGAAGTCACTACTGAGCTATCTTTTACCTCCATTATTCCTGCGTAACTACCTCTTTGACCCTTAGGATTTTGTATTCCAATCTTCCAGTACTCATCTTGAGCTTTTGAACCTACAGCATAGATATTTCCACCTAAATCTACTATAGCACTATTTACTCCATTTTCTTTTAGAATCCTTTTTATTTCATCTGCCGCATACCCCTTAGCTATTCCACCTAAATCTAGCCTCATTCCTTCCTCTTTTAAGAAAACTTTATTGTCTTCCAATAGTTCTAATTTTTTATAGTCTACTTTATTTAAAGCTTTCTCTATATCTTCCTTAGAAGGAATATCATGTTTGTTGTTCTTTCCTTCATTTCTAATATCCCAAAGGTCTACTAAAGGCCCTATAGTTGGTTCATAGGCTCCATCTGTTAATTCAGCAAAATATTTCGCTCTAACTAGTACTTTATATACTTCATCATCTACTTTTACTGGTGTTTTCCCTGCATTTTTATTTATTTTACTTACATCACTATCTTCTATAGTAGTACTCATTTTACCTTCAATCTCTTTAATTCTTTGAAATGCTTTGTCTAATATTTCCTCATTTTTCTCATCATATAATTTAATAGTCATTACTGTATCCATCATAAAATCTGTCTTCGAAAGTGGTTCTTTATCTTCTTCTTTTTTACATCCTCCTAAAAAAACTGAAACTAATAAAATTGAAATTAGTATGAGTATTACTTTATTTTTATATCTCATTTTTTCTCCCCTCTTCAATCTATCAATGAAGTTAAGAAACCCTAACTTTTTGTTAGGGTTTCTTAAAAGCTTCCTATTTTGTACCTTCTAATGCTTTTGTAGCTAATTCTATAAATGTATTTTTAGTATTAGTTGCTCCTGATATTCCATCTAATTCTAAATCTTCTATTCCATTATTATCTATTATTTGCTTTGTCAATTCTTTGATTGTATCAAAAGAAGGTAAGTAAGAATAGTTCTCTAAGGATTTTATATCGCCTTTTTTAATATTAGTTGGTTCTGTCTTTGGAGTTTCTTCATCTTCCATAACTGGTTCTTTAGTTTCTTTATCTAGTACAACCTTTTCCCCTTCCATATCTTCAACTGCTACATCTTTAAAATCTACTCCAATTATAGTTCCTTCTTTAACTACAATTTTAATTTCTGATAACCATCCATGACTTTCTTCATCAGCTTTGGCTTCATATTCACCATCTTTATAAGTAGGCTCATAAACTTCGCCTTTTTCTGCTTTCTCTATAAGACGAGCTACTACTTCCTTAAAGCTTTCCTTAGTATGAGTTGCACCTGATACAGCATCATAATCTATTGACTCTGCAGCTTTCTTGTCCATAAATTGCTCATTTAAATTCTTTATTACTTCTAATCCTTCCTCATAATTATAGTTATCTGAATTCTTTGCTTCACCAGAATCTGCAAAATATTCATTATAATCAAATGAGGCAATTTCTCCATCTTTTACTTCCATAGTTGCCATTGGGTAATTCATATGATCACTTACTGGCAATTTAACTAAATATTTTCCATCTTTTAGTTCCCCACCTGTAGCCTCTTCTGAAGTCTCTTTTTCGCCTTCCTTTGGTTCATCTGTCTTTGGTGCTTCATCTTTTGCACAACCAACAAAAATAGTCATTGCCAATATTGCAACTAACATAAGAGATAAAACCTTTTTTGTCATTTGTGTCCCCCTCCTGCACTTTTTATTATTTTTTTAACAAAACTAGATGAATAAAGTCTACATTGATTATACAAAACTCTACTAAAAAAATCAACATTTATTTGTCTTTTAAATTTTTTAGTCTTTTATCCCCTATCTTTTACTTTTATAATAGGAATATTGGCAACCAGTGCAGGAACAGAGCTGCCATCGCTCTCTCTTTTAGTTCTAGTCATTTTTACATCTAGCCCTTCTTCATCAATTTCTACATATTCAGACATTACTCTTACTATATCGCTTTCTAACATTTGAAGAAATTTAGGTGAAATATCAGCCCTATCGTGAATAAGGACTAATTTTAGTCTTTCTTTAGCTACATTTTTACTATTTTTACTGCTTTTTGAAAACATCTTCAAGAAATCCAAGAAAATTCCCCCCTTATTTGCCAAATAATATCTTCATTATTCTGGTAAACTTTCCCTCTTCATGATCGAAGTTTAATAGTTCAACCTCTTCTCCCATAATTCTTCTAGAAATATTATTATAAGCCTTGCCTGCTAATGTAGATTGATCTGAAACTACAGGTTCTCCTCTATTAGTTGAAACTACTATAGCTTCATCATCTGGAACAACCCCTAGTAAATCTATAGCTAATATATCAATCATATCTTCAATATTCATCATGTCGCCTTTCTTTACCATATCTGGTCTAATTCTATTTATAAGAAGCTTTGGACTATTTAATCCCTTTGCCTCTAAAAGTCCAATAACCCTATCAGCATCTCTTACTGCAGATATTTCTGGTGTAGTTACAACTATAGATTCATCAGCCCCAGCAACTGCGTTTTGAAATCCTAATTCAATCCCTGCTGGTGAATCTATTAAGATATAATCAAATTCTTCTTTTAATTCATTACAAAGTTCAAGCATTTGTTCTGGTTTTATGGCAGATTTATCTTTAGTTTGAGCTGCTGGTAAAAGATAAAGTCCTTCATAGCGTTTATCTCTAATAAGACCTTGTTTTAATCTACAAACTTTCTCTACGACATCTACGACATCATATACTATTCTATTTTCTAATCCCATAACCACATCTAAATTTCTTAAACCTATATCTGCATCAACTACAACAACTTTTTTACCTAGCATTGCTAAGCCTGTCCCTATATTTGCCGTAGTAGTAGTTTTTCCAACTCCACCTTTACCCGATGTTATGACTATTACTTTCCCCATACTATATGCCTCCCTTTTTATTTATTTTTTTGGTAGGTACCTTTCAATAATAACTTCATTTCCTTCTATTTTTGCTATTTCTGGCCACTTAGGATACTCTATGTCTTCATCAGGACGTCTAGATATTAGATTTGCTATCCTAAGCTGAGTAGGTTGCAAAGCAAAAGCAGCAACAATAGCTTCCTTATTTCCATCATATCCTGCATGAGCTACTCCTCTTAGATTTCCTAATACTACTATATTGCCTCCTGCTACAACCATTGAACCTGGATTTACATCTCCAAAAATTACTACGTTTCCATTATATTCAATTTTTTGTCCTGATCTTAAAGTAGTCTTAATAAACTTAGTCATTCCTTCTTCTATGCCTTTAAAAAAACTTTTAACTTTTAATTCCTTTTTTTCTATTATCTTTAAATTATATTTATCCCTTACAATACCTTCAAGTTCTTTAAGTTCATCGTTACTAAGACTTTTTCCCTTGAAATCTACAATTTTTCCTCCTTTAAAAAAAGAACTTGATTTTTTCAGCTTTATATCTAATTCTTTCTTTATTGATTCAAAATTTCCATCTCGTATGTAAATATATACTCCATCTTTAGTTCCTTTAAATACTACTAAATCTTGTGTCATAGTATTACCTCCAAAAACCTCCATATAATAGTAATTCTTCAAAAGAATCTTATTTCCTTCTTAATTTTATAAAAAAAGAATTGGAAAGTATTTACCTTCCCAATTCAGTTGTAGACGGTTGTTTTTCTTTTTGTTCTTGGTTATTTAATCCTAGATACTGAGCAATTATATCTCTTGCCATTGGTCCTGCATATCCACCACTACCACCTTGAAATAAAACTACTGCTACAGCTATTTCAGGATCTTCATAGGGTCCAAAGGCAACAAACCAAGCAAAATCATCATAAGTGTCTCCAGTGGCAGGATTGATTCCGCTTTTTTCGGCAGTTCCCGTTTTTGCTGCTACTGGTATTGGGAAATTCGTAAAAGTACTTCTTGCTGAACCTTCACTTACCACCTTCCTCATGCCAAGTTTTACATCCTCTAAATGCTCATAATCTTTTAGTTTGATTCTTTCCCTTTCAACTTTTTGATCATGAATAATTTTTGAATTATCATAGTTCTTTATTTTATCTACAACAGTAACTTTATTTCTATATCCTCCATTGGCAAGAATAGATATATAATTAGCCATTTGTATAGGAGTATATGCATTCTCTCCTTGCCCTATAGAAACATTTAAAGTATCTGCTGCAGTCCAACCTGCTTGACTTAGATAAGTATATTTTATTTTATCTGTTAAACTTTCTTTATCTCCATTGATTTTTTTATCTGGATCTATGCCCATTTTTTCTAATCTTCGATATACTTCTCCTCTTGAGAGCGGTTCTTCTAAATCTGTCCAACTAATTATATCTTCAATATTTTTTTTGATTTCAGTCTTTGAAAGTTTTTCATCATCTCTAATATATTTCTTAAAATTTTGTTCTAAAAACTTTTTCAATGTTGCCTTAGTTGTTGCTATTTTTCTTTCAGGATCTGGAACCCCGCCTGTTGATTCATTAGGAATATCTATTTCTATACCAGTCTTTTCGCTTAATCCAAATTTTTTTGACATTTCTACTATATCTTCAATATCTACTTTTATACCTAACCCTTCGCCGGTTCTAGGGTTTTTTCCCATAGTAACTGAATAAAAATAATAGTTACAAGAATCTCTTAATGCATCATAAAGGTTTTCTGGTCCATGGGTTCCTCTGCCATTATTCCAGATCCAACAACCAAATCTTTTATCTCCAAATTCAACATACCCCATATCTCTTATAGTCTTTGTTGGACTTAAGCCTTTTTCCAATGCAGCTAGTCCTGTTATCATCTTATAAGTAGAACCAGGCTGTATTGCTGTTTGGATTGCAATATTATATAGTGGTCTTGGAGCTAATAAATCTTCCTCATTTTCTGGAAATAAACTTGCCCAGTCTGCACTAGAAATACCTGTTGTAAATAAATTTGGATCATAGTTAGGATAGTTTGCCAATGCTAATACTTCACCCGTTTTAACATCTAAAGCTACAACAGCTCCTGAGGTAGCATTTATATAAGGTCTACCCTTTCTATTACTAGTTCCAAATTTATAATTTCCCCATTCACTTTCGTAAGTTCCTCCACTTCTTATACCTTTTAATGTCCTTTCCAATGAATCTTCTGCTACTTTTTGTAAATCCGAATCTATGGTGAGGTACAAATTACTTCCAGGTATTGGCTTTTTCTCATTTACTAGTTTAATGGTATTTCCCATGACATCTACTTCAACTTTTTTTATTCCATCTTTACCTTTTAATTTTTCTTCAAACTTTTCTTCTACTCCAGTTTTACCAATTATAGCATTTGGTGAATATTTTTTTTCTTCAACATATTGCTTTATCTCTTGGGATTGGGATATCTTGCCTAAGTATCCTAATATATGTGCCGCAGTATTTCCCATTGGATAATATCTAATTGGTTCTATAGATACATCTATCCCTGGCATATTCATTTTATTTTCCTCAAGCTTTGCCACCGTAATGTCATTTATTCCATAAGCAATATTTATAGGTTCGTAAGCTCTAAAACCTTGTTTACTTAACTCATCATATATTAAAAGCATAGATCTTACTTCGTATTTACTCAAGTTTTCATCAATTCTATGTTTTTTCCTTAAATGATCAAAAGCTTCTTCCGCAGTACTATTTTTTGGTATTTTAAATGTAGAATACCAGTTGTTTTTATTGTTTATCGCTACATACTCCCATTCAGATACAGATATCTTAGGATTTACACCATTATTTAATATCAATTCTTGAGCTGCATTTTTCACCTTATCATCAATAATCATATCATTTATAGCTTTAGTATTTTTGCCGTGTTCAATAAGATAGCTCAAGGGATTAAGTTTTGTTGATACATTTTTATCTTTAAATTTATAAATAACTTTTTTATTATCTTTACTTATTTCAAAAGTTACAGGACATTTTTCTCCCTTTTCTTCAATTTTCTTAATTAAAACCTCTCCTGGAATTACTCTACCTACTATATTGTCTTTATCATCTTTCTCTTCAATAACTTTTTCTAATAAATCTCTTACGCCTGTTTCAAGTACTATATTTATGAAATCATCTTTAGCCTTAGAGTCTTTAGTTATACTATTAAAGCTTTTCATAAGAGAAGCCTTTTGTTTAGCATAATCTTCATCAAATGTAATAGAGTAGGGAAACATATCAATATTATTTATGAGCCCCTTATTCTTTAACATATTAAAAGCTAGCTCTCTAGAAATAGGGTGATCCAACACATTTCTTATGATATTTTTGTCATTATCTATTAATTTTAAAAGTGCTTCTTTTGCTCCTGCATTAGGCGATAATTTATTTTCTTCTTTCCATTTATCAACATTTTTATTCTCACTAAACTGTAAAGTCACATTACTTCCATCTAGCTTTGCTTCTATAGGTATGTCCATTCCTTTATTCTGCAATGCATGAATAGCTTTATTTACAGTAACAAATTGAAAATGTCCTTCTTTATTTCCTGTATAATAAGTATCCAATAATTGTGGAAGTAAATTATTCTCTGCTATTGCATCTATAACTGTGTCCATTGCACTTGTACTTTCATTTAAGTTCATGTTTTCATCATTAAATTGAAATACATTTAATTCTATTGGAAATTCATCTACATAATCTACTCCATCTTCTTCTAGAAGCCGTATAAGACTCAATATTATATCATTTTTTTCATTTTGATCTTTTATGTTCTTAAGTTCATCTTTAAGAATCTGAACAGTAAAGCTTGGTTTGTTTCCAGCAAGCAATACTCCATTTCTATCTCTTATTTCTCCTCTAGGAGCTGTAGTTGCAATCTCTTTAACTCTTTTTGTATCAGAAAGTTCTCTGTAATAATCCCCATTCACTATGGTTAATGTAGCTAATCTAAAGGAGAGGACTAGGAACATGATGGATATCAGTAGTATTATTATATTGTATCTATCTTTTAACTTCTCTAAAAACTTCAATTGTCTCACTCCTATCTCCTTCCAAATTTAATGGAGGGAACGGTAAAGATGTTTGAAAACCACTTGTATATAGGTAATATTAATATGCTATTATATAGAGTTTCTATAAGAATAGTATCTCTTAAGAAAAAATGAAATCTTATATTGACTCCTAAAAAGTACATAAGAACATAATAAACTCCATGATAAGCTAATGTAGTTATAAGCGTAAAAATAAAAGGTATAAATAAACTTTCCCTATAGACCTTTTGTTCGCTTAGTCCTATTAAATAACCAATAAAAAAATATACAAAAGCATTTGCCCCTATAGTAGGACTAAATATGATGTCTTGCAACAGACCTGCACCTAGACCTGCTATACTTCCCGTTCTTTTCCCTTTTAAAAGTGCTACAGAAACCACAATAATCAATGTAGTGTTCGGTATAACACCTAATATACTTAAGTTTTGAAGAATGGTACTCTGCAGTATGAAATTAACGATAATTATTATAAATATAATTAAACTTTGCAATGTTAAATACTCCTTTTTCTTTAATTAGAAATCACATTAACCCTATAGATTTTCTTGAAATTGACAGCAGGAGTTACTACCACTCTCTTCATTAAATCTTCTTCTTTTTTTAATACTTCCTTTACTTCGCCAATATATAAATCTTTTACATATGATTCACCTAACCCTGATGTAAAAAGCTTGTCTCCTTTTTTTACATCAGCTTTGTTATCAAAAAAATATCCACTTATCTTATTATCTACACTACCAGATAGTATCCCTCCATCTTGAGTTCTAGTAACTTTAAAAGAAATATTGCTACTTTCATCTACAATAGATGATACTTTTGCCCAGTTATCTCCTACATCAGTTATTTTTCCTATTACTCCTTCTTGAATTAAACTTTTATTTACTTCTACACCTTGAATTACTGTATCTCCTTTTTTTATCCCGTCATTTAGACCTTTATCTATTATAAATCTATCAAACCAATTACCTGGTTCTTTTCCAATTACTTGGGCATCAATTAATTTATAACTGGTTTTTTCTTTAAGTCGGGCTTCATTACGTAAAAAATCTGTTTTTCCAATAATATCTTCATATTTTCTATTTTCTTCTTCTAATAATGCTATTTTCTTTTTCAATTGTTCATTTTCTTCTTTGAACTTACCTATATTACCTATAGTGCTAAAGATGTTGGAAACAGATTTTCCTACATTGAAGAATAATTTTTCTACTGGAGAAATTATATTTCCAATAGCTTTTTCAAAACCTGTTATCTTCATTCTTTCACTACTTGTCATTCCAATTATAATAATTAGAATGATAGCAACTACTGTTACTATCATCCTATCTTTATATTTTTTAAACCTAGACAATTTTATCACCACTAATCTAGCCTTTTATTGCTATCCAAAGTTTTTTTTAAGACTTCTATACTTTCTAATGCTCTACCTGTACCTATAGCTACACAGTCAAGAGGATCTTCTGCTATATGGACAGGCATACCTGTTTCACTCTTTATAAGCCTATCAATTCCATTTAATAGTGCTCCTCCACCTGTAAGCATAATGCCTAGCTCCATAATATCTGAAGCTAGTTCTGGAGGGGTCTTTTCTAATGTGAATTTAATTGCATCTATTATATTTGATATAGGTTCTTTCATCGCTTCATGTATCTCCGAAGATGTAATCTCTGTAGTCTTAGGAAGTCCAGTGATTAAGTCTCTTCCTCTTATTTGCATTTTTGTTTCTTTACCTTTTTCATCTGCTGAACCAATAACTATCTTTACTTCTTCTGCTGTTCTTTCGCCTATCATTAAACTATATTCTTTTTTAATATAATTTACTATAGACTCATCTAATTCATCTCCACCAATTCTTATGGATCTACTTGTAACAATTCCGCCTAAAGAAATAATCGCAACCTCTGTAGTTCCTCCTCCAATATCCACAATCATACTACCTGTAGGCTCTTGAACTGGAAGGCCTGCCCCAATAGCTGCTGCCATAGGTTCTTCTATAAGATAAGCATCTCTTGCACCTGCATGAATAGTAGCTTCTTCAACTGCTCTTTTTTCTACTTCTGTAACTCCAGAAGGAACACATACTACTACCCTAGGCTGAAAAATAGATCTTTTCTGATTTGCTTTCTTGATAAAATATTTTAACATACTTTGAGTTACGTTAAAATCAGCAATAACTCCATCTTTTAATGGTCTAATAGCAACTATATGCCCAGGTGTTCTTCCAATCATCTTTTTTGCTTCTTCACCTACTGCAAGAACTTCTTTTGTATTTGTGTGTATAGCTACTACAGAAGGCTCTCGTATTATTATCCCTTTTCCTTTAATGTAAACTAAAGTATTTGCAGTTCCTAAATCAATGCCCATATCCTTGGTAAAAGTACTAAATAATCCCATATGTTTTTGCTCCTTCCTTACTCATATCTTATATTATATTTCTTTCTCTAAAACTTAAATACTTCTTATCTCCTACAATAATGTGATCTAATACCTTGATTCCAATTATATCCCCAGCTTCAATTAATCTATTGGTTATATTTATATCTTCCCTACTTGGAGTAGGATCGCCGCTAGGATGGTTATGGATAAGTATAATAGAATTGGCAGTTCTTTTTATAGCTATATTAAATACTTCCCTTGGATGGACTATAGAAGAATTTAAATTCCCTATTGAAATTTCTTCTATAGTTATTATGTGGTTTTTTGTATCTAATATAGCGATTCTAAAGTGCTCTTTTTTCAGATACCTCATTTCTTCCATTATTAGACCTACAATATCTACAGGAGAAGTTACTTTGATTTTTTCTTCTCCTCCTTGAGCAGCAATCCTTTTTCCAAGCTCAATAGCAGAAATTATTTGAGCAGCTTTGCATTTCCCTATTCCTTTCACAGAAGTTAATTCTTCAAAAGAAGCATCAGATAAAAATCCTATCCCTCTTTTATCTATGCTTATTAATCTTTGAGCTAATTCTATGGCTGTGTCATTTCTACTTCCTGTCCTAATTATTACTGCAATAAGTTCTGCATTTGACAAGGATTTAGCTCCATATTTGTATAATTTTTCTCTAGGTCGTTCATTTAACGGCATATCTTTAATAGTATAATCCCTATTTTCCTTTAAAACATCCCCCATAAACTTCACCTACCTATTTTAATATCTTAATTACAGTAGGCTAACATTAAAATATCTTTCTAGAAGTGTATCTAATTTTGCAATAGGTAATCCTACTACATTAGAATAACATCCTACAATTTTTTCTACAAGTACTTCTCCTGACCCTTGAACAGCATATGCACCTGCTTTATCTTTATATTCTCCAATTTCTATATATTTTTTTATTTTTTCATCTGTTAAATGTCTAAAAGTTACAGCAGTTTTTTCATATCCAATTATCTTTAAATTTGTATTTGCCTTTATAATAGCTAGCCCTGTAATAACAAAATGTTCCCTATTGTTTAGGGTTTTGAGCATAGAAAAAGCTTCTTGCTCATCTTTAGGTTTTCCAAGTATATTTTCATCCAAACACACTAAAGTATCTGCACCTATGATTATTTCTCCATTTTTAAATTTTTTTGATACGTCATAGGCTTTCTCATAAGCTAAAGACATTGCTACTTCTTCTGGATTTTCATTTAGATTTATTTGTTCTGAAATATTGCTAGAAACTATTAGAGGTTGAATTTTACACTTAAGTAATAGCTCTTTTCTTCTAGGAGAAGAAGAGGCTAGCACTATCTTTTCCATAATATCACCTATATCTTATTTATTTCACATCTTGGTTGAAAATTTTTTTTTAAGTTTTGACTTATAAATATAGAAGCTAGTCCTGTAAAATATCCAGTAAAAAGACTGATTAAAAGTAATATTGGTAAATAAGAAAATATCTTGAAATTATTCATCATTAGACTTGCAACTAAAACTTGGGCAGTATTATGTGCTATAGCACCAAATATACTTACTCCTATAAGACTGAAAATTTTTGAAAAATACAAATATACTATAAACATAACTATTGAACTAAAAATAGTACCAGTTAGACTATAAAATAAACTTGAGATACTTCCAGTTACTAATGTAAATAACAAACTTTTCAATATCCCTACAGTTAAAGCTTCCTTAAAGCCAAATACTACCAATGTAACTAATACTACCATATTTGACAATCCTAATTTTGCCCCAGGAGCTATAAAAGGTGCAGGCATAAATGATTCAATTATGCTAAGAGCAAGCCCTAATGAAACTAACAAAGATAAAAATACCATTTTTTTTAACTTTTCCATTTTAACACACTCTCTTTAATGACTAATATAATCTATATCTTCATCCTTAGTTTTTCCTTTAATTTCAACAACTAATTTATTTGGTAAGCAGACTATTACTTCTCCTGGACTATCAATATAACCTTGTTTTACATCTAGCTGATCAGGGCAGTCAGCCTCAATGACTCTTACTTTACCATCTCCTATTTCTATTAAATTATAGCCAAATTCAGTCTTTATAGGAATCTTTTTTCCTATAACTTCTGGTCCAAAAGTTATCTTTTTATAGTCTTTACCATCAACTTGGATTAAAATATATTTTTCGCCATAACTTGTTGCCTCTTTCTTTACATACCATAAAGAGAATAAACTTATTATTATAATAGAGATTATTAAACATTTATCCCCTTTTGTCAATATAAACACCCTTTTTTATTGATTTTTAGTAATAAATACACATATTAAGTTTACCACTTCTATTTTTTATTTACAAGTTACATTTTTATAAAATTTTTTCCATAAAAAAAGGGTCTTTATTAAAGACCCTTTTCTGCTACCTTTTCATCTTTTTTAGGTTTTTTCAACAATGACCAAATAGCACCTGTTGGACACTTCTGAGCACATAGTCCACAATTTATACATTTTTCATAATCAATATGAGCTAATTTATCATCAAATTGCATAGCTTTTGGATCAGTTGGACAAGTTCTAACACACATCTGGCACCCAATACATCCTATAGTACAATTGTCCTTAACAGGTTTTCCAAAATCATGACTTTTACATTTTACTACTACTTTTTGTTTATATGGAACTAATTCAATTATACCTTTTGGACATACCTTTACACATTGTCCACAAGAAGTACATTTTTCTGGATCTATTACAGCAACTCCATCTACTATTTCTATTGCTCCAAATTGACATACATCCTTACAAGTTCCATATCCTAAACATCCATATTGACAACCTTTATCTCCGCCTGCAACTACATTAGCAGCCTTACAATCTTGAATTCCAACATATTCATATTTCTTAATAGCATTACAACTATTTCCTTGACAAAGCACCTTTGCTACCATCTTTTCACTTTCTCCTGCTCCTACGCCTAGAATATCTCCAACTTTTTCAGCTACAGGAGCTCCACCAACTTTACATCCATTTACAGGTGCATCTCCTTTTGCTGCTGCATTAGCAAAGCCTTCACAACCAGGGTAACCACAAGCTCCACAGTTTGCTCCTGGCAATGCTTTTATTATTTTTTCAACTTTTGGATCAACTTCTACTGCAAAAGCTTTTGATGCTAGAGATAATGCTATACCAAATAATAGTCCTAAACCGCCCAATACTAATAATGGATATAATATCGTACTCATTTCTCCACCTCCTATACAAGTCCATTAAATCCTAAGAACGCTATAGCCATAAGTCCTGATGCAATAAGTGTAATTGGAAATCCTTCTAATGCCTTTGGAACATCGGCTAGTTCTAGCTGTTCCCTTACTCCTGCCATTAATACTAGTGCTAATGTAAAACCAATGGAAGCTCCTATGGCATTTACAATAGTTTGAATTAAATTATATCCTTCTTGAATATTAAGTATTGCAACACCAAGTACAACACAGTTTGTAGTTATAAGTGGTAAATATACTCCTAATGCATTATAAAGAGTAGGACTTGTCTTTTTCATAACCATTTCAACAAATTGAACCAATGTAGCAATAACCAAAATAAACACAATGGTTTGAAGATATCCTAAGTTTAATGTATCTAAAATTCCCTTTTGAATGAAATAAGTTATAATAGATGACAATGTGATAACAAAAGTTACCGCAACGCCCATTCCAAAAGCCGTATCTGTTTTTTTAGAAACCCCTAAGAAAGGGCATATTCCTAAAAATCTAGCAAAAACATAGTTATTGACGAATATAGTGCTAATTAATATGGTAAACAGTGACATTTAGTTTCCCTCCCTTACAATTACGCTTCAACAGCAGATTTTGTTTCTTCTGCAGCCTTCTTTTCTTCATTACTCATTCTAACTTTGTTAAATATGCCTATAAGGATTCCTAAAATAATAAATGCTCCTGGTGGCATTATAGCTATTAATGCTGGTTGATAAGATGCGCTCATTATTTGATGATCAAATAATGTACCGGCACCTAATAACTCTCTAATACTTGCTAATATAATTAATGCTAAAGTATATCCTAACCCCATTCCTAATCCGTCAACGATTGCAGGTATAGGTTTATTTTTAGAAGCAAAAGACTCAGCTCTTGCGAATATAATACAGTTAACAACAATCAATGGAATAAATAATCCTAAAGCACTATATAATGCTGGAGCATATGCTTTCATAAACATTTCAATCATAGTTACAAATGTTGCAATTACAACTATAAATGAAGGAATACGAATTTTATCTGGTATTACATTTCTAATAAGTGATATAACTAAGTTTGAACCTACCAATACTCCTGTTACAGCTAATCCCATAGCTAATCCGTTCTTTGCAGAAGTAGTTACAGCTAAGGTGGAACACATTCCTACTAACTGTACAAATATTGGATTTTCTTTAATTAAACCATTACGAAAGGTTTCAGACAGCTTCAATTTTTACACCTCCAAAGAATAAAATAATTATTTAGAAAGCTGTGAATTATATATTTCCCTTGCTAAATTAACTCCATCTGCAACAGCATTTGATGTAATTGTTGCACTAGTTATAGCTTGAACCTCATTTTCATTAGCTGGGGATTCCTTAACTATTACTAATTCATTATCTGTAGGGATACCTTTAAATCTTTCTTGGAATTCAGGTTGATCTGCATTAGCTCCAAGACCTGGTGTTTCAGAATGTGATAATACCTTCATTCCAGTTATTTGTCCTTCAACAGATATACCTGTTATAACTTCTATATCTCCACCAAATCCGCCTACTACAGTCTTTAAAGTATATCCTTTTACTTCTCCACTTCCATCTTTTCCTTCATATATTTCTGTAACTTCTTCACTAGAACTATTTATTTCTTTAAACTTAACTTCATCTAGAGGCTCAAAGTTTTCAACATCAGGTAAAACTTCTTTTCTAGCCTCATCATTAGCTATTCTATCAGCTTCTTCAATTTTAGCTGATGTAGCGTTATTTGAAACTGCTAGAACAAAAGCAGATATTGCAGTAATTAATAATAAAATCAATCCTAGTTTTAATGTTTCATTCATTTACTTCACCTCCCCAAATACTTTAGGACTAGTAAATCTTTCAATAAGTGGTGTAGCAACATTCATTAGAAGTATAGAGTAAGAAACACCTTCTGGATATCCACCTTTTACCCTAATAATTGCTGTTAAAAGTCCTGCTCCTATACCAAATATTATTTGTCCTAATGGTGTTACTGGTGAAGAAGCATAGTCTGTTGCCATATAAAAAGCTCCTAATATTAATCCTCCTGCAAATATATGATAAGGTATTTGCGCTGAATCAGTACCTAAAAGTAATAATACAATAACTGTAGTTCCTATATAAGTGAATGGTATTCTCCAATTTATAACTCCTCTAATTAATAAATAAGCAGCTCCTATTAATAATAATAGTGCGGATGTCTCTCCTATACATCCTCCAATATTTCCTAAAAACATTTCTTTAAGAGCTGGTAATGTATTTCCCGCTTCTGCTACAGTTGCTGAAGCAGCTGCATCTGATGCTCCATATTTCATAATTGATAATGGAGTAGCCGATGTGGCTCCATCTACTGCTCCTGGAGCTATGAAATTTGACATAAGTGTTGGCCATGAAGATAAAAGCATAGCTCTTGCAGCTAATGCTGGATTCATAAAGTTTTCTCCTAGACCACCAAAAAGTTGTTTTACTACTATGATAGCAAAAGCAGAACCAATTACTGGTAGCCACCAAGGTGCAGTTGCAGGTAAATTAAATGCTAAAAGAATTCCTGTAACTACTGCACTAAGATCATTAACAGTAACCTCTTTTTTAAATGCTTTTTGAATTATAGTTTCAAAAACTACTGATGATATAATAGAGATTAAAATAAGTTTAAAAGCGCTGAAGCCGAAAAAATATATACTACCAATCATTGCAGGTGTTAAGGCAATAATTACATCTAACATTATTCTCTTGACAGTCTCTTCTGACCTAATATGAGGAGAAGAAGACGCAATCAAAGTGTTATCCATTGCTAATTCCTCCTATCTTTTACTTTGCTTTTTTCTTATTTGCAATAACTTCTCTTTTTGCAAGTCTAATAGATTCAACTAGTGGTCTTTTAGCTGGACATATAAATGAACAGGAACCACATTCAATACAGTCTAAAACATGAAACTCTTCTGCTCTATCGTATCTTCTATTTAATGAGAATTTACTTAAATACAATGGTTGAAGATTAACTGGACATACTTCTAAACATTTTCCACATTTTATACAAGGTTGCACTAGTTCTGGCTTGGCTTCTTGTTCTGATAAAACTAATATTCCAGAAGTACCTTTTATCGCTGGAACCTCTATACTATATTGAGAAAGACCCATCATAGGTCCACCCATAACTATTTTTCCCGGAGTTCCATTGAAACCTCCACATTGTTCTATAATGTCTTTAAATGGTGTTCCTATTTTAATAATTAAATTTTGAGGTTCTTTAATTCCTTTACCTGTAATAGTAGCTATTCTTTCAAATAAAGGTTTTCCCTCTTCTACAGCTTCTGCGATTGCATTGGCAGTTCCTACATTATCAACAACTACTCCTACATCCATTGGAAGTCCACCTGAAGGTACTTCTCTGCCTGTTACTGCATTTATTATACGTTTTTCATCTCCTTGAGGAAATTTAGCTTTTAATGACGCTATCTCAATATTAGCCTCATTTTTAACAACTTCTCTTAAAGCTTTTAAAGCATCAGGTTTATTATTTTCTACTGCAATAAATCCTTTATCTACTCCCACAGCTTTCATTATAGCTTTAAGACCTAAAACTACCTTTTCTGGTCTTTCAACCATAAGTCTATGATCTGCAGTCAAATAAGGTTCACATTCTGCTCCATTGAGTATGATTGTGTCAATCTTTTTTTCTGGTGGAGGTGAAAGTTTTACATGAGTTGGAAAACCTGCTCCTCCCATTCCAGTAATACCTGCTTCTTTAATAATTTCTAAAACTTCTTTTTGGCTTAATGATTCTAAATCTCCCTTAGGCTTTACACTTTCATGTAATTCACCCTTACCATCTGATTCAATGAATATACAGTTAACTGTCATTCCTGTAGGTGATGCCATAGGAGCAATTTTCTTAACAGTACCCGATACACTTGAATGTACTGGTGCAGATACAAAAGCTTCTGCCTGTCCAATTTTTTGCCCTACTTTTACAGTTTCACCAACCTTTACTAGCGGCTGACAAGGTGCACCTATATGTTGCTGCAAAGGTATAATAACCATTTCAGGCTCTTTTGCTCTTTTAAGAGGAATTCTTTCTGTTAAATCTTTATGATGAGGAACATGAACTCCTCCTTTAAAAGTCAAATTTTCTAGATTCATCTTTTCCACCTCTTTATCTTTATTGTTTAAAGCTTATTTATTTTATCATATAAAAAGACCCAATTTTAAAATATGGGTCATAAATATTCAATTAATTTTATTATACCATTTATCTCATTGATTGTATATAAATTATCATGTAAAATGTCTTAAAAAGTCATTCTTTGTCTATAAAATAACATATCGTTCTATATATGTGTGGCATTTTATATAAAGTAAACATCTTTATTTATAATAAATTCAATACTATTATACACATGTAGCTAAAAAATGTCCATTAAGATATGATTTTTTCGACGAAAAATTGTTATTTTATTTAAATCGAAACTAAAGTACTATAATTTTTATTTAGAATGAAAACTTAATTGTATAGGATCGTCAGGATAAATAAAATTAGATACTGTCAAACCAAGTAATCTTACTTTTTTATTAAAACTAAATTTATTTTTTAATAAAGAACCACCAACATTATAAATAGTCAAATAGTCATCTGTAGGTATATATAATGTACTGCTTCTAGTTTCTATTAAAAAATCTTCATATTTTACTTTCACAGTTATAGTTTTAGTTAGATAACCTTTATATTCTAACTTATGAGAAAGATTTAAGGAATATTCTTTTAGTTTATAGTCTAAAAATTCTACATTTGATATATCTTCTCTAAAAGTTTCTTCTTCTCCAATAGACTGAGTAGTAATATCTATTTCCACAGGTCTATTGTCTATACCTTTGGAAAAATAAGAAAGCTCTCTTCCCTTTTTACCAAATCTATCTACTAATACTTTTATATCATAATCTTGTAAATCTCCTATAGTGTAGATTCCCATTCTGTGGAGCTCCTTTTCTGTTTTTGGACCTACTCCCCATAATTTTCTAATAGGAAGAGGTTTTAAAAACTCCATAGCTTCTTCTTTCCTTATAATAGTAAGTCCATCTGGTTTTTCTAAATCTGAAGCTAATTTAGCTAAAAATTTATTTACAGATATTCCTATGGAGGCTGTAAGATTTAATTCCTTTTTTATGTCTCTTTTTATATTTTGAGCTACAAAAAAAGGATCCTTACCAGTTACATCTATGAATGCTTCATCTATTGATATAGGCTCTATAATTTTACTATATCTTTTAAATATATCGTGGACTTCTCTAGAAATCTCCTTATATTTGGCCATATTTACTGGAAGAAATACACCTTTTGGACATAATTTCTTTGCTTTGTATGTAGCCATAGCAGAATGAACCCCGTATTTTCTTGCTTCATAGGAAGCTGTAGTAACTACTCCTCTATTTTTTAGACTACCTCCTACTATTATAGGTTTTCCTTTAAGGCTAGGATTGTCTCTTTCTTCTACAGAGGCATAGAAAGCATCCATATCTACATGGATAATACTTCTATTATTCATTATAAAACCACACCTTAAAATTATATTTTAAAAAATATTTCCTTCTAAAAATAAAAATCATATACAATTGTATATGATTCTGGTGCAGGAGAAGGGATTTGAACCCTCAAGAGCTTCGCTCACTACCCCCTCAAGATAGCGTGTCTGCCGATTCCACCACTCCTGCTTTTTATAATATATTTTCTATATAATATTATACATATTTATTAAAATATATCAACTGTTATTTTACCTATATACCATTGCTCAATACTGTTAAATATATTGTAAAATTGACTATATTTCATATTGTTTCTTATAATTTTTTACATGTTTTTAAGATAATCTTTAAATGTTTTTTTAAGTATATTAATATTCTTATCTAATAATGTTTCTTCTAGATTATCAGTATTTTCAAATGTACCACTATATATTTTTTTATACTTTTCATAATTATCCAAGACTTTCTCCACATAATCACTGGTTTCTTTAAATGGAATATGTTTTAAACTCTTCCCATCTTCACTATATCTGCTATCTTTAAGCCATTTGTTTACATTGCCACTTCCGCCATTATATGCAGCTAAAACAAGTGGAAGATTACCATCAAACTCTTCATTTAATACATTTAAATACCAAGAACCAATCATTATATTTATTTCTGGATCATAAAGAGATTCTAAGGTGAAATCTTTTAAATTTAATTCTTTAGCAGCCCAATTTCCAGTTGTAGGAGAAACTTGCATAAGACCTCTAGCATCCTTTTTAGAACAAGCATCTTTTTCAAAATCACTTTCTACATTAATAATAGCAGCCACTAGATAGGGATCAATATTATATTTTTGAGAATATACATGTATATACTTTTTATAGTTCATTGGATATATGGCCTTAATGGATAGTTTAAATCCTATAAAAAAAATGACTCCAATTAAGATAATTAAAAGAACTTTTTTGATTATTTTATTAAATACACCTGCCAAAATTATCCCTCCGATATCATTTGAATCTGTTTATAATATCATCTACTGTGTTTTTTAGTTCTTTTATATTTTTATTATTATTTATAATTCTATCTGCACATTTCTTTTTAATTTTCATGGGCAATTGAGAGCTAATTCTTTTTTCAGCCTCCTCATAGGTAAAATTATCTCTTTGCATTAGTCTTTCTATCTGTTTCTCTTTATCTGTATAAACTAACCATATTTCATCGATATAAATATTATACTTTTTAAATAAGTCTAATTCTTCAATTAAAAGAGGGACATCTAAAAAAACAATCTTTTCACTTTCACAATAATTTAATATTAAGTTGCTAATCTCTTGAAATACTCTAGGATGAACAATGGAATTTAATCTTTTTCTTTTTTCTTCGCTATTAAATACAATACTTCCTAATTTCGTCCTATTTATAGTTAAATCTTTGTTTAAAATTTCCACACCAAATTCTTCTACAATTTCTTTATATGCAGGGTAATTAACCTCAACTACTTTTCTAGCTATCTTATCAGCGTCTATTACCTTATAACCTTTTTCAATTAAAAATTCTGTTACTGTACTTTTTCCTGTAGCAATTCCTCCAGTTAAACCTATAATTTCACAATTATTTTGTCTCATACCAGCTTTCCCCCATCATTATATCTACTTTTAATGGTACATTTAGTTCAACAGAACCCTCCATTATTTTCCTTAATATATTTTCTACTTCTTCTTTTTCATCTTCATGGGCTTCTATTATTAATTCGTCATGGACTTGGAGTATCAGCTTGGATTTCATATTCCTTTTTTTAAGCTCTTTATAAACTCTAACCATAGCAATCTTTATAATATCGGCAGCACTGCCTTGAATAGGCGTATTCATAGCAACTCTTTCACCAAAAGATCGTACTGCATAATTTCTTGATTTTAATTCTGGAAGATATCTTCTCCTGTTTAATATAGTCTCTACATATCCATCCCTTTTTCCTACTTCAATTATATTGTCCATATATTCTTTTACTTTTTCATAGTTTTTTAAATAATTATCTATATATTTTTTAGCTTCTTTTCTGGAAATATCTAAATCTCTAGATAAACCATAGTCACTAATTCCATAAACTATTCCAAAGTTTACAGCTTTTGCTCTACTTCTCATAAGAGGAGTTACCTCTTCTTTTTCTACTTCAAATACCTCACTTGCTGTTTTTGTATGAATATCTTCATTGTGATAAAAAGCTTCCTTTAATTTAGGATCATCAGATATATGGGCTAATACCCTTAACTCAATTTGAGAATAATCTCCATCTACTAAGACATAATTTTTATTTTCAGGAACAAAAGCTTTCCTAATCTTTCTTCCTTCTTCAGTCTTTACAGGTATGTTTTGAAGGTTTGGTTCAGTACTACTTATCCTACCAGTGTTAGTAACTGTTTGATTAAAACTTGAATGTATTCTATTAGTTTCATCATCTACTAGATTAATAAGTCCATCAATATAAGTAGATTTAAGTTTTACAATCTGTCTATATTTTAATATTTTATCTATAATAGGATGTTTATCTTTTAATTTATCCAGTACTTCTGCATTTGTAGAGTATCCTGTTTTAGTTTTTTTAATAACTGGTAAATCCAGATCATCAAAAAGTACTTCTCCTAATTGTTTAGGTGAATTTACGTTGAATTCTCTGCCTGCCAATTTATATATTTCAATAGTAAGGTTATTTATTTCATTATCAAATTCTTTTCCTAATTCATTTATTATATTCATATCTATTTTAAAACCTAAATATTCCATACTAGCTAAAACTTCTACTAAAGGCAACTCAATATCATAATAAAGTTTCTCCATACCTTGACTTTTAATTAGACCTTTTATTTGATTTTCTAACATAAATGTTAAATCTAATATTTTAGAAAAATATTCTCCTCTTTTCCCTAATTCTAATGATTTAAAAGTCTTTTTCTTTTTCCCTTTTCCTAAAAGTTCTTCTTCACTTTCTATAAAAATATCAAAATATTCTTTTGCCAATTCATGTATACTATAGTCTGTTTGAGAAGGATTGATTAAATATTGACCTATCATACTATCAAAGCTTAGGTCTGAAATATTTATATCTAATCTAAAAAGTCCTATAATATCGTCCTTTATATTATAACCTATCTTTTCAATATCCTCTGATTCAAATATTTCTTTAAAATTGTCTTTAAAGCTACCTAATATATCATTATTTTCACAATTAATATAATATGAGCTAGATTCTTTTGGCTTTATACAAATACCTATTATTTCATCTTTAAGAGGATTAGAACCAGAATATATGATTTTGAATCCAATTTTTTTGTCTTTCCTTATATTATTAACAATATTGTTAAATTCTTTGTCATCATTAACTAAAACAAATTCGGACTTAAACTCTTCTCTTGAGTCTTCAATCTTATCTTTTGGAATTTTATCTATTAATGACTTGAATTCTAGCTTTTCGTAAAGTTTCTTCAATTTTTCCCAATTAGGTTCTTTAACTATAAACTTCTCCATATCTAATTCTATAGGAACATTCGTTACTATTTCTCCTAGTCTTTTACTCATAAAAGCTTGCTGTCTATATTCAATAAGAGACTCTTTTCTCTTTTTACCACTTACCTTTTCAATATTTTCATAAATGTTTTCCATAGAACCAAATTCTTTTATTAGTTTTAATCCAGTCTTCTCTCCTATGCCTGGAACTCCTGGTATATTATCTGATTGGTCTCCCATAAGACCCTTTAAGTCTATAAACTGTTCTGGTTTAATTCCGTATTTATCCATTATTATCTTATTATCAAATACTTCTAATTCAGTAATCCCTTTCTTTGTAACTAGCACTTTAGATTTTTCAGAAGCCAACTGTAGATAATCCCTATCTCCTGTAACCAGTATTATTTCTAATCCTTTTTCTTCTCCAAATTTAGCTATTGTACCAGCAATATCATCTGCCTCATAGCCTTCTATTTCTATTTGATTTATATTCATAGCTGATAGCACTTCTTTTAGAATTGGAAACTGTAATGAAAGTTCATTAGGTGATTTTTGTCTATTAGCTTTATAAAGATCAAATTCTAAATGTCTAAAGGTAGGAGCTTTTTTATCAAAAGCTACAGATATATAGTTAGGATCATATTCTTCTGTAATTTTATAAAACATAGTCAAAAAACCATATACTCCATTTGTATATATTCCATCTTTCGTTGATAACAGAGGAAGGGCATAAAAACCTCTATGTAATAAGCTGCTTCCATCTATAATCATAAGACGATTATTTTTCAAAAATATCAACTCCCTAATATATAATACATCACTTTTTCATATATATTAAGTATATATGAAAAGCTTATTAGAGTAAATAAATATAATAAATAACTTGATTTTTATTATATTTTATGATAATATATTTTTTGTAACAAATTAAGCCGAAGTGGTGGAACTGGCAGACGCGCTGGACTCAAAATCGAGTTCGTCATGATGTGAATCTAGGCGTGTGTATTGTTTATAAACTTTGTATTTTAGCCATTCTTAGAATGCTAAATTTAATAGTTAGTTCTCGCCTATTGTTCTCTCCAATATCCAGAGTACAAATAGTGAGAATTAAAAATAAGTATTACTTGCCGCTGTGATGGAATTGGCAGACGTGGTGGACTCAAAATCCTCTGATAGTGATATCGTGCCGGTTCGAATCCGGCCAGCGGCACCATCATTTAATTTAGTTAATTGCTATATTGCTTGACTTATCTTGTAGTATGGCTTTTTTATTTGTTGTATTTTCTTCTGAGTTCTCTCCCATTTTACGAGAGAACTTTTTGCCATTTAAACAATTTATCATTACATTGGCTGATTCTATTTTCGCACTATAGTCAAGATGAGCATAAATATTTGCTGTCGTTGAAAAATCACTATGCCCAAGCCATTCTTGAATCTCCTTCATACCTACACCATTTACAAGTAACAAACTTGCGCAACTATGTCTTAAATCATGAAATCTTATTTTTCTTAAATTATTTTTAGCAAGTACAATTTGAAAATGTTGAGTAATATATTCTGGTTTAATACGCTGACCTATTTCATCCAGATAAATATATTTTAAATATTTACTACAATAAGACTTTTTGCATATTTTCCTATTTATATATTGTTGTTCTTTTATTTTTAAAAGTAAATCTTCAAATTGCAGTACTAAAGGTAAGGTTCTATGGCTTGCTTTATTTTTAGTTCTGTCTTTTTCTACTATAATTACTTTCCCTTCAACAGAAACTCCTGTAACTGTATGTCTAATAGTAATTGATTTATTATTGAAATCAATAGCCTCCCACTTTAATCCAACAACTTCACTTCTTCGTAAACCATAAAAAGCTGCTAATATAACTGCAAGCTCTATTTTACTATTCTTAACCACTTTAAATAGATTATTTATCTCTTCTCCATCATAAAAACTTCCAACAATTTTTTTGTTTTTTAGGCCTCTCAACTTTATCTGCTGAATTTGATGATATCATATCCATCTTTACAGCATATTGTAGTGCTTTTCTAATATTAGCATGATAATGAATTACTGTATTCGCACTGATTTTATTATCATTCAATTCATGTTGATAATATGTTTGAATGTGTTTTGGTTGCAAATCTTTTAATAAAATCTTCTTTTCTTTAAAATAAGGTGCGACACGTTTTTTAACACAATTAGAATATGATGCATATGTTGTAACCTCAATATTATGGATAGGTTACACCTAATAGGACAGATGTTTACTTAACATGGTACAATAAAATTAGGAGGAGATTTTAATCACCGGAAAACGTTACGATGAGGATTTCAAAAAACAGTTAGTAAAGATCTACAACCAAGGAAATCACAGTTATAGAAGTCTAGGTGATGAATATAGAAAGAAATACAGTATTAGTGCAATGTGTAAACTTTTAAAGGTCCAAAGAAGTTTAGTATACTACCATTTAAATAAAGAGCCTTCTACTCCTTACAATGAAGAATCCATAATTACAAAACACATTGAAAGATATCTTTAGGCGTAGTAGAAATAATTATGGAACAAGAAAAATTAAAGTAGAACTAGAAAAGTTAAGCCATAATGTTTCAAGAAGAAGGATATCTAGAATTATGAATGGAAATGGCTTGGTATCCAATTATACAGTGGCTCAATATAAGGTTCATACTACTAATTGCAATGAATCTTCTATACCGAATATAGTGGATAAAAAATTTGATAATAGAAAAAAACTAGAGGTAGCAGTGAGCGATTTAACTTATGTTAGAGTAGCTGACAAATGGAACTATGTATGCACTTTAATAGATCTATAAAATAGAGAGATTATTGGCTATGTAACAGGGACTAAGAAAGATGCAAAGCTAATAGAGACAGCCCTTTTGAGATGTAAGTATCCTTTGAAAGACATAAATTATTTCATTCAGATTGTGGCAATGAGCATGACAATGCACTAATAGATGACATTTCATAGCTAAATAATGATTATTATAAGCCAAGCCATTTTGTTTACCATATGTTGGAACATTGATAGAATCAATTGTTCTAGTTTTTTTATTCAATAAATTCTATAAAGTAGTCGTTGGGAAAGAACCAGAGTTTTAAACATATTGTACTATTTTTTATTTCTTACTTTTTTCCATTTTCTTATTTTAGTTCGAAAAGATTTAAATGGTGCTACAGTATTAATATGAACCCATTTACAAATAGGCCACCTTGATGGGGTAGAAGATGCCCACTTTCTTGCATCTTGGTTAAAGACTTCTTCATCAGAAAAATTATTAAACCAATCTATGAATTTTTCAAGAACTTTATTAAATTTCTTTTGTAATGCACTTAATGAATATGATTCATATTCAGCATAAAATGAAGCGTATAGCCCACCTAATTTATTCCACTTATAATTAGGTGAAGGAGTTATAACTTCTTTACCATTAAGTTCATCTTCATCCCAGCTTAAAATTAAGTTCATCCATCCAAGTTGATATGCAATCATTTGGGAAGGTGTACGATCAACACCTTCAAGAAGCGCATCTTTATCTTCTTCATTAATATCTTCAAATTCCTTAATGAATAAACCTGCAGTTTTTCTTATTTCTGAAATTAATTCTTCTTTGTTTTTATAATTTTCCATACTTATCCTCCTTGGTATGATATACATTCTGTTAAGTTATCTTAACAAGGCATTTAAAGAATGGTATAAAGCTAAAACAGGATTTGACTCTTTTGAAAAAGCTGATACCCTAATTTACTTATTTATCTTTCACTATAATTTGATTAGGCCTCATGTATCACTAAATAACTGCACTCCTGCCGAAGTTGTTGGATTTGCTAGCAATAACTTTGCCAAAAGTACTTGGTTTTCGGCAGCGTAATTAAATTTAATACTTCTATTCAATCCAAAAAAACAAACATTTACAAAAATTAATATAAATATCATTTTATCCAATAAAATCTTATCATATAAATCCATATTTAGCAATAATATTATGAATATGTTAAAATATCAACTCGAAATAGAAAATCACCAATAACTAAAAACTACACTCTTAAATGATCAAAACTTACATCATTAACTTGACATTTATACTCAAATCCTTATTTTATGATAAAATACATCTAGATAACTAATGATTGGAGGTATATATATGTATATTTATTGCTTACCTATACTCCTTCCTTGGGATGAAACTGACTCCGAACTGTTAAAACTTGTTTCACCACAACGCCGGAAGAAAATTCAGCGCTATGTTCTTGAAACTGACAGAAAATTATCATTATACGCTGCTTTACTTACTCTTTTAAGCTTAAGCTCTGTTTCTGAACTCTCTGCTCTTGAACTTGTTTTTGATATTGATGCCAAACAAAAACCTGTGTTATTATCTACAACTGACTATCATTTTAATTTATCTCATACTCGCGGTTTTGTATTATGTGGTATTTCTGATGATAGCACAATCGGTGTTGATGTAGAAAAAATTGCAGTTGCACCTATGGAGGTTATGAAACAGGTTTTCCACCCAGAGGAAATTAAATATGTAGAAACTGCTCCTACTTTGGAACCAAACTTACGTTTTTTTCGGATTTGGACTGGGAAAGAAGCATATACCAAACAGCTCGGTACAGGGATTAATTGTAATCTTACATCATATAATACACTATCATCGAATTTGTCTTCTATTCTGTATACATGGAGGCATGATAACTATATTTGTTATGTATGTAGTAAATCAACCAAATCTATTGACATAAAATATATCTCAGAATCTGCTATTCGGAATTATTTTGTTGACTTATATGATAAATAATAAACACATATTAATTGAAATATTGTAAGCGTCAAAGATTTCACGTATAGAAATTAAAATAAAGTAATGTTAAAATAAGCCCAGTAGCTGAAAAATAGCTACTAGGCAAAATTTAATATTGCTTTCTAGATTTAGAATATAAATAATCTGGAAGGTCAGCTGACCGAGGCATGCAATCTTCTAAAAATTCCATATCTCTATTTTCTGTTTTTGAAAGCACATCAAATAAGTATATTAAATACTTTTCTACTGCTAAGCCGTTAGCTTTAGCCATTTCTATAATGCTATAAAGTATTGCACTTGATCTTGCACCTTTAGGAGCATATCAAATATTAGCTAGTCTTTTTTATATCTTGTTGTTTAAATTTAAATAGATCTAAATCTTACATAAAATAAAAATTGAAATATTATACTACTTAATAAATTAATTAAAATATTAATGTTTTCTTTTTTAAACAATCTCTTACCTAATTTCAAACAGATAACTATAGAACTAAGATTCATTATTATACTGATTATAATTATGATACTAATTATAATATTATAATTATAATTAGTGATTAAAGTTATTAAATGAATGACTGCTGAAATTATGATAAAAGCTCCATATATTATATTATAATTATGAATATATTTTTCTTTCATTTTAATATTTCCTCGCTTTATAAATTATGTACACGTCTTGGGTTTCTATATGTTTTAACCCAAAAATAATATCTTTTTCCACGTTGCATTTTAGATCTTCTTACTTTATAAAGATCTAATTTAATTCCTCCATTAGGATGTTTTAATGCGAGTATTCCTGCTGTAACACCTTGTGATCCTTCAAAAATTTTTACTATATTTTTAATCCCTTCAGATATTGGTATGCCTAAAAAAGCTAAAACAGCTGATGCTATTTTAGTTACTCCAGCTTCTATTCCTACAAGTGCTACTATCGTTGTGTATTTAATAGTTTTTGTTCCTAAAAATTTTTTATTGTTAGACTTACTTCTAAGTGTAACAATGTTAGAGCATTCATTTGATAAAGATTCTTTAGGTTCTTCAGGTATAGGTATAGTATTTTCTGTAATACTTGAATATATTGTTCCTTTAGAATTGTCTTTTAGAAAATAATTAACCTCATTATTTTCTAAATTCTTCAATGTTATTATTTCTTTATCTTTTTCAAATTTTTGTGTTATCAATATTTTTTCATCATTTTCATTAATTATATAACTAAATTCATCAATTTGTTGAATTGTTATATCTGTATCGTTTTCTTCAAGATTAAAATTTGTAGCAAAGCTAGGTAATGTATTTAATAAGGATAATATTACAACTAACAAACTCATAAACCTAATATTTTTGTTTTTAAACATAGACATCCCTCCTGCTTGAATATTCTACAAATAATATCAAAATCCTTTTTTATTTGTGGTGAAAATATCCAATTAGTTTTAACCCCTGTATTTAGCTTATATTAAAATTTAATCTTCTTAGGGTATGATTTTACTAGCATTAAAATAACTTGAATATAGAGAGAATAGAGGGTCAATTTTAGGTAGGATTGGTAATAAAAAAGCTAGGGAATCTATCCTAGCTATATGAATTATTTATCTCTGATTCTATTTAAAGAATTAAACAAGGAACTAAAAACTGGAATATATAATAAAAATAAAATATCCAAATAATTATTTTCGCTTTTATCAAAAAAACCAAATATATTTAAGATTAAAAAGGATATAACTACAATACAAAAAAAGCCTGTATTTATTGAATATATGCAATTCATAAAATTATCAACTTTATCATAATAAGATAAAATAATATTTATAACTATGTATACAAAAACAAATGATAACAAAAATATTTCTTCATTAATTTTATTAAATAGAATATTACTTTTATAGAAAAATAAAAACAAGATAATACTACTCAAAAATAATAAACTAGTTCTCTCAAAAGTTTCTGCAAGCTTATATCTACGTTGTTCGTCCTTATTATAATAACGCAAAAACACTATAAGTATAAAATTCCATAATCCCACTCCATTCTATATGTCCTTTAAAGATTATATAACAAATATAACTTAATTGATATGTTTTTTAGTTAAAATATTTTTGGTACTAAGCTTCTTTATATAAAAATATTTTTCATTTAAATTATACATAAATACTTTACTTAAAGTTGAATAATTAGATTTCAAAAAAATTTTACTTACCTTATATTGTTCTTTCATCGTATGCTCCCCTTTTATATTGTACGAAACTAGTCTAACCTAATAAAAAAAACCTAGGATATATTTTATATGCTCCCTTAAGGTAGACAGATTTAAAAAAACTGGTATATTAAACTAATCTCATTCAGTACATATGTTACCATTAATAGAAAATAGAACCATTTTTAGCTCTATAATATTCACAGTTGTTTACTTCTTCAGTTATAATCTTTCCTTCATAAACTAGATATTCTTTTTCATATAATACATTTTATGTCCTGATGGACAATCATCTAGTATACCAAAAACTTCATATCCATGTTTAATGTAAAAATCTTTTGCTTGAAAATCAAAAGTATCTAAATGAATTAATTTACACTCTTTTTCTTTTGTACTTTCCTTGATAACATACTTTTTCATATTTGGTTTCCTCCTTATATAATCTATAACCTTCTTTGTAGATCTTAATCCATGCGTGACATAAATATTATGCAAATTATAACATATTTTACTTATATATTGTGTATGTTTTTATTCAAAAAAATAAGAATCTGATACCGCAGAGAGAGCATATCAGATTTTACTAGTCTTTTTTATTTTATATTAAACTATTTCTTATTAATATAAATAAATTTATAATATAAATGCCTTTTATAAAATAGATATTATATAGAATGTTGTTATGATTGTCTAATTGAAGGAGACGGTTAAAATTTAAAAAATAAGAAATAGGACTATATTTTTTATTACTATTGGCATAGCCTGTATTTTACTAATATCTGGTTATATGTTTTTAAAAAGTGTACATACTTTTGGAAATCAATATGCACAAATGATTAAAAAAGGTCCTAAAACCCAAAAGGTTTATAGCTTTAACATTTGATGATAGACCACATCCTAGTTACACCTCTGAAATTTTAGATATTCTAAATAAATATGATGCTAAAGCTACCTTTTTCGTTCTTGGAAAGTTTTAGAACTATACCCTGATATAATAAAATAACTAATACAATTTTATCCCAGATAGACAATGGAGATATTATTTTACTACATGATTATGTTTATCATAACAAAAGTCATACTGTAGATGCTTTAAGGTTATGAATTTGTTACTATATCCGAATTAATCGAACTATCTTATGAAAATAACTAGGGTAAAATTCATACCCTAGTTATCTCTTAAAATCATCTTCCAATATATCGAGTTCATGATCTAATGTTTCCAATAAATCTTTAACTTTCCTAGCGTCTTTCGCATCTATTGCACCTGATATTTTCGTCATAGTATCAGAAACCTTTTTAGTGGTGTCGGAATTTATTTTATCTGCTTCTGCCTTAATTTTGTTCCAAATTTCCATTGATGATTTTAATTCTACTTTGCATTGATTCCAATCATCATGTTCTGCTGTAAACATCATTTGTTTTCCGTATAATTCCATTTTTTCTATATCAACTAAGAATTTTTTTTCATATAATTTCATAAAATCTAAGGATGCTATTGCTAATTTATTAGCCGCTAATGTTGCCTCATGTGGTTTCTTATCCCTTACTTCTTTCTTTAAATTATTTAAATCATCTCTAAATTTATTTATATCATCTTGAGAAGCTTTCATTTCTTTAGCCATTGGTTCATATGTAGACCAATTTTTTTCTATTGCAGACAATCTTTCATCCACTTTGGCCCAATCATCTTTAGATATATATTCTACTATATCCCCTGCATCATCTTCTATATCATCCAAAGAATCTGGAATATTATCTTTATCTTCATCCTCATCTTCCCTTCGTTCAGCTTCATCTTTTACCTTTGGCGTAACCTCGTTTTTAACTTTTGGCGTTTCTGTCACTTTTTTAGGCGCTTTTTTGCTTGTATTACAACCTACAAGAAATAAAGATAAGCACATAACTATAGTTAGAAATTTTATCCACGGTACTCTTCTTTTCCTCATAAAAAATTCCCCTCTCCAATCTTTATTTTATTTTTACTTTACGATATCTATTATTTCCTATTGTTTTTAAAAAATACTTTAAATTTAAGACTAAGGATAGAATAAAGACATATATCAAATAACTACCACCTTATTATAAATATATAAAACAAAATGGATTTCCTTTTTTATAAATAAAGGAAATCCATTCTATTTTGTCTTCGATCCGAAAAGATCTTTTAGATCTTTCTTATTTTACCTTCTGTGCCATTGGATCAGATATAGTTTCATACATACCCATTGCTGTCATAGTAATCAATACTGAATTTATTATTGTTATAAGTATACCTTGGATACCTTCTCCACTTTTTGCAAAAACAAATGTTAAAATCAAAGAAATAATAAATGTATAAATTCTAACAACTCCATCTGCAAATACCTTTTTTATAAAAGGTTTTGTAAATTGGACTATTATAGATACTCCAGCTACTAATCCTGCAAAGGTACTCAGCGTTTCAGGTGTCATAAAATCATCATACATAAAACTCCCCCTTCCATATAATATCGTTAAGGAATATCCTCTACTATTTATATGCAAAAATACATGCTCATATTATAGAATAAAAAACCTTGTAGCTTATAAAGAACCACAAGGTAGACTTAAAACTTCTTTAAATAAAAAACTATAATTTAAAAACCTTATTTTTCTGTATCTTTTGTATGCAAGTATTTATCAATAAGAAAAATTAATCCTAAAGCTATAACGCCTAAAAGTAACTCTACGGTTGTTGAGGAGCTTACAAGCATCTTTCTTGAAATAGCATACAGCATAACTTCTAATACACTACCTGGGTTATGCTTAATAAGCATCAGTGCTAATTCAAGACCTACTACCAATAAAAGTACATGGGAAAGAAGTCCTTGAAGAATACTATAGGAATCTAAAGCTTCTGTTATAAATACTTTATATATTAGTGATACTATATCTTTGCAGCTCAAAATAACTGCTCCCAATATAAATAAGGCAAGAATTAATTCTAACCACATGATTATATTAGTTATAATATCCTCTACTTTTTCAAACTTTTTTTTACCGTCTGGCCTCATCATATCAATCCTCTCGTTATTTACCTATTAGCATATTCACATCCATAAGCTTTTGTTGTAGTTCTAATAAATCATTTTTCAGTTTATCATAATCTTGTTTTAAAAAATTTGGATCTATTAGCTCATCTGTTCTATATATAATAGATTGAAACTGATCATAAACATCTTGCAATTCACTCTTTATATCTTCTTTTTGCTTAATAGGTTCTAATACATCTCCAGTACTACTTTGAACTAAACTTTCTTTTATTTGAAATGCATCACCTATATTTGGTGTAATAACTTCAATATTAAATTCTTTTTTTATTAAATTTGCAAACACTTTTGAAGATTCTTCTTCTCCATGAACCACAAATACTTTCTTTGGTTTCTTTTCAAATCTTTCTAGCCAATTGAGTAAAACCTTTTGATCTGCATGGCCTGAAAAACCCTCAAGATCATGTATTTCTGCTTCTATCACTATGTCTTCTCCTAAGATTTTAGTCTTCTTAACTCCATCTAATATTTTTCTTCCAAGAGTTCCTTCTGCTTGATATCCTACAAAAACTACACTATTTCTGCCTTGCCACAAATTATGTTTTAAATGATGGCGCACTCTTCCTCCTGTACACATTCCACTTGATGAAATAATTACCTTTGGGAAAGTATAATGGTTAAGTCTCATAGACTCTTCTTGGCTTTTTATATAAAATAAATTTTCAAATTGAAATGGATTATCTCCATTTAAAATAAATCGTTTTGTCTCTTCATCAAAGCAATTAGAGTTAGACTTAAAAGCTTCTGTGGCCATAACAGCCATAGGACTATCTACATATATAGGTATTTTCATAAATTCTTCTATACTTTTTTCATATTCATAATATCTATTTAATTCATATATAAGTTCCTGAGTTCTTCCTACTGCAAAGGATGGAATTACAACAGTTCCACCTCTTAAAACAGTTTCATTTATTATATTTACTAGATTTTCAGTACTTTCTTTGATATCCTCATGAACTCTATTTCCATAAGTAGACTCTATTATTAAATAATCTGCCGAATCAATAAATTCTGGATCATTAATAATAGGTCTTCCCGGCATACCTAAATCTCCTGAAAATACTAATTTAGTGAATTCTTTTTTCTCCTTTATCCATAACTCAATGATAGAAGAACCTAGTATATGTCCTGCATCCTTAAATCTTACTATTAAATCTTCATTTATTCTAATTATTTGATCATATAGGTAAGTTTCAAAATATTTTAAACTTAGTTCTGCATCTTCTATAGAATAAAGGGGTGAGATAGGAGGTTTCCCTGCTCTTCTTCTTTTTCTATTTTCCCATTCCACATCCGATTGTTGAATATTTGCACTGTCAATAAGCATTATCTTACATAGGTCGTAGGTAGCTTTGGTTGTAATAATTCTTCCTTTAAATCCTTCTTTTACAAGCTTAGGTATTCTCCCACTATGATCTATATGAGCATGGCTTAAAATTAAAAAATCTATGTCTCTAGGATTATAATCAAATTCCTCATAATTTAACTTCTCTAAATGTTCACTTCCTTGAAACATACCACAATCTAGAAGTATTTTATATTTATCAGTAGTGATTAAAATATTAGAACCTGTTACTACTTTTGCAGCACCTAAAAATTTAACCTCCATTGAAATTACCTCCTTAAAAATAATTTCCTCTCTACTTATATTATACATATTTTATTCTATGAAAAATATATTTTTTCTTGGAATATGTATATAAAATAAAAAACCCCGGAAATTCCAGGGTTTATTTAAAACTTACACTATTTTTTAAATAATCATTTACATTCATATTCTCTAATACTGCTTTTTTTGCTTTGACCATACCTGACAAATCTCCAAATAATATAACGCCTGTAATCTTATCATTATTTGTAAACAATTTATGATGTATTCCATTTTCACCTTTATGTTCATAAACTTTATCAAATTCTTTTACATTACCTGCTGAAAATAGAGAAATATCACCAATTCTTAAAGTAGTAAATGGTGTTGGAGATATGTATTCTTTAATATTTTCTGTCATATTTCCTCCTACTATTTTTCCTTGCTCATTTCCTGCAGTCCAAAGCCCTAATACTGCATTCTCTACTTCTGCTACATCTCCAGCTGCATAAACATTCTCTATATTAGTTCTCAAGTATTTATCTACTATTATTCCTCTATTACATTTTATCTTTGTATCTCTGACTAAATCCAAATTTGGTCTTACACCTGATGAAACTAGAATGGCATCTGTTGAAACTTGTCTATCTCCATCTAATTTTATACCTATTGCTATATTCTGCCCTAATATCTCTTCTGCGCTACAGCCTAAGTACAGATTGAATCCAAGGTCTCTCAATTTAGCTTCTAATTTTCTAGATATTTCTTCATCTAATTGTCTTGAAAGTAGGTAAGGTGAATGCTCTATAATATTTACTTTTTTATCTAATTGCTTTACAGAATAAGCTGCTTCGATACCTAAAAGTCCTCCACCAATGACTGTAACATTTTCACAACTTGAAAAGTAATTTTGAATATATCTTAAGTCTTTAAGGGTTCTTAAAGCAAATACTCCTTTTTTATATTTACCCGTTATTGGAGGTATAAATGGCCTACTTCCTGTAGCTAATAATAATTTGCCATATTCTATTTCTTTTCCATCATCTAATTTTATTTTACTATTATCTGTATCTATTTTTTCAACTATTTTACTTAAAATTACTTCAATATTTTTTTCCTTATACCATTCTTCTTTTTTAACTAAAAGTTCTTTGTCTTCAACTTTTTTGCTTATACAGTCTGTAAGCCTAACTCTATAATAAGTAAAATAAGGTTCATTTGAAACCATAATTATACTTCCATTTTCATCATTTTTTCTAATCTGTTCTGCTGCTGATAATCCTGTAATACCATTTCCAATAATCAAATAATCAACTTTTTTTATATTCATAACACCATCTCCTTATAAAATGTTAAATATCTAACTAATAAACTATTACCCCAAAATAGCTTTATTACACAAATCTGTATAACCAATATCCTTCATTTCTTCATGAATAAAATTATATAAACTGAAATATACCCTGATTTCATCCCAATGAAAATCTATAATAGGATGTATAAAAAATTCATTAAATTATGATAAATTAAATTTCCTAGCTCATCCTTTGATCCAAAATCTAGAAAACCCTCTATAGAATCACTAGACCCTATAATCTATTTTAAAATTAAAAGCTCCTTGGTAAGTGCTAAAACTATATTATATTTTATTGACTCAGATAATATCTTTAATCTCTGTTTAGTCTTTCTTTTGCATTGTCAACAATCAAATTTATTTCTTTCACTTTAAATAAATAACAGAATCCAAAATATACTATTCCTCCAATCGCCACTGGAATTATAAGTACTATTATATCTTTTATAAAAGTAAAAGTTGATGTAGCCGGAGTAATCCTTTTTTCTATATAGGATGATAATCCTCCATAGGTAAAATAAACAACTATCCCCATAATTATAGATGCTACTGTAGTCTTTATAAGACAAATTGCAAAATCTTTTATTTTTATAGCATTAATCCTCTTCTTCAAACTATAAATAAATATTAAAGAAGTTAATATATCTGAAATACTAGTAGCTAAAGCCAAACCTTTATGTTTCAATGGACCAACAAGTATTAAATTCATTATTATATTTATTATTACGGCTATTATTCCATTTATCATCGGAGTTTTAGTATCTTGTAAGGAATAATATACTCTACTTAGCATAATTTTTATAGCAACACCAACAATTCCAAAGGAATAGAATACAAGAGCTTGAGAAGTCATGAGAGTTGCTGTACTATGAAAGGCTCCCCTTTCTAAAAATATCCTTATAAGAGGTTCTGATAAAACTATAAATCCTATAGTTGCTGGTACAGTTATAATAAGTATTACATTTATACCATAGGTTAGAACCTTAACTAAGTATCCCTTATTATTTTTATTAGATTCTTTTGAAAGGATTGGAAATATTACTTTTGCTATAGCTAATACAAATACTCCAAGGACTGCACCTTTTATTCTATCTGCATAGGTAAGAGCTGATATACTTCCCTTTACTAAATCTGATGCTAGAGTCTTATCTATTATTGCATTAATTTTATCTACAGCAGAACCAATTAAAACTGGTATTGTTAAAATCAATGCTTTTCTTAAATATTTGTCTTTCATATCAAAAACATATTCATATCTATAGCCTAGTTTTCTAGCTGAAGGAATTTGAATAAGAACTTGGGATAATGCTGCTAAAACACTAGCTACCATTAGCCCTTCAATTCCATATTTCTGTGATAAAAAAACTAGGAATACTATATATACAAAATTAAAAGGAAAACTTGTTGCTGCAGGTATACCAAAGTTTTCATTATTCTCTAAATATCCTGTAAATATATATGTTGCAACAGAAAAAAAGGTAATTGGTAATCCTATTCTATGTAATTTAACTGCTAATTGAAGTTTTTCTCCTTCAAATCCCTTTGCAAAGATCCCTATTATCTGTGGTGAAAATATCCAACCAATTAATGAAAATATAATCGATAAGAAAAACACCACATGGAATACATTATTCAAATAATTTATCTTTTTTTCTTTACTATATTTCGCTTCTATTTCGGATAGAATAGGTATAAGCGTAGTATTTAAAGCCGCTCCTACTAACCCCATAAACACCATAGTTGCATCCAGAGCTATAAAATAAGTATCTGTCATATCTCCTGAACCAAATTTTCTTGCTATTAATATATCTCTTAAAGATCCTAAAAACTTTCCTGTAAGAGTAAAGAACATAATTATTCCAACAGACTTTGCTGTTTTTTTTGCATTTCCCATTTGAAAAATCCCCCTTATAAAGCTAAGCTTAATTCAACCTAATGTGCTCGTAAATTTTTAACTAGATGGGATTTACCATTATATTTAATGAGTTTACAGTTTCAATAATTAGTTCTGAAATTGTTTCTTTCTTTTGCCCATATCCAGCTAATCCTTCTACTAATGATGTTAATGCTTTTCTAGTTATAGCCTCCTTGGTATATTATTTCCACCTCCGAAATGGAATCCCTTTAATTTTTTATATATTTATTAATAAAAAATTGACTGTTTCATAACTAATTAATTAGTTATGAAACAGTCAATTTTGTTAATATTCGGCTTTTATCTCAGTCCAAATTATATCATATTTAGTTATAAAATCTGATGGATCTTTAAAAATCTCACATCTTTCTAGATCTTCTTCATTGGGATAAGCTACTTTGCTATTCTTAATATCCTCTGGTAGCTTTTCTATAGCTTCATTATTGGGGGTTGAATAACCAACGTAATCAGTATTTCTAGCAGCAATATCTGGCCTACACATAAAATCAATAAATAATTCAGCCTTCTTTTTATTTTTAGAAGACTTCGGTATTACCATATTATCAAACCAGATATTTGAACCTTCTTTAGGTATTACATATTCTAAATTTTCATTTTCTCTAATTGCTGCTGTAGCATCCCCTGACCATACTACACCTAAGTTAGCTTCTCCAGCTATCATTAAATCTTTAACCTCATCTATTACATAAGTATATACTAAAGGTTTTTGTTTAATTAATATTTCTTTTGCTTTCCTTAACTCATTTATATCTCTACTATTCATAGAATAACCTAGTTTTTTAAGTGCTACGCCTATAGAATCCCTCTGACTATCTAACATTACAATTTCATTTTTATATTTCTCATCCCATAGTATATCCCAACTATCTACTTTTTCTTTTACTACTTTTCTATTATAAAGTATGCCTACTGTTCCCCAAAAATAAGGAACAGAATATTGGTTTTCCGGATCAAAAGATAGATTTATAAATTTTTCATCTATATTTTTCAAATTAGGTATATTATTTTTATCAAGTTTATATAGCATATCTTCTTTTATCATTCTTTCAATCATATAATCAGAAGGAAATGCCACATCATAATTACCTGCTCCAGATTTTAACTTTACATACATATCTTCATTGGTTGCAAAAGTACTATAATTTACTTTTATATTGTATTCATCTTCAAAGTCTTTAATTACAGTAGGATCAATATAATCTCCCCAATTATATATATTTAAAACATCTTCTTTTCTATCACAACCTGTAAATATGAAATTTATAATCATTATTAAGCATAGGACTAATACTAATTTTCCTAATCTTGTCATATGATATCACCTCTATGCTTTACATCTTTAGAAGTTCTCTTATTAATTATTATCAATAGTATCAACACACTTAAAAACATTAATGTTGATAATGCATTTATAACTGGATTGATCCCTCTTCTTGCCATAGAATATATAGTAATACTTAAATTTGTAACTTGAGGCCCTGTAGTAAAAAAACTAATAACAAAATCATCTATTGATAATGTAAAGGCAATTAAAGCTCCTGTAACTATTCCTGGCATTATTTCCGGTATTATAACTTTTCTTAGTGCATAAAAAGGGGTAGCTCCTAAATCCATAGCAGCTTCTGCTAAATGTTTATTTAATTGTTTAAGTTTAGGCAATATAGATAATATAACATAAGGTATATTAAAAGTTATATGAGCCAAAAGCATAGTTAAAAATCCAAAATCAATATTTGCAAATCTAAATAATATCATTAAAGAAACTGCAGTTACTATATCTGGATTTAACACAGGTAAATAGTTTAAGTTCAAAACTACTTTTTTCTTAAAAGAAGTCATATTGTGAATACCTATAGCTGCAAAAGTACCTATAATAGTAGATATAATTGAGGCTAGTACCGCTACTAATAAAGTATAATAGAGAGCTGTAAGAACTTCTTCATTTTTAAAAAGTTCTATATACCATTTAAATGTAAAACCAGTCCATACTCCTCTAGATTTTGAACTATTAAAAGAAAATATCATCAATATTATAATGGGAGCATATAGAAATAAAAATATTAAAAATGTATATAACCTTTTCAATTGTTTGTTTACCATAATCCCCCACCTTTCTCATCTTCATCAAATTTTGCCATTATTGCCATAGATATAAGTATAAATATCATCATAACTATAGAAATAGCAGAACCAAAATTCCAATCCCCTGACCATAAGAATTGTTGTTCAACTAAATTTCCAATAAGCATATATTTTCCTCCACCTAGCAAACTAGAAATCACAAAAGTACTTACTGCCGGCATAAACACCATAGTAAATCCTGACACAATTCCAGGTATACTTAATGGCAATATTATTCTTGTAAAAACCTCTAATTTACTAGCTCCTAAATCTTCTGCCGCTTCTATCAAGCTATTATCTATTTTAATTAAAACAGAGTATATAGGTAATACCATGAAAGGTAAAAAATTATATACCATGCCTAATAGTATTGCTTTATTGTTATAAATCAAGCTTAAAGGTTCAAAACCTAAACTTTTTATAATATAATTTATAAGTCCATTTCTTCCTAATAAGGTTAGCCATGCATAGGTTCTAAGTAAAAAATTCATCCACATAGGTACAACAAATAGAAGTATCATGGCATTTCTCTTCTTTAATTCTGCCTTAGATATAATCATGGCCATAGGATATCCTAACAAAAAACAAATTGCTGTTGATTGTAAGGCTAAAGTTATAGATCTTCCCAATACTTTTAAATATATGGGGTTCATAAATCTTTTGAAATTATCTAATGTAAATTGAAACTCTCCTAATCTAAACACATCTCCTGAAGTTATACTGAAAAACAATATTAACAACAAGGGTATAATTATAAATATAGCCATCCATACTATATAAGGATATGACGTCCATTTTAATTTCATCTATATCACCTTCTTCATTACATGAATATTTTCTGGTAAAACAGAAAGACCTACCAAAGAGTTTACTGGAGCCATAGTAGTACTATGAACTTTCCATAAAAAATTGTCACTCTCAATTAACATTTCATAGTGAACCCCTTTAAAAGTAACTGATATAACTTTTCCCTTCAATTTTGCTCCCTCAAAGCTTTCAATGATTAAGTCTTCTGGTCTAATAACTATATCTATTTCTTCTTTCTTTTCAAAACCACTATCTACACAGTCAAATATAATATTTTCAAATTCTACAACAAAATCTTCATGTATTATGCCTTCTATGATATTACTCTCTCCTATAAATTTAGCTACAAAAGCATTTTTAGGCTCATTATATATATCAACTGGTGTACCTATTTGTTGTATTTCTCCGCTATCCATTACTACTATTGTATCTGACATAGTTAATGCTTCCTCTTGATCATGGGTAACATATATAAAAGTAATCCCTAAACTTTTTTGCATGTTTTTTAATTCCATTTGCATTTCTTTTCTTAACTTTAAATCTAATGCTCCTAAAGGTTCATCTAATAACAATACTTTTGGCTCATTAACAAGGGCTCTTGCAATAGCTATTCTCTGCTGCTGTCCTCCACTTAGGGATTCTATGGACCTATTTTCAAATCCAGATAAATTTACCATTTTAAGTATGTTCTTAACTTTTTCTTCAATACTTTTTTTAGGTAATTTTTTTATTTTTAACCCAAAAGCTATATTATCAAATACATTCATATGGGGAAAAAGAGCATATTTTTGAAAAACTGTATTTATTGGCCTTTCATAAGGTGGCATATTAATTATATTTTTACCTTCAAATATAATTTCTCCGCTAGTAGGTTGTTCAAATCCTCCAATAATTCTTAAAATAGTTGTTTTACCACATCCGCTAGGTCCTAATAAAGTTAAAAACTCATTTTTTCTAATATAAAAATTAATATTTTTTAAAACCTCTACATCATCATATTTTTTATATACATTTTTTAAGTCTATTACTATATTTTTTTCCAAAATAATCCCCCCTATTCTGTATTAAAAACTTGGTGGTGTACTTACCCAAATAATTCTTGCAATAGTTTTTCCCCTATTAGATATATAATGATTAGCATTTGCTTTAAAATAAAAGCTCTCACCTTTTCTTACTATATATATTTCACTGCCTATATGAAGATTTATACTTCCTGAAATTACATATCCAAATTCTTCACCTTCATGAGGTGAATCTTCTTTAGTTCTCCCTTTAGCTTCTAATTCAATAAGTATTGGTTCCATTAAGTTTTTTTGCGCATTTGGAACTATCCATTTTAAATTATATCCATAGTCACTATTTTCACTAATAAATGCATCTTCTTTAGAAAAAACTATTTTCTCATCTTCTATATCATTAAAAAAATCTTTTAAATTGGTTCCAAGACCATCCAATATATCTACTAAAGTTGCAATAGATGGAGAAGTTAAATCTCTTTCTACTTGAGATATAAATCCTTTGGTTAGTTCTGATCTATCTGCTAACTCTTCTTGAGTTAAAGAGTTTTTAATTCTTAATCTTTTTATTTTCTCGCCAATTTTCACAAATAGCCTCCTAACAATTTTACTTATATATTAAACTTTATGTTTATAATTACTAAACTTTTTTTAGCTATTTCATTATATTCAATAATATATATATAAGTCAATAGTTTTTTTGTTTTTTTAGAACTCTATAGACATTAAAAACATCAAGTTATTTAAAAATTCAAAAACTTTTTATTTAATATATTATATTCGTTTTT
>JAHXQP010000017.1 GCA_019391515.1 Clostridiaceae bacterium | reverse complement strand
AATACACTAGTGGATATTGAAATAATTAATACAAAAGTTATAAAAACGCCTGTATCAACATCTTTAGAAGGACAAAAACTAACAGGATTTAAATTAATAGTTGAAGGTATGCTAAATCAAAAGGTTGAATATATAGCTTGTGATAAAGAACAATCAGTACACGCAGCACATTTTAGAGTACCATTTAGTACATTTATAGTATTGCCAGAAAATTATGTAGAAGGTACTAATGTAGAGGTGGAAGCTATAGTTGAGGATATTTACAGTCAACTTATAGATAAAAGAACTGTATTTAAGAATATAACATTTATGATACTTGCAAAGTTTGCGTTGTAATATAGATAAGTTTTAGCTTAAGAGGATTAATGTAAAAAGCTTCAACTAGCCTTTTAAATCTAGTTGGGGCTTTTTATAAAAAATTAATTAGTTTAACGTGCATATTAATAAATGGCATAAATATTATTTGTAGTAGGGGAGTATTTCATTCATTTTGACGAAATAAAATAATCATATAAAAATAAATTGATATGTTAAATATGAACATTTATAAATAGTATGAATATTATAAATTAAAGGTATGTAGGGTTACTAAAATATTAAGAATATAAAAACTAGGGGGTATAATTTTATGTCCAGTGTATTAAGAAATTTTATTGAGATAGAAGGAATAAATTCAAATTGTATACCAGAAAATATGACAGCATTTAAACAGTTTAATATAGAAGAAACCACATGTTTGCCAACAGTAAAACCAGATATAGAACAGATTTTAAAAGTAGTTGCAGATGTGGAAGTTACAAGGACAAGGGCAATAAAAACTCCAGTAGGGACTTCACTTGAAGGTCAAACTTTGACTGGTTGGAAGCTTATAATTGAGGGAAAGGTAAATCAAAAAGTTCAATATGTGGCAGATCTTCCAGAGCAACCATCTCATGGTGCACATTTTAGTGTTCCTTTTAATACTTTTGTAGTATTGCCAGAGGATTTTGTTATAGGCACACCAATAACTGTAACACCATTTTTAGAAGATGTATATGTAGAACAATTGGATAGAAGATGTATGTTTAAAAATATTACTTTATTAATAACAGTTGAATTTTGTTAAATATAAGAAAGGGTGATATATATGGGAAAAATAATGAAGAATTTAGTTGAATATATAGGTATTGCAGATATCTTACCGACAAACCCCAGATACTTCAAACAATTAACAATGTCAGAAAATTTAGCAATACCAATGCAAAAGCCAGATATGGAGCAGTTATTAGGAATCATGGTAGAAGCAGAAGTAATTTCGACTAGATTAGTAGAAACGGAAAAAGGAGTCTCTGATGAAGGGCAAAAGCTTTCAGGATGCAAGCTTATAATAGAACTTAGATTCCATGAAAAGATTAAATATGTGGCAGATGAACCAACACAATCAGTTCATGTAGCAGAGTATGAATCACATTATAAAAGTGTATTTGTAGTTGTTCCTTGCGAAATAGATGGAACAAATGTATGTGAATTTGTCAGAAAAAAGAAAATGAGCGTTAATGTTTATATAGAAGATATATATGCTGAAATGGTGGATTGCAGAAATATATTTAAAAATATAACGTTCTTTGTTGATGTTGTATTTGGAAAATAAAGATAGATTTTTATAGTGTTAAAAACTAAGTTATATAATAAAGCAGGACAGTATATATATCAGCAGTATTAATTAAAACTGCTGATAAGATTAATATTTTGTCTGGGAATATAGTTAGTATATAGCGTACTCTAGAGTTTTATTTAGTAGTTTATACTAAAAATATAAATAGGAGAACTATATTTTAAAATATAATTTTTATGATAAATTTAATACATGTGTTATAAAAAAAGTAAGAATTTATACAGATTAAGGGCTTCAATTATGAATTAGCTTTAATTGGAGCCCTTTTAGTATGTTTTTATTGCTAAAAGATTTTGTTATAGCTATTTAGTCCCTAACCACTTTGGAAACCCTCCTATTGATTTATATATTCATTCTTATTTAAATAAAGAGAACGAGCAATTAAGATACTTAAATTAAATAAACCAACTTATTATTACAACATAAGTAAAGAGTCAAATACAGAATTATTAGAAAGACAAGAAGCAGTGGATGGAGGTGGTAGACTAATTTACGACGAGCAAATTAAAAAGTGTATTTCGGAAATTATTGAATCTGAAGGATTATGCTATGGCTATTATAAAATTATGATAATTTTAAGGGAAAAGTTCAAATTAATTATAAATAAAAAGAAAGTGTATAGATTATGTAAAGAATTAAATATACCAAGGATTTGAAGAGTGATCAAGCCAAGGTATTCAAGGGAAATTGCAATAAAATAGAGAAATTAAAAGTTATGAAAAGAATAATGTATGGTCAAAATAAACTTGATTTGCTGAGAAATAAGGTACTAATGCTTGAAACTATGAAAACCAACCAATTTTGGAAAGAACCTATTTTACACTTACACCGGATAAAAAATGTATGTTTAAAAATATAATTTTTATGATAATTGCAAAATTTGTATCGGGCTAGTAAAATTATTATTAAGTTTTATTTATTATAAGAATATATTGTAATACTATGTAATATTAATTAATATAGCAATAATAGAGGTAATGGGGTGAATTGATTGGCTACAGATTTTATTGAAGTATCAGATGGTTTCCATATTCCATATAAATATAATAAAGTATTTAAGCAGTTTTGTACACAAGGTATTTTAGATTTGCCTTTAATTAAACCAGATATTCAAAGGATATTGAATGTAGTTACAGAAATTAAAATAGTGGATAAATTAATGGTGGATACCATTACAGGAAAGTCTAATGAAGGGCAAATGCTTTTAGGTAAAAAAATAATAATCAATGGTATAATAAGCTATAGAATAGAATATGAAACGAATGATTTTAACAAATCTATTTGTATAATGGAGTTTAATACAAATTTCTCAAATTATATAATAATGAAAAATGAACAATACGATCCATTAAAGCTTAAAATAATGCCTTATTTGCAGCATATAGTTATATATAAAGTTAATAAAAGAAAAATATTTTATGGCGGCATTATTTTATTAAATGTAGTTGATGGGTCTTACAATTTTAATAATAAATGTGATAGTATATACAAATTAAAGAATAAAAGAAGCTTATTTTTAACAGGAAGTAAAGGGGATGGTATAGAATTAAATAATGAATTTTTTTCAAGCTACAATATTTGTGATAAGTTTAAAATTGATTGTGAAAAACCTAGAATTAAGCAAATAATTTCAACAATAAATGAACCAGAGATAATTTATTCCAAAATAATTAATACATTAAAAGGAGTGTCCTGCGGGGGACAATTTTTATCGGGTAAAATTGTTGTTGTTTTGATAAAAGTAAGGCAAAAAATATTTTATGAAGCAGATGCAGATAATGATGAAAAATCTGTATACGTTATTGAAAATGAATTGTATAAATATTGCTATGTTGTAATTCCAGAATTAATCGAAAAAATGTCTCCAGAGGATTTACTTAGAAGTAAATTACTTCAATATAGTATAAAAATAGAAGATGCATCAGCAATAAAGATTAATAGTTCTACTATATTTACTAGCTTAACTATGCAACTTATAGTTAACTTTATACCTACTTGTGAATTATGTTATAGTGAGTATGATGATAATGGAAATAGTGGATTATATATGATGTATGAGGATGGAAGCCGCAAGATTAAAATAATGAAAAAAGAAGGAACGAAAATATTAAAGCCTTCATGGTCACCAAGCGGGGAATCTATAGCAATGCTTTTAGGGGGAAGTGAAAAATATAAGCTTTATATTATGGATTTTAAGAATTTATCATTAAAAAAACTTCTAACGCCGCTAAATGTAAACTATATTAGCGATTACTGTTGGACAAAAGATAGTAGAAAAATTTTATTTACGGGAGTTTGCCACGATAGTAAGGATATATATATGGTGGATTTTGATGTATTAAAATATAGGAAATTAACCTTTAGTGAAAGACTGACTAAGAGTTATAGTCCAAAGGAATTATCAAAAAATAAAATTATGGTATTTCTAAAATCAACATCAAATATAGTGAATATATGGGCTAAGGATATTTGTGGATGTAACACCAGGCAAGTTACTAATTGTGGGTATATAAAAGAATTTGATTGTTCAGGAAATGGTGAAAATATTATCTATGTATTTGATAAAGGCGGTAAGTCAGATCTTATATATAATATTTGCATGGCTAATAATCAAGAAAGTTTGAAAGTCGGTTGTAACGATATTTCTATTAAAAAAGAAATTAAATTTTCGCCAAATGATAGATTTATTAGTTTTATTGGAATAAAGGATAATATATATAACATATATGTATATGACAATGAAGATAATGATTTGTACAATATAACAAATCATTATATAAACTCAATAGTCATACAAAACTATATATGGAAAATAGACTCCACTAAAATATATTATACTTTAAATGATTTAGGGTATTATAATATCTACAGTATAGATTTAGTTACTGGTAAAAGAGAGCAATTGACTAATGGCACAACATCAAATACTTATATTTGTTATAGACCTGAAACTTCATAGGATATAAAGAAAGCTTATACTAGTGTAAATAAATATTCTTTTCTGGCTTTGATGAAAATACTTTTAAAGATGTCATATAGACAATAAGGATATGCACTAAATAGAACAGACCTTTATTTAATATGGCTAAAGACCAAACTTATATATCAAAGAAAATTTGAGACCTTAGAACAACTACAATTAGAGCTAGCAGAGTATATTTATTGGTATAACAACCTAAGGATTCACGGATCTTTAGGGTACAAGACACCAATTGAATATAGAGAACTAAGTACTATGACATTAGGAAAGGCATCATAGATATTTAATAAAATCTATATAAAGTAGAATATTGTTCAAAAAGGGGTTGCCAATCCAAGTAAGTGAAAGTGAGATAAGAATGGCTTTGATAAATTATTGTACATTGGGATACAACTCCTATAAACTTGTTGGAAATAAATTGGAGATGATGAATCTATTAGAAAGTTTACATTATGAAGAATACTTCAATTATATAATTGAGAAAGTAAGGTAATTAAATCAAAAAGGTATAAAAATAATATACTGAATATTAATTTATATTTTGTTTATAAAAATCATTTCTACTTATTGAGTTAAGAATGTAAAGGATGGCTATTTTAAGATGATTTAATTAAGCTAATAGATCAAATAATTAATGATTTTATGGATGAGTAAGTGCTATTTCTATAAATATGTCTAAAAATTATTGATAATATAAAATTAAAAATATATTTATTAATATTGGTATATATTAAACGAGTAATATTTATTTTATCAGTATATTATCTGTGAGGGCAAAACTAAATATATAGTTGGCAAATTAATAATGAAAATTTTAACTCAGTTAGACAATGTTGTTTAACTGGGTTTTTTTATACCTAAAAATAGTTTTTTGATTTTAGTGAAGAGTTTGCCAAAAATTTGTTTTTAATTGTGCTAGTGAATGAAAGGGGAAAACACCTATTAAATTCAAAAACTAAAGAAGGAGGGAGGTGAATTCTTATGGAACTATCTCCTTCCAAGAAAGAAGTTATAAGAAAGCAATTTGATAGCTTTTGCAAGAAAGTTTTAAAATACGAGGCTCGTAATTATCATAAAGGTACTATAAGACAGTTGAAATACGAAATATCTTTTTCAGAATTACCACAACAGGAGATGGATCAACTTTATACAATGGATGAATATAACTACTATGAATATATCTTTAATGTTTTAGGCTATAGTATTGAAGTTAAAGATGAATTGATAGTAGAAGCATTAAAAATATTACCAGAACAAAAACGTGACATCATTCTTTTATCCTATTTTTTGGACATGACTGATAAAGAAATAGGGGAGCAGTTAAATCTTGTCAGGCGTACTGTTCAGTATCAAAGAACTAGTTCGTTAAAACAACTCAGAAAATATTTGGAGGGAAAGACAAATGATGAAACAAAATGAATTGAAGTCTTATAATAAGCTTATTTTTCCTGTAATAGAAGCAGCTACAGAAGGAAATTCGGAAGCCATTAATACGGTAGTTAAACATTATGAAGGTTATATTGCTGTATTAGCAACAAGGAAATTTTATGATACATCAGGTAATCCACATTTATATGTTGATGAAGATTTACGTCGTAGACTAGAAATAAAACTTATTACTGGGATACTGGCTTTCAAAGTAGCATAAATTATTTTCTGCTAGGTGCAACCCCTTTTTTATATAGAAATAAGTAGGTATAAAACAGAGTTTTGTTCTTTGAAAATTAAATAAGACAAAACAAATACATTACACAGAGAAGAGCCTTTTAGTAAATATGCTATTATTACGAAAGTGAGAGTGAAAAATATTAGACTATAAGATGAAAATGTAGATTCATTGACCATGATTTATTTGGAGTCATAATGATGCTTATGTCTAGTTAACTAATGTAAAGAGATAGCTATTTATAGGATGGGAAGAGGTTAATTTCTATGGAGAGTGGTTCTTTAGTCATTGTCTGCAATGTTAAAAGGTTTAATTAAACAAAGTAATAAATAATTTATGAGGAGGAATTACAATGGATTTAATGGTATTAGAAACTCAAAAATGGTTAAATAATACTTATGGAAATGATTCAAGATTTACTAAAGTAAAAGAAGATGGAAGGACAGGATGGGGAACTATAAATGGCTTAATTATAGCATTACAGATTGAACTTGGTTTTGCAAATCCAGCTCCTAATTTTGGACAAAATACAGTTGCTGCATTCAATTTAAAATATCCAGAAGGAATCAAAGAGCAACTTCCAGGTGATAAAACAGAATCAAATGTTTATGCAATTATTCAAGGCGGCCTATGGTGTAAAGGATATTCAGCAGGAACAGGAGGAATATCCAAACATTTCTATAGCGGTACAGGTAAAGCAATTAAAAAACTTAGGAAGGATATGGGACTTGCAGAAAGCTCTGTTGTCACTGTAAATGTAATGAAAGCCTTGCTTTCTATGATGCAATTTGTTCTCCTAAGTCATTATGGAGGAAGAAATGAAGTAAGGTCAATTCAGCAAGAGATAAACAGGAATTATGAAAATTATGTAGGCATTATTCCTTGCGATGGGTTATTTGGTAGGGAAATGAATAAAGCACTTATAAAGGTATTACAGGCAGCCGAAGGATTTACTCCATCACAAGCTAATGGTATTTTTGGACCTAATACAAAATCTAAATTAATAACGCTTACAAAATCAAATTATAATAGTTACCCTGAATTCTTCAAAATTGCAGCATATGCCTTTGTCTGCAATAAATATTCAGTTGATAGTTATGTAAAATGGACACTATCCATAGATAAAGCTATTAGTGATTTTGTGAATTTATATAAGTTACCAAAGACTAATAATATAGATGTAAATATATGGATGCAATTATTAATAAGTAAAGGTAATCCTGATAGAAAAGCGGTGGCATGTGATACAAGATTTGAAATTACGGAAGAATTATTGAATAAGTTGAAGAATGATGGTTATAAAATTGTTGGTAGATATCTAACAGGAGGAGATTACAAAGAAATTAAAAAAGGAGAGCTTGAGAGAATATTAAATGGTGGGGTGAAATATTTTCCTATTTTCCAGGAATATGCTAGAAATATATCAGAGTTTACAGCTGAGAAAGGTAAAGAACATGCTATAAAGGCTATTAAGGCCGCATATAAGCTTAGAATTCCTAGAACAGTTATATATTTTGCGGTTGATCTAGATGTTTTGGATTATCAAATTGATAGTCACATCATCCCTTATTTTAAGGCAGTAAGTGAAAATATTGGAAAAGGATATCAAGTTGGAATATATGGTTCTAGAAATGTATGTAAGAGAGTATGTTCTAAAGGATATGCAATATCTAGTTTTGTCAGTGATATGTCTACAGGATTTAGTGGTAATCTAGGATTTACAATTCCTGAAAACTGGAACTATGATCAGTTTACTGAAATTAAAGGATATGGTGGCAAATGGGATTTAGATAAAGTCGCTTATTCGGGAAAAATACCTGCAGTAAATAGATTATTATATAAGTATGAAAAACCAAGGAAACCAAGAAAGGGAGAATTAACCAATATTAGCTTAATCGGAGTAGGAGAGATTAATAAAGGAACAGATTATGGAAATATGGATTTTATAAGCCTTATATGGCATTTAGAAAACGAATATCAAGGATTTGCTGAAGTAGTAAATTCAATACCAGATTTGCAGGCTGCGCCAAGTTGTGATACTATATTAAATTTTTTAAGTAGATCTTACTTAATTGAAGGAGGCGAAAAATCAAAAATTGCATTTAATTTGGCAATTCAACCATATTCTTTATTATTTGAAGATTACTTGAAGAATAAAAACAATAAACTATTTAAAGGAATAAAGAAATACCTTCCTAGAGATATAGAAGGTAAGGATAAGATTTTAGGGATTATTGATATTCCTCATTTTGCTGTTACAACTTTAGCATATTCAGTTATTTCTCTAGCACCAGATTTTTGGTCAGGGTGGGGAGGAGATTTAGCAACGGGAATGGAAAATGTTCATATTATTATGAAAAATAATTCCAATGCAGATCGCCAAAAAGTTGCTAATTCTGTAATTGGCTCTTATAAGTTTGACGATATTTATTTAAAAAAATTAAATCTACAAGGTGCAGCTAATAAATGTAATTATTCTGACCTATGCTCAGATGCGGATGCAATTGCTATTGCAAAAGCTATAAAAAAAGACAAATCAAATATTCGTATTTTATCGACAACATTAAACAGTTACTATAAAAACATTACTATGGCAAAAAGATATAAAAACTATTTTTATGATGTAGAGTTTGAATTATCATCTGAAAAATTGGCTGAAAAAATTTATGATAAAATGACAAAGGGACTTGTTAATATACCAGGAATAGGGTTAAAGGAACTTTGGGGTAAATCTACAAATGAAGATAAGACCGCATGTTGTAATGCATTTGCAAACTATATTTTAAGTTCAATTTAACAATAAGGCGTAAGATTATTTAGTCTTACGCCTTATTAATATACCTAGTAAAAAAGCAAATCCATCTATTAGATAAGTTAAGGACAAATATTCTTTATCTCTAATTATATTACATAGATATTGGAAAAGTTCTTGTAGTGAATCACGCATATGATATTGTCCATCAAAAATAGGACCTATAATATTTGTTAATAAAGACAATAAAAGTATAGTGGTAATAAAAAGTATTGGTTTTTTAATTTTTTTAATTCCTTCAAACGAAACAAAAATATAGCCTATGGAAGCTGGTATTATAATGAATAGACCTGAAAAAAGAAAAATCCATCCTGTATAAACTTCTTTCGGATCTTCAAAGAACCACATAAGAAACCAAATAAATCTATAGATTAAGTATACAAGTATAATTTGATTACTATTTTTTGCTTTGATACCAATCTTCAATTTATTTCACTCCTCTATAGGTTAACACTAATTATTATATCATAATCTTAAAGAGTAGGCTATTTGTACCTATTTTTTAAAAATGTTCCAAAGATAAAAGCTAAAGTATCAATAATTGGTCCTAAGTTTAGGTATGACTTCTCTTTGATATTTTGAATTAAATATATCTTCAATTCTTCTAATGACTCATATGTATAGTAGTTTGGTGCAATTGTTTTATCAAGAAGATCAGTTACAGTAGCTATAATCAAAATGATGATAAATAAAATAGTCCAATATTTTATATCTATTTTTTCTTTATAGGGAGAAGAAAAGATTAATCCTACTAAGAGAGGCACGATAATAATTAGTCCAGTAAGTAGGTAAAGCCATCCGTATGAATCTTCAGGATTATCAAAATACCAAAAAACGCAATAAATAATCCTATAAGATAGATTAATACTGTGTATACAAGGCTTTTTTCAGAAGCTTTAGACATGTTATCGCTTCCATAATACAATTTTATCATATTTAATACTCCGCTAAATGGAAATTAAAAATTTAATAATCAATTTGACTAATTATGTTAGAACAATAACATTTAGATGTCCTATAGGTTTTTAACGTACTGTTGAATTTTAAATATGCTGAATTAGATTTTTTGCTCTTGAGCAACAAGAAATTTTATTTGGAATATGTGAAGATTGAAAAAATACTATAATTTTAAAATCAAAAAAATTGCTAAAAACTTGTTTTAAGTTGTGCTAGTGAGTGAAGGGGGAAATACTTATTAAATTTAAAAACTAAAAAAGGAGGGAGGTGAATTCTTATGGTTCTATCTCCCTCCAAAAGGAAACTTTATAATACATCAGGTAATCCACATTTGTATATTGATAAAAATTTAAGCCGTAGACTAGAAATAAAACTGATTACCGGGATAGTAGTTTTTAAAGTAAAATAAACTATTTTCTGCTAGGTACAACCCTTTTTTATATAGAAATAAGTAGATATAAAACATAGTTTTGATCTTTGAAAATTAAATAAGACAAAACAAATACATTCCACAGATAAGAGCTTTTTAGTGAATACGCCATGACCACGAAAGTGAGGGCGAAAAATATTAAACTATAAAATGAAAATGTAGATTCATTGGCCATGATTTATCTGGGGGCATAATGATACTTCCGTCTAGCTAACTAATATAAAGAGGCGGCTTACCTATAAGAGCGGGAAGAGGTTAATTTCTATGGAGTAGTAACTACAAACTACCATTTGTTTAGTCTATAAATACCTAAGTTTTAAAGGAGGGAGTGTAACAGATGACATATGAAGAAGAGCTATTGAGATATAGTATTCAGTTGGCTATGTTGGGTCAATTGTTACACTCTAATCTCATAACAGGAAAAGAATACTTTTTGTTAAAACAAAAATTAATGAAAGATTATGGCATAAAATCAGATTTAACCTCTTGATATGAATTTTCAGAATTAGTATACTATTGATAGGTATTACGTAATAGGAACACGGAAGTGGGGGGTAAATTGAGTGAAGTGAGAATTATAAAGGCAAATAAATCTATTTTAGATAGGACAAGGAGTCGGCATTTAGATAAGTTGAGGGTAGCAGCATATTGTCGTGTGAGTACAGATTCAGAAGATCAACTTCATAGTTATAGATTACAAGTACAATATTACACAGATCTTATTGAAGAAAAAGATGAATGGGAATTTGCAGATATTTATGCCGATGAAGCGATTACTGGAACACAAGTGGAAAAAAGAGAAGATTTTCAAAGATTAATAAATGATTGTATGAATGGCGAAATAGATATGATAATAACCAAATCCATAGCAAGGTTTGCTAGGAATACATTGGATACTTTAAAATATGTAAGGCAATTGAAAGAAAAGAATATTGCAGTATTTTTTGAAAAAGAAAATATTAATACTTTGACGATGGATGGAGAACTATTGCTAGTAATATTAAGTTCTGTAGCCCAACAGGAAGTAGAAACAATTTCATCTAATGTGAAAATGGGATTAAAAATGAAAATGAAGCGTGGTGAGCTAGTAGGTTTTCATGGATGTCTAGGATATGATTATAATAAGGAAGATAAAAGTATTTCAGTAAATGAGAAAGAAGCGGAAATTGTAAGATACATATTTAATAGATATATTGAAGGTGTTGGGTGTTATGTAATAGCTAGAGAATTGACAAACTTAGGATATAAAACGAAAAAAGGGAATTCTGTATGGAATGATTCAGGAGTAAGAGGCATAATAAAAAATGAAAAATATACTGGAGATATATTACTAGGAAAAACATTTACTGTTGATCCAATATCAAAAAGACGCTTAGATAATATGGGGGAAGAGGATCAATTTTACTTGAAAGATCATCATGAACCTATTATAAGCAAAGAAGTATTTGAAAAAGCACAGAAGATTAGATTAAAACGAGGGAGTAATAGAGGAAATCTTTCTGGGAAAAGGGAAAAATATAGTAGACAATATGCATTTAGTAGTATGCTTAGATGTGGGTTTTGTGGAAGTAATTTATCTAGGCGAAATTGGCATAGCGGGAAAAAGCATTCCAAAGTTGTTTGGCAATGTATTACTGGGACCAAAAAAGGTAAGAAATATTGTCCTCAATGTAAAGGTGTTGAAGAGGAGATGATTGAAAAAGCCTTTCTAGATTCATATAAACTGATAACTAATAACAATAAAGATATTGTAGATGAATTTATGAAAAGAATAGAAGACATGCTAAAAGACTCTAGTGCAATTAAGCAAATAGATAAAATAAAAAAAGATATAAATTCACTTGAAACTAAAAAAATAACTTAGTTGATATGAGATCAGAGAGTATTATTGACAAAGATACATATGAAAGTAAGTTTATTGAGTTAAGTGAGAAAATTGAAGAGTTAGCAAGTAATAAAAAAGATTTAGAAAATGAAGCTATTGATGAAAAAAACCTTAAAGATAGATTAAAAGAATTTAAAAGAACAATAGAATCAAATGAAGTTTTACAGAAATTTGATAGATATGTTTTTGAAAGCATAATTGAGAAAGTTATAGTTGGAGGTTATGAGGAAGATGGAACACCTAATCCCTATAAAGTAACTTTTGTATATAAAACAGGATTTAATAACTCATTGGATATCACAGAACAAAAGAATAGTAAAAAGAAGAAAACTAAAAATCAAGATAATAATCCGTGTTCCCATAGTGATACCGACACACGTTGAATGTGTGGTTCTGATGATGTCTTGTGAATAAAAGGATAAATAAGGCACTTTAACCACAACATGTTGTGGTTAAAGGCGAAAAATGACCATCTTTGAAACTGATTTTTAGGGCAAAATATAGATGACATGGGGTAAACCGCGTGTTATAAGATGAAAAAGTGAATTTGGTGTAGATATGATAAAAAAGGATAGCTCTTGTCCTTGGGGGCAATTTATATTATTTTAAATAAATCGAAAATTGGATTGCGTTGGCAATTCAAAAGGGTAACGGTGCCTGATTATTAATTTAATAAAGGAGATATTCCTCTTATTACCAACCTTACAACAACTGTAAGTGTTAATTGGTAAATTTTCATTATATAGTGTTAATAGAGAAAAGTATGGGAGGGATATGATATGAAAATTTCAGATAAGTTGCTTCGAGTTCAAGAAGTATATAAGACATATGGTGAAGAACAAAGTGAAACCGTTGCATTAAAGGGAATTACTTTTGATGTTTTTCCAGGAGAGTTTCTTGGAATCATGGGTCCAAGTGGCTCTGGTAAAACTACATTATTAAATTGCATTGCAACGATTATAAAGCCAACATCAGGGCGTGTGTTTTTAAATGGAAAAAACATTAGTGCTTTTGATAGTAAGGATTTAGCGGAATATCGGGGAAGTCGAATTGGATATTTGTTTCAAGACTTTGCACTGCTAGATAATTTAACTGGACAAGAAAATATATTATTACCACTGTCTATTCATGGAATGGATTTTGCAAAAGCACGTGCTAAATTAGATGAACTAGCAGATTTTTTAGAAATTGCTGATATTCTTAATAAATTTCCATCTCAGATGTCTGGGGGACAAAAACAACGGGTAGCAGCTGCACGCTGTTTGATTTCTGAACCAGATATTGTTTTGGCAGATGAACCGACAGGAGCATTAGATACACGTTCTGCAAGAATCTTAATGAATAAGTTGGAAGGTATCAATAGAAGTAGTGGAAGAACTATTTTAATGGTTAGCCATGATCCCAATGCTACAAGTTTTTGCTCTAGAATCCTTTTTATACAAGATGGTGTAATATTTCATGAACTGCGCCGCAAACATGATGAGTCTCGCGAGAAATTTTATGAAAGAATCTTGCAGTTAATGGCTCAGCTTGGAGGTGGAAGTGCAAATGTTCTCTAAGCTGATTTATCGTAATGCTAAACGTAGTCGTAAGGAGAATTTAATTTACTTTACAACGCTTGTAACAGCAATAGCGTCGTTTTATATCATTCTTTCACTTGGTAGACAAGATGTTATTATATTTTTAAAGGAATTTGAAAGTGATTCAATCGATAAACTTTTAGCTCTAATGCCAATTGTATATCTATTTGCATTATTTTTATTGTTTTTCTTGATTTTATTTGCTAATCAGTACCAATTAAATCGAAGGAGTAAAGAGTTTGGGCTCTATCTCATGTTAGGAATGCGCAAGGAACGCCTTGTTCTTCAACTTTTAGCAGAGGGGCTAATTACTTCTATTTTGGCACTCATTGGAGGCATTTTAGTAGGCGGATTTTTAGCAGAAATAATCAGCTTGACGGTTTCTAAATTAGTCGGTCAGGGAATTATCGGTCATCAAATAAGTTTGTCAGTAGGTGCGATTTTCTTTACCATAATTGGTTTTTTATTCATCCAGTTTATAGCACTAGTCATTCTTGGTAGAAGATTATTTAATCAAGAGGTACATCAATTACTGAATGATCAAATGGATAAGAAGCAAGATATGGGGCATGTTAAGAGCAACATATTTCATATATTAGCAGGTTCTATTTTACTAGGCGCGGCATATTGGATCGTTTTATATCGTTTTATGGATTTTGGAGGACTGCTTCTGTTTGTGGCATTGGGTCTCGGAAGTTTAGGAACGATCCTTTTTATGAGGGGATTTGGAAAACTATTAGGCTTATTAGCAAGCTTGTCCGAGCGTAAATCTACTAAAGGGCTGCACACATTTACATTAAGACAGTTTCAAGAGAACGTAGCCAATAGATCTACTTCTGTTGCTGTAACATCTATTCTAATTACGTTGTCTATCATTTTGATAACAAATGGTGCTTCAACTATTATGAGCTTTGAAAGTGTTTCTACTAGAAGTTCCTCGATATATGATTTTACTGTTAATGGGGATAATCAAAAGGTTGAACAATTTCTTACTTCAGAAAAAATGGCACCATATGTAGAGGATTTAAATCTTTTAGAAATTGGAAGAATGAAATATCAGGATGAAGGTGCAGAAGACGACTTGCCTGTATCGTTGGTAGACTGGTCTAAATTAAGAGAGCAACTAATTATGGCTCTGCCAAGCAACTATAAAGAACAAGTTTTATCTGGAGAAATGCAGGGTTACACTATCAGTTCGGAAAACCCTGAAGCACTTAATCTTTTTGGGGCTCTAGAGATTGATGCAACAAAACCTTACCTCATTCCTGAATCCTCTTATAATGGACTTTTAGAAACTATAGGAGAAAAACCGCTGAACCTACATTCAGATGAAATTGCTTTATACTTTAATCCGGATTTTATGCCTAAGGATAATCTAGAGAGCATGCCTGTACTAGACAATATTCTTGAAAAGGCTGCAAAAGAAGGGCAAAGTTTGATGAGCATTAATGATCAGGCAATATATATACACCCATCAATTCCAATGAGAGGATTAGTAGCAGACCGTTCTGTAGAAATTACTTCAGCATTTATAGTCCCTGATCATATGTTTGAACAATTATTAAATACGGAAAACTATAGATCGTATTGGAATTTTCGTATCCCACAAAAGATTCAAGAACAGCAAGGTTTAATGAAACCAATGATGGAGGCTAGAGACTTATTAAAATCTTCAGGCTTCAAATTTGAAAGTTATTTACAAAATTTTGGACGTAAGCTTTTCTACGTTGTTGCTGGAAGTTATACGATACTATATATGGGATTTTTATTCTTGATAATTGCCTGTACGGTATTAGCTTTACAATTTTTGACACAGATGAGGCAGACAAGACAACGCTATTTAACTCTTTCAATGTTGGGGGCAAAACGTAATCAAATGAAAAAATCTATGCATAGACAGGTGTTGTTGACCTTTCTGTTACCTATATCTCTTGCATGCGTCAGTGGAGCTGTTGGTATAAAGGCTATGATTTCATTTGTTATTATTCACATCGAAGATAAAGCGTTACTTTATCCTATTGCCTTTACCGTTGCATGTATTGTAATAGTAATTTTAGTAATTTATGGAGTGGCAGTTGCCCGTTCAGCAGAACATGAGATAGATAAATTGCGTTGGAAGCCAAATATAGATTAAGGAATCGTTAAATTTTACATTTAAGGGGGTGCTAAAGTGGTCAAAATTACAATTGTTGAAGATGATTCATTGATGAGAGAAGAGTTAATGGATATATTGCAAAAAGCTGGTTATGAAGTGATGGCAATTGCAGACTTCCATGATGTAGTTGCTCAAATAGCCACTTTGGCACCAGACTTAGTCTTATTAGACGTCAATTTACCGGAACAATCAGGATTTGAAATATGCAAAAGTCTAAAATTAAAAGGGATTGGTCCAATATTGATTCTTACATCTAGAGATAAGTTACAAGATGAATTACATGGTCTTCATTTAGGTGCAGATGATTATCTCACAAAACCATGCAATCGAGATAGATTATTAGCGCGTATTCAGAACCTGTTAAGAAGGTTTGAAGGACAACCAAGCTTGATAGATGGTGGCAGTTTTTCGCTAGATCCAAATACCTTTACTCTGTATAAGGGATCTCAATCCTTATTATTATCAGCTAATGAAGGAAGAATTTTATTGGCTTTAGTACAGCATAGACCTGAGATTGTATCCAAGTCAACACTGAGTAAAATTTTATGGGGAACAGATCAATATATAGACGAAAATGCGCTTCAAGTGAACCTCACTCGCTTGCGAAAAACACTACGGCAATTAAACTTGGAGGATCAAATTGAGACAATAAGGGGTAAAGGTTATCGACTTAGGGGGTAGATAAAGTTATGAAATGGATAAAGCAAATATATGATTGTTTTCATGCTTATGGACAATGGTTTCTTATGTTGATGGCTACAAGTCTCCTTTTTAGTTTTTTAGCTTGGTTGGCCTATCCTGAAACGTTTAATGTTTTAGTAGGACTCATGATTGTTTTTACTCTAGCAATGATATCGTTGTCTGTATTCACTATCATTAGAAAGCAAAAAATAATCGAAGCTGCCTTTCAAGATTTTTTGTTAGAACCGAATGAGATGAACGAAGAAAGATTATGTCATGTATCTCCTAAAACATATTCGCCATTTATCCGTAGGATGGGAAGTGTCATAAGATCATACCAGTCGGAGCTTAATGATCAAGTTATTGAGTTGACCGATTATGAAGACTATATAGAAGGATGGGTTCATGAAATTAAAAAGCCTCTGTCATTAATGACCTTGGTTTTAGATAACCGCAGTGATGAAATGTCTCCCCTTGTTAGACAACGTATGTTTCATGTCAGAGATCAAATCCTTGGAGACGTAGAGCGAATTTTGTATTTTGCAAGACTTAGGGCTACTCATAAAGATTATATTTTTGAGTCTATAAACTTACTAGCATTTTGTAAACAGACAATTGAGAACCATCAATCACTATTAGATGAATCTGCTTTTCAAATACAGTTCATAGGTGAAGAAATGCAAATTTTATCTGACCGCAATGGATTAGCTTTTATATTAGAACAAATAATCTCTAATAGCACAAAATATGTTTCACAGAATCAGGATCCTCCAATTCTGAAATTTGAAACGGTTTATGATGAAATGAGTGATAAAACTATTTTAAATATTAATGATAATGGACCTGGTGTATCTGAAGAAGATTTACCATTTATTTTTGACAAGGGCTTTACTGGAGGACGAGGTACGTATACAAGGCAAGCAACAGGAATGGGACTCTTTTTAGTAAGTAAGATGGCTTATGATTTAGCAATTCAGTTGGATGTAAAATCGGGGATTGGTTCAGGGCTGACCATATCACTAATATTTCCGCATGTGAAACAATAAGCTATCAACTACACGTTAATGAGTTATGCTTAGATAATGAGACGGTAGAAAAGCACCACCAATACAAAAATGGGAGGTGTAAAAGTGAAAAAGCGATATAAAGATTTTTACAAATTGTGTTTAGGTTGGTTTATTATACTATCCACTTACTTACTAATAGTTTTCACAGTTGTCTTTGGCGGCTTCAAGAGCGTAAAGAATGTTTACTACTAGTTTTTCCCTATACAGCTGGTGCATTGTATTATTTATTCTATTGTAAAGGGAAACGTAAAACTTTTTATGCATTAGGTTTTTTTGTCCCTAGTATTACAGAGAAAATCATAATATATCTGCTAAGCGCATGTATTTATGATATTAATCCTCTGTATATTACAAGTGTTATGCAAAAGATTGTTGATGAAGGATCGAATATAAGGCAAGGTATCGACGGTGTTCGAACCTATTATCCTTACTTTTTTTCTTTTTTTAGTTGGGATCATATGTTTGGTGGGTTGCTAATTTCTATAATTATGACAATATTTCTAGTTCAGAATCATTAAATTGCATAATAGGTGGTAGAGAAACTGGTAAAAGTACTATTTTGCAAATTATAGAATTTGCTTTGAGGCAAACATGTAATAATGAAAGAGAATTAGAATTTATTTGTAGACACGATTGGATTTTGTATTATTATAAAGGTGAAGAATATCTTATACATTTTAATTCACCTAACAAGGCTCCTTATGAAAGCGTTTTACAGTATTTTCGTAAAGACAACAGCTCTTTGAGTACCTGTTTTTCTAAGGAATAAATAAAATTTACAATGAGGTGAATATTATGAAACATAGGGCTTTAATTATTGATGATGATATTGATCTAGGAAGATTACTTGTGAATTGTCTGAGTAAGGAAAATTATCAACCAGTATATGTAGAGAATGGAATTTTAGGATTGGAAAAGATGAAAGAAGTCAAATTCGACCTGGTCGTTTTAGATATAATGTTGCCAGAAGTGGATGGATTTTCTATAATAAAAGGTATAAGAGAAATTAGTAATGTCCCTGTTCTAATGTTGACTGCTAAAAGTGAAGAAAGAGATAAGGTAAAGGGCCTTAAATTAGGAGCAGATGATTATTTGACAAAACCCTTTGGTATTGATGAATTTTTAGCAAGAGTTAATTCAATTATAAGACGAGCAAATACTTATAATCAAGAACCGGAGAAAGGAATTATTAAATATGGAAATATTGAGTTAAATAGCTATCATAGGACTCTAAAAGTAAATTTTAGGGAAATTTCCTTATCTAATAAAGAATTTGATTTATTGTTATTTCTTATGGCTAATGAAAATCAAATATTTACAAAAGAACAACTTTATGATCAGATTTGGGGATTTGAACAGTACGATTCTTATGATGAAAAGAATATGGTATCTTTTATCAGTAAATTACGAAAAAAGGTATTTATGGATGGAGAAGTTTATGGTGGTTCTATTGAAGCAGTATATGGACTGGGGTATCGCTGGAGGGTAGAATAATGATATTATTAACTGTTATTATGTTTATTGTTATCATCTATTTAATCTATAAAAGATATATGGAAAAGAAAAGATTAATTCAGTTAATAAACCTTTTAAAGGAAGTAGAATTGGGGGACTATGGTAAACGAGGAGTAATTCCTCCAAATGATGAATATTCAGAAATATACTATCTTATTAATAAAATAATAAGAAAAAATCAAAATGATATTATTCAGATAAAGAGGTTAAACCAGCGAAACAAGAGAATGCTTACAAGTTTATCCCATGATATAAAGACTCCCATAGCTTCACTTTTAGGTTATTTAGAAGCTATAGATAAAGGGTTAGTAGATGGAAATGAAAGAGAAAAGTATTTTAAAATTGCACTAGATAAAACTTATAAGTTAAAAGAATATATAAATGAACTATTTCAATTACTTCAGTTAGAATCAGGAGAATATATATTAGAAAATCAATCTTGCAATATATGTGAGGAAACTAGAAAAGTTTTTATATCGTGGGTACCTATATTAGAGAAACATAATATTAAATATAGAGTAAATATTCCAGAAGAAAGTATTGTTACTATATTAGATGTGAAATCATATGAAAGAATTTTAGATAATTTGATTAAAAATGCTGTAATCCATAGTAAATGTAGGGAAATAACTATTGCTTTAATAGAAAAAGAAGATATGATACAAATAAAAATAAATGATGATGGAATAGGAATATCTGAGGATTCTAAGGATATGATTATGGATAGATTATATAAAGTTGATCAATCTAGGAATACTCAAGGAAGTGGATTAGGACTTGCTATAGTAAAGGAATTGACAGATAAATCTAGTATATTATTGAAATACAAAAGTGAAGAAGGAAAAGGTTCTTCCTTTACTTTAGATATAAATAAGGCTCTTTAGAGTCTTTTTTAATTGACTATTATTTGGCAACCTTTCAAATATATAATTAAAAGTAAGGAGGGAGAAAAATGGAAAATATTATTGAAGTAAAAAGATTACAAAAAGAATATAATGGTTTTTTAGCCTTAGACGATGTTTCATTAAGGATTAAAAAAGGCAGAATTTATGGTCTTTTAGGAAGAAATGGAGCTGGAAAGACTACTATTATGAAATCTATTTTGGGGCTTACATTTCCTAGTATTGGTAAAATTTATATTAAAGGTTCTCCCATGAACTATAAAAACAAGGAACAGTTTTCCACGATTGGGTCTATGATTGAAACTCCAGCTTTTTATTCTAATTTATCAGCAAGAGAAAATTTAGAATTATTTGCTTTAATAAGGGGGGTTACTGAAAAAGGTGCTATAGAAAAGGCTCTAGATTTAGTTGGTCTTGAGAGTAGTTCAAACAAAACTTTTGATTCATTTTCAATGGGAATGAAACAAAGACTTGGAATAGCTAATGCCTTATTACATGAGCCAGAGATATTAATTCTAGATGAACCTACTAATGGATTAGATCCAATGGGCATTGTTGAAATAAGAAGTATCTTAATAAATTTATGTAAGGAGTTCAACAAGACTATTTTAATTTCTAGCCATATACTATCTGAAGTTGAAAAAATTGCTGATGACATTGCTTTTATTGAAAAGGGTAAAGTTATAGAAGAATCTTCTATGGAGAACATTAGAAATAAATGTGAGCAATATACATCTTATGTAGTTTCCAATGTATATGATTCAGCAAGATTGTTAGAAGAAAACTATGATAATCCAAATTATATAGTTATAAGTAATAGGAAAATTAGAGTTTTCGGATTAGATGATAAAACAAATGAAATTAATCGACTATTAACAAATAATGGTATTGATGTATTTCAAATCAATACACAAAATGAAAGTCTAGAAGACTATTTTAAAAAGATTACAGGTGGTGATGATAATTGAAGAATGGGATAATTGTTGAATGGAAAAAGATTAGACATAAAAATTTACTAAAAACTTCTTTGATAACTATTTTTTTATTTATAAGCTTAATTGTACTTAAAGATATATTTATAAATATAAGAGTTAGAGAATTAGGCATGGAACACTGGATTCTTTCAATAGATACCATATTGATTTTCTTGATTATACCAGTAATTAGCGGAATACTTTATACATTTATGATTAATAGTGAATATACGGAAAGGACAATTGTAAATTATATGTCAGCTATGGTTAATAGAAATATTTTTATTGTAAGTAAGGTGATAGTATGGTTATTTAGCCATTTATTGATGGTTCTAATAGTATATTTAGTGACTTATATAGGGTCATTGGTGATATTTCCTACAACTGATTTAGTTATGAGGTTTTATGATTTTGGAATTCATTTTTTAAAATCTTCCTTGCTTAGTTTTCTTTCACTTGCATTATTAGTACCTATATCTATATTTCAAAAATCATCCTATATTCCTTCAATTGTATCAACATTAGGAATAGTAGCAGTTGGAATTTCAGCAACCCAATTGACGGGAATATTGCCATTTATATTACCTTGGACAGCTTCCTTTATTTTAAGTCAACCAGTTGCATTACCGAGAAATTTTATGATTTTGGGATACATAATTACAATTATATCTTCATTACTATTTTATAGTCTGGGTTTAGTAATTGTTAATCGTCAAGATATATAGAATCGCTAGTGAGACGAAGTGACTTTAAGAAGAATATTGAATAGGTGTGAATAGCCTGCACAAAATCAGGCAATAAAAATAAGTGGAAATTATTAAAAAGCTTTAGTGAAATTAACATACAAAATCCTGATGCATTTATTCTATGTAAACCCAAAATAAATATAAAAATTAAAAGGGCGAAGTCTAGGTCAATTAAAGACCAAATAAACTTAGCTCCTTTTTTTATGGCTAAGAATAGCTGATGATGCTAGTACCCAATTTCCAACCAAGGGGAAGTGGAATAGTTATTAACAATTATTTCAATTGCGAAGGAGGTGTTGTGGATTGCAGCATAATTAGTTTTAGAAACAAATGAATTACTGGAAATTCAAGAGGATTTAGAAAGAGAACGGGAAGAAAAAGCTATGAGAATTATACACGGTACCTCCTTTCTTATCCGATAGAATAGATTAGTAGGACAGCGAATATTGCTTATTTCATAAATATTTTATCCTGATTAAGATGGATGTATCTGACCTTCCTGCATTAGCTCAAGATTAATCTCACCTGCAATATTGTAAAGATCTGGAAATAGTGCGAATCTTGTTATTCCATAACATGTTAATTGTTTCTTGATTAAGTCGATGCTTTCTGCAGCAATGCAAACTTTTAATAAATATTTATTAGCATCAGTAAACAGGTTAAGAGCCGTAACATCTGCAACATGTGGAAATACAGTGAAAGTTCCCCTTTGGGCTACTATCCTCGAGCTGTTCATAGGCCCGATTACTGCAGCTGGTTTTGTAGTGCCGAGTATTTGTGCATTGGGACCAAAGTAGAGATCTACAACCGGTTCATCCACATTACTCATTTTAGTCCCCACTTCCAGTATTAGGATATGTATTACATATGAATGGTGATATTGATTTGCCCAAGCCTTGTGAAACTATTTGAATTATTAATTTATTTAGATTTAATGACTTGTGAAGAAAAACGGTATAAAGTTAAGAATTTAAGGAGTAGAAAAGAATCATAGTGGGTTTAAGTTTTGGTGTGAAATGGGATATGTTGAAGTGGATAGAGTAAAAAGAACATACAGTTGCTTCTCCTATAAAATCCACTTAGATTTCAGTTAAATAAATCATGGGAACTCATCTTATATCCTATGAAAATTGGAACTAATAACTGGATTCAAATATGGAAAAAGATAAGGGAAAGGTTCAAGGAAGGCCAAAAATATATGAGCAAGAATTAGATGTTATTCATAAGAAATAAGGAAAAATTAAAAGTTTTTATAAAAGAACAAAGGGTTTCTAGACATTGAATTTTTTACTATGGTTACTTTACGGAGTTGCCAATGTGGGGAAACCCTTATTATCATTGTTTAAGATATCAATTGTTTTTACTGTTTTCAATATCTTTTAGTGATACTCCATCTTTCGTTTTCCATTCTGTAAGACCATTGACATGGCCACCAATGACAAAGCCAGCAGCATATGATGGGCTACGGAATAAGATATCCTCCTGTAAAATTCCATTTTTATCTATTTTAGCTTTTTGTCTACGCTTTTTAACACCAGGTGGAATACTTTTAGAATCTATAGTTTCAATAGAACTGCCTTTCAAGACGACAAAGCCTTCACTTGTTTGTTTGCAGCTTGCCTCAATTACGAGATTACTTTTACGGCTTTTTCGTTTCAGAAATAGAAGCAACTCTTCTTTAGGTGATTCTATGGATGCAGTAGATTTGGGTTTATCTGTTAGTGGTTCAAATAACTTATATCCAAGAGCTCCCATTACAATTTTGGCATAATCAATGAACTCTTCAAGTTCGCTTTCTTTTTCTTCTGTTATATTACCTGAAGTGGGTTCATTGCCATTTTTAACTACATATCGGTCAGTGTCTGTAGCAAGCCCGCAGAAACGGTTTTCAAGATAGCTTATTTCTGTAGGACCAAATGAATTATTGGATGTAGTAAATATAACGGCTTCCGTCCAATAATCTTTATCTGGATTTCGTCTATGCTCAATCAAGCGGCAAAGCAGACCTTCACCGCTTTTTCGTACTCCAGCTTGACCAATGTATACCATATTGTCATCGTCCTGATCTGATGTGCCAAATAAAAAGTATACGCCACTCTGGCATAGATCGTCCCGTCCTTTACACTTATCTAGTTCTGTGCGTGGTATTTTGTAGGCAACTCCTGTCCAATTAGCTAAAGTGCATTTAATTCTTCCTTTTGTTGTTCCATCCATCAAAAATAGATTTATATTTTTTCCCCTTGTAACCATAATTAACATCCTTTCAATGATTAAATTAACTCTCGTATTTTTGAAAAATTTTGCTTGTCATTCCACTAACCTACTATTGACTATATTTTACTATAACCACATGTGATTGTCCAAAATGGTTATGGGACTAAATAGGATTTATAGTAATTACCTTTGGATAAAGGTTTAAAGATATTAGTCTATCTGGAAAATATAAAGTTTGATAAAGAAAAAATAACTCTTATAATGGTACTTGATAGGGCTATTAGGAATAAATAGGATGGGATGATGAGAGAGGTATATTGATATAGCAGCATGGTTTGATTATATGAGCTTAAATACAATTGTTAGCTATTCATTTGCTAAATTCAGTTATAATAGAAATAACATTTATTAAAAAAGGGTTGGGATTAATATGAAGATTGAAATTGGAGAATCATTACCGTATTCTTGGTTACGTCATGTTAAAGAATGTCAAATAGTGCAGATAAACTGGAAGGTATCTCCTAAGTGGGATTGAAGAATGTAGATAAAATACATGAGATAATGGAAAAAAACTAATGAGTATTTTAAAACTAAGTATGGATATTTTATATATAAGCATAATTCCCTAGAGCAACTACTTGTACAGGCAGAGGTTGATCTACATGGAATTTCAATGGATGAAGAAGGGGAACATATTTATGCAATTGATGTTGCTTTTCATGAAGCTGAATTAAACTATGGATTTAAAGACGAAACAATTACTAGGGTAATTAAAAAGTGTATACCTACAGCAATGTGCATTTACGGTTACATGGATAAAGATTCAGCTGAAATAATATTTACATCTCCCAAAATTAATCTAGTTGTCATTACTGAATTAGAGCCTAAGATGGGTGAAATTAATACTTTATTTCATTCATTGGAACTAGGATTTAACACGAGACTAATAGCTAATGAAGAATTTAATGGAAAAATCTTAGAGCCCATATTAATATCTAGTGGAGAAATATCAGATATATCAGAATTATTTCTAAGAAGTTATTAAATGAAGGGGTTTGGCATCAAATACCATACATGAATGATGAGGTACAGATTATTTCTCCAACATTTGCACCATTCCCAGAAATCTTTTTTGCAAATTGCCCAATGAAGCTTTGAGGCATCAATTATCTTATAGTTGTAAATAAGATTATGGAATTTAAAAAAGGTAAATAATTTACGTAAATGGCTTAAGGATTTACTCTTATCAGACAATGAAGAGTAAGGGGGAATGTTTTATATCATTTGCGTAAGAAAAGCTGTAAGGAGTATATGCGAATGGATTTGCATGGGGTATGTAGTTTTCACGTAAATCAATAATACTCTGTAAAATTAAAGGCTTAGGAAGATAAATGAGTTTTATTGAAATATAGAGTATTTCGCTAAAGTATCCAAGAGGGGAATACTAATACGCAAAACTCCCTATTTCTGTGTAATATTATCATACTTTTGTCCCAACTCATATGGAGACTATAATTCTGATAGTATATTATAGTTTGAAGTAGAAATAATAGGCCTTGACCACAATATGCTGGGGTTTGAGGGTAAAAAAAGGGTAAAGGTAATGTGAGTGATAACGGAAGAAAGTGGAATAATCAGAAGGGATAGTTAGAATTTTATATAATGACATGTCTTGTAGAATAATGTGTAATAAATTTTTGTGAAATGTTGTAACGAAATACGATTTTGGCAGTCTTATATATGAAAGGCGGTGAGAATGTGACGGAATTTGAAGAAATATACTCCGAATATTTCAAGGATGTATATAGATACGTGTTATGTCTTTCTAAAAATGAAAGTATTGCAGAGGATATAACACAAGAAACATTTTTTAAAGCATTAAAAAATATTGATAATTTCAAAGGGAATTGTAAGATGAGTGTTTGGCTCTGCCAAATTGCTAAAAACTCATACTTTTCATATTTAAAGAAAGAACAAAACAATTTTGAAGGCGTTGAAGATATAACCGATGTTTTTTATTCTGATTTTGAACAAATATTAGTTGATGATGAAAGCGCGTTTGAAATTCATAAAATACTTCATAACTTAGAAGAACCGTATAAAGAAGTATTTACATTGCGCTTTTTTGGAGATTTATCATTTTTAAAAATAGCTGAATTGTTTGGGAAAACAGAAAGCTGGGCAAGAGTCACTTATCATCGTGCAAGAATAAAATTAAAGGAGAGGTTGATATGAGATTATCATGTGAAGTTATTAGAGATTTGTTACCATTGTATTACGATAAAGTTTGTAGTAAAGAAAGTTCTTCGTTGATAGAAGAGCATTTAGCTAACTGTCCACAATGCGTAGATGAATTGAAAAAACTTAAAATGGATTTCGAGAATCCAACTATTTCAGATGGGAAGGTTAAATTAATGGAAAATATCTCAGCAAAATGGAATAAAGATAAAAGGGTTTCATTTACAAAAGGTTCTATGTTGATTTCGGCTTTAGCAGCTATGATTTGTTTCATTTCCTATAATGTTATAGGTGCAGAAGTTTTGCCAGATGGGACATTAGTTGAGCCATTCGGACTAATACCAATCGGATATATATTTGTTTTAATTTTTATCATTTCACTAATATGCAACTTTATATTTTTAAAGAAATACAAAATTAAGACTAAGTAAAATGGATACTATTTAGCCCCTAACCTATATGATTATAGTGAAATATAATCAACAGGAGGTTTCCAAAATGAGAAGCAAAAGCACAAGGTATTTAGAAGAATATGAACTACCACTACTTATAGAGGATGGGAGAATTCTTGCTAAGAGGGGTTAAAGGATGAATACTTTCAATTAAAGCATTAAAAATTATTAAGAAGTTGTTTGGTATAAAGGTAATGAGGGTATATTTATATCGCTATAAGCTAATAAGGAGGTTCAAATGCTAAATGTGTACTAAAAAACAATCCCAAAAAGTAAAAAGATTAATTGAATATGTAAAAGGACTTAAATCTAATCTAAATGGAAGTGCGTTGTATATTGAATATAAGGAAGATATTGAGAGTGTAGTGCCACAAGATGCATTTGAAGTATTTTATAATTTAATAGAAGAAGGTACTAAACCCCGTGAAATTCTAGAGGTTTTAGATAAGGTAATCAATGTATTTCATAAGAGCTTATTAAATTATCGATGGGAAAAGCCTAATAATGATAATTTCCTAGAGGATCTAATAGAAGAAAACGAAGCTTTGGTGAAGAAAACAGATGGGATTAAAGAAATATTAAAAGAAAGCGACCTAGAGATAAAAAAACAAAAGCTCCTACCAAGGGTAAAAGAATTAGAGATGTTTAATGATCATTATATTAAAAAGGAAAATATTTTATTTCCATATATGGAAAAGGCTATGCCAAAGTTTCATGGTTTATCTATAATGTGGGAACTTCATGATGTAGTGAGAAAAGATATAAGGGATGGAATAAAAGTCTTGGAAAGTAATGATAGCTCAGAAGAAGAGCTAAATAAGGCCATAGCAAATATATTCTTTGGCATGTTGGGATTGAAAAATAAAGAGGAGCTAATTTTATTCCCTTCGGCTAGTGAAGTTTTAAGTGAAGATGACTGGTATCAAATGCATAAACAAAGTCTTGAATATGGTTTTCCTTTTATGGAAAAGGATAATATTAGTTTAGATACTAATGAAGATATACAAATACTTGAAGATGGTAGATTTAGAACAGAAACTGGAGAACTTAGTTTTAAAGATATACTAATGATTTTTAATGCATTACCTGTAGATTTGACATTTGTTGATGAAAATAATAAGGTGAAGTATTTTACTAGACCAAAGGATAGAATTTTTCCACGATCCCCTGCTATAATAGGAAGGGACGTAAGTAATTGTCATCCACCAGCAAGTGTACACATAGTAGAAGAAATAGTAGAGAGTTTTCGCAGTGGCAAAGAAGATTCGGCTAAGTTCTGGATTAATTTAAAGGGAAAAATGGTATTGATACAATATTTTGCATTAAGGGATAGTGAAGGAAAATATAAGGGAGTTTTAGAAGTTAGCCAAGATATATCTGAAATTAGGGAATTAGAGGGAGAAAGAAGACTTTTAAAATGGAATAAATAATGAAGAATTATCATAAACAACCATTCTATTATCTACTATGTTTTAATAGGATGGTTGTTTATAATTTCTCTAAATTCCAATAGACTTTTACCTTGGGAATTTTCAATTAGAAATCAGGGGATTTTTTAGAGGTTATAGTATGCTATAATTAGCAATTTTATTGTGAAGTAGAGTATAATATCTTTATTTTTAGTTTATATGGTAAAATAGAAAGATAGTTAGGGTTGTTAGGTTAGTTAGTAATCTAGAACTTTAGGTAGGTATTAAATATAAATGATTAGTGAAATTTCAATATTGGTTATAGAAAATGACAGCGATATAAGTAATATGATTTGTGACTTGCTTAAGCAAAATGGTTATAATGTAAACCCAGCTTATTCAGGTACTGAAGCTTTAATGGTTTTTGATAATAAGATTGATTTGATACTTCTTGATCTTATACTTCTATAGGGCTGGCAGGAGAGATTGTGTTACAGGAAATTAGGAAACACAGTAATATTCCGATTATCGGACTTTCAGCAAAGAGTGATAAGGTCTCAACAATAAATCTATTGAAATCGGGTGCTGACGATTATATTGTAAAGCCTTTTAATAATGATGAACTGTTAGCGAGAATTGAGGTTCAGATGAGAAGATATAAACAATTTCCAAGTCTTCCTAATGAAAACAATAAGTTAACCTATAAAGATTTATAAATAGATACAGAAACCTATTTGGTACAGATTGATGATATATTTATAAACTTTACAAAGCGAGAATTTTTAATTCTGGGATTATTGATGAAATATCCTAAAAGGTGTTTACAAAATTAAATTTTTACCAGTATGTATGGAATGATGAATTTTTGGGAGATGATAATACTATAAATGTCTACATTAGCAATATTCGCTCAAAACTTGCAAAAGCAAACCCATCTGAGGAATATATACAAACTGTCTGGGGAATAGATTTTAATTGGATAATAAAATTAAGGTTTATGATTTATTGGATATATCAGGTGAAATTTATCTTGAGTTTGCAAAAAATAATGTAAAAATATATTCCATAGAATTGAAGGGTGATGACGTGGAAGAGTATTTTATGAAATTAATTAGAGGTAATAACTATGCTTAATTTGCTGAGAGCGGATTTTTATAAATTAAGACGAAGCAAGTCTTTTTTTATTTGTTTAGGGATTATAGCAATTGTTGTAGCCTATATTATAATAGACTTTAGCTCATCATCGCATATCAAAGAACAACTTAGTCCAAGCACCTTTCACTGGATATATGTGCTTTTTAAGGAAAAATCATTCTTACAATATTTTATACCTGTGCTTCAAGCTATATTTATTACAATACTTATAGTAAGTGAGTACAATACAGGTACAATTTTAATTATGCTTATTGCTATATTATCTACAGGAATTACATCAATTTTTGTTTTTGACATATATGATTCCTTTTCAATATATGATTTGCTGCTACTTGTTCGAGTGTTTTTAATCTAAGGTTTGTTATATACAGCCTATAGATCTATATTCCTAATGATAGCATTTTAAATTAAAAATATAGGAGTTACAATGACCTTTAGCATATTTTTTAGCTTAATAATAGGATCTTTGGGTTCAGTAGTTGGGAATAGCTATTTAGAAAGAATCTTGCTACTCATGAATTTTTCACCTACCGCTGTACCGAATCTACAAGCAGTAGATATAAAAATGGCAATAGCAGTAGCTTTATTCTACCTAATTTTATGTTCCGGTATAGGAGGAATTGTTTTTAAAAATCAAGATATTAAATAGGCGTGGAGGCGGTTTTATGCTTTGGATAATTATTATAATACTTATAGCAGCAATAGTTATATTATCCGCCTATATTTTACTTTATAAAAGAGCCGTTAGAGATATTGTTAAAAGACTCCAGTTTATTAGATATAATGATACAAATATGAAAATCAATCTCTAAATTAAAATTAAGGAACTTAATGAAATAGCAATTCAATTAAATCATATAATCAACTATTATAAAATTGAAAAAATAGCTATTTCAAAGGCTCAACATGAATTCAAAGAGGAGATAACAAATATATTTCACGATTTGAAAACTACACTTACATCTATTGTTGGATATGTTCAGATGCTGGGGTCAAAAAAATTTCTATAGAAAAGAAGAATGAGTATTATAGTATAATTAAAAGGCGGATAGAAACATTGATTGAAATGCTAGATGAGTTTTTTAAATTTACTAGAATTGAGTCTGATGAATATCCATTGCAGTTTGAAAAAGTTAATGTAAGTAATGTACTTATGGATGTAATTTCTCTGTTTTACTATGATTTCATATTAAAAGGTGAAGAGCCAAGTATTGAAATACCTTCAAAACCAATTTATATACGTGCAGATAAAGAGGCATTAAATAAGGATTTTTAAAAACCTAATAAAAAACTATCTAAATCATGGAACTGGGAATATATCTATTTCAGTAAAAGAAGATGAAAAGAATGTATACATTAGCTTTAAAAACTTTGCACTAGATATAAATAGTGCAGAGGCTAAAAGATTGTTTGAACGCTGTTATATTACAGATAAATCCAGAACTAAGAAAACTACAGGCTTAGGCTTGTCTATTGTTAAAAATTTGGTTACAAAAATGAATAGGGAAATTGAAACATATGTTGAGGAGTCATTTTTAATTATTAGTATAATTTTTAATATATAATAAGAAAAACTACTTTATGATAGATTTCTAGTAGTAGTGGCAATTAATATGTTTTTAAATTTAGATGACTTACTTTATTAAAAGTAGGTCATTTTTTAATAGATTTAGATTGTTAAAAATATAAAAAGGTTTGGACAAAAGTTAGCTGATTTATAAATTTAATAAATGTATAATTAAACCAGATAATTGAAGTAGAAAATATTGTATTAGTGATTTTCTAAATTCGTCAGTACAGATATTTTTTCAAGTATGAAATCTTAGATGTAATTATTGTTACGCTAATCATGGAGAGTAGAATAATAGAGATTTTATGAATATTGATGTAGCAAAGATAGAAATTAATTACATACTTAAAAGGAGTAAGGCAAAGGTATCTGAAATCGTTTATAATTTTTACTAAATTATAAATTATATAAGAAGAAAGGAGGAAACAAAGATGAAAGATAAAAAAATTTTAGACCAAGAACTAACTGAAGCGGACAAAACTGAATTGCTAGAAGCAGAGGTAAACATGTACGAAAAAGACTGTGGGCAAGCACAATTACATTGTATAACAGACTGTTTCCCATTTGGAACAGCATTTATTAATCCTAACAGATAAGATTTAGTATATGTGCTAAAATAAATACTAAATCTTAGGAATGCCCTAACAGAGATCGGTGTTGACGTTTTTAAAATCGTTATATCGATCTCTGTTGTTATTTACTTATCAAATCTAATAAAGCTGAGTATTAGGACAGGAGTGAAAATTTGGAACATATACTTTATATAAGTATATGACTTTAAGTTTTTAAGATAAAAAGAAGGCTTAGATTTTAAAGAAAGGAGATACTCATGAATGTGTTAGAATGTATAAATCTAAAAAAATATTATGGCAAAGAACCTAATATTATAAAAGCCCTAGATGGTATTAGTCTAAGTATAAATGAAAAGGATTTTATAGCAATTGTAGGCACATCAGGAAGTGGAAAGTCAACTCTTTTAAATATAATCGGTGGTTTAGACAAACCTACATCAGGGAAAGTAATTATAAAAGATACCGATATAACTCAAATGGCTGAAGAAGAATTGACGGTTTTCAGAAGACAAAATATAGGGTTTGTTTTTCAATATTTTAATTTAGTTCCAATACTAAATGTATATGAAAATATAGTTTTGCCAGTTGAATTAGATGGTAAAACAGTGGATGAAACCTATCTTAAGGAAATTGTAAATTTACTTGAAATAGAAAATAAATTAAAACAGATGCCTAATAATCTTTCAGGTGGACAACAACAAAGAGTAGCAATTGCTAGGGCATTAATTACAAAACCTACTATAATACTTGCAGATGAACCGACAGGAAATCTAGATGGAAAAACAAGTGATAAGGTAATAGAACTATTGGAAATTACAAGTCATAAATTTAATCAGACTATTGTAATGATTACCCACAATGATGAGATTGCAGAAAATGCTGATAGAATTATTAGAATTGAAGATGGCAAGATTGAAGGATAGGTGATTATATGATAAAAAGAAACAATAATAAAAACATTATAAAAAGACTTGTCAAAGGAAATATTGCTTATGATAGAAAAAAGATTATGCTGACTTTAATTACGGTAATAATTGCCGTAACTTTGATTACTATAGTTTTAATGGCACCTTTAAGTCAAAAAAAAGAACAATTTAATTTAGCTAAAAAAATACCTCAAATAGAATTAAACATAATTGATCAGTCACTAATTAGTAATCTTAGAAAAGATGCGGATATTGAAAAAGCTTTTTCTTTTGTGAGTCTAGATGATTATAAAAATTCTGATAAGTTGAATATAAAAATTACATATGTTGATGATCCTAAGTTTTTTGACAGAATAGAAGGTAATATGCCCAAAAAAGAAAGGGATATTGTAATAGATGAAAATAGTATAAGATTGTTAAACCAAGAAATTGCAATAGGTAGTGAACTTATATTAAATTTAGGAGATGGTAAAAAAACATATACTATTACAGGAATTGGATATCGGAATACCAATACAAATAACATTATGGTATATTGTTCAGAACAATATCTTAACACTCATGAAGATAGAATAAAATTTTATTCTACTTGGATTTACCTTAAAGATGTAAAAAATAAAACCAAATCCGATGTTGAAGAAATTTCAAAAAAACTCCAAGAAAAATATAATATTTCTAGTAACAACATTGCTGTTGATGACATGTATTTTACTTATGCAAGTCAGAATATAAATTTAAATAAGATCTTTGAATATTTTTTAATTGGATTAGTCGTATTGGCTGCGGCTTCTTTAGTTATTTATAATATTTATTATATTTCTATAAGTAGTAATATTAAATCATATGGACAATTAAGAGCGATAGGAATGTCATCTAAACAAGTAAAAAAAATGGTATTAGAAGAAGGTAAACTTGTTGCAATTTTTTCAAGTTTATTAGGAACTTTATTAGGAATAATAATTGGCTATTTTATGCGTCCAGATGGATGGGATATTAAAAATGCTATTATTTCATTTATTATAGGTATAATATTTGGCTTATTAATGGTAATGTTTAGCATAAGAAAACCAGCAAAAATTGCAAGTAGTATTTCACCTATTGAGGCAGTATCTTATACTGGATATAAATTAGATGGAGGAATTGCTCATACTAGAGCACAGACAATAACTCCATTTTACTTGGCAATATTAAACTTAAAAAGAAATTTTAAAAAAACGGTAATTACGATCCTATCTTTATCTTTATCTGGGATTTTGCTTCTGACTACATATAGTTTTAAAGGTTCAATATCACCAGAACAAATGGCACGAACTTCCGAATTTAAATATGGAGAATATAAAGTTAAATTTGAAGGTGACGTAAGTAATCTTAAAGGAATGGATAGTATAGTAAATAGTTATAAAATAGGGGTTTTACAAGCACAAAACAATAAACTTTCTTCTCATTTAAAAAGAGATATTGAATCTATTAAAGGAGTTAAAAATATTAAAGAATGGAATGCTACTAAATGTCAATTTGAATTTGAAGAACACAATGTTAAAGATGGAAATATTATTTGGGGTTATTCAAAAGATGAATTAGATCTTTTAAATCAAGCATTAATACAGGGGACTTCTGATTATGATGAACTTGGGAGAGAAAATGGGATAATCGTAAATGTGGGAGAAAATGTTTTTGAAGAAGTATTTAAGTTTACCCCTGAAATAGGAGATAAAATTAAAATATCTTTTTGGAACAACGTAGGTGCTCCAATAAGCGAAACATTTACAATAATGGGAATTACCGATGGGGTTGATGGATTTGATGATTTATTTAGAATCCCTATAGAAAAGTTAGAGAATATTACAGGTTATAATACTGCTTATGAATGGGAGATTGTTACAGACTCTAATTTTAAAGAAGATATAGAAAAACAATTGAATCAATTAGTTAGCAATGACAATGAATTATCTATTGAGCGATTAGAGGATTATGTAGCAGAATTGAACCAGCAATATAATTCGACTGTTTTTGCAATAATTGTTTTTGTGTTATTTCTCGGATTTTTTAGTCTTATAAATTTAACTAATGTGATTATAATAAATCATCTGACTAGGATCAAAGAAACTGGAATACTTATGGCAGCAGGTCTTACAAAAAAGCAACTTGTAAAGTCAAGAATTTTTGAAAATGAAATAACAATTATTATTTCCTTGATAGCATCAGCTATCTTGAGTATTCCAATAGGATATTTGGTTAATAATACGATAAGGATTGTAGGAGCAATTGATGGTTATAAATTTCCAATTATAGAATATATAGTGATTTCGGTTGTAATGATTATCTTAGGAATTCTTCCAGAAATAATTTTAAATCAAGTTACATCTCAAAAAAATGTTGTTGATTACCTCAGAATTTAATTCAGTTAAATTCAACTATTTAAGAAAATAGAGTTTCATAGTAATATGAAAAATTGATAGGACTTACCCGATAATTCTTAAAGTGAGGTGTGTAATAATGGAATTTACAATTTATTTAACAACTAAGTGTAATTTTAGCTGTAAATATTGTTATGAAGATTATCATGAACACTTGGATTTAAGTAAAGAAAAACTTATAGAAATTATTCAGTTTATATTAAATTATGCTAACAGTCAGGTAATTAATATTTCATTTATGGGAGGAGAACCTTTATTAAAAAAAGACCTCATTTATACAGCAGTAGAGTATGTAAAAAGAGAATATCCATATAGTAAAATAAAATATGATTTAACAACTAATTGTTCTCTGGTTGATGAAAAATTCATTGATTTTATATCTCAAAATCGTTTTTCAATTAGGATAAGCTTTGATGGGCTTGAAAAAGCTCATAATTTAAATAGAATTAGCAAGAACGGATATAATTATCATAATAAAATTGTTAAAAATATAAAAAAAACAATAGATAAAAAAATACCTTATTCAATTAGGATGACAATAGCAGAGAATACTATACCATTTTTATTTGAAAATATAGTATATTTACACGAAAACAAGATGGATAATATAAGTATTATTTTAGATGTAAATATGGTATTTACAGATGAACTTTTGGAAGAGTTTAAAAAACAAATTGTTATGATAAAAGATTATTATTTAGAAGAATGTAATAAAGGCAGAAAGTTTTCAATAGATCAGTTTGATGGTAAATTTTTAAATTTGTTAAGTGATTTTGGAAACCATTTTACTATGTGTGATGCTGGAGTTACTAATTTTAAAATTATGCCAAATGGTGATTTATATCCTTGTGGATTTGTTTCAGATAATTCGGCATTTAAATTGGGAAATATTAAGGAATCGATAAATCTAGAAAAAGGAAAATTGTTAGCATATAGTTTATTCGATAAAAAACATAGCAAATGTAATCAATGTAATATTCAAAATTTTTGCTTTGGTATGAAGTGTGGATATATGAATTACTTATGCACTGGTAAAGTTAATATTCCGTCAAAGTTGACTTGTCAGTTTGAGCATGTTTATTATCCTATCGCAAGAGATTTAATTATTAATTTATCTGAAAATAAGGAAAAAGGAAAATTAATTTTAGAACCATATATTAATTACATAGAAAGTGCAAATCTTAAGCTAAGTGATTTAGGTAGGCAGATAAAAACTAAATTATGCAGATACGAAGGAGGTTATTGATGAATAAAAATTTTAAAATTTTTTTAAAAAAATATGGTTTTAAAAAAAACATTATCCCACTATATATATTAATTATATTTCTTATTATAATATCTACTGTTATTTCAATAATGAGACCTAAATATCAAGGCATATTAGTAGATAGTTTAAGTAATTTTACACATTTAGATAAAATTACTTTTTATAAAAGATTAAAATTTTTTTTATTAATACTACTTTTGTCATACGTAGTAGTGTATATACAAAAGTATTTAACTTCTTTAGTGTCTGAAGAAATTGCTTCTAATCTGAGACAAGATGTTAATAACAAATTGAGTACGATAAATAATGAATATTATCATACTCATAACTTTAGTGATATTTTATTAAAAGTAGACAAGGATATAGAAACTATAAAATTTTTTGGAATACCAACTATTATAAAATTAGTAACAAATATTGCAACTTTAGTATTTGTTATTCCTTATATGTTTTATATTGATAAAAAAATTACTGTTATAAACCTATCATTATTATTATTAATTCCTTTGTTATCATGGATATTTGGAACACTAATACAAAAAACTACTAGGAAAGTTCTTGATAGCTATAATAGTACTACTAATGTCCTAAATAATAATTACGCTAATTGGAAAAATGTCCTTTTATTTAGCTGCCAGAACTATGCAAATTTTAAATACAAAGAAAATAATCAAGAATACAAAAAAAATCTTAAACATAGAAGTTTGCTATATACTTTAAATTCTGCGTTATTTTTAATTTTACAATACGGTGGTGCTGTAGCTATTTGGGTTCTTGGTTCTTATAAGGTATTTGCTGGTACTATGACAATTGGGACTGTATTAGCTTTAATGAACTATCAATCAATAATAATGAATCCAATAATGGAGCTTTCTTATTTTATAAATGATTATCATACTACTATCGAGTCCATTGAGGATTTATATCAATTTTATAATTATTCAGATATGAATCTGGGAAAAGTGAATTTAGATGTTTCACCATCTTTAATTAAATTAGAAAATGTTAGTTATTCTTACAACAATAGTGAGGAAATGGTACTAAAAAATATATCTGTTGAATTTGAAAAAGGTAAGGTTTATGCAATTATAGGGAAAAGTGGTGAAGGAAAAAGTACTTTGTTACAACTTATATCTGGTTTTTTAACTCCAACAAAGGGAAATATCTATATAAATAATGTAAATTTAAATGATTTAAATAAAAAAAGTTATTGGAGTTATTTAGGATATACTATGCAAAGACCTAAATTTTTTAATGATTCTATAATTACTAACCTGAACTTACAGAAAAATTTATCCACATCTGAAATACAAGCAAAATGTAAAGACATTGATATCTATGATGATATTATAGGAACAGATAGTTCATGGGATACTATTATTACAACTGATACTGAAAACTTTTCTGAAGGACAATTAAAAAGATTAGATATTTCTAGAAATTTATTAAAAAAGCCATCCATATTATTGTTTGATGAGGCCACGGCTAGTTTAGATGCAGTAAGACAAGCTCAGTTTTTTGACTTAATTAAGGATTTGTCAAATGATTGCATTATTATATTAATAACACATGATATGAATGAAGTTAAATATGTTGATGAAGTCTATAGTTTAGTAAATAAAGAATTAAAAAGTAATATGACATTATCTAAAGAGAAAATAAGTTATTAAAATTGTTTGAAATATATTATAAGGAGTTTTGAAAGTGAAAATAGGAGTAATTGATTCAGATGGAGATTTTACTCATCCTTTTTTTAAAGATAAAAATATAAATCAGGTGAAGGTTAACGCTGGATATAATGTTTTATCGAGAAATAATTTTCCCTATTCTCATTCAGAATATGTTTGTGCTTCGATTCTTAAAGAAAATCCAAAAGCTGAAATAGTTTTAAGGAGTATTATTGGAAAAGAGCAAAAAAATACTTGTAAATTACTAGTTGATGGAATAAATAGTATGATGGCTGGAGATGTAGATATAATAAATTTGAGTGTAGGTGTTGAGGTATTACATAACCGAGATTTATTAGATGTATGTAAAAAAGCAGAATCTAAAAAAATACCTATAATAGCAGCTCATAGTAATTATGATACAATAGCTTATCCTGCTAACTTTAATAATGTTATTGGAGTTTATTCCGAAAATAATAAATCTACTAAGTTCATTGATTATGATTGTAACTTTAATAATGTAAAATTTAATTGTGATTTGACTTCATATTATCAACTAGATCAAGTATTCTTATTAAGAGGAAATAGTTTTTGTACAGCTACTATGACAGGAATACTAAGTAATTATATTGGAGAATATCAAGAAAGTATTCAACAAGGTATAAATTATTTATTTAAAAGCCCAATAAATGAAATTGATGTTATATCTTATAAAAATGAAAGTTCAATATGTTTTACTGATGTACCAAATAGCAATAATGAAATAAAATATATTAAAAATAATTTGAATTGTGAAGATATTGTTGATATTAGCGATGCCCAAAACTACCTATATAGAAACCATTATATGGATTTCAGTAATACACTATGTTTTATTGATATTAATAGTTATTCTTATATTAATAAAAATAGGAAATGCATTGATGAATTTGTTATCAATGTCGGTAAGAAATTTAAGGGTGTTGTTTTTAGATATCCTTATTATAATGTAAAAGAGAGAATGTTTTTTTTAGAGAATTATGGAATAAAAATAATTCAATTTGCTATTTAAAAAATTAACCCCTTATATATGAAGAATAAATCAAAAAAATAAAGCAAAAGAAATTATTAAAAAAGTTAATTTTAATAGGATATAAGGTTCTCTAAAAAATGTATGTATCTAGGGAGTTAAGATTATTAGCTTCAAACATATTATATGAGAGGAGGATGATTATGTATAACCTATCTTTAGAAATTATAAATGATTGTAATTTAAATTGTAGTTATTGTTATCTAGGTGATAAGAAAGGAATGATTATGGATTATAATATTGCAAAAGCCTCTATTGATATGGCTGTACATGAGGCTAAAAAACAATACGATAAATCATTACATGTTTATTTTATTGGTGGAGAACCTTTACTAATATTTAAGCAGATGAAGGAATTAGTTAAATATATAAAAAAAGTATGTAAACATAATAATTTGAAGTTCTTTTTTAGTACTACAACTAATGCTACTTTGATTAATGAAGAAATTATTGATTTCTTTATTAATCAAAAATTTAATTTTAAAGTAAGTATCGATGGAGATGAAGAAATTCATAATTTAAATAGAAAAGATTGTTTTGGAAAGGGTACATATCAACGAGTTATAGATAAAATTCCATTAATTGAAAAATATGAGAATATTATAGAGAAGCCTGTAATTGCAGCTCAAGTAATAACAACTAATAACGTTCATAAATTTTCTGAGAGTTTTTGGAAGATAGAATCTTTAGGTTTTAAAATCATTGAATCTAGTATTAATATATATGATGAATGGGATAAAAAGAGTCTAGAAATATTAGAGAAGCAATTGAAAATTTTATTTAATTATTACTATAAGATTAAACAAAATGGAAATGTTTTATATTGGAGATTTTTGGAAAATTTAATAAGTGATTATTATAGTGAAGTACCTTTTTATAAATGTAAAGCTGGATTAAAGTCTTGTTATGTAAATGTAGAAGGGGATTTCTATCCCTGTAAAGATATAAAAGAGATGAATATAGGCTCTAGTTCTAAAGGGTTAAATGTTGGCAAGATAAGAAAATTTATATCAATAAAAGAAACTGAAAATACGGATTGTTTGTTTTGCCATTATATAAATCATTGTGAAGCTAAAGGATGTATCATGGATAATTATATAACTAATCAACAAATATTCCAACCGGTATATGTAAAATGTTTTATTACAAAAGCAGTTTATCAATTAATTAAAACGGATATAGATGATGACCAGAAAAAAGCATTTATAAAATTTTATAGAAGAGGAGTATAAAGATGAAATTAAATTTAAATAATTTCTACATATTTGAAATAATGGATAGAACATTTATTATTGATCTTAAGTATAAATTTTTTTTTAGTGTCAAATCTTCATATTTTACTGAAGATAAGTTAATAGATCCTGAGTCTGTTTTAAATAAAGCTATTTTGCAGAAGCGTGATATGTATTCAATATTATTGAATGAAAGCGTTAATTCAGTTTATTTGTTAGTAACAGATAAATGTAACTTAGCTTGTGAATTTTGTTGTATTAGAGCAAATGAAACTAAAGAAGAATATAATAAGCTAGATTATGTAACTATTAAAAAAAGAGTTATACCCATTTTAAAACAGTTAAATCCAAGAAAAATTATAGTTAGTGGAGGAGAACCATTAACTAATGGAGAATTGATATCGATTTTGAGATTAATAAGAGAAGAATCATCTTCTATGATAAATCTGCAAACCAATGGAACGTTAGTGACAAGTTCTTTTTTGGAAGAGATAAGTGATGTAATTAATAATATTGAAGTAAGTACAGCACATTTCTCTAATCATAATAGTCTATATTCTATTGCAAGAAAATGCAATAGTTTAGGAATTGGTTTAACTCTTTCATATACTTATCACAACGATATTAATTCACTATTTAGAATAATTGATTTCGTGGTAAATAATAATGTTAGTTTTGTTTTAAATTTTATTACTAAATCAGGAAGTGCTCTAGATAATAATATTGAAATTTTAAAATCTGAAAATAAAATTGATATTTTTAAAAAAGTGGCTAAATATTTAATAGAAAAAGATTATTATAATAATAAGATTGCTGAGTTGTTTTTTTCAAGTATACCTGTTAGGCAATCATGTAATGCCTTAGGAAAAATGTTATCTGTTTATCCTGATGGAAATTTATATCTTTGTCACTCATTAAATATTCCTGAGTTTAGTTCTGGAAATATTTTTGGAGAACCATTAGAGATTATTGAAAATTGGAAAGAATTAATTAGTAGAGAATATGTGAAGAACCTATTTGAAGTTGATAGAGATAAAAAATGTGTAGACTGTAAATATAAATATTTATGTGGAGGTTTTTGTGGTGAACTAGTATATAATCAATCAGTAACTCCTGATGCATGCCTTATACAAAAGTTTTTTATTTTGTACAAATTAATTGTATATGATCATAAAATAACTAATAAAGAAAATTTAAGGAATTTTATTGAGTTTTCAGAGCAATTAGATAAAGTAGAACTATTTTGATTTTCATAGTAATTTAGAAAGTTGGCATATAACTTCTGAATTTCAAGAATTAATTAAAAATTGTACAAAAGTTAGGTGATTTATTTAAGCAAATGGAATATTATATAAGTACATCATGATGTAATATGAGAAAGTTACTAGTAATTTAGTGTGATTAGGAGGGAGATAATGTTTAAAAAACTTGTAAAAAGTTTAATAGTCGCAAGTTTAGTTTTAATCTTAGTGTTACCAAACATTAGTTTAGCTAATAAACAAGAAAAATATCCTTCAGCAGAAGAAATATTCACACAAGAAGAAGTAGAAAGATTGGAAAAAAAAGTAGAGAGAAAGGATTTAGAGTTTGATAAGGATGGTAAATCTTTTGTTAATCTAGAGTCATTTGGAACATACCCAAGAAGAAAAGGTGTTATACTTGTAACCAAGGATAAGTTTAAGGGAATAATACCAACTGGACATGCAGCTATTGTTTATAGTAATGGTACGGTAGTAGAATCACTATCTGGTGGAGTAACAACAGGGGCGAATGACTGGTATCAGACAAGGAAGACTTGTTATGGAGCAACGGTTAAAGGAACGAGTACCACTCAAGATGAAAAAGCAGCAGACTGGTGTTATGGAAAGATAGGAAAACCATATAATTGGAACTATCTTAATCCTTATACAAGAGAAAAATTTTATTGTTCTCAACTAGTGTATGCAGCATTTTTAGATAATTACGGAATTAATTTGGATACATCAGATTTTGGAGTTGCAGTTCATCCTATGGAATTAGTAAATAGCACTAATACATCTAAGATATATGAAAAATAAAAATAACTTACAAACCAAAGGGACTAATAGTCCCTTTGGTTTGTAAGTTATAAATGAGGGGATTAAAGTGAGAAAATTTATTTATATTACTATAATCGTAGGGGTTTTATTTACTATAAATGGATGTGGTCGTAAAGTATGTAATTCAAAAGTTTTGGATAGTGAAGAAATTAAGATTGGAGTTGTAGAAACAACAGGCAGTGAGTATAAAAGCATTATTCACTGGTATGATGGAAATTTAAATAAAGTTTCAGAACAAAAATTAAGTTATGCAATGTTAGGTTCAGCTTTTCACAATCCAGTTTATTATGACAATGAAATATATATGATACCGCAGGGATTAGGAAATAAAAAAGATAGCAAAAAGGTAATAAGTTTTAATAAAAAAGATCTCTCAATAAAAGAATTTTCTTTCAAAAATATAGCATTAAATGATGTTACTGTAAGTGAAGATTATGTTTATACGATAAATACTCTTAATGGAGATACGCACATATGCAGATTAAATAAAACTAATAATACAGTAAAAGAAATAATAATAGAAAAAGAGTATATCAGTGGATTTACAGCAGTTAAAGATAAAATATATGCTTTTAGTTCGAATTTGTCTACATCATTTCCAAAATTTTATTTATATATTTATGATGAGAATTTAGACTTATTAGATAAGAAAGATATTACTGAATATGGTACTGGTCAATATAAATTTATGAATGATGATGATTATCTATATGTTGGAGTAACGGTGACAAAAGAAGAAAAACCATCTAGTACAATATTAAAGATTTCTCTTGATACAAATAAGATTGAAACTATAGATATTAATGAAGAATTTCCTAACGATATTTTGCAATATAAAGATAAAATTATAGTAACAAACCATGATCTTATTATAAATCAAGGAACTAAAATGACTATACTGGACAAAAATAATGAAGACTCCGAAGTTATTGACTTAAATAATAAAACTGAATTTTCAGGTATAGTAGAGAATATGCTAATTATAGCTAATCAAGAAAAAGTAAGTTTATATGATATTGAAAAAGATTTTAAATTAATTAAAGAAACTAAAATTGAAAAGGATAATGATTGTTATATCTCTAGTATAATTCTTCTTAAATAATTCATATATGGAAGCAGGTGATAAATATTGAATAAATCTAAAAGATTTCAATTTAGAGGTTATATAGAAAGTTATTTAGACAAGTATATTGAGAATACGAAACAAAATAAAGAAGATTTTAATGTGGAGTTTTATGACTACTTACTAAATCAAATTTTTGCTATTTCCATTAAAACAGTACTGACTTTGTTTCTTGTTTTTAAAAAAGAAAATTTATTAAAGGGGGATTCTCCAGAAGAGAGGTATGATTATTTTGATAATTATTCATCAACAGAAGAGTTTCATAATTTAGTTGATGAAATGTATCCTTTACTTCGATTAAGGTTAGATAGAACTCTTTATAATCATATAGTAAATTATAATGATTTTAAAATTAGAGCTGAAAAAGATAAAGTAGAAATTTATAGAAAATTCGGATTTGATATAGAGGATATAAAAAATTGTCATGTAAAATATAGTGTTTCAGATTATCATAGAGGGTTAAAATCTGTTTTTGTAATTGAAAATAATAATAAAAGAATTATTTATAAGCCTCGCTCTGGAAGGATAGATATTCATTGGAAAAGTTTTATTAGTTGGTTCAATTCTAAGGGGCTATCATTAAATTTAGATACTATTAAGGTACTAGATAAAGGAGAATATCATTGGCAGGAGTATATAGATAATAAATCATGTAAATCAGAAATAGAAATCCAAAATCTTTATTATAGAATGGGTATATTGGCAGCTATATCATATGCTTTTAGAATAGAAGACTTACATATGGAAAATATTATAGTAAATAGAGAGTTTCCTTACATAATAGATTTAGAAACAATTTTTCAATTAGATGGATTCCAAAAGAGTAATTTGGAAATAAAAACTGCTACTGATATTATAAATAAAAAGGTTAGTAAATCTATTCTAAGCACACAGCTTTTTCCTATACCTAGTAAATTCTATGACTCAGAGGTAGATATTTCAGGTATAACAGGAAAAGGTGGACAAGTGATAAAAAGAGGCAAAGTTAAAATTGTTAATCAATTTACTGATGCTATCGAAATTATTAGAGAGGATGGAACAACGAAGAATAAAGGCAATATTGGACGGATAGAAGATAAGTTTGTTAACCCCAAAGATTATATTAGAGAAATAGTAGAAGGATTTAGGGAAGGGTATATATTACTTCAAGATAATAAAGAAGAACTTTTACGATTAATAAATTCTGGTGTGTTATTTCATAATATCTCTCCAAGATATCTTTTTAGGAACACAAATTTATATGCTACAATTCTTGAAACTAGTAGAAACCCTAAGTATTTAAAAAATAAATCGGATTTGAAGAGATTATATAATCTTCTCTTTAACATGGATAATAATGATAGGTTTAAAAAAGTTTATAAATCAGAATTAGAAGACTTGTTTAATGATGATATTCCATATTTTTATGGATATATTGATGATAAAGATATATATAATTCTAAGGGAGATAGTTGTTTTGCATTAGAGAAAACTTCTTTAATGGAGGTAAATAAGAGAATTAAAAAATTAAACCAAAAAGATCTGAAGGTTCAAATAGGTTTTATATTAAAATCTATGGCAAAACCCAAAAAGACTTGGAATTCAGTTAGTAAGAAAAAAGATCATTATATAACTAAAGATATATATAATAGCAATGATTTTTTAATAGAAGCTTCTAAAGAGATTGGAGATATACTAATTAGTAAAGCTATTTTTCACGAAAAAACGCAAACAATTAATTGGCTAGATATACAAAATACATTCCCTACTTGGAATATTGGTCCTCAAGGGATTTCTCTATATAATGGTTTAGCTGGGAATGCAGTATTTTTATCTAGTTTGTATCTTACAACAAAAGATATAAAGTATCAAGAAATATTGCATAGAATACTAAATACAATAAAGTTAGATATTGATAAGATAAGTAATAGTTCTTCTTCAGTATTTAATGGGATGATTTCCCTAGCTTATTTGTATGTGTTTTTATATAGGCAAACTAAAGATAAGAGCATGCTTCAAAATAGTATTAATATTATAAATGAATATAAAGAAAAGATTCTTCAGAATACATCGTATGATATAATTGATGGACTAGCAGGTATCCTTGTGGTAGTTTTGAATATATTTGAATTAAGTAAAGATATAGAATTGGAAGATCTATCTATAAAAATAGGAAAAGATATAATAAAAAATATTCGAATAGAAAAAGAAATAGCTTATTGGAAAAAAGGTAATAACGATGAACTTATGATAGCAGGATTTTCTCATGGTTTAGCGGGAGTATCTTATGCTCTTGGTAAATTATATAAAATGACTAATTATAAAGATCATATATCCATAATTGATAATCTAATAGAAGTAGAAAACAATTATTACAATGGTGATATTGAAAATTGGATAGACTTAAGAAGTGAAGATATTTTAAATTCAAACAATTCACCTATCCATTGGTGTCATGGAGCAACTGGTATTGGATTATCAAGATTAAAAAACAAAGATATTATAGATACTTCAGATGATATTGACAAAGCTTTAAAAATTATTATAAAAAATGGTTTATATCGTGATAGTGATTGCTTATGTCATGGTAATTTAGGGAATATTGAATTATTATTAGAAATATATAAAGAAAATAATGATATAAAGATATATAATAAGGCTGTTACTAGAGCAAATGAAGTAATAAAAGAAAATAAAAATGATCAAAGATATAAAAATGGAGTAGGTCAAGATTTTGATAGTGTTAACTTCATGTTAGGGCTATCAGGAATAGGGTATGAATTTTTAAGATTATCGAATCCAGAGAAATATCCTTCTGTGTTACTATTGGAGGTTTAAATGAATAATAAAAACACATCAATAAAAATTCTAAATACATATATTAATAGAAAAACTGTTCTTATAATCTATATTTTTGTACAGATGTTGTTACACTTTTTAGCATTTAAAGCACTGAATAAGTATGAGCATAATATTATAGAATATTTATCAATCTATTTGGCTTTAATTTATAGTTTTATTGTTTATCTAGTTTTATTACTGAATACTAGAAACAAAAAGATGATGTATTATTATTGTATATCAACAATCATATTGAGTTTTTTTTTAATAACAGATTTAGGTTATTTAAAAAGCAGTCAAATTCGTTATAATTATATTCAGATTATTGTATTATTTATAATGCTGGATATAACTTTGAAGATTTTAACACAAAATATAGCTAAAAGGTTGTTTTATAAGTATATAGTAATTGTTTTATGGACTATAGGAATAGTATTGGGGTTATTTAAAAGAGATGTGTATATGTTAATTTATCAAATAACATTTCTAATTGTCACCATATATCCCCTTATATTTTTAATATATAACTATAAAAGAATTAAGAGCTATGGTAATCATTTATTTCCTATGTTTTTAATAATAACTTTAGTAAATATTATATTTATTTCATTAGGATTTCTTGCAGCAGAATCACAAAATGGAATGAATAACTATGATTTCTATATTTATTTAAATTTAATAGAGCTTTTTCTTAGCTATTTAATTTTATCAGCTTTAGGTTTTTGGGAATTGATAAAAAGCAAAAAATATAAGATGAATTGGCAGATCTTATTTGGTTGTATTTTTATTATGGGCTATATATATTGCGGTAAAGAAAATTTAGAGTTGAGTATTTTTTCGATTTTTAGTTTTTTTGTTATACTAAAACAATCTCAATTGTTAGATCATTATATAAAGCTAGTTATCAATAAAAGTAATGGTATGAAAAATAGATTAGAAGTTTCTAATTTATTTAAAAATATAATAGAAAAGAATATTTCAGATTTTAAAAAGGAAGAGTTACACAAAGAGCAAGTTGCAGACTTTTTACATGATGAGATATTGCAGGATGTTATATATATAAAGAAGGAACTTCTTGATTCTTATAAAATATCTGTAAATGACAATATATTTAAAGTTGCTAATAAGATGATAAATACAACAAGAGGGCAAATAAGCTTATATAAACCTCATATAAATTATGATATAAGTTTAGCGGAGAATTATTATAATCTCATTAAATCTTTAAAAAATAGATTTGGTATTGATAATATATTGGTAGATTTTGTTTGTGATGATAAACTGTTCTTGAGTTCACCATATGACTTAGTGGTCTATAGAATGATTCATGAGCTAGTTACTAATATTTTCAAACATTCTAAAGGAGAATATTCTGTTGTAGAATTAGAGGTAGATAATAATGTGATTAATTTAAGTGTGATAAACTATGGAGATTATCTTGAAAATGGATTCATTATGAATACTGATAACAGAGGGCTTAAAATTATAGAAAGAGAAATAGACAGATTTAATGGGACATTAGATATAAATTCATCAATAGACTCAGATATTTTAGTTAGTGAAGATAAGATTGATGAATCTATAGTTAATATAACAATTAAAATACCAATTAAGGGAGAAATGACGTATGAAAATTTTATTAATAGATGATCATGGAATGTTTAGTGAGAGCCTAAAAGTTACTTTAGAGAAAGATGAAAGCATTGAAAAAGTAGATATATTAGATGATATTAATAAAGTAGAGTATAAAATACTAAATAATGAATATGATATTATTTTAATGGATATAAATATTAAAAAAATTACTGGAAACAAGGATGGACTTACGATTACAAAAGAACTTTTAGAAAAAGATAACACCTTAAAGATAGTTATGTTAACAGGATTTGATATGCCAGGATATGAAATAGAAGCACAAAAGATTGGAGCTAAAGGTTTTATATGCAAAGATGAATATACAGAAATTTTAATAAAGAAACTTAAAAAAGTATATAATGGAGAAAACGTATTTAGGAAAGAAACTACTTATATGGATGAATTGACAGAACGAGAAAAAGAAATACTAATCTTATATAGTTCGGGGCTTTCAAGGAAAGAGGTTGCTAAGGAATGTCATATATCAGTAAGTTCACTAGCTGTAACATTAAATCGAATTTATGAAAAATTAGATGTGAGGAATTATCAAGAAATGGTAAACAAAGCATTAGAGTTAGGTTATATAAAGCCAAGTTTTTTTTAATATATTTTGGGACATGGAATTACTTATTTAATTCCATGTTTTTATATTTTGAACAATTTGGATAATTTGTACAAAAGTTAGCTGACATTAAATATATTTTAAAATATAGTTTAAGTATACAAAAAAAGGGGGAAGAGAAAATATGAAAATGTCATTAAAAAGAATTGATAGAGCTGCAAACGAAGTGATTTCTAAAAACTTAACTATGGATATAACGGAACAACAAATCTCCGATTTAATTTCTGAAGAGGATAATTTTATAAAATCGATATCAAGTGCCTGTCCTACAAGTTTTTTGACATGTTGCTAATTAATACAATACAAACTTTAATTTCAAATAAATACGACAATATCTTTAGTATTGCTTATTACGGTGGAGAACCATTGTTAGACTTTAATATTATGAAAGTAGGAAGAGATTATTCCATAGAAGAAAAGTTTTCCCTTACATTATAGTTATAGGAATTAAAAAATATTTACCTTTTAAAGTTGTTTGCAGAAGCTTATCTCTAATAAACTAATGATAAGGGCCAAAATGATTTATCAAGGGGATGATGTTTATAAGAAACCTAAAGTATTGTTTAAGCTATTGGCATAGATACAGAGATTCTATTCTTTCGAACGAATTAGGAGATTCAAAGAGTATTTAATAAGAATATTGACCTATTTTTATAGATATTAAAAGTTGGTATCGATGTTTATAAGTATCCATAAAACCTAAATATATTTTATACGAGGATGTGTGCATATCATATTTAAATTCATAAATAAGCTGAATGGTCCAGTGTGTAGCAAAGGATGGTGTGTTTTCTGTGATGAAAAAGACACTAAAAATTGCCTTCGGTGTAATGGACAAGCAATGGACTGGCTAAGTAGTAGCATATTAAACAACTAAGGGGCATAAACAACTTATGCTCCTTAGTTGTTTATCAAATTGTTAAATATGGGAGGTGATAATATGGTTTTATCTGTTGAAGGTGTCACTAAAATATATAATAGCGGGAAAGTAAAAACTCGGGCACTGAATAATATATCGTTTACTGTTAAAGAAGGAGAGTTTGTAGCTATAATGGGGCCATCTGGTTCTGGGAAAACGACATTATTAAATGTGATTGCAACAATTGATAGAATTGATGAGGGAATAATAAAAATAGCTAGAACAAATATTTGTGGAATGTCTCAAAAAAAACTTGCGGAATTTAGACGAAAAAACTTAGGATTTATCTTCCAGGAGTTCAACCTTTTGGAGATACTCACAGTGAGAGAAAATATTGCCGTTGCATTAACTATCAATAGGGAGAATCCATTAATAATTAACGAAAGAATAAATAAACTATGCCAAAAACTTGACATACTTGACATACTAGACAAGTATCCAACAGAAATCAGTGGTGGACAGCGTCAAAGGGTTGCATGTGCAAGAGCAATGATAACTCTTCCTAGTATCATATTGGCTGATGAACCAACGGGTTCTTTAGATTCAAATATGGCAAGTGTTTTTATGGATACCTTACAAAAGATAAACAATGAAGATAATACAACCATTTTAATGGTAACACATGATCCATTTTGCGCTAGTTATGCAAAACGTGTTATGTTTTTGAAAGATGGAAAACTTTTTGATGAAATTATCAATAATACCAATAGTTCTAAGTTTCTTAATAATATTATGAAAACAATGAAGTTTTTAGGTGGTGAATGTTGATATGTATGGTAAATTAATATCCAGAAATACAAGAAAATATATCGGAAAATATTTAGTATATATAGTAACAATAATTATCGGAGCTATGTTGTTTTACGGATTTACATCTTTATCAACTACTCAACTTTCAAATTTGGCACCTGAAAAGTTTGAGTTTTCTAATCTATATACTTATCTGAATTATGTAACAGTTATTATTTCACTCTTTTTGGTAATTCTAATTATTTATGTAAATAGATTTATTATAAAGACTAGGAGTTCCGAGCTTGCAATATATACATTATTAGGAATTGAATCAAAGAAAATTGCTATAATGTTTACTATTCAACTTTTATTAATAAGTATAGTATCTGTAGCATTGGGAATAATAATAGGTATTTTCTTTTCTACGTTTCTGGTAAATATTATATTGAATAGTATAAATGTAAAACATTCTTCTATGATAACTATTTCGTGGATAGCAGCTATTAGAACAATAATATTTTATATTTTAATATTTATATTTATTGCATTTAGAAATGTACAAATTATATCCAAAAAAAGCATAAGAGAATTAATGAGTCTAAAGAATGAATCTGAAGATAGAAAACACAAAAAGGATTATGTGTATATATTAACATTAATAGTGGGGATATCGTGTTATATTTGTGCTTATATAATGATAATAAAATATAGGAAAATCGAGGATCTCGTTTATATTGATATATCTGTGAAAAACAGGTATATATTAACATCAATATTTTCTGTAATAGCTGGAACATATTTATTTTTTTATTCATTTGGATTTTTTTTGTCTAAGTTAAGGCAAAAGTTTGACTATTTTAAATATAAAAACTTAAGAGTGCTTATATTAGGTAATGTTTTTTCTAAAATAAACACGAATAGTAAGTTAATGGCAACTATTACACTGACTTTAATGGCATCTATGATGAGTTTTAGTCTTGGACCTATATTATCAGATTGGATAGATGGATTTAATGATCATAAAGCTGTATTTGATATCCAACTTAATACTATATATTCATTAATCAATGAGAAAAAAGATATGAATAAGTTAGTTACTGTAGATTTTGATAAAGTAACTAACTACCTTGAGAAAAATAAAATTAGAATAAAAGATAGTTGCAGAATAGAATATTATTTTATAAATTCTAATGATTTTTTTAAAAGAAAGGTGGACGACTTTCCTGCTTTGGCAATAAAACTAAGTGATTATAACAAGCTCCTTAGTTTAATTAGAGAAAGTCCTATTAGAATTAATGATAATGAATATACTACTCAATGGAATTTAACATGTAAAGATGCAGAGATAGAAGCGGAGATTAAAGATAAAGCAAATATTAATGTTTCTGGAAAGAAATATCCTCATTCAAATAAATATTATAAAAAGGAATTAGGCGAATCTATTTACAATAAGTATACTGATGTATTAATTATTTTACCTGATTCTGCTTGTGAAGAATTAGATATTGGAAAAGTTGGTTTTTACATAGATACTTATAGTTCATTGAGCTATAAGATGGCTGAAGAAATAGAAGATTATATTGCTAAATTCAATAAAAGAGAATTTGCTTTAATTTATGATAAATACCATTGTAACGTTGTAGGTGAGAATGAAGAAGTTACAGATGTAATTTCAATACGTATGAAAACTAAGCAAGATAATGTAGCTATGATTTTTTCATTGCTGTTAAGAATGATATTCTTATATTTAGGTGTCATCTTATTGATTATAGCTTTAACTATAATATCTTTGCAACAACTAACAGATTTTGAAGAAAATAAATTGAGATGCAAGATACTATATAAAATTGGAACCGATATAGATTTAATAAAAAAGACTGTGAATTATCAAGTTTTAACATTTTTTTTGATACCAAGTATTATTTCAATATTTGGTTGGCTACTTACGATAAAGATAATGATTATGGCGTTTAATAATGAGATAAATGCATATGTTGGATGGGATAATTATTGGTATACTATAAAAGGAGTAGGGATAATTTCTATATGTATATATATTATTTATCTTTTTATAACAATGAAATTATATAGCCAGGACATTATAGATTATAAAATAAGTGAATAGTATTAAATTATAGAAATATAAATACCCATTATTTGTATTAACATGACAAGCTATAATTAATAAAAAAGGAGGATGTTATGTGGCTAAATATAGGTTGTTATATGAGAATTATTTCTACAAATATAGAAGAAGTCAAATAAAAGGTTTCTTATTGTTGTCCATATATTTAATAAGTAGTATTATTTATCCATACTTTCTTAAGATCATTATTGATAACTCAATTATCAATAATGATTACAAGAGTTTGTTACAGAACACATTACTTATGACTATCGTTTTATGTGTAATGATATTTACAAGATATATGAAATCATTATACTATTTAACATTAGGTCAAAAGATAGGCTTAGATTTAAAAAAACATATTTTAAATAAAGTATTTAATAATAATCTTCAATTTTTTAAGAATATCAAAATAGGAGACATAGTATCAATATTAGATCAAGATGTTGCTTCTATACAAAGATTATTTGTTAATATTATTAATGATTTTATTGCCAATATTTTAACATTTATAGGATTATGTGTGATTGTTGTTTTGTTAAATTGGAAAATTGCCTTGATATCATTATTTGTATCTACTATTTATCTCTTAATACAGAAAAAATATTCCTCTTTTATTAAACAAATGGCTTATATTTATAATAGAGAAAGAGGATCTTTTTTAGATTTAACTCAGAGAATATTAGAGAAAATAGTGCCTATTAATTTATTGAACAAAAAGAGTTATTTTATTGAAAAATACCAAGATAATTTTAAAGATTTAAGTATGATAGAAAAAAAGGGTGTTGGATATAGAGAGTATTTATTTGTTATAGATGGCTTTTTTGAAGCAATAAATCTAATACTTGTTCTTTTTATAGGCGGAATTATGGTTCTGAAAAATGAATTAACAATTGGTTCTTTATTTACATTGTCATTATATGTACAGAAGTTATTTACGCCAATCGTTTCATGTATAAATAATTATATTGAAATGAAGAAAACTGAAGCATCAATTGAAAGGGTTCTTGAGATATTAGAAACAAGTAACTATGAATTGAAAAGTGGCAATTATAATTTTAATTCTCTTAATAATTTTGATATTACTATAAAAGATTTAAATTTTAGCTATAATGAAAGGCATTTATTAAAGAATATTGATTTAAAAATAAATGAGGGAGAAAAAGTTGTATTGGTTGGAGACAATGGAACTGGAAAATCTACTTTATTAAATATATTGACTAGATTAGAACCATTTTATAATGGTCATATTACAATAGATGATGTTGATATAAATTCTTTTGATTCTGATTCATTTTTTAATAATGTATTATATATTGGACAGGTACCGTTTATATTTAATGGAACTATTATAGAAAATATAGTTATAAATAATAAGAATATTGACAATGCAAGTATCATGAAAGCTATAACTTTTGCAAATTTAGATAAGGATATTGAACAGATGGCTGATGGTATAAATACAATTGTAGGTAATTATGGAGTTAAGTTATCAGCAGGTCAGTGTCAAAAGATATCTTTAGCAAGATTATTTTTAAGAAAGGATATACCAATAATAATCTTAGATGAACCAACATCAGCTTTAGATACAAAATCAGAGGAAATTATATTACAAAATATCTTTCGAAAGTTTAATGAAAGTACTGTGATATTTGTATCACATAGGGATAAGGTATTAGACTACTGCAATTATAAACTTAAGATAGAGAATAATCGCATACTAAAAGAAAAACTATGTGTTAGGGAGTTGTCATATAGATAAAATATTATATAATAGACTTGCGACAAATAACAGATGTATTTATTCATGTTAATAAGGTGAAGGAAGATTGGGAGAAATAAAGGTATCGAGTTTTCAAATGAAGATAAGGCTTCTCTTATTTCGGTTTTCTTCCATTCTGATGAAGATAATTACTTAAAGGACAATCGAGAATAGATATAGTTGAAGAAATCAAAACAGGAGAAATAAATCTACCAAGTGGATTTTTTAATATAGAAGAATTAGAAACTTTACTTAATACATTACCAGTTGATATAACTTTTGTAGATGCGAACAATAAAGTAAGATATTTTTCGGAAAATAAAAATAGAGTTTTTCCAAGAACTAAGACTATTATAGGAAGAGACGTGGGAGATTGCCATCCAAGAAAAAGTCTTGATGTTGTTGAGCAAATAGTGGATGACTTTAGAAATGGTAGAAAAGATACTGAAATATTTTATATAAATAAACCAGGTGTATTTATATTGATTAGATATTATGCATTAAGAAATAAAGATAATAAATATTTAGGTGTTTTAGAAGTGACTGAAGAAATTTCAGAGCTTAGAAAATTAGAAGGAAGTAAAACATTATTAGGATAGAAGATATAAGTTAATAATAAATATGTAAGTGAAACTGAATAAGAATATAAAGGGGATAGCTTTGCTATCCCCTTTATAAGTGTATATGCTTAACCAAAGGCTCTTTTAACTATTTTAACGATGTTTGGTACAACATTGTCTACGATTATTTTACCTTTTTCAGCTGAGGATGATTTAGCTGATGCAAGTACACCGGTTGGAGGAACTATATCCTTTTCTATCGGATATCTAAAATAAGTTGCTGGACTGACATTATCTGTATTGATGATTTTATCCTCTTTAACTAACTTTGGTGAAAAATACATCATCAATGAAGTTTCTGTAACAGCTGCATGTTCCAAAGCCCACCCAGGAAAGGGAACTTTATCAAAAACCTTATCAATTATATCAGGTGACATTGGATCCCACCAATTAGTAAGTAGAATTTTTACTTTATCACCGTATTTTCTTGAACATAAATCCATAGCCTCAATTATAAATGCTTCATTTTCAAAATGGGCACTTAGAATGAGTATTTTAGTGAAGCCATCACATACAAATTCATCAATTATATCCATTACTAAAGACTGTAGTGTGATGCCATTTAAATCAATAGTTCCAGGGAATAATGGTCCTCCACCGCTTAGAGGTTTTGATTTATAACCATAGGATAGGGCTGGTGCGACTACTCCATCTATTTTTTCCCCTATACGATAGGCAAACTCTTGAGCTAATATAGTATCTACACAAAGGGGCAAATGGGGACCATGTTGTTCAGTAGCCCCTATAGGTAATATAATTACATTATCCTTTTTCTTTTCAAATTCTTGCCAGGTCATATTTTCTATTTTTAGATTTTCATACATAATGATATCTCCTTCTGATATATAGTTAAAGTTTTATATTGTTTATATTTTACTATAATAGTATATGCTTATTCAAGCATATACTATTATACCCCTAGCTATCTTTATTTATAAGTCGCAGAGTATTGTCCATTTGTTTTTGATGAAGAAGGTTCCTGGTTTATATTACATATTAATTAATATGTAATATAAACCAGGATTTAACAATAGGAATAGAACTATGGGATATTAGCAAGGGAAATATATAATAAATGAGATAGAAGTTTTTTTACTATATATATACTATCTATAATAAATTTATGATAATATATATTCTTAGATATGGTTTTAGAATTTTATTTGCAATATTATCTTTTATAGTATTGGAGAGGTGTTAGTTTCATTAAAATAAAAACTATGAAAAGGAGATAAAATAGAATGGAGTATATTGAGATTATTAAGGCAATTATTTTAGGAATTATAGAAGGTATTACAGAGTGGTTACCTATAAGTAGTACAGGACATATGATTTTAGCAGATGAATTTATAAAGCTAAATATGACTGCCGCTTTCAAGGAAATGTTTTTGGTAGTAATTCAGCTGGGAGCTATTATGGCTGTAGTTCTATTATATTTTAACAAGCTAAATCCATTTTCATCTAAAAAATCTATAAAAGAAAAGAAAGATACTATATCTATTTGGATCAAGGTATTAATTGGTATAATCCCTGCAGGAGTATTGGGTGTAATGTTTGATGATTGGTTAGATGAACATTTCTATAATTATATTACGGTTTCAATAACTTTGATTGTATATGGAATACTTTTTATTCTTATTGAAAATAGAAATAAAAATAAAAAACCAAAGGCTAGAGATTTTTCAGAGTTGTCATATGGGACTGCATTTGGAATAGGTATGTTTCAAGTATTGAGCTTAATACCAGGAACCTCCCGTTCAGGATCAACTATTCTTGGAGGGATATTATTGGGAACCTCTCGCCATATCGCCGCTGAATATTCGTTCTTTATGTCTATTCCAATTATGTTTGGTGCCAGCGCATTAAAACTAATGAAATTTGGATTTGCTTTTACAGGAATGGAAATAACTATATTATTAACAGGAATGGTAGTTGCTTTCGTGGTTTCCATAATAGCGATTAAGTTTTTAATGCGATATATTAGAAATAATGATTTTAAAGTTTTTGGTTGGTACAGAATTATTCTAGGTGTACTTATTTTATTATATTTCTTAGTTATAAAGTAATATTGAAAAATTAATTACATAAAAACCTATTTATTCTTTCCACTAATAGAAAAGAATGAATGGGTTTTTTATTTTATTGTATATTGATAAAATTTGCTATATTGACATTCTCTATTTGTATTCCCCGTAGTTATGCTATAATCTCTAGAAAAGTTAGTTTTACTACTTTAAGTTTTATCTTAGTTTTATTTATTGAATCCTAGACTATATAATATAAATAAATTTTAAATATAGCAGGAAAAACAAATGAAAAATTCAAGGGTACGAAATATCTTGCTTATAATTGTTTTAGTATTTATTGTCTTTCAAATTTTTATGCTTAAACTTGGAGGATGTATTTAATATAAAATAAATATTTATCTTGACATATATCGACACCTGATATAATATATAAACAAATAAATATATCGATATCAGATATAACTGATGTCGATATATAAAGGAGGTTGATTATGCCTAAAAAGAAACAAAAACCACTTACTCAACCCATGTATTATTTACTTTTAAGTCTAATGGAAGAAAGGCATGGATATGAAATTATGCAGTATATAGAATATCTTACAAATGGAGCTGTAAAGGTTGGTCCAGGCACATTATATGCATTGTTATCAAGATTTGAAGAAGATGAATATATAGAGATGGTTTCAGATAGTGATAATAAAAAGACATATTTAATTACAAGTTTAGGTAGAGAAGTTTTAGAAGATGAGATAAAAAGATTGAAATCACTTTTAAATGACGCTGAGAAAGTAATTGGAGGTACAGATGATGAAATTTAAAGCAGAAATTAAGTATTTAAATATTACTAACTATCCTTCCGTGGAAAGATATCTAGAGAGTATGGCAAAAGAGGGTTGGTTAGTAAAAAAAATTATTATGGGAAGTTTATTTATATTTAAAAAAATAGAGCCAAAAGAATTAGAGTTTTCAATATCACCTTATGAAATAGAAACTGCATATACCAGAAAGAGTAAAAGTGAATTAAAAGAATATAAGGATGCATGTGAAAAGGTAGGTTGGAATTATTGTACTAGTTCATTTGATCTTCATATATATTATAAAGAAAAAGATTCAGAGTCAGTAGAGATTCATACGGATAAAGAGATAGAATTTAACTTATTAGAGCAGCTGAGTAAGAAACAATTAAAGTCCATGTATATATTTTTGCCTATATTAATACTTATTACTTATTCTAGATTTGTAGTATTGTTTAATAATAGTTTTTATATGAAAAGTGGGTTAATACAGTTACCTATGTTAATAATGCTTATTGGTTCAATTGCAGGAATAGCAGAAATAGTCCAATTGAGAAAATTTTTAAAGAAAAATAGTGAGAATTTAACCTTAGGTAAAGAAATAGAATATAATGACTCTAAATTTTATATAAATAAAGTTTTCTTTTCTATGATATATTTGACCTTAATAGTTTGTATAATATATATTTTTTATTCTTTTATATTTTTAAGGAACAAAGTAACTGTTATTGCCCTTATTCCTATTGTAGTAGGTTTAACTATTGGATTGTTATATAGAAAATATATTAAACCTTCTAAAATGTCAAAGGGTTCTAAAAAAGTCAGTTTTGTATTAGTTATTATAGTGGCAACTGTAATAGGGAGTGGAGTAGGAACTTTTAACATAGATAATTTATTAAATCAAAAATATGAGATAGATAGAGATAAGTATAAGATATTATTAATTAAAGATTTTAAAGATGAAAATTTAGGTTATGAAGATACCATCTTAGAAGATACAAGTATATTAGTTCCTAGATCCTATGAATATATAAATAGATTTAAAGAAGAATCTATTGAAACAAGTTATTCAAAAACTTTAAATAAAAAGATAGCCATTAGATTAATGGATGTATATAAAAAAGAAGCTATAAATGATCCTATAGAAAGAATTGGAGAAAAAAGCATATCTAAAATAGATAATAATATTTGGAATATAGATGAAGGTTATTTTCTAAAGTCAGATAAGACAAAGATTGTTTTGAGAAAGGACAAAGAAGTTTTTCTTCTAGATGGAAAAGACTTTGAGGATGAAAAAGTTATAGAAATTGTAAAAGAAAAATTAGGATTATAAAAGTTTTAATTTAGCAAAATAGGCAAAGCATAAAAATAATTATGAGATTTGTTTCCCAAGGGCTATCAGCATAAGGGTTGCACAAGTCCATCATTTTTTATTGTACAGGGTTTTTCTTGCCAAGGATAATATTGCGCAAAATCTTCCTCAATATCGTTACATAGAGCCCACATTTGCAAAAACATTAGTGTAAAACTCCAGGCTCCTTTACCTTTAACCATAATGGCAGCATCTTTCCAGTGTCTATATTTTTCAATATTATTAATATATTCATAAGCTAAGATGATAGATATTCTGTCCTTGTATGATTATATATAGGAAAACCAGCAAAGTTTTGCAAATATTGAATTTGAGGTATATATTCTAGAGCTTCATTACAAGCATATTTAAATATATTTACTGGCATAGTAAACAATGGTTTACTCTCATTTTCAATACGCTCTAATGTTGTACTGGTATGTTTTATAGAGCTTTGGAAATTAAATAGTAGATAAAATAGTCCGCTAAATGTTGGGGAAATAAGTATTAGGAAAACCCAAGTTAACTTGTAAGCACCTTTTTCTTTTTTATTGATAATATATAGGGTAACAAATAAACTTATTGCCTTTAGTCCCCAGCTAATAAATATTGATTTTTTACTACCATTGAAAACAAGATATATAATAACAAAAAATTGAACTACTAGAAGCAAAAAAACTAGTATTCGTCTATGGATTAGGGTCGACAGCCATTTTTGACGCATTTATATACCTCCCTATTGCGCTCATTTATATTAATATTTTGCATATATTTATAAATTATTATACTTCGATAACAATATAATATATAAAGGGAATCTATTTAATGATTATGCTGACAAAGGATAACCTTAAGAGAAAAAATAATCACCCTACCTGCCATGCAAGGTGATTAAAGTTTTTTCCATGTGTTAACAAGGGAGGTTTTATTTATGATATAATCTCTATAAGAAAATGAACTGACCATATCAGAGAACTAGTGCTCTTTGATCTACTTTTATTTTATGAGTTGTTTATTTTGAAACAGCCCTACTTGATTTTTTATTATTTGATCTCAAAATATTAATTGCATAAGGTGTTTTTAAGGAATTCATATATAACTTTTGCAGTTATATAAACAGATTCTAGCTCTACATATTCATTGCTTCCATGGAAATTCCCTCCATAAGCACCAAATATAATAGCTGGTGCATTTAACCTTGAACCTAAATAATTGAAATCTCCTATGCTTTGAAAATAAGAAATACTAGGTTTTGTTTCGCATAGATTTTCAACTGTCTTTATAAATTCTTTTGCTAGAGGTTCTTCTCCAGTAATTGTATAAGGTAAAAATCCTTTAGAACTATCTGAAGGAGCTTCTCTAAAATTGATTTTATATTCACATTCAATATTTGATCTTTTTATAGCTTTTTCAATTTCTTTTATTATTGTTTTTTCATTTTCTCCTACGACTATATGCCAGAATAAGTTTATTTTAGCATAGTCAGGGACACTGCAAGCTCCTCCATCACATTCAACACCTATTACACAAGCTTCTCCAGTACCTAGATGAGGATCTTCAATATATTCTACGTTTTTTAATTCTAAGATTAATTTTGCTGCATCTTCTGCTGCACTTATTCCAAGTTCCGGCATTGCAGCATGTGCTGATTTTCCAAAAAGTTCAATGTTTAAGCCATATCCACCTCGTGCACCAAGACATATGTCAGGATACTTATTTCCTGTAAATCCTGCACTTGGTTCTGTAATAATTGAAAAGTCAACATTATTCAGATAACCTTCTTCAATTAAAGCATTAGTGCCCATTCCATAAGGTCCTTCTTCAACTGATACATAAGTTGAAATAATTCTACCTTTAAAGTCTTTATGGTTTTCAACAAAGGCTTTTAGTGCAATCATTGTTGCAGCACATCCAGATTTCATATCTAAAGCTCCTAGGCCATAAAGTCTATCCCCATTTATTTCTCCTTTAGGGTTGAAAGTCCATCCACTGCATAGTTGAACAGTATCTAGATGACCATTAAGACATATGACAGGACCATCTGTTTTGCCTTCTAAATTAACAACAATATTTTTTCCTTTAAAACCTGTTACTTTTGATTCGTGATATTCATGGACAAAGGTATCTATATTATTTTTTTCAAACCATTTGCATACGAATTTTATTATATTATCTTCTTTGAAATATGGGCTTTCGATGGAAACTAAATCCATTAACAATTCTATTGTGTGATTTTTTTCAATTTTATACATTTTGCATCCTTTCCTTTTCAGTATTGTTTTTTTCATACCAAATGAATTTACCTGTAATCGCATAAATAATTGCAATCATAGGAGTTAAATAACATAGAAATGCATAGGGAAGATATTCCATAGTAGATACTCCCAATGTTCCTGTAAAAAACACTCCACATAATCCCCAAGGTACTAATGGCGATAGTACTGTTCCTGAATCTTCAGATGTTCTTGAAGCAACATCTCCTCTTATTCCAAGTTTTTTATATGCAGGTAAATATAATCTTCCTGGAATAATAATAGCTACATATTGACTAGCTGCAATTAAATTGACAATAGCTGATGAGATAATGTGAGTGATAATAAGATTTCTTGCATTTTTTGTTAAAGAACTCATTTTTTCTAATAATGATTCCATTATTCCTGTTTTTTCAAGAATACCGCCATAAGAAAGGCCTAAGTATCCTAAAGAAACAGTCCACATCATTGATTGAATACCACCTCTATTGAGAAGTTTATTTACATCTGCAACTCCCGTTTCAATAGTAAAACCGTAATTCATAAAAGACATCATTTCTATAGTGCTATACCCTTGAGTTATAATAGCAAGTACCATAGCTATTATAGAGGCTATGAGCATAGCCATAAGAGCACTTACTTTTTTAACCGCCATTATGACAATAGTTATAAGTGGTATCAAACTGATCAATGCATATAAGGGGGTAACTTTGAAATTTTGTGATATACCAGTAAGTATTGCATCTACTGCAGTTGTATCAATAGAAGAAGCATCATATTTCATGCCGATTATTCCATACAAAATCAATGAAATAATAAATGCAGGAGTTGTTGTATACATCATACTTTTTATATGGGAAAAAAGATCAGTTTCTGCAACACCAGCAGCTAGGTTTGTTGAGTCGGAAAGTGGAGATATTTTGTCTCCAATAACAGCTCCTGTAATAACAGCACCTGCTGTTAATGCAGGAGGTATGCCAAGTCCTATGCTAATACCCATAAAAGCTACACCAAATGTTCCACCGGTAGTATAACTACTTCCTGTACAAATTGCTGCAATGGCACATATAACAGCTGTTGTTAAAAGGAACATGGAAGGATTAATAATTTGTAGTCCATAGTATATTAGCGATGGAATAGTTCCTGAAGCAATAAGTGCAGGAATAAGCATACCAATAAACATAAGTATTAACATTGGAATAGTTGCAATTTTACAGCCATGCATAATACCTTCTTCAATTTTAGACCATTCAATTCCACTTCTCATAAGTACTAGTATTGTAAATACAATTGAAAATACTAAAGTCATGTGAATATCTGGTTCGCCAACTGCTATCAGCTGTAAAGCAATAACGACAAACAAGAATATCACGGTTAACAATGAAATAAGAAATGAAGGTTTTTTAATATCATCTTTCATAATGTTTTCCTCCTTTGTTTTATTTATTTTATCTATGTACGATTATATATGGGAGGTGTTTTATTATATTTGTAATAAAGTTTTAATATAAATTATTTTCTGACACACAAATAATCTGTAAACGTTTCCCAAACATTTTCTAAACATGTTGAAATAATATTAGTAAAGAAATCTTCATTAATTTTATTAAACAAGGGTCAGAAGTAGCTTGGAATCTTATAAAGACTTTAACTGGTAAGTTAAGAAAGTCAAATGAAAGAGTTGAATTGATCTATGAGAATGACGCAATAAAGAGGATTGTAAGATTATCTTTGGAAAGAAATAAAAGAATTAATGGTCAAGATATAAATTTAACGATAGATGATATGACTTTAAGTACAAACCTTAGAAGAACTGTAAGTCGTAAAATATCAGATTTACAAAGGATAAATTGTATTGAGAGGATTGGATATGGAAAAATTTTAATAATATATGAAGGAGAGTTGATAAAAATATTAAATAGCTAAATATTAGTAAACATTGATTTAAATCAATGTTTTAGGACACTCTATATTATAGAATTAAAACAAGAAATAATGAAAAGATATTCTTAAAAATAGAGGTGGGATTTTATGATAAATAAAGATATGACAATTAGTGAAGCTATTAAAAGACATCCAGAAATAATACCTACATTATCTGATTTTAATATAGATTTTTGTTGTGGAGGGCATCGTTCTATTAGTGAAGCTCTTAATGAGAAGAAATTAGATGTAGATAGTTTTATTAAATTATTAAATCGTCAAGAAAACAAAGGTGAACATTCAATAGAAGAAGCAATTAATATGAATAAGGAAGATTTAGTTCAATATATTATTGAAAAATACCATATTCCAGGGATTCCACTATTAGATAAAATAGATAATTATATGAGAAAGTTAATAAATGCTCATTATGATACTCATGGTTCCGAGTTAATAGAAATTTATGGAATATTTATGGAAATGAAAAATGATTTAATAGTTCATTTTATCAAGGAAGAGAAAGAAGATTTTCCAGGATTTTTAGAAGGTAAGCAAGTGGATTTTGACGAATTAATTGAAGAACATGAAAATGTAGGTGATTTATTAAAAACTTTAGAAGAAAAGACAAATCACTATACTGCACCAGATGACGGATGCCAGACATATGAGTACACACTAAAGTTAATGAAAGAACTACAAGATGATATTCATCAACATATATTTTTAGAAAATAGTGTGTTATTTCTAAAATAATGATGCTTTATTTAAAAATGTAAAAGGGATAGCCTTGCTATCCCTTTTATAAATGTGTATTTTCAATGTCCTGTATATACTATATCTTATTAAATTTATAACAAACATACTATTTATAATTTTAAGAGTACTGTTTACTTGATTTTGATGTTGAAGTTTTAGAATCGAATATTGAAGGTTCTCCAAGAGATTTAACTTCTTGGTATCCTGGTAGGTCAATATAAAGTTCTCTTGTATATGGATTTCTCTTTGTAGTTACAACTTTATAAATCATATATACAAATACGGCAATATTAACTATTAATGCGAGGAAACTCACAATAAAATAAATTTTGGGATTATATGTTGACATTACTTGATATTTTCCTTGATCTTGGAAGTGAGGGAATGTTTGTGCAAACATACACCAAATTGCTAAAGTGTGTGCTCTATGTTGTAACCATGCACCTTTTCCTAATGTAAAAGCACAAAGGGTTGGTGCAAGTAATAATGCAAGACCGCAATACCATGCATGACCTGGTAAACAATTATAAGTATATGCAAAGTTCCATATATCATAAGCTACTATCCAGAACCACATCATATCAGGCCATAACATATCCATACTTTTATCATTTTCTGTTTTCTTTCTTATAACAATTCCAAACCATCCAGTGATAGTTATAATATTAAGAATACCTGCAATACCATTCATATAGTTCCAAGGACCACTCATCATGATTTCGCCTTCAAACAAATCTTTCATAAGTCCAAGGCTACCAATTTGGAAATCTCGAGTTACAGCTTCTATAATATTAATGGCAAGAATTAATGGTGGGAAAGCAAGAGCTAGTTTTTTCTCAGAAAGACGCCATAAAACTTCTCCTGTATTTTTGTCTTTTTTCTCATAGTGCCTTATAAACCAAAATCCTATACAGCCTGCGGTAGCAGAATAAACTTTTGCTAAATGGAACCAATCAGTATAGGTTTTTTCTTTTAGAACTGTGAACCAGAGGATAGATAGAATTGTCGGTAAAACGATAAAACTAATAAATGCGCCTGCTTTTGACCTTCTTGAAAACTCATTAAATAGGAACAAAGCAGCAAATACTACAAACCACATACCCCAAGCTGAAAATAAAGTTGCTCCTTCAGCATAATTAAATGTAAACATACACAGCCCCCCTAAATTATTTGTTATATAATTATCAATACATATATTATATGTTAGTTGATATGGAAATTCAACCAACATCTGTCAATAATGGAAATCAATTATTTTAGGAGAGATCCTTTGTGATTGATCTTAAATGAACATATAATTTGTACTATAAAATTTAAAAAATTAATCTTGAAATTTACTTATTAGATCTTTAACTATATAATATAAATAAATTCAAAATATTTATACTAGGCTTAGCTATTGATTGTATTATATTTTTGCAGAACAAGAAATATTAAATTAAATATGGCGGAGGAAAACAAATGAAAAATTCAAGGACACGAAATATTTTGCTTATAATTGTTTTAGTATTTATGGTCTTTCAAATATTCCATGGAGTTTTTTCTTTAATAGGAAATTTATCAGAAAGAAGTAATATTATAGTGATAGATCCAGGGCATGGGGGAGAAGATCCTGGAACCATTGGAGTTAACCATAGTTTAGAAAAAGATATAAATTTAGATATATCAAAAAGGTTGTATAAAAAACTAAAGAGGAAAGGTTATGAAGTCATTATAACAAGGGATATAGATGAATATATTGACAATAATCAAAGGGCAAAGTTGGCAAACGAGGAAAAAGCTAAGATATTTATTAGTATTCATTGCAATTCAGTTAAAAATAATAGTAGTGCTAATGGTGTTCAAATTTTATATTATCCTAGTAACAAAGCCACAAATAACGAATTATTGGCTCAAACAATGTTGGATGAAGTTTTAAGAAATACTGGGGCTAATAGTAAGGGAATAGTAGAAAGAAAAGATTTAATAGTACTAAATCAAACTAATATGCCTGCTATAGTAGTAGAATGTGGTTTTTTATCAAATGAAGATGAGGCAAATTTGCTGGGGACCCATAGATATCAAAGAAAGATAGTTAATGGTATAGTAAAAGGATTAGAAAATTATATTAATGGGTTTTAAAAATATTTATTAGATTGGATGGAAACATGTTGGATTTCTTCCAATATTGTATGTATAAAAAATTCTAAAGCAACAAGGTTCTTTAATAACAACAATTATTAAATATATGCTTAGAATAAGTTTAGTTCCAGATATAATGGAAAATAAGTATAAGAAGGGCATAATTATTTATTGTTATTTAATAGAAAGAGATAAAATAAAAGTATTAAAAACAGACAAAGAAAATATATTTTATAAAACTTATAGATGATTTTCAAGCTTACTTTGCGAAGTAAGCTTTTTTATTGACAAAAATGTGATGAATGTGTATAATGTGATGCAATAAGATACACATTAAGGAGGGTGGAATTTGGGCCGTTTAAATATAGTGATTTCTAACACATCAGAGAAACCACTTTATGAGCAAATTAAAGAGCAAATAAAATCAGCTATATTAAAAGGAGAACTAAAAAATGGAGAGTTACTACCATCAATAAGGAATTTCTCTACAGATTTAAAGGTAAGTATTCTAACTATACGAAGAGTATATGATGAACTTGAAGAAGAAGGATTTGTTTCGAGTCAAGCAGGGAAAGGTACTTTTGTTTTAGCCGGAAATAAAGATTTGATAGAAGATACTAAAAGAATGCTCATTGAAGAAAAAATGATAGAAATGGTGACTCTTTCTAAAACCATGGGGGTTAAAATTCAAAATTTACATGAAATGCTTGATATTATATATGAGGAGGTTTAAAAATGAACACAGTATTAGATATAAGAAATGTGTCGAAGCATTTTAGTGACTTTACTTTAGCTAATATTTCTTTAGAGTTAAAAGAGAACTGTATTACAGGATTTTTAGGGAAAAATGGAGCTGGAAAAACAACTTTAATAAAGATTATTTTAGGCTTACTACACAAAGACAGTGGTGAAATAATATTTTTTTCTAATCGATATAAAAATATTGAGACAATAAAGAATAAAATAGGGGTCGTTTTAGATGATGGTTATTTTTATGATAATTTAAATTTGAAGCAGATGAAAAATATTATAGCTTCCACCTATAAGGAATGGGATGAAACTACTTATAAAAACTATTTAAAGAAATTTAGGTTAAATGAAAGTCAGTTGATTTCTTCCTTATCAAAGGGTATGAAGATGAAGTATGCACTAGCTTTAGCTTTATCCCATGGTGCAGATTTATTAATTATGGATGAGCCAACTTCAGGACTTGACCCGGAAATTAGAAAAGAACTTATAGATATTCTTTCTGAATATGTTCAAGAAGAAGGAAAGAGTGTATTTTTTTCAACCCATATTACAAGTGATTTAGAGCGCTGTGCTGATGAGATTGTTATTATTAATAATGGAAAAATAATAGAGCAATCTAATAAAGATGATATGATAGAAAGTTATAGGATGGTAAAAGGAACTTTAGATGATTTGGAGAGAATTTCTTCTAAGTCTATTAAAATATTAGACCAAACTAAATATGGATTTACTGGAATTACTAGTGATTATGAGGAAATAAAACAATGTATACCAAAGATTATTTTAGAAAAAGCTTCTTTAGAAGACATTTTTCTTGCAAAGACAGGAGAGATAGAAAATGAAGACTATATATAATTTAGTAAAAAAAGATTACATTTTAATAAAAAAATCTTTACTTATAATGTTATTATTTGTTACATTTGCCCCTATTTTCATTTCAATGAGAGCTCCTGAATTTCAAAACAATGGGACATTGTTATATGGAATGTTAGCATTAATGATTACTTTTATGACGTATCATATGATTTCAATGGAAGAAATGAAACAAAAGGGATTTGTATATTTACAGATTACTCCTATGTCAAATAAAAAAATAGCAATTTCAAAATATATAGTAGTTACATTAGCTTACTTAGCGACTACCATTATATATTGTATTCTTGCTTTATTACCATTTACTAAAGTCGGAGGAGTAGGTATTAAAGGCATTATGTTATCCTTTGCTATTATTGAACTGTTTTTTGGAATATATATTCCCCTAACATTTAAGCTTGGCTATGTTAAACTTCAAATGGTGAGTTCAGGAATAATATTTCTATCCCCTTTTATTATTTCATTAATATCAAAGTATTTTGCCTCTGTTATTAATATCACTTCTAGTATTCAATCATTATCTGATTTAACTATTATTGTTGGGATTGTAGTTTTGACGATGATTGTAATATCAATTGGAAGTAAAGCTTCAAGTAATATATTGAAAAAACAAGAGTATTAGGGGACAATTTACCATATATCTTAAAACCAAATAACAATGAAAATATTTAGAAAAGACCTTATGAAAGGTCTTTTCTTTATGAAAAAAATTAATCCTTATAAGTTTTGCTAGTGTTAACGGTTAATAAGGTTTAATGTATAAAGGGTTTTAGAATTTACTTATTGAAATTCAGATTATATAATATAAATAGATCCAAGGTATTATAATAGGGGTGAAAGATTTGAGGAAAATTTTATTAATAGAAGATGATGAAAACATATCATTTGGAATAAAAACATATTTAGAAAAGGATGATTTTAAGGTAGATATAGAAGAAAATTTAGCTAGAGGAAAGAAAAAGTTTAATTTAAAATATGATTTAATTATTTTAGATATGAATTTACCAGATGGAACAGGTTATGATTTTTTTTCTTTTGTAAAATCTCAATCCAATATTCCAATAATTTTTCTTACTGTAGTAGATGAAGAAGAGGAAATAGTTAAAGGTTTAGACTTGGGAGCAGATGATTATATTACTAAGCCTTTTAAGCTATCTATATTGAAATCACGAATAAATACAGTATTAAGAAGAGTAAAAAGAGATAAAACCTTAATGGATACATTATTTTGTAAGGATTTGAAATTAATTAAATCTCAAACTAAGATTTTTAAAGAAAATAAAGAAATCGACATAACTAGTAGAGAATATAAATTACTTGAATTATTTATGGAAAACCAGAATCAAACTTTAACAAGAGAATTGATTATTAAAAGGCTTTGGGACATTGATGGGGATTTTATTAATGACAATACCCTAACTGTTACGATTAAAAGATTAAGGGAAAAGATTGAGGATAATCCAAATAATCCTATAATTATAAAGACTATTAGAGGTATGGGATATAGAATGGAGAATAGGTATGAATAATTCAAAGAAAAGTTTATTTTATAGAATAGGATTATTGATTTTTATTCTAATCTTATCATTTGTTTTTTCTATTTCAGTATATAGTTTCTTTGAAAATATATTCTTTGAAAAATTGGCAATTATAATGGGCATTGTGACTAATGATTCAAAAAACTTAGAAATAGAGATTATGAATCAATTAAAGTCTGAAAGTAATAAATATTTTTTGATAGGGAAAAAAACCTTGGGAAAATACGGATATGATTTTGAAAGATTTATTTTTTTAGAGGATAGAAAAAAGGTTATTTATGCAAGTTTTCTATTTTCAGTTCTAATTACTTTTATTTTCTATATTTATATGTACATATCTAATGAAAATAAAAAGAAAAATACAGAAAGTTTAAAGAATTATCTTAAAAGAATTAATAGAGGTGATTATTCTTTTAATGTTTTTAGATTATAAAGTTATGATTGGATATGTAGTCGTGATATTTATGAGTGTTTATCTAGCATATTATTTTAGAATTAGGAAAATTGAAAAAGATGAAATAGTAGACGTTTTAAAGGATGAGAGTGCTTAGCATCATTATTCCAATCCTAGTGTTGAGTTTTATAAGGTTTAGTAAATAGGAATTATTAAATAAATTCAAAATAATAGTTTGAAATGCATAGATAATAAGTTATAATTAGTGGAAAAGATATACATTAAAATAATTATTTAGAATAATTTGAAGAAGAAAGGTGATAAAAGATGTTTAGCTATTATGGTAGACTGTCTTCAGAAGTATATGATATGGACAAACCTATAGGTCATTCTTTTGGGGATGTGGAATTTTACATGAATAGACTAGAGTCGTGCAAAGGGCCTATTCTTGAACCTGCAACAGGAACCGGTCGCATATTAATTCCTCTTTTAGAAAAAGGATTAAATGTTGATGGATTTGACAGTTCAAAAGATATGTTAAATATATGTGAGAAAAATTGTAAAGAGAGGGGTCTAAATCCTAAACTTTTTGAAGGGAAGATGGAGTCATTTTTATTGGATAAAAAATATGATGCTATTATAGTGCCAACGGGAACATTCCTTCTACTATACAAAAGAGCAGATTCAATAAAAGCATTAAAAAACTTTTATAATCATCTATCTAATGATGGTAGATTAATTCTTGATATATCTTTACAAACTGATATTTCAATAGGTACAGTTTCCACAAAAACTTGGGAATGTTCTAATGGAGATATAATTACATTGGAAAATAAAATTGTAGAAGTTGACTATATAAATCAATATACTATTTCACATGGGCGATACGAAAAATGGCGTGAAGGGGTACTTATACAAACTGAATTAGAGTATTTTCCATTACGTTGGTATGGAGTAGAAGAGTTTAGATTAATACTTGAAAATATAGGATTTAAAAATATTGTGATTTCTTCAGATTATAAATTTGGGCAATATCCATCAAATTCTGAAGAAATAATCACTTTTGAAGCTGTTGCTATTAAATAAAAATAATCATAATGTATAATCACAACAAGATGTAACAGAATTTAAAAAATACAATTAAATATTTTAAGTTAAAAAGCAGATGATTTATAGATTCATCTGCTTTTTTAGGCTCTAATTTAATGGGATAATATAAATGGATAAAGTATGTAGTGCAGTTAGAATATATGTATTTTGGTGGAAACAATAGTATTGATATGAAAACCATGGGAGTTGATAAAAAATAGGAAATTATATGGTATATTAAAATGGGTGATATATTATGAAAAGAAAAATTTTAATTGTTGATGATGAAATAGATTTGGTAAATATGTTACAAAGTTTTTTAAATATGAAAGGCTATGAAGTGATTACAGCTTTAGATGGCAGAGAAGTACTGGAAAAGTTAAATGAAAGACCAGACTTGATTCTTCTTGATGTAAATATGCCACAATTAGATGGTTTTAAAACATGTCAAATGATAAGGGATAAAACCACCATACCAGTACTGTTTTTAACTGCACGTACTAATGAAAGAGACCGAGTAAAAGGATTGATGATTGGAGGAGATGACTATATTACCAAACCATTTTCTCTAGCAGAGCTATTAGCAAGAATTCATGCTCATTTAATGAGGGAGAACAGAAAAGGTAAGAAAAATGATACAGTATCTTTTGGAGAATTGTGGATTGACTATAGTGGCAGACGTATTTTTTATAGGAATCAAGAAGTGGTGCTTACCAAGACAGAATTCGATATTATAGAGCTTTTATCTTTAAATTCAGGTCGAGTGTTTGATCGAGAACATATTTATACTTCTGTTTGGGGGTATGATGGTTTTGGTGATAGTTCAGTTATTGCTGAGCATGTGCGTAGAATTCGCGGAAAATTATCTCGACATACAGATAGAGAATATATTGAAACGGTTTGGGGAGTTGGTTATCGATGGATTGGCTAAAGGAATGGACAAAGAAGTTAAGTTTAAAAAAGAGCTTTGCTATCTATTTATCCATATTTCTTTTAATAGGTATTTTGTTAGCTAAAGTAAATGCTATATTAATAAGCTCCTACGAAATTGAATTAATTAATAAACAGTTTGACAAGGTTCTAGAGGTAAAAGAAGGAGAAGAAAATACCTATTATACATTAAAAAAATTACCAGAATCAAAATTAGCTAGGTTAACCTATAAACTTTTGCTATGTTATAGGAATTTTGCTGTAGAAATACATTGTTTACTTTTTGCAATTTTAGCTTTTTCTACTTTTTATAAACATAAGGTTCAAAACTCTATAGACTATTTTAATTCATATAGTAGTGGCGACAGAGATATGACAATAGCATTGCTAGATGAAGAAAATGAACTAAGCAATGCTTGCGAGAAAATAGAATCTTATACAAAAGATTTACATGAACAAAAAATAAAAGTTTGGCGTCAGTATGATGCATTTAATCATATGGTTTCTTCCATAGGTCACGATATTCGAACGCCACTTACTATATTAAAAGGGAATCAAGAGATGATGAGGTGTTTTGATGAAGAAAATTCTAAATATAATGATAAAAGGTTGGAAATATTAGATTCTATGGAAAGACAGACAGCAAGAATTGAGGAATATATAGAAAAGATTAGTAACCTTCAGTCAATAGATGAGCTAACAATTAAAAAAAATGAAATTTCTTTAAAAGAGTTTATTTTTACATTGGAACAAGTTGGAAATGGTTTATGTAAAAATAAAAGAATTCATTGGATCAAGTCGCAGAAAGATAGAAAAATTCTAATTGATTCAGTTCACATACAAGAAGTTTTTGAAAATATCATAAATAATGCTATTCGATATGCAAAAGAAAATATTTATGTAGAGTTTTTAATTAATGATAAAGAATTTAAAATTCGAGTTCAAGATGATGGTCCTGGTTTTAGTGAAGATGCATTGAGCTATGCAACTTCTCCTTTTTTTTGTGAAAACAATGTAAAGGGTCATATGGGGCTAGGACTGAATATTTCTAGTATAATTTTAGAAAAACATGGAGGGAAGCTTCAGATTAGTAATACAGAATATGGGGGAGTAGTAGAAATAATAATTATTTTATAAATTTTGATAGAATATTGGAAATTATTTGTTACACTCTCCTTAAAGTATAAGGAGGGTGTTTTATGTCAGAGAAAATTATAATTAAAAATTTAAATGTAGCCTATGGACGAAATCAGGTGCTTTTTGATATCAATATTGAAATTGGGAAAGGTATGTTCGGGTTATTGGGAAGAAATGGCGCCGGAAAGTCAACCCTTATGAAAACGTTGGTGACTTTATTACCTGTGAAAAATGGAAAGATTGAGATATGCAATGTACCTATTTCCAATCGAAGAAAAATTCGCTCCATGGTTGGTTATCTACCTCAAGATTTTAATATGTATCCAAATATGACCGTTGTGGAAGCATTGGAGTATTTAGCTACTTTATCTGAAATGGAATCCACTGAAATAAAAGGGCGTACAAAAAAAGTATTAGAATTAGTTAATCTTTGGGATGATAGAAAACTCAAAGTGAAGACCCTTTCAGGAGGGATGAAAAGACGTTTAGGAATTGCTCAGGCAATTGTTCATGATCCAAAGGTATTAATTGTAGATGAGCCAACAGCAGGGCTAGATCCAGAAGAGCGAATTCGTTTTAGAAATATTTTAGCCAATTTAGCAGAAGATAAAATTGTGATTTTATCTACTCATATTGTAGGAGACATAGAAAGTACCTGCAACCATTTAGCAGTTTTAAATCATGGTCATATACTGTTCAATGGCGAAGTCAATGATCTTGTAGAAGGTGCAAGAGGTTGTACTTACCGAGCAAATATACCTAAGGAAAAGCTTCATGAATATCAGAATCGCTATGTTCTTACTTCCCAACAAGACTATGGTGATTATGTAGATATTAAATTATTATCGAAAGATAAGGTAGAAGAAGAATTTATACCATGCGAGCCAAACATTGAAGATGGGTATCTAAATCTTCTCTATGATGTGGGAGGTGCAAAATAATGAAGCTAATGTTTACTGAAATGAAACGGATACTTAAAAACCCTATATTTTGGATTACAGTAGTATTGATATTTGTTTTTATCCAAAGTCAGTTGGGCAGTGAATTAAATATGTCAAAAATGAATAGACCATTGCCTAATCAAGAGAACTATGGGATGACTAAGACTAATGATATGGCAGCTATCCGTGAAAATGCTATGGGGCACCTATTACAGGAGTATTCTATTAATTCTTACACTACTTATCCCTATGGGTTTTATAGAGATATTGAATTGAATAAAGAAAAGAATGAACAAATATCAAAGGTTATTTCTGCATTATCTGGGATATCACTAGAAGATATTAAAAAATTACAAAATGATTCTGGAATATATCAAGTAAAACCAGATGATAAAATATTTAATCCAAAGGTTATAGATGAACAATTTATAGAACTGATGGATAAAGTGGATGAACTTTTGGGAGGAGGTTCTGTTTATAGCAAAAAGTTAATATCCTCAAGATTTGGAGAAAGACCTAGAACTTATGATGAAGCGGTAAAAGATTATGAATTGATGATAAAAAAAGATAAGATATCAGGTGCTTATGCTAGGGTATTTTGTGACTATGCAGGGATTAGCATAGGAATAATACCTATATTTTTGGCAGTAGCATTTTGGTTTCAAGATAAAAGAAGTAAATGTGAGAATTTGCTATTTACAAGAAGTGTATACTCATCAAAGTTAGTTATTAGTAGATATTTAGCTATTTTTATCCTACTAAGTATATTTTTGATGGCTATTGCAAGCTACTATAATTTACAAATTATCAAAGATTTTGGGTGGAATAAGACAAATCCTCTTTATTTTTATGGATATACTTTAATATGGCTAATGCCTACATTGATGGTTGTGTTATCAATTGGTATTTTTAGTACTATAGCAACTAATTCTCCATTGGGAATTTTTGCAATGATGATTTGGTGGTTTTTAGATATAATGAAGGGAGTAACAAATATAGATGGAGGATATGGGGGCAGTCTAGTTCTAAGACACAATATTGTTGGCAATACACAGCTTTATCTAAATAATAAAAATATGATTTTTATGAATCGTGGAATATATGTACTTCTTGCAATAGTAATACTTGTTATTTCTATGAAAATTTATGATTTAAAACGAGAGGGGAAGGTGTTTGCTCATGGGATTTATAAGAAGTAAAATTTTAAATAATGAAATCAAACACCATATTCTATTAAATGTATCGCTATGTTTTGTGATTTTTCTATTGATTTATATTATATTTGGAATCAATGAATTAAAGAAGGATGTAGTACTTATTATTACCGAAAGGTTTTTGCCCCTGATGGCTATTATATTGTTAACTTCTTGTTTTGAATGTGAATTGGATAAAGGTATTAATGAAGTGATTCGTTCAAAGACAATATCAATAGGTGAGACTTATTTCATGCGTTTGATATTAAGGATTGTTGTATATATATTGTTATCTTTAATATTTATGTATGTATTAAAAACCAAAGGAGCATTTGTGGAGTATCCCTCCTATGTTTTAGAATCTATATCAATAGGATTATTGTTGGGTTCTTTAGGGGTTTTTATTTCTGGTATTAGCTCTAGCTTAATTGGCGGATATTTTGGACCTTTGATGTACTATTTAATACAATGGTTGGGAAACTGGAAGAGACTAGGGGTTTTTTACTTATTTAGAATAGGAAAGGGACTTGAGCCAATGGTTCAATTGAATATGGGAATTGCTTTGTTGTTTTTAATCTTAGGATTTTTAGGGAGGTATATTATGGAGCGAAAAGAATAATGTTTGATGAAATCTCGTTAAAATGTACTAAATATGAGATAATATTGTTATACAAATGTAGGGAAATAACATGTTTTTGTAGGGGTAAGTTTGTCAATTAGAAAGAACAAACTGATTAAATTTAATAGTAGTATAATAGGGAGAGGTATTAATGGCAAATTTTATATTATTTTAAATTATAAAGGCATTGAGATAAAAAATCTTGGTGCCTTTATTTTTATATGGTCAAAATAAGTTAATAACTTTATTTTTTATAAGACACTGAGTTCTATTTTCCTGTTTTTAAGAAAATATTTAATAAAAATAAATTTACAAATCTGAGCAATAAAAGAGAGGATATATATTTTATATTATGCTAAACTTTCAATCAAGGAGGTAAATAGATGGAATGGTTAAAGAAGTTAAGCAAAGCAATTGATTATATAGAGGATAATTTGACTGGCAATATTTCTTATGAAGAAGCGGCTAGGATAGCCTGTTGCTCTACATATTATTTTCAGCGTATGTTTTCTTATGTTGTAGGTATTCCATTATCTGAATATATACGCCGTAGACGTATGACAGTAGCAGCTTTTGATTTGCAGACAAGTGATGCAAAAGTAATGAATGTTGGTTTAAAATACGGTTATGAATCTCCCACATCATTTAATCGTGCATTTAAAAATGTTCATGGTGTTCCTCCGACTGCTGCTCGAAAGTCAGGAACCTCATTAAAAGCTTATCCACGTATTAGCTTTTCTATTAAAGTGACTGGAGGTGAGAGTATGAAATATCGAATCGAAACAAAAGATGCCATAAGAATTGTTGGAGTTAGAGTCCCATTACAGGAGAATCAAGAAGAAAATTTCCAGATTGTTCCTAAATTCTGGGATAAAATCTTAGAAGGAAATTTATATTCAGAAGTTTGTAAATTAGCTAATCAAGATCCCCAAGGTATTTTAGGTGTTACTGCTTATAAAAGTCCAAAAGAAATCTATTATTATATAGCAGTAGCTACGGATAAACCTGTACTAGAGGGAATGATGGAATTTAACATACCAGCAGCTACATGGGTTATATTTGACTGTCATGGGCATTTTCAAGAATCCATTCAAACAATTTTCAAACGATTTCTTACAGAATGGCTTCCCTTTTCTGGATATGAATATGCTGAGTTACCAGATGTAGAAGTTTATCCTATTAGCGATCCAAACTTAAAAAGTGGATATTCGGAAGTTTGGATTGCAATAAAAAAAGAAAACAAGGAGGAATAGAAGTGAATTATAAAATTGAAATTAGAGAAATTGAGCCTATAAGGGTGGCATTTATGCAATATAAAGGTATTGTTACCGAGGCAAATAAAGTATTTCCAAATGTATTTAAGTCCATTGGAGGTAAAGCAAATGGTGTGCCTTTTTTCAACTACTATGCTATAGATCCTCAAACTAAAATCGGTGAATTGGAACTGTGTGTTCCTACTGCTGAAATACCGACAGTAAGTGGTATTGAAGTAAAGGAAATTTCGCGTATCAAAGCAATTTGTGCTACACATATAGGTCCTTATGAAATGATGCAGAGTGCATATGTAGCTATTGAGCAATACGCAGAAGAACATAATTTGATATTACAACTACCATTTCGAGAAGTCTTCATAAAAGGACCAGGGATGTTTTTAAAAGGCAATCCTAATAAGTATATTACAGAAATTTTGTTTCCAATAAAAGAGGAGGAATAAAATGCTGGCAATTGAAACTCATGAATTGGTTAAACAATATAAGAATGGTGTTAGAGCCTTGGATAATTTAAATTTGGAAGTAAACAAGGGAGAAATTTTTTCTCTTCTAGGACCCAATGGTGCAGGAAAGTCTTCTTTGATCAATATTCTTACAACTTTTTATAAACCTACATCTGGTAATGTAACTATGCTAGGCAAGGATATATGTAAAGAACCTGCCTGGGTTCGTACACAGATTGCCTGTGTTGCTCAACATATTTCCATTGACGAACATTTGTCCCTTATGGAGAATATGATGTTCCAAAGTAGGTTGTACAAGGTAGATCCTAAAGTAGCAAAGATAAGAATTAATTCTCTAATTGATATTTTTGAGCTTTCAAGATATTTGAAATATCCTATAGCGTCCTATTCAGGTGGAGTAAAACGTAGGTTGGATATTGCCATGAACATGGTATCGATGCCTAAGATTTTATTTTTGGATGAACCTACAGTGGGAATGGATGCCATGTCGCGAAAAGCTATGTGGGAAATGTTGTTGAAAATTAGGGATGAATATGGGACAACTATTTTTCTTACAACCCATTATCTTGAAGAAGCCGATAGATTAAGTGATACCATATGTATCATGAAAGATGGGAAAGAGGTGGTTCAAGGAACACTTAAAAGTTTAAGAGGTTATATTAAACAAAATATGCTTTGCATTGCATTTTCTAGTACTGGTGAAGCAAAAAAATACAAAGGCATTCTTGAAAATATAGAAATTACTAAATTTGCTGATGTACGGGACAATTCTGTTGCATTGGGTGTAGATGACAGCAGGGCTTCCTTTACAATGGTAAACAAATGGCTTCTGGAACATCATGTGGCATTTTACGCAATTGAAATCGTAGAACCTAGTTTGGAAGATGTATTCTTGGCATTAACTGGTTCAGAAGAAAATAGAGGGGGAGATGCTTATGATGAATATTTTGTGGAGAAATATAAAATGGAGATTTGAAAATAAGTTCACGATTATTATTACAATATTGCAACCTTTATTATGGTTGGTTTTATATAGTGCAGTTGCAGGATCAACAATGAAAGATACTGGTATTACAAATTATACTGCTTTTATACTTCCAGGTGTTATGTTTCTAGTAACATTTTCGTCTTGTACTAGTGGCGGAATCATGAATTTTCTTATGAAATCCAATGGAAGTTTTTATCGCATTTTGATTTCACCAGTAAGCCGTAGTTCTATTGTTTTTGCACAAATGTTAGAATCTATATTAGTATCATTTTTTGAAGTCACAATCCTGTATGTAGTAAGCATTTTATTTTCAGTTAATATAAACTCTGGTATTCTAGGTATTGTATTTATAGCTATATTGATTTTTTTATTAGCATTTTTCTTATCTGGCCTTGCCTACGCAATTAGTCTTTGTTTACCAAATGAAGTGGTTTATGAAACAGTTATGACAGCGATTGTATTACCTATTTTTTTCTTGAGCTCAGCTCTTTTTCCTCCTGAAAATCTGTCCGGAGGGCTGGCAGTAGCCGTGAAACTTAATCCATTTACCCATGTTATAAATGCTCTGCGTAGTTTGATATTTAGAGAGAAGATAGTGTTTAGTGAGGTATTACCTATAATATTATTATTTGTATTGATGTGTTGTGGTAGCTATGCATTAGCAATGTGGAGACTTAAAAAAGAAACCAATGTTTAGTAAGAATAGATTAAGATGATTCTATTAATAAATTGGAGATGAATAAGGATAAGGTATAGTATAAGAGAAGAAACTTACATCATAAAGGATTTTCTAAATTCAATTCGCTATGAAAGTTAAGAAAACAAGCCATTAAAAATACTTAGTACGGAACGGCCCTTATGTCGTTCCGTATTATTTATAGAGAATATAAGGTGGTAGATTAAGAAAAGTTTTCAAAAGAGTGTACGTTGTGCGAAAATTTTGATATGATAAATTTATATATTATAGTTGAGATATTCTTTTGCAATATAAAACTAATTAGGACTGGTTTATTATTTGACTGAATTTATAAAATCCAGATAGATTATTAACTATTTACTAGGAGTGGGGGTATATCCATTGGAAAATATTATATATAGGCAATTAGAACGAGCGGAAATAAACTTAAAATTATTTAAAAGTTTTAATCGCTATCAGGATGTAAAGAAATGTTGGCGTAAAGAAGATAGAGAGTGGTTATTGAAAGAAATTTCTTTTACTGAGCATTGGAGTTTAGAAGAATATGAGTATTTGGTTAAATGCTTACAAAACACCATAGATACAGGTGGCGCAGTGTTTGGTGCCTTTGATAATTATGTACTTGTTGGATTTGCGTCTATAGAAAATGAAATTTTTGGCTCTAAAAAAGAGTATCTACAACTTTCAAGCCTTCATATATCTTATGAGAAGCGCGGTATGGGCATAGGAAAAAAGCTATTTTTTCTCATATGTAAAAAGGCAAAAGAAATGGGCGCACAAAAACTTTATATATCCGCCCATTCATCTGAAGAGACACAGGCTTTTTATAAAATTGTTGGGTGTGTGGAGACAGTGGAATATAATTCTAAATTGGTAGAAGAAGAGCCGTGTGATTGTCAATTGGAGTATTGCTTAAATAAATAATTAAGGGAGAATCTAAATGTTCAATAATCATTGGACTGGTGAACATGTTTACGTGAAATATTTGAAGAGATGGTGATAAAAGAAGAAGACTTAGAAAATTTAAAGTTGAAGTATATCGTACTAAGAAGATTAAAAGATGAGATAAGAATTCAATATATTTATTTTGCTTATTCAGAGATAAGAAATGTAATTCAAACAGATGAAGGAGAACTGTTTTGGATAAATAAAGAAGAATTATTTGAAAGAGAGTTGTCTACAATGACAAGAGAGATACTTAAACATTATATAGAATATGGAGATAATATTTATGATGTTTTAGTTGGAACGGTAAGTGTAGAAGATAACCAGTCTATAATGAATTGGATTCCAGTTCAAGATTGGGAAGTAAAAGAATAGAAAAGAGATAAATTCTATCCTTTTACTAATTTCAAAATATTTTCTACAGTAGATTGCTTTTCAAATAGAGCACAACCTCCAATATGCTCTCCACCAACTAAACGGTCTTTTTGAAGTTTTTTAAAAAAAGGAGATTGTAAAACTTCTAATAGCGTAGAAGTCTGGAGATTTCGATCAGAGTATGGTGAAAATGGGCAAGCCTCCGCTTCTCCATATGGATTAATGTGAAAAAATCCTCTGCCAGCGGCTAAACAGCCTCCCATACTTTTTTCATCCCCAGGAAACGATAGAAATAGTATAGATGGAATTTCGGCTCTTAATATCTGCTGACGGTTCTCCAAATTATGTCGTTCTATATCAGAAAATGCCAAGCTCATCGTAGACTTATCTATTGGGACATATTCAATAAAAAATACCAATCGACATCCCAAAGATTCCAATTGTCTCATAAAGTTAATATTGCTTACCTCAAGGATGTTATCCCTCGTTACTGTGATAGAAACACCAAATAATATTTTATGCTGTTGGAGCATTTTCATTTTATCTAATAATTGAAGATATATTCCTTCTCCTCTTCGAGAATCTGTGGTTTCCTGCAATCCTTCTATACTCAATACTGGAACAAGATTTCGATTTTTATCAAAGAGCTCACAATATTCATCATCTATTAGAGTGCCATTTGTAAATATGGGGAAAACTATATCTTGGAAAGCTGCTGCTTTTTGTATTACATCTTTCCGAATAAGGGGTTCTCCACCTGCAAGCAAATTGAATCCTATCCCCAATTCAGAAGCCTGTCTAAAAATATCTTCCCATTGCTTATCGGTAAGCATTTGTTTTTGATTTTTTTCATTACAGATACCATTGCTTCTTGCATAACATCCCTTACAGAATAAATTGCAAGAATTAGTGATGCTGGAAATTAAAAACGCAGGAATATGCTGCCCTTTTTCCTCGTATTTAACCCTTCTTTTCATGGATTCCTTGCTCTGTTTCCCATATTTTATAAGGAATGTACTTTCTTTTGGATTATTTAAAGTGTTGACAAAAACATCCGAAACGATATTACCAATTGCTTTGTTAATATATAGAGTAAGTTCATTGTTATCCATAGCTATTATATCCCCTTTTTTGCTTTTATTTTTCATTATATCCTTCTATATCTAATATCTCTTTCCAATCTGAAACTATATATTTTGCACCATGTTTAGATAATTCTTCACGACTTCTAAAACCCCAAAGAACTCCCACACTATCCATATGGGCATTTTTTGCTGTTAAAATATCCGTCTTTGAATCACCTATGAATAATATTTCTTCTGGTTTAAGGTTCATGTTTTCAGCAATTTCTAATGCTGTAGTAGGATCGGGTTTGATTTGGACATTTTCTCTTTGTCCATAAACATCTATAAAAGGTATACTATCAAAAAATTTATAAACTAAATTTTTAGTATATTCATCTTTCTTATTTGAATTGACTCCTAATTTTATATTTCTTTCAACTAGTAGATTCAATAGTTTGTTAATCCCATCATATGGTTGAGTTTTATTGATGTATTTTTCAGAATAAATTTTAAGCAACATCCCTAAGGCTCTACCAATTGTATTCTCATCAGTTCCTTCTGGGAAGCTATTCAATATTAGATTTCTAAAGCCTCCTCCTATTTTATGTTTATACTCTTCATAAGAATAAGTATTCAAATTGAATGCTTCAAGAACTTCATTCATGCTATCACTTATGTCTTCAATGGTATTTAGCAAAGTCCCATCTAAATCAAAGATAATTCCCTTATATTTGTTCATATAAATATCTACTCCTTAATCCGTATTGATTTTGAAATAACATAGTCCAATTATATCACGTTTTGATAGTTCTATGCTATTCAGATATTTAGATATTTAAAATTAGAGAATAGATTCACCTATTGTGTGAAAATTTTGATATAATCAATTTGTAAACACAAGGGGATGTTTCTCCTGTTGTGATTACTCTGATTTAGGATGGTATGTTATAGAGTAGGGGTGATTGTTTTGAATAATGCAAAAAATAGTTGGAATAAGCATAGACTTACTATAGAAAAAATAGATGGAGAATATCAAATATCTTTGTCTTATATAATTAAAAGTTCTATAGATATATTTAAAGAGAGAAACTATAGTAAGATACTTGATTTAGGTTGTGGAACGGGAAGAAACTCTTTGTTCTTTGCTCAACATGGATTTGAAGTATTCTCTTCTGATATTTGTAAAGAGTCAACGGAGATATTGAAGGACAAGCTTTATAGAAAAAAGATATCTAATGTTAGCATACATAATTTTAACTTTAAGAATATTTTATTTGAAGATGATTTTTTTGATACTGTCGTTTGCGTATTGGTATTACATCATGCAAGACTTACGGAAATTGAAAGAGGACTATCGGAGATCCACAGAGTATTAAAGCCAAATGGATGTTTAATCTTTGATATATTATCAAAGGACGATCTGTCATATGGATTAGGAGAAGCTATTGAAGAAAACACTTTTGTTGGCTCCAGAGAAGGCGAAGAAGGAATACCTCATCATTATACCGATATAAAAGAATTAGAAAAATTATTGGAAAAATTTAATGGCACTAGCATTTATAAAAACAAATATATTATTGATGATTTAAATGGAAAGGAATATCATTCCAAAGTATTTGACGTTATTACATTTAAATAAAATACAAGGGCATGGTTCTACTGTTTTAAATTTGTTGTGATTATTTTAATTTAGGATTATAGGGGGAGTATTTTAAGGTTACGTTTTTAGATAGAAATGGAACAATTATAGAGGATTACAAAATAAAATGGATGGGCTTAATGGATTAGATGATTATATTTTTAATGAAACTATGAAATATATTAGTGAAAAGTAAGCTAAGGTCCATGCTGGAGAATTTTATGATTTTAAAAATGTGAAAAAAGCATAGAAATATTAGAAGTAGATGAAATATTGTTTAGATAAAATGAAGATTGAAGATAATGAAATTGAAGTAATAAACATATAAATATAAATTTGTATAGGAATTTATGAGACCATATTTTTAACAATTAAGAAATATGGCCTTTTTTATGAAAAAAATTAATCCTTATAAAATCCTTATAATTATCTTTTATATTATAGTTATAGATTAAGTTAATTTTAATATGAGAATAATTAGGGGGAATTATCATGTCAGAATATATTTTAGAGACAAAGGGATTAACAAAAAAATTTAAACATCAGGTAGCTGTAGATAATATTTCTTTATCTATTAGAAAAAATTCTGTATTTGGTTTACTAGGGCCAAATGGTGCAGGAAAATCTACTACATTAAAAATGATTACAGGAATTATGAAGCCATCTTCTGGAGAAATATTATTTGACAATCATATATGGACTAGGAAAGATTTAGAAAATATTGGAGCATTAATTGAAAATCCTGCAATATATCCGAATTTAACAGCAATGGAAAATTTAAAACTTGCATGTACTCTTTATGGACTTCCTAAGATGAGAGCTGAAGAAGTCCTTAATATTGTAGGACTTGAGAAAGCAGGTAAAAAGAAAGTGAAGAATTTTTCTATGGGAATGAAGCAAAGGTTAGGACTTGGTATGGCTATTATCAATAATCCAAAATTGCTTATTCTTGATGAACCTACCAATGGTTTGGATCCAATCGGTATTGAGGATTTAAGAGAATTGATTAGGTCTTTTCCTTCTAAAGGTATGACAGTTATTCTATCTAGCCATATTTTATCAGAGGTAGCACAGGTAGCTGACGAAATAGGAATTATATCTAATGGTGTTATAGGATATAGTGGGAAAATCAAAAAAGAAGACAATCTTGAAAAGTTATTTATGGAAATTGTAGAAAGAAATAGAGGTGAAAACTAATGATAGATATAATTAAAGCAGAATTTCAAAAGAGTAAAAGAACATCAACAAATAAATTTATTATAGTAACACCACTACTTACATTTTTGTTATGTCTTTTGTGGGGTGGAGGTCAAAATGGGGCATACAACTGGTGGTATGTTATGTTTCTTCCAGGAATGTTAGCTATTATTTCTGCCCAAGTAATCACAAGGGAAAAGAGCCTTTATTACAAAGGATTGCTTTTATATCCACAAGATAAAGGTTCTATATGGCTAGGGAAGATAATATATATTAGCATTTTACTTATATTTACTAGTTTAATATTTATGATAGGGATTATAGGTATTGGTTTAATATATAAATCTACTATTCCATTAAAAGCTAATATTCTTGCAACAATTATATTGATACTAACATTATTATTCCAGATTCCAATTAGTTTGTTTTTAACTGTGCGACTTAATATGTTTGTTACTGTTCTTTTTAATATATCTATGACAATGATAGGGGTAGTATCTTTTGGAACAAGTTCAATTTTAAAATTTTCACCTTATGGGACAATGTCTGCACTAATGTGTCCAGTTCTCCATATTTTACCCAATGGTCTTCCAGTACCAAACAATAGTCCGTTGTTAAATGGAGACATGATAGTAAAAGATACTATTATTAGTGTTATTATTTTTATTATGTTAACTATCTTAACAACTATATGGTTTAGGAAAAAGGAGGTAAATTAAATGTTACAGTTAAAAAAACTACTAAAAGCTGATATAATGAAACTAAAATCTACTCAAATGATATGGATTCACTTATATATTCCTGCTTTAGGATTGATTATGTTTTTAAGTTATTATTCCTATACTCCATGGAATAGTTCTAGTAAGATTTCAGCTTACTTACAGGTATTGTGCATAGTTTTTCCTATATTAATTGGAATAATAACTTCAATGGTATCAGATCAAGAATATATAGCAGGAGGTTTTCAAAATATTTTAGCTAGTTCAGAAATAAAATGCTTATCATTTATTAGTAAATATATATTATTCTTATTGCTGGGACTTTTAAGTACTATATTATCTGTTATTGGTTTCTATATAGGTTTTTCTTTTATAGAAAATGATATTTTTCCATTTACTATGTATTTAGCTGTTGTTGGCATATTGATAGGAAGTAATATATTTGAATATATTTTACATTTCTTTTTAAGCCTTAGATTTTCAAAAGGAGTTTCCATTGGTGTGGGAATTGTAGAATCTCTTACATCAGCTTTGTTTCTGACAGGTATAGGGGATGGCAGATGGGCATTTACTCCATGCTCATGGAGTATTAGATTTATTAGTTCTTTACTAAAAAAATATCAAAATATTAACTTTATAGATCCCGATTTACATCTTGGAATTATTATTTGCATACTTGGAACAATTATGTCCTTTTTAATCATGCTAGTATGGTTTGCAAAATGGGAAGGAAAGAAGGCAGAAGAGTAGGAGGTATTGTTGTGGCAAATATTTTAATTGTAGATGATGATGAAGCTATTTTAGACTTGATTGACAATATATTAAGTAAAAGTGGTCATTATATTAAAAAAATAAGTAAATCAGAAAAAGTTTTACAAGAAAATTTGAGTTACTATCATTTAATAATTTTAGATATTATGATGCCTGGTACTGATGGGTTTGAATTATGTTCTAAGATAAGAGAACAAGTGGATTGTCCTCTATTGTTTCTTACAGCAAAAGTAGACGAGGGAGATATAATCAAAGGTTTAGGATTGGGGGCAGACGATTATTTAACTAAACCTTTTGGAATTCAGGAGCTTCGTGCAAGGATTGGTGCCCATCTTAGGAGGGAACAAAGAGAAAAGGTAAATTCTATTAATATAGGGTATGTTAGATTTTCAATTTCTAGTAAAGAGTGTTTCATATTAGATAATAAGGTTCCCCTTACTAAAAGTGAATATGAAATAAGTGAATACTTAGCTCTTCATCATGGGCAGGTATTTTCAAAAGAACAAATATTTGAAGCAGTTTTTGGTTTTGAAAGAGAGAGTAATTTAAGTACAATTGTTGAACATATAAAAAATATTAGAGCTAAATTTCTATTATATGGTGAAGAACCCATAAAAACAGTTTGGGGAGTAGGATATAAATGGCATTAAAAAAAGGTACGAAACTTCGTACAATTTTTATAAAATATATTATATCTGTTGGTATCCTTAGTATTGTCTTAATAATAGCTAATTTGTATGTATTTTTTGTAGCTTTACTTGGCGTATATCCAGCAAATTACTCTCAAAAAACAATTGAGAAAAATTTGGAAAAATTAAAAAACACACCTAAGGTAACAATGGATTTATTGACACCAATGTGTAGTTTTGGAGTTTATTCAAATGATGGACATTATTTATATGGAAACTTTTCTAATGAGGATAAAAAAGTAAAGTGGGAGAACTATCGAAAGGGAACAAGAACTACAGGTTATATTACAAGTATTGAACGTGAGGAAGGTATATTGATTATTAACTATCCTTTAACTATGCAATATAAAAGTGAAAAGTTGAGAGAAATTTTACCTAATGCGGAAAATACAGTAGTATTTTTGTTTTTCGTAGAGTTTATTGTAATACTTATTTTATGGGCTAATAGATTTGCTAAAAAGATTAACAATGAATTAAAATCTCTTTTGGTGGCAACGGAAAAAATAGAAGAACAAGATCTAGATTTTAATATAGGGGCAAGTAATATAAAAGAGATAGACATGGTTCTTCAAGGAATTGATAAGATGAAAGGTTCTTTAAAAACTGCTTTGGAGGAGCAATGGGTAATAGAGAAACAAAGACAAGAACAGATTTCTGCTTTGACACATGATGTAAAAACACCTCTTACAGTGGTTAAAGGCAATGTAGGATTACTTGCAGAAACAGATATGACAGAAGAGCAGAAAGTTTATTGCCATTATATTGAAGAAAGCAGTGGACAGATGGAGAAATACATCCAAAATTTATTGGCTATTACAAAAAAAGAATCGGCTCGTGAAAATTCCAATGAAATAATTCAAATTATAAAGATATTAAATTTAGTAAAAGAACAAGGTATGGCTCTAGGTAGAACAAAAAATATTGATATAATTTCAAAAATGAATATTGAAGAGGATCTGTATATAAAAGGACATGAAAATGAATTAGACCGTGCATTAATGAATATTATAGCCAATGCAGTAGATTTTTCTCCAGACTATTCAACTATTACTATTAACAGTGTTGTAGATAATTCCCAGTTGATTATTCAGGTAATAGACGAAGGTGAAGGTTTTTCTGAAAAGATGTTAAAATATGGGAAAGAACAACTTTCAATGGGAAATGAGAGTAGAACAAAAAATGGACATTACGGATTGGGTTTATATATAGCAGATACTATTATAAAAAAACATAATGGAGAACTTATATTATCCAATAGTGTAAATGGTGGTGGAAAGGTTATTGTGAAAATTCCACTTCTATATGAATAATATAATTATAAATGAACCCTTTTCACATTAGTGGTGCAAATAAGCGGAATACTTCTTGTATAAATCGGATAATAGCATTGTTTTTACAATCTTCTTCTGTAACCTGATAACATTTTTTTAGAGTTTCAATAAAATCATCATGAACTTCCATAACAGCTTTACTTTTATATAACCACACCCCACATTCAAAATGTAGATAGAGACTTCTAAAGTCTAGGTTAGTTGTGCCAACTGTTGCAACCTTATCATCAGATACAAAGGTTTTAGAGTGAATAAATCCTTTAGAATATTCATAGATTTTTACCCCAGCTTCAATAAGGTCTCTATAATAGGAACGAGTTGTTATATGGACGATACGTTTGTCCCAACGGTGTGGTGTTACTATACGAACATCTACACCACTTTTAGCAGCTAATGTTAGTGCTGAAAGCATACTATCATCTATAATCAAATAGGGAGTATTTATATAAACATATTTTTTTGCACTGTTAATAATTTGCAAATATACATGTTCTCCTACATTTTCTTTGTCCATGGGGCTATCAGCATATGGCTGTACAAGTCCATCTTTTTTTATTTTACAAGGTTCTTTTTTCCAGGGATAATATTGTGTAAAATCTTCTTCAACACTATTACATAAAGTCCACATTTGTAAAAACATTAGTGTAAAGCTCCAAGCTGCCTCCCCTTCAACCATAATGGCAGCATCTTTCCAGTGTCCATATTTTTCAATAGCATTAATATATTCGTCAGCTAAATTAATGCCTCCTGTAAATGCAACCTTTCCATCTATAACAGCAATTTTGCGGTGATCTCGATTATTTTGTTTTGTTGAAAGAAAAGGACGAAAAGGATTAAATACAACACATTTTATCCCCAATTTTTCAAGTCTTTGAGGATAATTTTTAGGTAATAAGAAAAAACATCCTATATCGTCATAAATAAGCCGAATATTAACCCCTTTTTTTGCCTTTTCTACGAGAATATCTAAAACTGTATTCCACATTATGCCTTCATGAATAATAAAGAATTCAAGAAAAATATAATGTTCTGCCTTTTTTAATTCTTCTATAAGGTATTTAAACATTTCTTCGCCAGGAGATAAGTATTTAGTTTTCGTATTACTGTATATAGGGAAATCAGCAAAGTTTTGCAAATATTGAATTTGAGGCATATATTCTGGAGCCTTATTACAAGCATTTTCAAATATATTTCCTGGCATAAGAAATAGTGGCTTACTTTCATTTTCAATACATGATAATATTCTGCTCATTTTTCTTGTAGAGCTTTGAAAATTAAATAGCAAGTAAAATAAGCCACCAAACACTGGAAAAACAAGTATTAGGAAAACCCAAGTCAACTTGTAAGCACCTTTTTCTTTTTTGCTAATAATATGCAAAGCAGCGAATAAACTGATTGCTTTTAGTGCCCAGTTAATAAACATTGAATTTTTGCTACTACTGAAAACAAGGTATATAATAATTGCAAATTGGATTACTATAATTAAAGAAATTAATATTCGCCTATGGATTAAAGTCCATAACCATCTTTGACGCATTTATACACCTCCATACTTAATCTGTATATAATAGTAGGTAGAAAGTTTTTATTCAAACACTCGAAAGAAAATTATAAGAAATTGATATTAAATACATTATAAATTATTTTCTATATTTTAGTAAAGCTTTTTATGTTATAATTTCAGTATATAGAATTTAAATTTTATTTAAAGGAGAATCTGATTATGGCGGCATCTAAACATTGATTGCATAAATAATATTATAAAATCAAAAATCCTTAAAAATCCTTATTATATAAGGCTTTTTTGCTATGCAATTAATTGTGGAGGTGCCAAAATGAATAGAAATAGAAACTTGTATTTACTTTGTACTATAGCTTTTTTGCAAGGTTTAGTTTTTTATGGACCTGTTGCTACATTATTTAGGCAAAATAGAGGACTTTCATTAAATAATATTTTTATTTTAGAGACTATTTTCATAGTTCTTATGTTTATATTTGAGGTGCCATGGGGATATATTGGTGATAGAATTGGATATAAGAATACATTGGTCATATCTTTTTTCCTATTTTTCTTATCAAAAATAATATTTTATAATGCTCATTCTTTTAGTATGTTCTTATTGGAAAGTATTATAGTAGCTATATCAATATCAGGTATATCTGGTTGTGATTCAGCCCTTATCTATATATCTATAGACGGGAAAGACAGTGATAAAGCTTTTAGTTATTATTCTACTTCTTCTACAAGTGGATTTTTATTTGCTTCGTTTATGAATTCATTTATAGTGAAATATTCTTTAGATCTAACTGCATTTCTAACTATTATTCCATATGGAATAGCTTTTATTCTTTCATTTTTTTTAGTAGATACTCATCAATATAGAAATGAAGAAAAGATTAGCTTAATAGATAGTTTTAAAAGCTTAAATCATAATAAAATCATATTTATATTTATATTATCTATGGCTTTAATTGCAGAAAGTACTCATGCATTATGTATTTTCTTAAATCAACCTATATATTTAAGAGGTGGGATTGATATTAAATATTTTGGGATTTTGACAGCAACTATGCAAATATCTTGTCTTTTATCAGCAAAAGCATATAAGTTAAATCAGAAAGTTGAAACAAAGAATCTATATATTATTCTAATTTTGATGATAATAGGGGCAAATATACTGCTCATATATATTAGAAATTGGATACTAGTTATAGCTATGATATTTATCATAGAAGGTGCCTTTGCTATAACTCAGCCACTGTCAAATACAATACAGAATGAAAGTATTGATACTCTTAACAGGGCTACAATTCTTTCTATTTATGCCATGGTGGAGAATATAATTGGAGGGCTTTCGAATTTAGCTATAGGTAAGGCTTCTGACGTTTCACTGGAAAAAGCCATAGGAGTATGTGGAGTATTAAATATATTAGGACTGGTTTTAATATTATGTTTCTTTTTTAAGGAATAAAATATCGAATTATTAAATTTTATATTCTAAAGCTAATATAGCAACATGCCTAAAACTCAAGAAAGTTAAATACTTGTCGATAATAAAGGTAAGAAAGTCATTAAACAATCATTAGCACATTTGATGGGGGGATTATTATGAAAATAAATTTTAAATATGAAGAAAATGAGAATTTAATTATAGATAGAATATCTGTTATAGGAGAGTTTAATAACTACGATCCCGAAAAAGGAAAGATGACAAAGAGTGATAATATTTGGAGTTTTGATTGTGAGCTTCCTCCTGGAGAACATAGATATAAATTTCTTATCAATGGTGAATTGAAATTAAATGATTCAACAGCAAATATATATCTTCCAGATGATAATGAAGAGCTTTGGTCAGTAATCATTATAAATGATAGTGATCAAAGACTTTATAATAATAACCAATATACTGTTCATTTAGATAAATATAATATAAGTTCAATTTTAAATGAGAAAGTTGTTCCTAATAAGAAAACTTTTAACGTTAATTTAGATGAAAAAGTAGTGACAAGATTTGATTTTACAAATGTAACAGGGTTGCATACAGTAACGATAGCATGGTATACACCAAAAAGAGAGCTATATCAGATTACAGAAAATAATTTATTTGCATCATCAGAAGAGAAAAAACCAATAAAAATGTGGTTTTGGATGGACTTGGATGATGATTCAAGACAATATCCTTATGGCGTATGGACAATGAAATTGTTTATAAATGGAGAATTTATCTTAGAAGATAATTTCATATTGTCAGAGACAAGCTCATACTCTCCACAAGGAGAAATAAAATACTGATTTTAAAGGAGTTGATATTATGATAAAATGTTCTAATAATATTAATACATTAAGTTCTGTAGGCAATTGTAATGAATACAAAACAAGAACCAAAAAAATTAATAATAGTAACTGTAAAACAAATATATCAAGCAATATCATTAAGACTGTTGAAGATGATTATAAAGAGTTAGTTGTAAAAAGTTCCAATGATGCAAAAGAAGTTTCGGTGGTTGTAAAAGATACAACTAAAAGCTCGGTGAGTTCATCTGCTAATTCAATATCAAAATCCTTAAACATGGCATTGGGGACTGTTAAAAAAGTTGCTAAAACAATAGTTTCCATAGGTGAAAGTGTAAGAAATACTGTTTCTTCAGTTTCAAATATTATTAAAAATACTTTCAGTTCAATAGGTAAAACTATAAAAAATGTTTCTAGCTCAATCTCTGCTAAAAAAGATGAAATAGTCTTAAAAACATCCAATACATATAAGGAGGTATCTACATCAGTTTCAGAATTGCAACAAGCAGCAAAAGATATTGTAGACTCTGCCACATCTGTAGTTGGTGAAACTGTTAAAACAGCAATATCCATAGGTGAAGATGTTGTTGAAATAGTAGGTAAAGTAGGAGTTACAGCAGCTAATATTAAATTGACAATAGAGAATCCTGGGAGTGGAGTATTTAGAAAAGGTGTACAAACAGTAGGCCTTGTAAAAGCTGGTATAGACTCTGTAAAAGAACCTATAAAGAGAATACCAAATACTTTTTCAACTGGTTACAATAATATTAAGAAACATTGCAATAATATAGTAGAAACTGTTAAAAAGTCAAAGGATAATATCAGAACAGTTAAAAATGCTATAGTGTCAGTTGGAAAGGATATAGTAAATACAGTGAAAACAATAGCATCTGACGTAAAAGCAGCAAGTATAGATATAGCTAACACTATAAGCAACTCATTTGATAGTGCAAAAGATGTAGTAAATAAAGGCTATGAGGAAATTGCACAAATATACAAGGATTCTAAAAACAATACCAACAATTCGGTAAATAATCCGATATTAGCTTAAATATACTTTAAAAGAGATTGTACTCAGTCTGAGTACAATCTCTTTTTTTATTATGTTTTTATACAACTTTAGTTATTAAATTTCATTTAAATATGAGTATTTTTTGTCTAAAGGCTCTATAGATTTTATTATAGAACCACCAAGACATACCTCGTCTTTATACAATACTGCTACTTGTCCTGGTGTTACTGCTTTTATTGGATGGTCATATTTTATATGGAGATTTCCATCGTCTAATATATCTACTGTTACAGGTATATCAGATTGTCTATATCTAAATTTTGCAGTGCATTTTAGTGGAAAATTGGGGATTTCTTCTAATATCCATTTTGGAGATTCTCCAATCAATGAAGTAGAATAGAGGGCAGAATGTTTTTTTCCTTGTGCTACATATAGTATATTTTTTTCTAAATCCTTTCCAGCTACAAACCAAGGTTCTCCAGTCCCTATTCCTCCTAGGCCTATACCTTTTCTTTGACCTAATGTATAATGAATAAGTCCACTATGTGTACCTACTTTATTTCCATCTACATCTAACATATCTCCTTGTTTTGCTAAAAGATATTTGTCTAAAAACTCATCAAAGTTTCTTTCTCCTATAAAACATATACCTGTAGAATCTCTTTTTTTAGCAGTATATAAACCGTGTTTTTCAGCTAATTCCCTAACTTGTTTTTTTTCTAAATGTCCTACAGGAAATATAGTTTTTGAAAGAGCTTTCTGTCCTATTCGAGACAAGAAATAGCTTTGATCTTTATTTTTATCTTTTCCTCTTAAAAGGCAGTATTTTCCATTTTCTTTTTCTACCTGTGCATAATGTCCCATAGCTATATAATCTGAATTTAATTTTAAAGCATAATCTAAAAAAGCATTGAACTTTATTTCTTGGTTACATATTACATCTGGATTAGGAGTTCTTCCTTTTCTATATTCATCTAAAAAATAGGTAAAGACCCTATCCCAATATTGTTTTTCAAAATTTATAGTATAATAGGCAATTCCAAGTTGATGGGCTACTTTTCTTGCATCGTCAGAATCTTCTGTTGCCGTACATACACCATACTCATCTTTTTCATCCCAATTTTTCATGAAAAGTCCAACTACTTCATAACCTGCTTCTTTAAGAAGTAGTGCAGAAACAGAAGAATCAACACCTCCACTCATGCCCAATATTACTCTTTTTTTCATAAATATTTCCTCTTTTCTTTAAAAACTTATTGTATTTATATAAAATATTGTACCATAGTTTTTTATTCATATACTTATTTTAAAGTAATAATTCCTAGCTAAGCTCTTACTTAACTAGGAATTATTATATACTTAATATTTTTTTGCTAGAAAGTATAAAGTTTTTACTGGTACTCCAGTAGCACCTTTTGGTAGATAAGCATTTTTAGAAGAAAGGTATGAAGTACCTGCAATATCTAGGTGAACCCATGGAGTATCTTTTACAAATTCTTGAAGGAATAGTCCAGCAGTTATAGTTCCAGCACCTCTACCACCTGAATTTTTCAAGTCAGCAAAACTTCCTTTAATCAACTCTTTATATTCGTCATTGTGTGGCAATTCCCAAACTGGTTCTCCTGCAATTTCAGCAGCTTTTTTAACGTTGTTCATAAGAGTATAGTTATTTGTAATGGCACCTGTGTTTATATTTCCTAAAGCTACTACACATGCACCAGTAAGAGTTGCTATATCTATTATTTTATCAGCTTTAACTATATCAGCAGCATACCATAGTGCATCAGCTAAAGTTAGTCGGCCTTCTGCATCCGTATTTAACACTTCTATAGTTTTTCCACACATGGAACCAATAATATCACCTGGTTTATAAGCTTTACCAGAAATCATATTTTCACAAGCAGCTATTATTCCAACTACATTTTTCTTAAGCTTTGACATTGCTATTGATTTCATAGCTCCTATAACAGATGCTGAACCAGCCATGTCTGAGTGCATAGTAACCATGCCATTAGAAGTTTTAATAGAATATCCGCCAGAGTCATAAGTTAAACCTTTCCCAACAAGGGCTAATTTTTCATCTGAATTAGGATTGCCTTTGTAGTTCATTACAATTAGTTGAGGTTCCTGTGAAGAGCCTTTGGAAACTGCTAGGAAAGCTTCCATACCTAATTCCTCAATTTCTTTTGCTCCATAAACTTTTACTTCAACTCCAACATATTCTAATTCTTTTTTTGCATTATTTGCAAGGGCTTTAGGGGTCATATACATAGCAGGCTCATTTACAAGATCCCTTGTTAAAAAGATACCTTCTATTAAATTCTTTGTTTCTTTTATAACTTCAATAGTTGCTTCTTTTGTTTCTTCTAATATATCAAGATAAATGTTCTCTACACTAGATATAGTTTTCTTTTTAGTTAAATATTTTTCAAAGCTATATTCTGATTGTAATAAACCTTCAACAATAGCTTGAATTGTATTTTTATAGTCAATATTTTGAAAAATAGGCACAGAAATATTTGCACTTTTAATTTTTAAATTCATTAATTCTACTCCAAGATTATAAAAAGCTTTTCTAAGAGAGTTTGAGGTTATTTTATTTTTTTCACCAAGTCCCAACAATATAACTTTATCTTTAGAATATAAAGCATTTGAATAAATTTCACCACAATTACCTTTGAATAAATCTTTTTTCATTAGATATGAATATAGTTCATTAGCATTTTCTAGCTCTTTTGTTCCTTTAGTAACCAGTATTATTTTAACTTCTCCACCTTTTTGAAGTTTAAAGTTCATAAAATCACTCCTTTCCAATATTTAGTCTAATTTTATCAGATTACATATATAAGCTCAAATATAAGAGTGATATTTATGCGATTTATTTAAAAGCTAGAAATATGCATCGGCTATATGATATAATTTATAAATATACGAATATTAGAAATGAAGAGGGTTGTATATGAATATATTTAAAAAAGCAGCAGGTAAGATTTTATATGGTATTGCAAAGTTAGTATCAGTAGTATTAGATATTTTTATAAAAGTAGTGGAAGCTATAGTGACAGTTCTAGGCAATGTTACTAAAGGGCTTATTGCCTTTATAGGTATGGGAGGTTGTCTGTTACTTCTCATATTTTCTGGTCCACTTGGTCTTTTACTTTTAATGAATCCTGTAGTTCTTTTGGCTATTTTGTTTTTTGTTATATTTCCATTATTGGGGACCAAGTTTGTATCTTATTTAAAATATATAAAGTATATTGTTACAGAGTTTTTATTTGATCGTGCAAGATATCTTATTGATGGAATAAGTTATCAGTTTGAATCATTTAGTGAATATAAGGATAAATATAGGAGAATGGAAGAAGAGAGAAAGAGAAGGGAACAGCAACAACGTTGGAATGAACAACAGAGAGTATGGGAAGAAAGATTTAGACAATGGTCTGAATATCAGAGAAAAAGTAGTGGATATTCTGACTATGAATGGTATAGACAAAACACTGGTAATAGCAATCAAAATATGTACCAAGATCCAACTATTGAGTTTAAAAAGAAATATGAAGAAAGTTGTGATTTGTTAGGGGTCAAATATGATGCGGATAAATATGAAATAAAACTAGCATATAGGAAGAAAGCAAAGGAATACCATCCAGATTTAAATAAATCACCAGATGCAACAGTTATGTTTCAAAAGATAAATAATGCATATGAATTTTTAAGTGATAGCAATATAGAAAGATATAGGAGAATGGCTTAGAAAAGAGGGGTTATAGATGAATTGGTTAAGAAAATTTATGGCAGGTAGGTGCGGGGTAGATCAGCTGTCTACTGCATTAATAGTAGTCAATTTGATTTGCACCATTTTATTGAGATTTTTTAATAGTTCTATATTAAATATATTTTGTATAATTATTTCAGTAATAGTTATTTATAGGATATTTTCTAAAAATATATCTAAACGATACCAGGAAAATATTAAGTTTTTAAATATTTGGAATCCTATAAAAAGAAAAGTAAACAAGAAGATTCAAAGAATAAAAGATTTAAAGCATTATAAATACTTTAAATGCTCTAATTGTAAGCAAACCCTTCGTGTACCAAGAGGAAAAGGGAAGATTTCCATTACTTGTCCAAAATGTAAACTTGTAATGATAAAAAGATCTTAATATAGGATTAAATTTTATTTTATGTGCATAAAAAATATTGACAGTCTTATATATTTAATGTAATATTAGCATGAACAATGTTCATGAGGTGAATGAAAATGGGCAATCATACTAAAAATTATAAGGAAATTATTTTATCAGAAGCAAAGGATATTGCTATAAACCAAGGTATTTCAAAAGTAAATATTCGTTCTGTAGCAAAGAATAGTGGAATTGCTACAGGAACAGTATATAATTATTTTCCTTCAAAGGCAGCTTTGTTAATAGTTATTATTGAGAACTTTTGGCAAGGTGCTTTTGCAGAAATTGATTGGCAGAGCTTAGAAGATAATGACTTTTATGAAAACTTAGAACAAATCTATAATATATTACATTCTTATCTTAACAAATTTAAAGAAAATTGGATTGAACAGTTATATTTGTTAAAAAGGGATGAAAAGCTACTTGGCAAACAAAAAGAAAATGAATACTTTGGAAAGATCCAAAATATGATAATAAGATTGATGAATATGGACGATGAATTAAGAGATTATCAATGGACAGATACTATTTCAAAAGAGAAAACAGTAGAATTTATATTTGAAAATATGTTAAATATGCTTAAAAAAGGAGAGCAAGATATAGAGTTTTTTATTGAAGTTTTAAAAAGAATGTTTAATTAGAGATCATACTTATAGTATGATTTTTAATATAGATTAAGATGAACGTTGTTCATAAATTTCATTAAAGGAGCGATCAAATATGCAAGCTATAATGGAAACTTTATTTGATACAGTTTATTTGGTTGGTGTTATCATATTAGGAACAATAATGATACTGAAAAGTGGTAACAATAAACAATATAGGTTATTTGGACTAATGGCTGTTTTGCTGGGAGCAGGGGATGCATTCCACTTAATTCCTAGAGCTTATGCGTTGCTTACAACTGGTCTAGAGGCCAATGCTGCTGCTCTTGGAATTGGAAAATTCATAACCTCTATTACTATGACAATATTTTATGTTATTTTATATCACATATGGAGACTTCGTTATAATATTGAAGGACGTAAAGGTCTTACGTTTTTAATTTATACTTTAAGTATTGTAAGAATAGGATTATGTTTCTTTCCCCAAAATGATTGGTTAAACTTTAATCCGCCTGTTTCATGGGGAATATATAGGAATATTCCATTTTTAATTATGGGGATTATCATTATAGGTATTTTTTATTCTGAAGTTAAAAAACATAGGGATAATAATTTTAAATACATGTGGTTGGCAATCGTATTGTCATTTGCTTTATATATGCCAGTGGTATTGTGGGCCAATAGAATACCATGGATTGGAATATTAATGATACCAAAAACCCTTGCTTATGTTTGGGTGGTAATTATGGGTTATAAGGAAGTTAAAATCAACAAAAATAAGGGGATATAAAATAATGTATAAAATACTTCTAAATTATTAATAGTTTAGAAGTATTTTTGTAAAAAACTATGGATTCGTGGGTAAATATAATATTAATGCAGGATTTATATTAAAAGGAGTGTGCAAAATGTATGATGTAATTATAATTGGAGCAGGTATAATAGGTACTAGTATAGCAAGAGAGTTATCTAGATATAATACTAAAATATTAATCCTTGAAAAAGGTATTGATGTATCTATGGGGGCTACAAAGGCCAACAGTGCAATTGTTCATGGAGGATATGCAGAAAGCAATTCAACCTTGAGAGGAAGATTATGTTATAAAGGAAGGAAACAATTTAAGAGACTAAATGAAGAACTAAATTTTGGTTTTGAAGAAACTGGCTCATTGGTAATTAGTACAGAAGATGATAAAGAACAACTGGAAAAGTTAATGGAGAATGGTATTAAAAATGGGCTAGATGATTTAAGTATTGTTGGTTCTGAAGAGATAAGAGAAATTGAGCCTGAATTAATCCATGATGCTAAATGGGCACTGTACTGTAAAGGGGCAGGGATTTGTTCGCCATATGAAATGGCTATTGCCATGGCTGAAAATGCAATAAAGAATGGTGTTAAATTAGAACTTGAAAATGAAGTTATAGATATAGAAAAGATAGAGGATAGATTTAAAGTAACGACAGATAAGGGAGAATACTATGGGAAATATGTAGTAAATGCTGCAGGGCTATATTCTGACAAGATTTCTAAAATGGTTGGGGTAGATAATTTTGAAATTCTTCCTAGAAGTGGAGAGTATATTTTGTTTACTAGAGGTACAGGTGATCCTATAAATACAGTTATTTTCCAACTTCCAACTAAACTTGGGAAAGGTGTATTAGTTACATCTACTCACTATGGAAACCTTCTTATTGGGCCAGATGCAAATGATGAAACTGAAAGAGAAGATACATCAACCCATGTGGAAAGAATAGCTAAGATATACCAACAAGCTAAGAGTTTATATGATAAAATCAATCCTAAGCAATTTATAAGAAGTTTTACTGGAATTAGGGCTAGAAGTTCAACAAATGATTTTATTATAGAGGAAACAAAAGTTAAAGGTTTTATTAATGTAGCAGGTATACAATCCCCTGGTCTAACATCATCACCGGCTATTGCTGAAATGGTTATAGGAATTCTTCAAGATGCTGGATTGAAATTAGAAGAGAATCCAAACTTCGATCCTTATAGGAAGCCAATTATAACTAAGAAGCCTTTAAAACCATTTAATGAAATAAAGGATAAAATAGAACTTCCATTAGGCTCTGAAGGAAGGATTGTTTGTAGATGTGAACAAGTCTTAGAGGAAGAAATTGTAGATGCATTGCATAGAGGTATAAAAGTAAAGACCATTGATGGAGTGAAAAGAAGGACTAGGGCTACTATGGGCTGGTGCCAAGGTGATTTTTGTAAGTCAAGGGTTATTGAAGTTATGGAAAGGGAATATGGTGAAAAAATTGATCCTTCCTATGATATAGAACATAGTGGAGTAAATAGGGTTCAAAAGTCTGAGCTGTTAGACTATTTAAACAGTCTTGAAGAAGAATAAACCTATGCGTTGAAATTTATATTAATTGAAATTGACAAGGTTTAACAGAACAGATATTATTATAAATAATATTAAATTATATTAGTTTCAAAGACAGGAGGGGATGGAGAATGGCAGAGAAGGTTCCAACTAGGGAGGAAGCCTATGAGCTACTGAAAAAGTACAATAAAAATGAAAGTCTTATAAGACATGCATTGGCTGTTGAAGCTGTTATGATCCACTTTGCAGAACTATTTAATGAGGAAGATAAAGAAAAATGGAGAATAATAGGACTTGTACATGATCTTGATTATGAAATGTATCCAGAAGAGCATTGTAAAAAAACAAGGGAGATATTAATAGAAGAAAATTGGCCTGAAGACTATATTAGAGCGGTAGAGAGCCATGGATGGAAGATATGCTCCGATGTAGAACCTTTAGAAACAATGGAAAAAGTATTATATGCAACTGATGAGCTAACAGGGCTCATCACTGCTACTGCTTTAATGCGTCCAAGCAAGAGTATACTAGATCTCAAAGTAAAATCTTTGAAGAAAAAATGGAAAAGCAAAGGATTTGCTGCTGGAGTAAATAGAGAAGTTATTGCTGAAGGCGTTGAAATGCTTGGAATGGATTTAAATGAAGTTATGGAAGAAACAATAAAGGGAATGCAAAAAGTAGCAGATGAAATTGGATTGAAAGGCAATGTAGAGGTTTGAATTTTAAATTATGGGAAAAGAATGCTAAAGCTTTAGCATTCTTTTTTTAGCGGATTTTTTACAGTAATTGCAAATAAAAGTAGAAAAATAAAAAGAGAACTTAAGTTAAATAGAAGAGAAAAAGTAGTTGCTACTTTAGTAATTGGTAAACCGAGTGTAAAATATTATAGAACTACAAATAAAGAAAAAGCAAAGTTAAAGATACTTTAAATGAATTTTTAAATAATATCTTAGTTTAAAAGTTTAGCTTGCTAATATATAATAGATTTAAGTAATATGAATTTAAGTAATGATAAAATAAAGTTAAAGACAAAACTTAACCTAGGATTTTTAAAAATATATAATTAATGGGAGATGATTAAAATGCCATTTTTAAATTTGAATTATTTTTTAAAAACAGTTGAGTGTCAAAGTTTTACTAAGGCTGCAGATGAGCTATATGTAAGTCAGTCAGCTGTAAGTAGAGCTGTAAGAAATTTAGAAGAAGAACTTCAAACTACTTTAATAGATAGAAATTATAGAAAGTTTACATTAACAAAAGAAGGGGAAATAGTATATGAATTTGCAAAGGATATTATAAATTATTATGATACAAAAGAAGAAATTATGCTAAAAAAACTTGAAGAGTCAGATACTATACTAAGATTTGGATTACCTCCAACAGCAGGAAGTATTTATTTTTATTCAGTACTTTATGAATTTCAAAAAAAACATCCAAATGTAAATCTTAATATTGATGATACAACTTCTACATATATAGTTGAAAAACTTTTAGATGGACAAATGGATATGGGAGTAGCAATACCTCCCTTTTGAAGATGATAGATTTGAAATACACAAGGTTTTTAATTCAGAGGCAATTCTTGTAGTTGGTAAAAATCATAAATTAAGCAAAAGTGAGATAGTTGATTTTAGAGATTTAAAGGATGAAAAATTCCTGCAAGTAAAAAAGGACTTTATGTATCATGATGTATTTTTAGATTATTGTAAAAAGGCAGGGTTCACACCAAATATTGTATTTGAAAGTAATCAATGGGACTTAATAATAGAAATGGTAGCTGCAAATCAAGGAGTTACTATACTTCCAAAACCTCTTACTGATAAATATTCATCAGAAAAAATTCATCAAGTTCATTTAGAAAATCCAGAATTTCCTTGGGGATTAAATGTAATATATTTAAAGTCAAAAATACTTACAAGACCTATGAAAAATTTTCTAAACCTTTGCCTAAAAAAGAATTAGAATTAAATAAAAATATAGTATGAGTTTTATTCATACATCATAACTAAGCTGTATCCTAAGAGTAATCAGAATCTGATATATTATAACTAAGTTAAACGTTTGCATGCAATATATCAGATTCTGATTTTTTTATTTAACTTATTTTCGTAATATGTAATTAAAAAAGGAGGATACAAAATGAAAGACCAAACAATTAAACAAAATAAAACAAAAATTTCTAGTAGATCAATAATTATTGAAGCTATTATGTTTTTTACTTATGCATTTTTTGCAGTTAACTGGATTGCAGGAAGTACTTTAACACCTCAAATAATGGAATATTTTCATTTAGAGGGATTTGCTTCAGCAACTTTAATTTCAAATGCCATTACAATTGCAAAAATAATAGGAAACTTTACAGCAGCAGTAGTACTTAATAAATTACTTCTTAAAAAATCTATTGGACTAGCATCACTTTTAATAGTACTTGGAAGCGTAGTTGCAATATTTGCGCCATCATACTCAGTATTTATATTAGGTAGATTTATAATGGGATTTGGTGGAGCACTATATGTAGTATACTTTAGCCCAATTGTAATTAAATATTTTTCACCTGAAACAAGACCAACAGTAAATGCTCTTAATTCAGTAGCTTATAATGTTGGTAGTATAATTGCCCTGGTAATAGTAGGACCAGTAATAGATTGGCTTCAAACATGGCAATATAGTATGGGATTTTTCGTAGCAATTAGTGGAATTCTATTTATCCTATGGGTTTTCATGGGGGAAGATGTAGAAATTGAAAAGAAAGATACTAAAGTAGTAGAAGAAAAATACACAATAAAAGATGCAATGAAAGAAAAAGTAAATTGGTTATTACCTTTAACTTACTCAGGTCTTCTTACATTTTATTTAGTTCTTTTAAATATATTTCCAATATCAGGCTCTGCAGTAATAGATGCAAAAAGCTTAAGTGCTTTAACTGCAATTGGAGGAGTAATAGGAACACTAATTGCAATAGCTCTTTCCAAAAGATACAGTAAAAGGCTTCCAGTAATAAGAATTTGTGGACTATTAATGACACTTAGTGGACTATTAATGTTTAAGGCTACAAATGGAGTAGTTGCATCAATTGCAGCACTTGCAATAGGAGTATGTATGTTTACACCAATGACATCACTTGTAATGATACCTCAAGAACTTCCAAATATGACACCAAGTAAATTAACACAAGTTATGGGATTATTTTGGGCAATATCATACATTATAGAAACAACACTTTATTTTATCATTGGAAATGTGATAGATTTAAAAGGATATGGCGCAGGACTTAACCTTGCCTTAATAGCTAGTTTAACATTTTTCTTAGGATCATTTTTACTTCCGGAAACAGGTAAAAGTAAAAACTAAACAGAAAGAGGGATATTATGGGAAAAATTAAGTTTAATAAAGAAAATTTACCTAATGGCGAAACAATGGCTTATAGACATAAAGGTAAAGGGGACAAAACTTTACTTTTAGTACATGGTAATCAAAGCTCATCTATTTTTTATGAAGATTTAATGAATAACTTAGATGATAATATAAATATTTATGCCATAGATATTATGGGTTTTGGGGACTCAAGTTACAAAAATGAGCATAAGACAATAAAAGACTGGGCAGAAGATGTAAATGAGTTTATGGAAATTAAAAATATAAAAAAAGCAGTAGTTGTTGGATGGAGCTTAGGTGGAGGAGTAGTAATGGAACTTGCTGCAAACCATCCAGAAAAAGTAATTCATTTAGTATTACTTGCATCTGTTGGAGTAAAGGGTTACCCAATGTTTAAATATGATAAGGATTTAAAACCAATACTTTCTGAGCCTATTTATAAAGAAGAAGACATAGTAAAAGATCCAGTTTTAATGGTTCCAGTACTTACTGGAATAAAAGAGCAAAATCTAGATTTTTTCACAGAAGTTTGGAGGAAGACAATATTTAATCTAAATGAGCCAGAAAAAGAAGTATATAAATCCTATATGGAAGCAATCTTAAAAGAAAGATGTTTCTTAGATGTAAGCGTAGCGCTAATTAATTTTAATATTACTAAAGAAAAAAGTGTAATAGATGGAAGCGGAAGAATAGAAAATATTAAAATGCCAGTAACTTGGATTCACGGCGAAAAAGATTTAGTAGTTCCAATAGAAACTGGATTAGACAGTATGAAATACTTTGAAACAAAAACTGATTTTATTAAATTTGAAAACTCAGGCCATGCAATGTTTATGGACGAAAGGGAAAAGTTTATTAGTATATTAGAAGAAATTGTAAAAAATAATTAAAGGGTGGGGAAATTATGAAAACTATAAAAGAATTATATGATGAAAAAGTAATGGCAGCTGAAAAAGCACTAGAATTAATCAAAGATGGGGACTATATATTTTCAGCGCAAGCAGCAGGAGAACCAGCAGCAATTTTATCAAAAATGCAGCACTTAAAAGAAACAGGAGTTAAGGGATGCAATATTAATACATGTCTTCCACTACAAGACTATCCAATATTTAAAGATCCTGAAATGAAGGGAATACTAGATCACAATGGTTGGTTTTTCTCAAAGGCACTTCGTGAAGCACATGAAGATAAATTAGTAAGTGCAATACCACAAAGCTCAACATCAATACTTAGAAAAGTTTTAAGCCGTTTAGAATATGAAAAAAGACGTCCAGTAGTAATAGCGACAGTATCACCAATGGATGAGCATGGATACTTATCACTTTCAGTAAGTGCAATATATGAAAGAGATTTAATAGATAAAGGTGCATTAGTTCTTCTTGAAGTAAATCCAAATTTTCCAAGAACTTTTGGAGACTCACAAGTTCATATTTCAGAAGTAGATGCACTAGTAGAATCAGATAGAGAAATTCCAATAGCAAACCTTGCTCCATATACAGATGTAGATGCAACAATTGGTAAAAATATTGCAGACTTAATAGAAGATGGTTCTACTATTCAACTGGGAATAGGAAATATTCCAAATGCAGTAGCTCATGAACTTCGCAACAAAAAACACCTTGGAATTCATACAGAAATGTTTACAGAAACAATGATTGACTTAATAGAATGTGGAGCAGTAGATAACTCACAAAAAGGACTTTTAAATGGATACTCAGTATGCTCATTTACAATGGGAAGTAAAAGACTTTATGACTATATAAATGACAATCCATCAGTACTATTTAAATCCTGTACTTTTACAAATGATCCTTATACAATAGGACTTTGCAATAAATTTGTTTCAATAAATGCAACACTTGAAATAGACCTAATGGGACAATGTGCATCAGAAACAGTAGGTGGACTACAATGGTCAGGAACAGGTGGACAATCAGAAACAGTTCAAGGTTCACAAATGTCAGAAGGTGGAAAATCAATAATAGCAATGCACTCAACATATACTACAAAAGACGAAAATGGAAAAGAAGTACTTCACTCAAAAATAGTTCCATATCTTCATAGAAATGCAGCAGTTACAACAAGTAGAAATGATGTAGACTATGTAGTTACAGAATACGGAGTAGCTTGGCTAAGAGGACTAAATATTAGCGAAAGAGTAGAAGAGCTAATAAAAATTGCTCACCCAGACTTTAGAGAAGAACTTAAAAAACAAGCAGAAGAATTAAAACTTTGGTAAAAATTAAGGAGTCATCATTTTATGATATGATACTTCCAAAGTAGACAGTCTAATTAATTAAAATTAGATTATCTACTTGGAGGTATTTTTTTATTTTCCATTTTTTATAATAAAATTATTGACTTAATCATATAATACATTTATAATGAAGAGTAACTTTAAAAAGTAAAGTGACTTTGAAAAATAAAGTTAATATTGTATTTGGAACGAAAAGGAGGCGGTTTTGGGTATGGAGCATATAAATTTTATTGTTGTATTTGTTGAAGGATTACTTTCCTTCTTTTCACCTTGTGTGATATCAATTTTACCAATATATCTAGCTATATTGTCAGGTAGTAGTGTGCAGAATTTAAAAGAAGGAAATGTTAAATTAAAAGATAGTCCATTACTTAAAAATACTATTCTATTTGTACTAGGTATATCTACAACTTTCTTTATACTAGGCTCTTCAATAAGTGCATTTAAACATTTCTTTACAAGTAACAAAGAGATTATGATTACAATAGGTGGAATCCTTATAATTATCATGGGACTTTTCTACTTAGGATATTTAAATCTACCATTTCTCCAAAAAGAAAAGAGGTTTAATTTGGGAGTACGAGAAATGAAACCATGGACAGCTTATTTATTAGGCTTTACTTTTAGCTTTGGATGGAGTCCATGTATTGGTCCTATGCTTGCTTCTGCACTTATTATGGCTTCAAGCTCTGATAGTGCATTGATTGGGAACTTATTGATTCTAGTATATACTATAGGATTTACATTGCCTTTTATAATTATTTCTATATTTTATAACAGGCTATTAAAATATGTAGATAATGTGAAACGTAATATGAAAACAATTCAAAAAATTGGAGGGGCTATTCTTATAATAACTGGTTTAGTAATGGCTTTAGGAGGAACTGATAAGGTAGCAGGATATTTTAAAAAGTCAGAAGAGAATCCAACAGAATATAATGAAGAAATAACAGATGAAGATACTAAGGAAGATGTTAATAAAGAAGAACCTTCAGAAGAAAGTACAGAAAATAAAGAAGATAAAATTCCAGCAATAGATTTTACTTTAGTAGACCAATATGGTGAAATCCATACTTTAAGTGACTATAAAGGTAAGGTAGTATTTTTAAACTTCTGGGCTACATGGTGTCCTCCGTGTAGGATGGAAATGCCTGATATAGAGGAGGTTTATAAAGAAAGAGGGAAAAATATTGAAGATGTTATAATATTAGGTGTAGCAGGTCCAAATTTAGGAAGAGAAGGTTCTAAAGAAGAAATAATTGAATTTTTAAAAGAAGAAGGCTACACATATCCAGTAGTATTTGATGAAACTGGGGATATTATGGCAACATATAGTATACAGTCTTTACCTACTACATTTATAATAGATAGGGATGGAAATATAGTAGATTATATTTTAGGAGCTATGAGTAAAGAAACAATGGAGAATATTATAGATACTGCAGATTAATATATTTTATGTAAATTGGTAGTTAACATAGAGTTACAAGGGAGATGGTATTTTGAAAGTTACTTATGATTTAGAATGTAATCTAGCTCAAACACTTAATATTTTAGGGGATAGATGGACTATGTTAGTTCTTCATAGAATATCTAAAAATAAAAACACTTTTAAAGACTTACAGGAATCTTTAGATTCTATTCCAACAAATATACTTTCTAATAGGATAAAGCTCCTTGAAGAAAATGAACTTATATACTCAGAACTATATAATGAACATCCACCTAGATACAAATATATGATGACACAAAAAGGTAGAGATTTTAATCATGTATTTAATTCCATGATACTTTGGGCAAATAAATATTTAGATAATTGTAATAGAACCTTATGTCATCAAGAATGTGGAAAGCAAGTAAAAATTAAATATTACTGTGAAAACTGTAATGAATATGTAGATGATCTGATAGTGAAAGATTATTGAGCTATTCAGCGAAGGGAGAGGCGGTGGATAATATCCTAAACTATGTAAAAAAGAATTTAGAGAAAATAACTAACTATATTTTTTATATAGGCCTTTTAGTAGCAGCTTATGGACTTTATAAAATTTATATAAGCAGAAGAGGATTGCCACAGGGAGTATGTCCTATAGACGACAATCGTCCAATAATGTATATAGCAATAGGTTTATTTATTGTATCATTAGTACTATATACTATATGTGATTTTCAAGAGAAGAAGAAAAAATAGTGAAATAAAAATCAATATAAATTAGAATTAATTCTATTTTTATGCTAAGATATATATAATACAAACTAAATATTGGGGAGCTTGTGCATACAGGCTGAGAGGAAGCTAATTGCGGCTTCGACCCTAAACCTGATTTGGATAATGCCAACGTAGGGATAATGTTAGATTCTTAATGGAATTTACCCTTTGGTAGATTCCATATTTTTTTAGAAAATTGGTATTATGCAGATCTCTATTTTATATAATGGAGGGATAAGATTATGTTTGGAAACGTTTTAGAAAATGTAAGAGAGAGTGAGCCTATTGTCCACACTATAACAAACCATGTAACAGTTAATGATTGTGCCAATATAATATTGGCTGCTGGAGGATCGCCTACAATGGCTGATTGTAAATATGAGGTAGAGGATGTAACTTCTATTGCTAACTCACTTGTTATTAATATAGGTACATTAAATGGAGAATCAACTCAAGCAATGCTGAAAGCGGGTAAAAAAGCAAATGAATTAGGACATCCTGTAATACTCGATCCTGTAGGAGTAGGTTCATCAAAATTTAGAAATGAATTTACATTTGATTTATTAAAAGAAGTAGATTTTTCGGTTATAAGAGGCAATATATCAGAAATAAAAACAATTTATAAAGGGAGTGGCACAACTAAAGGGGTAGATGCTGATGAAAGAGATATGGTAACTGATGAAAATATTGATGAAACTATAGCTTTTATTAAAGAATTAAGTAGGAAAACAGGAGCAGTTATTGTAGTTACTGGGGCAATTGATATAGCATCAAGCGATAAAAAGACTTACATAATTAGGAATGGACATCCACTTATGACTAGAGTTACAGGTACAGGATGTATGCTAACAACAGTTATAGGTAGTTTCTGTGGTGCAAATAGCAACAATATTCTTGAAGCAACGGCAGCAGCTGTTTGTGCTATGGGGATTTGTGGTGAATTAGGCTATGATAAGTTAGAAGAAGTTGGTGGCGGTACTTCAACTTATCGAACATATATTATTGATTTTATGAGTAAGATGGATAGCAAAATATTAAATGGAGGTGCTAAAATTGAAATTAGATAGAAAATCTATGCTTTTATACGCAATAACTGATAGAACTTGGCTTAAAGGTGAAACTTTGTCGAGTCAAGTTGAAGATACAATAAAAGGAGGAGCTACTTTTATTCAGTTGAGAGAAAAAAATCTATCTTTCAATGACTTTGTAAAGCAAGCTGAAGAAATAAAGTCAGTTACTGATAAATATAATATACCTTTTGTTATAAATGACAATATGGATGTAGCTTTAGCTGTTAACTCAGATGGAGTACATGTAGGACAAGATGATATGAATGCAAAAGATGTTAGAAAATTAATTGGCAAAGATAAAATTATTGGAGTTTCAGTTCAAACAGTAGAACAGGCAATATTAGCAGAACAAAATGGTGCAGATTATCTAGGGGTTGGGGCAGTATTTCCAACATCAACGAAATCTGATGCTAATTGTATTTCTTTAGAACAATTGAAAGAAATATCTATGGCTGTATCCACACCTATAGTTGCCATTGGTGGAATCAATGAAGAGAATATAGAAGAGTTAAAGGGAACAAATGTTGATGGTATCTGTGTAATATCTGCAATATTTTCAAAAATCAATGTCTTTGAAGCTACAAAGAAATTAAGAAAGTTGTCAGAAGGAATAGTAGACTATGAAGTTTAAAGGAGCAATTTTTGATTTAGATGGAACTCTTATTGACTCTATGGCTGTATGGGAAAACATTGGAGAAGAGTTTTTGAAATCTAAAGGTAAGATTCCACCAAAAAACCTTTCTGGGATATTAAAGACTATGAGTTTTCAAGAGTCTTCAAAATATTTTATAGATGAGTTTAAATTAGATCTATCTGTAGATGATATAATATCTGAATTTAATAAAATGGTAGAAGATAAGTATAGATATGAGATAGGTCTTAAAGAAGGTGTAGTCCATTACCTTAGAAAACTAAAATCAAAAAATATTAAAATGTGTATTGTTACTGCAACGGATAAGGCGTTATCAGAAATTGTACTTACTAGGCTTAAAGTATTAGATTTCTTTGAGTTTATATTGACTAGTGTAGAAACTGGAATTCCTAAAGATAATCCAGAAATATATGTACAAGCTTCAGAAATGTTAGGATATAATCCAAGTGAAATAATAGTATATGAAGATGCACTCCATTGCATTAAAGCCGCTAAAGAAGCTAATTTTCATGTAATAGGTATAGAAGATGAATCTGCAAGGGAAGATAGAAAAGAAATAAAGAAAATAAGTGATGGCTACATAGAATCTTTTAAAGAATTTAACTTTAAATAATTTAGAACGGTTTTTATCTCTGTATTGAAAGATGGGATAAAAACCGTTTTTTAAGATTATAACAATTTAAGTATTTCTTCTTTTAATTTTAAAGTCTTTGTAGACAAGAGCCTTTCTTTTTTGTTATCCATATTAAAATCTAAAGTAATTTCTTTCTTTATTGTAGCAGGTTTTGATGACAATATATATATTCTATCAGACAATAACAAAGCTTCATCTATATCATGGGTTATAAGGAGTATAGTATTGTTTAGTTTAGATTTCATTTTTAAAAGCCATAGTTGCATTTTAGATTTAGTAATAGAATCTAAAGAAGCAAAGGGTTCATCTAGAAGCATTATATCCTCAGAAGCCATAAGGGTTCTAAGAAAACTTGCTCTTTGTCTCATTCCACCAGATAATTGAGATGGGTAACTTTTTTCATATCCTTCAAGTCCAACTATAGGTAGATATTTTTTAACTTTTTCTTCCCTTGCATTTTTATTTATACCTTTTATTGTCAGTGGAAGTGCTACATTATCCATTATATTTTTCCAGGGAAGAAGCAAATCTTTTTGCTGCATATAACCTATAGTTCCATCAATATAGAGTTTTCCGCTATCTTGTGGTGTTAGTCCTGATATTATATTAAATATTGTACTTTTTCCACAGCCACTAGGGCCTAATAGAGAAACAAGTTCTCCTTTTTCTATACTTATGGATATATTTTCTAGTACCTTTATATCATCAAAACTTTTTTCTATACCATTTAAGTTTATAATAGATGAATATCCTCCTTTATGGTAAGAAGTCGTTGGTAAATGCATTTTCAACCTTTAACTCCTTTTCAATTAGTCCATTATCTTTTAAGAATTTAGCATAATTTTTCCAAACTTCTGACTTCATTACTCCCCATTTGGAAGCATCAGAAATATATTCTTTAGCTAAAAACTTTTGGCTTTCAACTGCAAGCTTTTCATCTAATTCAGGTGCATATTTTACTAATATTTTAGCGCTTTCTTCAGGATTATCTATGGAATATTTATATCCCTTTTCAGTTGCTTTTAGAAAACTTTTTACTTTATCTGGATTTTCATTAATCAACTTATTATTAGTAACTAAAATTGGAGTATAATAGTTTAAATCAGGGTATAAGTCTTTAACAGCTATATAATTTAAATCAATTCCCTTCAGCTTTGCATCAACACCTGTCCAACCTTCAAATATCCATGCAATATCAATGTTTTTTTCAGTGGCTGCAAAGAAATCATCGTTACCTATACTTATATTCTTAAGTTTATTATAGTCGGCACCATTTTTTTTCATAATTGCTTTTAATATAGCTTCTTCAGATGGAGAACCCCATCCTCCATAAACTTTTCCTTCAAAATCTTTTACAGTTTCTATATTTTTACTTTTTGGAGAAGCAAAACCTGATGTATTATTCTGTATTATTGTAGCAATGGCTTTAACAGGGAGAGGATCTTCACTGGTTAATGCATAAGTAACATCTTCTTGATAAGTTACGCCAAAGTCTCCGTTTTCTGTAGCAATTAAAGTTGTAGAAGAGCCTTCAGATGGTTGTACTATTTCAACATCTAATCCTTCATCTTTATAATAACCCTTTTCTAAGGCAACATAGAGACCTGTATGATTTGTGTTTGGTGTCCAGTCTAATATAACTTTTGTTTTTTCTAATTCAGCTTTTTCTTTATTTTCACTATTTTGTGGAGAACATCCTGAAAGTACTACAGTTATTATAAGTAAAGTACATATTAATGCTATAAATTTTGTTTTTTTCATAAAAATTAAACCCCTTTCTTTTTTGTTTTCCAGTGAATCAGCTTATTTCCAAGGAAATCAATTATGTATATAGTTAAAATACTTACTACCATTATTACTAAAATAGAAGCAAATACCTTGTCCAAGGCATAGGCATTTTTAGCTCTTACCATGTATACTCCTATACCACCTTCTCCTCCAAGCCACTCACTAACTACTGCAGTCATGATCATATAAGTAGCAGCAATTTTTATTCCTGACAATAAGTGAACTATAGCATAAGGTAGTTTTAGATGATAGAAGGTTTGTAGTTTAGAAGCATTCATAGTTTTAAATAGTCTAAGATAATCATTGTCTATTTTTTCAAGACCATCTACTAAGCTTATTACTATAGGAAAAAAGCAAGCCATAATAACCATAATTATTTTAGGTAAAGTTCCAAAGCCAAACCATATTATGAATATAGGAGCTATAGCAATAGTAGGTATAGTTTGAGATATAACAAGTAATGGATAGAAAGATTTTTTAATTATTGTAAAGCTGTCCATCAGTATAGCTAGTAAAAAAGCTAGTATTATTGAAAAGATAAAGCCCACAAAAGATTCATATAGGGTTACCTTTGTATGGGTCATTATTAAATTAAAATCATCTTTCAGTGCCAATGCTATATCCTTAGGAGATGGTAGAATATATTTAGGTATATTATTTAGGTCAACTATTATTTGCCATAGAAAGATTATGGTTATAATGCTTAAGACTGGATATAGTTTATCTATATTTGTAGACTTTTTCATCCATTGTTACTCCTTCAGATTTGTAATCAATCTTTATTACAGAGCAAACCCTTGCAGCACCTTCATTTATACATATTTCTTGAGATTTTTTAACTATATCTAGTAGTAAGTCTAATTCACCTTCCATTGTAGTTTCCATAGGTCCTACTTCATACTTAACTCCAGTAGAATCTATATACTCTATAACTTTATCAACTACTGAGTATAGATTTTCTTCTGAAACACTTGGCAATACTTGAATACTTACATTTGCTTTACTCATTTATAAACACCACCTTTATGTTTTATTTAAATAAAAGATTAAAGTTATTATAAATTTGTTCTTTTATTTCTTCTTTAGGAATACCTTTCAAAATAGAAATTTCTTCTACAATATTTATAATATAATCTGGATAGCTACATTGACCATTTATCCATTCCAGTGCAGTAGGACCATCGGTTTCTGTTAAAATTTTTTCTAAAGGGAGTATTTTAACTATTTTTTCAGTAATTTTAGAATATCCTATATCTACACCTATAGTGAAATAGCAGCCATAATCTAAAAGTTTCTTGAAAATATCTAAAGGACCACTGTACCAATGGATAATTGGGGTTTTTAAATTATATTGTTTAATAAGTTTTAGTATTTCGTATTCAGCACCTTTAGTGTGTAAGTTGGTAATTTTATTATATTTATTAGCTTTTTCAAAGAAATATTCTAACACTTTTATCTGATGCGGATATTTATCTTCTTCTAGAACCCAATGAAAATCAAGTCCTATTTCTCCAACAATAGGAGTATTTTCTAAGTATTTATCAAATCTTTCTAGACAATTAGAGTATTCATGAGCATTCCAGGGATGAATCCCAAAACATGGAATTATAAAAGGATTATTCTTGCTTAAATCTTTAGCCAATAAATAACTTTTTTCATTCATAGAGCAAGCAAGGGTCTGTATTTTATTTTTATTTATTATATTTATAGCTTTATTTAGTTCTTTACCATAGAAATCCAAATGATTATGAGCATCAATGTACATAGTTTTACCTCCAATATAAAAAGCACTGTTGTATATAACAGTGCTTAGGAGTTTCCTAAAATTGTATCAGCTTTCCTACGTCGGTTTTATCCGCATCAGGTTCAAAGGGTAAAGTTATAAAAACTTTTCTCAGCCTTTAGGCACCCCTAGCACTAAATATTTAATTTTATAACTATTTATATATCATTATAACATTAATAAACTATAAAAGAAAGTTTACCTTTTATTTGATAATACCATATAAATTGTTTAAAAATAAAATATAGTTTAATAATTACTGGGTATACATAATTAGTGTGAAATTATAATAAATATTTATATTATTAAATATAGAAAAAGGATGGTATGTTATGGGAAAATATAATATGGAAGAATTAAATAAAATAGCAATAGAAATGCTTGAAAAGCGGGGAGTAAGACTAGAGGATATTGGAGAAATAGTATTACATCTTCAAGAAGACTATTATCCAGATTTGACTTTAGAAATATGTTTAGAAAGTGTAGAAGCTGTACTGAATAAGAGAGAAATAATTCATGCAATTTTAACAGGTATAGCTCTAGATGAATTGGCAGAGAAGAAACTTCTACCTGAACCCCTTCAAAGTATAGTAGAATCAGATGAAGGTCTATATGGTATTGATGAAATTATTCCCTTATCGATTGTAAATGTTTATGGAACTATAGGTTTAACTAATTATGGGTATTTAGATAAAAAGAAGATAGGAATAATAAAAGAGTTAGATGAGGCTAAAGGCGAAGAAGTAAATACATTTTTAGACGATCTAATAGCAGCAATTGCAGCAGCAGCAGCTAGTAGAATAGCCCACTCTGTTAGGAAATAATTTAAGACAACAAACAGAAACAGCTAACACTGGCTGTTTCTTACTATTATAGAATTAAATTAATTGATGGTATTTTTATCTTCAAAAGGATATTTATTTACTAATTCTCCTAAAGCAAAAAATCTCTTTCCAGTCCTAGAAGAATGATAGCAAGTCATTAAAGATATTATTGGTTTACCTTTTTTTTCTGCTTTTTCATCTTCAATCATATCCATAGCATTGTCAGGAACTACAACAGTATCATATATTTTGTATTCATAGATATTTTTTTTGTCCGATATAATGACTTTACTTCCAACTTGTATGTCCATAAGGCTTCCAAATAGGAGCTCTTTATTTTTCATATGATGTCCTGCCAAGGTATAGTTTCCCTCTCCCATAGATTGTTCAGATTTCATTGTAGCTGCTCCAACCATGAGATTAGAATCGTTTAATCCTTTAAGTATAGGAAGATTTATATTTAGATCAGGAATTATTAGTACACCAACAACAAGATTTTTATCAAAGTTCATAGTACCATTTATTATAGATTTTATATCAACATCTTCTACACTAGAAAAATCAAATTCTCCTTCTGATTTATCATTTGCTTCTATGTCTTCCATACTTATTCCATCTGTAGAAATATTTTTATTATAGTATTTAATTATCTGTTCAGTTAAAAAAGGGGTTAGTATTAGGATTATACCAATTATTATCAATATTGTTGCTATTATTTTTTTCAAAATATTGACCTCCACATGAGAAATTATTATAAGGAAATTATATATGAATATACTTATTTTATCAACTAAAGGATAAAATGCCTATATTATTGGGTTAAGAGATTTTTGTTATTTATAATATTTTTGATATAATAGGAGAAATTAATAAAATTAAAACAATGAGGAGGGAAAAATTATGACATATATATCTGGTAAAGGAATACGACTAAAAAAAGCAGAAGTAGAGCTTTCTACAGCTTCTACAGAGGATAAGAATACGGCTCTTAGAAAAGTTATTGAAAGCTTAGAAAGTCATAGAAAAGATATATTGGAAAGCAATGCTTTAGATATAAAATTAGCAGAAAAGAACAATATGAAAGCTGGATTAATAGACAGATTAAAACTAGATAATAGCAGGCTAGATGGTATAATAGAAAGCATTGAAACGGTAATTAAATTGCAAGACCCTATATGGAAAAGCGATAAAGTATGGACTATAGAAAATGGACTAACTATATCGAGGATGACAGTTCCATTGGGAGTAATCGGTATAATATATGAATCGAGACCTAATGTGACGGTAGATGCTTTTAGCTTAGCTCTAAAGAGTGGCAATTGTATCATGCTACGAGGAAGCTCAAGCGCTATCCATTCTAATAAAGCTTTAGTAAATGCTATAAAAGAAGGCTTAAGAGCAAGTAATATATCAGAAGATGTAATTCAGTTTATAGAAGAAAAAGATAGGCAATATGTTAATGATATGCTTAAGGCTAATGAATATATTGACCTAATAATTCCTAGAGGTGGAAAAGGATTAATAGATTTTGTAGTAGAGAACTCGTCAGTACCTACATTGCAAACAGGTGTAGGCAATTGTCATATATTTGTAGATGAAAGTGCAGATATTAAGAAGGCGTTGAATATTGTAAATAATGCAAAAACACAGCGTATAGGAGTATGTAATGCATGTGAAACATTATTAGTTCATGAGGCTATAGTGAATGAATTTTTGCCTATGCTTTATAAAAAATTTGAAAATACTGTGGAAATAAGAGGATGCACTAAAACTAGAGAAATAATAGAAGCAGAAGAAGCAAAAGAATCTGATTGGAAAGAAGAATTTTTAGACTATGTAATAGCAGTGAAAGTTGTTAAAGATATTAATGAAGCTATAGATCATATAGGAGTATATGGTTCTAAACATTCAGAAGCAATAGTTACAGAAAACTTTACTAATTCTAAAATCTTCTTAAGGAAAGTTGATGCATCAACAGTTTATGTAAATGCATCAACTCGTTTTACTGATGGAGGAGAATTTGGATTTGGTGCAGAAATGGGTATAAGTACTCAAAAAACCCATGCAAGAGGGCCAGTTGGATTAGAACAATTAGTAATATATAAGTATTTAGTAATAGGAGATGGACAAATAAGAAAGTAGAGGGATTTATATGGGAGAAAATGTAATAAAAAGTAGCAATAAAATAGTTATAAAAATTGGCAGCAGTACAATAACCAGTGAAGATGGAATTATAAATAAGGAATTTATAGATAGTCTAGCTAATCAGGTAAAATCTTTAATAGATGAAGGAAAGCAAGTAGTTATTGTGTCTTCAGGAGCTAGAATTGCAGGAGTATCAACTATAGATAAATGGTCAAGGAAAGAGGATGTAAATTATAAACAGGCACTATGTGCTATTGGGCAAGTAGAACTTATGGATTCTTATAGAATAATTTTTAATAAGTATAATGGTCATGTTGCCCAAATACTATTGACTAGAGAAGATTTTAATAGTCACGCAAGAACATTAAATATAAGGAATACATTATTTACATTGTTAGACGAAAAGGTTATACCAATAGTAAATGAAAATGATACGGTTTGTGTAGATGAGATAAAAATAGGAGATAATGATATGCTAGCAGCTCAAACTACAGTATTATGGAATGCAGATTTACTCATAATTCTCAGCGATATAGATGGAATATATGATAAAAGTCCTGTAGAAAACAGGGATGCTAAATTAATTGAACTAGTAGATGATGTAGATGAATTAGAAAAGCATATATCAATAGGTAAATCTAGTTCCTTTGGAACTGGAGGCATATCAACTAAGTTAAAAGCAGCAAAACTTGTAAATAAATATGGTATAAACATGATAGTAGCCAATGGGAAGAAAGAAAATATTATAGAAAAGCTAGCAAGTGGAGAAGAAAAGGGAACACTTTTCATATAGAAACTAGCTTTTAACAGAAGCTATCTTGACAACTACTTTTAAAACTTATATAATTCCTATACTAGAGGGAGTAACTTTCCTATATGGAACCAAAGTCGTCATGACGGATAGTATCCCGGCTTTGGTGGCTGATTAGTTTAGCTTAGTGAGACTCTACGGTTTATTTTTATATAAATAAGCTGTGGAGTTTTTTTATTTACTTTAAAATTAACAGTATGAAAGGAGAAAAATAATGGAAGGGTTAATTCATTCTACTCTTACTGGAGTTTCAACATTGGTTTTATTTATTGTTATTGGAGTTAGCTTATATGTATTGAGTAAAGGAGCAGATATTTTAGTTAATGAGGCTGTTGGTCTTTCTATTCGTTGGGGTGTTCCTAAAATGATTATAGGTGCTACTATTGTAAGTTTAGGAACTACATTACCTGAAGCAACTGTTTCAGTATTTGCTGCAATCAATGGTAATCCAGATTTAGCTTTAGGAAATGCAATTGGATCAATTATTGCAGATACGGGTCTAATTATTGGTATTGCAGCATTGATAGGAAGATTGCCAATAGATAGGAATACTATTAAGCGTCAAGGTAGTCTACAATTAATGTCGGGTATATTGTTAGCTATCGTAAGTTTGCCATTTTTTTCTAAAGGCCCAGATGGAATAATTACTCAGTGGATGGGTTTTATTTTTATTGGTTTATTGATTCTTTATATTATAGGAACAATTAGTTGGGCGAGGAAATCTAATGAAGCAATTTCATCAGAAATTGAAGGAGAGGAAAGTTCTTTATTTATACAATTAATTAAACTAGTGTTAGGTATAGCTTTAGTTATTATTTCATCTAAAGCACTTATTCCAAGTGTTGAAATAGCAGCTATTCGTATAGGAATTCCACAGAGTGTTATAGCAGCAACTTTAGTTGCTTTTGGTACAAGTTTACCTGAGCTTGTAACTGCTATTACAGCTGTTAGAAAGGGCCATGGAGAGTTAGCAGTAGGCAATATTATTGGTGCAGATATACTAAATGTGTTATTTGTTATTGGAAGTGCTGCAGCAGTAACAAAAGAGGGACTGTTGGTACCAACTAATTTTTATAAATTACAAATACCAACTATGTTAATTGTATTAATTGCTTTCCATATATTTGCTAAAAATGAAGGTGAGGTAATAACAAAAAGAGAAGGTGCTTTTCTATCGGGAATGTATTTTGTTTATTTAATATTAAATTATGTTTGGATTTAAAAGAAAAATTCATATAATTCATAGAAACTATGAATTATATGAATTTTTTTATTGTGGATTATTGCATAGCATGGTATTATTTATACGATTTAAAGATCTTATACTAATAGCTAATGAGGAGGCAGAAAATGGAGCTAATATTGAAAGAATTAGAAAAAAGTTTTGGAGAAAAATATGTACTTAAAAAAGCAAGTTTCAGATTTAAAAAGGGAAAGATATATGGATTATTGGGACGTAATGGTGCAGGGAAAACAACCCTTTTTAATTGTATAAGTGGAGAATTAGAACAAGATAATGGTATGATAATGATTTCCAAGAATGGACAAATTGAAGAAAAAATAGAATATTCAAAAGTTGGATATGTTTTTTCTGAACCTGTGTTACCGGAGTTTTTAACTGGATATGAATTTTTAAAATTTTATATTGATATAAACAAAGATAAAATTGAAAATTTACTTACTATTGATGAATATTTTGATATTATAAAAATTAGTGAAGAAGATAGGTATAGACTGATTAAAGGATATTCTCATGGAATGAAAAATAAAATACAAATGCTTTGTTTTTTAATAACTAGACCTCCTGTAATATTGCTTGATGAGCCTTTGACATCTTTTGATGTAGTAGTGGCTCTTGAAATTAAGAGACTGATAAAGGAAATAAAAAGTAATCATATTATTATTTTTTCCACCCATATCTTGCAACTAGCTACGGATCTATGTGATGAAATAGTTTTACTTCACAACGGAGTTTTAGAAGAGGTAGATAGTAAACTTCTGAAAAGCCCTGAATTTGAAGAAAAAATTATGGAGATTTTAAAGGAGGGAAATAATGCTTAAAACTTTTACAAATACTTTTAAAATCTCATTTACAGAGAATGCTAATTCATTTATATATTTTCTTAGAAAGATTCCAAAGATAGGGGGACGTATATCTGAAACTTTATACAAACAAACTAAAGATAAGTTTATTATAGGGATTATAAGAGAAATTTTAGGAATATTGGGTGGCTTTTTAATAAAAGGATTATATTTAGGATTGATGATTATTCTACCTTCATATTTAATGACTAAGAATATAGAGCAAATCCTTCCTGAGTTTTTACATATATTTTTCTTTTTAAGTTTCATTTTAGGATCAATTATGGAAACCATAATTTTTGATAGTATCAATAAATCTGCTTTTAATATGATTAGACTTATGAGAGTAGAACCCAGAAAATATTATCTTAGTCAAATAATATATAAAAAATTAGAAAATTTCATATGTTTTATTCTTCCGATGATTGTTATAGGAAAGATAATTGGATTTTCAACTATGAAATCAATAGTTCTTATATTAGAATTAACAGCTTTTAAAGTTATGGGGGAGGGGTTACAACTTTTTATATATGATAAGACAGGCAAGATTATTAATAATGAGACTTTGATTCTATCCATAATAATTATTATGGGGCTTGCTTTTGCTTATGCCCTACCTTTTTTAGGATTAACTATTGATTTCTATACCATATTATTTAATATTTTTGTAGAAATTACTACTCTTATTTTAGGGATATTATCGTATATATATATTTGGAAATATAGAAGTTATACTAAAATAGCTAAGTCTATACTGACTAAGGAACATTTATTTGATGTAGAAGATTTTGAAGAGAATCTTAATTTTGGCGATGTAAAAATTGATGAGAAAAAAATAAATGAAAATGATTTAAATATTGATATTTACAATAAAAAACAAGGTTATGAGTATTTAAATGCTATATTTTTCAAAAGACATAGAAGAATATTGGTGACACCTATAAAAATAAGAGTTTTAATAATAGGTATTGTTTTTTTAGTTAGCTTGGGTTTTTTAATGTTCATGCCGGAAAACAAGGTGAAATTTATTCAGAGAATTAAAAATGGTGGTCCTATATTAGTATTTGCAATGTATATGATGTCAACAGGAGAAAGAATTTGCAAGGCTATGTTTTATAATTGTGATGTGAAATTATTAAGATATGGGTATTACCGTGAAAGCAATGCTATTTTATCCAATTTTACTTCGAGACTTAAAAGAGTAGTATTTTTAAATATAATTCCAGCTTTAGTTTTATGTTTAGCTATAATTGGTATTACAATATTTAGTGGTTCTGGTTTTCAGGTTATGGGTATGGCACCTTTATTTGTATCTATACTCTGTTTATCCTGTTTCTTTTCCATACACCATTTATTTTTATATTATGTGATACAGCCCTATACAGCTGAATTAACAATAAAAAGTCCACTATTTAAGTTTATGAATTTTATTGTATATATGATTAGTTATATTTGTTTGCAAATTAAAACATCCTCATCTTATTTTGCTTTAGGGGTAATATTAATAACTGTTGTATATATGGTAGTTACACTGATTCTAACCTATAAATTAGCACCAAAGACCTTTAAATTGAGGTAGGAAACTTAGATAAAGAAATGAAAGGGTAATGTGGTGGGCGATATTGGAGTCGAACCAATGACCTCCACGATGTCAACGTGGCACTCTAAACCAGCTGAGCTAATCGCCCACAAAGTTACCCATATATTATCATAAAACTATTATTTTTTCAATTATAACAATTCTTTTCTCAATTCCTCGTTTGATTTTGGAGAAATATATGAAAGAGGGATATCAAATATAGAGAATGCTCCTTTTTTACCTTCTAAAGACATCCTATAAACTCCGCGAGCAAAAGCAACTAATACAGTAGCAGTAAACTCTGGATTATTGTCTAAAGATAGATTGAATTCAATTTTTTGTTTATGATTATTTTCATTTATATCAGTAGAAATGACGAACCCTCCATGGGGCATTTTAGAATGTTTTTTTAGGAATTCTTCTTCTGTTATAAAATGGACTGTAGTATCATATTCTGCAAAATAATCTGGCATAGTTTTTATTTCCTCTTCAATTCTATTAGTGTCATTAAAATCCAAAGGTACTACATAGCAAACCCTTTTATGCTTTTCTTTAGATATAAGTTGAGGATTGTTACCTGACCTTGCTTTTTCAATAGCTTCTTCCAAAGGAATGGTATATTGGACAGCATATTTAACGCCTTTTATTTTTCGAACAGCTTCAGAATGTCCTTGGCTGACCCCTTCACCCCAAAAAGTATAACTTTGCCCATTTGGGAATATAGCTTGGTTGAGTAAACGATTAAGTGAAAATAGTCCGGGATCCCAGCCTATAGAAATTAGACTTACCTTATTAGAATTTTTAGCAATATCATCTACCATATTGAAATAATCAGGTATTTTGCTATGATTATCATAGGCATCTATAGTATTAAAACAAGTTGCAAGCATTGGACATTGTTGAGGAAGGTCATTAGCTGAACCACCACAAAGAAACATAACATCTATTTCATCTTTATAGTCTAACACCTTAGAAAGCGGTATTATTTTTGAATCTGTATCTATAAGTGAAGGATCTCTTCTAGTGAATATACCCTTTAATATAAAGTCTTTATTCTCCCTAAGAGCTAACTCTACCCCTTTACCTAGATTGCCATATCCAACTATTCCTACCCGTATTTTTTTATCCATAGTATAGCCACCTCTAATTAGAAATTTTCCTTGGTTTTATTATAAATAGTTTAGCACAGTTTATTTTATTTATCCACTTTAAGCAATAATATATCTAATTAAATGGCTAGAATATGTTATATGATTTGGATAATTGTATTTTTTTAGGTAAAGTATTATAATTGTAATCTATGAGTAAAATAAATGAGAAACTATTAGTAGAAGAGGTGAAGGAATGAAATTTATAATACCAATATTAGTTGGAGGAGTCATAGGATACATTACCAATTGGCTTGCTATAAAAATGTTATTTAGACCTTATTATGAGAAGAAATTTTTAGGTATCCATATACCTCTTACACCAGGTCTTATTCCAAAGGAAAAAAGTAGGATAGCTAAAAGTGTAGGGAATACAATAGGTACTTATCTCTTGTCTCCTGAAGTAGTTACACAAGCTATATCTAGTGATAAAATAAACAATCAAATAAGATCTTGGATTATATGTAATATAAATAAATTAAAGGAAAGTGATATGACTATAGAAGATTTTATCATGAATTTTGGTGGTGAAAATTATAGTAAATCATTAGATATCTTAGAAAAGAAAATTACAGATTTTATATATTACCAATTAAAAGGAGAAAGATTTAAAATTGGGACAATGAATTTAATTGAAGATAGAATATCTCATAAACCTCTTGAGTACTTTTATGAACCTATAGAGAAAAAAGCAGAGATATTTATATCCAATCTATCCAAATCAGAAGAAATAAGAGCAGAAGTTAAAAATACTATAGATAAAAAGATATATGAATTATCACAAGATAATAGAACGTTAGATGAAGTAATACCTAGTGATGTGGTCAATTCAATTAATGAATATATTGATAAAAATAGTGAATATATTATAAATGGCTTGAGAGATATATTTGAAACTCCATCAATAAATATGAAAATTAGGGAATCAATCAATAAAGCTGTTTCCCGAAATGTAAGCAGGGCTATAACTATATTCATAAATAGTGAAATGATTTCAAATAAGATATTTGATAGCATAGAAAAGTATATTTATAATCCAGAAAACAATAAAAACATTGTATTAATACTTAAATCTTTAATAGATAAATTATTAGAAAGTGAAATATCCAATATAGTTTTAAGCATTTCATCAAATATTGATGATGAAAATAGATGGAAAATTTCAGATACTATATTAGAACGTATTTTAAATAAGGAAAGTCAAGGCAAAGTATTTAGTATATTAGAGGAAAAAATAAAATCTTCAGAACAAGATATTAAGGAAGGTATGATAGATTTAATATCGGATAATATTGATGAAATTTTAAATTCCGAGACATTGTACAATAATATAGAACTAATCATATATGGCAATCTAAAAAAAATTGTGGAAAAACCTATCTCATATATGTCGGAAAGCATTGAGGAAACTACAGTTGAAAAGGTTATAAATTTTTCCAAGGTTATTTTTGAAAAATTTATAAAAAACAAATTGCCTGATATTATTGAAGCATTTAATATTTCAAAAGTTGTTGAAGATGAAATAAATAAGTTTGATGTAGCTTTTGCCGAAGAAATTATACTTGAAATAGCAAGTAAGGAATTAAAAGCAATAACATGGCTAGGAGCATTGCTAGGAGGAATAATGGGTATATTATCTCCTATTTTACAATTAATATAGTATGTATATAATATAAATTTAAGGATGATGAAAATTGTTATTAATAATTTTCAAAAGCTTGATTAATCGAGTAGCAATAATAATTTTATTGGCTTTTTTCATGTCTAAAATAGGATTATTCCGAAAGTTAATATCAAAACAAGATATAAATGTAAAAGATAAAATACTATTGTCATTTATATTTGGAATCTATGGCATTATTGGTACTTATACTGGCATACCTATAAGTGGAGCTATTGCTAATGCTAGGGTGGTTGGCATTTTCGTAGGAGGGCTGCTAGGAGGCCCCTTCGTAGGGGCTTTATCTGGAATAATAGCAGGAGGCCATAGATATTTAATAGATATAGGGGGATTTACTGCCTTTGCTTGTGCTTTGTCTACTCTAATAGAGGGTGTTATGGCTGGTTTTTTAAAAAAGAAAATGGAAAAATATGAAGATAAATTAGCATTTTCTTTAATTGCAGGAATGGTAGCAGAAATTTTACAAATGATAATTATATTGATTTTTGCCAAACCTTTTTCAAAAGCATTAAGCCTAGTTAAAATTATAGGTATACCTATGATAATTACAAATGGAATAGGTATAGCTGTTTTTATTGCTATAACTGATAGTATTTTTAAAGATTTAGAAACAGCTGCTGCTTATCAGGCTCAGTTAGCATTGAGAATAGCCAATAAAACTTTAAAGTATTTTAGAAAGGGATTCAACGAAACTACTGCATATGAAACAGCCACAATAATAAAAGAAATGACCAATGTTAAAGCTGTTTCTTTCAGCAATAGAGAAGAGATATTGGCTCATGTAGGAGTTGGAGAGGATCACCATTTTTCAGGAAGTCCAATAAAAACGAATTTAACTAGAGAAACAATAAAAAAAGGTAGATATTCAGTTGCTAATTTTCAAGACGAGATAGGATGTGAAAACGAAAATTGTAGCCTTAAATCTGCAATAATTGTACCTTTAACTGAGGGGAACAAAGTTATTGGAACATTAAAACTATATAAAACAGAGGAAAATTCCATTACCAAAATAGAAAAAGAGTTAGCATTAGGACTAGCTCAAATATTTTCCACTCAAATTGAACTTAGTAAAGTAGATTTTCAAAGAGAAATGTTAGTAAAATCAGAATTAAAAGCACTACAAGCTCAAATAAATCCACATTTTTTATTTAATGCAATAAATACTATAGTATCTTTAATACGTACTCAACCTGATAATGCTAGAAAATTACTCATACATTTAGGAACTTATTTTAGAAACAATTTACAAGAAGGAAATGGTGAGGTAGAACTTCACAAGGAAATAGAAAATATAAACTCTTATTTAGAAATAGAGAAAGCAAGGTTTGGAGATAAATTAAGAATAGTATATAATATTCCTGAGAAAATAGATTGTATACTACCTCCCTTATTATTGCAGCCAATTGTAGAAAATGCTGTAAAACATGGTGTTTTAGAGAAGATAGAAGGAGGTACTGTAGAAATAACGGCTATAGATAATGAAATAGAAACTAAACTTATAGTAAAAGATGATGGGGTAGGAATGAGTTCTGAAACACTATCTTCTTTATTTAATGAGGATAACAATTCAGATAGTATAGGTCTTAATAATGTAAATAGTAGACTAAAAAATAAATATGGTAAAGAGTATAGATTAAAAATAGATAGTAAAGTGAATAAGGGGACAATAGTTACAATGACAATTCCTAAGAAACAAAGGAGGAAAGTTGTGTGATTAGAGCTATAGTTGTAGATGATGAAGTACCTGCTCGTGAGGAATTAATCTATATCTTACAAAACTTTGAAGATATTGAGATTATAGGACAGGCTTCTCATGGAATAGAAGCTTTAGAGTTAAATAGAAAGCTTAAGCCAGATTTAATATTTTTAGATATACAAATGCCTAAAATTAGTGGTATCGATGTGGCAAGGAAGATATTACAAGAACCTAATATTCCATTGATAATATTTGTAACTGCTTACGAAGAACATGCTTTAGAAGCTTTTGAGGTAAATGCTATAGATTATATATTAAAACCTATTTCAATAGAGAGACTATCAAAAAGTATGAATAAGATTATTAATAATATAAATATGGGTAAATCCGATTATCTTGGTAAAATTGATAAGCTGATTAAAACCTTAAAAGAAAGAGAACCAGAAAACCCAATTAGAATATCTGTATCAGATAATGGAAAAATTATTCCCTTAGATACAAAAGAAATAATTTATGCTACTATTGAAGATAAAAATACTGTTATTTTCAGCAAAAAAGGGAAATTTGAAACAAACTATACATTGGGAGAGCTCGCTGATAAGCTAGGGAAAGAAAGTTTTTTCAGAAGCCATAAAAGTTATTTAATCAATTTGGATTTAATTGAAGTTATTGAACCCTGGTTCAATTCAACTTTTAATCTTAAGTTAAAAGATATTAAGGATAAGATACCAGTTAGTAGGAGTCAGTCTAAAGAGTTTAAAAGTATTATGAATATAGATTGAAATCTTGCATATTATCTTCTATTATTGCATTTCAGATTTTATAATAGACATCTTGTCTGGAAAACCTCCATATAATTATAAAGATATATATAATTAAAATTGTAAATTATATATAAATTATAAGGAGGTTTTTTAATGTCTTTTTTTATTCTAGGTATTATAGTTTTAATAGTAGGTTATTTTACTTATGGTAAATTAGTAGACAAAACTTTCGGAGTAGATGAAAGTAGAGAAACACCTGCAAATGCAATAAATGATGGTGTTGACTATGTTCCTATGGGTTGGCCAAGAGTATTTTTAATTCAGTTACTTAATATTGCTGGGTTAGGGCCAATATTTGGAGCTATTCAAGGAGCATTATTTGGACCAGCAGCATTTCTTTGGATAGCTTTTGGAAGTATTTTTGCAGGAGGGGTTCATGATTATTTTTCAGGGATGCTTTCTCTAAGACATGAAGGTCAAAGTGTATCAGAGATTGTTGGTATTTATTTAGGCGAAGGTGCAAGGAAAATAATGAGAGTATTTTCAGTTGTGCTTCTTTTATTAGTTGGAACAGTATTTATGATGGGACCAGTTGATTTATTGTCAAATTTAAAGTTGTTTGGATTAGAAAATGTAAATGTTTGGTTGGCCATTGTATTAGCCTATTATTTTTTAGCTACAGTATTACCGGTAGATAAGATTATAGGAAAGCTTTATCCAGTATTTGGTTTAGCACTGCTTATAATGGCAGTTGGAATAGGTGGTGCACTTGTAATAGATGGATATACATTGCCAGAGTTTACGCTATCTAGTTTACATCCTGATGGATTGCCTTTATGGCCAATGTTATTTGTTACTATTGCATGTGGAGCTATAAGTGGATTTCACGCCACTCAATCGCCAATGATGGCAAGATGTTTAGACAATGAAAGAGAAGGTAGAAAGATATTTTATGGTGCAATGATAGCAGAAGGAATAATAGCAATGATTTGGGCAGCAGCGGCTATGGCTTTCTTTGGTGGTGTACCACAATTAGGAGAAGCAATGGCTAATGGCGGTGGAGCAGCAGGAGTTGTAAATACAATTTCTACTTCTCTGTTAGGAAAAGTAGGTGGACTATTGGCAATGTTGGGAGTAATAGCGGCACCAATAACTTCAGGAGATACTGCTTTTAGAAGTGCAAGATTAACAATAGCAGATGCAGCTGGTTATGATCAAGGTCCAATAAAAAATAGATTGTCAATAGCTGTACCATTATTTGCAATCGGATTTCTTTTAACAAGGATTGATTTTAATATTATATGGAGATATTTTGCTTGGTCAAATCAAACTTTAGCTATGATTGTATTATGGGCTTCAGCAGCATATTTAGTTAAAGTTAAAAAGTCTCATTGGATTGCTAGCTTGCCAGCTACCTTTATGACAGCAGTAAGTATTACCTATATAATGATGGCACCAGAAGGATTTAAGCTATCTTCCAAAATTTCATATCCAGTAGGATTTGTAGTAGCTATAGGAGTACTAGTTTATTTTATAAAAAAACTGAATAAAAAAGAAAGTCATCAAGGAGCATAAAAAATACCTCAAAGTAGATAATCTAATTTTAATTAATTAGACTGTCTACTTTGGAAGTATCATATCATTGGAATGACTATTTTTAATTTTCGTCTTTCCAAAGGTTTACATTTTTAAGTCCAGGTATAGAACTTGCTTTGAAAACAGGATTTTTACCTTCTTCTCTTTGCCTTGTATAGTCTTTAAGTGATTCATAAACAATAGGTCCTAGCTTAGCTATTACAACTAAGTTTATTACAGCCATGAGTCCCATGAAAAGATCTGCCATATTCCAAACAGTTGAAAGTTCAGCTATAGAACCTAGCATAACCATACATAGAACAATAATCCTATAAATAAAAAGGATGGATTTGTTTGATTTAATAAATTCTATATTTGTTTCACCATAGTAATAATTACCTATAATAGAGCTAAAAGCAAATAAGAAAATAGAAATAGCTACAAATGAATTTCCCCAAGAACCAACTTGAGATGATACAGCAGCTTGAGTCAATTGAATCCCTGTTAAATCTCCTGGATTTTTATGAACCCCAGATAAAAGTATAATAAAAGCAGTAGCACTACATACTAGAAGGGTATCTGTAAAAACACCAAGGGTTTGGATCAATCCTTGTTTTACAGGATGGCTTGTATCAGCAGCTGCTGCAGCATTTGGAACACTTCCCATTCCAGCTTCATTAGAGAAAAGTCCTCTTTTTATACCTTGCAGCATGATTCCACCTAATGTTCCACCAATAGCTTGGTTTATACCAAAAGCATTGGTAAATATCATTTTTATCATTTCTGGTATTAAAGTAATATTTCTTATCATTATAAATATAGATAAGCCTACATATATTAAAGCCATAACAGGAACTATTAGTGAAGATACATTGGCAATCCTTTTTACACCACCAAATATGATTAATCCAGAGAGAATAACTAAAATGACCCCAGTTATAGATGTTTTAATTCCAAATGCTTGTTGAAAAGCACTGGCTATAGTATTAGATTGTACTGAATTAAACACAAATCCAAAGGAAATAGTTATTAATATTGAAAAGATAATGCCTAACCATCGTTTGTTTAAAGCTTTTTCAATATAGTAGGCTGGTCCACCTCTAAATTCATTACCATCTTTTACTTTATATATCTGTCCTAGTGTACTTTCGATAAAACTTGAACTACTTCCAATTAATGCAATAATCCACATCCAAAATACAGCACCAGGACCACCTATTGCAATAGCCAATGCAACTCCTGCCATATTTCCTGTTCCTATTCTTGAGGCTGCACTGATACAGAAAGCTTGAAATGAAGAAATACCTTCTTCGTTGTTTTTACTATCTGTTTGCTCAGATAATAATCTAAACATTTCACGGAAATATCTAAATTGTACAAAATTAGTCTTAATAGTAAAATAAATTCCTAATGAAATTAGAAGAGCGATTAATATATAAGACCATAAAAAGTCATTTGCAGATTTTATTAAAGCATTCAACCAATTTGCCATGAATCATCCTCCTTTTACAATTGCAATTTTTTGATTATTAAATTTATATCATATCAAAATTAACACATGAATTCAATAATTTATTACTAAATTAAAGTAATGGTACTTAATGCCTATTGAAAATAAAATTGATAGTTAAGGATTTCGTTGATAAAATAGACATATAAGAAAATATATTTGAAAGGATGGATAACATTGAATACTAAAAATGTAAAACTTAGAAGTACTACAACTAAACTAGTATATACTGGTATGTTAATAGCAATTTCATTTGTTGGTTCTTTAATAAAAATACAAGGTAGTATAGCCCTTGATTCAATGCCAGGATTTTTTGCAGCATTATTTTTAGGCCCAGTCTATGGGGCTCTGGTTGCAGGATTGGGACATATACTTACAGCAGCTACAAGTGGCTTTTTATTAACGGTTCCTATCCATATTGTTATAACACTGGAAAGTTTATATATTTGGAGTAGTATATAAAAAATCTAATGGTATTATAGCTTCTATAGTAGGTATATTATTAAATGGGGTAGGGGCAGTGTTGATTCTAATGCCTATTACTACATGGTTACAATTACCTTTAAGTGGGAAAGCTTTTTTCATGGCTATGGTAGTACCGTTATCACTGGCATCTGCAGTAAATATTATATTAGCGTGTGTGATATATAATATAATAGAAAAGCGAGCAAGATAGGGTGAGAATATGAAAACAATTAAATATAGAGATTTAACATTAGTAGATATAAATGAAGATCAAATGCTAGTAATATCTTGTGATTCTTCCGGTGCAATAGGGAATAAAGAAAAAGATATTGTTAAAGTGTCGCCAGAGGTTACAGGATATTATGCGGCTCAAGTATCTCTTATGGAAATTCTTTCGTTTGGAGCTAAACCTATTACAGTTGTAAATACTTTATCTGTAGAAATGGATGATACAGGCAAAAAAATAATAAGTGGAATAAAAAAAGCCTTAGAACCTCTAGATTTTGATATGTCTAGCCTGATAACAGGTAGTACAGAAGAAAATTTTCCGGTAATTCAAACTGGAATGGGTATAACTATAATAGGAATTGTTGACAGGAAAAATTGGGAAATGCCATATACACAGGCTGGTTTACTTTCTGTAGTAGTTGGAATACCTAAAATAGGGGATGAAGTAATAGCTGATAATAACAGCACTATAATGAATATTTCAAGATTATTAGAGCTAAAAGAAAAAGAATACATAAAAGAGATTCTTCCAATAGGTTCAAAAGGGATACTATATGAATTAGAAGAAATGGCTAAAACAAACAATATTGATTTCCAATTAGAAGAAAATTTAAATATAGATCTTAAAAAATCAGCAGGACCATCAACTTGTGTATTGGTATCTATAGAAGAAGATAAATATGAAGAATTTAAAAATAACTTTTCCATACCAATAAATAAAATAGGAAGATTTATATAAAGGGTTATGAAATAATTATATTATAGGAAGTATTAAAAGACCAAAGAATTTGAACTTTGGTCTTTTTTATGAATGAAGAATTAAGATTTGTTGTTTATATTATATGAAATAAGTTTAATTTGTGAAAAAAGCCATAGAATAATAAAGGAATATTAAATTCATTGATTAATAAATAGAGTAAAGGGTATTTATTAGTGAAGTTTAAAAATCATAAATCCTAATATTAAAGAGTAAGAAAGGGGTTTTTATATTGAATAATATTTTTGATTTAATAATGGAAATAATCAATGATACTGGAAAAGGTCTTAAAGGATATATTAAATCTCAACTAATACTTATGACAATGACTTTTGTAGTTCTTAGTATTGGACTTATAATTATAGGAATACCTTGGCCAATACTAATAGCACTGGTAATAGCAATACTTGATATTATGCCAGTTGTTGGCAGTGGTATTGTTATGGTACCTTGGTCAATAATTAATTTTATAAAAGGAAATACAGATACAGGTATTCGATTAGCAATACTCTATGTTATTTTATCTATTTTTAGACAGATAATTGAACCTAAAATTGTTGGAGATCAAATTGGTATAAGACCTCTTTATACATTTGCAGCAACAATATTAGGTTCTCTAGTGCTTGGTCCAATAGGTGTTGTAGTTGGACCTATGATAGCTGTAATTATAAGTTCAATATATAGAGTAAAAAAGAAATGGGATAAAAGAAATTAATTATTATAAATTATAAAATTTTGTTAAAAAAGCATATTTTTAGTTTATAAATCGGTTTGCAAGGGGTATATTATAAATTGAACTATAAAATATAAAAGAGGTGAGAATATGACAAGGGTGATTATATCTCCTGGTAAATATATTCAAGGTAATGGAGAGCTTAAAAATTTACATAAACATATTCATTCATTAGGTAATAAAATTTTAATATTGGCTAGTGAAAATGGAATAAAACGTACTAGAGCTACAATTGAGGAAAGTTTTAAGAGTAGTAATATTGATTTAGTATTTGAACCTTTCAACGGGGAATGTTCTAGAAATGAAATAGATAGACTTGGAGAAGTACTAAAGAAGAATAATTGTTATGTAGTAGTAGGTGTTGGTGGTGGCAAGATATTTGATACAGCTAAAGCTGTAGCATATTATAATGATGTCCCTGTAGTTATAGTACCTACTATAGCTTCAACAGATGCTCCTACTAGTGCATTATCTGTAATCTATACAGAAGAAGGGGAATTTAGTGAGTATCTATTGTTACCTAAGAATCCTGAGGTAGTTTTAGTAGATACGTCTATAGTGTCAAAAGCTCCTGCGAGATTATTAGTTGCAGGTATAGGGGATGCTCTAGCCACATATTTTGAAGCAAGGGCTTGTATTAAATCTGATGCTAATACTATGGCAGGAGGAAAAGCTACTAAAGCGGCTTTTGCTATTGCAGAACTATGTTATGAAACCCTTTTAAATGATGGATTAAAAGCAAAATTAGCAGTAGAAAATAAAACATCTACAAAAGCAGTAGAAAACATTATAGAAGCAAATACTTATTTAAGTGGAATAGGTTTTGAAAGTTGTGGATTAGCTGCTGCCCATGCTATTCATAATGGATTTACTGCTCTTGAGGAAAGCCATAACTTATATCATGGAGAAAAAGTGGCTTTTGGAATTTTAGTACAGTTAGTTTTGGAAAATAGTCCAATAGAGGAAATAGAAGAAGTAATCAATTTTTGCTTAGAAATAGGACTTCCTGTAACATTAGAAGATATGGGAATAAAAGAAGTAAAAGAAGATGATATTATGAAGGTAGCTGAATTGGCATGTGCTGAAGGCGAAACTATTTATAACATGCCTTTTGAAGTAAAACCAGAAGATGTATATTCTTCTATATTAGGTGCAGATAGTTTAGGTAGATTGTATAAGTAAAAACCAAGGGGAATTCCCCTTGGTTTAATTTGACAAAATATTTTTAATAAACTATACTGTAAGTAATTTAATTGATTTATATTTATAAAATTGAATATAGAGGCTGTTGGTGCTAATTTCATTAAGAAATTGCTTAAAAGGGAAGTACGGTGAAATTCCGACACGGTCCCGCCACTGTAAAGGTTAGGAACTTATTATACCACTGTGTATATTTGCATGGGAAGGAATAAGTTTTGTTATACCCAAGTCAGGAGACCTGCCAATAGCAACAATGCTGTTTATTACTCACGAGGATGAGGAGGTGTTAAATAAAATAACATCCTTTCTGTCTTTAGAAAGGCTTTTTTTATTGTGTAATAGTCAGCATATAGCTGACTTTATTTTTTGCAATCAATACATATATGGAGGGGATGAAAATGAATATACATGAATATCAAGCCAAAGAAGTTTTAAAAAAATATAATATAGAAGTTCCTAAAGGTGTAGTTATTTTTTCTCCAGATGAAGCAGAAAAAGCAGCATGGAAAATTGAAAGTAGTGTGGCTGTTGTAAAAGCACAAATTCATGCTGGAGGTAGAGGTAAAGCAGGTGGAATAAAAGTAGCAGAAAGTATTAGTGAGGTTGTATCATATGCTAATGAACTTTTTGGGAAAAAACTATTTACTCATCAAACTGGTCCACAAGGTAAAGAAATAAAAAGGCTGTTAATTGAAGAAAGTTGTAATATAAAAAAGGAGTATTATATTGGTTTTACTTTAGATAGAAGAACGTCAAGGATTGTTTTTGTTGCTTCAGAAGAAGGGGGAACGGATATTGAAGAGGTAGCAAAAAAAACACCAGAAAAGATTTTTACAGAAATAATTGATCCCTTAGTTGGTTTAACATCTTTTCAAGCTCGTCGTATTGCTTTTAATATAAATATTCCCAACGGGTTGATTGATAAGTTTGTAGAATTATCATTGAATTTATATAATTGCTATTCACAAAATGATTGCATCCTTGCTGAAATAAATCCACTAGCTATAACAAAAGATAACAGAATGATGGCATTAGATGCAAAACTAAGTTTTGATGAAAACGGTATATATAGGCAGAGTGAAATACAATATTATCGTGATTTAGATGAAGAAGATGAAAAGGAAATAGAAGCATCAAAATATAATCTTTCTTATATAGCCTTGGATGGAAATATTGGTTGCATGGTAAACGGTGCAGGATTGGCTATGGCTACAATGGATATTATAAAACATTATGGAGGAGAACCAGCTAATTTTCTTGATGTTGGTGGCAGCGCAACAGAAGATAATGTAAAGTCAGCTTTCAAAATTATCCTTTCAGATAAAAATATAAAAGGTATATTTGTAAATATTTTTGGTGGAATTATGAAATGTGATGTAATTGCAAAGGGAATAATAGAGGCTGCAAAAGAAGTGAAGGTAAAGGTTCCTATTGTAATCCGTCTTGAAGGAACGAATGTATTGAAAGGGAAAGAAATGTTGAAAAAATCAGGTCTGAATTTTATTGTTGCAGATTCCATGACTGATGGTGCTAAGAAAATAGTTGAATTAGTTGAATAGAAAGGAAGATGCTAAATGGGTATATGGATTGATAGAAATACAAAAGTAATAGTTCAAGGAATAACAGGTTCGACAGCACGTTTTCATACTAGAGCAATGTTAGTATATGGAACTAAAATAGTTGGAGGTATAACTCCAGGCAAGGGAGGTACAGTAGTCGAGGGTATACCAGTTTTTGATACAGTGAAAGAAGCTATTGAAGAAACAGGAGCAACTGCTTCTATAATATATGTTCCAGCACCTTGGGCGGCAGACGCAATTTTAGAAGGCGTGGAAGCAGGCTTAGAGATTATTATTTGTATAACAGAGCATATTCCAGTATATGATATGATAAAAGTTAAAAGATATATGGAAGAAAGCAAAACGAGATTAATAGGACCTAATTGTCCTGGAATTATAGTACCTGGAGAGTCTAAGATAGGAATTATGCCTGGTTATATCCATAAAAAAGGAAATGTAGGTATAGTATCTCGTTCGGGAACATTGACTTATGAGGCAGTCAATCAATTAACAAAAAAAGAAATTGGACAGTCAGCAGCTATTGGAATTGGAGGAGACCCTATAAATGGAACGGACTTTATTGATGTGTTTAAGGCTTTCAATGAAGATGAAGACACTAATGCTATTGTTATGATTGGTGAAATTGGAGGCACAGCAGAAGAGGAAGCTGCATTATGGATCAAAGAAAATATGTCAAAGCCAATTGTAGGATTTATTAGTGGGAAAACTGCTCCAAAAGGGAAACGTATGGGACATGCAGGAGCTATAATATCTGGAAGCAAAGGAACGGCACAGGAAAAAATAAAAATTATGAGAGAATGTGGAATTAGAATGGTAGATACTCCAGATATGATTGGAGAAACCCTTATTAAAGTTTTAGGATAAAATGGATGATTAAGATAATAAAACAAAACTGGGCATAAAATGTTTTATGCCCAGTTTTGTTATTTCCATTTAGGTTCATTAAAATTATCAGGAGATTTTATTCTGTTAGCTTCTTCTTCGGACACTACATATGCTATAATATCTTTTTGATCATATTTTTTAACAGTTTTTATAGCTTCTTCCCTAGACATAGGTTGAGAAAACTTTCCCTCAGTTATTATAATAAATTTTTGATCCATACATATCTTCCTTTCGTCGATATATAAGTATTATTTCCTAAATATCTAAAAATAATACTTAATAGATAATTAATTTGATATAATATTTATAGATAGGTGATATTTTAAATTAAGGAGGAATCTTTTATTGTGTCTAAAGTTGAAAAGAACAAGAAACAAAAGGAAAATTCTTTATATAAGGCAGCCTATGATTTATTTACTACAAAGGGAATAAATGATACAGCCATAAGTGATATAATAAAAAAAGCAGGAGTAGGCAAAGGGACTTTTTATCTATATTTTAAGAATAAATATGATATATTGGATAAAATAATTTTAAATAAAAGCACCCATGTATTAAGCGAAGCTATTAAACATACGAAGGCAAGGGGATTTAATGATTTTGAGGAAGAACTTTCATATTTTATAGATTATATAATTGAATATTTAAGAAAAGATAAGCTTATGTTGAAATTAATATATAAAAATTTATCTTGGGGAGTATTTAAAAAAGCTTATAATGATTATGAAGAGATACATGAAATATATCTTATGTTTGAAAGAGGATATGAAAAATATCCATTACACAATAATGATATTGAAAAGATATTGTTTATTATTTTAGAGTTAACGGGTTCTGTATGCTATAGCTCTATAATATTAAATGAACCTGCTGATATAGATGAAATGAAGCCAATTCTTTTTGAAACTATAAAGAAGATCATACGCTAATAAAAAATACAAGCCAAGTCATATGGACTGGCTTATTTAGTAATTAACACGGACCAAGTTAAATACTATATCTTTATCGTTCCAACCTAAATCCCAAGGTACCCTATGTCTATCAGAGTTATGAGAATTTACCAAAGCATATCCTTTAGAATCTATATCAGTTACAATAGATATATGATCCACTTTTCCTTTTTTCTTATAAGCTATATAATCACCAGGCAAAAGTTTATATGAATGTTTTAAAACTTCATTATAACTGCCTTCAGCAATTATAGAAGCTCTACCACTATATACCATGTAGTTATGGAAGGCTTGGGCATTTACCCAGGCTTTACTACCAGATCCTTTTTTATAGTTCCATGTATAATTTTTTTCAAAATCACCACCTTCATAGAATACTTGAGAAGCAAAATTAGTACAGTCGCCTCCTTCGTTATTATAATCTCTGTATTCAGAATTATACTGGAATCCATACTTTGGTAAATTAGCAGCACCGCTATATTTATATGCATATTCTACTGCTTTTTTTCTTCTCTCACTTAAATCAGATAAATCTTTAGGTTTTCCTGAGAGTATAATATCTTTGATTTCTTTACTTTCCATTTCGTCTAAATGTAGAGAATCAGCAAAAGGATCTGTATACCATTCTCTTGTAACAATATATTTATCTTTATTCTTCATTAAATCTAAAGAATGATATGTACCTATTCTAAAGGAATTATTTATTTCTGTATCATCTTGATATATATATTGATATTCTGTAGAAACTAATAAGTTTACTGAGTAACCATCTTCTTTTTCTTTAGCATTTCTCAAAATAACTTCTGAATTGATTTTTTTGAACTGGACAGATTGCCTATTAGACCATTTCTTAAGGCATTCCATTTTTTTTAGCTCATGTTCATAAGCCCATAGTCCGTTTCGGACTTCTTTATTATATAGATCTGATAATATATCTATATTTTTCTCTAATAGAGCCTGATTTCTGGTATTAAAGATTTCTTGTAGTTCTGTATTTAAATCTTTATTAGCAAATGTAGTTGAGGTTTTAGAAAAGTTATCCAACAAATGGATTCCAAGTAGACAAGATAATATGATGACTATAATTAGAAAGAAAATTTTTAGTTTTTTTAGTCTTATAAAAACAATCATTTTATTCCTCCTGATACATACTCATAAGATTATATGTATAAAACTTATTTACTATTCCTTAAGAATATAATTTTTGGGAGATTATATAAAATATATAGTATAATGTGATTAAGGAATTTTACATAGGGGGGAACTTACGATGAAAGTAGATAAGGATTTTCAAATAGTTGCTATGAAAAAACAAAAGCACATAGCTCTTATTGCTCATGATAATAGAAAAGAAGATTTAATTGAATGGGTAAGTGCTAACAAAGACAAACTTGGCAGGCATTTCTTATGTGGAACTGGGACTACTGCAATGATGATTACAAATGCAGTCCATATACCCGTTAAAGCTTTTAATAGTGGCCCTTTAGGAGGGGATCAGCAAATAGGTTGTCGTATAGTTGAAGGGGATATAGATCTCATGATTTTCTTCTGGGATCCACTGACAGCGCAGCCTCATGATCCAGATGTGAAAGCATTGCTTCGTATTGCAGTTCTCTATGATATACCTATTGCAACCAATAAATCCACAGCAGATTTTTTGCTTTCATCTCCATTAATGTATGAAGAATATGATAGAAAAATAATAGATTTTTCTAAAAGAATGCATAGAAAATAAAATATCTTGATAATTTTTCTAGAATATGCAATGCTATATAAGAGTATAGAGAAAAGAGAAGGTGAAATATGATAGAAATTGGGAAAATACAAAAATTAGAAGTTATAAAAATAACACAATCAGGATTATATTTAAATACTAAAGATAGGAAAAGTAAAGATGATGTATTCCTTCTTAAAAGGGAAATGCCTCAAAATACTAAAGAAGGAGATATGATAGAAGTATTTATATATAAAGGAGCTAAAAATGAAATTTTAGCCACAACAAAGAAGCCTAAATTAACCGTTGGTGAAATAGGACTTCTCACAGTAGTTCAAAATGCTAAAATAGGTGCATTTTTAGATTGGGGAATTGATAAAGATCTATTTCTTCCTTTCACCGAACAAATAGGTAAAGTTGAAAAGGGAAGGGAATATTTAGTGGGAGTATATATAGATAAAAGCAATAGACCTTGTGCTACTATGAAAATAAAAAATATATTAAGTAGTAAATCTCCTTACAAAGAAAATGATAGGGTTAAAGGTACAATCTACGGAATAAACCATGATATGGGGGCCTTTGTAGCTGTTGATAATAAATATGATGGACTAATTCCTAAAAATGAATTATATGGTGTATATAAGATTGGTGACGAAGTAGAAGTTAGGGTAACTAGAGTAAGAATAGATGGAAAACTAAATTTAAGTTTAAGGAAAAAATCATATAAGCAAATGGATAGAGATGCAAATAGAATTTTGAAAAAGTTGAGAAGCAATAAAGGGGAACTAGGATTAAATGACAATAGTTCTCCAGAGAAAATTTACAGGGAATTAAATATGAGTAAAAGTGCATTTAAAAGGGCGATAGGAAGACTGTTAAAAGAAAGACAAATAGAATTTACTAAAAAAGGTATTAGGATTAAAAGATAGATTTTTAAAGTTCTAAAATGTGTAATAAAATTCTAAATTAATGATATAATATAAACTGAGGGGCTTTATAGGGGAGCTGCAACTCCCCTATAAGTTTAAACTTTTCTCTTTCTTTTAGAACTCTTCTTTTCAGAGGAGTTCTTGCTATTTTTTATATTTTGAAATTGTATTAGTTGAATTAGGAAACTAAGTAAAATAGTTAAAAATTTAAAAAGATTTTCTAGAACTGTCATTCTACTCACCTCCTAGGATTAAAACTTATATAAGTTCTGTACTTCTTAAACTAGGAGAAAGTAAAGAAATATTTTGGGGACTGGAAATGTGGATGAGAAGAGAGGATTTTAGGCTTGTTTAAAGTTTATCTTTAAACTTTATTTAAATTCCATCTTATTAATATTTTATGATAAGCTTACTTTATTATTCCTGTTTTTCTAGAATATGGTAGATAAATGCAAAAAAACACTTGGAATTTCCAAGTGTTTTTATTATCATATAAGTTTTGAGTAGTATTCAACTACTAATTGATCATCAATTTCAATAGGTACTTCATCTCTTTCTGGATATCTTAAATATTTACCAGAGAAACTTTCTTTATCCTTATCTAGATAAGGATAGTTAATATAGAAACTAGAGTAAAAATTGTCCATAAACAGTTCTACATTTTGTGATTTCTCTTTCAAAGAAATAGTATCTCCTATTTTTACCCTATAGGAAGGTATATCTACCTTTGTACCATTTAATAGTATATGACCATGTACAACCATTTGTCTTGCTTGTCTAATAGACGAAGCAAACCCTAATCTATATACTAAATTATCCAGTCTAGACTCTAGTATTTTAACCAGAGCATGGCTGGTTTGTTCGTCAGCTTTCTTTGCTTCCCTTACATATTTTAAAAATTGTTTTTCCATTACTCCATAATAAGCACGGAGTCTTTGCTTTTCTAATAACTGCATTCCATAATTTGAAAGCTTTTTATCATCCCTTGAAGCACCTTTATGAGCCCTATTCATAGCTTTTGGATGGCCACAAACATTTAACCCTAATCTTCTAGATTGTTTAAATCTAGGATATTGCATAGTTGCCAAATTATCATCTCCAATATTATATTTGCCGCGATAATTTGAAACCAATAATAGTATACTATATTGGTAACTCAATGTAAATGATAATTATTATCATTTATAAAATAAAAAATAGAAGAGCCAGGGCATATAGATTATATGCCTCTGACCCTTTTTGTCACTAATATCCTTAACAATGGTCACAGAAAATAATAACTAGCAGTAGAAAGAAGAATAATAGTGAAGTATCTGGACAACCTCTATTCCATCCACATTGTTTATTTCCCATTTTTTAGCACCCCCTGATAAGGAATAGGAAAATCCAATTCCTATTATAAGACTATGCCCTATAATGGGAAAGTGTTAATGCTTAATAATTTTTAATATCAAAAAAGTTATACCAGAAGCAGTTAAGATGCCTACAGGAATTCCGCCAAAAAAGGTTACTCCAATAATAGAACCAGTTATTACACCAGTTAAAACAGATTGATTATTATTTAAAAAATTTAGTCCTTTTGCAGCTATTATTACAATAAAAAAACCAACTATGAAAGAAACAATAGCTTCTAAGTTCAAATAGCTTTTCATATTTAATAGTTGTAGGTTGTTTTCTTTATCTAATAAAGGGGATAGCATCCAAATCATTAAAAAAGTCATTCCGATGTTTAAAAAATAATTTTTAGGTAGATTGTTTAAATTATCATTATTTAAAAAAGATAATAATAAAATAATAAATCCAGCAAAAACCATAGATTTATTTTTTGCTAGAAAAGATATTAAAATTATAATAGATATTACAATTTTATTAGTCATATAAATATCTCCAATCAAAATGATATGTATCTTTATATAATATTCATATACCTAGGAAATATGTTACATCAATCTACAATTATATCTTTTATTTAATATATTTAATTTTACATAATCTTTAAAAGATGATATGATGGAGTTGTTAAAATTAAAACTTAATATAAAACATAAGGGGGGCTTATATTGATAGGCTGAGATAGGAATGTTATTCCTGACCCTAAGAACCTGATTTGGGTAATTCCAACGGAGGGATCAGTTTTTTTATATTTATTTTGATACTTAACTGTATATTCTGTTGGAATATACAGTTTTTTATTTGTCTGAAAGGCAGGTGGTAATTTGAGTGTATATAGAATAATAGATGCTAATATAAACAGGGTATCAGAAGGACTTAGGGTTATAGAGGATATAGAAAGATTTATATTTGAAGATGGTGAAATATCAAGAGAAATAAGGGAAATACGCCATTTAGTGAGGAAAGGTTTTTCTAGTTTAGAACTAATCAAAAGCAGAGAAGCCTCAAAGGATGTGGGACTTAAAACGTCAAAGGAAAGTAGTCTAGATAGAAAAGAGAGTATAGAAGATTTAATTGTTTCTAATTTTAAAAGGGTTGAGGAAGGTTTGAGAAGCATTGAAGAATGCTTAAAAATTATAGAATATTATGAAGAATCAAAAGCCTATGAAGAATTAAGATTTAAAATATATACATTGGAAAAGAAAGTTTTTTTAAATATGAAGAAAGATGATATAGATTAAAAAAATAAATAAGGGGGAGTTTTAAATGAATTATACAACTCAAATGGATGCAGCTAAGAAAGGAATTATTACAAAAGAAATGGAGGTGGTAGCAGAAAAAGAAAGAATGGATATTGAAGTTTTAAGAAGTAGAATAGCTGAAGGTAAAATTGTTATACCTGCAAACAAAAAACATAGTTCTCTAAGTCCAGAGGGAATAGGTCAAGGACTAAAAACAAAGATAAATGTAAATTTAGGTATTTCCAGAGATTGTCCAAATGTGGATGTGGAACTTGAAAAAGTAAAAACTGCTATAGATATGGATGTAGAAGCCATAATGGATTTAAGTTCTTTTGGAAAAACCGAAGAATTTAGAAGAGGATTGGTTGAAATGTCTTCTGCGATAGTAGGAACTGTTCCAGTATATGATGCTGTAGGGTTTTATGATAAAGAATTAAAAGATATTACTTCAAAGGAATTTTTAGATGTAGCAAGAAAGCATGGGAAAGATGGAGTGGATTTTATAACAGTTCATGCAGGAATGAATAGAAGGACAGCTGAAGTTTTTAAAAAGAATAACAGGGTTACCAATATAGTATCAAGAGGGGGATCACTTTTATACGCTTGGATGGAATTAAATAATAAGGAAAATCCATTTTATGAATATTTTGATGAACTTTTAGATATATGTGAAGAATATGACATGACAATAAGTCTTGGTGATGCTCTAAGACCTGGAAGTATTGAGGATGGTACTGATGGTCCACAGATAGAAGAGCTTATAGTTCTGGGAGAACTGGCAAAAAGGGCCTGGGAAAGGAATGTACAAGTTATGATAGAAGGACCAGGTCATATAGCTATAGAAGAAATAGAAGCAAATGTATTGTTAGAGAAAAAGCTATGCCATGGTGCTCCTTTCTATGTTCTTGGACCAATAGTTACTGATGTAGCACCTGGATACGACCATATAACAAGCGCTATTGGAGGTGCAATAGCTGCAAGTAGTGGAGCAGATTTTCTATGCTATGTAACACCAGCAGAACATTTAAGACTTCCAGATTTAGATGATATGAAAGAAGGAATTATTGCTTCAAAGATTGCAGCTCATGTAGGAGATCTAGCTAAAGGATTACCTGGGGCAAAAGAATGGGATTTAGAAATGAGTGTGGCAAGGAGAAAATTAGATTGGGAGAAAATGTTTAGCCTAGCAATAGATGAAGAAAAGGCAAGAAGATATAGAAAAGAATCTACTCCAGAACATGAAGATAGCTGTACAATGTGTGGAAAAATGTGTTCTGTGAGAAATATGAATAGGATAATGGATGGAAAAGATATAAATATTTTAAGAAATGATGATTAACAAATTGAAGGTGATTTAAATGGTAGAAAAGAAGAGTGGAAAATTGGCCATATCTGGAATGTTCATAGCCATGGGAGTAGCCCTTGGAAATTTAATATATATTCCAGTTGGGGTTTCAAAATGTTTTCCAGTTCAGCATGCTGTAAATGTTCTATCCTCTATAGTATTAGGCCCATTATATAGTGCGGGAATAGCATTTTCAATATCTTTTTTAAGGAATATATTAGGTACAGGGAGTCTATTAGCTTTTCCAGGTAGTGTGATAGGTGCATTGCTTGCTGGGGTATTCTATAGATATACAAAAAACAAATATATTTCAGCTATAGGAGAAGTATTTGGGACAGGAATCCTTGGGGGATTACTTGCTTTTCCGATTGCAAAATATATAATGGGAAATGAAGTAGGAGCATTTTTCTTCATATATCCTTTTATTCTAAGTAGTATAGGAGGAAGTATGTTATCTTTAGTTATTTTAAAAATAATGGAGAAAAACAAAGAATTTCAAATAGATGCTAAATAGCTAGTTTAGTAAAATTGAAATACTTATCTAATTCATTAATACCTATATCCAATGAAATGTTACTTTATTGGATATAGGTATTATTTTATTTTTAAATATTATCTGATACAATAAGTATTAGTATTATTCCATGGTTATAAGGGGGAAAATTAAATGAATGCAGAAGTAGTACTACATGAGTATTTTGGGTTTGAAGAATTTAGAAGTGGACAAAAAGAACTAATAGAAGGGGTCCTAGATAGAAGAGATGTACTAGGCATAATGCCTACTAGTGGAGGGAAATCATTATGTTATCAAATTCCTGCTCTATTATTAGATGGCATTACACTAGTAATTTCCCCATTAATATCTTTAATGAAAGACCAAGTAGATGCACTTAATGAATTTGGAATTCCTGCTACTTTTATAAATAGTACATTGTCTATAAGGGAGCAGAACTTAAGAATAGATGAAAGTATAAAAGGAAAATATAAGCTTATATATATAGCGCCAGAGAGGCTTAATTCTGAGATATTTTTGAATTTTACTAGAAAGGTAAAAATACCTTTAGTTGCTGTAGATGAAGCTCATTGTATTAGTCAATGGGGACATGATTTTCGTCCTAGTTATAGGGAGATTCCTAAATTTATATCTAGTCTAGATTATAGACCAGTAATAGGAGCTTTTACTGCTACGGCTACTGAGGAAATAGTAGAAGATATTTGCAAGATATTAAATCTTAATAATCCACTGAAGATAATAACTGGTTTCGATCGTCCTAATCTATATTTTGAAGTTAAAAAGTCTTCAGATAAAAAAACTTTTATATTGAATTATTTAGAAAAAAGTCCTGAAGAGTCGGGAATTATATATTGTGCTACTAGAAAAGAAGTAGAAAGTGTAGGAAACTTTTTAAGTGAAAAGGGATTTAATGTAGGTATATATCATGCTGGCCTAACAAATGAAGAAAGAAAGAGGACACAAGAAGATTTTATATATGATAAAATTTTAGTCATGGTTGCAACAAATGCCTTTGGAATGGGTATAGATAAATCTAATGTCAGATTTGTAATCCACCATAATATGCCCCAGAATATAGAAGCTTATTATCAAGAAGCTGGACGTGCTGGAAGGGATGGAGAAAAAAGTGATTGTATTCTACTATACTCACCTCAAGATGTTATAAAACAGAAATATCTTATTGAACAAAGTATTTATAACCCTAAAAGACAGGAAATATCATATAAAAATCTTCAACATATGATAGACTATTGCCATACTAGAGATTGTTTAAGGGGAAGGCTTCGTAATTATTTTGGCGAGGAAGTGGGAAATAAAAACTGTAATTTTTGCAGCAATTGTTTGGATGATAGAGAACTAAAAGATATTAGTTTAGAAGCTAAGAAGATAATTTCTTGTGTATATAGAATGGAACAAAGATATGGTACTACTATGGTTGCTAAAGTTCTCATGGGTTCAAGGGATAAAAGAATTTTAGAATTTGGATTAGATAAACTATCAACGTATGGAATTATGGATGAATATACTGAAAAAGCTATAAAGGATATGATTTTACTCCTTATAGCAGATGCATACCTCCATATGACAGAAGGAAAATTTCCTGTTGTTCAATTAACTCCTAAATCTATGGAGATACTAAAGGGAAAGAAGAAGGTATATCAAAGAGTTGAAAAAGAAGAAGAATTGCCTAAGAGAGATTTACCTATACATGGGGAGCTATTTAAAGAGCTTAGAGGTATTCGTATGGAAATAGCTATGAAAAAAAGTGTACCTCCCTATGTTATATTTTCAGATAGTACTCTAAGGGAGATGTGTACCTATTTACCAGAAAATAAAGAAGAAATGCTTACTATGAAAGGTATAGGGAATGTAAAGTATGAAAGATATGGAGAAATATTTTTAGATGCTATATTAGAGTACAGAGAAAAAACAGGTTCAGATGCACCTAAGAAGTTGAAAAAAGATAATAATGCAAAATCAAGCAGTGGAAAAATAAAAAGCCATGAAATAAGTTATAATCTATATATTGAAGGGAAAGCAATAGAAGAAATTGCAAAAGAAAGAAATCTAGTGGAGGAAACGATTTTTAATCATCTAGTTAAATGCCAAAACGAAGGGAAGAAAATAGATTGGTCAAACATGGTAGATGAAAGTATAGAGAAACAAGTACTGGAAGTAGTTGACGAAGTAGGCTCTAATTATTTAAAACCTATTAAAGAAAAATTGCCAGATAGTATTTCGTACCTAGACATAAAAAAAGTATTATATAAAAGAACTTATTCATAAAATATAATTAATCTAGGAGAAAAGCTATGAGCAAGGAAAGAAATGATAGATATATATGTTGTAAACCTTATTGTGGATTTTTTATGATTCCTAATGAAAATTTAGATGAGGTAGAAATTAGTGGATGTGATAATGGAATTGATTAGATTGTTCTAGTTGTTAGAAAATGTGAAGTAAAGATTACTTATATAATTGTTAGAAGGTGAAAAATGAATGATTGGTTTACTGTTGAAAAAATAGATTGTGATACGTATGTAATCAGTGAGTATAGGCATTGGGAAGAAACTCATTGCTATCTGCTTATTGGGGCTGAGAAAGCATTGCTTATTGATACTGGATTAGGTGTATCAAACATAAAAACTGTTGTTGATGAAATTACAGAGTTGCCGCTTGAAATTGTTACAACTCATGTTCATTGGGATCATATTGGCGGGCATAAGTTTTTTAGGAATATATCAGTTTATGAAACAGAAAAAGAATGGCTTTCCTCTAAATTTCCAATTCCATTACAAGTTGTCAAAAACAATTTAATAAAGAAACCTTGTGATTTTCCTATTGATTTTGATATTACTAAGTATCAGCTTTTCCAAGGTGAACCAGAGCGTATATTATATGATGGTGATTTATTTGATTTAGGAAAAAGAACGGTTCAAGTTATACATACTCCAGGACATTCACCGGGGCATATCTGTCTTTACGAATTAGAACGAAATTATCTATATTCAGGTGATTTGATTTATAAGGGTATTTTATATGCCTTTTATCCAACAACAGATCCAATAGAATTTATGAAATCAGTGAAGAAAGTTCGAAAACTCAATATTGAAAAAATTTTGCCTGCACACTATACTTTGGATATTCCGAAAACTTTAATAAATGAAATAGATGATGGATTCACTGAAATATTTAATTCTGGTAAATTAAAACAAGGCAATGGTATATTTAAATTTACAAACTTTCAAATTTATATCTAGTAAGGATTATAATATAATTTCATGATGTTTTTTAATATAAAACATTAAGTTTAAGTACAAACTATATAAAGATGGAAGACATGAAATGCTAAATGTGACTAAGAGAAAAAGTTATGAGTGATATAGTTAGATATGTTATAATGCTCTTATTGGAGATGATTGAATGAGAAAAAGGTTTATAGATAAAAAAGAAGAATACAATAATTTATATAAATCCTTAGGAAAAAAGGATAATATAATCAGTAATATTAGATTTTTTCTCATTGTATTAATTATTTATTTTGGATATAAGATTTACAATGGTTTTGGAAATTTGTTTTTAACTTTGGAAATAATATTAGTGTTTTTATTTTCTGTTTTAGTAGTATATCATCAAAAGATAAGAGAAGAAAGGGAACGGGCTAAGATTTTAGAGGATATAAATGGGAGATATATATCTAGAATAGATGGAGCTTGGATAGATTTTAAAGACACAGGAAAAGAGTTTATAGATACGAGTCATGACTATTCAAATGACTTAGATATAGTAGGAGAAAACTCTATTTTTCAACTATTAAATATTACAAATACCCATACTGGAAGAAAAATATTTGCCAATAATCTTTTAAAACCAGATAAAGACAAGAAAAAGATTTATTTGAGACAAGAGGCTATTAAAGAATTAAGTGGAAAGCTAGGCTTAGTACAGGAAATAGAGTATCTAACTTATAAAAATAAAAAAGACTTAAAAGATCCAGAGATACTTATAAAATATGCAGAGTCAAAGGAAAATTTATTTAAAAGTAAATTTATAAAAAACTTAATTAGATTTATGCCTACTTTAGTCTTTAGTATTATTATATTTGGAATTATCTCTAGAAATCATTTTATGATTTATATAGGTTTAGATGTATTAATAGTTCAGGTTTTAATATGGCTATTAAGTATGTTTAGAAATAGTAAAATATTAGGAACTGTACATTATTTAAAATACAATCTGGAGACGTATTTAGAAGTTTTAAAATTTCTAGAAAAAGAGGATTTTTCTAGTGAAGAATTAAAAAGAATTAAAGAAACTATGTTTTCTCAAGGTCGGTCTTCTATAGAAGCTATAAAAGGACTGGATAAGATCACAGAGATAATTAATATTCGTTCAGGTGGAATTGCTAATTTATTTTTAAATGTATTGTTGCTTTGGGATTATCAGTGTATATTTTTGCTTGAAAAGTGGAAGGACAAATATAGGGAAAAGGTTAGATGTTGGATTGAAGGTATAGGAGAAATAGAAAGTTTAATTAGTTTTTCAGTATTAAACAATATAAACTCCCATATAATATTTCCGGAAATAGTAGACGGAAAATCTAAAATAATAGCTGAAGAACTAGGCCACCCACTAATAAATATGGAAGATAGGGTAGACAATGATATTAGAATAGACAATGAAATATTTATCATAACTGGTTCAAATATGTCAGGAAAAACTACATTTTTAAGGACCATAGGTATAAATCTTGTACTAGCTTACAATGGAGCAGGAGTTTGTGCCAAATCTATAGAGCTTACTTTATTAGATATAATTACATCTATGAGGATTGTAGATAATTTAAAGGGTGGAATATCTACTTTTTATGCAGAAATACTTCGTATTAAAAGGATTATAGATAGGTCAAAGAACGAGGATAATATGATATTTTTAATAGATGAAATATTTACTGGGACAAATTCAGTAGATAGAATCCTAGGTGCTAAAAATGTTATAGGAAATTTAAATAAAGATAATATTATAGGAATGATAACTACCCATGACTTAGAGCTTTGTGCCTTAGACTCAAAGGAAAGAATAAGGAATTTTTATTTTGAAGATAAATATGAAGATAAGACTATTAGATTTGATTATAAGATAAAATCAGGAAAATCAACATCAACTAATGCAAAAAATTTAATGAATTTAGCAGGAATAAAAATAATAGAACAGTAGGTACGGTTCTTTTTATAAGTAATATTGAAAAAAGATTTAATAAATATAAAATCAAAAAAAGGAGACGAACACTACTATGAAAAATATATTAAAAAAACTTCCTAAAATTGAGCTACATTGTCATTTAGATGGAAGCGTGAGACCGGAAACTATGTATGAGTTATTATTGGAAGAAGGGGAAGATATGGAAGGTATCTCTCTAGAGCAATTTGAAAAAATGGCTAAAGTCGAGGACGAGTGCAATTCATTGGTTGAGTATTTAGAAAGGTTTTCTTATCCGTTGAAAGTTATGCAAAGGAAAGAAAATATAGAAAGAATTACATACGAACTTTTAGAAGATTTAAGTAAACAAAATATAAAATATGTAGAAATAAGATTTGCTCCATTTCTTTTTATGGAAAAAGGACTTAGCTTTGATGAAGCTGTAGAAAGTGTGTTGAAAGGAATGGAAAGAGCTAAGAAAGATTTTAATATATTATCTAATGCTATACTTGCATGTATGAGGTATGAGAGTGTGGATAAAAGCATAGAGGTAGTTAAAAGGGGAGAGAAATTTCTTGGAAAAGGAGTAGTAGCAGTAGATTTGGCAGGAGGAGAAGAGGGTTTTCCACCAGAAGACCACAAAGAAGCCTTTGATTTGGCTTATAAAAAAGGCTATAATATAACAGTTCATGCAGGGGAAACTGGAAAATATGAGAATATAACTAAATCAATAGAACTTTTACATGCCGAGAGAATAGGCCATGGAATAGCGGCTATAAAAAGTCCAGAAGTAATGGAACTTATAAAAAATAAAAATATATTTTTAGAAATGTGTCCTATAAGTAATTTACAGACTAAAGCAGTAGACTCATTAGATGAATATCCTATAAAAGAATTCTTAGATAATGGCATATTAGTCACTGTAAATACTGACAATACAACTGTTTCAAATACTTCATTGGATAAAGAATATGAGCTTTTAATAGAGGAGTTAGGATTTTCTATTGAGGATATAATAAAGCTTATAAAAAATTCGATAGAAGCTACATTTTTAAATAAAGAAGAAAAGGTTCATTTAAAAATGATAATAGAGAAAGGATTGGAAAATTTGAAATCTTCCTAGACTAGGAGGTGTTCTATATGGAGGATGTAATACCATTAGCAGTGATTTTATTTATATGTGCTACAGTTTTTATTTGCATTGGAATATATGCATTAAATAAGAAAACACCAATGCATTTTTGGTCTGGAATAGTAGTGAAAACTGAAGAAATTTCTGATGTAAAAGCATATAATAGGGCTAATGGAATTATGTGGATTATATATAGCTTAATATTTATTATATCAGCTATAATTTCATTGTTATTTGATAGCAATATAGGCGGAACAATTTCAGCAATATCAGCTACATTAGGATTGTTTATATTAGTCATTGTTTATAGACGTATATATAATAAATATAAGAATAAAGATTATTAAAATATAAAGCTACCTTTAATAGTATAGAGTTATTTCATATTATTAAAGGTGGTCTTTTATTATTTTTCAAGCAAATTTTAATTGAAAGTGGTATAATATAAATATTACTTCGAGCATCTAAATAAATTTTGATTGGGGGAATTATATGAAAGAGGGTCAAAGAAAAGAGCTTATGCTCAAGGGAAATTTATATAAGGTAATTATTACATTATCATTACCTATTATGATTAACAATTTAATTCAAACTCTTTATAATCTAGTAGATGGAATGTGGGTAAGTAAATTAGGTTCAGTCCAGTTTGCAGCCACAGCTTTTGTTTGGCCAGTACTATATTTATTTATATCTATAGGAATAGGACTTTCTGTAGCTGGAACCTCTATTTTGTCACAATTGATAGGAGCTTCAAAAGAAGAAGAAGCCAATAGATATTCTAGCCAGCTTATTGCAATATCTGTATTAGCTGCTATTTGTTTTACTATTATTGGATATATAATAACACCTCTTGTAATTAAGTTAATGGGAGGGAAAGGTGATTTAGCTGAATATAGTAATATATATTTAAGATTAAGTTTTATAGATTTACCTTTTATGTTTTTATTTTTTAATTTTAATTCTATTATGAACGCTCAAGGAAATACTCTTTTACCAACTATAATTAGTGGTATTAGTGCCATAATGAATACAGTATTAGATCCTATTTTCATATTTAATTTTAATATGGGAATTGCGGGAGCTGCTATTGCAACAATAATTTCAAGAGCTTTCTTAGCTTTATCTAGTATATACATATTATTAAGACATTCAGAGGTAATCAAGCCAAGTTTTAAAAGTTTTAAATTTGATAAAGATATAATAAAAAGAATTTTAAATATATCACTACCTGCCTCTTTGGGACAATCTGGATCAGCGCTAGGTTTTATGGTTCTTAATGGCTTCATAGCTTCTTATGGAACGGCTACTATAGCTGCTTTTGGAATGGTAAATAGGATTACTTCACTTATATCACAGCCGGCTATGGGTATTGGAGCCGCTCTAACTTCTATTGTAGGACAAAACATAGGGGCAGATCAGTTAGACAGGGTGAGAGAAGCATTTAAAAAATCACTTATATTAACAATTCTTTTTTCAATGGTAGGACTTTTATTTATATTATGGAAAGACAATGAAATAATTAATTTCTTTATACGTTCAAAAGATGATAAAGAGGTTATATCACAAGGAATTAATTATCTTAGATATATTTCTTTTTCTATGCCACTTATGGGGATTTTTAGCGTACTTCAAGGAATATTCCAGGGGTCAGGTCATACTAAGTATTCTATGTCAATGGAAGTAGGCAGACTTTGGTTTGTAAGACTTCCTATGATACTTATATTTAAGCATTTTACAAAAGCAGGTCCTACAGGAATATGGTTTTCCATGAGTTTTAGTAATTTAATAATATGTCTATATGGAATATTTATTTATAAGAAGAAAAATTGGCAAGAAAAAGTTATAAGTGCTTAAAAAATTACTCCCTTTTAAATGAAGGGAGTTTTGTATTTAAAAAATAGGGTAATATATTATAGGTACTGTTTAAATATCTAGAAAGGAGTTGGCAATATGCTAAACTTTAATTATTCTATTCCAACAAAAATATTTTTTGGAGATGGACAGATAGAAGTACTAGGTAATGAAATAAAAAAATATGGTTCAAAAGTTCTCTTTGTTTATGGCAAAGGGAGTATAAAAAAAACTGGTATATATGATGAAGTAGTAAATATACTTAAAGATAATAATATAGAATACTGGGAATTGGCAGATGTAGATCCTAATCCTAGAATAACAAGTGTAAGAGAGGGAATTAAAATTTGTAAAGATAAAGGTGTAGATTTCATCTTACCTATAGGTGGGGGCAGTTCTATAGACTGTGCAAAAGTCATAGCTGCAGGTTATTATTATGAGGGAGATCCTTGGGATCTTTTAATTAAAAAAGCAAAAGTAGAAAAATCTCTTCCATTAGGTGCGATACTTACTTTATCCGCTACAGGTTCAGAAATGGATGCTGGTGCAGTAATTACCAATATGGAAACAAATCAAAAGCTAAGTGTAGGTCACCCAAGCATGGCTCCTAAGTTTTCAATACTAGATCCGAAATACACTTTTACAGTTCCTAAAAATCAAACTGTAGCAGGAGTGGCAGATATTATGAGCCATGTATTTGAATCCTATTTTAGTAGGACAAAAGAGGCTTATTTACAAGATAGAATGGCAGAGGCCATTTTGAAAACCTGTATAAAGTATGGAAAGATAGCTATAGATGAACCTGAAAACTATGAAGCAAGAAGCAATATAATGTGGGCTTCAAGTCTTGCAATAAACGGACTATTAAGCTATGGTAAAGGGAAAGATTTCAAATGGAGCGTTCATGCTATAGAACATGAATTGAGTGCCTATTATGATATTACGCATGGAGTAGGTCTTGCAATACTATATCCTAATTGGATGAGACATGTTTTAGATGATGAAAATGTATATAAATTTGTAGAATATGGTGTGAATATATGGAGTATAGATGAAAATAAAAGTGACTATGTTATAGCTAATGAAGCTATAGATAAAACAAGAGAATATTTTAATTTTTTAGGATTGCCATCTACTTTGAAAGAAGTGGGCATTGGAAAAGAAAACTTAGAAAAAATGGCTAAAGCGGCTGTTGATCACAATAAAGGTACAGTAGGTTCTTTTAAACCTCTTACATATGAAGATGTCTTAAATATATATATGGCTTCTTTATAGTATTTTTGTACTATATAAAAAAACTCTGTAATAATAGGATTTCATTGGATATAATAGAACATATATGAAATTAAAGTGAGGAGGAGAATTGAATGCAACTTACTGATTTACCAAAAAAAGGTGAGGAAATAGGAGAAATAGTAACAAACTATGGGACTATAAAAGTAAAGTTTTTTCCCAATGTAGCACCAAAGACAGTAGAAAATTTTAAAACTCATGCAAAGAATGGTTATTATAATGGTGTTATTTTTCACAGAGTTATTGAAGATTTTATGATTCAAGGAGGAGATCCAGAAGGAACAGGAGCAGGTGGTGAAAGTATATGGGGCAGTCCTTTTGAAGATGAGTTTGATTTAAACTATAGAAATTTTAAAGGTGCTCTATCTATGGCTAATAGGGGTCCTAATACAAATGGAAGCCAATTTTTTATAGTACAAAACTCCAAAGTAGACAAAGATATTATAAAACAGATGAAAGAATTAGGAGAAGAGAATGGCTACCCTGATTTTGTAATAGAAAATTATAAAAAAGTTGGAGGTACTTATTGGCTAGATGGTAGACATACAGTATTTGGTCAGGTCTTTGAAGGAATGGATATAGTAGATAAAATTGCAAAAGTAGATACGGATATGAATGACAGACCAATAGAGCCAGTAGTAATGGAGAGTGTAAATATAGTTGAATATTAAATATATAAAAAAAGTCTCAGAAATAATATCTGAGACTTTTTTTATAAAAGTTTAAAATAGAGTTGATAGGGTATTTGAAATAATATACAATATATAGTACAGTTTAAACTTGAAAGGGGAATATAGTGTGGTTAAAGCTAAAGTAAAAGTAAAAAAAGTTAAGAATGTTAGAAGAAGTAATAAAAATACATGTCCAGAATGCGGAAGTATGATGGCTCCATCTGGTGGATGTTTTGTTTGTCCAGCTTGTGGCTATAGTCCTTGTAGTATATAGATATTTTTAAATCTTCTACTTTTCAAAAATAGGTAGAAGGTTTTATAATTATAGAAGGAGATTTTAAAATGGATATTATTGATTCAAATGAAGTTATAAAAAAATTAATAAATGAAAATAAAATAGTATTGATCTATTTTGGAAGCAATAATTGTGGTGTATGTACTGATATGCAACCAAAGGTGAAAGAAATTTTTAAAAAATATCCTAAAATAAAACGCCTTAAAGTCGATGTGGAAAAATCTTTAAAAATAGCAGCCCATTATAATATTTTTACTATTCCTGCTATACTTTTATTTATTGAAGGGAAAGAGACTATAAGAGAAGCTAGACATATTAGCATACAGGATATAGACAATAAAATTTTAAGATATTATAATTTGTTATTTGACAATGAAAATCCTATATGATACGTTTTATATGCAGTAAAATTATCGCGAATAAACAATAAAGGAGAATTTAAATTATGGAAGAAAATAAAGTATTGGCAACAGTAAATGGCAAGGAAATTACAGAACAAGAGGTACATACTTTTATAAATGGATTAGGGCCACAAGTTGCTATGCAATTTCAATCACCAGATGGTATAAAGAAAGTAGTAGACGAGCTAGTGAACCAGGAAGTGATGTATCTAGATGCTATTGAAAACAAACTTGATGAAGAAGAAACTTTTAAAGCAGAATTAGAGAAAGTTAAAGAATTTGTTTTAAAACAATATTCTATAAATAAACTTTTATCAAATATATCTGCTACAGAAGGAGAAGTATCTAAGTTTTATGAAGACAATAAAGAACAATTTAAAATGCCAGAATCAGCTAGAGCTAGTCATATACTAGTTGAAGAAGAAGAAAAAGCTAAAGAAATAGTTGATGAAATAAATAGTGGACTATCTTTTGAAGATGCTGCTAGAAAATATTCTATTTGTCCTTCAAAAGATAATGGTGGAGATTTAGGAGAGTTTACTAAAGGCAAGATGGTACCAGAATTTGAAGAAGTAGCTTTCAGTATTGACGAAGGTAAACTAAGTGAACCTGTAAAGACTCAATTTGGATATCATATAATTAAAGTTCAATATAAAAAAGAAGCAAGTACTAGAACTTTAGAAGAAGTTAAAGACCAAATTTCACAACAAATTGTTGCTATGAAACAACAAGAAAAATATTTAAATAAAACTGAAGAACTAAGAAATAAATACGAAGTGAAAATAAACCTTTAATAAAATATGAAAAAAATCCTATTAGCTCTGAGCTAATAGGATTTTTTTAAATATCTATAGTATAATAGTTAGGGGGAAGATATTGGTGTTAATGGGAGTTTTGTTTTCAGCTATTGCAGGAATTTTAGTAAGTTTGCAAAGTGTTTTTAATACTCGTGTAAGCGATAAAATTGGATTGTGGGAAACAAATACAATGGTCCACTTTATTGGTTTTATATTTTGTTTAATTATTATGTTAGGTTTTGGTAATGTAGGTTATGAGAAATTAGGTGAAGTTAATAAACTTTATTTTTTAGGTGGGGTTTTTGGAGGGTTAATAGTTTATAGTGTTATGGCAGGAATTTCTTTATTAGGTACAACTTTATCAACTTCAATACTTCTTGTAGTTCAATTAATAATTGCCACTATAATTGATACATTTGGACTATTTGAGAGTCCCAAAATTGAATTCCATTTTACTAAGCCTTTAGGAGTTTTAATAATGATAATTGGTATAATTGTTTTTAAACTAAAAGGATAATGTGGGAAAATATGTAGGCTAATTTTAATAAAAATTAAAATATTCGCCTTAACTCTATAAGGCGAATATTTCCTACTTTTTATTTTTATTAAGAGTTAAGACAAGGGCAATAAGTAGTATTGAGAAAGCCGATATACCTAGATATGTTTTTTTATTATTATCAGAAGGTGAAGGTTTTTCTGAACTTTCCTCTTCCTTATATTTCAAAGAAACTGCATTATTTGAAATGTCAATATTGTATTTATCATTTAGTATAGTATCCAAATCTGAAGAGTTAATGTATACATTGCCTTTATATATAATTGGCTCAGTTTTTAAATGTATATCCTTATTTTTTAAGACTGCTTTTCTATTACCTATTTTAATATTTAAAGAATCATTTAAATTTATATTGCCATCTTTATTATCGTCAATATTTAAGTTTAAAGCTGTTGAAAGTTTTTTTATTGGCATGTAGATTTCATCATTGATTTTATATACATTTTTTAAATCTTCTACTTTATCATTAATTTTCAAACTAAAATCTATAGGTTTATTTTCAGGGGTACCACTTGCAAAATATGATTTAATAGGCTTCCCTGGATAAACTCCTTCTACTATTCCATTACTATTTTTTACTACTACACCATTTACAATAACATATTCAACCCCTTCAGAGGGCATGTCTGGATTCTTAACGGTACTTTTATCTATTATTGTATCTGGATTAAATATAGTAATATCTGCATCGGAGCCAACTTCAATTCTACCTTTGTTTTTCATAGAAGGTGCAATATCTTCCATTCTTTTTGCGGGTAAATAGGATGTCTTTTTTATAGCGTCCATCATAGATAGGACCTGTTTTTCCCGTACATATCTACCAAATAATCTACTATAAGTACCAGAACCTCTTGGATGGTTATTTCCAGAAGGTTCTATGATAGTGTCACTACCTATCATCATTTCTGGGTCTTTTAGAGACATAATAAGTTCATTTTCAGGTAAAGAGCCATGAGCGGCTACCAATAGATGCTGACTTCTATATTTGTCAAAGGTATCTTCAGTTATTCTTATATCTGTTCCACCAATTTGTAAATCTTCGTAACTGATTTTAAACTTATCTTGCCATCCGGGTCTAAAACGGGCTGAGTCAATATAAGTAGCCCAAAAATCATAAGGATAGACACATGCTGTAATATCTAATCCTTCATTTCTAGCATCATTAACTATTTTCAAAGCTTTATCCATATGAAAAGTACCGCCAGTACTATTAATATGCATAATGTGTATAGGGGCTCTAGTCTTTTCCCCGTAGTCCATAACTTCTTCTATTCCCTTTAGTCCATTTTTTTCATCAGAATATCTTAGGTGGAAAAAGGTAGGAGCATTTAGTTCCTTGGCTAAGTTGAGTAGTGGAATTATTTCATTTTTAACTCCTGGTATATATTCTAAGCTAAAAGATATACCAAGAGCACCAGCTTCAATGTTTTTTTTAACATCCTCTACTATTTTGTTAATATCTTCCTCATTCTCAATGGTAGCGTCTACATTTTGTCCTACAATAGGCCAACGATGTTTAGTAACAAATGAAGAGGCACCAAAATTAGTAATTACTTTATTTTTAGACCAGATTCTATACCAATTTTCAGCATCATCAGTGCCACCATGCATAGCTAAGTTACTAGTTACTCCATCTAGTACCTTTAATTTAATTCCTACATTATTAGGATCATAGGATATAAGATCTATGAACCCAGGACATACAACAAGACCACTAGCATCTATTTCTTCTTCGCCAGAAATATCTTCCATAGTGATTCTTGCTATTTTATCACCTATAATACCTAAATTATATCCTTTCAATTCATGTTCTGTAGAAGGGTTATATATAGTGCCACCTTTAATTACAATATCATATGTATTTTCACCTTCAGCATATAAATTTAATGGAAATAGGTTTAATATTAAAATCCCCAATAATATAAATATTACAACATGTCCCTTTTGTTGTTTTTTCCTCATAGTTTTCACCCCTTTTTCTAGCATAAAAATCTATTGATACCTTTTATTTTACTAGAGATTCTTAAAATTGTCTAAGATTACAAGTTAGATTTCCTATTTGAATAAGTATTTCTTGTATTGGTGAACTATTTCAATTAAAATATATACAACAATATTAAATAAAGTGAAAGGGGTTGTTTAATATAAAAATTAAAACCTTTTTAAAAGATAGTGTAAAATCTATATATGAAAGCACTAAAAGATTTCCTACAACTATAGGAATATGTATACTTCTTGTTATAATGCTTATTATAACAAATGAAAATCAATCTAATTTAAGTAAAAAAACTTTTGAAATTATTCAAAGAATCAATATGATAATAGCTCTTGGAATACCATTATCCTTGTGTTTAAAATTGATATTTGAGAAGAAGAAAATGAAGAAATTAAATGAAGTATTTATATATATTCTTGGAATAGGAGCTTTGGTATTATATTATTTTTATTTATTAAAAGATTTTAAAGATACAAGTATAGTAAGATATACAGGACTAAGTATTTTCTTATACCTTGGATTTCTCTATATACCATGGTTGGGAAATAAAAAGCACTACGAAAACTATATTATAAAGGTATTAGGAAGCTTTTTTCTTGCAGTTATTTACGCTGTAGTAATCTATTTTGGATTTTCAGCTATAATTTTTACTGTAGACAAGCTTTTTTCAATAAATATAGAATGGAAAATATATTATTATATGTCCATTATTGTTTTCATAGTTCTTATGCCATCTATGTTTTTAGCTAAGATACCTTATAACAATCACGACTTTTCAAAAGTTGATTATCCCAAAGCTCTTAAAGTGTTGTTATTATATATAGTAATCCCTCTTATTACAATATATACAACTATACTTTATGCTTATTTTATAAAGATAATTGTGACAAGAAACTGGCCAGAGGGTTTGGTGTCCCATTTAGTTCTATGGTATTCCATTATAACAGTTGGAGTAGTATTCTTTATTCATCCATTAATTGATAAGAATAAATTAGCTAAGGTCTTTACATTTTGGTTTCCAAAGATTATTATTCCAATATTGTTGATGATGTTTGTTTCTATAGGAATTAGAATAAGAGAATATGGTATAACAGAAAATAGATATTTTGTACTTGTTCTAGGAATATGGGTTTTAGGTATTATGATATATTTTTCAGTAGCAAGAAAAATGAAAAATATAATAATTCCTATATCACTTTCAATAATAGTTTTAAATGCAGTATTCGGACCATTGAGCAGTTTTTCCATATCTAGATATAGCCAGAATAAAAGGTTTGAAGAAATATTAGTTAAGAATAACATGCTTCGTAGTGGGAAGATAGTTAAGTCTAAAGCTAAAGTATCGAAAAAAGATAAAATTGAGATGAGCATGATTTTAGCATATTTTAAGAGTAAACATAGTTTAAGTAATGTAAAGTATCTTCCTAATAATTTTGAAACAGATGATATGATAGAGGTTTTTGGATTTTCTCATACTTCTGCTGAAAATGGCTATGGGAAAAAATATCATTATTTTGCTAGCAATAAATTAGAAAAGACTATTGAAATAAAAGGCTATGATTATTTAGTTAGTATAAATGATTTAATTAATAATAGGGTAGAAACTAAAATATCACAAAAAATCAATTGTATAGTAGATAACAATGTGTTAAAAATAAAAGATGGCGAAGATATAATCTATGAAAAAAATATAGAAGAATTTATAAAAATTATATTTAATAAGTATAAAAAAGAATTAGATAATAGTGAGATGAACATTGAAGACATGACATTTGAAGATGAAAATAAAAAAGTAAAGATTAAATTTATATTTAATCATATTTCTTTGGAGAGTAGTGGTGGAGGGCTTATTGAAAATATAAATGATATAGGACTAGATATTGTCCTTAAAATCAAGTAATAATAGGTCAAGGATATATCCTTGACTCATTATTACTTAAATATTAAAATGATTGTAAACTACATTAAATAAAAAGTTAACAACTAGGGAAGGAGATAGTATATGTTTAAAATAAGACCTCACCATTTAATATGTATGCAGGCCTACATAGGGAAAGGATATAGTGATGAGTTTGTAGAAAATATGGATTTTATAGTAGATAGTTTAAGAAAAAATAGTAGTCAAACCATACAAATAATAGACTTTAACGATGATATCTGTTCAAAATGTCCTAACAACATAGATGGATATAAATGTAGTTCTAATGATAAAGTATTATCTATAGATAAAAAAGTGATAAAATTTTTAGAGTTAGAAACTAAAGAGTATAGCTATAATCTGTTATTGGAAAAATTAAAAACAAAATTCAATGAAAAAGAATTTAAGAAAATATGTAGTTGTTGTGAATGGTATAAAAATGGGATCTGTGAAGCAATATTCAGGGGAAAGGGGTATATATAAAAAAGGTAACGGCCTAGACTATTACCTTTCTTATATTTAAGCAAATGTATATTCTATATTTGAATTTGAATATTTTATTTGTTCAATAATATCCGCTAAATTTATATTCGATGTACCTAGTTTATCTTCTACTATTTCTCGAATAGATATTGGCTTATAGTTATTATGTTCAACGGCTACATTAAAATATTTGCTTTGTTCAAATTTAGATGGAAGTAGTACTCTATGATGGTGACCATGAATATTAATTGTCTGTTTTTTAATGTTTTTAAGTGGTTTATGGGTCAATATAAAATGATGGTCATTTAAAAGGAATTCTATTCTATTATAAATTTTAATCTTTCTAGTTTCTATTAATCTTTTTAATCTAAATTTAAAATCATGATTACCTTTTACAAGTATTTTTTCACCATTTAATTTTTTCAAAAGAAAATGTGAAAATATTTTGCTTCCACCATAGAAGTCTCCTAGTATAAGAACTAAGTCATCTTCCCTTATATTGTTATTCCAGTTTTTTATTAAGGTATCATGCATTTCTTTTATATTTTTAAATGGTCTTTTAAAAAATCTTACAGCAAATCTTTGACCAAAATGTGTGTCAGAAATTAAGAATATGTCTCTCATTTGAAAATCATCCCCTTTTTCCATTATTCCCTAAAATTATAAACTAATTTAAGTATATTTTCAAACTATTATATTAATTTATTTTTTAGTTTTAATGTATAGAATAGGAAAATGTTATTGACATATGCCCATAATTATATATAATATAATTATAATGAGCATAAACCCAAAATAAAAAAGGAGGCTATTAAAATGGCTGGAAGAAATGGAATTGGACCATTAGGTATGGGATTAAGGACAGGAAGAGGACTAGGGAGATGTAAAACAGGAAATTTTGTCGATAGACGACCAAGAAGATTAGGATATGGTTTAGAATGTACTAGAAGATTAGACGGTATTGAAAGATCTTTTCTTGAAGATGAAAAAGCAATACTTGAGGAAAGACTTGAAGATATAAATAAAGTCTTAGATACATTGGAAAACGAAGAAAAGTAATATATCTGAGGAAAATAGAATTCTATTTTCTTCAGATATATAAGAAATAGTTATATTTTCTATTATTTTAAAAGGTGTTGATTGTATGAAAGAATTTAATGCACATGAGGAAGAAAGTTTTTCATTGATTAAAAATTTAATAGAAGATAATGGATATAAAATGACCTATCAAAGAAGAAAAATACTATTACAATTTGTTAGAAACAAAAACAATCATTTAAGTGCAGAAAAAGTTTATAACATGCTGAAAGATAATGGAATTGGAATCTCAACAATATATAGGAATATAAATATCTTTGTAGATTTAGACATATTAAAAGAATTTAGAGTGAATAATAAAAGTTATTATGAGTTAAAAATGTATGCAAGAAAGCCTCTTCATATACATTTTCAATGTGAAAGATGTGGTAAGGTTAAAGATATTGTTGATAAAGAAGTGATTCTAAAATATTTAAAGATAAATAATTTAATTGAAAAAAATCAAATGGTTGAAATATATGATGTTGATATTATGTTTCATGGTTTATGCAATAATTGTACAAAAAAATATACTTAATTGAAAGTAGGTGATAGAATGCCTAGACCTAGAAAAAGAAGAAGAGTATGTAGTCTGCCTAATTTTAAAGTATTTGGGCCTTTGAATGGTATAATTAATCAAGATGATTTTATATTATTAACAGTAGATGAATATGAAGTTATTCGTCTTATAGATTTGGAAGGTCTTGAACAAGAGCAGTGTGCAGAAAGGATGGATGTAGCACGTTCCACAATTCAAAGAATGTATTCAAATGCCAAGAAAAAAATTGCAGATAGTTTGATTAATGGGAAAATATTGAAAATTGAAGGTGGGGACTATATACTATGTGATGCCAATCATAAAAAATGTTTGCCATGTTTTGGAGGTAGGCACAGACATAGGAGAAATGGATCTGAACATATTGACTAATACTATGAATGGATATAATAAAATATTTTATTATATCCATTTTGTATATCAATGATTGTGAAGTATAGATATATTCACATTGACAATAAAAAACTGTGTTTATATAATATAGGTATAAAAGATACAGTTAAAAGTAAACCGATACAAAATATATTGTAAAATATACTTTATTTTTAGAGGTGATGATTTTGGAAAATTTTAAATATGTTTTTGGGCCCGTTCCTTCAAGGCGAATGGGACTTTCTATAGGTATAAGCCCTATAGCTAAAGGCCATTGTAACTATTCTTGTACATATTGCCAATTAGGAAGAACAAGAAACATGGGAAATAAAAGGGAAGAGTATTTTAATTGTAATGAAATAATTGAAGAGTTTAAGTCATATTTAAGAGATGATATTGATTTTGATGTAGTTACAATAGTAGGAGAAGGTGAACCTACACTGTATTCTAAATTAGGCATTTTAATTAAAGAATTGAAGCTTCTTACAGACAAGCCTGTAGCAGTTATAACAAATGGGGGGCTAATGTCAGATAGTTCAGTAAGAGAAGAATTGAAAAATGCAGATATAGTACTTCCTTCAGTAGATGCTTGTGATGATAAAATGTTTAAAAAAATAAACAGACCCCATGGAAGTATAAAATTTGATGAAATAGTTGAAGGATTAAGAATTTTTTCTAGAGAGTATAATGGTCAATTATGGATTGAAACAATGATTATAAAAGATCTTAATGATAATAGAGAATTTTTCTTAGATTTTAAAAAATTACTTGATACAATAGGCCACCATAGATTATATATTAATTCTCCAGTAAGACCACCAGCTGAAAAGTCTGTAGAACAGCCATCAAAGGAATCTATTAAAGAAGCTATATCAATACTAGAAGGTATATCTATAGATGAATTATCCTCTGAAGGATTTTACAGTGAAGTTGAAGATAATTATGAAGCGGTTTTAAGTATTATAAAAAGACATCCTATGAATCAATTTGAAATAAAATCCTTTATAGACAAAAGAGGAGAAGAAGATATAGAAGGATTTTTAAATAGACTATCCAATGATTCAAAAATAGAAGTAGTAAATTATAAAGATTATTATACATATAGATTGAAATGAGAGGAGAAACAATCATGAAAAATCCTGTAAAAAAAATTGCAGCTATTCACGATTTATCTGGATATGGTAGAGCTTCACTTACAGCAATTATACCAATACTTTCATCTATGGGTATTCAAGTATGTCCTTTTCCTACAGCAGTATTGTCAAGCCATACTGGGGGATTTAAAGATTTTTCTTTCGTAGACTTAACAGATTCAATGGAAGATTATATGAATCATTGGAAAAAGGTAGATATAAAATTTGACTGTATATATAGTGGTTTTTTAGGCTCTGCAAGACAGGCAGATATAATATTAGATTTTATAGAAGCTTTTAAAACTAATTCAAATATAGTGGTTGTAGACCCAGTTATGGGGGATAATGGGAAATTTTATACTACTATAGATAAAAATATGGTCCATAAGATGAGGGATTTAATAAAAAAAGCAGATGTAATCACTCCAAATCTTACAGAAGCTAAATATTTGCTTGGAAAAGAATATACTAAAAACATTGAAGAATATCAGATTAAAAAGATGTTAGTAGATTTATCTAATATGGGACCTAATATAGTTGTTATAACATCTGTTCCAGATTTTCATATATCAGACAATATAGATGTCTTTGCATATGATAAAGAAAATAATAAGTTTTGGAAAATAGGAGGTAAATATATTCCATCAGAGTTTCCTGGAACTGGAGATATATTTACCAGCGTTTTAATAGGTAGTTTGCTAAATGGGGATAGTTTGTCTATAGCATTGGATAGAAGTGTAAAATTTATTACATTGGGAATCAGAGAAAGCTTTGGTTTCACATATCCGGCAAGGGAAGGGATTTTATTAGAAAAAGTCCTCGATAAATTAAAGATGCCAATGATAAATAGCAACTATGAATTGCTTGAATAAAGAAAGAGAAACCTTCTATACAATAGAGGGTTTTTTATTATTTTGTAAATGATAATAAAAAATAAACTTTATATTTATATTGTCGATATAATATTGTAGGACTTTAAAAAAAGTAGCGAAATAGGGGGAGTTTTATGTTTAAGAAAATTTCAAATAGACCATGTGAGGAAGCAGAATGTATAATCAAATATGTAGAAGATTATTTAGCAGGGAAGGATACCGAAATTCCTTATGTTGATTATCCTATTCATAGTAAAATTTTAGAAAGTTTTCAAAGATTGATTAATAATGAAAAGAAAATGTCAGAATCTGCAAAACAAATATTAGATGTTGTAAGTTCTTTAAGCAATTTCGATGTTGGAATGTCACATATTTCCTATAGATTAAATGATTTTGCAGGAGAAATTTCATATTTAAGTGAATCGAATCTTGCGATTGTAGAAGAAACAACTGCAAGTATGAGTCAAGTAAAGGAATCTATAAATACAACTTCTGAAACATTAAAACATCTTGCTGATCAATCTGAATCATTAACGGGAAAAAATGATGAAAGTATGAAACTATTAAAAGAAGTTCAAAAATTAAGTAGAAATGTAGTAGATGATACTAATGTTATGAATGAAAAGATTCAACAATTAGTCAATCTTGCCATAGAAGTTGGAAAAGTCGTAGATAGTGTACATAAAATAGCAGAACAAACCAATCTTTTAGCTTTAAATGCTGCTATTGAAGCTGCTAGGGCAGGAGAAAATGGTCGGGGATTCGCAGTGGTAGCTGAGGAAATCCGAAAATTAGCTGATGATACTAAATATAACCTTCAAGGAATGGGAGATTTTGTAGACAGAATTCAAGGGGCAGCTAAAGATGGAACAGAAAGTTTAGATAGGACTTTAGCTTCCACAAAAGAAATGGATGAAAAGATTTATACAGTATTTGATACGGTAACTAAAAATGTAAGTATGCTTGATAATGTTATTGAAGATGTTTCTCATATAAATAGTTCAATGGAAGGTATAAATGAATCTGCTAACGAAATCGAACAAGCAATGGAAGAATCAAGCAAAGATGCGGAAAGACTTAGTCATATGACTAATAGTATACAAGAAGAAGCTTCTAATAGTGTAAGTTTTGCTGGACAGATATCAGAAATTGACGATGAACTTTCTTCAATTGTTAAAAGTATGTTTGAAAATCTTAAATGTAGTAGATATTCAATTAATAATGAAGAATTAAGTACAGTAATTATTAAAGCAAAGCAAAAACATATAGAATGGTTAGATGTGCTAAATAAAATTGTGCAGGAAATGCGAACATATCCTATTCAAACTGATTATAACAAATGTGCCTTTGGTCATTTTTATAATGCTATTGAAATAGAAAATACTGACATTGCCTCTGATTGGGAAAAAATAGACGAAGTACATCATAAGTTCCATACCATGGGTGATAAGACAATTGTTGCAGTTAAACAAAATGATGAAGAAGCAGCGAATGAATTTTATAAAGAGGCAGTTAAATATTCAGATGAAATGTTTAGTATTTTAGAAAAAATAGAAGATAAAATGAAAAATATAGAGAATATTAACTTGAATACTTGTGAACAAAGTATTTAAATTATTATAATAAAAATCAAGAGGAAATAAGCTTACTTAAATTCTATAGAATTTAAGTAAGCTTATTTAATTTTAGGATTTGTTTTCCTATTAATGAAAAAGAGCCATATTGACCATATTGGTGTTATAATATATACTGGAATATATAAGTTTATATATATAAAGGTGTGGAGAAGTTTTTCTCTACTTAAAAGGGAAACAGGTGAAAATCCTGTACGGTCCCGCCGCTGTAATGGGAAAGGATTTTTAATTATGCCACTGAGAAAATCGGGAAGGCTTTAAATCTTTATGAACCAGAGTCAGAAGACCTGCCTTTATTTATCCACCAAAAAACTCTACGGTTGATAGGGGGTGTTGTAGCGGATTATTTTGAAATATAGAAATATTCTCCGTCTATTTTATGCTGCCTCCAGAGTCTAGAGTTGGAGGATTTTTTATTGTCAAAATAAGGGGGAGTAGATTTGAGAGGAAAAATAAAAGAATATGTATTTATAACAATAGGAATGCTTATGGTAGCAATAGGATTATATTTCTTTTTTATGCCACAAAAGTTAGCTATAGGTGGTGCTAACGGCCTTGCTATTGTTGTAAATCATTGGATTCCATTTTTATCTATAGGAAACCTAATGATAATTATTAATATAGTTTTATTTATAGTTGCCTTTATATTTATAGGTGCTGGTTTTGGAATTAAAACAATTTATACAAGTCTAGGAACTTCAGTTATAGTTTCTTTATTTGAAAATATAATTCCTATGGGAGGACCATTATCAGATGATATTATATTACAGCTTGTCATTGGAGTATTTATATCTGCTATTGGTATGGCAATTGTATTCAATCAAAATGCATCTACAGGTGGAACAGATATAATAGCAAAAATAATAAATAAATTTTGGGGATTAGAGCTAGGAAGAGGAGTACTTTTATGTGATTTCTCCATAACTTTAATGGCTGGAATTGCCTTTGGACCTAGATTAGCAATGTATTCACTATTAGGAGTTATATTAAATGGATTAGTAATAGACTCAACTATTGATGGAATAAATTTAAGTAAACAAGTAAATATAGTAAGTGAATACAGTGATAATATTAAAGATTATATAGTAAAAGATTTAGAAAGAGGTGCAACTTTATATAGTGCTAAGGGGGCTTATACAGGAAATATAAAGGATGTAGTAGTTACTGTAGTAGATAGAAAAGATTTTATTAAATTAAAAAATCATATAAAAACTATAGATGAAAATGCATTTGTTACAGTTTCAAATGTATATGAGGTATTAGGTGACGGTTTTAAAAGTATTGATGAATAAAAATAAAGAGGGGCTAAGGTTTCCTCTTTATTTTTATAAACTTTTAGGATTAGCTTTTTGAGCTATATGGGAGGCAATAAAAACTGTCAAAGGGATAGTAAGGACTAGGCCGATGCTTCCACAAAGGGATCTTATAATCTCCATAGCTATTAATTCAGTATTTAAAGTTTCTATTAAAGGACAATCAGAAATGACATTTATTATAATTAAAGGCAAGGAACTACCTGCATATGCAAGTATAAGAGTATTTACCATTGTAGACATAATATCCTTTCCTATTTTAAATCCAGAGTGCATTAAGCTTGAAAAACCAATTTTAGGACTTTGCTTTTTTATTTCAAATATAGATGAAGTGATAGACATGCTTACATCCATTACTACACCTATAGTACCAATAAGGATAGAACTCATATAAAGACTACTAAAATCTGCTTCAAGTCCTACATTTGTTACTAAAAACATAACATCTTCATTAGCAAGTCCAGTTATATTTGTTAAATTTGAATATAGATAAGATAATAATCCAGCTATTATAGTGCCACCAACCGTCCCTAAAATAGATACAAAACTTTTCTTAGTGAATCCAGATATTAATAGAAAACTAACTATAACAATAATAGAAGAAGAAATAATAGATATAAACATAATATTGTGCCCTTTTAGTATATATGGAATCATAAACTTTATAATTATAAATCCAGAAAAAATTAGAGATAGAAGAGAAGAGATTCCCCTTAACCCGCCAAATATAAGTATAGATATAAAAAAAATAATAGATAATTTTTTTAGTTCATTTAATCTCCAAATGTTTATGAACTTTCCAGATACAATGCCATCCTCATTAATTTGTAACTCTATTAGGATATGATCTCCTTTTTTAAGGTCAAAGTCTTGAGTTGAATATTCTATTCTTTCTCTATCTATATTTACTGTTTGATTTTCGTATTTTCCTTCTAATATTTTAACTTTAATTATTTCCTTACCTATACTTTCGGGGACTTTTTTTACTTCCAATACTTCGCCTAATAAATTGTTGTTATTGTCAGCACTAACTATGATAGAAATAAATATACAAATTACAATTAAAAAGGATATTTTCTTAGCCATATAATCACCTCTATAAATTGTATGAATAATATTGGACAAACATAACTAGAAAAGATGATAAAATAATAAATATATTTTATTTAAAGGTGATTATATTTTATGATTTGAGTGATAAAATATATAGATCATTTGCAAAATATAATGGATCATATGAAAATTAAAGTCTATTTTTGATAGTATTAGTTTGACATTATAAAAATATAATTATAATTTCGAAAAACATGTACTTGACAAAATTAAATATGGAATATAAAATATTGAGAAAGCGATGAATAGGACGAGTAAATCTTGTAAGGTCAAAAGAGATAGAAGTTCACTGGCTGAAAGACTTCTTTGACACACTAGATTGAAAACCCCCTATGAGCTCAGTCCTAAAAGAAATTATTTGATTAGGGATATGCGTTTGCTGCGTTAAAGCGAAACTGTGAAGAAGTAGGTGGATTCGAGAATATTAGTACTCGTCCTTTTTTGGGATGGGTATTTTTTGTATCTATTTTTAAGAAACTCAGTATTTACGCAACTTCATTTTTTAGAAAATAATGAAGTTACAGAAACATCTGACTTTATAGGAGGTATGCAAATTGCAAAATATAATTGTAGCAAAATTTGGTGGCAGTTCTTTATCTGATAGCAAACAATTTGCTAAAGTAAAAAATATTATAGAACTGGATAGTAGGAGAAGATACATAATACCTTCTGCACCTGGAAGGCGATATAACAAAGATCATAAAATAACAGATTTATTGTATATGTGCTATCAACTTGCATCACATAATCTTAATTTTGACGAAGTATATGAGATTGTTGAAAGGAGATTTGAAGATATCTGCGTGGAACTTAGTTTAGATATAGATATAGCTAAGGAATTGAAAAATATAAAGAAAAAAATTCAAAGTGGAGCTTCTAAAGATTATGTAGCTAGCAGGGGAGAATATTTAAATGCAATTGTACTTTCTAATTATTTAGGTTTTGAATTTGTAGATGCTAAGGATTTAATTGTTTTTAATAATAATGATCAATTTAATCCAGAAGCTACTCAAATAAAAGTGAAATCTAAACTAGGGAAAATTGGACAAGCTGTTATTCCAGGATTTTATGGTGCTATGGAAAATGGTGAGATAGTTACTTTTTCTAGAGGTGGCTCTGATATAACAGGTTCTATTATAGCTAAAGGGATAGATTCTCAGCTTTATGAAAATTGGACAGATGTATCAGGATTCCTTATTGCAGACCCTAAAATAGTAAAAAATTCTAGGCCTATTGAAACAATAACATATAAAGAACTTAGAGAGCTTTCTTATATGGGTGCTCCTGTTCTTCATGAAGAAGCTATTTTTCCAGTGAAACAAGCAAATATACCTATAAATATTAAGAATACAAATTTTCCAGAAGAGTCTGGAACTATGATTGTAGATGATTCATACCCTGTTAGCTCTTCTGGAACTATAACTGGAATTGCAGGTAAGAAAGGATTTACCGTTATTTCAATTGAAAAAACTTTGATGAGTTTAGAAAAAGATTTTTATAGAAAATTATTAACTGTATTAGAAACTAATAATGTATCAGTTGAACATATGCCTTCAAGTATAGATTCAGTATCATTAGTAATTTCAAATATAGAACTAAACTCTAAACTTGAAAAGATAATTGAAGAGATATGTATATATTGCAATCCAGATTCAATTATATCTTATGCTGACATGGCCCTTATTGCAGTAGTAGGAAGAGGAATGATAAGGAATAAGGGAATATCAGCTAAAATTTTTACTGCTTTAGCTGACAATGGAGTTAATATTAGAATGATAACTCAGGGCTCAAGTGAGTTAAATATAATTATAGGAATTGAAAATGATGACTTTGATGTAGCAATAGCGTCTATATATGAAGCTTTTGAAGATTAAAAAATATTAAGTAAAAATTAATGTATTAGTAGGAGGTAATGATTATGATAGGAATTGGATTATTAGGACTTGGAACAGTGGGAACAGGTGTAGTTGAAATTTTAGAAGAAAGACAGGAAGAATTAAAGATCTTAACTGGAGAAGAAATTAAAATAAAAAAGATTTTAGTAAAGAATATAGATAAGAAAAGAGAAATACAATTAGGAGAAAATATAATAACATCTGATTATAATGAAATATTAAATTGTGAGGATATAAGTATAATTGTAGAATTAACAGGAGATTTGGATCAAGGTTATAAATATATTAAAGATGCTTTAAATTCTGGCAAAGATGTTGTTACAGCAAATAAAGCAGTAGTATCAAAATATTTTGAGGAACTTTCTAGTTTAGCAGCTAAAAAAGATTTAGCTTTTTTATATGAAGCTAGTGTAGGTGGAGGTATTCCTATATTAAAGAGACTTAAAGGAGAGCTGATACTCAATAAAATCACAGAAGTACAGGGGATTTTAAATGGAACATGTAACTATATTTTATCTAATATGTTCAATAAAGGGTTGGATTATGATAAAGCATTAAAAATAGCACAAGATATGGGTTATGCAGAAGCTGATCCAACAGCAGATGTTGAAGGATACGATACCTTAAGAAAGCTTAGAATATTAGGAACTTTGGCACTTCAAGGAAAGATTGATGAAAGTGATATTTTATTAGAAGGTATAAGCAAAATAACACCATTTGATATAGAACAAATTAAGGGTATAGATTTTACAATAAAATTAATTGGCGAAGTAAAAGAGTTGGAAGATGGTTTTATAGCAGTGGTTCAGCCTACAATAATGAAGGAAGGTTCATATTTTGCTAATGTGGATATGGCTTTTAATTCTATAGTCTTTGTAGGCAATAATGTTGGGGAATTAAAATTTTCTGGATTAGGAGCAGGTAAATTTCCAACAGCTGATGCAGTTTTAGCAGATATAGTAGATATTTTAGAAGATTCCTATAGAAAAGGTAATCCACTAGGGAAAAGGAAGCTCAACAACTTAAATGAAAAATTAAAAGCTGAATATTATTTAAGAATTTCTTTACCTGAAGAACAAAAGGGAAAAGTTTTTAAATCTATTGAAAATATTTCTAAAAAACTGTTATCTGAAAAAGAAAATATTGCAATTATAACTAAGGAAATTGAGTATTTAGAAATAATTAAATTGTTATCATCTTTAGGAATTGATAAAAATAATTATTTTATTGCTAGGATTATTAAGTGAAATTTTATTTAAGCATGGTGAAGGGAAGGATGCTAATATGGAATATATAAGTACTAGGAACAAAACAATATCTATTTCATCAAGTGAAGCAATAATACAAGGAATTTCAAAGGATGGAGGGCTATTTGTTCCAATCAATATACCTAAAATTGAGAATATTGGGGCTTTGAAGGAAGCAGATTATAAAGAACTAGCTTTTATAATAATGAGCAAATTTTTTACAGACTTCGAATTAAATACAATTAAAAGCTGCATTAATAATGCTTATGATAATAAATTTAATGAAAAAGAGATTGTACCACTATTAAAAGTTGGAGATGTATTTTTCCTTGAACTTTTCCATGGTCCAACTTTAGCATTTAAAGACATGGCATTATCTATACTTCCACATTTATTAAAGGAATCTATAAAGATAAATAAAATAGATAAGGAAATAGTCATACTCACTGCTACTTCTGGAGATACAGGCAAAGCAGCATTAGAGGGATTTGCCAATGTTGGCGGAATTAAAATAATAGTATTTTTTCCTGAAGACGGCGTAAGTAAAATACAGAAGAAACAAATGCTTACTCAAGAGGGAAGTAACACTTTTGTAGTAGGTATTGATGGAAATTTTGATGACGCTCAAAATGGAGTAAAGTGGATTTTTAATGACCAGAATTTTGTAAGATTTTTAGATAAAAATAAATATATATTATCCTCTGCTAATTCAATCAATATAGGTAGGCTAATTCCTCAAATTGTTTACTATTTCTATGGATATCTGACCCTTCTAAGGGAAGGAAAAATAGAAGATAATGAAAAGATAAATATTGTAGTTCCTACAGGTAATTTTGGAAATATCTTAGCGGCATATTATGCAAAGGAAATGGGACTTCCTATAAATAAGTTAATATGTGCTTCTAATGAAAACAATGTTTTAACCGATTTTATTAAAACTGGAATATATGATAAGAGAAGGGAGCTTATTTTAACTTCATCTCCATCTATGGATATTCTAATATCTAGCAATTTAGAAAGACTTTTATTCCATATAAGTGGGGGAGACGGTATATTTGTTAAGAATAAAATGGATGAGCTTGTTAAGGATGGCTATTATAAAATAGATAAATCAAATTTGAAAGATTTTTACGGTTCTTATTCAACTGAAGAAGAGATAAGCTTTTCAATCAACAAGGTATTTGTAGAAAATAACTACATAATGGATCCTCATACTGCAGTAGCTTATAATGTCTATGAAAAATATAAGGAAGAGACTTGTGATAATACAAAAACTATAATTGCATCAACTGCTAGTCCATTTAAATTTGGGACAAAAGTAGCATCTTCTATTGGTATAGATATAAAAAATAAAGATGAATTCAATATAATAGAAGAATTAGCGACTAAGACAGATATTGAAATACCTAAAGCCATATCAAATCTTAAGAATAAGGAGGTTATACATAATAACAAATGCAATAAAGAAGATATGAAAGATTTAATTGAAAAATTTTTATAAGTAGGTGATATAGGTGATTAAAGTTAAAGTACCTGCCACAAGTGCAAATCTAGGTTCAGGCTTTGATACATTAGGAATTGCCCTCGATTTCTATAATATATTTTCCTTTGAAGAAATAGATGAAGGTTTAGAAATCAATGGCTGTGATAATGACTATGCCAATGAAAATAACTTAGTATATATTTCAATGTTAGAAACTTTTAAAAAAATAGGATATGGAGCTAAGGGTATAAAAATAGATTTAAATACTGATATACCTATAGCTAGAGGACTAGGAAGTAGTGCAGCGTGTATCTTAGGAGGGGTTATAGGTGCTAATGAAATAGCTAAAGCTTCTTTATCAAAGGAGGAAATCCTAGAAATAGCTACAAAGATAGAAGGCCATCCAGACAATATTGCTCCTGCACTATTTGGGGGCCTTGTAGCCTCCGTTACAGAGGATGAAAATATATACTATAATAAGATTAATATAGCTAGTGGGATTAAATTTGTAGCACTGGTTCCTGATTTTACTCTATCAACATCTGAGGCTAGAGAAGTTTTACCTTCAAATATTAATTATAAAGATTCTATATACAATGTAGGAAGGGTGTCTTTATTACTCTCTGCTTTGTCCAATGGTAGATTTGATTTATTGAAAGTATCATTAATGGATAAGTTACATGAACCCTATAGGAAAAAACTAATTCATAAAGGTGATGAAATTATAAATAAATCTTATGAACTAGGTGCTTTAGGTGTATATATAAGTGGTGCAGGTCCTACTATAATGGTTATTATTGAAGATGATGATATGGATTTTGCAGTAAGGATTAAAAATCATCTCAATTCTATTAGCTGTAATTGGGATGTTAAAGAATTAGACTTAAATTTATCTGGGGCGTGTGTAGAGAACGGTATAAAAAAGTAGTTAATTATGTTACAATTGGAAGTGAATATATTCTATTATTTAACATAAATCGAAGTATATTTATAATATAATGGTTATTGATGGGGGTGTATACATGTGGACTAGAAAAGAGCTAAAGTCTGAGGCCAAGAAATTTTTAAAAAGGAACTATTGGAAAGCATTTATAGTATGCTTAGTTACAGCGCTTCTTTCAGGAGGTATTAGTAATAGTTCAACAAGTAGCAGCATAGATAATGAAAATGAAGAACCTTTTTTTCAGCAAGAATACCATAATATTAAAATAAGTCCAAGTAGGGATCTGCTAAGTTCTTTGGATAAAGGTTTAAAAAACCCTTTTGTATTTAAAGTAACTCTAAAAGCCTTTATTTTCTTGATAATCATTGGACTAATACTTAGCATAGTAGTTGGGAATGTATTGGAAGTAGGGAAAAAGCGATTTTTTATTGATGGATTTAAAGGACATTCAGAGATTGGAACATTATTTACTACCTTTAGAAATGGAGAGTGGCTGCCTATTACAGGAAAAATGCTTCTTATGAATATTTATCTCTTATTGTGGACACTGTTACTTGTTATACCTGGCATTATAAAGAGTTATGAATATAGGATGGTTCCATATATTCTATCTGAAAATCCACATATAAGTTTATCAGATGCCATACAAATTAGTAAAGAAATGACTAATGATGAGAAATGGGAAATATTTATTTTAGATCTTTCTTTTTTAGGTTGGCTCCTTTTAGGCTCATTACTTTTTGGGATTGGAGGTATATTTGTACTTCCATACAAGGAATCAACTATTGCCAAGCTATATGAACACTATAGAGAAAACATTCCTTTAGAAGAACAGTTTAACTATATTTTAGATTAAAAAATATATAATCTTTAAAAATAGCCTTGATTGATATGATACTTCCAAAGTAGACAGTCTAATTAATTAAAATTAGACTATCTACTTGGAGGTATTTTTTATGGGAAGAAAACCAAAGTACAGTAAAGAAGTAAAAATTAAAGCTTGAAAAGATTAAAGAACATATAAATCCAGAGGATTTTATGAACTATGAATGTAGACATTTAGCCAACTATATATATAAGAGTTATGAAGATAAAGAGGAAATAAATAAAGAAAAACTTATTAAGTATTTAGATGACATAG
>JAHXQP010000022.1 GCA_019391515.1 Clostridiaceae bacterium | reverse complement strand
ATTCTCAGGGAATCAGGTGAAAATCCTGAACAGATGCGCTACCGTGAAATTCAGTCGGGAACCTGCTCTTTGATGATAGAAAACAAGCCTCGCAAATAGGTTTTGTTTTGAGTAAAGTTCTACAGCATATATAGAGCTTCTATCTTAGGTTTTTGGAATAAAAAACCCTAAGATAGAAGCTCTTTTATTTTTCTTATTTAAATCATATTAAAATAAGGCAGGGGTTTGATTCATGAAAAATATTTATGAAAAATTTAAAAAAATAATATCTGATAAACCAAAGCTTTTTAGATATTTTACTTCACTAATTCTAATAATATTTTGTATAAGTTATATGGGGAATGTTTTGAACAATCAAGATGTGTTAGACCCTGCAAATCCTATTAAAGGATTTGCAAAAAATAGCTCTCAGGTTGCATTAGCAAGTCAAGATGAGCCTTTAGTAGAAATAGAGGAAATTAACGATGAAAATGCAGAAAAGGAAACAGAAGATAAAAATACTCAAGATAATAAAAAAGGTGCTGAAAATAATGAAAACGAAGGTGATAATGAAGAGGGTGATGGTGAAAGCGATGAAAACAACCCAGAGTCTTCAAATGTTGAAATATTAAATCCTGAAGATGCTAATAAAAATAATGATAAATCCAAGATAAATGAATATTTTACAACTAGCATTATACATAATGAAATAGTTACTGAAAAAGAGTATTCTTTTATAATTAAGCAGAAAAACCCTAATCTTAAAGTTAAAAAGACAGAGATCTTCTTAAATGATATCTTAGTTCCAGAATTTAAAGGAACTGTTATTTTAGATGAGGGCAAAAACTCAATTAAGGTTAAAGTAACATATGAAGATGTTGATGGTAAAATTTTCTCAGTGTCTAAAACCTATTCAGTCCATCTTAATACAGAAGATATTATTATATATTCTAGTCTAAATGAAGAAATGAAAGTTACAAAAGACAAATTATCTTTTACAGCATGGGCTAAAAAGGGAGAAAAGACTCTACCTATAGATGTTAAACTAAATGAACAGAAAGTAAAAGGTGAGAATGGAAATCGCTATAATGTAACTCTAAATGAAGGGGAAAATAAAGTTATTGTATCTGCTTCAGATGATTCCGGAAATACTGAAGAGAAAAGTTTTTTAATAATTTATGAAAAAAAAGATACTAAGCTTAGAATAATTACAAACCTAAAAGAACAACATGTTACAACTGATGAGATTAAGTTTAATGCAATAGCAAAATTTGGTGAAGATAAGGCTAAATTAACTGTTGAAAACAATGGCACCCTTATATCTGGTGATGATAAGGGAAATTATGCGGCTAATTTAATAGAAGGGCCAAATTATATATTGTTAAAGGCTGAATATGGTGATGAGACCCTTATTGAAGAATATCGTATCCAATATGAAGTATTACCACCAGGTGGAGAAGATGGCGATTTGGAAGATCCTAATAATCCTAAAATAGAGACTAACTTAAAAGATGGAATCACTGTTAAATCATCAATATACGATATATATGTAATAGCTAGGGATCATAAAGGTAATAGGATACATCCAAGTCAAATGCAGGTTAAATGCAATGGTGAGTTAATAGGTATCCATTGGGAAGATGGAGTTCAGACTAGTTATAAACTTCCTATAAGAAATGGTGGAAATACAATTATGATAAGCGCATATGACTCTGAAGGGAAAATAACTATAGAGAACTTCCATATTAAAGGTATTGTAAAAGATAAAGGGGAAGTAACTGGTCACGCCACAATTAGTATTGAAGCTACAACTATAGGTTTAGGATACATTGTACCGCCAACTAAGGTTGAAATACGTGAAGGAAAACCTGCTTCTACTGTAATTGATAAGTTATTAAAAGAAAAAGGATTTGAATATGAAAGCCAAGGGAAAATAGATAATGCTTTTTATTTAGCTCATCTTATTAAACCTGGGTTGGTATCTAATCCTGTGATTCCAGAAGATTTAGCTGAGCTTGTAGAAGCTGAAGCAGATCGTTTTAGCCCTGATGATTATAATCAGGACAGTTTAGGAGAGTATGATTTCTCAAATGGTTCCGGTTGGATGTACAGTGTTAATGGTCACTATCCAAACTATGGTTTTTCAGATTGTTATTTATTAGATGGAGATGTAATGAGGATAAGATTTACACTATTCTATGGAAGAGATATTGGAGGCTCTGGAGGTTTAGGAGGTAGTGGAAGTAACTGGCATAAAGAATGGTAATTGAAAGATAGAGAGGTAGCTGAATATGGAAAAGAATGTGTTGAAGATGAAATATAAAATTATATCTGTTCTATTATCAATAGTAATATTGATGAATGGATTCTCACATATATCCTATGGAGAATCCATTCATAAGAATTATAGTGAAGAAGAGATATTGGAAATAATTGAAGGGATTATAAACTGGAAAAAATCATCTACAGGTGTAACTAAAGAAGGTTCGCTATTAAATAACAAATTTTTAGAAGATGCAGGGGATACCATAGGAGATTGGTATCCTATTGGCATTGGACGAATAGGATATATAGATGATTATGAAGCTTATTTAGCTGTAATTGAAGACAAAGTTAGTCAGCGTTATTTAGAGGAAGATAAGCTAAGCGGGAATAAATCTACTGAATGGCATAGGATATCCTTAGCTATCCTATCCATGGGTGGGGATCCCACAAATATAGGGAAAGATGCAAAAGGAAAGCCTATAAATCTTATTGCAGATGGTACTTATAATAGAGAAAAATCTTTAGGGGCCCAAGGTATTAATGGATGGACCTGGGGATTAATAGCCCTTGATAGCATGAGATATATTACTCCAGAAGATACCTCTTATACTAGGGATGATATAATTACAGAAATTATGAAATTGCAATTAGCCGATGGAGGTTTTTCTCTTCAAGATGAGGAAGCTGATCCAGATATAACAGCTATGGTATTACAGGCTTTTGCACCTTATTATAATAGTGAACAAAAATATACTTATACTCAGAAAAAAACAAATAAAAAGGTAACTAAAACAGTACGTCAAGTAGTAGATGAGGCATTAGAGACTTTATCAAGTCTTCAATTAGATGATGGAGATTTTGAAAGTTGGGGTGCGGAAAATTCTGAAAGTACAGCCCAAGTATTGGTGGCTCTTTGTGCTCTTGGAAAAGATCCTATTAATGATGCAAGATTTATAAAGAATGGTAATACATTATTAGATGGATTAATGAAATATAGGATGGAAGATGGAGGATTTATACATTCAAAAGTTTATGATTCAGAAAATCCTACATCTAAACCAGATGAATCCAATTCTATGGCCAGTGAGCAGGCACTATATTCCCTTGTAGCTTTATCCAGATATAAGGGCGGTTATAGAAGTCTTTATGATTTTCGTCCTGAAATGGATGAAAATATAAAATCACAAATTAATTCTGTGCAAGAATCTATCGATAGTATTCCAGCTTCAGTGTCATCTAAAGATGCAAGCAAGGTAAAACATATTTTTTCAGAATATTTAAAGATACCTATTTCTGAAAGATCTTATGTTTATAATTATTATAAATTATCAGATGCTATGGAATCTCTTAAGATAGACAATACTTCTGAACCAATAGCTGCTAATATAGGAGTAAATGAGAAGGGAAATGGTGCAATTACCCCTATATTTGATGGAAGTGAAGCTCTTTCTTCTGGCGTTTTATTTACAGAAGAAGATGTTAATAAAGTTAAGAATTTGCCCGAAAAGTTGACTACAGAGCATTATGTAGAAGTAGTAAAATTAATTAAAAAATTAGAGAGAGCAAAAAATAAGGATGAATATATCAATCTATTAGATGATTTGAATGTAAAAAAGAAAGAAATTGAAAAAATAAAAGAGGAAATAGAATTATTAAACAATGAAATATTGGACAAGTTATATCCTTTTGACAAGCTTTCCATAAAAGATAAGAAAAATGTAGATGAAATAGTATCTAGATTTAATAAGCTTAGTAGCTATGATCAAAAAAAGGTTCTTCGTTATGAGGATGTAATAAAGTCTAAGACTCAAGTAGATAATTTAATTCGTGCTCGAATTATAACTATAGTTATAGTTGTTATAATTTGTGTTGGTATGTTTTTCATTGTACGTAGAATGAAAAAACGTAAAAGAGAAAAAATGAAACAAAAAATGTTATTAATAGACGATGAGGAATTTGAAGAATTTAGTGATGAGGAGGAGTAGAACTTGAAAAAAGATTTATTAGTTTTAGCTTTTATAATCCTACTCATAGCTATAGTAGCTTCAGGTACGAAAATTCAATCTGTTGATGAATATTACTTGACCCATATAGATGAAATAGCTGAGGACTCAGAAACAGTTACCATAAGTATTCGTTGTGATACTATTTTAGACAATTTGGACAAGTTATCTCCTCAATTAAGAGCTGAAAAATATGTTCCAAAAGATGGAGTCATATTAGAAGAAACAGAATATGTATTGCGTCCAGGAGATACTGTATTTGATATTTTAGATAGGGCTGTTCGTCACAATAGAATACATATGGAATTTCAAGGTGCGGATAAAAACTCTTACAACAGTGTTTATATACAGGGAATAAATTTTTTATATGAATTTTCTTGTGGACCATTAAGTGGATGGATGTATTCTGTAAATGGTAAATTTCCTGATTATGGGGTTAGTAAATATGTTTTAAAAGATGGGGATGTTATTGAATTTAACTATACTTGTGATTTAGGACGAGATTTAGGCTATGAATTCAAGTAAAAATTTAAAATAAGATAAGGTGATAAAAATGAAAAGTTTTTCTTCGTTCCATCCAACTATTTTATTTTTATATTATTTATCAGTTATATTTATCAGCATGTTTACAATGAATCCGGTGCTTTTAGGATGTTCATTAATTGGGAGTATACTTTTTTTCTCAATGATGAATTCCCCTAAAGTAGTGTTGAAGAATATAGGATATTATTTATTAGTTTTTATTCTTATAGCTATTACAAATCCTATATTTAGCCATAACGGTGAAACAATACTTTTTTTTCTTAATGATAATCCAGTAACCTTAGAAGCGATTATTTATGGAGTAGTTATTGCCACTATGTTAGTTGCAGTTATATTTTGGAGTAAATCCTATAGTGAGATAATGACCTCAGATAAATTTGTATATCTATTTGGTAGGACAATTCCCAAATTATCTTTGGTTCTTTCTATGGCTCTACGCTTTATACCTATGCTTAAACTGCAAATAAAAAAGGTAAATCAAGTTCAAAAAACTCTTGGATTATATACTACAGATAGTATAACAGATAGGATTTTTAGTGGGATTAGGGTTTTAAATAGTGTATTGACTTGGTCCTTAGAGAATGCTATAAATCGAGCAGATTCAATGAGAGCTAGAGGTTATGGTTTGAAAAGAAGAACAAACTTCTCACTATTTAAATTTTATAAAAGAGACGGCATATTATTAATTGCTATTATCTTAATTTTAGTAACTGCAATTTTAGGTTTTGTTTTCAATATATTTGATTTCTATTATTATCCGGCAATCTCATCATTAGAAATAACTGGGGTTGGAATTTTAGAATATATATTTGTTTTTATACTAATGATTATACCTTTTATTATTGAAGTAAAGGAGAATATACAATGGAAATTATTAAGGTCAAAAATCTAGATTTCACATATCCTGAGCAAAAGACAAAAGCTTTAAAGGACGTATCATTTTCCATTGAACCAGGTGAGTTTATAGTGATTTGTGGAGAGTCGGGTTCTGGGAAAACAACTCTTTTAAAATTACTAAAAAGAGAACTTGCACCACATGGAAATAAGACTGGCAGAATTTTCTACAAAGGAACAGAGCTAGAAGAGTTGGATGATAGAACGGCAGCAAGTGAAATTGGATATGTGATGCAGAATCCAGAAAATCAAATAGTAACAGATAAAGTTTGGCATGAATTAGCATTTGGACTGGAAAACATGGGAGTTCCCACTCCTGTTATTCGTAGAAGGGTTGGTGAAATGGCTAACTTTTTTGGTATTCATCAATGGTTTAGGAAAAAAACTACAGAACTTTCAGGTGGGCAGAAACAACTTTTAAATTTAGCTTCTATTATGGCAATGCAACCAGAACTTCTTATTTTGGATGAACCTACTTCACAATTAGATCCTATAGCGGCTTCCGATTTTATTACTACTTTGCAAAAATTAAACAGGGATTTAGGGCTAACCATTATATTAGTAGAGCATCGTTTAGAGGAAGTTATACCTATTGCAGATAAAGTAATGATAATGGAAAATGGAAGTATGATTCTATATGATAAGCCTGAATACGTAGGACAAAAGCTGAAAGAAATAGATAAAAATCATAAAATGCTGTTAGCTCTACCTAGCGCTGTTAGAATTTTTAATGGATTAGATTCTGAAGGAAAAAGCCCATTAACTGTTCGTGATGGTAGAGAATTTTTATCCAATAATTACAGAAATCATATAAATGTTTTAGAAAGACCTTTAAAAGAAGATGAGAATAGGGACGAAAATATATTGGAATTAAAGAATATCTGGTTTCGATATGAAAGGGATTTACCAGATATATTAACTGGCGTTAATTTCCAGGCAAAAAAAGGAGAAATTATTAGTATTTTAGGTGGAAATGGTTCTGGAAAGACTACATTGTTAAGTGTCATGGCTGGGCAGCACAGACCTTATAGAGGCAAAATTTCAATTAGAGGCAAAAGAATAAGAGAATATAAAGGTAAAGACTTATATAGGCATAATATAGCATTGTTGCCCCAGGATCCACAGACTGTTTTTTTGAAATCTAGTGTTTGGGAAGATTATAAAGAAATAGGAAAAGTAATGGGATATACGAAGGAAGAAATTAAAAACAATACAGAAAAAATTGCAGAAATGTTGTCTATTCAAAATTTATTGGATAAACACCCTTATGACTTAAGTGGGGGAGAACAACAGAAAGTGGCACTAGGAAAAATACTCTTATTAAAACCAAAGATTCTTCTATTAGATGAACCAACAAAAGGTATAGATGCATTTTCTAAAAGTGTTTTACACGATATTTTAATAAATTTAAAAAGACAAGGGGTAACTATTATAATGGTTACTCATGATGTAGAATTTGCGGCTATAGTTTCTGATAGTTGTGGATTATTTTTTGATGGAGAAATTATTTCTATGGGGACACCAGTTGACTTTTTTTCTGATAATAATTTCTATACAACAGCTGCTAATCGTATATCTAGACATATGTACAATAATGCTATAACTTGTGAAGATGTTATTGAGATATGCAAATTAAATGGAGTGAAAGAAAACTATGCGAAATAAAAAAATAAACTATTTTATTATAATGATACTAATTCCACTATCAATTGCCTTAGGAGTAATTTTATTTAAAGATAGAAAGTATAATCTTATTTCTATTATAATAGCTTTTTTATCATGTTTACCTATTTTCTTTTCCTTTGAAAAAGGGAAAACAAGCACAAGAAAAATGACGATTTTATCAGTAATGGTAGCAATTTCTGTAGCAGGTCGTTTTGTTTTTGCAGCCATTCCAGGGTTTAAACCTGTTACAGCAATTGTAGTTATTACTGCTATTTACTTTGGCTCTGAGGCAGGATTTTTAACTGGTTCACTATCTGCAATTATTTCAAATATATACTTTGGACAAGGACCTTGGACCCCTTTCCAAATGTTCTCGTGGGGAATGCTTGGACTCATAGCCGGGTTACCATTCATGCGAAAATTGCTGTTGAAAAATAAAATTATATTAGCTATTTATGGGGTTTTTGCAGGTGTAATATATTCTTTAATGATGGATGTATGGACTGTACTTGCCATGGATGGTGTTTTTAATGCAAAACGTTACATTGCAGCAGTAACTACTGCTCTTCCTGTTATGGCTATTTATGCAGTATCAAATGTGGTTTTCCTAATGCTTGCAATAAAGCCCTTTGGTGAGAAGCTAGAGAGGATAAAAACTAAGTATGGAATTTAAAAACAGAATAATGAATACATATTTACTTTATAAAAGGGAGGAAAATACAATGCTAAATAAATCTCAAGAGGTTATAGAAGAAGTAAAAAAGGTAATTGTAGGTAAAGATGAAATTGTAAAGAAGGTATTTATGGCTATATTGGCAAAGGGACATATTTTGCTTGAAGATATACCGGGAGTAGGCAAAACAACTTTAGCACTTGCTTTTAGTCAGGTTATGGGACTAGATTTTAATAGGATCCAATTTACTCCAGATGTTGTAGCTTCAGATATTGTAGGATTTACAATATATGATAAAGAAAAAGAAAAATTTGTATATAAACCAGGGGCAGTTATGTGTAATTTACTTTTAGGAGATGAAATCAATCGTACTTCTAGTAGGACACAGGCTGCACTATTAGAAGTTATGGAGGAAGGAACTGTAACTGTAGATGGTGTTACTTATGATGTTCCCAACCCTTTTATAGTTATTGCCACTCAAAACCCTATTGGTTCATATGGAACTCAAGTTTTGCCACAATCTCAATTAGACCGTTTTATGTTGAAGCTAAGCATTGGATACCCTGATTTTAAGAGTCAAGTAGAGATTTTAAGAGATCGTCAGTCTGAACAGCCTTTGGATAATGTTAAACAAGTTATTACAAAAGAAGAATTATTGAAAATGCAAGATGAAGTTAATAATATTCATGTATCAGATCCTATTTTAGAATATATTACTCATTTAACTGAGGCAACTAGGAACCATCCTCTTATATTACAAGGTATTAGTCCAAGGGGTGCTTTAACTGTTAGCAGAATAGCAAAAGCTAATGCTTTTGTTTCAGGTAGAGACTATGTAGTACCGGAAGATATAATAGATGTTTTTATAGATACTTGTAGCCATAGAATTATATTAGAGCATAAATCTAAAATAGCAAACAACACTGCTAAAGATATATTGAAAGAAATTTTAGAAAGAATAGAGACACCAGATATTCAAAAGAAGGCAAGGGCTTAGTAAACTATTATATATAGGAGGCAAGTATGTTAAAGTCAAGAATTGAAGGTTTAATTTGGTTCGTCTTAGTATTTTTTGCATATATATACTCCGATTCTTATTTTGCCTTATTTTTGTTTATTATGTCTGTAGTTATACTTTTGTTTTTAGGTATTAGTACAAAAATTATAAAGAATAAGGTGGAAATATCTTTAAAAGTACCTGGTACAATTAATAAAGATACTTTGGGAGATTGTTATTTAGAAGCAAAAAATACTAGTTTTTTACCAATATCAAAAGTAAAATGTAGACTATCTTTTAAGAATTTAATGACTGGAGAAGAAGGAAAAGAAGAAGTATACTTTTCAATAAATGGAAAGGCCAATGAAAAGATTCACTGGCATATAAGAAGTAAATTTTGTGGGGACATAGAAGTAAAACTAGAAGAAGTAGTATATTATGATTATCTTGGAATTTTTTCCACATCAAATAATCTATTATCCCATAATGATATAATTGTATTGCCAGATATGTTTTATATTAATATAGATCTTTTAGAAAGCACAGTTGAAAACTCAGAAAGCATTTTTTACTCAATATCCCAAAAAGGTACTGACAGTAGTGAAATCTTTGGTATAAAAGAATATACACCAGAAGATAACTTAAAAAATATTCACTGGAAATTAACTAGTAAGTTTGATGAATTAATTGTAAAAGAGTTGAGTACACCAATTGATAATTCTATTTTAGTATTATTGGAGACTTCTACACCTATTGGTAAAGGTAGAGAGTTACCAAAAACCTTAGATGCAATGATAGAGGCTTTTGTTTCTGTATCAAAATCTTTATTAGAAAATGATCGTATGCATTCAGTAGGATGGTTTGATCCTGAAATAGAAGGACTTTTAATGGCTGAAATCTATACAATTGATGATTTATCTAATCTGTTGAGAGGTTTATTAAAAATAGAAAGAAAAGAAAATCAATATTCTTGTATGGATTACTATATTAATATGGAAAAAGATAGTGTGTTTTCACATATTGTTTATATCACATCCGAGTACTCTGAAGGGGTTATAAAAGAGTTGGCAAATGAATCTCAATTAACTGTTTTACAATGTGAAGATACCCAAGAGGAAGAAAAAATCACGGAAAATACTTCTGTATTTACTTTTACTCCAGAAAGTATGGAAGAAGATTTACGCCAACTTATGATATAAGAGGTGTTTAATAATGGATAATAATATTCGAGATCTATCAATAGAAAATAAAATACAAATTTCATTTAAGAAAACAGAGAATAGTAAAAAAGAAAAAACATTACAAACTTTAGGAGATATTTTTGTTTCTGGTCTTTTACATCTTGCTTTTATGTTTACTTTGATATCCATGTTCAAAATACAGGGATTGTCTGCAATGACTATATTTTTAGGTTCAATACTTATTTTTGCACTAAGCTGTTTTTTTGATAATATCAAAGGAATTTGGAAGATATTAATTATTATTGCACTGTTCATAATGATAATTTCAGGTAATGTATATATAAAAAATGGATTACTTCTAACAATAAATCAGGCTATAAGTGTTATAGGAAAAAACACAGGTCTTTTTATAAAAGAATATAAGATAACAATAGGACCTGAAATGTACAAAATTTCTATTAATTATTTTTGGAGCATGTTTTCTTTGATTATAGCTTTTGTTTGTTTCATGACTGTGAGAAATAGGAGTAATTTATTTTTATGGATTTTTGTTACTCCTATATTTTTATTAGAAACCTGGTCGGGAATAACCCCGGGATTTTTTCACAATTTAATATTATTTTTAGCTAGTATTTTATTAGTAAACAATTCCTTTATAAAAGGTTCTAATGAGAATAAATTATTTGGTAGAAGCAAAGATAGCATTATTCTATATACGGCTTTCATAATTTTATCGTTATTTATAGTATTTTCTTTTGGATTAAATAAATTTAAGCCAGCTTCGAGCTATTCAAAGAACTCTATTGCAAAAGATATAAAAAACACTGTAGCAGATAAAATAGAGGATTTTCGATATGAAAAAAAGAAAACCAATACCTTTACTCAAGGAAACTTTAGAAAACTAGAAAAGTTAGAGCTATTGGATATTCCAGCTTTAAAAATTACTATGGACAAGCCAACTTCTCTTTATTTAAGAGGATATGTTGGTTCTAAATATACTAGTGAAAGCTGGACAGACTTAGATGATAATATATATTACGATTCTTATGGACTTTTTTATTGGCTCAACAAATCTGAATTTAGTGGATTTAGTCAGCTAAGCACAGTAAATAATTTGGTAAAAGGTTCAAAAAATAAAGATGAAAAGACTAATATTACAATTAATAATATAAATGCAAATAGTAAATATTTGTATATGCCTTATGAATCGGATATAGAATTAGATAGTTTTAAAAATATAAAAACATTTGCTGATAGCAAAGTAATGTCCACATCTTTTTCGGGAAACAGGTTTTATAAGTATAAGGCAAATACAAATTTAGTAAAAAAATATCCTGAAATAGCAAGTAATCTATATGACTTAAAAAACAAACCAGAAGTAAAAGAATATCTTAAAAATGAAAGCCATTATAATGAATTTATTTATGAAAACTATACAAAAATTCCAAGGGATATAGAATCTTTAATGGAGAATCAACTAGGTGAAGTTCCAGAAACAAAAGATATTCATATTCCGTATGAAAAGGCAATAGAAATTGTAAAATCTTATTTAGACGAAAATATAGTATATACAGTAGAACCAAAATTAACACCAAAAGGAAAAGATTTTTTAAGATATTTTTTAGAAGAAAGTAGGGAAGGATATGCAACACATTATGCAACAGCTGCAACTGCAATGTTTCGATATTTAGGCATTCCTTCACGATATGTAGAGGGTTATCTTATTACTCCTAAAGATGTAAAAAATGTTTCTGATTCTAAACCTATTGTTATAAAAGGGACTAATGCCCACGCCTGGACGGAAATATATATTGATGAAATAGGTTGGATACCTATTGAAGTAACCCCACCTTATTATGATGTTATGGAACAGACAGATACCTCTGAATATCCTGGTGGAGCCAATTTAGAGAAAGATAAGGAGACTAATTCGTCTGGCGACTCTTCACAAGGAAAGCAGCATATAGTTGATGATGAACAAAATCTTAACAATAATCCAAACAATAAACCTGATCGAAGATTGACTACATTAGAAAAAATTATATTTACTATTGGTTTAATAATATTGTTAACTATTTTAATTTATATTGTTTATGCAATTAGAAAGAGAAAAGAACTTAAAGAAATAAAAAAAGGTTTTGAAAATCCAGATTATAAATTAGCTATACCTAGGATATTTAGTTATTCTATGTCTCTAATACATTATGGGGGACTTTCCAAAAGAGGTGGTTCTACTTATGGATATCTAAAAGACATAGAAAAAAATTATTCTAAAAAACATGCAAAAATATTTGAGAAAGCAATAAAAATTAACCAAGAAGCAGTTTTTAGTAATCATGAAATATCAGAAGAACAATATAACTACATGATAAGATTTATGGATCAAATACTTTATGATATTGTAGAATCAAAAAATATTTTCCAACGTATGAAGATGAAATTCTGGGATTTTATATACTAAAATATTTGATATAATATAATTGGAATTTAAATTGTAAGGAGATATAGAATATGAAAAGAACAGTATTAATCACAGGATCATCTAGAGGAATTGGAAGAGATACAGCAAAAAAATTTGCTAAAGAGGGTTATAATGTAATAATTAACTATTATAAAAGCAAGGACAAAGCATATTCACTATTGGAAGAAGTACTTTCTTTTGGAGCTAATGCAATTGTAGTACAAGCAGATGTTTCTGATAGAAAACAAGTTGAAGAGATGTTTAGGAGAAGTTATGAAAAATTTGGAAATATTGACGTTTTAGTTAATAATGCAGGTATAGCTGATATGACTTTGTTTACTGATATAACAGAAGAACAATGGCAAAGGATTTTTGATGTAAATGTAAACGGGATGTTTAATTGTTGCCAATGCGTTCTTCCTAAAATGATTAGTGAAAAGTCAGGAAGAATTATTAATATTGCATCAATTTGGGGGCTAGTTGGAGCTTCTTGTGAAGTTCATTATTCAGCTACAAAGGGGGCAATTATAAGTTTTACTAAAGCTTTAGCTAAAGAACTGGGGCCTTCTAATATATTAGTTAATGCTATTGCACCTGGTGCAGTAGATACAGATATGATTGGAGGAGTTAGTGAAGAAATTCGTGAAGTGCTTAAGGAAGAAACCCCTCTTGGAGTAATTGCAAAACCAGAAGAAATTGCAGATGTAGTGTATATTTTATCAACAGAAGAAACTAAACTAATAACAGGTCAGGTAATTAATCCAAGTGGTGGGTTTGTAATAGTGTAGAAAATTATACCTTATTTTGTTGTATAATGTTTGGAGAAATATGATAAAATGTATATGATTATTTAATTTTGGATATTAAACAAAAAACATACAATTTAACTTAAGCTCAAAGAAAGCTGAAATATTTTTTTGCAGGATAATATATACTGTTATCTTTCTGGAATCAGGTGGAAATCCTGAGCAGATGCGCTACCGTGATGATTATGAGAAAATATAATCAAGTCGGGAACAGATTCTTTGATAAACGGAAAACTAACCTCGCATGATAGGTACAGTTTCAAGTAGAGTTCTACAGCATATATAGAGCTTCTGTTATAAGTGTTTAATCACTTGTAACAGAAGCTTTTTTTATTATAAAAATTAGGAGGAGATTGGAAATGAAAGTTAGAAAGCTTTTATTTTAATAAAATTACTAAAAATGATATAAAAGGAGATGTGACTTTATATGAAAAAAAGAAGGATTATGGCAAGCTTTTTAGCATTATTAATAAGTATTTCATCTTTTTTTAATATTGGATTTGCTCAAACGGATCTAAATATAAATGTAGATGAAAACTTATCGGAAGAAAAAATAGTACTAGAATTGGATGGGAAAGAAATAAAAGAAAATGAAAATGGAGAAATTATTGTTAATTTTGAAGATATTAAAGATGGAAATGGAATATTGAAGTACATAGGTAATAGAAATATTCCAGAAGGAAAAGTTGGAATATGGGTAGAAACAGGGATGTCTAATCCAGAAGCAATTTTGTTGGAACAAGGATGGAGTGCAAATTTAGATGGTTCAATAACTCTTAAGCGAAAAACTTGGGATACGGAAATAGAATATGGTATTGTATATGACGAATTTGAAGAATTTATAGAGCCACAAAATGTTATTAAAAAAGTGAAAATAAAAATTGTAACTAATGATCCTAATTATATAGACACTTCTGAATTAGAAAAAATAATAATAGAAGGAAAAGAATACTTAAGCTATTATGAAGCGCTATATTATAAAGAGGAATATATCAAAAAATTAGAAAATCTCATAGAAGAATCTAAAAAATTATTAGAAAAAGAGGATTTGAAAAAGGAAGAAATAGATTTACAAATAAACAAGTTGAAACCTGTTGTTGAAAATCCAGAAAAAAAAGAATTTGATAAAACAGAGCTCAATAAATTTTTAAAACAGGCAGAGGCAATTAATAAAGAAAATTATACTAAAGATAGTTATAAAAAAGTTGAATGTGCTGTACAAAATGTAAAATCACAAAATGATAAATTTAAAACCCAATCGGAAGTTGATTTTCACGTAAAAGAATTAGAAAAGGCTATTAATGGACTTATAGATAGAAGTAAACTGGGAAAGGCAATTGTTAGAGCAGAAGAATTAGAAAAGGGTTCTTTATCTGAAGATAGTTGGACTAACTTCCAAGAAGCTTTAAAAGAAGCAAAAGAAGTGTATGGAAAAGAAGCACCTTCTTATTGTATGCCATGGAGCAAGGAAGAGGAATGCAAAGAGCTTACAAAAGAAGATATAGATAAATCTTTAGAAAAGTTAAATTCTGCAATATGCCTTCTCTCAACTGGGGACAAGAGTGCTTTAAAAATAGCTATTGAAAAAGTAGAAGATCTTAAAGAATCTGAATTCAAACCAGAAAGCATAGAAGGAAAAGAAAAGCTTTTAAATGATGTAAAAGTAATATATACAGATTCTAATGCTACACAAGAACAAATTAATCAAGCAGTAAAGAAAATTGAAAACTGGTTAAGTAAATTAGAAAAGAAGTACGTAGTTTATTATGAAACAGTAGATGGACGAAGAATTAATTTAGATAGTACTAATAGTATTGAATTAGATTTATCTAAAGGTGGAGGAAGATTTTGTTTAGAAGGTAAACTAGAATTGAAAGATGAAGATGAGATATACTGGGTTTATGACTATGATAAGAGTGATACTGTAGCATATACAAGTATGAAAGAAGGAGAATTATATTTAAAAGGGGTTGGAGAAACAACAATCCAATTAAAAATTACTAATGATTTTAGTTATGAACATGATCCTGCTATAGTAACAATTAATCTTAAAGTAACAGAAATTCCCAAAATAGAAGATATTAAAGTTTGTGTTGGGGGTAAGGAAGTTCAAGACAAGATTATTATTGAAGGAAGTCAAAGTATACCTTTAGAAATAAAGGCTAAGTTTGAGGGTGAAAATGATTATATACGTGTAGATCGTACAAAATTCAAATATCATGCTTTGAATGAAAGAAATGATGGAAATCCTTCTGATACAGGTGACAAAGATTCTATTATTCATTTATATAATTATAATGAATTTGTCATGGGTATAATAATTAGTGAAAGGGTAGGAAATACAACTTTAGTTGTAGAGTTTCCAAGAGATAAAATAAAAAAAGAAATTCCTGTAGAAGTTAAGCATGTTCCTGTTGAAGAAATATATTTTAACATACCAGAAAAATTTGAGTATTTTGAATTAGGTCACGCACCGGGGTGTAATAATGGAATTTATTTAGTTACAGATGTTATTGGAGTAAAGCCTGAAAATGCTACTTATGAAGGTGAAATACAATTCAAATTTAGTGATGACTCTATTGCACGTCATCAACCATTATATGGAGACTATATTGAGCCTAGAAAAGATGGAACTGTAGATATAACTGCATATTTAGATACAGATGGGAAACATTTTGAAGTTACTAGGACAGTTAAATTCTATAAAAAGAAAATAGCTGTTGAGAAAATACAGGCAACTAACGAAGAAATTGAAGTTAAGGTTGATGAAATAGTGCCAATAGGTATTGAAACCGTACCAAAGGATGCATCAAATCAAGAATTTGATTATAAGGTATCTAAAGATGGAATAGTTGAAATCATAGGAAATTCTATTAAAGGTTTAAAAGAAGGAACAGTTGAAATTGAAGCAAAATCTAAAGATACTAACTCTAAAAACGCAGCAAAAGTAACTGTAAAAGTTCTACCTAAAGGAGAAGCACGTGATATTAAAAAAGAAACAAAAGAGGCTATTGAAAAATCCACACATTTACTTCAAAAAGATAAATTTGAAGTAGGTGAAGAGTGGAATGTATTTGGATTAGCAAGAAATGATGAAAATCTTATTTCGAAAGAACAAAAAGATGATTATGTAAATTCTATAGTAGAATCTATGAAAAAGAGGAATAGATTTTCAGTAAAAGGAAAACCAACAGATATAGAAAGATTAGTTATAGCTCTAACTTCTATAGGTAAAGATGTAGAAAATGTTAATGGAGAAAATCTATTAAGAAATATTTATCAAAATCCTAATATTTCAAATGGTTCAAACGAAGCAATATTTGCACTTATTGCATTAGATACATTAAATTATAAAGTACCAGATAATGCAATGTGGTCAAGGAATGAACTTATAGAAGAAGTTAAAAGATATCAAAATCCTAATGGAGGATTTGGACTTTTTGACAATAAAACTGCAAGCATAGATATGACTGCAATGGCATTGCAAGCACTTTCGACTTATAAAGACAGAGATGATGTAAAGCCAGTTATAGAAAAAGCCCTTGATTATCTAAGGGAAAATCAAACAGAATATGGTGGGTTTATAGACTATGGCAAAGAAAATGCAGAATCAGCAGCACAAGTGCTAGTAGCCTTAACAAGCTTAGGAATAGATCCTTTAGATCCATCAAATAAATTTGGAGATGAAAACTATAATATAGTAACAAATATTTTAAGTTATAGAAATCTTGAAGATGGAGGATTTAAACACTGGAAAGAAGATACTAAAAGCAATGGAATGGCTACAACTCAGTCTTATTATGCCCTTGTTTCTTACTTAAGATTTGTAGAGGGAAAAAACAAGCTTTATGATATGAGGGATGAAAAGATAGATGGAATTGAAGATGATTTAACAATTGTATCTGTAGACTCAATTGAGGATGTAATTGTAGAATATGGAACTGAAAAGGAAAATTTAGAATTACCAGAAAAGATAACATTAAAATTAAGTGATGGTAGCGAAAAAGAAGTAAATGTGAATTGGATAAATGAAAAATATGATGGGAATAAAGCAGGGGAATATACATTTATAGGAAGCTATGATTTACCAGAAGGGGTAACAGGAGAAAAACCAGAAGTAAATGTTAAAGTAAGAGTAAAAGAAGAGCCAAGGCCAGAAGTGAATAAAGATAAATTAAAAGAAATAATAAATAAGACAGAAAAACTAGATTTAGAAAATAAAGCAGAGGAAAGTATTAAAGCATTAAACGAAGCAATAGCAAAGGGTAAAGAAATACTTAATAAAAAAGAAATGACTCAAGAAGATGTAGATAGTGCAGTTAAGAATATAAAAGTAGCAATAGAAGATCTTAAAGATGAAGAAAAACCAGAACCAACACCAGAAGTAGATAAAACAAGATTGAAAGAAGTACTAAACAAAGCTGAAAGAACGGACATAAAAGACAAAACAGAAGAAAGTATAAAAGACTTAAATAATGCAATATCAAAAGGAAAAGAAATCTTTGAAAGTAAAACAGCAACCCAAGAAGAAGTAAATAAAACTTTAGAATTATTGAAAGCAGCAATAAATGGT
>JAHXQP010000021.1 GCA_019391515.1 Clostridiaceae bacterium | reverse complement strand
TTATGCTTCTTTTTCTTTTCTTTTATCTATCCATAGTTTAGCTCCAACTACTAATAGGATTATTCCTAAAATACTTAGCCACAGCATAGAGGATTGTCCTGTTTTAGGAAGTGATGTTTTAGCTGGTTTATCTTCTACATTTGGTTTATTTGGTTTATTTGGTTTATTGTCTGCCTTATCTATTGTTCCTGGTTTATTTGGTTTTTGTGGCTTAGTCGGTTTATTTGGTTTTTCTGAGTCATTGTCATTTGGTTTTTGTGGTTCAGTTGGCTCAGTTGGTTTAATAGGTTCTTCCTTATCTTTCAAACTATTTATTGCATATTTAATTGCTTCTACTGCACTATCTATCTCTTCCTGTGTTACTTCTTCTTTATTAAGAACCTCTTTTCCTGCTAATATTGTTTTATTCAAAGCTTTTATGCTTTCTTCTGTTTTACCTTTTATACTTATTTTTTTAGCTGAGTTTAGTATTTCTTCTAATCTTGTTTTATCTACTTCTGGTTTTGGTTCTTCTTTATCTTCTAAGTTAGATATTGCTGTTTTTATTGCCTCTACTGCACTGTCTACTTCTTCTTGTGTTACTTCTTCTTTAACAAAGATTTCTTTTCCTATTGCTATTGCTTCTTCTAGAGCTTTCACACTTTTTTCTGTCTTATCTTCTATCTCTAGACTTTCAGCTGAGTTTAATATTTCTTCTAGTTTTGATTTGTCTACTTCTGGTGCTGGTTCTTCTTTATCCTCCAAATTAGATATTGCTATTTTTATCGCCTTTACTGCATTATCTACTTCTTCTTGTGTTACTTCTTCTTTAGCAAGAATCTCTTTTCCTGCTAATATTGCTTCTTCTAAAGCTTTTATATCTTCTTCTGCCTTTCCATCTGTATCTATCTTTTCAGCCAGATTTATTATTTCTTCTAGTTTTGCCTTATCTACTTCTGGTACTGGTTCTTCTTTTACTATTATTTTAACACTTACTTCTAGTTTTTCTCCTGTTACTCCTTCTGGTAAATCATAACTTCCTATAAATGTATATTCTCCTACTTTATTCTCATCATACTCTTCACTTGTCCAAGTTACATTTACTTCTTTTTGGCTGTTATTGCTTAAGTTTAATACAACTTTAGCTGGTAATTTTTTTAATACTTCCCCTTTATTTGTTCCAAAATTTACTTCCACATCTTCTATTTGCTCAACACCTGTTATTGTAACAATTTCTACTTCTGGTGCTTTTATTGTTAATATATATTCTTTCTCTAAACCATATTTTTCAATAGTAAATCTTGTCGGGCTATCTATTCCTACTGTATTAATTTTTCCAGTTGACCAATCACCACTAGCACCATTTTCTTGTTTTATATTTGCTTCTTCTGTAGCAAGAATTTTTAAAGTATAAGATCCAAGGTCTATCTTTTCAACTTCACTTTCTGGGAATCCTTTTGGTAATTGTATTGTAATCTCATTTCCATTTATTTCTCCTTCAGCTATTATACTATTTCCTTTTAAAATTTCTACTTTATTAATAGCTAGATTTTCCACTTCATCTCTTAAAAATACTGGGATAATTTTTGTCTTTCCATCTTCTCCATTATAATCAAAGGCATTTTCTTTTATATTTACATTTACTTTATTGTTATTAATTCTTGCATTTCCTTTTAAAATATTATTGTTAGCAAATGCATTGTCCTTAATGTTTTTCACACTATTTGGAATATAGACTTCACTTAATTTATTATCTTTAAAAGCATTCTCTCCGATATCTGTAGCTTTTTCTGATATCTTTAATGTTTTTAATTCATTTGATGAAAAAGCACCATTCCCAATAGATACTACACTATCTGGAATATCTACTTCAGTTAAGTGATTTTCAGCAAAAGCACTGGCTCCAACATCTATTATACCATTAGGAACAGTAATAGTAGCTAGTTTATTCTTATAAAACAAACCAGCTTCTATGTTTCTTATGCCTTTAGGAATACTTACTTCAGTTAGTTGATTTTCACTAAAAGCATAACCACCTAATTGTAATACGCTATCTGGAATATTTACTCTAGACAATTGATTATCTCTAAAAGCACTATGGCCAATATTCACTATTCCTTTAGGAATATTTGCCTTTATTAAATTATTATTTCTAAAAGCATTACTTTCTATCTTTAATACATTTTTTGAAATATTTATTTTACTTAATTTGTTATCTCTAAAAGCACCGCTTTTTATATACATAGTACTATTTGGAATGTTTACTTCAACTAATTCATTTCCTGCAAAAGCTTCTCTTCCTATAGCCATTACACTATTTGGAATATAAATAGTATTTAAGTTTTTCTCCTTAAAAGCCCCTTCTCCTATTGTCCAAACAGGCTCACCATCAATTTCTTTTGGTATAACCACGTCCCTATCTTTTCCTTTATATCCTGTTATTGTATTGGTGTCCTTATCAAATTCTAGTTCAGATTCTGGAATTTGTTTTGATACCTTAACTATAGTCTCAACTTTTAATTCTGTAGGTGGGTCTGTCTGTTTCACCCCTTGTGGAAGTTCAAAAGTTCCAATAGCTGTATAATTTCCTATTTCGTTCCCATTATAATTTTCTATATTCCATGTTAATCCTACCTCATGTTCTTCATTTTCAAAATCTATAATCTTTGTTGCTTTTGACAGTTGTTCTTTTGCTTCTTCCTCTGTTGTACCTATGTCTACTAATATATCATTTACTGGTTTAATCTCTTTTATTGCTGGAAATTCTCCTTTATTTCTATATTGAGCATATAAAGTAATTTCGTGTTCAGGCATTGATAAAAGTTCTCCCGCCTTATAGGTAGTTCCACTTCCATCAGCCTTTGTGTTCCAATTTTTAAATATCTTTTCTTCAGTAGAATCTCCTTCAGGAAGCTCTATTGCTGCATATGGAGAGTGTGATTCAGTTTTTATATCTCCATTTAAGTTAAAGGTTACTGTAAATGATTTAGATTTCATTTTTTTATACTCTTTATTTATCATGTCTGTCATATCATATAAAGGTTTTTCACCTTTTTTATAACGATCATAAGCAATTAGTCCATAAAGAGCTTGGTCTGTTGCCATAGCATTAACGCCTGCGCCTGAGCCACCGCCACCATCATATCCTGTTGTTACATGTTTAAATCCTCCTACTTCTGGTGATGAACCACTTCCCTTAGCCCAGAAAGTTAGTAAAGCATCTATCATATTATCAGTATATACTCCATCTCTTACAGATCCTGATTTAATAAAACCACATTTTTTACCTATATGAGGTAAATTTACTTCTTCTGATAGTGGGTCTATATTAAGAGCTGTAAGCGCAACAATAACTTGTACAGTACTTTCAGCGTTAACATTTCCCCAAGCATTATATCCACCATTATCTATTTGCAATTCTGAAAGGGTATAAATACCTCTTTCCACTGCTTTTGCAAATTCTTCATAGGATGGTGAATCTTCTTCACGAACCTCATTATATTTATTTTCATCTAAGTAATAAGGGGCTAATGCTTGTAAAGCCATACCTGTAATATCAACATCTGGGAATTTGCCAAAGAGAGACCATCCTCCAACTTTTCCATTTTCTTGGGTAATCTCTTTTTCCAATATAAAATTAATCATTTTTCCAAAAGTATTTACATCCTTATTATCAGGTTGCTCATAAAATTTGTATCCTCCTGTATTCATAGCTATTATTTCCCAGATTGGTCCATTGATTCCTTGTCTAAGAGAAAAGCTATGTGATTTAGACAATCTTTCAATAAAATCATAACTTGCTACATCTGTAATATCATAGCCTAATGATGTAAGAGTAAGTATAAGACGAGACCACTCAGTGGATTTAGAACGATCCAGATTACCTTTTTTATCTCTAACATATTCTTCGATTCGTTTTAAATAGTCTTCAAAATAATTATTGGGAATATGGTTTATATAGTCATAACCTGTATACATTCCTCGCAGCAAATCCATAACAGACCATTCTCCAAAGGTAGAACCCATTTTAGGTTCAGGGACTGTTTCTATTATATATCTTGATGCTGCATTAATATAAAATCCAATATCTGGCTCTTTGTCTTCCCAAAATCTTAGCTCCATATTTTCATAATCTGTTTTGGGATTATAAGCTTCTGCAGAAGCTATTTGCGGAAATATATTTACAACTAATGCAAATATAAGAACAAAAGACATTATTCTAGCAGTAAGCTTTTTATTAGAATTTTTCATTTTTCTCCTCCTTGTCCTAATTTTTTATAATAAAAAGCTTCTGTCACAAGTAAATAATTTACTCACGACAGAAGCTCTATATATGCTGTAGAACTTTACTCAAAACAAAACCTATTTGCGAGGCTTGTTTTCTATCATCAAAGAGCAGGTTCCCGACTGAATTTCACGGTAGCGCATCTGTTCAGGATTTTCACCTGATTCCCTGAGAAT
>JAHXQP010000008.1 GCA_019391515.1 Clostridiaceae bacterium | reverse complement strand
TCAAGCGGTTAAGACACCGCCCTTTCACGGCGGTAACCCGGGTTCGAATCCCGGTAGGGTCACCAGGGCGCATAGCTCAGCTGGGAGAGCACCTGCCTTACAAGCAGGGGGTCATAGGTTCGAGCCCTATTGCGCCCACCATATTAAACTATGGCCTGGTAGTTCAGTTGGTTAGAATGCTAGCCTGTCACGCTAGAGGTCGAGGGTTCGAGTCCCTTCCAGGTCGCCATTATACTGTTTTAGATAAAAAATAAATTAAATTCTTAAAAAACAGTTGACAAATTGTAGTTTAGGCTTTATAATTTTAAGTTGTGTGGAACGTATTTGCTGGTGTAGCTCAATTGGCATAAGCAGAGAACCCAAATCTCTGATTTGGTGTGAATCGCTTAGTCAGAGCAGCCAAGAACAGTAACATTGTTTTTACACATTATAAAATAAATATTTTCGCTGGTGTAGCTCAATTGGCAGAGCAACTGACTTGTAATCAGTAGGTTGGGGGTTCAAGTCCTCTCACCAGCTCCATAAAACCCGGAGGAGTTCCCGAGTTGGCTAAAGGGGACGGACTGTAAATCCGTTGGCTCAGCCTTCACTGGTTCGAATCCAGTCTCCTCCACCATGCGGGTGTAGCTCAGTGGTAGAGCCCCAGCCTTCCAAGCTGGTTGCGAGGGTTCGATTCCCTTCACCCGCTCCATAAAATGCACCTATAGCTCAGTTGGATAGAGCAACGGACTTCTAATCCGTGTGCCGGGGGTTCGAATCCTCCTAGGTGCACCATATTATTGGGATGTAGCCAAGCCGGTAAGGCACTAGACTTTGACTCTAGCATTCCGCAGGTTCGAGTCCTGCCATCCCAGCCATTATGACCCATTAGCTCAGTTGGCAGAGCACCTGACTTTTAATCAGGGAGTCCGGCGTTCGAGTCGCCGATGGGTCACCATTTGGAGAGGTACCGAAGAGGTCATAACGGGGCGGTCTTGAAAACCGTTAGGGTCTTACGGCCCACGTGGGTTCGAATCCCACCCTCTCCGCCAAAGCAAATCATGTCATTTGGAGAAGTACTCAAGAGGCTGAAGAGGCTCCCCTGCTAAGGGAGTAGGTCCCTAACGGGGCGCGAGGGTTCAAATCCCTCCTTCTCCGCCAGTTATTTAAATTAATCGTGGGCCTTTAGCTCAGTTGGTTAGAGCGCCCGGCTCATAACCGGTAGGTCCGGGGTTCGAGTCCCTGAAGGCCCACCACTATTTATTTAAATAATCATTTGGACATGACTGTAGGGGTATAGTTCAGTTGGTAGAACGTCGGTCTCCAAAACCGAATGCCGTGGGTTCGAGTCCTGCTACCCCTGCCAGTCTACATATTTTCATTTTAGGGCGCATAGCTCAGCTGGGAGAGCACCTGCCTTACAAGCAGGGGGTCATAGGTTCGAGCCCTATTGCGCCCACCATATTACCCTAAAGTTGTTTAGGGCCTGTAGCTCAGGTGGTTAGAGCGCACGCCTGATAAGCGTGAGGTCGGTGGTTCGAGTCCACCCAGGCCCACCATATAAAATTGGGGCCTTTAGCTCAGTTGGTTAGAGCGCCCGGCTCATAACCGGTAGGTCCGGGGTTCGAGTCCCTGAAGGCCCACCAATTATTGCCCAGATAGCTCAGTCGGTAGAGCAGGGGACTGAAAATCCCCGTGTCGGTGGTTCGATTCCGCCTCTGGGCACCATATATTTTTTGATTTTGATATTCCAATTATTATTGGGATGTAGCCAAGCCGGTAAGGCACTAGACTTTGACTCTAGCATTCCGCAGGTTCGAGTCCTGCCATCCCAGCCATAAAAAAAGAGTAGAAAATTTTCTACTCTTTTTTATTTTATTATATTTTTTATTGTAGAACGAATTATATTTTTAATATTATCTAGAACTAAACTGTTACCTATCTTCAGTAGTATTATATTTGAAGGTAGATTGAAGCTTGTACTATCTATAGCATTTATTTTATTTTCATAATCTTTTAAGTCTAAATAAAAACTTTTTTCTCTAGTAGATAGTAGCCCTTCTTTAACTTGAAACTCCATATTTAATATACCTTCGCCAGTATTCCAATCTAAATCATAATAACTTCCATAATCTATATAGGAATCTATTTTCAAAGGATTTGTTTTACAAGAGATTTTCATCATATCATTGATGAAATTTATATTTTCAATTTTTATATTTATTTTATCTTCAAAGGGTGGATATAATATATGGATGGTTTTCTTATCATCTATTATATCTAGCGCTTTTAAAATAAAGGGCAAATAATACAAGTCATCATAATTATGTTTTAAAATAAGTTTTCTCTTTTCTTTTTGTTTCTTATTTATATAGCTGTAATAAAGAGATATACAATCCTTTCCTGATAGTGTATCTTCTCTATTAATTCCAATATACTTTTCAATAGATTTAAGCTTGAAATTTTGAAGTGGGAACAATTCTTTGTTATCTTTTATTATTCTATAAAGATCCATATTTTTATTTTTTGGTATACTATATTTAATACCATGTTTTTTATATTTGGTATTTAAAAAAGGTATATCGAAGGTATTGCCATTAAATGTCACAATATATTTACTTTCTTCTATATCATGTATTAAACTTTTTAAAAGAAGTTCTTCTTTTTCAGGTGAGTTTAAAAAATACTGCTTTAAAGTATACTTTCCTTCATTATAAATTAATAACCCAACTAAATAAACAGTATCCTTAACTCTACTAAATCCAGTAGTTTCAATATCTAAAAAACAAACTTGACCATTGTCAAAATATTTTTCTATATTTAGATCATAATCAATATTATAATATATTGTTTCCATTGTTTATTCTCCTTTATCTATCATGTTATAATAAATATGCTATACTGATTATAAATTATATATATTATCAATCATAAAATCAAATTCACATAAGGGGGAATATAATGATATTTAATAGCACAACTAATAGATATCCATCTCAAAGGATGACCGTATTTGCCAAAAAAGCTATGGTTGCTACATCTCAGCCACTAGCGGCAGAAGCTGGCTTAGAGATTATAAAAAAAGGGGGTAATGCTATAGATGCAGCTATAGCAACTGCTGCATGCCTTACAGTAGTAGAACCCACTTCAAATGGCATAGGAGGAGATGCTTTCGCCATAGTATGGTATAAAAATAAACTACATGGCTTAAATTCCAGTGGTCCAGCACCAAGAAGTTTAACTATTGAAAAATTAAAGAATAAAGGATATAAAACAATGCCCACTCATGGATTTATACCTGTTACAGTACCTGGAGTTCCGTATGCTTGGAGAGAGCTATCTAAAAGATTTGGAAATCTTCCTTTAAAAGAGGTTCTTGAGCCTGCTATAGCTTATGCAATAGAAGGGTATCCAGTTTCACCAGTAGTATCTAAGAATTGGGAGAAAGCTTTTAATAAATATAAAAAAAATTTTAAAAGTGAAGAGTATGAAGAATGGTTTAAAACTTTTACTGTTGGAGGAGAATTTCCTAGGCCAGGGGTTTTATGGAAAAGTAAGGAGATGGGAAGAACTTTGACAGAACTAGGAGAAAGTGAATGCCTGTCTTTTTATGAAGGGGATATAGCAGAAAAGATTGATAAGTTTTCAAGAAAATATAATGGATATTTGAGAAAAGAAGATTTATTAGAATTTAAGCCAGAATGGGTTAATCCAGTAAGCGTTAAGTATAGAGGATACGATATATGGGAATTGCCACCTAATACTCATGGATTAGTGGTTTTAATGGCATTGAATATATTAAATAATTTTGAATTAGAATATGGAAAAGTTTCTTCACAACATATAATTATGGAAGCAATGAAGCTTGCATATGAAGATGGTTTGAGATATATTACAGATTATAATAAGATGAAAGTACCTGTTAGCAGTCTTTTATCAGAGGAATATGCATATAAAAGAGCTAAACTTATAGGTCAAAAAGCAATTAGACCGACTCATGGTAATCCTAATTTAGGAGGAACGGTATATTTAGCTACTGCTGACAATGAAGGTAATATGGTAAGCTATATTCAAAGTAACTTTATGGATTTTGGTTCTGGTCTTGTAGTTCCAGATACAGGTATTAATTTGCACAATAGAGGTTGTAGTTTTTCATTAGACAATTCATTGGATAATTGTTTAGAGCCAGGAAAAAAGACTTATCATACTATTATACCAGGTTTTATAACTAAGGAAGATGGAGCTATAGGCCCTTTTGGAGTAATGGGAAAATATATGCAACCTCAAGGGCATGTTCAAGTTGTTACAAATTTAATAGATTTTAATCATAATCCTCAAGAAGCATTAGATCGTCCACGTTGGCAATGGGTTGGAAATAAAGAAATACTAGTAGAACCAAACTTTTCAAAAGATGTAGTAGAAGATTTGATAGATTTAGGGCATGAAATTAAATACTCAGAAGATATTGGAAGCTTTGGTAGAGGACAAATAATTTTAAGAAAAGATAAAGTTTTAATAGGAGGTACAGAACCTAGAGCTGATGGCAATATATCTTCTTGGTAAGGATTCTGAAAGGAGAAATAATATGGGTAAAAAAATTGATATAGAAAGTTTATATAATTTAGATGATAAGGATTTAGATAAATTATCAAATGAAGAAATATTAGAAATTATGAGTAATTTAAATGAAGAGCAACTTAAAAAAATTGGAACAATGTCTATATATGATAGTTTTTATGGTGCTCTAGAGTGTATAGAAATGATGAAGGAGTTTAAAATTATAGAAAGAATTGAATCTAGGGAGGAAAAAGAGGCAATTGAAAACTATTATAATGATTTATTGGAATTGACTTATAGTTTAGATGAAAAAGTAAGGGAAGAAGATGATAAATTAGAAGCGGTAAAAAGTATAAGAGAAGGCTTATATCAACTTTCGAAATTTTTTAAACCTTATGTAGTAGAAATATCTTATATAAATGAATTAGCTAATCATTATTTTAATAAACATATGATGGAAGGAACACAGAATTTAGATAGTTTAGACCAAGAAATTTTAAATAAACTATATTTAGATATTACGAATTATATAGCTAAGGACAGTAAAAACTATTATTTATTTACTAAAAAAATATCTGCTATAATAAGATTACTTCCCTTTAGGATGACGAAAGTAAAATTTTTAGAGTTAATAGAGACTTCTCTTAGAAAGAATCTGGCTAAATATCCTAAAGAATATGTAGATAATCAGATAAGAGACTATAAAAGGATATTTGATGGTTCCATGGAACCTAGTTATGGTACAAAATTTGATAATTATTTTAGAATGACCCAAGATATAAAACAGAATAAATTTAAGAATTTAACCATAGAAGAGACAGAAAAGGTTTTAGAAAGCTCTAAAAAGCTTTTAGAAGAAGTAGAACAAATAAATTTTTTTATGATGAATCTAGGTATATTAACCAATAAATTGATGGTAGTATTTTTGACTAATTTCTTACTTAAAGATATTCAACTAAATGAGCATCTTGTTGAGGAGTGGAAAGAAACTAGAACTTCTTTTAAAAAAGATATATATGAAAAAGTGAAAGAAAAATTAAAGAAAGAAATATCTATTTTAGAGAAAGATTTATTTAAAGCCAATGAGTTCTTAGAAAAGATAGGAAATGAAGTTGTTAAGAGAAAAGACATTATAGATAAAAAATTAAATCAGGAACTGTTATTTACAAAAAATGTACTTACTTATTATAATGATATAATTTTTGAAGATGATGAGATACTTTTATTAGACGATAAAGATTTTATGACTCCAATAGATAAAGATTATTTAGAAGAAATACTTTTAAATTTTATTCAATATATAAATAGATCTATATCTTTAATGTCTAATGTTGAAAGAAAGCTTAGAATGAAAAGGCTATTATCTACAATAGAGCTTCCATTTGAAAGACCTGAAGAATTTATGGACTATATGAGAGCTTCATTAGATCAAAGAGTAACAAGTGATGAAGAAATACTTATTTCAATAAAAAGCCTATATTATTTAATAGGAATGGAAAAATAAAATAATATTATAAAAGTTATATAATCCCTCCAATATGTCAATAATATACTGTGACGATTGGAGGGATTATTTTATGTGTAAAATTGGTATTCCTAGAGGAATGTTTTTTTATGATTATTTTCCTCTATGGAAAGAATTTTTTCAAGAGCTTGGTATTGAAATAATAGTTTCTTCCAAGACAAATAAAGAAATATTAAACTTAGGAATTTCTTCTTGTGTAGATGAAGCTTGCTTGCCAGTAAAAATATTTCATGGACATGTAGAGTATTTAAAAGATAAGGTTGATTATATATTTATACCTAGAATTATGAGTATAGATAGAATGGAATATTGTTGTCCTAAGGTATTAGGTCTTCCAGATATGATAAGGTATTCCATAGGGAAATTACCCCCAATTATAGATACTCAAATCAATTTAAGAAAATCTAATAATAAATATAAGAAATCTATATATGATACTGGAAAGCTTTTAGGAAAGGACTTTTGGGAAATAAAAAAAGCTTATAAAAAAGCTGAAAAATCTTATGAAAGATATATTTATCTATTAAATAAAGGTGTAGTTCCCATAGAAGCAATTAAAATATACGATAAAGTTTTTAAAGATATAAATTATAGTTCAGAACATAATGAATTAACTATCATGGTTGTCGGACACTCTTATTCTATATATGATGAATATTTAAATATGAATTTAATTTCAAAGTTGATGTCAAATAATATAAAAGTTATTACTCCAGAAATGATAAATAAAGAGAAAATAAATAGGTATTCTAACAAATTACCTAAGAGAATGTTTTGGACTCACGGTAAAAGGATAGTGGGTTCAGCCTTTAGTTTAATAGAAGAGCAGAAAATAGATGGAATTATTTACTTATCATCTTTTGGATGTGGTATGGATTCTGTACTTGTTGATTTAGTGGAGAGAAAAGCCATAAAGGCAGAAATTCCCTTTACATTATTAACTTTAGATGAGCAGACAGGAGAAGCTGGTGTAAATACTAGAATTGAAGCTTTTATAGATATGATGAAATGGAGGAATAGAGATGAAAATAACATTTCCGCATTTAGGTAATGTCTATATAGCAGGAAAAGCTTTTTTAGAGGAATTGGGCCAAGAAGTAATTCCACCTCCTAGATGTAGTAAGAAAACACTTGAAATAGGGACTAAGTATTCACCAGAAACTATGTGCTTACCTTTTAAAATAAATATTGGCAATTATATAGAAAGCATTGAAAAGGGAGCAGATACTATATTAATAACTGGTAGCTGTGGCCCTTGTAGATTTGGATATTATTCAGTATTAGAACAAAGTATACTAGATGATTTAGGATATGATGTAGAATTTATAGTATTTGATCCAATTTATGAAGGTGTAAAAAAGCTTAAAAATAATATTTGCAGAGCTTTAAATGTAAAAAGTTACAGAGAGCTAATAAGGGCAGGAAATTTTGGATGGAAGCTTATAAAAAAATCAGATTATTTAACTCACCTTTCCAATGAAAAGAGAGCTTATGCAGTTAATAGCTATTTAGTAGATAATATAATGGAGTCGTATTATAGGGAAGTAGAGAATACTGTTGGGGGAAAAAATATGTTAAAACTTATGAATGAAGTAGAAAATTCTCTCAAAGCTGTAAAGATAGATAAAAATAAGAAACCTATAAAAATAGGGATTATAGGTGAAATCTACACTATTATTGAACCTTTTGTTAATTTAGAAATTGAAAAAAAATTAGGACATATGGGGGTCATAGTGGAAAAGTCTTTAACCCCTACTAGATGGGTAGAGCATCATGTTAGCAATTTCCCATTTGGTTCTAAAGAAGAAAATGAAAAGTATAGATTAGCAAAACCCTATATACCTACTTTAGTAGGAGGTCATGGACGAGAAACTGTGGGAAGTGCTATATATTATTCTAAAAAAGGTTTTGATGGAGTCATACAATTACTTCCACTAAATTGTATGCCTGAAATAGTAGCTAAAAGTATTTTACCTACAATTCAAAAGGATTATGATATTCCAGTAATGACATTGGTTTTAGATGAAATGACTGGAGAAGCAGGATATATGACTAGATTAGAAGCATTTGTTGATTTATTGGAAAGGAAAAGGGAGGAAAAGAAAAATGAAAAATTTCTATATGGGTATTGATGTAGGTTCGGTGAGTACTAATATAGTTATTTTAGATGAAGAAAATAATATAGTATGGAAAAAATACTTAAGAACCCAAGGAAAACCAATAGATATTTTAAAAGAAGGGTTAAAAGAAGTTAGAAAAGAATTAGGAGATATTGATATAAAAGGGGTAGGAACTACAGGAAGTGGTAGACAATTAGCTGGTTTAATATTAGGAGCAGATGTAGTAAAAAATGAAATAACATGTCATGCAGTATCGGCTTTAGATTTTATGCCAGATATAAAAACTATAATTGAAATTGGTGGGCAGGATTCTAAAATAATAATTATTAGGGATGGTATAGTAGTTGATTTTGCTATGAATACAGTTTGTGCCGCAGGAACTGGTTCTTTCCTAGATAGGCAGGCTTTTAGATTAGGTGTAGGTATAGAACAATTTGGAAAACTTGCATTAAAATCTGATAATCCAGTAAGAATTGCAGGAAGATGCGCAGTATTTGCAGAGTCTGATATGATTCATAAGCAACAACTTGGACATAATCAAGAAGATATAATTTGGGGACTTTGCCAAGCTTTAGTTAGAAACTATTTAAATAACGTAGGCAAAGGCAAAGAAATATTAGGGCCCATAGCATTTCAAGGAGGAGTAGCAGCTAATGAAGGCATTAAAAGAGCTTTTGAAGATACTTTAAAACAGGAAGTATTTATTCCAAAGGATTTTGATGTTATGGGGGCAGTAGGAGTTGGTTTATTAGCGAAAGCAGAAGTAAAAAGGAAGAAAACTACAAGTTTTAAAGGATTAAATATTTCAAATATAGATTATAAAGTAAGAGGGATGGAATGTAATGATTGTGCTAATTTATGTGAAGTAATTGAAATTCAAGAAGGAAATAATATACTTGCTAGATATGGTGATAAATGTGGAAAATGGACAAATTCAATAAAAGATAGTAGTAAGTTGGCTTGAATATAAAATCTTTACAATATGTAAAAGAATAGGTACTCAATTGAGTACCTATTTTATAAAATATTAATCTTCTTCAAATTCTTCAAATTCACCATATTCCTCATCAATAATAATATCTTCACTAACTATTTCATCTTCTTCAGAAAATATTCTAGGCTTATTACAATCATCACTATGTTCATCTATTTGCTTTGGAAATAGGCTAGGGAATGTGTTACAAATTGGAGAAACTTCTGGTGACAATACTGGGAATCCAGTAGATAATACGCAAAGTTGTACTGGAACTACTACTTTCTTTTCACAAGTTATACAAATAGCTATAATTAGATTAACATGAACTTTGCCTGTATTAGGATCTATAGTTATATCTCTCATAATACTATTTGTAGCAATTCTAGCTTCACAATTTGCATTACAGAATTCTGCAAATCTTGGTAAGAATGCTGAATCAAATACTGATGGAATACAAAGTTCAAAGAAATTAGTCATAACTATTGGATTAGTTCTAGGAGCTATTGGAACTCTACTAGTTAATGTTACTTTATTTCTTCTTCTACCGCCATCAGATACTAATACATCAATTTCTACTAATACATCTCCAGATATTTTTACTGTTTGAGTACCAAATACAGGTGTTCCCTTACCTTTTCTATCACATTCAGAAGTATCTGCAAATATTAATTTTTCATCCTTTAGCCCACTAGGACCTACAACCTTGATTGGATTACCTTTACCATCTTTAACAAAATCTCCTCCAGAGATAACAGTATCTGGATCTACTTTTAAATTATTTGGATCATTTATATTCTCAGGATTGAAAAATTTTCTGCATCTTACATCTAATACTTTAACAATTCTTGCATTTCTACCTAAATGTGGGTGAAAATGTTGCTTTGTTATGGTTCTAAGAGCTTGAAGATTAACTAGTGTAGCATCATATACTTTTTGTATAAATATTGGTTCTGGTCTAACCCTCCTTAAACTACCATCCCATTCACATCCAGTAGTGGCATCACAACATCTATCTGTAATTCCTAAATCTATAACATCAGATTTTATATCCTTCATATCAGAACTCATAATTTTCCTCCTTTCACCATCATTAAATTCTTCCTTCAATGTTAATATATTCTCCTTAGGAAAGAACTGTTACAGTTTCAATAAGAATTTGCATATTTCATTTAAGTATTAATAAATATATATAAAGACTTTTAATAGGTGGTGTATTTATGGCTTTCTATAATGAAAAAGTTTCTATAGCAAGAGATAAATCAAATAATATTTATATGTTTTATTGGGAAGAAGGAAAAATAATATATAATTATTTTAATAACATGAATGGAGAAATCATAGAAAATAAAATAACAACAGATGCATTAGAAGAATACGATATAGCTATTGGAATGGATGGGAAAATGTATATAGTCTATCAAAATAATTATAATCATTTATTTTTAGCAAGTATATTTGGAGAAAAAATAGATTCTATATGTTTAACAGTGAAACCAATTCCAAATGTATACAACTTAACTATTGCATTAGATGAAGATGAAATACATATATTCTATAATATATTATTAGAGGAAAAAGAATATAGATTATATCACCATCATTATGATAAGTATGACTGGTACACAAATATTATAGATGAAATAAAGATATCTGAAGTATTGAATTTTTTTAATATAGAATATTATCAAGATGGAATAATTTTAATATATTATGATTTTTCACAGGTAGAAAAAATATATATGAAAAAATATAATAAGAAAGATAAGAAATGGTCGGATAAATTACAAATTACAAAAAACTTAGAAGATAAGTTATATATAGATACTTTATTATATGATGATATTCTTCATCTAACCTATAGTCAATATATTGAGAAGAATTTAGCTATAAAATATGAGAGATTTAAAATACTTGAAGATAAGACAGTAATGGAAAAAGAAAAAATTATGTCTAATACAGAAAATTGTTCATACCCTACCTTTACCTATTTCGAAGATAAGTTATGGTTATCTTGGATAGAATATGATAATGTTTTAAGTAGATATAGTGAAGATAATGGGGAAAGTTGGAGTCCTATATATCTTTGGAATATATCTAAGAGATCTGATATTGTAAGATATAAATATTGTGAATATCCGTTTAAAGAGACTAAAAAAAATTTCAACTATTATTTTGGAAAGATTTATCCTGAGATTTCTTTTATAGGCTTTGGACCTTTAGTAGATGTTGTAGAAATACCTTTAAAAAAAAAGGGGTTAAATATGATAAGCCAATTTTAAAAGAAGAAACAAATAATAAATATGATAAAATAAAAGTACTTGAAAATGAAATAAAAGTTCTAATAGAGAGAATAGATTATATAGAAGAGTATTTAAATAGAAGAAGCAGGGGATTTTTCATGAGAAATAAAAAAAGATAGTGCTATAAATACCTAAATAGCACTATCTTTTTTAGATTTTTTACATTTGACTGTACTCATCTTTTTCAAACAGATTTCTTATATCATCTATATTTTTAGTAGTACTTAAAGCTAGCATTAGTTTGATTCTTGCTTTTTGACCTGGAATATTTCCTCCAAATATGACACCTAATTTTCTAAGATGTTTTCCTCCCCCTTCATATCCATATGTATCAAGTACTCTTCCAGTAGGACATCTAGAAACCAATACTATGGGGATATTTTTTCCAATACTTTTTTTAACCCCTTCTATCATCTCAGGAGGTAGATTTCCTCTTCCTAATGCCTCAATAACTATACCTTTGTATTCAGATTCTATACAAAAATTTATAAGATCTGAATTCATTCCTGTACCTATTTTTAAAAGTGCTACTTTTGATTCAATGGTTTCAGTATCTATAAAATCTCTAGACACAATATTCCTATAAAAAATAACTTCATCGTTATCAACTATGCCCAATGGACCGAATTCAGGGGATTTAAATGTATCTAAAGCTAGAGTATTGGTTTTTGTTACTTCGCTAGCAGCATTTACTTCATTATTCATAACAACTAGAACACCTTTATTTTTAGATTTGTCAGATATAGCAGTACAAATAGCAGCTGCAAGGTTACTAGAACCATCGTAACCTAATTCAGAACTATTTCTCATAGCTCCAACTACAACTATAGGCTTTTCAGATTTTATAGTTAAATCTAAAATATAAGCTGTTTCTTCTAAAGAATCGGTTCCATGAGTAACTACAACTCCTGTAATATCATCTCTTGCAACCGTTTTCTTGACTAATTTAGCTAATTCCATCATTATTTTTGGCGTGATATGAGGACTTGGAAGGTTTGAAAAATTTATAATTTCTATATCAGCAAACTTTTCAATATTAGTTACCATTGCCATTATTTCTTCACTAGATAGTGCAGGAATAGCGGCATGGATACGAGGATCTATTTTCATAGAAATGGTTCCTCCAGTAAAAATTACTGCTACTTTATTAGAGTTAGACATTTTTTTACCTCCTAATATAAATTTCTAATAGTATTTTAACATAGATTGGAAACAAAAGAAAAGATAAAAAAAGAAGACTCCTAAGAGGAGTCTTCACATCCACAAGGGATGTCACATAAAACCGTTCAAAAGGGGTATTGGGAATAGAGATCTTATTTGAGGTTACCAGGGGGATAACCACGTTAAAATTATAGCAAATTACGACAAGTTTTGCAACACCTTTTTGAAAAAAAATATTTTTTTTCAAATTCGAATTGTATATGGCTTTAATATAGGGTTAAAATCTTATATAATAAAGTTAAATCAATAATTTTAAAAAGGGGAGTCAATATGAGAAAAGATATTTTAAATACAATTAAAAGTTTAAGAGAAAATGGGTATAGTGCGAAACTTTATACAAATATAGAAGATGCAAAAAAAGAGTTAATTGAAAAAATAGATCCTTCTAATACAGTAGGAATAGGCGGCTCTATGACTGTCTATGATATGAAGATATATGAAGAGTTATTAAATAAAGATGTAGAAGTATATTGGCATTGGATGGCTTCAGATGGAGAAGCAAAGGACATAAGAAATAAAGCTGATAAAGCGGATATATATCTTACTAGTACAAATGCTATTACAGAAGATGGTAAGTTAGTAAATATGGATGGAGTAGGCAATAGGGTAGCTTCTATGTTTTATGGACATGAAAAAGTTTTTATTGTAGCAGGGACAAATAAAATTTGTAAAGATTATGAAGCTGCTAGGGACAGAATAAGGAAGATAGCTGCTCCTAAAAATGTAGAGAGACTTGTAGCAGATACCCCTTGTAGAATTACAGGATTATGTACTGATTGTAGAGCTTCTGCAAGAATTTGCAATATAGAGACTATAATTCACAAGAAACCATCTGATGTGGATATAGCAATTTTTCTTATTGATGAAGAATTAGGATACTAGTAGTAGATGAGGTGATAGAGTGGAAGTATATCTAGATAATGGTGCAACAACTAGACCTAGAGAAGAGGTAATTGATGAAATAAATTTTATGTTAAGAGAATCTTATGGGAATCCATCTTCTCTTCATAGATTAGGGTTTTATGCAGAAAAGAAGGTTGAGAGAGCTAGAGATATAATAGCTGAATTTCTAAATGTAAATAAAGATGAAGTATATTTTACATCTGGAGGAACAGAAAGCAATAATATTGCGATTCAAGGTATAATAAATAGGAATAAAAAAAGAGGAAACCATATAATTACAACAGAAATTGAACATCCATCAGTTTTGAATATATTTAAATATTATGAAGAAAGTGGATTTGATATAACTTATCTTAAAGTAGATGAATATGGTTTTATAGATTTAGAAGAATTAGAAAAAAGTATAAATGATTCTACTATACTTGTGTCTATTATGTTAGTAAACAATGAAATTGGCACTATAGAGCCTGTAGGGAAAATAAGAAGTATTTTGAATAAGAAAGATTCTAATGCATATATTCATGTTGATGGGATACAAGCTTTTGGAAAAATACCTTTAAAATTAAAGGAATGGGATATAGATAGTCTTTCTTTTAGTGGGCATAAAATTCATGGACCAAAAGGTGTTGGTGGGCTTTATATAAAAAAGGAAACCAATATATGTCCTATGGTATATGGTGGCAATCAAGAAAAAGGGCTTCGTTCAGGCACAGAAAATACACCAGGAATTGTGGGAATGGGGAAAGCAGTAGAAATAATTAATAATAATTTTGAAGATGAAAAGAAATATATTATGGATCTTAAAAAATATTTATATAAAAGTATAAAAAACAATATATCTAGAATAAAGATAAATAGTTCATTAGATAATAATTTTTCTCCTTATATATTAAATATATCTTTTTTAGGAGTGAAGGGGGAAGTATTACTACACTTTTTAGAAGATAGAGGCATATATGTTTCTACTGGTTCTGCTTGTTCTTCTCATGGACAAGGGAAGAGCCATGTATTGATAGCTATAGGTTTAAGCAATGAGAAAATTGAAGGAGCCATAAGGTTTAGTCTCTCTCATTTCAATACTAAAGAAGATATAGATTATGTAGTAGAAGAACTTAAAAAATCAGTAGATGAGATTAGACAAATTACGATGAGGTGATTTTGTGGATAAGGTAATAAGTGTAAGTTTAGGAGAAATAGCTTTAAAAGGCTTAAATAGAGGATATTTTGAAGGAAAGTTAGTAAGGCAGATAAAAAATGCGACTAAAGACTTAGGTGCTCCTAAAATATATAAAAATCAAGGAAAGATATACCTAGAAGCAGAAGAAATTTATTTTGATCAAATTATAAATAGGCTTAAAAAGATTTTTGGAATAGTATATATAAGTCCTTGTATAAAGATTGAAAAGGATATAGAAAGTATAGAACAAGGCGCTATAGATGCATTTAAAGAAGTTTTAAAGCAAAAAGATATTAAAACATTTAAAGTGAAAACTAAAAGGGTAGATAAGAATTACCCTATTAAATCACCAGATGTATCAAGAAGAATTGGAGGTATTATATTAGATAATTTTCCAAATGTGAAGGTAGATGTGCATAATCCAGAAATATATATATATATAGATATAAAGGATAGTTGTTATATATATACAGAAAGAATAAAAGCATATGGTGGTTTGCCTATAGGAACTAATGGGGAAGGACTACTCTTATTATCTGGTGGAATAGATAGTCCAGTAGCCGGGTTTATGATGGCAAAAAGAGGAGTAAAATTAAATGCTTTACATTTTCATAGCTATCCTTTTACAAGTGAAAGAGCTGAAGGAAAAGTAAAAAAATTAGCAAATATAATGGCAAGATATTGTGGTAGTATACCTTTCTATAGTGTAAATATTTTGAATATACAAAAGGAAATTAATAAAAAATGTCCAGAAGACGAAATGACTATTATATCTAGAAGGTTTATGATGAGAATTGCTGAAAAAATAGCTAAAGATAAGAATATAAATGCACTAATAACAGGAGAGAATTTAGGTCAAGTAGCAAGCCAGACTATTCAAGGAATTCAAGTAATAAATTCATCAGTAGAAATGCCAATATTAAGGCCATTAATAGGGTTTGATAAAGTTCAAATAATAGATATATCTAAAGAAATTGAAACATATGAAACGTCTATTTTGCCTTATGAAGATTGTTGTACTGTATTTTTACCTAAACATCCAGTGACAAAACCAAAACTAGAAGATATTGAGGAATCGGAAAAGAATTTAGATATAGATTATTTAGTAGATAAAGCTATACAAGATATGGAATACTCAATAGTAAAAGTGAAATAGAATACTAGGTTATGGAAAAAACTTGTTTTTTTATTGACAACAGTGTCGTTTGTGATAAAATTATATTGACAGGGGTGTCGATAAAAGGAAGGAGGCTTGAAGATTATTTGCCCAAAATTGTAAATTATGAAGATAAGAAACAAGAAATTATAGAAAAATCAAAAGAAGTTTTTGCAAAACGGGGATATTATAATACTAATTTATCCCATATATCCCAAAAATGTGGGATGGGAAGAACTACTATGTATCAATATTTTAAGAACAAGGACGAGATATTTTACTATTCAATAGAAGCTATATTAGTTGAATTACAACTAAAAGTGGAGGCTATTATAAAAGATGAAGAATTAACTTTTTTAGAAAAATTGAAAAAACTAGTATTTGAATTGACAAGTGAATATGAGCACAACTATATTTTTGTTTTGTTAGCAGAAATATGGATTGTATTGAAAAGAGAGAATAATGAACTTTTGAACAAGTTAAGAAAGTACACTGAGGATTTGAAAAAATCCATTAATAAATTAATTGCTCAAGGCATAGAAGCTAAAGAAATAAAGCCTATTGACAGTGAAAGTATGGCTGATACCATATATTCTTTTATAGAATCTTTTACACTTCAATCTACTATTAATAGTGATGTGAATGTAGAAAGACAGTTAAATTCAGTTAATATTTTAATTGATGGCCTAAGAGCATAATAACTAGTAGGGGGGAGTTATCATGGCTAGTGTAAAAAAAATTGTAAGCACTGCTTTGATGAGTGAAGGTTTAAAATATATAGAAAAAGATCCAATGGAGAATATGCCCAAACTATTAAAATGGGCTGAAAAGATTGTTACAAGAGAAAATCACAAAAGATACTTACAAAGTTTCAAAGATGTAGCCGAGGATCCAAATAGTAATTGGTACAAATTAATGGAAAGGTACTTTAGCGAATTATCACCAAGTACAAGAAAGAAATTTATGATAAACTATATGATAAATTCAGGAGTAGTTGGAATACCTATTCAGGATAAAATGGAGAAAAAACATGATTGTAATGTACCATGGGCAATATTAATGGATCCAACCAGTGCTTGTAATTTAAAATGTACTGGTTGTTGGGCTGCAGAATACGAAAAGACAGATTCATTAAGTATTGAAACTTTAGATAGAATTATAAGAGAAGGAAAAGAAATCGGAATTTATATGTATATATTCTCAGGTGGAGAGCCTTTGGTTAGAAAGGATGATTTAATAAAATTAGCAGAAAAGCATAGCGATTGTTCATTCTTATCTTTTACAAATGCAACCCTTGTAGATGAAGAGTTTGCTAAGAAATTAGGGGAACTTGGAAACTTTGGTCTTGCAATAAGTGTTGAAGGTTTTGAAAAAGAAACTGACATGAGAAGAGGGGACGGAACTTATAATAAGGTAATAGAGGCGATGGAACTTCTTAAAAAAGAGGGAGTAGTATTCGGGTTCTCAACATGTTATCACAAATATAATACAGATGCAGTAGGTTCAGAAGAATATTTAGATTTCTTAATAGATAAAGGCTGTATGTTTGGATGGTATTTTACTTATATTCCAATAGGAAAAGATGCAGTAACAGATTTAATAGCGACACCAGAACAACGTAAATTTATGTATAATCAAGTTAGGAATTTTAGAAAAGAAAAACCAATATTTGTTCTAGATTTCTGGAATGATGGAGAATATGTTAATGGTTGTATTGCAGGAGGTAAAAATTATCTTCATATAAATTCTAATGGAGATGTAGAACCATGTGCGTTTATACATTATTCAAATGTAAACATTAAAGATGTGAGCTTGATAGAAGCATTGCAATCACCATTGTTTAGACAATATAAGGAAAATCAACCTTTTAACGAAAACCATTTAAGACCTTGTCCATTACTAGATAATCCAGAAAAATTAAGAGATATGGTTAAAAAATCTGGTGCCTATTCTACTCAGCCAATAGATAGAGAAGAAGTGGAGGATTTAACTGCTAAGACAGAAGAGGTATCAAAAGAATGGGCAAAAACAGCAGATGAATTATGGGAAGAATCTCAAGGAGAAAAAGCTGAAAAAGAAGCTAGTTGTTCAGCTTCAGAATAAAAATAAGCTGGTTTAAACCAGCTTATTTTTTTGCATAATATACAAAGCAATTCATATTTTCATAGAAAAAAACAGGCTATTGTAGTATTATATATCTATAAATACTTATTGGAGGAGGATTTTTAATGGAAAGAAAAAATTTAATAATTATTGCATTAATAGCTATTCTAGTAATTATGCTAGTAACTTCTTATAATAAGCTTAATACATTAGACGAGAATGTAGATAGCTCATGGGCACAGGTAGAAAATGTATTAAAGAGAAGAGCAGATTTGATACCTAATTTAGTAAATACTGTAAAAGGATATGCAAAACATGAAAAAGAAGTACTTATGGGTATAACAGAAGCAAGGAGTAAATTTGAATCGGCTAGTTCTCCTGAAGAATATGGAGCAGCTAATGCAGAGTTAAATAATGCTTTGACCAAGTTGTATGCAGTTGTAGAAAATTATCCCGAACTTAAAGCAAATCAGAACTTTTTAAATCTTCAAGACGAATTAGCAGGTACAGAAAATAGAATAGCAACAGAACGAAGAAGATACAATGAATCAGTTAAAAGATATAATACAACTATCAGAAGATTTCCTACAAATATCTTAGCTAGATTATTTAATTTTGAAAAAAGAGAGTATTTTGAAATAAGTCCTGAAGATGCACAAGTACCAGATGTAAACTTTTAAATTAGGGGGACCTAAATGAAAAAAAGAAAGATATTTTTATCCATAATATTAGGGACTATATTATTATTTTCTAATATTGTATTAGCTCAAAATAGCTTACCAGATTCATCAAATAGTTTTTATATATATGATGAAGCTAATATAATAGACAAAGAAGTAGAAAATTATATAGTCAAAACTAATGAAGTATTATATAAAAAAACTGGAGCTCAAGTAGTAATAGCTACTGTTGAAAATTTAAATGATTTAGATGTTAGAGAATATGCTAATTTATTATTTGAAAAATGGGGTATAGGAAGTAGTGAATATGATAATGGTGTATTAATTTTAGTATCGCCAAAGGACAGAGAACTATGGATAGAAATAGGATATGGACTTGAAGGGGTATTACCTGATGGAAAAGTGGGAAGAATTAGGGATGAACAGATTTTTCCTTATTTTAAAGAAGGAAATTATTCAGAAGGAGTACTGAGAGGCTTCAATTCTATATTAAATGCTATAGAAGAAGAGTATAATGTAGATTTAGAACGAGAAGAAATTAGTGAGAGCTATTACTATGATTACAATGAGGAAGATGAAGGTTCTGGGGAAATTGGCATATTTAATACTCTTACAAAGATATTAATAATCATAGGTATAATAATATTTTTATTCATAGATTTTAGATTTTTCAATGGATGGTTAACTTATAGTATTTTACGGGGCGCTAGATTTAGCGGAGGATTTAATGACGATAATAACAATAAAGGTGGTGGCGGTTCCTCTGGAGGAGGAGGAGCTGGCGGAAAGTGGTAGTTAGGAGGAATATTATGAAAAAACACATATCTATTGTATTAATTATAGCTATATCACTATTAGTAGGTTGTGCCAATGATAATATTACCAAAAAAGAAACAGACGAAAAACTTGTAGTATATACAAGTTTTTATCCTCAATACTATTTAGCAAGAGAAATAGGAAAAGATAAAATTGATATGCATTCAATAGTTCCCAATGGGGTAGAGCCTCATGATTTTGAACCTTCTATGAAACAGATAAAAGAGGTTCAAAATGCAAATATAGTTGTTTATAATGGGGCTGATATGGAGCATTGGATAGATAAGTTACTTGAAACCATAGATAAAGAAGAAGTGGATATAATTAATAGTAGTGAATTTGTAGAGTTAGTTGAATTAGAAGGTAGGACAGATCCACATATATGGTTGGATCCATCAAACATGGATAAAATAGGGTTAGAAATAAAAAATTCATTAGTAAAGATGGATGAAAAAAATAAGGATTTTTATGAAAAAAATTATGCTGAGTTATCAAATAAACTTCAAAAGCTTAATGAGGAGTATGAAACTGTTTTGAAAGATAAGAAAAGAGATACTATTTTAGTTTCCCATTCGGCTTTTACTTATATGACTGAAAGATATGGTTTAGAACAGATTTCTGTTACAGGTATAAGTCCAGAAGAGGAACCAAGCCCAAAAGTTATAGCAGAACTCGTAGATGTTGCTAAAACTAAAGAATTAGAATATATTTTTTTAGAAACATTAGCTAGTCCGAAGACTGCAGATATAATAGCTGAAGAAGCCAATTTAGAAGTACTAACTCTTAATCCATTAGAAGGGCTTACTGAAAAAGAAGAAAATAATGGGGAAGATTATATCTTTGTAATGGAAAAGAACTTGGGGAATTTAAAGAAGGCATTGGTGGATTAGCATGAAGGAAAGAATAGTAGAGTTTGAAAATATAAGTTTTAGTTATGGAAAAAATGAAGTTTTAGATAATATAAACTTTCATATAGAAAAAGGCGATTTTATAGGAATTATTGGACCAAATGGATCTGCTAAAAGTACTTTGATGAAAGTTATGATTGGCATTTTAAAACCAGATATAGGAAGGGTTAAATTGTTCAATGAGGATTTAAAGGATTTTAAAGATCTTCATAGGGTTGGATATATATCTCAAAATGTAAGGGATATTAATCCACGATTTCCAGCTACAGTAGAAGAAATTGTAGAATCTAACTTATATTCTCAATTGGGACTTTTAAAGATAAGCAATAAAAATATAAAAGAAAAAACACATGAAGTTTTAAGAATTGTAGGAATGGAAGAATATAAAGATACTTTAATAGGCAAATTATCTGGAGGTCAGAAACAAAGGGTTTTCATAGCTAGGTCTCTTATAAATAATCCAGAAATATTATTTATGGATGAGCCATTAGTAGGAGTAGATATAGGTTCGCAAAAAAAGTTCTATAGTTTGATGGATAAGCTTAACAAAGATTATAATATTACATTAGTAATGGTTTCTCATGATATAGGTACAATCAAGAATAGAGCAAATAAAATATTTATTTTAGGAAATAAAAAATTATATGTTCACGACTCAGACAAAATAAAATTGGAAAAATTATTAAAAGAAATATATAATGATGATTTAAAAGTATAAGACATAGATATTAAGGTGATAGAATGTTAGATATATTTTCATATGGTTTTATGCAAAGATCTTTAATAATGGGGATAATAATTGCGATTATAGCGCCTACAATTGGTTTATTTCTAGTTTTAAGAAGACTTTCGGTTATAGGAGATGCAATATCCCATGTAGCATTGGCGGGAGCAGCTTTTGGATTATTATTGGGAATTTATCCAATTTATACAGCTATAGGTTTTTCTATTATAGCTGTTTTAGGGGTTGAAAAATTAAGAAAAGAATATAGTGAATATGCAGAGCTATCACTTTCTATAGTATTGTCAGCAGGTATAGGGCTTGCTTCAATACTTATTAGCTTAGGAAATACAAGTGGTATATTTTCATATCTTTTTGGAAGTCTTGCATTAGTAACTAAGAAAGATATATGGGTAGTTTCTATATTAGGATCATTTATAATTATTTCAATATTATTTTTATATAAAGGACTTTTTTATCTAACTTTTGATGAAGAAAGTGCAAGAATGGCAGGAGTACCAGTTAGAAAAATAAATATGTTTTTCTCCATATTGGTAGCCTTAACTATAGGTATATCTATGAGAACAGTGGGAGTGCTTCTTATATCATCACTTATGATCCTTCCAGTAGCCACTAGTTTAATCATATCCAAAAGTTTTAAACAAGCACTACTATACTCTAATTTATTTGGAATAATTTCAGTGGTTTTAGGACTTATTTCATCATTTTACTTTGACTTAGCCCCAGGAGGCACTATTGTATTAATAGCTCTTTTAATTCTTATAGTTGTAATGACTATCAATAAAATTAAAGATTAAAATATATTTTTATATTTTAATCTACCTGTCCTTCTTTTTTCAACTATTAATATTCATATAAAAAGATTACTATAATTTATATAATACTTTTTATCCAAACTATCATATAAAGAATTATAGATGTGAATACTATAAATATGATAGTTATAAATTTAAAAAATAAACCTTTTTAACTAGTA
>JAHXQP010000005.1 GCA_019391515.1 Clostridiaceae bacterium | reverse complement strand
ATAAATATGGTAAAATAAGTACAGATACAAAATTCACATCAATATACTTAATAAAATTATTAAAAAAAGATTCATCTCCTTCATATTTTGATCCTAAATCATATATTATACCATATTTATTAAAATCTTTTGCAAATTCATTAATAACATCTTTATCTTTAGTATCAATATAAAATAAATTTTTAAATCCAACATTATATACGGCCTTAAAATTATGTACTTTTATATCTTTATTAAATATAAGGTTAGGTATAAACAACATTCCTTTATATCTATTTTCCATAGTAGAATATATATCTATTTTTTTACCACTTAAAAAACTATACTGTGCTATTTCAATGTCTTTTTCTTTGGAAAAATCCCCAATTTCATTTAAAAAGTTTTCATCTAAGTTACTTTTTTCATTAAAAACAAAAGTAACAATTGTTTTATCAAATAATAAATTATTAACTAAATTTTTATTAATATGGATAAAAGAAAATATATTCATTAATATAATTAAAATAATTATTATGCCAACTAATTTTTTCTTCAAATACCTAACCTCACTTTACAACTTATTTCTTTCTATTATTTAGTTTTTGCAAAAACTCTATTTCCATATAACGATTGATCAACCCAACCTGAAACAGCTCGAAATCCTGGTTGTTCCCAATCACTTCTTCTGGTAAAACCAGTTGCGTTCATAGCTGAACATCTGTGTATTTTTTTATTATGATCATACTTAGCCCTAAAGTCCACACCATTTCTCCACTGAGCCCAAAGCTTACCCCCTGAAACAGAAACCTTCTTCCCATCTATAAGGCTACTGCTTCTACTTAAACGATATGCTCTATATTTTTGATTCCCTGTAGAACTTTTTTGCATACTTGGATTATCTACATTTATACCAATTCCCTCCTCAGAAGAAATTAGTTGTAAAGAATCAGCAAAAGATACTGATGATAGCGGTACAGCTAATAAAACTATACCTAAAACTAAAAATCCAAATTTTTTTAACTTTTTCATAAAATCAAGCCTCCTATTTTTTTATTAATTTAATCTATTGTACTAGTTAAATCGTAAATATATTGAAAATACTATAATAATTTTCTCACTATTAGAAACTGAGTAGCTTAAATCAAGTAATTTCAATATGTAAAATTAACTAGCACAACAAGTTAATTTATTGCATATTTACAATTTTAACACAAAAATACTAAAAATCAAGTCTAAATAACTTTTTTTACTAAAATAAAAATATTAACATCTAAATATAATAAAAAAACTCAAGAAATTAATCTTGAGTTTTTTTAGGTTCCACATGGATCATACAGTGCTTCACACTTTCTATATTATTTTCAATAATATCATGAACCTCTTCAGCTATATCATGACCTTCTTCTACGGAAATAGAACCTTTTACAGCAATATCTATATCAACAAATATTCTATTTCCAAATACTCTAGTCTTTAAATCCCTGATCTCTTCTACACCTTCTACAGAAGAAGTTAAATTTTTGATCTTTTCGATAGTCTTCCCATCTGCTGCTTCGTCCACTAATTCCCTTGTAGCTTTTAAATATAAGTCCACTCCCACTTTCACAACAAAAATACTAACAACTATTCCAGCTATAGGGTCCAATACTTTAACTCCCATTCTAGCTCCTAAAATACCTACAAAAGTACCTATAGATGATAGTGCATCTGACCTGTGATGCCAAGCATCTGCCTCTAAAGATAAACTTTTTATCTTCTTTGCCGTCTTTACAGTATACCAGTACATAGCCTCTTTAGAAACAATTGAAACTAGGGCAGCTACCAAGGCTATTAAGCCAGGTGTCTTAATGTTACCACTTATTAAAACTTTTATACTTCCATAACCAATATAAACCCCCGTTAGTAAAAGTAGAATACTTAAAAGCTTTGCAAATACAGGCTCATATTTTTCGTGACCATAGGGATGATTTTCGTCAGCTTCTTTTGATGAAACTTTCAAACCTAGTAGTACTACAAAAGTAGTTAGTACATCGGATAAAGTATGGACACCATCTGCAAGCATTGCATTACTCTTTCCTATAATTCCTGCAAATATCTTAATTGCTGATAAAACTACATTAATTATTATAGTGATAACAGACACCTTAAATCCTAATTTATAATTATCCATATTCTTACCTCCAAAATAATATCTGTCACTAATATTATTAATTATATTCAATTGATAATATTATATACCCTATAAGTCCAAAAGTCTACTGTTTTAGCCAAATAATAAGCTTTATCAATTGATAATAACTATTATATCCAATACAAAAAAGATAAGTGAAAGATTTTTTTCTTTCACTTATCTTTTTAACCAATTTAAATTATTTTAATCAATTATCTTTTCTTTATAAAATTTCCTTCTTTCATTATTACAGCCATATTTTCTTTATTAATATTTTCTATATTATCTAATGGATTTTTCTCAAGCACTATTAAATCAGCATATTTTCCTTCTTCTAAAGTACCTGTAATATCTGATACTTGAAGCATATCTGCACCACTTTTAGTTGCAGCTACTATAGTTTCCATAGGTGATAGTCCAGCCTTATTTATAGCATATATTTCCTTCAAACTATATTCACCATAAGGTGTAAGCTGGCTACAGAAAGAATCAGAACCTACTACTATTCTAATTCCTGCATCTTTTGCAGCTTGAAAATTAGCTATTGTACGGTTCAATTCCTTTTCTGCAATAGTTTCTCCAGGAAATTTATCCAATATAGGTCTATATGGTGGTTCATATTCAGTAAACCATTCATAGAAAAATTGCATAGTCGGAACTAAAGTAATATCCTTTTCTACCATCATTTGAAGACATTCTTCATCTAGTTCTTGTCCATGTTCAATACTATATACCCCAGCTTTACAGCAATCCTTTGCCCCCTCTAAACTTTCACAATGGGCTCTTACAGGAAGCCCTACATAGTTTGCTTCTTCTACTACTACTTGGATCTCTTCAAAGCTGTAGTGTTGATCAGTTTTTCTTTCTAATCTCCATACTCCTCCACCTGTAGCCCAAATCTTAATCATATCTGGATTGGTTCTGATAATTCTTCTCACTGCATTACGTAAATTTTCCCTACCATCTACACATATTGCCCAAGGATGGGATTCTTGAACATAATCAAAAGGTAATGAATGGGTATCACCATGCCCACTAGTTCTAGAAAGTCCTAATCCACAAGTAATAGTTCTTGGCCCTTTGACAATTCCTTTCTCAATCATATCCCTTAAATAAGTTCCATTTCTTGAAATGTCCCCTACAGTAGTAAGACCATGTTCTAAACAAGCTTCTCCTTGAGAAACAGATACAACCGCTTTTTGTAAAACTGGTTCAAGGACCCAATCTACATCTGAAGGGCTTAGGGCACCACCAAAATGAACATGGGTATCAATAAGTCCAGGCATAATTGTCATTCCAGATATATCTACGGTTTCATAATCTGAATCTATATGTATTTCTTCTCCTGCATATCTGATTTTGCCATCTTCAACTAATACCAAAGAATTTTCAACAGGCTCTTTCCCTGTACCATCAATAAGCATTCCGCCTTTAAAAGCAATTTTTGTCATATAAACCCTCCTTTAAGCTTTAATAATACAAAGATATTATAACATATTATACCACTCTCTTGTCATCTGTAAAATCCCAAGGTTCTCTTTTAATTATTCCATCTGCATATGGTATAAATATTGATACTATGGCAACTAACGCTAATAACTGTTGATACCATAAGAGAGGTATTATTTCTATTGGACTCACTAAACCTTTAGTGAAACTAGCAGCTATTAATAGCTGTGCTCCATAAGGAATCATCCCCTGCATTACACAAGAAAAAGCATCTAATAATGAAGCGGTTCTTCTAGGATCTACCTTATATGTTTTTGAAATTTCTTTCACAATAGGCCCTGATATTATTATTGCTACTGTATTATTGGCTGTAGCAGCATCTATTAAACTAATTAGGGCTGCAATACCCATTTCTGCAGATTTTCTTCCTTGAATCTTTCCTTGAATTTTTTCAAGAATCCACTGTAGTCCACCTTCTTTTGTAACCATAAAAGCTAAACCACCTGTTAACATAGATAACAAAAATATATCAAACATTCCCTCAAATCCGCTGAAAATCTCCTGAGCAAAGGTCAATATTCCTAGTTCTCTATAGGCTATACCGATGATTCCCGAAAAAATAATTCCGCCTGTTAAAACAATAAATACATTGACTCCCGCTAATGCTGTCACTAATACAAATAAATATGGCAATACCTTAATTATATTAAATGAATAATCTCCAACTTCTGAGATAGTAGTTGGTTGTCCAAAAACTAACAATAAAATTATTGTAATTACAGCTGCTGGCATTGCAATTCTAATATTTAATCTAAATTTATCCTTCATCTCAACACCTTGAGTTCTTGTTGCTGCTATAGTTGTGTCAGATATTATCGATAAATTATCACCAAACATAGCTCCTCCTACAAGAGCAGCTATAACTAATGATAAATTCAGACCTGCTTTTTCAGCCAATCCTACTGCAATTGGCCCTATAGCTACTATAGTTCCTACAGAAGTTCCCGTAGATATAGATATAAAACCTGCAATTATAAAAATACCTGCTGTAGCATATTTAGCTGGAATAAGTGTAAGTCCTAAATTTACTGTAGCATCTACTCCGCCTATTGCCTCAGAAACTGATGAAAAAGCTCCAGCCAATAAATAAATAATACACATAATAATTATATTTTCATCGCCACAACCTTGTACCAAGGTTTCGAATTTTTCATCAACAGAACCCTTAAACATAATAAATGCTATAATTATCCCTACCAGTACTGCTACTGGTCCGGGTAATTGATAAAAAGCCATCTCTACCCCTTTAGCCTGAAGAATTATACCACTTGCTAAATAAATCACTACAAAACTCAGAAAAGGAATAAGTGCTTTACCACTGCTTTTTGATTTCGATTCACCCATCTATGTCCCTCCATATAATATGTTTTTTTCACATTGTAATTGTATTCTATATCTATTATTTATTCAACTTTGTAATTTAATAATCATTTTATAGTAAAATCTATAAATATAAAAGTACCTGATTTATTTTGAATCAGATACTTTTATATAAAAATATATCTATTTATATATACTTAAAATAAAATATGGCCTGCAATTGCCATTATGGGCAGGGCTATTAATGTTCTTTCTATAAATATAATGAACATTTCACCTAAGGATACCGGTATTTTTGAACCCAATATTACAGCACCTACTTCTGATAGATAGATAAGTTGAGATACTGAAACACCAGCTATAACAAACCTAGTTAAATCACTAGGAATACTTGCTCCAATAACAGAAGATAAAAACATATCGGCAAATCCAATAATCATAGTTTGAGATGCTTCCACTGCATATGGAATTTTAAAAAGTTTTAATAGAGGTATAAATGGTATACCTAACCATTGGAATATAGGGGTTGTTTCAGCTATTATTAAGGCCACTGTACCAAAAGCCATTATTACAGGCATAACGCCTAACCACATATCCAATACAGTTGCCATACCATTCTTAATAAATTGCTTTACGTCTCCACTCTCTTTAGCCTTAATAAGAGCTAAATTAGTCCCCCAACTAACTGGAGTATAGCCCTCAGGAATTTCTTCCGTTGATTTTTCTTCAACTCCACCATAATAAGAATCAGGTTTTTTAGATAGGGGTGGAATACGTGGAACAACAATACCAGCAACTATCCCTATTATTATGACAGTTAAATAATAATGTCCAAATAAATGTCCCAAACCTACCTGAGAAAGTACCACTAAAGAAAATGTAATAGATACAGCTGAAAAAGTTGTAGCTACTACTGAAGCCTCTCTTTGAGTATAATATCCTTCTTCATATTGCTTATTTGTAAGAGTTACTCCAATAGTTCCATCCCCTACCCATGAAGCTATACAGTCAATAGAAGAACGACCAGGCAATAAAAATATAGGTCTCATAAACTTGGTTACAAGGGTTCCAACAAACTCTAAAAGTCCAAAGTCGGTTAGGAATGGAAGAAGAAATCCAGCAAATAAAAATATTGTAAACAATGTAATTAAAAGATCATATAATATTAGTCCGCCAATATCTTCAGATGTAATCCATTTAGGACCTACATTGAAAAACACTATTATAGCAAATGCCATACCTACTATTCTAGTAATAAGCCAAAACATATTTACATCAAAAATACCTTTTAATGTTTTGTTGTCCTTTATAAAAGATGGTTTGAAAACTTTATAAATTATAGAACCTATTGCTGTTATGGAAATTATAGTTGTTACAATCAATGGTATTTGGTCTTTTATTAAATCAGAAAGAAGACTTGCAAAAAAAGCTACTGCAATTGTAGTTTCACCTTCATGTTTAAATGGAAACATAAATAATAATATACCTATGATTGACGGTATAATAAATCTTAAATAGTCTCCAATCGAAAACCTATCTTTAAACTCTGTATCCATTATCCAATCCTCCTAAATATTTTATTTTTTTGAAAATACAGAATACTCTTACTTAATAAGCCTAGCATGTTTCATGTTCACAATCAAATAGCCATTCTATTATAGCATATTATTGAGTATTTTTACTCATTTATTTTAATATTTATTAATTAAATCTTAAAATTTTAAACAGATGAATATGAAATATGTGTTGATTAAAAATTTATGAGACACATAGATTTAGAACTAACTAAAATATAAATAGGTTCTTTGTATATTAAAATAGTTTGTATAAACTTTCACTAATTGCATAAAAATTAATTGTTAAATAAATGAGTAAAAACACTTTCCATATTATTACTTTTACCTTATAATTTTAGATGATATAATGAAATATACGAAAGTATTATATTTATTAACAATTTTCAGAAAGGGGTTTTTGAATAAAAATGAATATAAACCTGTTAGCAGTACCTATTATGTATGGTTGTGATCGTAACGGTGCTCAATATGGGCCAAAAATCTTAAGAGAAAAAAAATTAGTAGAAGTAATAAGGAAGCAAAATCATGTAGTTTATGATTTTGGCAATTTATTCATACCTGATGTTCCAGAATCAGAAAAATATGCTGACCATGAACATATCAAATATTTAAAACCTGTAGCAGAAACAAATAATAACCTTGCTCATTTAGTATATAGCTCACTATGTTCAGAAAGCTTTCCTTTTGTAGTTGGTGGAGATCATTCCTTAGGTTTAGGTAGCATCTCAGGTGCTAGTAAACATTTTGAAAACTTAGCTGTAATATGGATAGATGCTCATGGAGATATAAATACTCCTGAAACATCACCGTCTGGCAATAGTCATGGTATGCCACTAGCTGCAGCACTAGGAGTTGGAGGACCAGAATTAACAAATGTATACTATGATGGTCCAAAAGTTAAACCTGAAAATGTATATATTATTGGAGCTAGAGATTTAGATGAGGGAGAAGTTAAACTTGCCAAAGATTTAAATCTAAATCTATACACTATGGATACTGTTAGAGAAATGGGAATAAGTACAGTTTTAGAAGAAGTCCTAAATAAAATAAAATCTAGTAACATCGATGGAATTCACCTAAGTTTTGATATAGATGCCTTAGATAAAAGTTTAGTACCTGGAACAGGAACTCCAGTTAGCCATGGTTTTAGTTTAGAAGAAGGAAAAAAACTTCTCAAAGAATTTTTAAGTACAGGTCTTATAAAATCAATGGACTTTGTTGAATTAAATCCACTTCTTGATAATAAAGATATGACATCTAAGCTTTGTATAGAACTAATAGACTATATATTTAAAGTATTAAAGTAATTTTTTGCCCTAAAATGTATAAAAATACGATCACTAAATAATTATACATAGTATATCATTTTATAATATCACTATGAAATACAGTATAATGAAGATTAATGTATTATAAAAATAAAAAAGCTAATAAGAATTTCAAAGTTCTTATTAGCTTTTTTTGCATAAATATTTTGTTAGATGATCAAGTTTAAAACTTAACTTGAGAAACTATTTATCTAAATAAATCTAGCTTTGCCTTTGTTTTTTAGATATTCTACAAATCTATCGGTAGAAGTATTTATAATTAGTTCTTCTGGCATTTCAATATCTTCCAATAGCTTTATTGCTTCATCAAATACTCCAACATCGAAAGAAATATGGCTATCACTATTTACAATTACTGGCACTCTATGCTTTTTACATAATAAAGCTATTTCACGACAATTTTCATAGCTACCTTTCCTACTCTTTGAAAAAGAACTATTATTAATCTCAATTAAAGTATTGGTTTTTTTAGCAGCCAATACAACTTTTTCTTTGTCTATCGGAAAAGATGGATTTCCTGGATGACCTAGTATATCCACATCTTTATTTTCCATAGCATTTAAAAGAGCTTTTGTATGTTCTTCTATATTAGATGGCTCTATACATACATCATGGAGTGAAGCAATAACTATATCTAATCCTTTCAATAGTTTTTCTGGTATATCTAGTTCTCCATCTTTGTTTAAAATATTTGCTTCTACACCTTTAAGTATCTCTACTCCATTTATTTTATCTGGTATAACATTTAAATTACCTATATGAAAAATATGAGGTCCTCCTAGCATCTCAGGTCCATGATCTGTTATCCCCACATATTTTAAACCTTTTTTATAGGCTTCTAAAGCTATTTCTTGAACAGTGCTATATGCATGGCCACTTGACACAGTATGATTGTGCACGTCTAATAATAATTTCATCGAATCTTGCTCCTTTCTATATCAATAAATATAATTATAACATATCTAAAGATTTTCTATTTATAATGTGGTAAAATTGTTATTGATTAAATCTATAAATTATAAAAGGGAGTGAATATATGAACCAAAATGATGAGCCAATTATAACAATAAGAGGACTTGAAAAAAGTTTTGGCACTAAAGAGGTATTGAAAGGAATTAATCTAGATGTTGAAAAGGGACAGATCATAGGATATATAGGTCCAAATGGAGCTGGAAAAAGTACTACTGTTAAAATAATGCTAGGACTAATCAATGAATATGTTGGTGAAATAAAAATTTTTGGCGAAGATATATCCAGCGGAAATGTAGAGTACAAAAAGAAAATAGGATATGTTCCAGAAGTAGCAGAAATATATGATAGTTTAACTGGAAGAGAATATCTAACCTTTATAGGAGAACTATATGGCCTTGATTATGATGTCGCCGATGAAAAGGCAAAAAAATTGATGGAACTATTCAATTTGGAAAAAGTATATGACTCAAGAATCTCTTCCTATTCAAAGGGTATGCGACAAAAGGTAGTCATAATATCAAGTTTGTTGAACAATCCTGATATTCTATTTTTAGATGAACCCTTAAGCGGAATGGATGCAAATAGTGTTATGGTTTTTAAAGAAGTATTAGCTGAATTAGCTTCCCAAGGAAAAACTATATTCTATTCCTCCCATATAATGGAGGTGGTTGAAAAAATAAGCAACAGAATAATATTGATAAATGATGGAAAAATTGTTGCCGATGGAAGCTTTGATAAATTAAAAGAAAAGTCTATGGAAGGTTCTTTGGAAGAAATATTCAATAACCTTACTGGGTTCAAGGAACATAGAGAAATTGCAGAAGAAATTGTATCCATAGTCCAAGGGGTGTAGGAAATGAAAGATTTTAAAATATTAAAATTCATGGATAAATTTCAAGGTCTATTTAAAAGTTTCGGTATTGATTATAATACTATGAGAAAAATACTCCAAATGAAACTTACCTTAGACGGGAGAAAAGTTCCCACAGTTATGAATAACAATAATTCTTCTAAGAAAAATAAAAAAGAAGGAAATAGTTTTATAAAATCCTTGGCATTTTATATATTATTGGGACTGGTATTGGTTCCATTTGTCATTTCAAATCAAAACTATTTATTTCAGATGAGTTTCCTATTTGGAATATTGATGTTTATGATGATGACAGTTCTGATTTCAGATTTTTCCTCAGTATTATTGGATTTAAGAGACAAAGATATAATTCTATCAAAACCAGTAGATGGTAAAACTTTAAGTGCAGCAAAAACTGTACATATAATGATATATATGTTCTTTATAACTTTTTCCTTTACAGGACCATCATTGATTGTATCATTATTTAGAAATGGATTTTTATTCTTCATAATATTTTTATTATCAATCGTTCTAATGGATTTATTGATAGTAGCATTAACTGCACTACTATATCTATTAATACTTAAATTCTTTGACGGTGAAAAACTAAAAGATATTATCAACTATGTTCAAATAGCTTTAAGTATAACATTATCTGTAGGTTATCAGCTTATAGGTAGACTCTTTGATTTTAGTGATATTATGAATATTGGTTTTGTTCCAAAATGGTGGCAGTATTTACTTCCTTCCATGTGGTTTGGGGGAATTTTTGACCTTTTATTCAATAAAAATTATGATTTTCATATTATACTATTCTCAACTTTGGCATTGGTAGTACCTATACTTGCAATAGCTATATATGTAAAGCTTACACCTACTTTTGAAGATAATTTGCAAAAACTAAACAACAGTAGCGGAGTTGTTAAAGCTAAAAATAAAGGATTTAATTATTATTTATCACAGCTAGCCTGTAGAACCAGAGAAGAAAAAACCTTCTTTAGATTTGCAACTAATATGATGAAAAAAGAGAGGGATTTTAAACTTAAAGTATATCCGTCTTTGGGACTTTCTTTAGTGTTTCCATTCATATTCTTGTTATCAGACTTCAAAAATGAAGGATGGGAATATATAGCTAATAGCAAATTATATCTTAATATATATTTTATTGCCTTTATGATACCAAATGTACTTATGATGATAGGTTATTCTAGCAAATATAAAGGAGCTTGGATTTATAAAATGCTCCCATTTAAAGATACATCTGCCATATTTAAAGGAACTATAAAAGCATTTATAATAAACCTTTTTATTCCTATGTATATATTTGAAAGTATAGTTTCTATGATTATATTTAAGGGTAGAATAGGTTTAGATTTGATCGTTATATTTATGAGCATAATATTCTTTACTGCAATTTGTTTTATGATGTTAGATAAAACTTTACCCTTTTCCGAACCCTTTGGAGTAAATAACGAAGGTGGGAAATTTTCCATCATACCAATGTTTTTAATACTAATAGCCTTAGTCGGTATACACTATATTGCTACAAAATTCAACTATGGTAAGTATATATATTTGTTTATATTAGCCATTGTAAACCTATTTATATGGAAAAAAGCATTTAATGTTAAAATTGAAGGAAATCATAACCCTCAGTAATCTTACTGGGGGTTATGTAATATTAAATATCAGCCCTAAAACACTATTAACTAAAGTTTCTTCAAAATTTTAAGATGAAACTTCCATAAACTGGCTAAAAAATGTAAACTGTCTAGATCATACCAATTCCAAAATACAACAGTACTATAATTCCAAGTATAATTCTATACCAACCAAATGCCTTGAAATCATGTTTTTTAATGTATGACATTAGAAATTTTATAGCAAGTATCGATACTAAAAAAGCAACTACCATGCCAAATACAAGGATAAGAAGCTCAGTACCTGTAAAATGGAAGCCAAACTTTAACAGTTTAAATGCACTTGCACCAAACATTGTAGGTATAGCAAGAAAAAAACTGAACTCTGCTGCTGCTACTCTGGATATGCCAATAATAAGTGCACCTATAATAGTTGCGCCTGAACGTGACGTTCCAGGAATAAGAGACAACACTTGAAACATTCCAATGATAAAAGCTGTTTTATAATTAATTTCTGCTAATTTATTTACTCTTGGTTTACGCTTTCTATTCCAGTTCTCAATAACAATAAACACTACTCCATAAAGTATAAGCATTATGGCAATCACAACAGGGGTACCTAAATAGGCTTCTAAAAAATCATCAAATAGAACACCCATAATTCCCGATGGAATACAAGCTACTAGCACCTTAAACCAAATGGAAAAAATGTCTTTTTTTATCATTGACTTTTCTCTAAAATCAAATGGAAACATCTTTCTCCAAAATATAACCACAACAGCTAAAATTGCACCAAGTTGTATTACTACGAAGAACATTTCCTTAAAGTCTTCACTCATATTTAGCTGCAAAAACTCATCGACAAGTAACATATGCCCTGTACTGCTAATAGGCAGCCACTCAGTAATACCTTCAACAATTCCTATAATTATAACTTTTATTAATTCTATAATATCCATAATAGTCCTCCTATTTAATATCCTGTTTTTTAAAATAAATAAAACTTGTAAAAACCCCAATAAAGAAAATAATGAATATAATAGCAATAGCTATTTCGATTGAATATTTATATTTTTCAATATCTCCGCTTGCAATCAAATATGGAGATGTCCATGGGAACAATACTGCTAAATCTTCATTAGCAAGAGCAACATTACCAAGAACCACTGTTGCAGTAGCAATAATAGGGGTAACTAAGTTCTTAAGCCAAAGGGTTATAAATACAAAAGGTGACATTGTAAAATACAATAAAAAAGCGCCTAGAAAATATTCTTTAAGTGATTGTATAATAACATCAAAACTAAACTCAGCAGCATTACCTACAATACTTAAAAACAGTGTAGATACCCATGCTACTGCTGTTAATATCATTATCCATGCAAAAAGCATAAGAAATTTTGATGTCAAAAAAGCACCTTTTGAAATGGGAATAGTAAGTACTGACTTTAGAGTATTTTCAGTGTACTCACGGCTAAAAAGGTATGCAGCTATCACTCCATAAACAATGACACCAAATAAAAGAAGTACATATAAGTTTGTCTGTTCTAGCATATCCCAATAAGTGATAACCTTATTAGGTTCAGTGATTTTAGCTTTTATCAGTCCAGCAAAAACCATAACTGGCGCTACCATTGCACCTAAAACACTAATAAAAAACATCTTTGAGCGTTTTAGTTTTAAAAATTCACAGTAAAGCAAATTAGCCAAGGCCTCCACCCCCAATCAAACTTGAAAAATAATCTTCCAGCTTTTCTTCGCTAATATTAATTTTTGATACTGAAATTCCTTTTTCTACAAAACGCTGATTAATCTTTGATCTCATCTCTAAATTATTATAAATGCGAATACTACCATTTTCATGTACACTATAATCAGTAAGTCCAAACTTTTGTTCAAGTAAAAGACAAGCTTTGTTTTCATTCGATACCACAAATTCAACATACCGCCTGTTCCTCTGATGAAGTTCTTTCATGGCTACTTCCTCAATAAGTCTACCTTCATGCATAACTCCAATAATATCTGCAATTTGTTCAATCTCGCTTAAAATATGGCTTGAAATAAGAATTGTTACACCTTTTTCAAAACAGAGCCTTTCAAGATATTTCCGCACCTCTTGTATTCCTACAGGATCGAGTCCATTAATAGGTTCATCCAATATAAGTAGCTCAGGTTCATGCATAATTGCCGCTGCTATCCCAAGGCGTTGCTTCATACCAAGAGAGTAATTGCCAAATGTCTTTTTTGTTTCATTATGAAGACCAACTACTTTAAGTGCATTTTGCACACTGTTTTTTTGCTGTTGTCCTCTTAAACGAGCAAAAATCTGTAAATTTTCTCTGCCTGTTAAATTTTCATAGAAACCAGGCGTTTCAATCATAGAACCAATGCGGCGGTAGATTTCTTTTGGGTTCTTTCTACGATTCTCTCCAAATAATAAAATTTCTCCACTGGTAGGAGTAGCAAGATTTAATAGCATCCGCATAGTCGTAGTTTTGCCTGCACCATTTCTACCAAGCAAGCCATAAATTTTACCTTGTGGAACATTTATATTAACACAGTCTACAGCTATTTGTTCTTGGAACTTTTTTGTCAGATTAGTTGTTTTGATTATATATTCATCCATATTTATATCCTCCTTACAATTACTTATTGTATCAGGTAATACTGACACTACTCTTAAGTAAATCTTACTTTTCTCTTACTTAAATAAAAAAGAGATGATAATCAAAATCATCTCCTGGATATTGGCATCTCAATTATAAATTCTGTATATTCTCCTAAATTACTCTGTACAGTCAACATTCCGCCCTGCATCTCCGTAAGTTCTTTGACAATACAAAGACCAAGGCCACTACTTTGTCTACTTCTCGCTCTATCACCTTTATACAATCTTTCAAAAATATTAGATAGCTCATCTTTGGATATACCAATTCCATTGTCTTTTACTATTATGCGGATCACGTCATTATTTTGTCTTACAACAACCTTCAAACGGCTACAATCACTATGCTCTACAGCATTATGAATAAGATTTGATATCATTCGCCCATATGCAGCCAAATCAAGTTCCACAATCCACTCCTCATCTGGAATTTCAATTTCTGGAATTATTTCGTTTTGTTCAAATGTAGGCAACCAATCAATAATTATTCCTTTGGTCAATTCGCAAATATCAACGGCTTGCATAGACAACTTCATTTCTTTAGAATCTATCTTAAACCAATCAAACAACGTATCTACAAGTTCCTTTAAGTTATAAGCTTTTTTTCTTGCTATTTTTATGTATTCCTCTTTTTCAGCGCCATCAACTATATTACTTTCAAGTGCATCCAAATAACCAAGGAGAGATGTAAGTGGAGTCCTAACATCATGGGAAAGACTTGTAAGTAATTCTTTGTTAGCTTGCTCTAGCTTTTTCTGTCTTGACAATTCTTTATTATGGGTAGCCATTAGGTCATTAATTTCAAAACCTATTTCCGAAATAACTCCATTATCTTTCACAAATATCTTTTTATTTTCTCCATTTCTAGTCTTCACTAAAACATCAAGCATTTTTCTTAGTTGTTTTCTCTGCCTAATAAATAAAAATATACTAATAGTACAAACCAAGACTAGTATAACTATAATAAACACCTTCATATTCTATCCCTGCCATTAAATTTATATCCAACACCCCATACAGTCTGTATAAACTTTGGCTGTTCAGGATTTAACTCTATTTTCTTACGTAGTCTACGAATATGCACCATAATATTATTATCATCAAATGCATATTCATCATTCCATACAGCATGATATATCTGCTTTTTAGTAAAAACCTTCCCCTTATTCTTAGCAAGGAAATAGAGTAAATCAAATTCCTTAGCTGTAAGTTCAACAGGAACTCCAGAAACTAAAACTTCTCTTGTATCAGGTGTAATTGAAATATTATCAAATGTAAGCGTAGAGACTTCCATTGAACTCTCACCACCCAAAGAAGTATAGCGCCGAATAATTGACTGTACCCTTGCTACAAACTCATTCATACTAAATGGTTTTGTAAGATAGTCATCTGCACCAAGTCGAAGTCCCAAAACTTTATCTATTTCACTATCCTTTGCAGTAAGCATAAGTACCGGCACGCTACTTGTTTTACGCAAATCAGTTAGAACATCAAAGCCATTTTTCTGAGGAAGCATGACATCAAGCACAATGAGCTGATAGGGATTGGTTAAGGCTTCTGCAAGGCCATCTTCACCATTATGCTTAATAGTTACATCATATCCATCTATTTCAAGATATTTTTTAATAAGACCAGAAAGATCAATATCATCATCTATAACTAAAATTTTTTGTTTCAAGATACCACCTTCTTTTTACATTTTTTATATAAACTAATATAGTTTTATTTTAATGCTAAACATTATCAACTTAAATCCCCTATTTAGATATTTCATTTCTCATTGGTGTTAACTATAAATAAGATGTACAGTATTTACAATTATTATAACATGAAGAAAGTTTTAATAATTATGATCAATAATATTTATTAAAGGGTGAAAAAATTATAGGTAGTTCTTATAAGATTTCTAAATCATATAGATTTTATCTATATGAGGATAGGAGGTTTTTTTATGCCAGAAAAATTTAAAGCAGGATGTCAAAGACCAGAAATTAAAAAAGATTTTGCAAAATCATCAACATTATAATGAATCTCAATTATCACAATGATTATATGGTGTAATATTAAATTTTTAGGGAATTCTAAACTTTGGAGGTGAAAGTTTTGATAGATTTTATACCTAAACAAGTATTTTATGAACCCGATGCTTTAAACTATCCCCTTGGGAAAAAACTAGTAGATTACTTCCAAAATATAAATATACCAATGAAACCTACCACTTCTCATAATAGAGTTGTTGGTATAGCTGGAGATACTCCCCAAGAAGCCTATAAGGAAGCAAAACATACTTTAGTTATCGGAGTTAGGAGAAGTAAAACCTTCCAAACATGTAAACCCTCTGCCCACTACCAGCTTCCATTGGCTACTTCTTGCCCTGGTATGTGTGAATATTGTTACCTATCTACTACATTAGGACCAAAACCTTATCTAAGGATATATGTTAATATTGAAGAAATATTAGATACAACTAAAAACATAATTGAATCTAGAGCACCAGAAATAACTGTCTTTGAAGGTGCTGCTACATCTGACCCTATACCTGTAGAAAAATATACTGGAAGCCTTAAAAGAACCATAGAGTTCTTTGGTCAAGAACCTTTAGGCCGTTTCCGATTTGTTACTAAATTTACTGATATAGATAGTCTTTTAAATGTAGAACATAATAACCATACACGCTTTAGATTTAGCTTAAACTGCCAATATATAATTAAAAATTTTGAACATAAAACCCCTCAGCTTTTAGACAGGGTCATAGCAGCGTCAAAAATGCTAAAAGCAAATTATCCTATAGGTTTTATTATTGCACCAATATTTAGATTTGAAAATTGGCAGGATGAATACACTGAACTATTTGTTTTATTAGAAAAATATTTATATGAAAATACGCCTCCAGATTGGTCTCCTAAAGATCTAAGTTTTGAATTTATATCTCATCGTTATACCCTTAAGGCTAAATCCAATATACTTAATGTCTTCCCTAAAAGCAAACTTCCCATGGAGGAAACAGAACGGAAGTTTAAATATGGACAATTTGGATATGGCAAATATATTTATAATCCTGATGAAATAAATGAATTGAAAGAATTTTTCTTAAATAAAACAGAACAATTCTTCCCAGGAGCAAAGATTGAATATTTTATATAATTTAATCAGGATTTGATTCATTAGACACACCCACTTTCGCTAATTTAAGAAGTGGGTGTATTCTTGGGCAAAATGATAAAAATTAAGATGTACAGTATTTACAACTATTATAACATGAAGAAAGTTTCAATAATTATGATTAATAATATTTACTAAAGGGTAAAAGTCTTATAGGCCCTTTTTATAAGGTTTCTAAGCACTATAGATTTTATCTATATGGGAATAGGAGGTTTTTTTATGCCAGAAAAATTTAATGCAGGCTGCCAAAGACCAGAAATTAAAAAAGATAAAGTAGAAGAAAGCAAACCAGAAGAAAATAAAACCACTCAAAAGGAGGAATTAAGTATGATTAAAGTTGGAAAGCCAGCACCAGATTTTACTATACCAGCTTTTCACAAAGGTGAGTTTGTTAATTTAAGCCTTTCAGAATTTAAGGGAAAATGGGTACTATTATGTTTCTATCCAGGGGACTTCACTTTTGTCTGAGCTACTGAAATTTCAGCAGTTGCTGACAAATATGAAGAATTACAAAAATTAGGGGTTGAAGTTATATCCATTAGTGTCGACAGTCCATTTGTTCACAAAATGTGGAACGAACATGAATTATCTAAAATGATAGATAGAGATATTCCGTTCCTAATGGGTTCTGACCAAGATGGATCAGTAGGCAGAAAATATGGAATCTATGATGAAGATAGTGGAGTAGAAACAAGAGGTAGATTTATAATCGATCCAGATGGAATAGTTCAAGGATTTGAAGTTCTTACTCCTCCAGTAGGAAGAAATATAAATGAAACAATAAGACAAATTAAAGCTTTTCAATTAGTAAGAGAGACAAAAGGTGCTCAAGTTACACCTGCAGGTTGGAAACCAGGTAAGAAAACATTAAAACCAGGCCCTGAATTAGTAGGTAAGGTATGGAAAGAATGGAGTGTAGATCAAGTAGACGATTAATAAAATAATTTGCCCAGTTATAAGGTTTATATTGACCTTATAGCTGGGCAATAATTATTATAGTGCTAAATATCTTGATAAGATCCTCAATTAAAAGCTGACATTATTATTTCATCATAGTATTTTCCATCTTTAAATATTTCATCTTTTAAAATCCCTTCTACCTGAAATCCGCATTTTTCGTAGCTTTTTTTAGCCCTTATATTAAATGAAAATGTACTTAATCTTATCTTTCGAATATTCATCTTATTGAAAATAAAATCCATTAGCACCTTCATTGCATCGGTACCATATCCTTTTCCCCAATATTCTTTGTCTCCAATCATTATTCCAACTGTTGCAACACGAGATAACCAATTTACTTCTTGAATACCACAGCCGCCAATATATTTTTTTGTTTCTATATCTTCTATAGCAAAATTATAACTACCATTTTGATTGCTTTTCTGAGATTTTATCCATTTTTCCTCTTCCCATAAAGTCATAGGAAAAGGAATATCGGTAACCAAAAATTTTTTAAGTTCTTCATCATTTACAAACGATGTTGCTATTGGTATGTCTTCTTCTCTATAAGCTCTCAAGCAAACTTTTTCTCCATAATACATTTAACAATGCCTCCTTTATAAATAATATTCTGATACTTGTTTATATATTGTATTATTTTTGATAAATACAATTATTTTAATCCTATATCCATTTCTATTATTGAATCCTCATTGTCATCAATGATCTCAACACTTATCTTATTGACAATAGTTTTAAATAAATCAGTTACTTCTTTTGTTTTTTCAATTGCTAATTTATACTTTTCTTCACTTTCTATCTTGCCAACAGTCATGTGAGGATTATATTCACCTGTTTTTAACCATTGAGGAAAATATTGTTCTAATATTCCCGTATATAGTTTTTTATGAATTTCAACTATTTCCTCTTTACCTTTCTCAATGTTTAGAAAAAGATAATTTCCAAAAGAATTAACTGGTGTAATACTTTTAAGTTTGAGAGGAAATGAATTTACTGATGATAAAACTTCTTCTAGATGACTTTTAAGTTGAATATAATCTATATTACTTTCAAATGGAAATACAAGTGTTATATGTGGTCTAACATGACATGCTAACGGGTCATACCTTTCTCTTATTTCATCAATAACCTCTATATTACTGAACTCTGGAAAAATTATTATACATCTTTCAATCATTATATCTCTCCTTGTTAATAACCATAAAAAACCTCTATCTTATTCCGAGATTCTTTACTATTCCGTAATTCCATCAACAATGGTTTAACAAAACCACCTAATTCATAATTATTTATCTCACTTAAATCTACCCATTCATAGAAAAATTTACTGGAATATTTGATTTCATAAAGTGAAAATAACTAAACTTTTATTTCACACTAGAATTCAACCTCTTCAATACTCTCAAGCTTCATATCATTGAATACAAAACATAATATATATGGCATTTTATCAACAATTCTCCAAAAATCATCATGTTCAAAATCAGGATTAAAATAATTTATAATTGTACTTAATGCAGTACCATGGGTTCCAATAACTACATTTTTTCCAAAATTATTTCTTATTACATTAAAAAGTGCAGCGATATTGCGTTCTTGAACTTCTCTCAAGGATTCCCCACCAATAAGTTTAAAATCAAAATCTTGCCACTGTTTTTTAGAAAAACCTTTAAAATCTTCTACCCATTCACCAATTTTACGTTCACAAAAATTATTGTTAGTTATTATTTCAAGTTCACTATTTTCTGCAAAATCTTTTATCGTATCAATAGCTCTTTCATATGGACTAGAATATATACTGGTAATATCCCTATTCATCAATGCATTCATAACCTTTTTTGCATCTGTAACTCCTTTCTCTGTCAAAGGACGTGTCAAATCATCCTTAATAGAAAAATCTGATTGAGCATGCCGAACAAAGTATATACATGTTTTCATTTTAACCCTTCCTCCAAATACTAATTTTACATATTTCTTATTTCATCAATAACCTCTATATTACTGAACTCTGGAAAAATCATTATACATCTTTCAATCATTATATCTCTCCTTGTTAATAACCATAAAAAACCTCTATCTTATTCCGAGATTCTTTACTATTCCGTAATTCCATTAACAATGATTCAACAAAACCGCCTAATTTATAATTATTAATCTCTCTTAAATCTACCCATTCATATTCTTCAGCTTCATCATTTAAAGTAACATCATATGAATTTGTTCTGCATATATAGTCAATAAATATAAAATGTTTCCCCATGTGAAAAGTATCGCTAAAAACGCTTTCTTTTAAGCTTATTAATCTAATATCATATATATCCAAACCAGTTTCTTCAAATATCTCTCTTTTTAAAGCATCTTCCATTTTTTCACCTAATTCAATATGTCCACCAGGTATTACATATTTGTTATTCCATTTATGAGACTTACATAGAAGTATTTTATTATCTGGATTAAAAATAATAGCTCCAACAGTAGGTTCAGGATATTTCATATATACATCATTCCTTTCTAATATCTTACAAAGCTAAGTTAATACTAATTATTTCAAAAATTGCTTTTGCTCTTTAAAATAATTTTTGACTTCATCATTATTTAATTTACGAATTTGAGCATTAGGACTTTCAATGTATTATCTAGATGTATAGATAGGATTCTTCTTATCTCTACTTTCCACTTTCCCTTAATTTTATTTTATATAAATGAATATTAATCTTATTATAATTTAATATTCTAATCAACCATTCCAGATACCACTTGTAATAAGAAAATAGTATAATCCCAAATATACTTTCTATCTTTTATCAATTCCAATCTTTTATGAAATCTCTCTTCAATCAATTGTTTTAATTCTTTTTCTTCTTTATCTGATAGTCCACTTTTATTTTGATATAAACCCATACTTACAACTTCCAATAGTTGCTCTTTTTGTGTCTCAACTATTATAACTTTTTCTTTATAGCTATTTCTTGCATCATCAATAGCTACGGGAATAGCAATTCCATCAACTTGAATGTCTTTAAAACCAAGTTCATCAAACAATGTAGGTAATTCTACAGGGTCAACCGAATATTTCCCTACATTATATTTTTTAAAAATTTCATCTGTTCCTTTGAACAACTTGTCCAATAACTTTTTTTCACGTTCACTTTGTTTTGGTAATAACTTAGGTTCAGTTTTAATATATTTATTGGGTCTTGCACACATTACAGAAACTCGTCCATTAGGCTTACATACTCTTTTTTGTTCTAATAAGAATTCCTTGTTTGGAACATGTTCTATTACAGTATGGGACATACAAGCATCTACTGAATTATCTTCTAATGGGAGTTTTAGTGCATCACCTTCTAAATAGCTTATATTGTACATATTTTGTTCTTTAGCCTTTTCTTTTGCATAATTTATAAATGTTGTATCTCTATCTATACCTATTATTTTAGTTTTATCTCCTAACCAATTCGATAATTTTCTTGTAATTGCTCCAGGGCCACATCCAACATCAACTACAGTCATTCCTTCTTTAAGTCCAAGTATGTTTAAAAATAAATCTTTTCTGTCATCTCTAAATCTTATTTCTCTACTTAAATCAAGCATTAAAATACCTTGTACATTTTTTGACCAAATATTATTTCCCATACTATTCCTCCAACTAAATTAATAAATTATATATTATTACTTTTGTCAATCATATTCCATATAATAAAATTCATCTACAGCACCATCAAAAGTATTTTCCATATATTTATCTTTGATTTCAAAGCCTATACTTTTATAACAATTAATAGCTCTTTTATTAAAACTTCTTACTTCAAGTGTTATTGGATATTTAGGGAATCTTCTTATACATTCTTGAACTAATAATTTCACGATATCTTTTCCATAGCCCTTACCACAAAAAGACGGTTTTAATCCAATACCAATGACGGCTTTATCTTCTTTTTCACTTATCCTACCATAAGCAACTAATTCACTATTTAAAAGTATTGCTATAAACTCTAATTCCCTTTTTTCTTTTATCAATAAACCCCATTTGTTTTTTACCACAACATCCCAATCTGAGAAATTATATATGGAATATTCACCTTCATACTTCCAACTACATATTTCCTTTGCATAATCTTCAGATAAGGATTTCAAAACATAATCTTCCATTATCTATCTCCTTCTTATATTATTTTTTTAATTTTAATTAGATTAATTTAGTTTGTAGCAAGTATTAATAAAGCTAAGCATTTATCTTAATTGTTGATGATAATGATATATACTAGATAATATTATATAGGGAATGTGTAAGAATACAGCAAAACAAAAAATCTGTCTTAATATAAATTAAGCCTAATATAAATCCACAGATCATAGCTGATAATGTCTGAACAAAATTAAAATGTAATATGGCAAATAGTATTGTTGAAACAACAAGAGAAATAATTGTGGTATAAGAATTCATTAAGGAATCTAAAATAAACCCTCTAATTAAATTTTCTTCTGCTATTGGAGCAACTAAACAAACTCGAATAAACATTATAACAGGATATTGAAAAAGTTCTTCAATATTTTTATTATATTTCCCTGCACTTGAAATAAACGATTTATCTAATAAAGGATCTAAATTTTTGTCAAGTAAAACAGAGAGTAATGTTATTAAATAGCTTAACATTGTAGACTGTTGTTAGATGATGTATATATACTGTATTTAAAATAATAATAATGACTAAATATAAAGATTCTGAAACTTTTTTATCTAAATTATTAAAAAAGTCTTGTTAATGACTAAAGGAGGTAATCCACATACTGCAATATATATAATTAATTTATTAATAACAGTTATAATCATCTCTTTAAAATTTCCTCATTACGTGCACCTTCAATTATCTCTCCTACTGTTCTAAACTGTCCAAGCCAAAACATTAACGCATCATCACGAATATAATTTTCATCTATATGAACTTCTCTTATCTCTCCAATGAACCATTTATGACTACCTTCATAATCAATCTGATGTACAACTTGGCATTCAATATTTACTGGACACTCTTCTATCAAAAAACTATTTATCTTATTCCCTTTTCTTGGCGATAAGGATGCTTCCTTATATTTATCTACATGTCGTCCTGAGATAGAACCGCAAATATGTATTTTGTCTAGCTGTTCCTTAGTTGGAATATTTATTGAGAACTCTTTACTTGATGTAATCAATTCATAAGTATATTTCTCAGGTTTAATTCCTACCATTACTGATGGAGGTTCAAAAGAATAAAAATGAAAAGCTGCTGCAACCATAATATTGCTTTCTACTGTAACAAAAACAACTGGAAAAGAAGGTAATGCAATTAATCCATTGTACGGATTATCATGTACAAACTTCATTAATAATCACTCCTCTTTTTATTAATACAACACCACTAAATTCATTATCGTTGCTTTTTTCATTAAGTAATATATTTAGTTTTTTTTAACATAGTTATCTCACCCCTTTGATAATAAAAAATTTCTTTATATTTAATTTTTATCTTAATAACAATTTCGTTTGTTTTCTAAATATTCGTAACATTTATTCTTTATATAGTTAAAGATAAATGCTTGGCCTCTCTGTTGTTTTACCTCTTTTGAAAATCTGACTTCTGACTCATATCTATTGTATTTATCTATATCATAGTAAACTTCTTAAATAGCTTCCTTCTCATAACTCAATTTAAATCTAATATTTTTTCAATAGCCTTTTCCAACTCACCATTATAAATAGTAGCCAATGATTCTTTCGCCCAATTAGGAAATTTAGAATGACTATATGCAAATATAAGAGTAACTAGAGGGGATATACCATCGTCAATTATCTTCTCGTTTTCATTAATATCTCCATATTCTTCAATAAATACTTTTCCAGACTCTTCTGATAATGATGAACATACATTTCTAATATCATTGTACCTAAAACCTATCCCTAACAAATTGTAGTCAAACATTATTGCTTCTTTTTTATTATTACTAACTGCGAGATTAGTCCAATAAAAATCATTATAATTTAGAGTTTCCTCAAGATTTCTGACTTTATTAAAAATTAAATCATAATTATCAAGTATTAGTTTCCAAATTTTGTTATCTCTAGTATTAGATTTATTTTTAATTAAATTAATATTTTGTTCTGTAATGACATCATTTTGTCTATATAAATTATTACCTTTTTCAAATACATATTTTTTGCCCTTATTATGCAAATCACTATACCATATAGCAAGTGCTTTTGCTACTTGAATATCCGTTAAATCTGATTTTTTTCCTAATCTGTAATCTTTGCTTTTTTCTAAATCCTCAAGTAATAAAGATCTATCTGTATACCCAAATACTTTAATTGTTGGTATATCTAACGCCTTCAATATAAGATAATTTTTTATTTCCCTTGTATATTCATCATTCAAAAAATACTTGAGTACATAATAATTATTTTTATATAAAACTCTAAATACATAAATTCCATCTTTATTTTGAATTTCTTGTAAATGAACATGCTTATATGATATGCCAAACCTATCTAATTCTTTTTGAATTTTCTCTAATATATTCATAAACTCTCCTTATTAATTCAAAAATTTTATATTCCCGAAACATCTTATAAATACGCTATCATTGTATCAATCTAAAACTTTCAAATCAAAGATTATTTCTTCTATCATATATACTAAAACTTTAGAAAATACTTATAACTTAACCTGAGAAACTATCTCTTCTAATTTATTTGATACTTCTTTATTTTTTTCCATTATATCATTAATATTTTGTATAGCTTCAACTATATTTACATTCATATTGGCTATATTAGTAGTAGATATAGTGGACTCTTCTACTGTAGTGGATATTTCTTTTATAGAAGTAGATATTTCACTTATAGTTGCTGATAACTCTTCTGAAGTAGCAGATAAATCTGAAATTATATTATTTAATGAAGAACCATCATTTTTATATTCCTCCACTGCTTCTACCATCATTTCATAATCACCCATTATGTCTTTTTCTAAAAAGTCTATTAAATTAGTTGTGTTTTTTATTAGTTTGCTAACAGCTTTAGTTATGTTTTTGGTAACAATTTGTATCTCTTCTACAGTTCCATTAGAATTTTCTGCTAGTTTCCCTATTTCTTCAGCTACAACTGCAAACCCTCTTCCAGACTCTCCTGCTCTAGCTGCTTCAATAGCTGCATTTAAGGATAGGAGACCAGTTTGTTCTGATATTTCTAATATAGAATTAGATAATATATTTATCTTTTCTACTTCTTTAGAAGATTCTATAGCTTCTTTTATTTCTTCTTTTGTATTTGCGTATAGATTCATAGTACTGTTTTTAGCTTGTACAAATTGATTATGCAATGTTTCAGCTTTTGTACTTATTTCATCTGCAGTAGAAGCCCCTTCTTCTACATTTTCTGCAAAACTTGATATAGCTTTATCTACTTCGCTAATAGATTCATTTATAGATATTGCAGAAGATGAGGTCTCTTCCATACCTGCTGATAATTCTTCTGTAGTAGCTGAGGTGTCTTCTGCTTGATTCACTAAAAAGTTTAGTTTATCCATAGTTTCTTCATATACTTGATGATTTTTATGAATAGAATCTTCCATATCCTTCATGAATATTTTCAACTTTGTAATTATATTTTGGAAAGAATTATACATCTCCCCTATTTCATCTTTTCTATTAAGTTCTTTTTCATCTATTTTATCCAATAACTCTAAATTCCCTATGTTTTCTGCAATTGTCACTGTATTAATTATAGGTTGCGTAATAGAATTTGATATATATGTAGATATGGCTATAGATATTATTAATACAATTAAAGCTGCTATTATAGTATATTTAATAGCCTGATTTATATTTCCTAAAACATAATTAGTAGCAACCCCTACTCCTACTTTCCAGTTTGATTCTTCTACATTTTCAAAGAAGAAAAATCTATCAATTCCATCATAATCTTTAACTTTCCTATTTTTTATATCTAGTTTCTCTTTTTCAACTATATTTTTCAACTTACCATTTACTATATCTCCAATATTAAAGGATTTATCTTCCTGTGGTTTAAACTCTTCATTTAAATGGGTTACAATATTCCCTTTCTCATCAATTAAAAATGCATAAGAACCTTTTCCTAAATTTACAGAAGATACTAAGTCTACTAAATAGTCAATTTGAATATCAGTAGATATAACGCCTTTTTTCCCATCAAGGGCTTTAAAAGCTTTTGAAATAGTAATAACCATATCTCCTGTCATTGCATCTACATAAGGCTCAGATATGTAAAAATCATCACTGTCAATAGCTTCTACATACCAGTCTCTAGATGTAGGATCATAGCTACTTTCAGGTATCCAACCAGATCCATCTATAAAATACTTATCGGAAAAAGCCATGCAATATAGATTTCCTGGATTTCTTTCACTAGCTTCTTTTAAATAATTATAAGCAAAATCATATTCAAAATTATTATTTATAACCATACTTTCTATAACTTCATATAGAGAATCCTTTTGTATAGCCATCCATTTATCTATATCTTTAGCTATACTTGTAGCTTCTAACTGAACTTTTTCACCTACTTCACTTTCTAGCTTCTTTATTGATACCATATAATTAATTATAGATATAGATAAAATACTTACTATACACACTAATACGGTGAACAATATCATTTTATTTTTTAATTTCATACAAAACCCCTCCCTTATAACCCTATTATCGGCAATATTTTTAAAATACTTATTATTTTCTTTCTATTCAGTTAATTTTATCTAAAGAACCCATTGTCAATATAAAACATATAATATTGTATGACTATGAAAGGAGTGAATATTATGTCTAATAATTATAGATCATATCAATGTCCTTACTGTAATAGACCAATTAACTATCCAAATCATTGGAGTGATCCCATAAGATTAAAAGACTATGGTCCCTGCCCCTTTGTAACTAATATCGAGGAAGCTACAAAACAAAATAACTATTTCCGTATAGCATTATGGACAGGAAAATACCTACAGCTTACATTAATGAGTATTAATGTTGGTGATGATATTGGCTTAGAAATGCATCCAGACGTGGATCAATTTATCCGTATTGAACAAGGTCAAGGAATTGTTAGAATGGGAAGTAGTGTTGATCGGTTGGATTTCCAAACAAACTTCTATTATGACTATGCTATATTTATACCGGCAGGTACATGGCATAATATAATCAATACAGGTTCTGAACCAATTAAACTATATTCTATATATGCCCCTCCTGAGCATCCCCATGGTACAGTCCATAAAACTAAAGAAGATGCTGAAATGCATCACAACCACTGCTAGATAAATAAGAAATGAAAAAGTGGGCAAGAAAGCTGTTCTTGCCCACTAAAATAATATTATAATTTTAACTTATATATTTTATTTCTATGCTTTTTATTACACCTTCATGAAATATATTAATTCTATTTATAAAACTCCAATCTATCCTCTTCATAAAATTTCATGTAAACCTCCCTTATAAAATTTTTAAGTTCTAATATATTAATGAATTATTCCACTTTCTAAAAAATTTAACATATTAATGACATTTTAGTGTTTTCTCTTTTACACTATGGGGTATAAATGATAAGATTGTGTTATATTATCAAAATATAGTTTAATTAGAAAAATCATAAAATATTAAAGAATGAAGGTGATAAAGCTTGAGTATATTAATCAATAAATTTAAAGAAGTATCTTTATCTGTCCTACCCATAACCTTAATAGTAATTATACTAAACTTTACGGTAGTACCCATTGAACAAGAAATGCTTATTAGATTTATAATAGGTGCAATATTTGTTATTCTTGGATTGGGAGTCTTCCTATTTGGAGCTGAAATTAGCATTGGACCCATAGGAAGTCTTATGGGGGAGACAATTGCAAAAACTAATAAGTCATATTTAGTAGGCCTTTTAGGTTTTATCTTAGGTTTCCTTGTTACAATAGCAGAACCCGATCTTCAAATACTTGCCCATCAGGTAAATAATGCAACTGGGGGAATTGTATCTGGCTCTTTAATTCTTATTATTGTTTCTATAGGAGTAGGGGTCATGGTAGCAATAGGACTGCTTAGAATACTATATGAAAATCCATTAAATAAATTATTTACAATTATATATTCTATTCTATTACTATTAGCTGTTTGTGTTTCTGAAGAATTTCTAGCTATATCTGTAGATGCATCAGGAGCCACCACTGGAGCTATGACTACTCCATTTATATTGGCCTTAGGACTTGGTGTTTCTCAATTAAAGGGCGGAAAAACATCGGAAGAAGATAGTTTTGGACTAGTGGGTATTGCATCAACTGGACCAATTCTTGCCATTATGATAATGAATATAATAACTGGCACAAATAATATACAAGGTCAAGCAGAAGAATTTGTTTCATATACAGGAGTATTTACTCCATATCTACGGGAACTTCCAAAGTTAATGAGAGAATCAATTGTAACAATACTTCCAATACTTATATTGTTTTTAATTTTTAACGCAACTAAATTTAAACTCAGTAAAAAAAATAGGAATAGAATTCTAAAGGGACTCAGCTATACATATATTGGACTAGTATTGTTTTTATCAGGAGTTAATGCAGGATTTATGGAAGTTGGCAGAGTTATGGGTCGAGGTATTGCAAGTCTTGAATCTTCTTGGATGCTTCCAACTATTGGATTTATATTAGGTATGGTAGTTGTACTTGCAGAACCAGCAGTATATGTACTTACAGAACAAGTGGAAGAAGTAACTTCAGGTCATATTAAAAAAAATATGATATTAGGAACATTATCTATTGGAATTGCCTTTGCAGTAACAATATCTATGCTAAGAATAATGATACCTAAATTAAAATTATGGCATTTTTTACTCCCAGGGTTTGGGCTTGCTACTTTTTTAAGTTATATAGTGCCACCTATCTTTGTAGGAATAGCCTATGATTCTGGTGGTGTTGCCTCCGGTCCAATGACAGCTACTTTTATTTTAGCCTTTGCTCAAGGAGCTGCCAATGCAATTCCGACGACAAATGGATTAATAGATGGATTTGGTGTTATCGCAATGGTTGCCATGACTCCATTAGTCGCTATACAAATCCTTGGTCTTTTATTTAAAATTAAAACAGACAAAGGCGGTGCTGGTATTGATGAATCTAATAGATGAAAAGTACTCGTTACTTTGTATAATAGTAGATTTTGAAAATGGAAGCAAAATTTTAAAAGAGGCGAAAAAATTAGGTGTAACTGGCGGAACCTTCTTTTTAGGGAAGGGAACAGTTGATAATTACTTGCTTGATATATTGGGGCTTAATGAAATTAGAAAAGAGATTCTTATGATGATTATTAACAAAGAATTAGAAGATACAATCTTTGATGAATTAAATAGAAAATTTTCATTTAACAAACCTAACCATGGTATATCTTTTTCTATGCCAATTAAAAGTTGTATAGGGCTTAAAAACTTTAGATATATACCAAATCCTAAAAAGCGAGGTGTGAATAATATGCAGTATGAAGCAATATTTACAATCACTGATAAAGGGTTGTCAGATAAAGTATTAGAAGCAGCTAAATCTGCTGGTTCAACAGGTGGTACGGTTATTCATGGAAGAGGATCTGGAACAAAAGAAAATGCAAGATTATTTAATATTGAAATAGAACCAGAAAAAGAAATTGTACTAATCCTATCTACAATTGAAAAAACGGAATCAATAATAAATTCTATTAAAGAAAAACTGAATATTAATCATCCTGGAAAAGGTATCATCTTTGTCCTAGATGTGAATAAAGCATTAGGATTATTTGAAAAATAACCATATTTTTTTAAAAATCCTTATGTATAAAGCCATTTAGTAAGAGCATATGCCATTGAACACCTTAACCCTTTATAGCAAATATAAGAGGTTTTACTCCATATTTTCTCACTTTTTATAGGAAAACAGGGCGGTCCTTAAGGATCACCCTGTTTTTACTGCCAGATTTCTAAAGCCTTAGCCTCTATATTTCATCTACAAAGTGTTTATGTAAACTCCCTTTTATTTCTACACCAAAAGTTTTAAACGTTTCATCTAATGCTTTTAATGTGATGTATAGCTTTTCTTCATAACAATTTTCTCCCATATGCCCTATCCTGATAACTTTATCCTTCAAATAGTCAAAGGCACCAGCTATCATTATATTATGTTCTTTTAGCATATGATTATTTATTTCCTTAAATGTAGTTCCTTCTGGGACAATCATTGTTGTAACTGTATTGGAAAACCCACTCAAAGGATATAGTTCCAATCCAGCTTTAGTTATTGCTTTTCTAACTGCTTCACCATTTTTTCTATGTCTTTCTATGTAATTATCTCCTTGTAAAATTCTATCTACTGCACAATTTAATCCGTAAATATCGCTTATTGATTGGGTATAAGGGAACCATTTCTCTTCATACCAATTTTCCCACAATGCTAAATCACAATAAAATGAAGCAATAGGAGTTTTCCTGTTTTTCATAATATTCCAAGCTGCTTCACTTATACTTAAAAATGTTAGACCTGGAGATGCAGAAATACATTTTTGACTTCCACATAGAACTATATCCATTTGCCATTTATCCACTTCTATAGGTTCTCCACCAATAGCTGAAACTGAATCTACTACACTTAAAATATTGTATTCCTTAAGCAGTAGACATATCTCATCTACAGGATTGGTTATACCTGAAGGTGTTTCACAATGGACTAATGTAGCTAGTTTGAAATCATTGTCTTTCTCTAAAAATTCTTTTAATTCTTTTACATCAATAGCTTTTCTAAGATCACCTTCAAAATATACTACTTCTGCACCATATATTTCAGCAAAATCTTTAAATCCTCTTCCAAATATACCATTTGCTATACAGAGTACTCTATCACCTGGTTCAATAAGGGATGTACAAGCTGCTTCCAAACCTAATATTCCCTCTCCAGACAATATTAAAATTTCATTTTCTGTTTTAAAGATCTTTTTTAATTTATTGGAAGTCTCTTTATAATATTCAAAAAAATCTTGGTCTAAATCTGGATTTGTAATATTCTTTGCCATAGCCTGCCTCACATCTTCATGAACCTGTGTAGGACCTGGTGTCATTAGTAATGGCTTTTTCATATCCTATACCCCCTATATTTTACTTTGACTTTGTACCACTTGTTTAAAACTGTATCCTTACATATATATTATATAGATACAGTTTTGTTGTGTCAATGTAAGTGTAGTGGTAATATAGTTACTCAAGTAAATGATAAAATATTGAAATACTTTTAACCCTTTTATAGACTCTTTTTAAACTAATTACTCCCTATTACTTTAACCTTTGCATTAGTATCAGCCTTAATCTTTATGCTTCCCTTAGCGTTGTTTCCTACTGCTTTAATTCTATATTCCCCATCTTTCAATATAGATTCATATGTTCCATCCCCATCACCTTCAGATATTATATTCAGTTCATTATCTGGAGAAATTAATACTAATTTAAAATTACCTTTTTTTAGTTTTATATTGTAATTAAGATTTAACTTTTCTCCATCATTAGCATTAATTTTCATAAGAGTATCTGTACCTGAAAATACCTTGAAACTCATTTCGAACTTAGACTTTTCCCCTTTACTATTTCTAAAATAATAGTTGAAATTATCATAATCCTGAACTATTTTTTCATTATCATTATATAGATTCTTCCCTTCATTATCATTTATATCATTTTTATTGCAACCATTTAAAAATAAAGTAGATATAATAAATATTGCTATAATTAGTTTTTTCAAATAATCATCCCCTATATAATATTTTCTTTCTCCAATTCATACCATCTGCTATAATCTGGATTATGCTCTTTTAGAATTTATTTACCCCGGTGTTTAGCCTTTTTCTTTTGCTGCCTTAATTTAAACTGAATTTTCTTTTTCTCTTCTTTTCTCTTTTTACTTGAAGACTTTCTCTCAAGTTTATTTTGTTCATGTTGCAATTTTAATGCCTTTTGATATTTCGTTCCCATACCTTTACTTTTTAATTGTTTATTAATTTCCCTTTGCATCCTTTTAGGATTTATTTTTGTATTAGCCTTAGTATTATCTTTAATAGCTGGACTAAATCTTAAATATCTCCAGTTTTCAAGAATAAAGCTATAAACCTCATAATCCTTTGGTTCTGATCCAAAAGTAGTTTTGCTAACTTCTAATTTTCCATCAGATAAACGTTCGTATACCCCTATCCAAAATTGTCCATCAAAATAAACCGTTAATGTTGATGCTACTTTGTTCATATTAATTCCTCCTTAAAATAATATAAACAAAGAATGGACAACCAAGGAGGCAGGTTACTGATAGCGATATGCTACGCCTGGACTACCAACCAGGCCGTGTTTTTATCTTTGTATTTATAATTTTATATTCCTTGGCTTTGTAAGTCAATTCTTTTAAATGTAATATAAATAGAAAGACTGAGAGCAGTGAACCACTCTCAGTCTTTAATCAATCTTTTTATAATATAGATTATGTCCTAAAACATTAATTGATTTCAAAGATTTAACTATAGCTATTTCCCTATTTGTTTTTGATTCTTAAGATTATCCATACAATAAGAGCAATAGCTATTACAAAAAATAAACCAAAACTATATAATATACATAATATTATGCCTATGAAAGTTATGGTTGAAAGAATCCCCAAGATATTCTTGTGCTTTCCCTAACTTGCTTAAGCTTACAAAAATTGTGCCTGATCTAGCTTAACAATTTATTGATTTTTTCTGATTGAACCCTTCATCAGCGTATGTTATATTATAGTTTTATACTAGCTGCGATATTGATCTAATAATTAAATCTGTATCTTGATTCTCCAACTCATGAATAATATGCAAATAGGTCTTCTGAGTTGTTGTCATACTTGAATGCCCTAACCTACGTGCAACACCAGCCATTGAGACCCCTGCAAATAAAAGTAAAGATGCATGTGTATGTCTTAAATCATGGATTGATATTATTGGTATTCCTAGTTGTTTGCAATGCCTAGCAAGAATATTATTAACAGTTGAATTATATACCTTCCCATTAACAAAAATTGGTTCATTTTCATTCATACCCTTGACTAATCTAGCAAATTGACTTGTTGTTTGCCAATCAATTTGTATTTTCCTTACTGAAGATTTATTCTTTGTTGGTAAAAACCCACCATTTCCCTTATAATCCCAGGGCTTCAGAAAATCTCATCCCCGTCTTTGCAATCAAAAGAATTAACCAATCCCAATTGATTTCATCTGATAAATCCAAATTCCTAATCAATGTATTCAGTTCAAATTGATTTAGAAACTTAGGTTTCTTTTCTTTCGGTGGTTTACCTTTTATAATTGCCTTTCTTGTAGGATCTCTCTCTATTAACTCATCATCGACAGCATCAAGTATAGCTCCTTTTAATTGATGATGAAAATCCATGGTTGTTTGTCTTTCATGATATAGGGCATATTCATTTAATAATTGCTCGTATGTTGTTCTATTTAATTCATAAACCTTGGGTGTTGATGCCAATTCCTTCACCCATTTTAAAGTCATTCTATATTTTGCTATTGTAATTTCCCTGACAGCACCCTCTTTATAAACTTTTATCCACTGCTCATAATATAAAAAAAATAAATCATCTTTTCTTATTATCTTCATTAATTTTCCCTCCCACTTTTATTAGAAATAACATACGCTGATGAAGGGTGATAAGGTTGTCCAGGTTGGCAAAAAACTCCCCTATTTTAGTTTGCTCTTCTTTTGATTTTGGGTATAGTATAGAAATATTACCAATTTCATTCTTATTAATTTTCTTTGGAAATGCAATATGTAGAGTTCTATGCCATAACTCATTTTTTACTGTTTCCGAAGCTATACTCTCTTTTAAAAAATATGGATTTAATTCTTTATACTTAAGTAATGCAAGGCTCACATAGTAAGCCTTAGGCTCATTTGACTCGACTACATTTGCTGTTCCAATATCTCCAATACGTGTCATTAAAATATCTCCTTTTTCGGGAAAGACCTTAAAATCTTTTTTAAAATCTTCTTCCGAAATATATTTTTCTGACCGTAAAGTTTTAATATTTTCCACGGAAAGAAACATTATTCCCTTGTCGGTATAATTTGGAGTTTGATGCGTTCCATCATAAACATCTGTGAGCTCTCCCAGCTTACGCTGTTCCCATAGCTTCATCATTTTTAAACTCTTTAAATCGTCTTTTAGGTATTAATTTGTCATTTTTCATACTCTCACCAATTCAGAGTAATAGCGCTCAAATTCAAAGCTTAGTTAGCAATTTAAACTTAACATCTAGATTAGAATATAATCTAGTCCCTATGGAAAGAAAAAAGATTTCTATTGTGAAAATCCTGAGGGAAATTATTGTGGATTATATGAATCATGAAATATACAATGAACTATATGACTTCAATTTTATTTCTGACACCATTCCTTCCTCTACTATGGTACACGGGGATATAAAACTGTTAGAACGAGCTTTTCGAAATCTTATTTTAAATTCTATGAAACATAATCCAAAGGGATGCCAAATTCAGATAGAAATTACTATGGATACTAGAAATATTAATATTGATATTTCTGACAATGGCATTGGTGCACCAGAAAGTCAATTAATCTTTCTGAATTCTCCTTTATCAGAACATATTAAAGAAAATAATAAGAAAGAAAAATCCCATGGATTAGGTTTACTGATTGTGAAACAAATTATTGAACTACACCAAGGCTCCGTTAAATTTAATAGCATTGAAAATCATGGATTCAATACTAGAATAACTTTGCCATTATATGAATATTGAAATATCCGAGTCTGTATCCACTGCCATTTCATTTATTGAGTTGTATATGCACACCTTTAAATAGGCTATAGGATTCCTAATTCTCATAGCTTTGCTCGCTTCTTTAAATTTATTTACTGCATGTTCAATAGTGAAGAAGTTTAGCTTATTTATACATTTATGACAATTCCTCTTATGCTTTTTATTTATCTCTATCCAATAATGTACTTGTTGAAGTACTATTGCTTCATTTAGCCCTAATGCTGTTGCTATATCTTTGTCTAATGTATATGGAATAATTTAGACATAAAAATTCCTCTTATTTTCCTATCTACTTCTTATATAGAAAAACAGGAGGAATCTTACTATTATTTTTTATATTATAAGTTACCCATTATCTCGATTCAATTAATAAATAATTTAACTTTTCGATATATAATTTTTACAATAAAATACATTAAAACTATAAATGTTATCAGGTATGATATGAAAAGTTGCTCAATTAGGTTTCCAATAGGAACTGAAAAAATAGCTGCAAGTATATAGCTAATAAGAGAATTTACAAAAAGAAAAATAGTATGGATTGTCAAAAATTGTTTTCCTTTTACATTAAATTTCTTTTTTATAAGAATAATAAAACAAAATAAATTAATAAAAAAAATTAGATATACTATAATATTATTAACTTTAGATATATTGGTACTCATAATAAACTCTGAAGGATATTTTTCTTTGATTAATGATAGTGAGTTTCCTAATGAAGAAAATGATTCTCTTAATTTGAAATTATATATTTCTAAACATACATATATTAAATTAAGTAAAGAAAAAATAAACAAATAAAGCTTAAAAAACTTATTATTTTTGTAATTAATATTTTGTTTTAAACTAAATGATAAGTTTTTCATAAATATAATACCCCCTTTAGAATTAATATATTTTCATTTTTTATAAATACCTTATCTTTTCGTTATCAACATAGTTTCTATATTATACATATAAAGTAAACACACTGTAATAAAAAATATTTTCAAATTAGAAATATTAAGAAAGGATATTATTTTTCAAAATAATATCCTTTCTTATACACTTTAAAATAATTATCTACTTATTAATTTCTGGATTATCTGTTCTACCAACTAAATAATCAACAGATACTTCAAAATAATCCGCTAAAGCAACAATTTTATCTATAGGAGTTGTTCTCCTACCTCTTTCAATATCTCCAATAGCACTACTATATGAAAATCCAACAATTTTGGCAAGATCAGCTTGGCTAAGATTATGAGATATTCGAAGCATTTTAACACGTTTAGAAAAAACTTTTTTTGAAAACATAAAAAAACCCCTTGACTTAACGCATAACGCGATGTATTATATAAGTACCAACGCATAATGCGTTATCATTTTTTATAAAAAGGTGGTGACAAAAACATCTACTAATTAAATTAATTACCAAAATAGCTGTTCTTCCCCATTGAAACAGCTATAAAAACTTAATAGTTTAAAGTACTTAGTAAGTTATCATAAAGTTTGCCCCCACAAGCTTTATGATAATATTTTACCAAATTTTTTATATCAATACAACTGTGAATAATTATCAAAAATTTATTCTGACAGTAACTTTTAAAAGGAGGATTTTTATATGGAAAAAATAGAAATTGGAAATATTATAAAAAAATACAGAAAAAAACGTGGTTACACATTAAAAGAAGTAGCAGAAATGATTGATTTATCTTTAGATTTTTTAGTAGATATCGAGAAAAACATAAGTAGACCTTCATATGAAAATTTATTTAAACTAATGTACGCACTTAATATTCCAAATAATGAATTTTTTGATTTTTAAAAAGACAGAATATTTTAAATTTATTTTTTTAAAAAAGGAGAGATTTTAATGACAAGGACAATGGATAAATATGTTTCATTCTATTATGAAACTGCAGGTATCCCTGAAAGTATAAATCTAGACCCTAGTACTACTGCTTTATTAGTGGTAGATATGCAAAATGAATTTGTCTTAAAGGATTTTGGAGAAGCAGCTGAATTCAAAGAAAGAGGAGAATATGACAGATGGACTCCTTATTTTAATCGATTACATGATGTAGTTATACCTAATATTAAAAAATTGATGGATTTTTTCAGAAAAAATAATTTGGAAGTAACCCATGGAAGAATTGCTTGTTTGAAAGAGAATGGTAATGATAGATGTTTAGTACAAAAAAAACCAGGATGGAATGAAATGTTAATGCATATAAACTCTTTTGCTGCTCAAATAGTTGATGAATTAAAACCTATAAAAGATGAAATCGTTGTCAATAAAACAACTGATAGCGTAGTTAGTGGTACAAATTATTCCATATTATTAAAAAATATGGGTGTTAAAACTGTAGTCGTTACAGAAATAGTAACAGATCAATGTATTTCTTCAACGGTAAGAAGCTTGGCAGATGAAGGATTTGAAGTTATTGTTGTTGAAAATTGTTGTGCTGCTGCTAGTCAAGAATTACACGAAACAGAGCTAAAAATACTAAATATAATATATTGCTATGTAATGAATACTGATGAAGTCATTGGATTGATTAAAAAAGAGTTAAAAAAATAAAAATAGAAGGAGATGCTTATTAAATGTCTAATTCAACAGACCAAATAGAAATGGCTGAAGCTAAACCTATAAGAAATATGGGTTTTTGGACTATATGGGCATGTGGCGTAGGTTCAGTAGTAGGCGATGGAATTTTCCTATTACTTGGAGAGGGAATAGCATATTCTGGACCTAGTGCTTTTCTCGCTTTTCTCATAGCAGGAATTCTACAAATGTTTATGATGATAGGATTAGGAGAATTAGCAGTTGGAATGCCAAATGCTGGAGCTATGTCATTATGGGTAGAAAGGTTCATGGGAAAATGGTGGGGATTCCTTTCTGGATTCTCATTTGCTCTTGGTTGGGTAATTACAGGAGGAACTACTGGGATTGCTTTAGGACGTCTAACATGCTGGTTTTTTCCATCTCTCGATGTGAATAAATGGACAATAATATTTGCATTTATTTTCTTAAGCTTATTTGCACTTCTCAATATACTTGGAACAGCTATTGCAGCACGTACACAATTAATTTTAGTTATCATCTTAATTTCAATAATGGTGATGTTTGGAATATTAGGAATAGGCAAAGTAAATATGGATTATTATAAGCCATTTATGCCTCATGGTTGGAATGGATTTTTAGCTACAATACCTTTAGGTACTTATGCATATATGGGTGCAGTAACTTTAGCTACTACTGGCAGTGAATGCAAAGATCCTAGACATTTACCTAAAGCAATGGTATGGGCAAGTATTACTTTCCTAGCAGTGTATTCAATCGATCAATTTGTTGTTGAGGGAATTATTCCTTGGCATGAAGTAACTATGGATGTTTCTCCATTTACGGCAGCTGCAGTAAAAATCTTTGGACAAGCTGGTGGTTTTATTCTTAATTTTGCTGCATGGATAGCCTCAGCAACTTCAATACTTATGGGGACAATATATGCTTCTTCACGTATATTTTACCAAAATGCCAAAAATGGCTATTTACCTAAGGTTTTTGCCTACATTAATCCAAAAACTAGAACTCCAATTGGTGGAATTCTTATTGTATATTTAGCTTCTATATTTTTAATTTTAATTGGTATTAAAAATCCCGATTTTGTTTACGTTACACTTTCTTATCAAATGACATTTGCATGGTCGCTTTCATGGGGACTTGCTCTAGTTGCTGCAATTATTTATCATAAAAAATATCCTGAAGAAATTAAAGAAGCTGGCTGGAAACAGCCCTTATTTCCACTGTTTCCTATACTTGGAATATTAGGAGTTATAATGGTTGTATATTTTACATTTAAAAATAGTATTCATTCACTTTTAGCGAGTCTTATTTGGATAGGAGCATTAGCAATATATTATAAATTTATGGCAACTAAAAGTATTAAAAAATCTTTAGAGGATATTTAAAAATCTAAATATTATTAAATTATAATAACCGCAAAATTCGAAATGCACAGACAATAAACCGATCTAAAGGAGGAATAAAAAATGACTGGTATTTCAAATAATCATGCTATTTATGTATCAAGCGATAATGTTATTTATAGTTTTGAAAAAGGACTCAATCCATCAAAACATGTTACTCTTCCTGCTACCCTAATTTTAGAAACTAAAGATTGTTTCTCTGGAGACATTAAGACAGAAAAAGATACAATGGCGGAAGTAGACTATAGTACTTTGAACCCATCTACCGGCCCTATATATTTTAATAATGTTAAGCCAGGAGATGTTTTAGAAGTTAAAATAAAAAAAATCAAATGTAATTCTCCAGGTTTTACTATGTGTGTTCCAAAAGAAGGACTTCTTGGCGACATGATAAAAAAACCTATTACAAAATTCTATAATTTTGATAATGAGAAAATAGAAATTGATAATACTAAGGTAGATTTAAAACCTATGATTGGTGTTATAGGAGTTGCACCAGCTGAAGGTTCTATTCCAACCAATACACCTGGAGATCATGGAGGAAATATTGATACAACTTTAATAAAAGAAGGCTCAACAATATTTCTACCTGTATTTGTAGATGGTGGATTACTAGCTCTTGGAGATCTGCATGCTGCAATGGGTGATGGAGAATCTTTTTTCACAGGTTTAGAAGTATCAGGAGAAGTAGAAATAGAAGTGAAAATTAGAAGAGATTTAAAAATAGATATACCTTTTGTTAAATCAGATGATATCTTTGCTTCGATAGCATCTGAAAAAGAAGTTCATAAATCATTAAAAAAAGCGATGGTAAAAATGGTTGATTTTATAACAAAAAATGGAGATATAGATTTTTATGATGCAGGTTTTATCTGTGGATTATGTGCTGATCTACAAATTAGCCAGGTTGTAGATCCTTTAAAAACTGCTAGAATGGCTATTCCAACATATATTTTAAGACAATTAAACATAAATCTATAATATAAATATTTATATAAAACTAATTTATTCTTGTTACTAAATATACCAACGAAAAGCCCTTATCTTAAAATGATAAGGACTTTTCTACCTATTCTTATATAAAATATTATTATGGTACTTTAAAGCCTGTTAAACCAGAAATAATCATTATCTATATTATAATTTAATTTTCAAAATATAATATAAATTGTAAAGAAGGCCATAACTATTTTCTATATGTCATGGCCTTTGAAACTAATATTTTTTAGTCCCTAAATTTTATATTTTATCTCCTACATTGGAACTTCATTCTTAAAATATTCTTTTATATGTTCTTTAATTTCTTTATTTGTAGATAATAAAGTTATATTTTCTTTAGTAATCCCTTATTCTCTTATTGATTCTAATATGCCAAAGACTCTTTTATCCATTCACCTTTTTGCACATCAAAATAAAAGTTCCAATCATTTCTGCCATATTGATCAGCCTTGTCTTGATAACCTCTACAAACAACATTAATTCCTTCATTCATTTGACCTAAGCGATAAAAACTATATCCTTGTGGTGGTGATAAATCTTTAAGTAATATTCCTTCTAATGTATATTCACGTAACCTTGAGCTAGGACCTTCACCAGATAATATATATATTTTTTGATTATTACTTAATGAAACACTTTTAAGTGAAGGTATTTTAATAGTTTTCAATTGCCCACCCTGTGTTGATATCTTTATTTCCCCATTATCTACATTATGTGCTAAAATAAGATCCCCTTCAAAAGTTACATATTGACGTTCATAAATGTTATCATTGAATAGCTCAATGTATATCAATCCATTGCTTTCAGTTGCAAATTGAATCCCTTCAGAGACATATTTTATGTTATTATTATTATAAACCCACGATACTTCAAATTCATTGTAATCAATTCTCATTTCTTTCCTCCTAATTAAGTTTTCTTAAACTACTAGGAACATACTCTATATAATTATTTCTATCTACATTACCTAAACCATTAAATAAATCTAATTGTGTAATCGAACTATTACCTGGCAAATATTTGTCAGTTTTTAAATCGATTTGTGGTCCTATTGGACCCGATGGAACATTTAATTCAACACCTTGTTTTACTCTGTAAGTAACAACTTTCCCACAATCTACTTTCCAATTAGACTTAATTGCCATATCATTTCTTGCAAACTCTACATTTGGCACATCCTCTAGTATTCCAAATCCTCCTGGTTTAGTCAATGGTTGTTCATTATCTAATACCATTTTGAATGTATTACCTTCCTTCATTGTTATTATATTGTCCATCGGATTATATCCTTGTGGCCAAGGCGATTGGTCTTTAATTAGTTTAAAATAATCGTCTGCTCTCCCACTAGGATTGGCCTCCCAAAATGCTTCCCATGTATTATCTGAACCTATTCCCCGCTCTCTCCAATAGTTACTATACCTAGCTTTTTCTTCCTATACCATTAAATCACCATAATAAGTTTCATTTCTATCTATAGATATTGCTTTATCTATAGATATTGCTTCAACCATCTTTACTTCAAGTTTACCAATATTCCTCACCTTACTTACAACTTTATCTACTTTTCCCAACCCTCTATAAGTAACTCCTCCTATTATTATTCCTATACAATTCCCCCTATAGTTTGCAAACTACCTTCTATTTTACGTTGTTTTATAGACATTTCTTCTTCTATAATTTGTTGGAGTTTGTTATAGTTGGCTATGGCTTTCGTCAGTTCTTCACTACTTTCATTTAGATAAGACTGTTGTTTAGTATAGATATCTAACAATGTTTTATAGGCAGGTATTTTGGCAATAGCTCCTACTTTATAGTTGGTTATTGTAATATCTTCTTTCCTTGTTTGCTCTTTAATTATTTGGGATAGACCAGATATCATTTCTTCTATTGTATCAAAGTCTGAATTAAAATGATTTTCTTCATATTCACCTATTGTAGCCCTTAAGTTCCTAGTATCATTATATAATCCTGTATAATTACTTTCTACCCTATAAGCAGAAGGAGGTGTTAAAGATATTATATCTAATATGCTATTTAATGTTTTCTTTAAAGATTCATCTATGTTTATAAATTCTCCTTTTTCATTTTCTAATTGTATCATCTGTTCTTCCAATTCATCTTGGCTAATCTTTGCACTAGTATCTGCATCTAATTCATAGTATCCATTTGCATATAGTATTAACCTTGTTTCATATTCTTTTAAAAGCTGGCTTAAGCATCCTATTAAGGTTATATGCACTTCATATATGTAATTTCGTATACTATTTGCAGTTTTTCCTTCCATCTCTTCCATTTCAGCAATATCTATTAGTTTTTTTGAAATATCTTCAAGTTGTTCATTCCAGTTAGCTATTTGAGATAAAATACTTTGTTGAACAGATTGCAACTCTTCATATTTAACATAGTATCCTATAGCTACCCCCTTTTACTTCAATAGTTGGGACTCTAAAGATACAATTGTATCTTTAGCCATTTTAAGTTGTCTTATATCTTCTTCCATCAGCACTTTATAAGATATGTCAATAGGATTATATTTATATATAGGGTATATTATATGACTAGTGTATTCATATTTTCAATTTTTGCATAAAAATAAGTAACCCTTTGATCTAACGAGTTTACTAAGACAAAACTCTAAATCAAAGGGTTATTTTACTATGATACTTTGAAATACCTAGGAGTATTGGGATTGTTTGGATTGTTAAAATCTTTTGATATATATTCATAAATATATTCTTCTACTTTAATTCCCATATTTCTTAATCCTTCATTTCCAAACATTACATTGTACTCCAATATATAAAAGTTGTTATCTACTACTGCTATATCAAATCCGGCATGATTTATATCTAGTGTTGTTGCCACTGTTTTTACTATTTCTATAGCTTCTGAAGGAATATTATGATAATCATAACTAGCCCCTTTTGCAATATTGTTATGAAATTCTCCTTCCTTAGCTATTCGCCAATATGATCCTATAACCTTATTCCCTACATATACTATTCTTAAATCCCTATCTATAGGAAGTTTTTGTTGTATATATAGGATAGAATTTTTATCTATATATTCTTCTAATTCCTGTCTATTTTTTATGAGGAAGACCCCTCTTCCCATGGAATTTTTAATTTCCTTAGCCACTAGTGGATAGCCAAATTCTTCTTCAATTGCCCCTATATCTATATGATCTCTATTTAGTATTTGAGTATAAGGTGTATTCTTTGGAAAAGTGGCCCATAGTGCCCTAGTAGTTTCAATCTTATTATGACCTAATTGGTAAGTGCTAATGTTGGGAAATATCTTCTTTTTAAGTCCATAAACTAAGGAATTTATCTGCCAATATTCTGGAAACAATATATACTCTGCATTTTTTATCTTATCTATTTCTTTAAACATGTTTTCTGGTTTAATATAGGTTACATTTGGTATCCCTATTGTTCTAAAGGGATCAAAAGTAATTAACATGATTTTCCACCACCTTATAAAGAATAACAAAATAATTTTACTACCAGAAAAACTGTTTTGCAATACTTTTTTACATAAAAAACACCCCTATTTTATCCTGAGATAAAATAGGGCGAATTTTATTTTACATCGTACATTCCATGGCTATTCATATAGTTAAATAGTTTTTCTCCATGACCTTGTTCATCTTTTTGTATATGCTGAATAGCTTGACGAACTTTAGGATTTGCTGCTTCAAATACTGTTGTATCATAAAAACCAGATACGTATTTTTCAGTAGCTAATAAATCTTCTAACAATAACTGATCATTTACATTACTACCTGGTTCTTGAAATGTATTATCGTTTTGTGGAGTTGCTGACATTCCACTATGGGACATATTTGGTTCCATTCCTTGTAACATCTGGTCAATCATGTCATGATGATGTTGTTCTTCTTGGGCTATTTCTGTTAGTAGATTTTTAAGTTGTACATCTTGAACTTGATTTGCATATCCTTGATATTTTTTCACACATAGTTCTTCTTGCTTCTTTCCATCTTCTAAGAGCATTCTTTCCTTTTGTGATAGTTTTATCTGCAAATTACCACCTCCAATTAGTTTCTATATTTAGGCTTTGCAGATAAAATTTTTTTATTCATTACTTTGACTCCTTTTATATAAGCTTGCCTATCTAATCATGACTTAGTAGGATCTTTGAATATTGGCAAATCAGGAGGATAAAAGGTAAAAAGTCCTAGTATGATTCCAAAGACAATAAGTATTGCAAGACCTAGTTTTTCACTTTTTTCTGAAATAGGCTTTTTAAATATTCTACAACTTACTAATTGGCAAAGTATAGCTCCAACTATGTATGAACCTATATCTATCCATAGTATAGGTTCTTTTGTTATAGCTGTATAACTATAGAAAATAATAAGTATTGTCAATTCTAATGTAATAATACCTAGTGCTTTTCCAAGAAAAAATCCACTTACATATCTTCGAAGAAACCAGTATTCAATAAGCATAAACAATATCGTAGACCAATAACCTAATTTTAAATGTTCCCAAACACTTTCATTTATTGGAGAAAATATTCCTACTATTGGAGAGTTATTTGACCATTCATATACAAAATGTAAAAGAGAACCTACTATGATTATCCAAAAAACCCCTGCTACTTCCCATTTAAATATTTTCTTATCTTTTATATACATATATTGTAGCCTACTCCTTCCTTATATAATTGAATATATATTGTATATATTTAATTATCTCCTATTTATAAACTATTATTTAGAAGTAAACTCATCAAGAATATCCTTTGCTTTTTTTAATAGTGATTTTTCTACTAAAATATCAGTTCCATATATTGAAAACCCACTATATATTTTCATATATCCACCACTTTCACGATCTTTTATAATATATGGAATTTTATGTTGATCTAATAAGTCTTTTATTAAGTTTAATTCATAGTTATTTTTAACTGTTTTTAGAACAGCCAATTCCAAACCATTTTTATGCAACAGTATTCACCTCACTTTTTAACTCCTATATGCCCTTCTATATCTCTTTTTTATGAATTTCTTATATAAAAATACCCCTCCTAAAAATCCAAAAATATGGGCCCACCATGCTACTCCACCTATGGCATTGCCGTGAATTCCTGAACGAAGCTGAGCTACAAACCATATAAATAGAAAAATAGGGGCTGGTACACGGATGAAAAATGGAATGATTGGAATTAAGGTTACAATTCTAGAATGAGGAAACATCATAAAATAGGCTCCCATTATTCCAGCAATAGCCCCTGAGGCTCCTACTGTTGGTATATTAGACATTGGACTGGAAATGAAATGGGCAAATCCTGCTATTAAACCAGTTAGTATATAAAAAAGAATGAATCTGAAAGGTCCCATATTGTCTTCTACATTATCTCCAAATAACCACAATGACCACATATTACTAATGAGATGTAAGAAACTTCCGTGCATGAACATACTTGTAAATAGTGGTATATAGGATCTGGGATTGAATATTCCTCTAACAAATCTTGATGGTATAAAGGCATATTCATATATCATATTTAAGGCTTCATCATCTGGTAATGTTATTTGATGAAAGAATACTAAAACATTTATAATAATTATTAGCCATGTGGCTATCGAAATCCTTCGACTTTGTATAGTATCCCTAAGGGGTAACATATTATATCGCCTACTTTCCTTTTATACTTCTATATTATTATATATTAAATATATCTTTCCCAAAACACTTATTATATAATAGAATCTTTTTCAAATTAACTATACCCAACAATTATTATAGGCACTCAATATTGAGTGCCTATTTAACTTTTATCTATATATTTTTAAATTTATATTCTTCTACCATAGCATTGAATTCTTCTCCACTGATTGTTTCAACTTCAAGAAGTTTTCTTGCCACCGAGTCTAAAAGTTCGATATTATCTTTTAATATTTTTTTCGCTGTTTCATGGCCATTTTTGATTAATTTCAGTACCTCATCATCTATTTCTTTGCCAGTTGTTTCACTATAGTTTTTATTTGTGCCACCATCTAAATATTGTCCACTTGCAGTTTCTAGTCCCATCATTCCAAATTTTTCACTCATACCATATCTTGTAACCATATTACGTGCTATTTCAGTAGCCTTCTCTATATCATTAGAGGCTCCTGTTGATACTAGATTAAACTTTACCTCTTCTGCTGATCTTCCCCCGAATAAAATACCTAACTCGTTTTGAAGGTCTTCTTTTGAAATAAGATACTTTTCTTTTTCTGGCAGTTGTAATGTATATCCAAGAGATCCCATAGTTCTTGGAACAATGGTTATTTTCGCTACTGGATCTGTACCTTCAAGCATTGCCGCTACTACTGCATGGCCAGCTTCATGATATGCTACTGCTTCTTTTTCCTTTTGAGACATGATGCGATCCTTTTTCTCAGCTCCTGCAATTACAGTTTCAATAGATTCCATTAAATCCTCTTGCATAACTTCATTTCTTCCAAATCTAACTGCCCTAAGTGCTGCCTCGTTAACCATATTAGCCAAATCTGAACCTGCAGCTCCAGGAGTAGCCTTTGCAATATCCTCTAAATTTACATCTGGCCCTAATTTTATATCCTTAGAATGTACTTCAAGTATCTTTATCCTTCCCTTAAGATCTGGTATATCAACAATAATCCTTCTATCAAATCTACCTGGCCTTAATAAAGCTGGATCGAGCACCTCTGGTCTATTGGTAGCAGCTAAAATAACCACACCACTAGACGAATCAAAACCATCCATCTCTGTTAAAAGTTGATTTAAAGTCTGTTCCCTTTCATCATTTCCACCTATACCTCCACTATCACGTTTTTTACCTATAGCATCTATTTCATCGATGAATACTATACATGGAGATTTTTCCTGAGCTTGTTTAAACAAGTCCCTTACTCTTGAAGCTCCCATTCCTACAAACATTTGAACAAATTCCGAACCAGAAATAGAAAAGAAAGGAACTTTAGCTTCTCCTGCAATAGCTTTAGCTAATAATGTCTTACCAGTTCCAGGTGGTCCTACAAGTAGAGCTCCTTTTGGAAGTTTTGCACCTATTTTTGTATACTTTTCTTGATTTTTTATAAAGTCTACAATTTCCTGCAATGATTCTTTCGCTTCATCTTGACCTGCCACGTCATCAAAAGTAACATTGGCTTCATTTTCTGCATAAATTGTCCCAACTTTTTCACCAAAATTCATAACATTACCGCCCATACGCTTACTGATACTTCTGGATATAAAATTCCATATCATCATTATAAATATAATCGGTATAACCCAAGATGTTAGAAAGTATTGAGCCATAGATACTTTCTGACTTTTAGCTGTGTATTCTTTAACTCCCCATTCTTCTAATTTTCCTACAAGATCTGGGTCCTTCATATTATTGGCCTTATATAATTTTCCCGATTTTTTATTTTCTGATTTTACTACAAATATAATTTCATCATTATCTACTTCTACCGAAACAATCTTTCCTTCTTCACCAAGCCTTACAAACTCACTATAACTAACATTTTGAACAAACTTCTGCTTAAGATATCCATTAAATATGAAATTTATTGTCAACATAATTAATAGATAGTATAAGAGCCCTTTCTTTTTATCAAATCTTTTGTTCCCCTTCATAAGTTTAATTTCCTCCATGTTATTATTTTAAAGATCAAATATTACCGATAAAATCTTTAGATAGATTAATTATATCATTTATATAAATACTTGCATCTTTTTTATGTTTTATTTTGTATCTAAATGACTAAAAAGGAGCCTTTTAGCTCCTTTTAGTCTAATCTTATTAATAATTCTCCACTTTCTACATTCTGTCCCTCTTTTACAACTATTGATTTAACTGTGCCATCTATAGGGCTAGTTACATTTGTCTCCATTTTCATAGCTTCTATAATAGCTACAGTTTCTTTTGCCTTTACTTTAGCTCCAGGTTCTACCAATATCTTGGCTGCAGTACCTGGGATACTTGCACCAATTTCTTTTTTATTTTCTGGATCTGCCATTTGAGTATAAACTGCTTCATTTGTTACTACACTTGCTTCATCATGGATCTTTATGGCTCTTCTGCTATCATTTACTTCAAAGTATAATGTTCTATTACCTTCTTCATCTAATCTTCCTATTTCAAGAAGTTTTATAACTAATATTTTCCCTTCTGCTATTTCTACTTCACAAGTTTCCCCTTCTTTTATACCATGGAAGAATATATCACTATCCATCCTACTAAAGTCACCATGTTCTTCAATATATTTTAGATAGTCTTCGAATACCTTTGGATATAGTGCATAGGATAAAATATCCTTATTAGTAGGTTCTATTTTAAAGTTTTCCCTTAAATGCTCTTCAATTTTTCCAAAGTCTTCAGGTTCCAATAGTTCTCCTGGTCTGCAAGTAATAGGTTTTTCTCCTTTTAGAACTAATTTTTGAAGTTTTTCGGGAAATCCTCCCATAGGTTGCCCCATCATGCCTTGGAAATATGAAACTACTGAATCTGGGAAAGCCATGTTCTTTCCTTTTTCATATATATTTTCAGGGGTCAAATCATTTTGAACCATAAATATAGCCATATCACCTACAACTTTGGAAGAAGGCGTTACCTTCACTATATCTCCAAGCATTTCATTTACTGTTTTATACATTTCCTTTACATCTTCAAATCTATGGCCTAGTCCAAAGCTTTCGACTTGAGGCTTAAGGTTTGAATACTGTCCACCTGGTATTTCATATTTATATATTTCTGTAGTACCAGATTTTAGTTCTGATTCAAACTGGCTATATATTGGTCTTATAGTTGCCCAGTAGTCGGAAACCTTTTGTAAATCGTCTAATTCTAATCCTGTACTTCTATCTGTATGCTCTAGTGCCGCAACTACGGAGTTTAGTGCTGGTTGGCTAGTTAGTCCTGCCATGCTATTGAAGGCTGTATCTACTATATCTACTCCTGCCATTGTAGCCATAAGGACTGTAGCTATACCATTTCCACTAGTATCATGGGTATGAAGATGGATCGGAATACTTATTTCATTTTTCAATGCCTTTATTAACTTATAAGCTGCTTGTGGTTTTAAAAGGGATGACATATCTTTTATTCCTAAGATATGGGCACCTGTTTTTTCAATTTCCTTGGCAGTCTTTACATAGTAGTCTAGAGTATATTTGTCCCTAGTTTCATCTAATATATCCCCTGTATAACAGATACAAGCCTCTGCTACTTTTCCAGCTTTCAATACTTCATCTATAGCTACTTCCATTCCTTTTATCCAGTTCAATGAGTCGAATACTCTAAAGACATCTATTCCACTTTCAGCAGATTCTTTTACAAATTTTCTAATAACATTGTCTGGATAGTTCTTGTAACCAACACCATTAGCCCCTCTAATTAGCATTTGGAACAGTACATTCGGTATTTCTTTTCTCAATAGTTCTAATCTTTCCCATGGAGATTCTTTTAAGAATCTATAGGATACATCAAAAGTAGCTCCTCCCCACATTTCTAATGAAAATAGATCTTTTCCTAATATAGATGTAGCTTCTGCTATTCTCATCATGTCGATAGTTCTCATTCTAGTAGCCATTAGGGATTGATGAGCATCCCTCATAGTTGTATCTGTAAGGAGTAAATTATTTCTTCCTTTTATCCAATCTACAAGGCCTTCTGGACCCTTTTCATCTAATATTTGTTTAGTTCCATATAGTTTTTCTGGCCTATTTACATGGGGAACTTTAGGTATATCTAAATCTGGTTTTTGACCTTTAGTTTCATTTATAACTTTTTCCCCTAAATATGTGAGTACTTTAAGTTCTTTATCTTTCTTTGTCCTTATATCGAATAGTTCTGGATTGTCTGAAATAAATCCAGTATCACATTTACCATTTATAAAGTCTTCATGATTCAATACATTTATTAAAAATGGTATATTTGTCTTTACTCCCCTTATCTTTTGTTCTCTTAAAGCTCTACTTACCTTTCTTGTAGCATCTTCAAAGGTTCTGGACCAAGCTGTTATTTTAACTAAAAGGCTGTCATAATATGGGCTTATAGTAGCTCCTGTAAACCCATTGCCTCCGTCTAACCTTATACCAAATCCAGATCCTGTTCTATATATATCTATAGTTCCTGTATCTGGTGCAAAATTATTTAGTGGGTCTTCTGTAGTTATCCTACACTGGATAGCATAACCTCTTACTTCTATATCATCTTGGCTTTTGATACCTATTTCTTCGGAATCAAGACTATATCCTTCTGCTACTAATATTTGGCTTTGTACTATATCTATTCCCGTTACCATTTCAGTAACGGTATGTTCAACTTGGAGTCTTGGATTTACTTCAATAAAATAGTGGTTTCCATATTTGTCTAGCAAGAACTCAACAGTTCCTACACCTCTATAATCAACAGACTTAGCTATTTTTATTGCATCATTACATATTCTTTCTCTTTCCTCTTCTTTAATAGAAAAGGCTGGAGTATATTCAATTACCTTTTGATGCCTTCTTTGAATTGAACAATCTCTTTCATGAAGATGAACAATATTTCCATATTTATCTCCTAGTATTTGAACTTCTATATGTTTTGGTTTTTCTAAATATTTTTCTATGAAAATATCATCTATACCAAAAGCTTTTTTAGCTTCATTTTTAGCACTATAATATTCTTTTAATAAATTACTTTCATTTTCTACTACCCTCATACCTCTTCCACCGCCACCAGCAGAAGCCTTTAAAATAACAGGGTATCCACAATAGTTGGCAAATTCAACAGCTTCTTCTTCAGAAGTTACGGCTTTTTCTACTCCTGGAATGGTGGGTACTCCAACACTATTTGCTACTAGTTTAGATTGAATCTTATCTCCTAACTTTTCCATAGTTTTATATCTAGGACCTATAAATTCAATACCTACTTCTTCACATTTCTTTGCAAACTCTGGGTTTTCAGATAAAAAACCATAGCCAGGGTGTATTGCGTCTACCCCTTTACTCAATGCAAGTTTGATTATTTCATTAATATTTAAATAGGCATCTATAGGGCTTCTGTTTTTTCCTATCAAATAGGATTCATCAGCTTTTGTTCTAAAGAGGGAGTTTTTGTCTTCATTAGAATATATGGCTACAGTTCTTATCCCTAACTCACTACAAGCCCTAAATATTCTTATGGCAATTTCTCCTCTATTGGCAACTAAAACTTTTTTAAATTTTCTCTTCATAAATATACCTCCATTTAAAAGGACTAAATATTAGTATCATTTTAGATTTTTAATGACTTGTTGTGCAAATTCTTCAGTTCCAAGATTTCCTCCTAAATCAATTGTTCCCTTGTCTTTAAGGGTTTCAGCCAATGCATTTTCTATTTTCTTGGCTACCATCTCTTCCCCTATATATTTTAACATCATTATTCCCGAAAGTATGGCTGAAGTAGGATTTGCAATATTTTTTCCAGCTATATCTGGGGCTGAACCATGAACCGATTCGAATACAGCTATATCTTCTCCTATATTGGCTCCTGGTGCTAAACCTAGTCCTCCTACCAATCCTGCTGATAAATCTGATAATATATCTCCATATAGATTTGGAGCTACAATAACATCATAGTTTTGAGGATTTTGGACTAATTTCATACTCATTGCATCTACTATTATATCTTCAAATTCTATATCTGTATATTCCCTTGCAATTTCTTTTCCACATTTTAAAAAAAGCCCATCAGAAAGCTTCATAATATTTGCCTTGTGTACTAGAGTCACTTTTTTCCTTCCTTCTTTTCTTGCCAATTCAAAGGCAAATCTACATATTCTTTCACTTGCATCTTTAGTTATAATCTTGATACTTTCTGCAGCATCTTTTCCTACCATATGCTCTATACCAGTATATAGGTCTTCAGTATTTTCCCTTACAACTACGAAGTCAACATTTTTATGGATACTTTCTATACCTTCATAGGACTTTATAGGCCTTATATTGGCAAAGAGATTTAGATTTTGTCTTAAAGTTACATTGACGCTTTTAAATCCTTCTCCAATAGGGGTTGTTACTGGACCTTTTAGCGCTATTTTATTTTTCTTTATACTATTTATAACATAATTAGGCAGGGGAGTTCTAAGATTTTTATTGGCAATAGCACCAGCTTCTACTACTTCCCAACTAATATCTACTCCTGATGCATCTATTACCTTTCTTGCTGCTCCTATTACTTCTGGCCCTATACCGTCTCCTGGAATTAATGTTATATTATACGCCATTTGAATTCTCCTTTCAAGTAAAATTAGTATTATTTTATCTATTTTTAGCTTTTATTAGATTTAACAATCCTCCTGCCTCTAACATTTCCCTCTGTCTTTCTTCTATTTCTAGTAGAAGCTTGTATTCTTTACCTTTAGTGTTATTCTTTATGGTTATTGTATCTCCATTTATTTGATCTAAAATATTTTCTATAATCAACTCATCTAGCACATCTATATCTTCATAGTCCTTTTCATTTTGGAAAACAAGTGGAAATATTCCATTATTAATTAAGTTTTGTTTGTGTATTCTTGCAAAGGATTTTGCTATAACAGTTTTGACTCCTAGATACAATGGTGCCAATGCTGCATGTTCACGACTTGAACCTTGACCATAATTATGGCCTCCTAGGATGATTCCTCCACCATATTCTTTCGCTCTTTTTGGAAACTCTGGATCACAAGGGGTCAAACAATGATCTGCTAGATATGGAATATTGGATCTATAAGGCAATAGTTTTGCATTTGAAGGCATTATATGATCTGTTGTTATATTGTCTTCAACTTTTATAAGTACTTTACCTATTATTTCTTTTCCTAATGGATTGTTTTTAGGAAATGGTTTAATATTTGGTCCTCTTAATATTTCAATATCATTATCCTCTTTTGCTGGTTCTACTATTAAATTATCATTTATATTAAACTTCTCTGGCATATTCATATTCAAATCACCTATATAGTCTTCTGGGTTTGTAATATATCCTGTTAGTGCTGAAACTGCTGCTACTTCAGGACTTACTAGATATATATTGGCTGAAACAGTTCCAGATCTACCTTTAAAGTTCCTATTGAAAGTCCTTAGTGAAATACCATCAGTATTTGGAGCCTGTCCCATGCCTATACAAGGGCCACAGCCACATTCTAGTATCCTAGCCCCTGCTGCTATAAGTTTTCCTAAGGCTCCACTGTTTGCAAGCATGTTCAGTACTTGTTTTGAACCTGGGGAAATTACTAACGATATATTTTCTGCTATAGTTTTTCCATCTAATATTTCTGCTACCTTCATTAAATCCATATAGGAAGAATTTGTACAACTTCCTATGGCTACTTGATTTACATTTATATTCTCCATGCTAGATATAGGTACTACATTGTCTGGGCTATGGGGACAAGCTATCAATGGTTCTAACTTATCAAGATCTATAATTATTTCTTCGTGATAATATGCACCTTTATCTGCAACTATTTCTGTAAAATCTTCTTCCCTCCCTTGAGCCTTTAAAAATTCATAAGTGTTTTCATCAGAAGGAAATATAGATGTAGTAGCTCCAAGCTCTGCTCCCATATTAGTTATAGTTGCCCTTTCTGGCACTGTTAAATATTTGATTCCTTCTCCACAGTATTCAAATATTTTATTTATACCACCTTTAACTTTATACCTTCTCAAAACTTCCAATATTATATCTTTAGCTGATACACCAACCTTTAATTTTCCCCTTAACTCCACTTTCACTATTTCAGGCATAGTTATAAAATATTCTCCTCCAGCCATGGCTACTGCTACATCCAGCCCCCCTGCTCCTATGGCCAGCATTCCTATACCTCCACCAGTTGGAGTATGGCTATCTGAACCTAGAAGGATCTGACCAGGTACTCCAAATCTTTCTAAATGGACTTGATGACAAATTCCATTGCCTGGTTTTGAAAAATATATACCATGTTTTTTAGCTACTGTCTGTATATATAGGTGGTCATCTGCATTTTCTGGACCTGCTTGCAACATATTGTGATCAATATAGGCCACAGATTTTTTAGTCTTCACCCTATCTACCCCCATGGCTTCAAATTGTAAATAAGCCATGGTACCAGTAGAGTCTTGAGTTAAGGTTTGATCTATTTTTAAACCTATTTCTTTTCCAGTTTTCAACTCTCCAATTTTTAAATGATTTTTTATTATTTTTTCCGTTACTGTAAGATTCATTTTTTCTCCTCCAATTCTTCTACTTATATTGCTTTTGTATCTTCATTTTCTAATATATTTGGAATATATTTAAGTGTTAGTTCTTTAAGTTCATCATTTCTAATATTTGAAGTTCTTCCATTTTCATATTCATTGTCTATCCAATTTTTAATTGGAAGTAGTCTTCTATCCTTTTTATCTATCTTTTCGCCACTATCTAAATCAAAATATCCATTTATCCAAGCTGCTATACCAGCCATTCCAGAGTAGGAATTCACTGCTACTACTGCAGGCCTTCCTAGTATTTTCCTTGTATCGAAACTATTATATATCTCTTCACTTTTCAAAAGTCCATCTGCATGGATACCCGCTCTAGTGACATTGAATTCACTACCAACGAAAGGGGTACGAGGTGGTACTTCGTATTTTAGTGCCCTTTCAAAGTAATCTGCTATTTCAGATATTATTTTAAGATCCATATTTTTAGTATTTCCCTTTATCTGTCCGTATTCAATTACCATAGCTTCTAGTGGACAGTTCCCTACCCTTTCACCAATTCCGAATAAAGTAGTATTTACAGAAGAACCACCATAAAGCCAAGTTGCAGTTGAGTTTGTAACTACTGAATGGTAGTCATTGTGTCCATGCCATTCAATAGATTCTGATGGTACATTAGAATAATATCTTAGCCCATGGATAATGGCTGGTACACTTCTGGGAAGCTCTACTCCAGCATGAGGAACTCCTACTCCTAAAGTATCACAAGCCCTTATCTTCACTGGAATACCAGACTCTTTTGAAAGTTTCATAAGATTTGTAGCCAGTGGTACAACAAATCCAAAAAAGTCTGCCCTTGTTATATCTTCAAAATGGCATCTAGGAATTATACCATTTTCTAATGCAGATTCTGCTATAGAAAGGTAGTTTTTCATAGCTTCCTTCCTAGTCATATTTAATTTGTGAAATATATGATAATCAGAACAAGACATAAGTATCCCTGTTTCCTTTATCCCCATTTCTTTAACTAGTTTAAAATCTTCTTCATTAGCCCTAATCCATGACGTTATCTCTGGAAATTCATATCCTCTTTCAATGCATTTCTCTACTGCTTTTCTATCCTTTTCAGAATAAAGAAAAAACTCTGTTTGTCTTATAACCCCTGAGCCATTGTCAAGGTTATGTAAATAGTCATATATTTTGACCATCTGCTCTACTGTCATAGAAGATATGGATTGTTGTCCGTCCCTAAATGTAGTATCTGTAATCCATATATCTTCTGGAATTTCCATAGGTAATTGAATATTGTTAAAAACAATCTTTGGTATCTCTGAATAAGGAAACATTTCCTTAAAAAGATTTGGCCTTAAAGTGTCTACTCCAATATAATTCATGATTTTTCCTCCTTTATAATCACCTGTATTGCAAGTACCATTATGTATTCTTGCAATTTTAAAATCATATTTGTTTGTTTTTGCAGGATTTCATTTCTTTTTCATTTATATTTAAAATTAGGCTTTTCGAAGTTTGATTTGTATATATGTAAGAGTATGACTTGTTATATCTATGATTTTTTACTTTTTGCTTTTTATAATATTTTAAGTAATTGTAACATACGCTATTATATTTTACAAGTAAAAAATGCAAGTTTTATATAAAAACTTGCATTTTGGAGAATTTTTTAATTTATATATACTTTATAAAAAAGCTCTAAGCTTTCACTAGTGAAAGCTTAGAGCTTTTTTATTCATTATAATAATTTAATTTTGAATCTTAATCCCATGTAATTTCAAAAGTAAATGGTTTCATATTTATATCGTAATTATCAGAATATATTTCTGATACAATTTTTGCTTGTTTTCCTTCTAAATCTATTTTTGGAAATCTAATTATGCCTTCAGTAGATACTCCAGATGATATTTCACTTTGAGGTTCAGGATAATCTGCCTCATAGTTTTCTTCTGCTTCATATTGCTTATCACCTTGTATGATAAGAGTATTGAAGCTATAAAAATCAATTTTATTATCTGTTCCATTATTTAATTTAACATATACCCTTGTTTCATCTTCTGCAATTTCTATTTTATCTATTTTTAATTTACAACCATGTTGATCTTTTTCTTCATTTACTTCTACGGTCTTGATTGCTGGAGCAAATGCTGTAGCATAATCTGTTTTTTCTATAGAATCTGCAATTATTGCCGGTGCAGTTATCGAACCTCCAAAAGCATTTTCTCCATCAAAATTTCCTTTCACTTTTCCTATTACATGAATTATATCTCCTTCTTTTAAATCAATTTTCGGATCTTTTATAGCAATTATAGTATTTTTATCAGAATTTGTTGGATCACCAAAAGCTTGAATATATGTAGCATCCTCATCCTTTTCTACTGGTACAAATATTTTAGCATACAATTCCACTTCTTTTCCTTTGAATTTATCTGGATCAGCATATAGATGCTCAAGGTCTTCTTTTGAAATCTTTTCTACTTTTTCATTACTGTCTTTATTAGAATCTGCTTCTTGAGCTTCATTAGAGCCACAACCTACTAATGAAAATACTAAAGTAATTGATAATAATATTAATAAAAGCTTTTTCACAAAAACCCCTCCTCATATTAAAATAATTTATTATTTTTGTCTATTTATAATTATAGCAAAATACGCATACCATTTTTGGTATAGCAACAACAAAAAAACCTGTTAGGCATTTGACCGACAGGTTTTTCACTTAAATTTTATTCTTTTGACACTTGAAGAATCGACCTATATAGTAAGAACGTGCTTATAATTATTACTATTGCTGAAAAATAAGAAACTAAATAAACACCATGAGTGCAAGAATAGATATATCCAAAAACTGGTGAAATTAATATTCCTCCTAGATTTTCAATTAATGATATGAACGAAAGAATAGTGGCCCTTGTCTCATCAATAAGATTATTGTTGATTATATTTGATATGGCAGGATTTCTTAAATATCTAAATACAAACATTAATATCCAGATTGAGGCTAAAATATAACCATTATTAATTATAGGAAGCAAGAACAATCCTATTATAATTACTATGTTGGATAAAATCACAATGCTATAATTATTATTAAACTTATTTTCTATACCTTTATAATTTTTCATAATTACAGCGGAAAGAAGAAAGATACTTGTTATGTAAATACCATTAAGATATACTGGAAATCCATTTTCTTTAAGCATAATTTGATTGAAATGGAAAAAAGAACTTATTATCCATGAAAAAATTATACTTTCAAGTATAATTAAATTTATATTCTCTTCTTTAAATATTATATTGATACTATATTTTAAAGTAAACAACTTTTCATGTCTTTCATTTTTCTCTTCTATTTTTTTATGGCTATCTATTAAAAATATTATAAATGCAGCTATTATTGAAAATATAATAGTCAATATTAAAATAACATAAAAATTTGAAAATTTATAAATAATCGACGCTAAAATTCCACTCAATGCCATCGCTATAAATTTATAACTTTCAATATTGGCAAGTATTTCTTTATAACTATGTTCAAGTCCATTCATTTTTAATTCTTCAAAAATATAAGATTCATATGTGCCAGATATAAAACTTGTTCCTATAGCAAAAAGTATCTGATAAGGGATAAATGAAACGAAGTCTTTTGCATAAAAAAGAGACATCCATGCAAATATGAAAGATAAAAAAGCAATGCAAAGGGTCAACTTTCTACCAAATTTATCTGAAAATATTCCAGATGGAATTTCTAATAAAAGTATAGAAATCATGTATATTGATTGCATAGATAATATTTCAAAGGAGTCCAATCCTTTCTCTATAAAAAAAGGGGTTAAAAATGCTAGTACAAATATTAAATTAGAAAAAAAAGAAGCCCAAGCAATTAATTTAATATTTCTAGTAGTTTTCATACAACACCTCCTTCATGTAAAATTTTTATAGTATTTATATCCATAATTAAATATATTGTTTCTCCTTTTATTATAAAAAATAATAGGCGTTTGTAAAACGCCATAACCTGTACAAATACGAGATATTTTTCTCATAAAATAATATAACTCCTCACAGATTTATGGTAAAATTGAAGTGCCTTATAATAAATCATAGGAATAGCGTATCCACCATGAACAATTCGGGCATGTTCCTTTCCCGATTTAATTTTTTTAGTTGATCTAAAATAAAGTAACTGAAGATAAATTTAAATATATTAATATTTTGTGACATCTTTTCAGGATTCATAAAATCCAATGGGGTTTTATCATTCCAATATTCTCTTCCCATATCTGTCATTTCCCCTAAATGTATTTTTTCTAAAGTATTTATGTTAGTAACAAAGGCAAATGGTTCCAATTCTCCAATAGATTCCAATGAACTTACTAACTTTTACACTTCTATTTACATTAACTATTCTGTTTCCTTCTAATACCTATACAAAAAACTATCATATTTGCCAAGGAAATCAAAATTAATATATGAAGTATCATATGATATAAATCAGGTATATAGATATTAAATGATGGTATTAATTTTATAGTATCGGCAAAATAGCTAACTTTCCCTTCTGATGGTCCAAATATGGTAAAGTACCAATGAGATAAAAATTGAGCTAAAAACCACATAAATAGCCAAGCTGTTAAAAAGTATTTTCCAATTCTTTCTTTTACAATAAACAAAATAAACAAAGCTAAAAATATAATAAAAAATATTCCATCATCTTTGTAAGATCTAGTTACTAAAATATTTCCATTAATATTCATTCCTATCATATCTAAAAAGAACCACAATAATAAACATATATTTGAAATAATACATATTCTTTTATTCATTATTCTCATTCCTTTCCACATCATATTATATTAAGCGTTTATGAAACGCCGTAACCCGTATAAATACTGGATATTTTTCTCATAAAATAATATAACTCCTCACAAATTTATGGTAAAATTGAAGTGTCAAGCAACAAATCCACCAAAACCTGAAAGGAGTTATATAAATATGATACCACATAAATAGCTTTCTTTGGCAGATATTTATAAAAATAATCTATATTAATGCATTTTTAATATATCAACTTTAACTTCTATGTTTAAACATAAAAACACTCCCCTTATGATATTTAGATTTTTTATCTAATCTGTATATCATAAAGGGAGTATATTATAGATCAATAAGATATATTATTCTTCATCTTCCCATTTTAAAGATCTGCCAACAGCCTTTTTCCAACCTTTGTATATTTTTTCTTTATGCTCTTCATCCATTTCAGGAGTGAATACTCTATCTACATTCCATTTTTCAGATATTTCATCCATGTCTTTCCAGAATCCAACAGCTAATCCTGCTAGATATGCTGCACCTAGTGCTGTTGTTTCTATAACTTCTGGTCTATGAACTGGTACTCCTAATAAGTCAGATTGGAATTGCATTAGGAAGTTGTTAGCTACTGCGCCCCCATCTACTTTTAATTCTTTTAGATCTATTCTCGAGTCTTCTTGCATTGCTTCCAATACATCCCTAGTTTGATATGCAATAGATTCAAGAGCTGCTCTTGTAAGGTGATCCCTATTTGCTCCTCTTGTAAGTCCTACAATAGTACCTCTTGCATACATATCCCAATGAGGTGCTCCCAATCCTACAAATGCTGGTACTATATATACTCCATTTGTATCATCTACTTTTGAAGCAAAATATTCACTATCTGCTGCATCTGCTATAAGTCTTAATTCGTCTCTTAACCATTGGATAATAGCTCCACCTATAAATATACTTCCTTCAAGGGCATAGTTTACTTTTCCATCTATTCCCCAGGCAATAGTTGTAAGAAGTCCGTTTTCAGATGCCACTGCTTTTTCTCCAGTATTCATAAGCATGAAACAACCAGTTCCATATGTGTTCTTTGCCATTCCTTCACCATAGCAAGCCTGACCAAATAAGGCTGCTTGTTGGTCTCCTGCAATTCCTGCTATTGGTATTTCAGCGCCACCAAATGTATTTGGATCTGTAACTCCATATATTTCACTGGAAGGTCTTGGTTCTGGTAACATAGATCTTGGAATATCTAATTCTTCCAACATTCTATTATCCCAGTCTAGTTCATGTATATTAAATATCATCGTTCTTGATGCATTTGAATAGTCGGTTACATGAACTTTTCCTCTTGTTAAATTCCAAAGTACCCAAGTATCAATAGTTCCAAATAGAAGGTCTCCGTTTTCTGCTTTTTCTCTTGCACCTTCTACATTGTCTAATATCCATTTTATCTTTGTTCCTGAGAAATATGCGTCTACTACAAGGCCTGTAGTTTGTTTTATATAATCTTCAAGGCCTCTTCTCTTTAAATCATCAGTTATAGGGGCTGTTCTCCTACATTGCCATACGATAGCATTATATACTGGTTTACCAGTGTTTTTGTCCCAAACTACTGTTGTTTCCCTTTGGTTTGTAATTCCCATAGCAGCTACTTCTTGAGGTCTAACTCCAGCACTTTCTAGTACTTGTCTTGCAACTCCCATTTGAGTACCCCATATCTGCATTGGGTCATGTTCTACCCATCCAGCTTTAGGATAGATTTGATCAAATTCTTGTTGAGCTACTTTAACTATTTCTCCTGCATGATTGAATAGAATAGCTCTTGAACTTGTTGTTCCTTGATCTAAGGCCATTATATATTTTTTATCCACTGTTTTTTCCCCCTTATATAATAATCTTACCTAACATTATAATATAAAATATAGCTTATACCCACATATTTGAGAAGAACATATAAATTAATGCTCCAAGTATTCCACCTACAATAGGTCCAATAACAGGTATATGTGCATAAGACCAATCAGAATCTCTCTTTCCTGGTATTGGTAAAATAGCATGAGCTATTCTTGGGCCTAAATCTCTAGCTGGGTTGATTGCATATCCTGTTGGTCCACCTAAACTTAAACCTATAACCCAAACTAAAAATCCTGCTAATAAAGCACTTAATGCTCCAACTTCATTATTTGCATTGTTAATTCCCATTATTCCACCTACAAGTACTGCTGTACCTATAACTTCTGTTATAAAGTTTCTTCCATAATTTCTAATAGCTGGTGCTGTACAGAATACTCCAAGTTTAACATCTGCATCATCTGTAGCTGCAAAATGATCTTTAAATGTTGAATAAACAAGGAATGCTCCTACTATGGCACCTAATATTTGGAAAATTATATATCCTGGAACTAATGCCCAATCAATATTTCCTGCAACTGCCATACCAATTGTCACTGCTGGATTTAAATGTGCTCCACTTACCCATCCTGTAGTATAGGCTGCTACTGCTACTGCAAGTCCCCAAGCAGCTGTTACAACTATCCATCCACCGCCTTCTCCTTTAGATTTATTCAATGAAACGTTAGCAACTACGCCATCTCCTAATAAAATTAAAATTAATGTCCCAAAAAATTCCGCTGAATACATAGCCATGTTTGTCATGGCCTATCCCTCCTTTAAAATTCGTAGTTAATAACCCTTTTGTAAATAATTTCATAACCCTAATGCCTTTCAAAATCACCTCCTTAAAATTTACATATACCAAACTTCTTCATTGCTAGTAGATACTGCTACTGCACCTGAGCCAATACTATTTATAACATCCTCTTTCTCTCTTATCAACCCCCCAGTTATAATAGGTATATTGCTCCGTTTTGATATTTCTCTTACTACCTTTGGCATTATTCCAGGAAGTATTTCTACTGCATTAGGCTTACTCTCTCTTATGGACCTAATACCTGAATCCAGTGACAAAGAATCTAACATAAAGAGTCTTTGAATAGTAAAGATATTTAACTCCCTAGAAAATTTAACTAAATTATTTTTGGTTGTAATAATGCCATCTGGCTTTATTTTGTTAACTAGATACTTAAGTCCCCAGATATCTTTTGAAATGCCTTCAATTAAATCTACATGGACATATACACCTTTATCCTTAAGTTTAATCTTCTTTACAACCTCTTCTATAGTTAGAATATTGCCAGTTAATAAGAAAATGTTTTCACATGGTGAATGAAGTGCCTTGTCTAATTTATTAGAGTGATTCACTGCTGCTATTATAGGATTGATTCCTACCCTATCAAAAAAATCTTTGCTCATATTAAGGCCCCCCAATATGAAATATATGAAATAATAATGACATTTATTTCATTTTTTAAAATTTTCTCAATCTTTAAATCATGAAACAAAAAAACATCAATTAAACCTACTATTAATAGGTTTTTTGATGTTTTCTCTCATAGTCTCCAACAATATTTATTTATTTTTATTATATCAACTGTATTTTCTTTTGTAAAGTAATTCATGGAAATAATGCTGTAGAACTATATTTATAGATATGGATAGTTTGGTATATATTAAGTATATTCTTTGGTTTTTTATTTATGACTTTTTTCATTTTATGAAAAAAGCATCAGTGAATATTGTATGAACTTCAAAATCTTCTTATATGAGATATAGTAACTTTTTATACAATAAAACATCTACTAAGCTTAGTAGATGTTTTATTGTACTATTCTATATTTGAAAATTGACTTATACAAAGTTTTTTAAGCCAAACAAATAGAAGAAATGAGGACAAAATAAATATGGTAGTTATTATAAAGTAAATTATATTTAATTCTAATTTCGTAATATAATAAAATACTATCATTCCTATAACAAGTAAATATAATATTCCTACTACCATACCGAGGATAACATTTAAATTTTCTTTCATAGCTTTTTGTGGATTATCCCAAACTAATAAAGGTCTCATTATATCTACTATCATACCTAGTTCTGTCATAGGAATACTTCCTAATAATCCAAGAAAAACTATACCTAATATATTAGTCAGAGTTAGATCAAATATAAATGATATGCTTATAATAAAAGCTGCAATAGCTATCAACTGTATAAATAAAGAAGATAATATCTTCCCAATAATCTGGTGTTCAACCTTTACAGGTATTACCCTTGATATCCAAAAGTTTTTACCTTCTCTTGAAAAAGTTGTACATCCTACAGAATTAGTCATACCTAATAAAGATATAAGACCTATTCCAAACAATGTTATTAAATGTGTTTGGTCTTCTATCTCTCCACTAATTGCTCCAAAACTCCCCTTTCCATTTATAATAGTTGTCATAACTAATACTATAGGGATTATTATCACTCCGCCTATAGAGTTAAAAAGATAGATTGGTGTTCTAAACAACATTTTTATTTCTTTTAAAAATATAGATATATATTGTGGATATGATTTGGCAAAAGAATCTTTAATAGTTTTCTCTTGTAAACTGCTTTTCTTAAAAGCCATTTCAGAACTTCCAATAAGTCCAGAGAAAAATATTTTTTCACTTATAAATAACAATAATATAAAGCTCCCTATTGATATTGATATAAATAATATTAAATTTAAAAATCCATTAAAGCTATTGCTTCTTACTAAGGCAAAAGTTCCTATTATACTTGGTGGAAAACTCTTTCCAATATTCTTAATTAATATAGAATTGTCTGCTAAAAGTTTATTTAGATACTGTTCTCCTCCAATTTCTATATTATTTCCTAGAGATTGAATCTTTAACTGTAAAAATACAATAATGCCTATTAATAAAAAATATCCTATTCCTCTTATTAAATCTTTCTTTCCTTTAATATTAGTATATTTCATAAAAAACATAACTATAATAGATGAAAATGATAAAGGAATTATAGGTAGTGTTAAAAATATTATAAAACTATATATCCAAAATAAAAATCCTAATTGAGATTTTATTCCATATATTATTATAAAAGGTAAGGTAAGTACCAATTGAGATATATATTGGCTTATACATATGCTTATAAATTTACTTCCAATTATAAAACTAGATTTTATTGGCGCAGGAACTAAAATATTTAGATCATTTGAAAAATAATATTTAGACATTACATGGACTATTCCCAAAATAAACACTATCAATTGGGAATATAAAATTCCTATTAACATAAAGGAGCCTTCTTGATTCAACATGCTTAGCCCTGTATAGATTTTTAGCAACCAGCTTACAAATAACCTATAAAAAGGTATTAAAGAAAACATAACTACTACAATTAAAATAAATTTCCACCTTTCCTGTTTCTCTTTAGCTTTAAAAGATAAAGAAGACAAACCAAAAGTCATATTTAAATCGGTTTTAATTAAGGAAAATAACTTTCTCATTGTTCTGTCAACTCCAAAAATATATTTTCTAATGATTGGCTGCTTTCAGCATGACTCTTTAATTCTTCCATAGTACCAAGAGCAATTATTTTTCCATTATTAATAATTGCCAATCTATCACATATTTTTTCTGCTACTTCTAAAACATGGGTAGAAAAGAATACAGTTTTCCCTTCATCACATCTCTCCCTCATTATTTTCTTTAATTGGAAAGAAGACTTAGGATCTAATCCTACCATTGGTTCATCAAGAATAAATACTTCTGGATCATGTAGAAGGGCTGAGGTAAGAACCAACTTTTGCTTCATACCATGGGAATAACTTTCTATTAAATCTCCTACTGCTTTTTCTAGTTTGAATATTTCTAAATACCTTTTCATCCTTTCTTCTCTTATCCCTTTTGGTATATCATACATGTCAGAAATAAAATTTAAATACTCTATTCCTTTTAATTTGTTGTAAATTTCAGGAGTATCTGGCACATAGCTTATTTGTTTTTTAGCAGATATAGGTTCTTTCCATATATCTAATCCATTTATAGTTATCTTTCCACTATCAGGTTTTAAAAGTCCTACTATCATTTTTATAGTAGTAGTTTTTCCAGCACCATTAGGACCTAAAAAACCAAATATCTCCCCTGACTTTATTTCTAAATTTATATTATCTACAGCCTTTACTTTACCTTTATCATAAGTTTTTGATACTCCTTCTAATTTTAACAAAAAGATACACCTCCTAATTTTATTTACTATGAAACTAATAATAATGTAAATACAATAATTATAAGGGGAATGATCATGAGAAATATGCCTAAAGGTCTACCTACATTGACAGTCCAACCTACTCCAAATCTTTTTTCAATAAATAAAGCTGGATCTTCTGGATTGTAGTATATAGAATTTCCTAGCTTCCAAAACCTATCATCATCCCTATTTCTCTCTTCATAATGTTCATCAAATTCTAGTCTACTACCTCCTTGACCTACCTTTATGGAAATAATAATACTTGATAATATAATAAGGCCTGTAAATATGAAAAATAGGACCATAATAATATTTATACTTCCTCCTATTATTCCAAAAGAGTAAAAGCTAGCTAAAGTAAACAGGATATTTAAAACTATATTTGTAACTAAAATATATATAGACCAAATTCTTCTAAATATAATATTTCTCTTTACTGATTCCTTAGGGTTTTTAGCACTTATCTCTTGTTTTGACCATCCTATAATTTTACAAACAAAAAACATTGTTCCTGCCATTCCTAGCTGGACTAAAGGCATAAACCATATGAAGAAATTTTTATCCATATACCCTGTTATATTTCCTTGGAAATCCCAATTTGTTGGAATTCTTTCAGGTAAATTTGAAGATATATTTAATCCGACTATTAGATTGATTAAAGCTATACCTACTGGAATTAAAAACCACCAAGATGATATACTTGCTGCACTAGCTCTATTTTTACTAAATTTTAAATCTACCACAACCTCATCTTTAAATCCTTTCCATTCTTTTTCTTCTTTTAATTTCTTTATTTTATTATTTCCATGTAAATATACCAAAAACAATATACCTATATAAATAAAGATTGTTAAAGTAACAACTATTGGACTGTTAGAATTATAAGTCCAATAAGAAAGTAAGGCTATAGATGGAATACTTATAAGAATATTTTCTATTATATAAGTTTTATATATCTTTTTAAGTTCTTCATTATTTAGCTCTTCTTCTGGTATTCTAATTCCAAAATATATATTTTTTCTAGTCATTTTAGGAGTTAAAATTTGCATAATTAATAAAACTACATAGATAAATAAGTTCATAATAACAATATAGATCTTATCTTCCATTAGATTCATCCTCTCCATTGGCAATGAAATTATCAAAATATTTTTCACAAATACTTAAAAACTCTTCTTTTCTGATACCTTTACAATAAGCATCTGCTGAAATATATCCTATTTCTTCTTTTAAATTATCAATATACTTTTCATTAGGCTCTGGCATAGTGTCACTAACCCTAGTTCCTTTTCTTCTATCCACAACTAGATAGCCTTCATCTTTTAAGAGATTGTAGGATTTATTTACAGTGTGAAGATTTATTCCTATATCTTCTGCCAATTGTCTAACAGATGGCAACTCTTCCCCTTTAGCCAAATCCCCCTTTGCTATGCCTTGAATTATTTGTCTTTTTAACTGTTCATATATAGGTATTTCCGATTCAAAATCTATTTTTATAATCATATGTCTCTTCCTTTCTACATGTTATATACATTATATAACATGTAGATGGTATTTTTCAATACAAAAATAAAAAATATTGCCAACCCTTAAAAGTTTTGTTTATTAAAAGGTTGGCAATATTTTATTTATTTCACTTAACTCCAAATATTGTACAGTCCTAATAGACCTAATATTCCAGCAAGCAGTACTGATAAAAGTCCTACTGCTAATAATTGCCCGAAAAACTTTTGTTTATCTGTTTTCTCTGTAGAAGAAGACAATGCTATAGCTCCTAATGTTGATAATGGACTAAAAGTAACTGTGTGGGCTCCTACAACAATGGCAGATACTAATGCTATTTCATTCATGGTTCCCCCTATTTCCATAGATATTTTAGGAATAGTAGGTATTAATGTAGGAAGAACTACTCCAGAGGCACTAGAAACAGCTGACATAAGTCCCGCTGTGATTGCCATAATTGATGTTGCAGTTTTCTCGCCCATAATCCTAGCTAGAAAACCTGATAAAAAATCTATTCCTCCCCCTATTCCTACTACATTTACCAATACCGCTACCCCTGATACTAATATTAGAGTCCCCCAAGGCACTTCATCTATAGCATCTTTTTCATCTACCACTCCTAATAGTAGAAGCACTACTGCACCAGAAAAAGCTATTAACCCTATATCTATTTTAAATACTAATATCCCTATTATCACTAGTAATATTATGAGGGATGTTATTTTTTGTTCTTTGTTAAGATTTTGAATATTGCGAATTATCACATTCTTTTTTTTAAGTTTATGCCCTCCGAATACAAAATAGAATAATACTCCCATTATAATTGATGTAGAAATACAACTTAAAAATATACTTTTAGTGACCTCTAGTCCCTGTTCCATTGCTAAATTTATAGCTATTATTCCTGTTGGAGCTAATGGAGATAAAGCCCCTGCCAATGAGCCTGAAATGATCATAGTAGCCATAAGTATCTCAGGAATGTCTTCTGAATCGGTTAGTTCCATGGCTATAGGTGACATTAAAGCAACAGCCGCTATATTTCCTGGCCCTATTCCAGCTATAACTCCTGTTAGTACAAAAAATATGATTGGTAAAAGTTTGGTATTACCTCTAGCTAAACTAGATATCTTTTTCGTTATTAATATCAATGTTCCATTTGCTTTAGCTATTCCAAATAACAATGTCATTCCCAACAATATGAAAAAAAGATCTGTCGGCCAACCTGATACAATTTCTTTTCCTTCTAAACCCAACATAAAATGTCCTACTACAAAAGCCATTAAAATACTTACTAATCCTGTGTTTAAATCTTTTTTAAATCCTATAAGTATAGCTAATACTAAGGCTAGCAATGTAATAATCTCCATATATAATCTCCTCCTTAGACTAACTAAAGAACATAAGCAATAACCCTGCCGCTACTGCTGAACCTATTACTCCTGCAACATTAGGCCCCATTGCATGCATAAGTAAAAAGTTTCCTGGATTTTCTTCTTGCCCTACTTTCTGTACTACCCTTGCCGCCATTGGAACTGCTGATACTCCTGCTGCCCCAATAAGTGGATTTATCTTTCCTCCACTTTTTTTGTACATTATCTTTCCAAATAATACTCCTGCTGCTGTTCCA
>JAHXQP010000026.1 GCA_019391515.1 Clostridiaceae bacterium | reverse complement strand
TCCTCTTTCTCTTTCTTCTGGAGCTTTGTCTATGTTATCATAGCTCATTACTTCTCCTGATCCTGATCTTGAATTTAATACTGTTGTTATTGCTGCTGTTAATGTTGTTTTACCATGGTCTACGTGACCTATTGTACCAATATTAACATGTGGTTTTGTTCTCTCAAATTTTGCTTTTCCCATTTTTCTTCCTCCTCAATTTTGATTTGATAAGAAAACTTAGCCGGGTGTTTCCTAACCGCTAATAATAAATAATATTACAAAAAATATATTTTGGAGCCCATGACCGGATTTGAACCGGTGACCTCTTGCTTACCATGCAAGTGCTCTACCTTCTGAGCTACATGGGCATTTATAACCACTGTAAATAATTTTACTATCTAGTCATACTAATGTCAATAGTAAAAAATATTAATCCTCCCTTAATTCTAAATACCTTTCTAATTTCCTCTTCACTCTTTGCAATGCATTGTCAATGCTTTTAACATGTCTATTTAATTCTTCTCCAATTTCTTGATAAGATTTTCCCTCTAAATATGCCATAAGTACTTCCCATTCAAGATCGCTTAATATTTCACCAATTTTACTTTCCATATTATTTAATTCTTCTCGACTTATAATAAGTTCTTCTGGGTCCGTAATCTTAACTCCAGATAATACATCTAAAAGAGTCCTATCCGATTCTTCATCATAAATGGGTTTATTTAAAGATACATAAGAGTTTAAAGGAATGTGTTTCTGTCTTGTAGCAGTTTTTATAGCAGTTATTATTTGTCTAGTTATACAAAGCTCTGCAAAAGCTTTAAAAGATGTAAGCTTGTCCTTATTGTAGTCTCGGATAGCTTTATAAAGACCTATCATTCCTTCTTGAATAATATCCTCTCTATCCGCTCCTATTAAAAAATAAGACCTAGCTTTTGCTCTCACAAAATTTTTGTACTTGGTTATAAGATACTCTAATGCTTGAAAATCACCTTTCTTAGCTTCTTCAACAATATCCTCATCTTCTAAACTATCACAATCTATAACATCTAATTTATTGTATAGACCTATGCCCACCAAGCATCCCCTCCAGAAAGTGTTGGAACATTTCATTTTACTTACTTCAACTAATTAAATTATAATTAATTAATATTTAATAGTCAAGATTATTCCTGTTCCTTTCCCCAATTTTCTAACTTTTTAATAACTTTCTCATCTAATCTACCAATTATTAAATCATTGATTTGGTTTTTTCTCTTGTTTTTTTTATTAATAAATTTTTTTTGACTTTCTATTTCCACTTCTAATTCTCTCGCAGAGATTCTTGTTCCTCCTCTTCCTAAAACAACTTGTTGTTCCATCCAGTCAGATGTAGCTACTCTAACCCTTTTCACTCTTCCTATATCGTCTAAAGTTTTTTCAATATATTGATCTGCTGTTTCATCTTCTTTTGTATATACTACTTCAATATCTTTTATTATTTCTTTTCTTCCACTACTACCCTTTACCATATGTGCATCAAATACTATTATCACTTTTATTTTAGTATAGCATTGGTATTCAACCATAATATCTATTAATTCATTCCTAGCCACCTCTAAGTCTATTTCACTTAACGAGCGTAGTTTTTCCCAAGAGTTTATAATATTGTATCCATCCACAAACAAGTATTCTTTAGATTTCAAATCATTATTTGCCATATCTCTCTCTTACCACTTCATATATTAATATAGAGGCAGCATTGGATGCATTTAATGATGAAATTTTACCTAACATAGGTATTTTCATTAAAAAATCACAATTTTCCTTTACTAATCTAGAAATTCCTTTCCCTTCATTTCCAATTACTAAAACTTTTGGACCATTAAAATCTCTTTGAAAATAATACTCTTCCCCTTCAATATCTGCACCATATACCCACAATCCTTTTTCTTTAAGTTCTTTTAATGTATCTGTTATATTTGTCACCTTAGCTATTAACATATGCTCTACAGCTCCAGCTGAAGATTTAACTACTGTTTGTGTTACTGTAGCAGATCTTCTTTTAGGAATTATAATACCATGTACTCCTCCACACTCTGCTGTTCTTATAATAGAGCCTAAATTATGTGGATCTTCTATTTCATCAAGAACTATTATGAATGGATCTTCTTCTAAGCTTTTGGCTTTATTTAAAATATCATCTATGGAAGCATAAGTATAAGGAGTGACCAATGCTGCCACTCCTTGATGAGTGTTCCCTTTAGAAATTGTATCTAAACGCTTCTTATCTACATACTGTATTGGAATTCTTTTATCTTTAGCCATTCCAACAATCTTATTAACTGAACCTTTCAATTGGCCTTTAGATATTAATATTTTTTCAACTTCTCTGTTGTTTTTTAAAGATTCTAGCACTGGGTTTCTGCCTACTATATAGTCATTATAGTCATTTTCCATTTTTATCACTCCTTATCTATACTGCCTACCAATTTAACGGCAACCAATATAGCAACATAAACATAATTTTACTCTACTTAATATAATTATAACCCTTTAAATCTTTCCCTCACATTTTCTATTTCTCCACAAGTCATCTTGCCTTCTGGACATGATCCTGTTAAACAGCTTGGACCAATATTTTTAAAAAGAATTGGATAAACCCTTTTAACTTCCTTTAACATTTCTGTAGCCAAATTCCTTATTTCCCATTGAGCCCTATTGCAACATCTTAGTCTAAAGAAATTAAAAAGACTTCTAGCATTCATAGTAAGTACAATTTTAGTTTCACATGCATTTGGAAAAATATATCTTGCATCCTCAATTGACATTTTTTCCGCCATAGACATTGCTTTCTTCTTATTATATCCTTTTTTTAGAAGTTTTTCAAAATATTCTTCATACAATATGTCAGTAATCTCATTATAATACTTTTGGTCTTCTTCCATAGCTTTTATATACATTTCTTTAGCTTTTGGTATGTTTTCAATAGATGGAGGGATTATATAGTCAAATTGTTCAAGTTTCACATAACGTTGAGATTGTTGAGAAAAGCTTGCTATTCTATGTCTTACTAGTTGATGAGTTAACACCCTTGAAACTCCCTCTACACCAAAAGTAAAGGTTACATGTTCAATTGGAGATTCATGACCTAAATCCATAAGCATATTTAAAAATTTATCTACTTTTTCTTCATCTAAATTTTCTTCTATTTTATCAATACCTATAGGAGAATAACACAGTTTAGCAGCTGAAGCTACTAATTTTTCTCCTTCTGGTGTATATCTTAAAAGTTTAACTTTAAGTTTACTATTCAAAATATCATCCTTCCTTAAGTTATATATTAATACTTTAGCTTGTTTTATTATGAAATTATCTCATTAAATAATTGGAACATTCTTTTTTCCTGGTTTGTTAAATATAAAAAGCCTATTAAAGCCTCAAATCCTGTGGCATATTTATAATCAGTTATGCTTGCATTTTTAGGAGATGAATGAGTTTTTGAATTTCTTCCTCTTTTTACAATGTTTTTTTCTTCCTCTGTAAGTATATTCTCCAAAGAATGAACTATATCTGATTGAGCCTCTGCTTTTACATATTGAACCGCTTCTTTATGTAATTCATGAACTGGTAAATTCTTTTGCAGTAAGTATGTCCTTATAAAAAGCTCATATACTGCATCTCCTATATATGCTAACTGTAAGGGAGAAAGCATGGAAGCTTCCCTTACAGTTAACTTTATATTATTAAAACATCCATATAAGTTTTTATCCATATTCTATACCCTCTTCCACTTCACTCCATCTTTTGTATCTTCGATTATTATACCTTTTCCTTTCAATTTATCCCTTATACTATCTGCCAACTTAAAATCTTTATTTTTTCTAGCTTCAGATCTTTTTTCTATTAATTCAACAATTTCTTCTTCCAATATTTCTTCCTCTTTGGACAATATTCCTAAAACTTCTGAAAGCTCCATTAAGGCATCATAACTATGTTTAATTAATTTTTTAGACGATTTTTCATTTAATTTTGTATTTGAAGTTTTAACTATTTCAAAAAGAGAAGCAATTCCATCAGCTGTATTTAAGTCATCTTCCATACTCTTCTTAAAATCAGTCTTAAATCCGTCAATTTCAGCAAACACTTTCTCCTCTTCTTCTACCAACTCTTTTTCTTCTGACTTTTCAATTAAATATTCTAAATTCTTCTTCCCATTATACAATCTTTCTAATCCATGTTTAGCCTGAATTAAAAGTTCCTTACTGAAGTTTATAGGACTTCTATAATGGGCTGATAATAAGAAAAATCTTAATATTTCTAAGTCAAACTCTTCTCCTATTTCCCTTACTGTAAAAAAGTTAAATTCGGATTTTGACATCTTCTTATTTTCCACATTTATCATTGCATTATGAAGCCAATAATTTGCAAAAGTCTTTCCAGAAAGTGTTTCGCTTTGGGCTATTTCATTTTCATGATGTGGAAATTGTAAATCCTCCCCACCAGCGTGTATATCAATAGTTTCCCCCAAAAATTCTTTTGCCATTACCGAGCATTCTATATGCCAGCCAGGCCTTCCTTTTCCCCATGGACTTTCCCACGATGGTTCTCCTTTTTTTTCTTTTTTCCATAATGCAAAATCCATAGGATTTTTCTTTTCTTTACTAACTTCAATTCTAGCTCCACTTACAAGCTCCTCAATATTTTTTTTAGAAAGTTTTCCATAGTCTTTAGCTGCAGACACATTAAAATAAACATTTCCATCTACATTATAAGCACTACCACTATCTATTAGCCCCTGAATAAAATCTATTATTTCTTCTATATGCTCTGTAGCTCTCGGATGAATAGTTCCAGCTTCATCTAAAAGAAGTCCATCTGCATCTATATGATATTCATCAATAAATCTATCAGCTATTTTTTTTACTGTTGTATTCTCTTCTTCAGCCTTCTTTATCATCTTATCATCAATATCTGTAAAATTAACTAAATACTTTACTTCATATCCGACATACTTAAAATATCTTCTTAATGTGTCAAATACTACTAGTGGTCTAGCATTTCCCACATGCATATAATTATATACTGTAGGTCCACACACATACATAGTTACTTTCCCATCTTCAATAGGTTTAAATTCTTCTTTTTTTCTTGTTAATGTATTATATAATTTCATCATCTACATCTCCTTTCCTTTCATAGATATATCCTTCTAACTCTGATATTCTTTTTCTTAGGCATTCTAACTCTTGAAAAACGGGATCTGGCAATTTGATTTGATCTAAATCTATTTCATCATTTGGTTTAACACATCTAAGTCTTTTATTATTCTTCACTACCACCCTTCCAGGCACTCCTACTACTGTGCAATTAGGCGGAACCTCCTTCAATACTACGGAACCTGCTCCTATTTTTGAATTATCCCCCACAGTAAAAGGTCCCAATATTTTAGCTCCTGAACTTATAACTACATTATTTCCAATAGTAGGATGTCTCTTTCCTTTCTCTTTTCCTGTACCACCTAGTGTAGCACCCTGATATATAGTTACATTATCTCCTATTTCAGTAGTTTCACCTACTACTACGCCCATTCCATGATCTATAAATAGACCTTTTCCAATTTTGGCACCAGGATGTATTTCAATTCCTGTAAAAAACCTGCCAATATTAGATATAATTCTAGCTAATAAATATAATCTTATATTGTAGAAAAGATGGGCAATTCTATAAAAGAATAGAGCATGTAGTCCAGGATAACAAAGAATAGCTTCAACCCAACTTCTAACAGCAGGATCTCTTTGTCTTATAGCTTTTATATCTTCCTTTATAGTTTCCCACATAGTAATCCTCCTTTTTTTATAAATAAAAAAATCGCCTCAAAAAACAGAGGCGATTGTTATCGCGGTTCCACTCTGATTGAAAGGAAATAAGCTTTCCATCCAACTCTAAAACGATAACGGCGTAAACCGGTTAACCCTACTAGTTTTCAGGCAACAGTTCAAAGGTGCACTTCAATCTAATAGGAACCTAGGATTTCTCTCAGCTAGGTAAAAATCCTTCTCTGTAAGTATATTAGACCTACTTTCCCTTTTCACAACATTTAAATTATTATATTTTATAATACACTATTCTTATCTATTATTCAAGTGCTATCTTAGATAATTTTCTTCTATATACTCTATGCGTTGAAGTATATTTTGTTTACCTAATACATAAATAATATCTGCTAATTCTGGTCCATGTAAATTTCCTGTAAGAGCAGACCTAACAGGCATAAATAAGTTTTTGCCCTTTATTCCTGTTTTCTTCTGTATTTTCTTCATTAATTTTTTACAAAATTCTTCATCTAAATTATCTACAGTATCTAGTTCTTCTCTTAAAGCGTTAAATAATATAGGAACTTGCTCACCCTTTAATACCTCTAATACTTCTTCATTTTCAAGTTCTACTTTTTCCCCAAAGAAAATATCAACTTTCTTTGGAACTTCTTTTATTGTAGATAAGCTTTCCTGTACTGTGGATACCATAGTATTTATCCAACCATACCTATTTTCAACATCTTCTTCTGTTATATAGCCTGATTCTATTAAATAAGGTATAGCTAAATCAGTAATTCTTTCAGCACCTGATTTTCTAATATAGTGACCATTTACCCAGTTAAGTTTGTTTTTATCAAATATTCCTCCAGTTTTTGATACTCTTTCAAAAGAAAACTGTTCTATTAGATCTTCCATAGATAATATTTCTTCATTACCTTCTGGGCTCCATCCTACTAATGCAAGGTAATTTACTAGTCCTTCTGGAAGATATCCACTTTCTCTAAAATCTTCTACAGAAACATCACCTTGTCGCTTGCTTAATTTTTTTCTGTCCTTGTTTAAAACTGTAGGAAGATGAACGTATTCAGGTACTTTCCAACCAAAAGCTTCATATAAAAACACATGCTTAGGGGCTGAAGCTAACCATTCTTCTCCTCTAACTATATGGGTTATATTCATTAGGTGATCATCAACTACAACCGCCAAATGATATGTAGGATATCCATCAGACTTTAAAAGCACTTGATCATCTATATCATCTGTATTGATAGTTATATTTCCTCTTACTATATCGTAAAATTTAATATCTTTATTTGGAGGAAGTTTAAGTCTGACTACATATTCTTCTCCATTTGCAATTCTTTTCTTTGCCTCTTCAATAGGAATATTTCTACAAAACCCATCATATTTAGGTATAAGTCCCTTTATTTTTTGCTCTTCCCTTACTTCATCAAGCCTTTCTTTCGAACAAAAACAATAATAAGCATATCCATTTTCAATTAATTCATCTATATATTTCTTATATATATCCAATCTTTCTGATTGAATATAAGGACCATGCTCTCCCTTTTGAGTGATTTTTCCATCTTCCATAACCACTCCTTCATCAATATCAATCCCAGCCCACTCTAATGAATTAATTAGGTTTTCAATGGCTCCTTCTACATATCTAGTCCTATCAGTATCTTCTATTCTCAATATGAATTTGCCTTTATTGTTTCTTGCAAATAAATAATTATATAATGCAGTCCTAAGTCCACCAATATGTAAATATCCCGTTGGACTTGGCGCAAATCTTACTCTAATATTTTCCAACTACTGCCACCTCCTAAATAGACTACCAATATATTATATACCACCTATTTATGAGTATCAACAAATAATAAATTATATACTATCCGAATAACTTACTAAAAAATTCTCCTATAGAATCAACTATTTTTTGAAGAAATGATTTTACCTCTTCATTTTGACTTACTATCTTATCTATTTTACCTGATATATCTTTTAATTGGGTTTTTATATCGTCAAGGTTTAAATCTAATTTAGAAATTTTTCTCATCAAATCAACTATTTCATTTATTTGTTCTTCTGTAAGTTGTATTTGTAATTCATCTGCTGCTGATTCAACAGCTTCTTTTATATCTTTTTTACTCTTTTTATTATTTGCAACTACGTCAACTTTTATATTTTCAATAAGTTCACTAGCTTCGTCTTTACCTATTTCATTTCCAAGCATCGCAGTTTTTGCTATCTCTTCACTAGCCACTTCTTTTTCTTTTTTAGATATATCTTTACCAGTAATATCTTCAAAAGCTTTTATAATACCTGTTAAAGCTGCAGTACCTGATACATTTATGGGACTAGCTACCACTACCTTTGCATCCTTTATTCCCGCCGTAATCAACGCATTTTCATACATGTCCTTAGTTACCCAAGATATATTGTGAGTATCTACAGAAATACCTGACCCTTCATCTAATTTTTCTACATAAGCACAAGACAATGATCTAGTTCCCAATAATTTGTCATCTATATACTCACCTAAATATTCTCTTTCCTCTGCATTGGTAACTTCTACAATCTCCACATCTTTTTTTACACCAAAAAGATTTAATATTGAACTTCTTTGTTCATCAGTTAGATTTTTCCCCAAACTTACAACTACATTTCTTTCCATTTCTGCATCTGCTATTGCTAAGCTTGATATATTCAATACAAGCAACAGCGTTATTAAAACAATAGAAATTGTCTTCTTAAGCATAATTATCCCTCCAAGTTTATTCATAATACATTATAATCTATAGGCTTATAAAATAGAATAACTTATTATTAGATTTTTTACAAGAAAAAATTGCTCTAGTTATAACTAGAGCAATAAACTCTCCACACCTTTTTCATCTTTTTCTAACTTTTCTAAATATTCCTTTTTCTCTTTTAGATGTTCTAAATATTCTTTATTAGTTATCTTCCCTTCTTCCTTTAAAAAATCTAATAATTTTATTGTTTCTATACAGAGAACTTTCAATTCATCTTGTATACAATTTTCCACTTTTCTCCCCCCAGTATCTTTACTTTCTCCTCATACCCTTTTCTTTCTATTATATATATTATATATATCTTTCCTAATATCCTTCCGTTTTTTCTAACTGGTCCTTTTTTATGTCTAAGTGGTCTTTTTTAATGTCTAACTACCCATAAAAAAGGATATACTTAATATTAAGTATATCCTTTAAAAAAATACTACAATGTTAAATTCTCAATTTTTTCTCTAAATTCTTTGAATCCACTTCTACTCATTAAAGCTACTTTATCACTATTTAGGAATTCGATCTGATATACTCTTTCTCCAATTTCTGTTATTTTTTTAATTCTCTCCTCATTTACAATGTAGGATTTGTGCACCCTTAAAAATTTATTTCCTAATTTTTTCTCTAATTCTTGTAAGCTATCTTGCACACTATAAGTATTTTTACTATCATGTATAACTGTATCCCTATCTAATCTTTCAGCATAAAGTATATCATTCACAGATATGAAGAACATTTCTCCTCCACTTTTAACTACAATCCTATTTATCCCTCTATTTTCATTAGAAGAATTTTTAGATACATAATTTGTTAAGGTAACTATTGTTTCAATAAGCCTTTTCACATTTATAGGTTTTAGAATATAGTCATAAGGATGCACATCAAAAGCAGAAACTGCATATTTAGAATGTCCTGTGATAAACACTATCTTAGTTTCTGGACTTATTTTGTGTATGATCCTTGCTATTTCAAGACCATTAAAATCTTCACCTTCTAATTCTACATCTAGCATAGCTATTTCTGGCATATATTCTCTTGCTAAACTTATTGCCTCTTTCCCACTTGATGTATCAAAAACTTCCGGTGAAGAAGAGTTCTCCAGTACTATCTTTTTTATAAATCTTCTGGTATAGTCTTCATCTTCTAAAATGAGGATTTTCACCAACTACTATCAGCTCCTACTTTTTTAAAGATTCTGGTATTTCTGGTTCATAAAATATCATAGCACTACATGTACTAGCTCCTGTACTTGCAACTAACCCTAAAAATGATGCAATTGCTGTAAGAAGGCCTTTCATCTACTTCACCTCCCCATATTTGACTTTAGTTTTGTCTAAAATATTGTCTATACTGGTTATAAACCAGTATCCTAAAGGTGTTATAAAGATAAAACTTGTAAGTGCGCCTAGTGTAATAGGTAAAATATACTTAAAGCTATTTAACCTAATTAAAATTTGAACTATTATAATCCAAAGGATTAAAACTATTGTAGTCTTAACCTTTTGTTTTTTTCTATCTTCTTTGTTTTTTATTGGCTTTATTTCCGTATCTCCAGGAACCCATTTTATAATAGTCAAAATCCCTAAAAATAAATTTACATAAAACAATAATTTATAATTATATATGCTAATATTCAAACAAGATATTTTACCTAAAGTTAAAAATATAGCTATTCCAGATGTTAAACATCTTAAATAAGTACTAAAATGTACCCCTCCACCAAAGTGGCGAAAAATTGCAAAGGTAATCAAAGCTAAAATAGTGGGTTTAAATATTCCAAAACTAATTGCTAATCCAACTATAAATAAAAATTTGATAGTCCCATTTAATAGCAACTCTAATCCATAAGTCCATATTTCTACATCTTCATTGTTCCCATCTAAGCTTTTTGATAGCGAAATAGATAATTTTTTTGAAAGTTTTTTAATCATTCTTATTATCTTCCCCTTTTGGAAGTATTATTTTAAATACAGTTTTATCTCTAGAATAAACTTCTATATTTCCCTTGTACTTGTCTAAAAGATTTTTTGTTAAAAATAATCCATATCCTCTTCCTACAGATTCTTTTGTAGTATAACCAGGTTCAAACAACTTGTCCATCTCATCTTTAGATATTTTAACTCCATTGTTCCATACTTTCATTATGTAATTTCCTTCTACACAATCTATATCTAAACCTACCAATCTATGATTTTTTTCCTTTCTTACAGCTTCAAAAGCATTATCTAAAAGATTCCCTAATATACTACATAGATCCCAAGAATTCATTTTTAATTCACCTAAGCTACAATTAATAGAAAACTTAAAATCTATATTGTTTATTTCTGCCACTTTCCTCTTCCCATTTATTAGAGCAGTTAAAGCCATATTCTCCACATATATTATGTCATCAGTATAACTATATCCCTCACTAAGTCCATCAATATATTCCTTTGCAGATGCTATTTCATCTAAGTAGACCATAGCTTGAATAGTTTGAATATGACGTTTGTGCTCATGGCTTTGAACCCTTAAAGCTTTAAATAAATCTTCCATTTGCTCTAAATGAGTTTTTAAAAAACTCATTTCAACCTTATCCTTTATATCATCTCCAAGGCCTTTTATAGAAAATAGCACCAAAATAGTAAATATACTAATAATCATATTTATTACTGTATATTCTATACCTATTATTCGAGTCTGTTGAGATAAAAGGAAAATTTGATTTATAAGCATTATAAATATACTTTGAATTAGAACTATAAACAAAACCAATATAGATTTATCTTTGAATAAGTTCTTTGCATTGTTTTCATACATTTTTAAATCAAATAAATAAACTTTCTTTTTTATAGTAAATAAATAAAGATATAACATAATCAGACCATTAGGAATATAAAAAAATATATTTAGCCAAGGATTTTTTACTAAATCTTGTGTAGTAGTATGAAAAAAATTAAGTAAAATAGGAGTAATCGTATTTTGTAATAATCCATTTATTAATAAACTAGTTACAATACATATAAATGAGTAAGCTATATTCATTTTTAATATTATTTTTATAAGAATCAAAGAACAAAATATTAATATTGCCGTATGAAGCCCATATACACTGGCAAATTTTCTAACAAAATATACAATTATAGAAATCAATAAAGATACTAATAAAGCTTTTTTTAAATCTACATCTATATTAAACAATTTAAATCCTAAAATTATTAAAAGAAACATTTCAGGTATAGACTGAAATAAAACAACATACCAAGGTATTGAGTATAACATGGATATTCACCTATTCTTTTATATTTATTATATTATATTATCCTATCTATTACTTTCTATATTTTAAGAGAATATCCTTTATTTTTTTATAATTTTTTATACTTCGTCATATTACAATTTTCATCAATATTTATCCTTTTCTAAAATATGGTATGTAAACTGTAATAATTTTTTACCACTAGATTATATAATTCTTCAAAATAAATATAAATCCTTCTAAAAAAACTAACTGGCCAGTTTTAGTGTCTAACTGGCCCTTTTTTATGTCTAAACAGTCCATTTTTATGTCTGAACTGCCATTAGGTTTTATACTAGGTATTTATTGATGTTATTAATATTTATATCTCAACAATCAAGCCTATATTTATATTTGAATATAATAGAAATAAAGTAGTAAAGAGCTAGCTCTTTACTACTTTATAAGTATAACAACTGGTATTGTTAGTTTCAAACTCATATTTAATATACAATATTTACACAATATTTTCTATATAAAATGTCTAACTGTCCAGTTTTCTGTATCAAGTAACCACTTTTGAAGCTTGACCTGCCATTAAATGCTCTTTATCTTTAATCCTTCCTTCTTAAATTCTTCTTTAATTTTTTCTTTTACCTCTTCAATGTTTATTTCAATCTTTTCATCATTATTTCTTAAAGAATATTCTATTATATTTTCTCCAGCTTTTTTTCCAACAGTTATTTGAATTGGTATACCTATTAAATCCCTATCATTAAATTTCACTCCAGCTCTTTCTTTTCTATCATCTAAAAGCACCTCTATACCCATATCTTTTAATTCGTTATATAGTTTCTCTCCCAATTCAATTTGCTCTTCTTTTTTAGTATTTACTATTGTTATTATGACATGGTATGGTGCCACTACCAATGGCCAAACTATTCCTTTATCATCGTGATATTGTTCTACTATAGCAGACATGCTTCTTGATACTCCTATTCCATAAGAGCCCATCACAAAATATTTTTCTTTACCATTTTCATCTAAATAAGTAGCTTCTAAACTTTCACTGTATTTTGTTCCTAACTGGAATATATTTCCTACCTCTATTCCTCTTTCCATTTTTAATGGTTTACCACATTTTAGACAGATATCTCCCGCTTCAACTAATAATAGATCTTCAATTATTTCTCCTGTGAAATCTCTTCCATAGTTTACATTTTTAATATGGTGATCAGTTTCATTGGCTCCTACGATAAAGTTTTTCATTTTTGTTATTCTTTCATCAACTAAAATCTTAACTTTCTTTTTAAGATTTATAGGTCCAGTAAATCCCGGTTCTGCACCTGTTACTTCCCTTATAGTCTCTTCATCTGCAATTTCTAATTCATGCTCCCCTATATTTAGATAGTTACAAAGTTTTATTTCGTTTAATTCCCTATTTCCAGGTACTAGTGCAATAATCACTTCATCATTAACTTTATATATTACAGCCTTAGCAAATCTATCTTCCTTTATATTGAAGAAATCAGCTAAATCTTCTATAGTTTTCACATCTGGAGTATGAACTTTTTCACATTCAAGCTCTTCTAAATCTATATTATCCATGTTATAAATTACTTTTGCTTTCTCATCAGTTGCTGCATAATCACAATCATCACAATACGCTACCAAACTTTCACCTATATCAGATACAGCCATAAATTCATGGGATTTTCTCCCCCCCATATTTCCTGAATCCCCTTCAACTACTCTGAACTTAATTTTAAGTCTTTCAAATACATTTTCATAAGCATCCCACATGATTCTATAAGATTCTTTTAGACCTTCTAGATCTTTATCATAACTATAGGCATCCTTCATAATAAACTCTCTACTCCTAATAAGTCCAAACCTTGGTCTTTTCTCGTCCCTATACTTAGTTTGAATTTGGTAAAGATTTAATGGAAGTTGTTTATAAGATCTAACTTCATCTTTTATAAGGTTTGTAAAATATTCTTCATGAGTTGGGCCTAAACAAAATTCTCTTTCATTTCTATCACATAATTTAAACATTTCTGGTCCAAAGTTATCCCATCTATTACTTGCTTCCCAAAGTTCTTTTGGTTGTATAGCAGACATTAGAAGTTCTTGAGAGCCTGCTCTATCCATTTCTTCCCTGACTATTTGTTCTATTTTCCTTATAACCCTATGACCTAAAGGTAAATAAGAATATACTCCCGATACTAATTTCCTCATCATGCCAGCCCTAACCAATAATTGATGACTTGGAATTTCTGCTTCTGCTGGAACTTCCCTTAAAGTAGGTAAATATAATTTTGACATCTTCATATTTTCTTCCTCCTTAATTTTTCATATAACTATAGTCTAATCAATCTGAAATGTAAAAAAACCTTCATCTCAAAATAGAGACGAAGGTTTGTTCGCGATACCACTCTAATAGACTTATAAAAATCATAAGTCCACTCGAAAGCTATAACGGTGCCACCGTAAGACCTAATTTATTTCAGTCTAGAAGCTCAGGAACGGGTTCAACATTAAGTGGGCCAAAAGTCTTTCACCACAAGGACTTCCTCTCTGAGACCATTAATATTTACTATTTTCCCTCAACGCATATATATATTTATTAAAATGATACTAGAAAAAAACTACTATGTCAACTTTTAATTTCTAAATATAACTGTTTCTTTCTCGAACATTTTTACAGTTATCATCAAAAATAAAGCTATATATACTAAATTCCATCCAGTAGTTATTAATATATGTTTAAAATCATATACAGATACTATAACTTCTTTGATGATTCCTATAGTATTTATTATAGGAATATGAAAATAATATTCTGGTACAGCCCTTCCATCTACAAACATAGTCAAATAAGCTGGTACCATAAGCAAAATACTCACAGGGCTTAAATAAGTTTGAGCTTCTTTGAAGTTTCTAGCATAGAAGCTAATAGCGAGTTCAATGCTTGAAAAAGCCAAAGCCATTTCCAAACAAACTAAAGTTATTATAGCAATAGATTTTATAGAAAGTGTAGCACTTTCTCCTAGAAATTCTGGATTTATTTTTGTTGCAATTAAAAAACCTATTAAAGAAGCTGTAGTTGCAATTATACCTGCTAATACTACCGTAAAATATTTTCCCATAAGTATAGATATTCTGTTAGCTTTAGTAGTCAAAAGAGGCTCCAATGTTTGTCTTTCTTTCTCTCCTGCTCCTAAATCTGTAGCTGCTGGTATACCTCCTACAGCCGACCATATAGTAAGCATAAAAGGAAGCAACATAGAAAAAAGTAGCAATCCTGTTCCTCCTTCTTTAGATACAGAAGAAGATTTAATATCTACAGGCTCTAATATTTGTGGATTAATTCCTTCATTTTCTAATCTTTTAACTACAATATGATTAGTATAGCTTAAAATAATTTGTTCTATTCTAGATTTAGCCATCTCAGACTTTTGACTAGTATCATCATAAATTAAATTAATTTCAGGTTTTTCCCCATTTTTTATTTTTTCGTCAAAATCTTCTCCAATTTTTACTACAACCTTCGCCTCTAATTTATCTAAGGTTTTTTTATAATCCTTAGTTTTTATGATATTTACATTATCATTACTTTTTAGAAACATTTCTAATCCATTATTTTCTTCACTTAAAAGAGCAATTTGTACAGGTTCTTTGCTTTCTTTTACCATATCTGAGCTACCAAGCCCAATTACAAAAGCTATTAATGGAAATATTATTATTGGAATTATTATACTTGAAAAAATAGTCTTTTTATCTCTAAATGTATCCATTATTTCTTTTTTAAAAACTATTTTTGTAAATTTATTCATTTTTCTCACCTACTAAAGATACAAAAATTTCTTCTAGATTCTCTTCTTTAAATTTTTCTTTTAAACCTTCTAATGATGTAACCTCTATCATTTTACCTTTATGAATTATTCCTACTTCATCACATAACTTTTCTACTTCATTCATAGAATGGCTTGAAAATATAATGGTCTTTCCTTCACTTTTTAATTCTTTTATAAATTTATGGACTATCCTAACCGCAGTTACATCAAGACCTGAAGTTGGTTCATCAAAAAACATTATTGATGGATTATGAACTATACTTCTAGCTAATGCCACTTTTTGTTTCATACCTTTCGAAAATTTACCTACCCTTCTTTCTATATAATCCTCCATTTCCAGACTACGAGATAGTTTTTCAATTTGAACACTTATATCTTTTTTTGTCATTCCATTTAGAAGGCCAAAATATTCAATATTTTCTCTTGCTGAAAGTCTATCATAAAGTCCTGTCTCTCCTCCGAACAAAATACCAATTTCTCCTCTTACATCTGCCGGTTCTTGAATTAAATCATAGCCTCTTATATTTGCTGTACCTGTGCTAGGTTTAAGCATTGTAGCAAGCATTCTCAATGTTGTAGTTTTCCCTGCACCATTTTCCCCTAAAAGCCCAAAAACTTTACCTTCTTCAACTTTAAAAGATATATTATCTACTGCTACTACATCTTTAAAATGTTTAGATATATTCTTAACTTCTATCATTTCTTTCCCCCTTTTATTAAACTTTTATAACTCTTTTAATAACATACATATACTATGAGCTGACATACCTTCTTTATTGCCTTCAAAACCTAATTCTTCTGTAGTTGTAGCTTTTATATTTATATTGTCTATTGGGGTATTGAGTACTCTAGCTATATTCTCTTTCATAGCATCTATATATGGAGCCATTTTAGGACTTTGAGCGACTATTATACTGTCTATATTTCCTATTCTATACCCATTTTCACTTAGAATATTCCAAATTTCTTCAAGAAGAACCATACTAGATATATCTTTATATTTTTCATCAGTATCTGGAAAATGCTTACCAATATCTCCTAGCCCCAATGCTCCTAATATACTGTCCATGATAGCATGTATCAAAACATCTGCATCTGAGTGGCCTAATAATCCTTTATCGTGAGGAATTTCTACTCCTCCTATTATCAATTTCCTCTTTTCTACCAATTTATGAACATCATAACCAATTCCTACTCTCATAGCAACCCTTCCTATCTACTTTGAAATATGAATTCTTTTCTATTTAAAATAACCTCTTTATCTTTAAGTAAAGATTCTGCAATTATTAAATCTTCAGGAGTTGTTATCTTTATATTCTCATAACTACCTAAAATCATCTTTACATCAATTCCTAGCCTTTCAACAAGCATACTATCATCTGTACCTATAAATCCATTATATATTGCAGATCTATAAGCTTTCATTATAATATCATATTTAAAAGATTGAGGTGTCTGAGCTGCCCATATTTGATTTCTATCAGGGGTGTTTAAAACACTTTTATCTTTTTGTATGATTTTTATAGTATCTTTTACAGGCACTCCAACTACACAAGCGCCATAATTAGCTGTTCCTTCAATGCTCTCTTCAATATTTTTAAGTTTTATAAAAGGTCTAGCACCATCATGAATTAAAACTATATTACAATTTTCATTTAAAGCTAATAGCCCATTATATACAGAATCTTGTCTTTCTTTTCCACCTTTAACTACCTTACTTACTTTTTTAAAATTAAACCTTCTTATAATTTTTCTTTTACAATAGTCTACTTCATCTTCTTTTGCTACTACTATAATTTCGTCTACATATCTACATTTTTCAAATTTTTCTAAAGTATGAGTAAGAACAGGTTTATTATCAATAGATATAAATTGTTTATTTACACTGCTTCTCATCCTATTACTCATACCTGCAGCAGCTATTATAACTGAAACATAGTTGTTTTTATACATTTTTTTCACCTCTAAGTCATTATAGCATATTAAAAAATAACAGGAAATACCTTTATTATAAAGTCAAATCAGTACATAAAGATAGTATATGTTGTTTCTTACAGGATATATCAAAGTTTTAAGTATTTTTTAAACATAAAAAAGGGTCTATTTCTAGACCCTATACTGCTCTATCCACTGCTGACTTTGGCTTTGCAAATATCATCCTTCCAGCAGAAGTTTGTAATACACTTGTTACCAAAACTATTATATTTTCTCCAATATGTTTTTTTCCACCCTCTACAACTATCATAGTTCCATCATCAAGATATGCAAGACCTTGGCCTGATTCTTTTCCATCTTTTATCACTTGAACTCTCATTTCTTCTCCTGGAAGAACTACAGGCTTTATTGCATTTGCTAGTTCATTTATATTCAATACATCTATTTTTTGAACTTCTGCAACTTTGTTTAAATTGTAATCATTAGTAATAATTTTTCCTTTTGTATCCTGAGTAAGCTTTAAAAGTTTTGAATCTACTTCTTTAATATCATCATATTTTTTATCAGTAATAACTACTTCTATATCCAACTCTTTCTGTATTTTATTTAATATATCCAATCCTCTTCTGCCTCTATTTCTCTTTAAAGAATCAGAAGAGTCTGCAATGTGTTGAAGTTCTTCAAGGACAAATTCTGGTATGACTAGTGGCCCTTCAATAAAACCAGTTTTGCAAATATCTGCTATTCTACCATCTATGATAACACTAGTATCTAATATCTTAGGGCAAGCCTTGCATGCAGCTTTTAGTTTTTCTTTACCTGTATTTCTCTTAAAAAGATTAAAGGTATTGGTAAAATCTTCTATTTTTCTTGTTGGAATTTTTATTCCTAAATAACCAAATATCAAGTATAGTAAAATAGATACTATAACTCCTAAATAAGGGACATTTAAGTTATAAAAAGGCTGGCTCAACAGATAAGCAATAACTAACCCCACTATTAATCCAATAGACCCTAAAGCAATGTCAGAAGCAGGCATATCTTGCAGCTCCACTTCTACAAAGCGAATAAATCTCCTTCCTCCTTTAATGAACGAGGGAGAAAGAAAGAAAAATATAATTCCAGAAATTAAGATCATTGATATAAATATAACTAATCCTAATATCCCCATATTAGTTAAATTTAAAATACCAAGACTTTTTAAACCAGCCATAACGCCATATCCTATCAATGTTCCTATCAATGCTATTACATATCTGGCAATTTTATCTGCCATGAATTCACCTCCCTACTATCATTATATATTTCCATAATTTCAATTTATATAACATGTTTTTTAATTTTTTATTTATTTTTTATGCGGAAGGACAATCTATAGCCTCATCAATAAGTTTTTCAGTTTCTTCTTGTTCGATTTCTTTTGATAATACTATTTCACTTACAAGCATTTGTTTAGCGCTATTTAACATCTTTCTTTCTCCAGTTGATAAACCTTTTTCTCTATCTCTAATCATAAGGTTTCTGACAACTGAAGCAATTTCAAAAATATTCCCGCTTTTAATCTTATCCATGTTTATCCTATATCTTCTATTCCAATTTTGAGGCATTTTTGTTTGATTACCACTTAAAACTGCAAATACTCTATCGATATCATCATTTTCTACAATTTCTCTTATTCCTATATCTTCTACATTGTCTACTGGAACCATTACTTTCATATCACCAATAGGCATCTTCATAATATAATATTTCCTCTTTTCGCCTAATACTTCTTTTTCTTCTATAGCAACAATAATGCCTGCACCATGCATAGGGTAAACAATTTTATCTCCTATATCAAACATAGTGACAACCTCCTAATTTAAACATAGTATATTACTAGTATACAATAAAACCCAATGGTTGTCAAATAAGATATTGTACCATATTTTTTATAATTTTGTCAACTGCTTATTTTTTATATGATTTATTGATAATTTAAATCAACAAAAAACAAGAATTATTTGACAACAACTTGTCCTCATAAGTATAATTAAAATATAAAACAAATTATTGACTGGGGTGGAGATTATATGAACAGAAATGTTGAAAGTATAGATGAAAATATAATATGCAGCGAATTTCAAGAAAAGGTTTCTGAAGTACTTATAAGACACAAAAGTATTTTAGATATAGTTACTAAATTAGATGAATACAACGCAAGAATTAATAGGGCAGTTATGAAATCTGTTACCTCTTGTGGGTGCATTTCAATTGAAGCTTCAAAACAAAAATATAATAAAGAAACCTTAGAAGAGTTAAGGGAGTCATTAGAAAATCATGTAAGTGGAGAACTTTGTGAGGTTTGCAGTGAAAAAATCGAGGAAGAAATGGGAGCATATACCTTTTATTTAGCTTCACTATGCAATACTTTAGGTATAAGTTTAACAGATGTTATAGCTAAAGAACTTAATAATTTAAAAACATTGGGGGTATATAGTCTGAAATAACTAAAAGCTAAATTGGTCTTTACCAATTTAGCTTTTCTATTATTATTCTATATTAAGTGCCTATCTAAAAAAGATTGTTCTTGAGATCTTCTAAGCCCTTCTTTTATAGTTCTAGCCCTTACTTCTCCAATTCCCTCTACAAGATCCAGCTCAGAAATAGATGCTTTAAGTATACTTTGAAAAGAACCAAACATTTTTATAACATTTTCCAAAACACTGTAGGGAAGTCTAGGTATTTTACTTAATATCCTATACCCTTTTGGATGGATGTTAGTGTCCAAAGAACCTGCCCCAGTATCATAACCTAATATTTTCCCAATATTATATAGATCTAGTAACTCTTCTGAAGAAAGGATTCTTATAGAATTTCTTATATCTTCATAATTCTTATCTTCTATATCTATATTTGAATAATCTTTTATAATATTTATACCATCATCTCCCACTCCACTCATAAGTTCTTCAAGTTGCATGCTTATAAGTCTTCCTTCATTTCCTAATTCTAATATATATCTTTCTATCTCATCAGATATTCTCATAACCATTTCTATTCTCTGCAAAACCTTTACTACATCATATACTGTTACTAGCCCCTCAAACTCCAAGGCAGTTAAATTTCCCATAGCTTGATTTAATACACTTTTATATTTTTCTAATGTTTGTATTGCCTGATTAGCTTTATCTAGTATTTCACTAGAATTTCTTAAAACATATTTACTATTCTCTTTATATAATGTAATTATATTTCTTCTTTGGGATATAGCAATAACCAATACCCCCGTTTGTTTAGCAACTCTTTCTGCTGTCCTATGACGAATTCCAGTTTCTTTAGAGCTTATAGATTGGTCTGGTATAAGCTGAGCATTAGCATATAGTATCCTTTTACAATCACTACTTATTATTATAGCTCCATCCATTTTAGCTAATTCATAAAGATATGCTGGAGAAAATTCACTATTTATATTAAAGCCTCCATCTACTATCTTAAGTACTTCATCACCATTTCCGAGTACTATCAAAGCTCCAGTTTTTGCCCTTACCACACTTTCAAGACCTATACGTAAACTAGTACCTGGGGCAACCATTCTTAGGGATTCATATATATCTTTTTTCATATACCTTCCTCCATATTCTAACCTTCTAAAACAATATCTAATGCTTCTAACACATTGTTAACTCCTATTATATTTATTCCATCTATTTTATCTAAATCCTTCATATTTGATTTAGGAACTATGGCTGTATTAAATCCTAACTTCTCTGCTTCTCTAATTCTTTTTTCAATAAAACTTACTCTTCTAACTTCACCAGTAAGACCTACTTCACCCATAACTGTTAATTTAGAATTTATAGGTAAATCCCTATAACTTGAAGCTATAGATGATATAATTCCTAAATCTATAGCGGGTTCTTTTGTTTTCAGACCCCCTACAATATTGGAATATACATCATAACTTTCCATATTATATCCTATCTTTTTTTCGAGAACCGCTATCATTAAAATAACCCTATTATAATCTATACCCATAGCTGCTCTTCTAGGCATACCAAACATAGTAGGACTTACCAATGATTGCAGTTCTACAAGCATGGGTCTAGTTCCTTCTAAACTTGGAACCACTATTGTACCAGATGTATTCTTTGGCCTTTCTGAAATAAGAACTTCTGACGGGTTTTTAATTTCCACCAAGCCTACATCTCTCATTTCAAACATACCTATTTCGTTTGTAGATCCGAATCTATTTTTTATAGCCCTTAGGATTCTATAACTATGATAGGCTTCTCCTTCAAAATATAGGACTGTATCAACCATATGTTCAAGTACCCTTGGTCCTGCAATAGAGCCTTCTTTTGTAACATGACCTACAATAAAGGTTGCAATATTTTTTCTTTTAGCTATGTTCATTAAAACATGAGTACCTTCCCTTACTTGACTAACACTACCTGGGGCTGAAGTAACATCAGGATTGTATACTGTTTGAATAGAATCTATTATTAAAATATCCGGGGAAATTTTTTCTATAATATCTCTTATTATGTCCAAATTAGTTTCAGATAAAATATATAATTTATTAGATTTAAGATTTAATCTTTCTGCTCTTATCTTAATTTGTTTTACTGATTCTTCTCCCGAAACATATAATACCTTTAAATCTCTATTTGAAAGGTTGTTTGCTATTTGTATAAGCAATGTAGACTTGCCTATACCAGGATCCCCTCCTACAAGAATTAATGAACCTTTAACTACTCCACCTCCCAATACCCTGTCCATTTCCTCTATACTAGTTCTTATTCTATCTTCTTGATCTATTTTAACATCCATAAGATTTTCAACATTTATATCCTTTAAATCCTTCTTTATTCCCTTTCTTTTTTCATATATTTCCTCTGCAAAGCTATTCCATTCATTACAAGAAGGGCATTTTCCAAGCCATTTATAAGTTTCATATCCACAGTTTTGACAAATAAATTTTGTTTTAGTCTTAGCCACAAAATCACCTCTAAATTATATCCTACTATATTTTTTTCATAAATAAAAGAGTCTGTATTATAATACAGACTCTTTTGTAAACACTAGTTTTTCATCAGCATAATCAATATATATATCATCTTCCTTAGATACATTTCCTTTCAAAATTTCCTCAGCTAATTGATCCTCTATCATCTTTGTTATAGTTCTTTCTAAAGGTCTCGCTCCATATACAGGATCAAATCCTTTTTTGCTAATATGTTCCTTAGTATTTTCACTAATCTTAATATTAATGTTCATTTTTCCAAGCCTGTTCTCTAAATCCTCTACCATTACGTCTACAATTTCTCTTACATTTTCCTCACTTAATGGATGGAACATTATTATTTCATCTATTCTATTTAAAAATTCTGGTCTAAAGGTTCTTCTAAGCTCATCTTTTATATTCTCTTTTATTCTTTCATATTCTGCTTTTTCTTCTTCCATAGGTGCGGAAAATCCTAATACATTCTGCTTTTTAATTGTAGTAGCACCTACATTTGAAGTCATAATTATAACTGTATTTTTAAAATCTACAGTTCTACCTTTTGAATCTGTAAGTCTACCATCATCTAATATTTGTAACAAAGCATTAAATACATCTGGATGAGCTTTTTCTATCTCATCAAACAATATCACTGAATAAGGTTTTCTTCTAACAGCTTCTGTAAGCTGTCCTCCTTCATCATATCCTACATATCCTGGAGGAGAACCTATGAGTCTTGAAACAGAATGTTTCTCCATATACTCAGACATATCTATTCTAATCATAGAATCTTCATCACCAAATAATGCTTCTGATAATGCTTTTGCAAGATAAGTTTTTCCTACTCCAGTAGGTCCAACAAATATAAATGTTCCTACAGGCTTATCTGGATCCTTAAGTCCTACTCTTGCCCTTCTTACAGCACTAGATACTGCTTTTACTGCTTCATCTTGCCCTATAACTTTCTTATGAAGTATATCTTCTAATTTTAATAGTCTCTGGCTTTCTTCAACGGTCATTTTGTTTACAGGTACTCCTGTCCAATTGGATACAACTTTAGCAATTTCCTCATACTTTACTTCCATATCAACTGTTTTCTTTTCTTGTTCCCATTCTACTTTCTTATTCTTTAATTGTTTCTTAAGTTGCTTTTCTTTATCTCTTATTTCGGCTGCCTTCTCATAATTTTGTGTATTTATTGCTTCTTCTTTCTCTTGACTCAATTCTTCCAATCTTTCTTCTATAGTTTTCAAACCATCAGGTGCAGTAATAGATTGTAATCTGACCATAGATGCTGCCTCATCAATTAAATCTATAGCCTTATCAGGTAAAAATCTATCTGTAATATATCTACTTGATAACTCTGCTGCTGCTTTAATAGCTTCATCTGTTATTTTAACTCTGTGATGAGCTTCATATCTATCTCTAAGACCTTTTAGTATTTTAATGGTATCTTCTATAGTAGGCTCATCTACTGTAATAGGTTGAAATCTTCTTTCTAAAGCTGAATCCTTTTCAATATATTTCCTATATTCATCTATAGTAGTTGCTCCTATAACTTGAATCTCTCCCCTTGCAAGGACTGGCTTTAATATATTTGAAGCGTCTATTGCTCCTTCTGCTGCTCCAGCACCTACTATAGTATGGAGTTCATCAATAAATAATATTATATTTCCCGCTTCTTTTAATTCCTGCATTACAGCTTTCAATCTTTCTTCAAACTCACCTCTATATTTAGCACCAGCCAACATACCTGGTAAATCCAACGTAACAACCCTTTTATCTTTAATTATTTCAGGGATTTGCCCTTCCACAATCTTTTGAGCTAAACCTTCCGCCACAGCTGTCTTTCCTACGCCTGGTTCTCCAATTAAAACTGGGTTGTTTTTAGTTCTTCTACTTAACACTTGTACTACTCTCTCTATTTCTTTACTCCTTCCAATAACAGGATCTATTTCTCCTTCTTTCGCTAATTCTGTCAAATCCCTACTATATTTATCTAAATTTGGTGTATTTGCCCCTTCACCTGTTTTTCCTGTCTTAGAATTACTTTCGGTAAGCATTTCTACTATATCTTTCTTAAGCCTTTCTATATCTACTCCTAAACTTTTTAGAACTGCTACTGCAACTCCTTCTCCTTCTTCTACTAGTCCTAAAAGTATATGTTCAGTCCCAATATAATTGTGCCCTAAATTTCTAGCCTCTAAAAAGCTTAGCTCAAATATTCTTTTAGTTCTTGGTGTAAAACCTAATATATCTGTTTCATATTTCCCATATCCAACTGCATTTGCCACCTTACCTCTCGCCGTTTCTAACTCCACACCTTGATTATTTAATGCCCTATAAGCTATTCCTTCTCCTTCACTAATAAGGCCTAATAGTATATGCTCTGTGCCTACATAATTATGTTTTAATCTTTGAGCCTCTTCTTGGGCTAGTAGTATGGCTTTTTGAGCTCTTTCCGTAAATCTACCAAACATAGCCATATTATCCCTCCTAATTTATATCTTTTCTCTTATTAATTCTGACCTTTTTATATCCCTTTCTTCTACACTTAAATCTTCTTTGAAATATTCTTGTAAAATAGCAGGTTGTGTCAACATCATTAAATTAATTATGTCTTTAGATTCTATATTTTTAATTATACCCATATCAATGCCCATTTTTACATCAGAAAATAACTTCATCGACTCTTCAGATGATATAATTCTAGAATATTTTAAAATTCCAAGGGACCTTAATACCTTATTTTCTATCTCTAAACTTCTGGTTCCTAATAAATTTTCTCTGATTTCTCTTTCTTTATTTATAATCTGTATAACAACATTTTTAAGTTTTTGTATGATTTCTTCCTCGGTTTCGCCTAAAGTAGTTTGATTAGATATTTGAAATATATTCCCTAAAGCTTTTGTACCCTCTCCATAAAGGCCTCTAACAGTTAAACCAATTTGACTTACTGCTTGAAAAATATTATTTGCGTATCCAGTAAGCACCAATGAAGGCAAATGAAGCATTACAGATGCTCTAAGTCCAGTTCCTGTATTTGTAGGACAGGATGTAAGATATCCAAATCTTTCATCAAAAGCATAGTCTAAATATTCCTCTAATTCATCATCTATACTACTACATAGTTTCCATCCTTCTTCTAAATTCAATCCTGGCAAAAGAATTTGTAATCTTAGGTGGTCTTCTTCATTTATCATTATTGTTACCTTTTCATCATCTCTTAAAAGAAAACTGCTCATGTCCGGTTTTTGTATTAAATTAGGGCTGATTAAATGTTTTTCTATAAGCACATTTTTATCTAATGAAGATAACCTTCCTATTTCAAAAAATTTATAGTTAGCATTTTTATTTGAGTTTTTAACTGCTTCTAATATGTTTTTTGTTATTTTTTCTGCTTCTTCATTATTAGTAGATTGTGGAAATCTTATACCTTCTATATTTCTAGCAATCCTAATTCTACTACTTATAACCACATCATCTTCTAACCCTTCATCATTTAGCCATTTAACCATTATAACCACCTCTATTTATTTTCAATCTCATTCTTAAGCTCTTTTATCTTATCCCTAACTTCTGCTGCTTTTTCAAATTCTTCTTTTTTTATTAAAATATCTAATTCACTTTTCAATCTATTTATTTCTTTTTTTACTCCTATTATTCCTCCAGATCTCTTTGGAATTTTTCCAATATGACTGTCATAGCCATGAACTTCTTTAAATAATGGAACTAATTTAGACTTAAAAGATTGATAACAGTGTGGACATCCAAACTTTCCTATTTGTTTAAAGTTAGAATAGTTCATACCACATACATCACACTTCAATTCTTTATTATTTGTTTTTATAGGTCCTTCTTGAATATTATCAATAAGCCCTGTTAAAAATTTATGAAATGAAAAAGATGTATCAAAATCAAACTCTTTATATTTCTTTGCGCAATCTTCACAAAGATGAATTTCTGTTACATTTCCATTTACAATTTTAGTAAAATGCATAGTTGCAGAATTTTTTCCACATTCTTGGCAAATCAAGCTATCCCTCCTATTCTTTCAACAATACTAACATCATATTTGTTAAAATATCAGCTCGTAAGTTATTTCTATATTTTTTAACATTTTGTAAAGATCTATCTCCTATTGCTGCTTTCATTAAAATTTCTTCCATTTTAGTTATAAAACCTTCTTCTTCCAATCCTTCAATCATACTATATGCTTTGTTTTTAGTTATTGATTTTCCAATAGCATTTATAATTAAATCATTAATATTCTCATACCTATCCATTTCTACCTTCACTATCTTTATATACCCACCGCCCCCTCTTCTACTCTCTACATAATATCCTTTATAAGGAGTAAATCGAGTTGTAAGTACATAGTTAATTTGAGAAGGTGCACATTCAAACTGTTGTGCTAACTGATTTCTCTGTATTTCAACAATTCCATCTTCTGCTTCCTCTATAAGTTCTTTTAAAAATTCTTCTATAATATTACTTAATCCAGGCACAATATCACCTCGCTTTTGACTTTGACTTTCTTTGTCCTTTAGTTTAATTTTCAACTATTTCTTTATATTTTTCAACATTTAGTTTTAGTTGTATGCGCGATAATTATTCAAATATGTCTATATTCCTTTTGTTTCTTTAAAAAATCTCAATATTACTACAATATATAAGTTATGAAAAAATAAGGGGAATATTCCCCTTATTTTTATTACTCTTATTCTTTTTGACTATTAGCCTCTTCTATTATCTTCTCACTAATTTCTGATGGAACTTCTTCATATCTCTCAAATTCCATTGTAAAACTTCCCCTTGCTTGGGTCATACTTCTCAAGTCAATTGCATATTTAAACATTTCTGATTGTGGGGCTTCGGCTATAATTAATTGCATTCCATCTTCTTGAGGATCCATACCTAGTATTCTACCTCTACGCTTATTCATATCTCCCATAACATCACCCATATATTCATCTGGAACCAAAACTTCTACTTTCATAATAGGTTCTAAAAGTACTGGTTTAGCTTCCTTTATTCCTTTTCTAAATGCAAGAGAAGCAGCTATTTTAAATGCCATTTCATTAGAATCTACTGGATGATAGGAACCATCAAATAATACTGCCTTTATATTAACTACTGGATATCCTGCTAATGGTCCTTTATTTAAACATTCAATAAGACCTTTTTCAACAGCTGGTATATACTGTTTTGGTACAGCACCACCAAATATTTCTTCTTCAAATACAAACTCTTCTTCAGAAGGTTCAAATCTTATGTGAACATCTCCATATTGACCTGCACCACCAGATTGCTTTTTATGCTTCCCGTGAACACTTGCAGTTCCTTTTATAGTTTCCCTATAAGCAACTTTTGGATCTGCCAATTCTACATCTACACCAAAAGTATTCTTTAGCTTATCTACAATAACTGTAAGCTGCATATTGCCCTGGCCACCAATTAACAGTTGTTTAGTTTCACTATTTCTTTCAGTTACAAATGTAGGGTCTTCTTCTGTAAGCCTTTGTAATGATGAGCCAATTTTTTCTTCGTCTCCTTTTGCTTTTGGCTCAACTGCTAAAAATAAACATGGATTTGGGTAATCAATTTCTTTATATTGTATAATATCTGTCTTATCGCAAAGGGTGTCTCCAGTTTCAGTTATTTGTAATTTAGAAGTAGCACCAATATCTCCAGCTACTATCTCTGAAGCTTCTATTTGATTTTTACCTCTAAGTACAAATAAACCTCCTAATTTCTCAACATCATCTTTATTTGAATTATATATTTCATGATCCTTAGTTATTTTTCCTGATAAAACCTTAAATACAGAAAGTTTACCAACAAATGGGTCTACAATAGTTTTAAATACAATAGCTGAAAAAGGTTCATCTAAACTAACTTTTCTTTCTACTTCTTTTTCATCTTCATATCCTTTTACTATTTCTATTTCATCTGGTGCTGGAACGTATTTTTTAATCGCCTCTAATAATATATCTACCCCTATAGTTTTTTCAGCTGACCCAACAATTAATGGAACAAGATCTCCGTTTTCAAAAGAAAGTTTTAGACCTTTTCTTATTTCTTCATCTGTAAATGCTTCGCCATCAAAATATTTTTCCATAAGATCTTCGTCAGTCTCTGCAACTTTTTCCGATAGTGTTTCTCTAATAGTCTCTATTTCAGTTTTATGCTCTTCTGGAATATTTATTTCTTTACCATCATAATCTTTCGCTACCTGATCAATTATATCAACTATTCCCTTAAAATCTTCTGCTTGGCCAATAGGTAATGTAAGAGGTACCAGTTTGTCTCCAAAAGCTTCTTTTAACTCATTGAAGACTTTATCAAAATTAACGTTTTCCTTATCCATTTTGTTTAAAAATACTATCTTTGGAATTCCTTTTTTATCTGTATATTTCCAAGCTTTTTCTGTTCCTACTTCAACCCCTGATGAAGCATCTACTAATATAACTGCAGCTTCACTGGCTTCCAGTGCACCATACATTTCTCCAGCAAAGTCAAAATATCCAGGTGTATCTAAAAAATTATACTTTATGTTTTCCCACTCTGTAGGAATTACAGATGCACCTATAGACACTTTTCTAGAAATCTCTTCCTTATCAAAATCTGAAAAAGTATTTCCATCTTCAACTTTTCCTTGTCTTTTAGTTACTCCTGTTGCAAATAGTATAGATTCTGTTAAAGTTGTTTTTCCACTACCTGAGTGTCCTATCAAAGCTACGTTCCTTATTTGATCCGTTTGGTATACTTTCATTATATCGTTCCCCCTTAGCGAGCATATTTATTATTTTTTTAAACAATTTTAAATATTCTATTAAAATATTCTACAAAGATCTTAAAAATCCTTCTTAAAACCTTGTATATGGTTTGAAAATATTAGGCAAACCTTTTCATAAGTAAAAAAATAATTAATTGCTACCAATTTAGATTATATCATGAATGTAAGAATTATCCTAGTATTTTCTCATCCTACCCTTAATATACCAAAATTGTTATTAAACACTTTAAAGGGAATTGATCTCTATGGATTATTTAAAATATAGCAAAGCTTGACCCTTATTGGTTTTTTTGTTAAAACCATACAAGGACTTTTCAATTAAATATATTTATTTAGTTCAGATTTTAAGGAGAGATATTTATGGATAATAATTCCAGGATTTTCAAAAGCAATATTATTTTTACATCAACTAAAGAAACCTTTGATATCTATAAAAATTCTTATATTGCTGTAGAAAATGGTAAAGTAAGAGGCATCTATGAAAAAATAGATGCAAATTTAGAAAAAATACCTATATTTGATTATACAGATAAGTTGATTATTCCTAGCTTTGTAGATCTCCATTTTCATGTTCCACAATTTCCAAATAGAGGTTTAGGTCTGGATAAAGAACTTCTGCCTTGGTTAGAAAAATACATTTTCCCCGAGGAGGGAAAATATAATGATATAGAATATGCAGAAAAAGTTTATAGAAAACTAATCTATGAATTATGGAAAGTAGGCACTACAAGGGTAAGTCTATTTAGCAGTATTCATAAAGAAAGTACAGAGCTTTTATTCGACTTATTTATTAAATCTGGATTAGGTGCATATATTGGGAAAGTAAATATGAATAGAAATACTCCAGATTATATATTAGAAGACACTAAAACTTCTATAAGAGAAACAGAAGAAATAATATTAAAGTATAAAAACAAATCAGATATTGTTAAAACTATTATCACACCAAGATTTGTACCCACTTGTACTTCTGAGTTACTAAAAGGTTTAGGGGATTTATCTATAAAATACAATATTCCTGTTCAATCTCATCTTTCTGAAAATACTAATGAAATAGAATGGGTAAAAGAATTAGAGCCGGAATTTAAAGATTATGCCAGTGTATATAATGAGTTTAGTCTATTTGGCCAAACTAAAACTATAATCTATCTAGTGGAATAATGCCAGTAAGAAAATTTTTAGATACAGATATTCCTATAGGACTTGGTACAGATATATCAGCAGGTTATGAAACAAGTATACAAAAAGTTATGGTATCAGCAATTCAAGCTTCTAAAATTAAATGGTTAGAAACAAATAAAAAATATAAGCCTATTAGTACATCAGAAGCTTTCTATCTTGGAACTAAAGGTGGAGGAAGTTTCTTTGGAAAAGTGGGTAGCTTTGAAAATGGATATGATTTTGATGCATTAGTTATAGATGACTCTAATCTTGGAGATATAAACAACCTTACACTAGAAGAAAGAATACAAAAATTTATATATATTGGAGATGACAGAAATATTGTAGAAAGATATGTTCAAGGAAGAAAAATTAAAGAGCCAAAGTTTTAAAGAATATCCCTAGTATAGGTGCTATACTAGGGATATTCTTTAATATACTATTCTAAATACCATTTTAATGAAAACTTTTCTCCACTTATTTTTTCAAATAAGTCTTCATATTTATATAATCCTGAAGGGTTTATCACTTCATCTATCAAGAATTCTCCAAATTCCCTAGGTTTTTCTGTTATAGAGGAAGTACCATATTTTTTGTTGAATACTTTCTTAAGCATTTCACAAGTTACATCTCCCATGAAATAATTATGCATATATATCGGATGAGTAGTATGATGAATTCTATAGCCAAAAGGAGGTTCTTCATTATAAATTTTGTCATTAAATAATTCCCTAAATACTTTGAAATAAACTTCATATATATCATCTAAATTTTCTATGTTATTCCTATATAGCTCTTGATCAAAGAATATATCCCCTATAAATCTTAAATAATTTAACTTATCAAATTCTTTCATTTTAGCAAATTCATCTTTTACGCCACTGTCAAAAAAGTTTTTATAAAATATCTCTTCATAGATAAATCCACCAAATAAGTTTGCTATTCCTTCAGATATTATTCCGCTAATACCCGCATTAAGTATCCTTTCCTCTGGTTCTAACAAAAATGAATGTATCCCATGTCCTGTTTCATGAAGTAGTACTTCATATTCATGGTATTTATTCTTTACATTGGCAAGGATTCTTGAATCTTTTCCTGTTTCAATTGGAAAATTATATCCCCATTCAGATTTATTCTTCCTAGAAAATATATCATAAGTAATATTGTATTTGTCTATATCAATTCCAAAATTCAAAAAAAATTTCATTAAAATATTATAATAATTAGACATATCTACTGTAGTATTTAGTGAAGGGGCTATTTTTGAACCTATATAATCTTGATCCCAAGGCATAAGCTTATTTTCATGGATAAACTTTTCTGCATATTCCATTCTTTTATTATTTAATATATCTATACATCTACTTAGATCATTTTTCCAACTATTAAATATATCTTGACTCAATTCATCTTTTTTTAATTTATGCTCTACAAAATCATTATCACCATAAGTTTTAGCATATTCTTTTCTCAAATTAATCAATTCAATAAAACCAGCATCTACTAATGGTTTATTAATTTGATTTCTTGCAAAATAAGCTTTTTTTCTTAAATTTCTGTCTTCTTCATTTGAAAGTATTTGTGTGATTTCTACAGATGTAATTTCCTTTCCATCAATATTAAATCTAAAAGTATTCAACACCTGAGAAAGCTCATTAGTTTTTTTCTGAATTTCCAAATTCAACCCATTTAATTCTTTACTCAAATGATAGGGTTTGAAAGCACTATAAAGTATTTCAACTTTTCTTTTGTCTGTTTTATTTAAATCCATATCTAAATATTTACATACTATATCAAAATTTTTCTTGTCTGACATAAAACTATTAAGTTTTTCATAAACCTCATCAATGTTAAAATCATATCCTACAGTATATTGAACCCAACTACGTCTCATTAAATCAACTTGAATTTCTTCTAATCCTTTTGCTAAACTTTCAAGTTTATCCATATGTATCCCCCCAAATCAATTTATCTAGACCATATTATACCATATACTATAAAAATATTAGATAAATCCTAATACATATTTCTAAAAAGTAGGATAGATAACTAGTTATCTATCCTACTTTTTTAAAACCTTTATTTTAAAAATATTATTCTACTTTTTCTAATTTAATTCCTGTTTCATGGCCATTTAAATCTTGTTTTTCAAATGAATCTTCTTCAACTTTTTTAATAGATAATGCTAGAGTTTCTTTCATTATATAGTCTTTATACTCTTCAACTGCATTTTCTATTTCAATGTTTCCATTATAATATATATTTATATTATCTAACATCTCATACCCATTGTTTTTTCTCATTTGTTGAACTTTAGAAATAAATTCTCTCGCATATCCTTCATTTAAAAGTTCTTCAGTTAAAGTAGTATCCAATATTACAAATAGATTTTTGCCAGTAGATACGTTAAATCCTTCTTTAGCTGAAATATTGATTAGCACATAATCTTTTTCTATCTCTATTTGTTCTCCATCTAAATCTAATAATAACTTTCCTTCTTCCTCTAATTTATCTACAGCTTCACGGCTATCTATTGTATTTAATGCTTTAGCAAAAGATTTAATCTTAGGCCCCAATATTGGTCCTGCAACTTTATAATTAGGTTTTAAGGAATAGTTCATAAATTGAGATAAATCACTCTCAAATACTACACTCTTTACATTAAGTTCTTCTTTTATAAGAGGTACTAAATTGTCAATTGTTTTTTTATGCTTGCCATCTATCAACACTTCATTTAATGGTTGACGAACTTTTATCCTTTCATTTTCTCTAGCTGCTCTTCCTAAAGTAACTAATTCCCTTACTAAATCCATTTTCTCTTCCAGCTTAATATCAATTAGTTCTTCATTAGCTGTTGGATAATGATCTAAATGTACAGACTCTTTTCCAGTCAATTTCCTATACATTTCTTCTGAAGTAAAAGGTATAAATGGAGCTATAGCCTTACTAAGACCTACAAGTATTTCATAAGTGGTACTATAAACTGCTTTTTTATCATCATCTAGTTCTATAGCCCAAAATCTTCTTCTTGAACGTCTAATATACCAATTAGATAAATCTTCATTTACAAATTCCTGTATATTTCTTACTGCTCTCGTTAAATCATATTCATCCATATTAGTTTCTAAGTTTTTCAACAAACTATTATATTTAGAAAGTATCCATCTATCTAATTCTGGTCTATTTGTATATTCAATATCGAATTCTCTTGGATCTATTTCATCTGTATTTGCATATAATGTGAAGAAATTATATACATTTCTTATAGTTCTAAAGAACTTACTTTCTACTTCTTTTAAACCTTCTTCGTCAAATTTAGTAGGGGTCCATGGTGGAGATACATAAAGTAGATACCATCTCAGTGTATCAGCTCCATATTTGTCAAATAATTTAAATGGATCTACTGTATTTCCCTTAGACTTAGACATTTTGCTACCTTCTTTATCTAAAATAAGGTCGTTGACTAAGACTCGTTTATATGGTGACTTTCCAGTTACAAATGTAGAAATAGCAAGCAATGAATAGAACCATCCTCTAGTTTGATCTATTCCTTCACATATAAAATCTGCTGGGAATAGTTTATCAAAGTTTTCTTTGTTTTCAAAAGGATAATGATGTTGTGCAAAAGGCATAGCACCACTATCAAACCAAACATCTACTACATCTCTTTCTCTAGTCATAGTTCCATTACATTTTTCACATTTTACATGAACATTATCTACATATGGTCTGTGTAATTCAATATTTTCATCTATATCTTCTATAGCCTTTTCAGACAATTCTTGCCTTGAACCTATACTTGTTGTATGACCACACTCATTACATCTCCAGATATTAAGGGGAGTACCCCAATATCTGCTTCTAGAAATTGCCCAGTCATTTAAATTTTCTAGCCAATTTCCAAATCTCTTTTCTCCTACAAAATCTGGATACCATTCTACACCGTTATTATTTTTAATTAGTTCATCTTTAAGTTTAGTGATTTCAATATACCAACTAGGTTTTGCATAGTATAGAAGTGGTGTATGACATCTCCAACAATGAGGATAGTTATGAACAACTTTTTGCTTTTTAAATAACTTTCCATTTTCTTTTAACCATCTTATTATATCCGGATCTGCATCCATTACAAATTTATCCTTCCAAGGTGTTTCTAAAAACTTCCCTTCCTCACTTACTGGATTTAATACTGGAAGGTCATATTTTAATCCTGTATTATAGTCATCTTCACCAAAAGCAGGAGCAGAATGGACTATTCCTGTACCATCTTCAGTGGTTACATAATCTGCAACAGTTATAAAGAAAGCTTTTTTATTTGCTTTTATAAAAGGTATAAGTTGTTCGTACTCTATATACTCCAAATCTTTACCTTTCATTTCTTCAATAACTTCATATTCACCTTCACCTAAGACACTATCTGCTAATGTTTTACTTACGTAGTATATTTCATCTTCATATTTTACTTTTATATATATTTCTTCTGGATTTACTGTTAGTACTACATTACTTGGCAATGTCCATGGCGTAGTTGTCCAAGCTAAAAAGTATTCATCTTTATCTTTTCTTTTAAACTTAACTATTACTGTATCTGTTTTTATTTCTTCATAACCTTGAGCCACTTCATGGGAAGCAAGGCCTGTTCCACATCTTGAACAATATGGAAGTATCTTATGACCTTCATAAATAAAGCCTTCTTTGAAAAATTTATCTAATATCCACCATACAGATTCAATATAATTATTATCTAATGTTATATATGGATTATCTAAGTCAATTTCGTAAGCCATTCTTCTTGTCATATCACGCCATAAGCTTTCATACTTAAATACAGACTCTTTACATTGACTATTAAATTTTTCAATACCATATTCTTCAATATCATGCTTATTCTTTAATTTAAGTTGTTTTTCGACTTCTATTTCTACTGGTAATCCATGAGTATCCCATCCAGCTTTTCTCTTAACTTGATAACCTTCCATAGTTTTATATCTACAAACAGCATCTTTTAATGTTCTTGCCATAACATGATGAATTCCTGGTTTTCCATTAGCAGTTGGAGGACCTTCATAGAATATAAACTGACTGTTATCATCTCTTGTTTCAATACTTTTTTTCAATAGATTGATCTCATCCCAATAATCTGATAGTTCTTGTTCTCTTTTAGCTATTGGCGATTTAGAAAGTTCCTTAAAAGCCATATTTCTTCATCCTTTCTACATTTTTATAATAATTTTCCTCTATTAATAATTTAAAAAATCCCTAAGTTTTAAAAACTTAGGGACGAAATTTTCGCGGTACCACCCAATTTATAAGTTATAAATATATAACTTATCACTCAAAAATTTAACGCATAATACGTAGCATCTTACTACTATTTCAGATGCTAAGCTCCAAGGTGATCTTCACAAAAGACTTAGCCATAATCTCTCACTTAAAATGATTATTTCTCTTTAGACTAGTTTCTTTTATTACTCTCCTCATCTTCGCCTTTAATATTTAGTTCCATTTTGAATAATAATACATCATAACACTTCTATTTGTCAAGTTAATTGATTAGTCAATGATGCAACTTAATAATTGTTCTACAGAAATACCTGAAAAATAATAACTTATATTTATATTGTTTAAAGCATGTCTTATATCATTTTCATTATACTTTACACCTATTAACTTATTTTCTATATCTTCTAATTCACCATGACCAAAAAAATCGCCATAAAATTTAAGTTCTTTAATAATTCCTCTATCTACATCTATAAAAGTCTCCACTTTTCCACTTTCAAATCTATTAGATTTTTTTATATTAAACTCTGGAGATTCTCCATAGTTCCATTCCCAAGTTCCATATCTTTTTTCTACAAGTTCATTAACTTTTTGCAAATCTTTTTCAGATAGTTCATATGGAAGTATTTTCTTTTCTCCTCGAAACATACGCTTCAATAAAAGATTTTCAAAATCTTCGACAGTAATATCTTCTTTTAAATGATCTTTAATATTTGTTACTCTACTTCTCACAGATTTTACACCTTTAGATAGAATTTTATCCTTTGATACTTTTAAAGATTTTCCTAAAACATCTAATTCTGTATCAAATAATATAGCACCATGATGTAAAACTTTGCCTTTTTTCATATATTGGGCATTCCCACAAAACTTTTGTTCACCTATAACTATATCGTTTCTTCCTGTAAATTCTGCCTTAATTCCTAATTCAGCTAATACATCTATTACTGGCTGAGAAAAAGTCTTAAAATCGAAACCGTTGATCCCTTCAGATTTAGATATGATAGTATAATTTAAATTTCCTAGATCATGATATACAGCTCCACCACCAGAAAGCCTTCTAACTACATGTATATTATTTTCTTTAACATATTTAGTATTTATTTCTTCAATAGTATTCTGATGTTTTCCCACTATTATAGCAGGCTCATTTTGCCACAACATAAAGATCTCATCAAATTCATCTAAGTACTCAAAAACGTATTCCTCTAGTGCTAAATTAAATTGTGGTTTAGTAGAATCACTTTTAATATAAATCATTGCCACACCCCCACTTTTTCCGTGTCAACAAAATTATAATCTAATTTATAGAAAAAAGCAAAATGAAATCAATTTAGAACTTATTCCATTTATAGTGTTTAATTTTATGTATCATAAATATTCTTATCCTATTATGTCTTCTTGTAACTTTCTAAGTTTATATATCAAAGTTTTAGTATCTAATTCAACCATATCGTAGGTTATAAGCTCACCTTTTTTAATATCCTTTTTAACCACAGTATTTTTATTTATTAATCCAATAGGAACTAGATTTTCTTTTTTAGCTGTTTCATAAGTATCTATGCTACCATATACAGTGAAGCCACCTATTCCATCTAATTTTTCTCCTGATTTTAAATCCTTTTTAGCTATAGTAATAGTTTCTGCTATAGGCTTTCCATCCATAGGAATAATAGTAGGTTCATTATATATCGCAGCTCTAGCAACTGTAAGTGGGGTCTCTAAGCTAGTTAGATGATATGGACGATATAATACATAATTTGGTCCTGGTCCCATACTTAAATATTCCATTTCGTGTTGAACTTGTGGTAATTTACTTGTAATTATGACAAATACTCCTGGAGCAACCCCATTTACATAATCTACAATTTTATACTTATTCAATATACCGCCTTCACTTTTTAAACTAAAAACTCTAGGTAATTCATCTACTACTGCTGATGGAGCATGACCTCCTCTTATATCTGGAATAAAACCAGTAGCATTTGCCATACAAGACATTTCCACCATCGTCTTTGTCCCATCTACAAAGGATGCCAACATCCTAGGCTTAACTCCTGACTTTAAAGCCTTTTCTCTTACACTATCTGGAGTAGCTTCTAAATCAACAGGATTGTTCTTTCCTTTTCCAATAGCAAGAACATCAAAGCCTGCTGCGTCAGCAAAATCATATATTTCTTTTACTGCTCCAGGTTCATCTCCTGCAGTACCTGTATATACTACTCCTGCATTTTGAGCCATCTTATTCAGTATTGGTCCAACTACTACATCTGCTTCTACATTTAACATAACAATATGTTTTTTATTAAATATTGAATCCATAGCTAATTTTGCACCAACATCTGGTACCCCTGTAGCATCTACTACTACATCAATAAGGTTTGCTTTAGTAACAAAATCCGAATCTTCAGCTGCAACATATTTACCACTTTCCATTGCTATATTAACATCTTCTAATTTTCTAGCAGTAACAATGTCCTCCCGTTTTATCCCAGCCAATGTATAAGCTTCTACAGCAGATTCCATATCATTGTCCACTACTAGTGCTGGAATCATACCTTTCATAAGTGACATTTGGCTTACCATTCCTTTTCCCATTTGGCCAGCTCCAACTAATCCAACTTTTATTTTCTTTCCTTCTTTATCTAACTGGGATAATTTCTTATTAAGTCCTAACATTTAAATTCCTCCTATTTAATATAATATTGTAGATTAAGAATTTCCTTTGCTGTTATACTATCAGTAATAAGAATATCTAAATATCCTCCTAATATAGCTGCTAATATAGCTCTTTTCTTAGATATATGGCCAGCTACCCCAATTTTTAAAGGTATCTTTTTTAAATCGTCTAAGTTAATTCCTATAATCCTTTTGTTTAATTCAAAAAAATCTCCATTTCCATATCCATCAATAAATAGGGAAGATATATCTCCTACTGCTCCTCCCTTTCTTAGTTCTTCTATGTCTTCTTTAGTTATATATCCGCTTTCCATAAGAGTAGAACTACTTATAAATGGAGATCCTATACCCATTATCGAAATGTCGGCCTTTTTCATAGTCTGAAAAAAGTTCTGTATATTTTTATCTTTTATAAACATATCTCTTCTAAATGGATCATCTACTATAGAAGGTGCGTGCAATAGTTTACAATGACCCTTAAATTTCCTAGACAAATCCAGTGCTATACTATTAGGCTGTATATCAATATTTGACTCCCCTATTCCTCCAACTAATGGTATAAAAGTTACATCTTTATTCTTATCATTTTTAACATAATCTTTGATTTTACTTAATGTTGTTCCCCAAGTTACTCCTATTAGTTGTCCATTTTTAACAACTCTTTGCAGATATTCTGCCGCTGCCTTTCCAAGTCCTTTCTTTATTTCTTCTGGATCATTGGACATACTATCTATAATTATCACTTCTTTTAATTTAAACTTATCTTCTAAATCTTTCTCTAATTTTAAATATTCATCTTTCATTGGATTTTTTACTATAATTTTAACTATTTCTTTCTCTCTAGCTGAGGCCAATATTCTAGATACTGAAGACTTTGAAATCTGTAGTTTCCCAGCTATTTCTCCTTGATTTAAATCTTCTTCATAATACATTTGAGCACATTTTACCATTAATCTTATACTATATGTATTCTTATTCATGTCAAACCTTCCTTGAATTTTTTTTCATATTGTAAAATTAATTTCACATATATTTTATGCTTAATCTTTCCTTCAGTCAAGTTCTATTTATATTGACTAAAATTACATTAAAATTTAAAAAAGAGAGATCTTTCAGTCTCTCCAATATTTATCAATAATATAACTTACGCCATCTTCTTTATTCGAGCAGAACTTTCACCAGCAGTATAACCTGATGACCAAGCCCATTGTAGATTAAATCCTCCACAATCTCCATCTATATCTATTATCTCTCCTGCAAAATAAAGTCCTTTAATTAGTTTAGACTCCATTGTACTACTATCTATATCCTTTGTATCTATTCCTCCTGCTGTTACTTGCGCATTATCCCAAGATTTACTGCCCTTTATTTCAAATCTCCAGTTAGTTAGTATATTAGCTAAATTTTCTATATCTTCATTGGATAGATTAGCTATTTTTTTTAATTTATCAATTTTACTTTCTCTTAATATCACTGGTATTAATTTCTTATTTATAAGACCTATAAGGCCAATTTCTATACTCTTTTTAGGCATATAGTTAAATCGTATTTTTAAACGTTTTTTTAACTCTTCTTTGCCCATACTATCTATAATTGATACTTTCAATATTGGTTTTTTACCATTATTTAAAAGCTCTAAAGCTTTCCTACTTATTTGAAGTATTGGAGGCCCAGATATACCATAATTAGTAAAGAGTATATCCCCTTTATCTTCCCTTAGAATTTTATTTTTATATATAAGAGATGCCATACCTACTACTTTAACTCCAGCAATACTATTTAGAAAATTCTCTTCCAATTTTAATTGTACAAGACCCGGAAAGACTTCTACTATACTATGCCCTAATTTCTTAGCTAATTCATATCCATTTCCATCTGAGCCTGTAGAAGGCATAGCTTTTCCACCCGTAGCTATTATTACTCTATCTCCACTTATTTCCCTTCCATCATTTAATTGAACTAAAAATTTTTCACTTTTCTTTTTTACATCTTTAGCAAATGCATCACATAGTATCCTTACTCCAAGATCTTCTAGCTCATATCTTAAAACATCTAATACACTGGAAGCTTGGAAAGATAGAGGAAAGACTTTTCCACCTTCTTCAACTGCTGGAACAATACCTAGTGTTTCAAAAAAAGATATGGTTTCCTCTACACCAAATTGGGATAATGGACTATAAACAAATTTCGAGTTTTTTCCATGATAGTTTTCTAATTGTAAAAATTTATTTGTATAATTGCATCTCCCATTTCCTGTAGCTAATATTTTCTTACCTACTCTTGAATTTCTTTCTAATATAATTACATCTGCACCATTTCTCTTTGCAGAAATAGCTGCTACCATTCCTGCAGCACCACCACCAATAACTATTACTTTCATATATATGACTCCTTTTATAATTTATAAAATATTTTGTTTTCTTATCCTATTTTATACATTATTTTTTATTTTGTAAAATAAAAAGCTGTATTGTTATACTGATATAACAATACAGCTTTAAAAACATTTTATAATCTAGTTTCCATTTAATACTCTATTTAATACTACTCCTACAATAGCTGCAAAGCTTAATCCCGTTATTTTAACGGTATCTGTTATTGGTATTCCTATAGTTACACCTAATCTTTTTTCTATTATTCCACTTCCTAATCCAAGCACTAATATAGTAGCCATCACCAATACATTTTTAAAATTAAACTTAACTTCATCATTTTTTATAGTCTTAACCCCGATTAAAGATATCATACTGAATAACATAATACTAATTCCACCCATTACTGATGTTGGTATTGTACTTAATAATGCTCCTATTTTAGATACAAAACCTAGTATTATAGCGAATACTGCTGATAGTCTTAGTATTGATGGATCATAATTTTTTGTTATAGCAAGGACTCCTGTATTTTCTCCATAAGTTGTATTAGCAGGACCTCCTATTAAAGAAGCAGCCATAGTGGCTAAACCATCGCCAAGTAATGTTCTGTTTAACCCTGGATCCTCGATGAAATTTTTACCTACTACTTGACCGTTAGTAGTTATATCCCCAATATGCTCCATAAATACTGCCAATACTACTGGTGCTATTATAGCTATAGCTCCTATATCAAATTTAGGAAGATTAAAAGGTGGTGCCGATATAATTGGGCTTTCTTTTATCAATGTTACATCTACTATCCCAACTTTTAGGGCAACTAAATATCCTACTATTACGGCTATTAAGATAGATAGTTGTTTTAAAAAACCTTTGGCTTTAAAATTTATAATTAGTGCTGTTGTAAGAGTAATTATTGCAATTAAAAAGTTTTCAGAAGCCATATTAAAAGCTGTTGGTATAAGATTCATACCTATTACTATTATCATAGGACCTACTACTTGTGATGGTAAATACTTCTTTATTTTATCTACACCAATTTTCTTCACTATAAAAGATAATAATACATATATAACCCCCGCTACCATCATCCCACCTTGAGCATAAGATAAATCTCCGTTATACATTTCTTTAACCGTTAACATAACTGGAATAAATGCAAAGGATGAACCTAAAAACACTGGTACCTTACCTTTTGTACATGCATGAAATATTAATGTTCCCATTCCTGCCGAAAACAAAGCTATAGATGGATTTAATCCTGTCAGTATTGGTACAAGAACTGTTGCACCAAACATGGCAATTAAATGTTGCAAAGCTAAAATAGTCCTTTTTGAAGACTCTTTCATGTTTAAACTATTTTTAGTACAAGTTTTTTCTTTTAACACATTTTCACTCATAAAAAAACCTCCTCTTTATTAAAGGAGATTTTAAAATCTCCCTTTTTCAGCCTCACAGGACTGATTTAAAAGGCTTACACTATTTGATTGTAATAAAAAAACTTCTTGCAACTAGCAAGAAGTTTTTTGTATAACTAACCGTTTATCACAATCTTGCCAGTCTCACAGGACTGAATTAAAGATTCGTGTGCCTCTCATTTTTACCATTATACCACTAAATTTTATATTTTGCAATATATTTTTATAACCTTCTAAATACTTCTCCTTCTTCTAAACCTTCTAATTTTAAACCTTCATCTATTTGAGCCAATATTAAATCCTTATCTTCTTTTAAAGTTCCTCCCAATGCAACATAATTGGAAGCATGATTGCTCCTAAATATACAATTATCAACTTCAAGTCTATTAACAAGTTGTCTAGTCTCAATAAGCACCTCTTCAGGAGTTAAAAGTTGAAACTCTCCATTTTGAATTTCATCATGAAGCCCTGTACCTTCATTTACAAGAAGTGTAAGAAGTCCTATATAATCAGGATTTATTTCATTCATAACTCTGGCTGATTCAATAGCATGCTCTTGCGAAAGTTCCTTTCCTCCTATACCTGATATAAGGGTTACAGAAAGTTTAATTCCTGTTTCTACCACTCTTTCACCTGCTAATATCATTTCAGTTGAAGTAACTCCCTTTTTAATCTTGTTTAAAATTTTATCACTTCCAGATTCTACACCTAAGTATATAATTCCTAAACCTAAATCTTTTAATTCTAAAAGCTCATCTTTGCTTTTTCCTAAAATAGATCTAGGAGAACCATATATTCCAACCCTTTCACATTCTGGAAAAAGTTCCTTTATTGCTCTCAATATTTTTCTTAAATAATCCATTTTCATAATAAGACCATCGCCATCAGCTATAAATATTCTTTTTATATTCTTATAATTTTGTCTTCCAATCATCAGATCTTTTATTATTTCTTCTAAGGGTCTAATTCTAAATTTTTTATCCTTATACATAGAACAAAAAGTACATCTATTATGTGAACAACCTATAGTAGCTTGAACTATAAGACTATAAGCTTCACTTGGCGGTCTATAAACTGTACCTTCATATCTCATATTATCTCTCCTTAATTACATTTAGAATAACCACAGCTTCTACATATAGTACATCCACTTTCATGCTCTATATTACTCCCGCATTCTGGACATACTGCTACATTATCTCTAGTATTACTATTAATATTAATACTATCCTCTTCATTTTTTGAAGAATAATTTATATTTTTATTTTCTGCACATTCACAAGTTTTCATAGCTTTTTCTATTGCCTTTCCTATTGCATCTGGACAAGAAAGAACTTTTATATTGTTGTTAGTTGCCTTTTGTCTTAATGTAGAGTGACATCTTATTCCTTTCAACTGTTCTACGACTTCCTCTACATCCATTCCTGAACGAAGTGCTATAGATATAAGTCTACTAGTAGCTTCACTTTGACTTGGGCAACCTCCTGCTCTTCCTAAGTTCGTAAAGACTTCACATATACCATTTTCATCATAGTTTACTGTTATATAGAGATTTCCACAGCCTATTTTAACTTTCTCAGTTATGCCTCTTGTTATTTCTGGTCTCATTCTAGGTTTCACTTTGAAATCATTATCTTTATTTTCTTCTTTTTTCGCAGTACTTAATACTTGATTTTCCCTACTACCATCTCTATATATTGTAACACCTTTACAACCTAATTTATAAGCTAACATATATACTTCTTCCACTTCTTCTTTGGTGGCATCATTACTAAAGTTAACTGTTTTGGATACAGCATTGTCTACATGATTTTGAAATGCTGCTTGCATCTTTATATGCCAAAAAGGTGAAATATCATGAGCAGTTACAAATATCTTTTTTATATCTTCTGGTATTTCTTCTATATTGGATATAGAACCTTCCTCAGCTATTTTTTCCATTAGTTCCACCGAATAAAAACCTCTCTCTTTAGCAAGCTTTTCAAAATAAGGGTGAACTTCTACTAATCTATCATTATCCATTACATTTCTCATAAATGAAATGGCAAATAGAGGTTCAATTCCACTACTTGCTCCAGCAATAATACTTATTGTACCAGTAGGGGCTATAGTAGTTGTTGTAGAGTTTCTTATTTCAGTCCCACTTTCCTTAAAACTACTAAATTCATAAGCTGGGAATATACCTCTTTTTTCTGCTAATTCCATAGATTTTTCCTTAGACTTTTTATCAATAAAACCCATTATTTCTTCTGCTAGATCAACAGCTTCTTGTGAATTATAAGGTATTTCTAAATAAAATAATAAATCTGCAAACCCCATAACTCCAAGTCCAATTTTCCTAGTCTTTTTAGTCATTTCATCTATCTCTTTTAGTGGATATTTATTCATATCTATTACATTATCTAAGAAATGTACAGAAGTATATACTACATCCTGTAATCTATTATAATCTACTTCATACCCTTTCGTACCCTTTTTAATCATTTTGGAAAGATTTATAGAACCTAGATTACAAGATTCAAAAGGCAATAAAGGCTGCTCGCCACAAGGGTTGGTACTTTCTATTTCTCCTAACTTTCGAACAGTACTAGTTTTATTAATCCTATCTAAAAATACTATTCCAGGTTCTCCAGTACTCCAAGCCTTTTCTACAATATGTTTAAATACTTTTCTTGCATTTAAACTTCCAATAGCTTTATTAGTATGTGGATCTATAAGGTCATAATTCTCCCCTTTTTCCACTGCTTCCATAAAACCTTCTGTAATTCCTACACTTATATTAAAATTAGTTATTTCTTTAGTATCTTCTTTACAAGATATAAATTCCATAATATCTGGATGGTCTATCCTTAAAATCCCCATATTAGCTCCTCTTCGAGTACCACCCTGTTTTACAGCTTCTGTAGCTGAATTAAACACTTTCATAAAGCTAACTGGTCCAGATGCAACTCCACCTGTAGATTTTACAGTAGATCCTTTAGGTCTTAGTCTAGAAAAACTAAATCCTGTACCGCCTCCACTTTTATGTATTAAGGCAGAGTTTTTTATAGCATCAAAAATGCCCTCCATGGAATCTTCTACAGGAAGAACAAAACAAGCTGACAATTGTCCTAGTTCTCTTCCAGCATTCATTAAAGTAGGTGAATTAGGTATAAATTCTAAATTAGTCATTATGTCATAAAAAGTTTTAGATGTTTTGTTTATATCCGCTTTTTCATCATATATTTTATCTGCCTGCGCTATATAATTTGCTACTCTCTCAAACATTTCACTAGGCTCTTCTATCACATTCCCATTTTCATCTTTAGCTAGGTATCTTCTTTCAAGCACCGTTAGTGCATTATTTGTAAGTTTCATAAAATCCCCCTCGATTCTATATTTAGTGTACCGATTTGTTTGTAACACAACTTATTGTATCATCTGGCTTTTTTAATGTCAAAACACTATATAAGTAATCTGCCTTGAAAGGATTTATATTTTATTGTTTTAGTGGTGTTTCCTTTTTATTTCTCCCCGCTCTATTCTTTTTATACTATATTTTATAGGTAAACAATATTAAAATTATGGCTTGTCTACATAAAATATTAAGTAAATCTTATACATAACTATCAATTTTAACCCCTCTTAGCAAGAATTCTCCTATCTTCTATAAGTGGTAGTAGTTCACTAACACTATATTCTTCTGATCTAGTATTTCAAGGTATTTAATATATCTTTTAAAGTTTCCTCAGTATATTCACCTTTTCTATACTTTCTCATTGTAACAATAATAGTTGTTTGATTGTCAGTTCTATAAACTTCTTTTACAATTCTAGGCCTTTCAATAAAAGTACCAAGTAAATTAAATTCTTCATCATAAAATATAAAAGTAGGTATCCTTACCTTCTCACCATTATTAAACTTTTTAAAAAATTCTTCATTTCCTTCTCTGCTAACTATGGAAATTTCAATTTTGTTATTCATATTTCTCATTTTTTCTACAACAGGTACATTTATCATACAATCTGGACACCAAATTTCCGCACATATTAAAATTTTTACATTTTTATCTATAGATTTAACTCTTTCAACAAATTCACCACTAAAATCTATACTATTAAAAACTTCTAATGTTTTTTCTTTATAAGAATCTTCATCCATGTTTACAAATTCTTCAAAAGAAATACCACTATGAAACATTTTTTTAATATCCATGGTTTAAATCCCCCTTTATATAACCATCAATATATCTTATTAATAGACTGATTAAATTATAATATATATATATTAACAATACAAGATTTCACTAAAAAAGCCCTACCTCGACCTACGAGATAGAGCTTTTATTTCTATGTATTTGGATCTGGCAACTTCCTACTCTCCCAGAGCGTTACCACTCAAGTACCATAGGCGTTAGGAGGCTTAACTGCTGTGTTCGGTATGGGAACAGGTGTGA
>JAHXQP010000024.1 GCA_019391515.1 Clostridiaceae bacterium | reverse complement strand
TCACACCTGTTCCCATACCGAACACAGCAGTTAAGCCTCCTAACGCCTATGGTACTTGAGTGGTAACGCTCTGGGAGAGTAGGAAGTTGCCAGATCCAAATACATAGAAATAAAAGCTCTATCTCGTAGGTCGAGGTAGGGTTTTTTTATTTTAGTCGATATTTATAGTTTTTATATACTCAACTTTTTTATTATCTTTTGTAGTATATTTTAGATTATCTTCAGGAGTTTCTTTACCTAATATACTTTGTTCTAACCCCATAATCTTCCACATATTATCTTTTTTAGTCAGTCTATATTTTCTAGTTATAATTAATTTCTCCATTTCTGTATCTTTAGAATCAACAGTAGACTTAGTAAATACATAGTAAGCTTCTTTGTTATCACTATAAGGTTTAGATATGTCTACCGATATATTGGATTGATCACTTAAATCTTTTCTAATATCTTCTAATTGGCTTTTATTAAGATTTTTCAAATCAGTCGGATCTGGGACATACCTTCTATTATAGTGATGTTCTTCATTATAATTATCGGTAAAATATTTTTGGATATTATCTATATATTCATCATAGGTTATTTTAAAATTTGAAAATTTATGGTCGATTTTTTCTGTGTCAACAACCACATTTAACATATCATTTTGATTTTTTGTATTACAAGAAGACAATAATAGTAAAACAATAATAATTATAGTAGGAAGATATATTTTTTTCATTTTAATTCCTCCATTAATATAGTTATCTTCTATTTCACCTCCTATTTTTATATTATTACATATAAGAATATTCTCAATATTATGATATCATTCCTAGAAATGTAAATCAATCTTTTAAACAATATTTTTCATAGGATAAGCCTCCTTAGAATATAGTTATATAGCTATGAAAAGGAGGAGAATTATGAATAGGGATGCTCTTAAACTTGCTTTTATATACATAGGTACGATAATTGGAGCAGGATTTGCTTCTGGTAGGGAGATAATAGATTTTTTTGGTGTATATGGAGCTAAAGGGATAATAGGTATGATTTTAAGTAGTTTTTTATTTATGTTTATAGGGGCATTTTTTTTATCTAAAATATATGAAAAAAAGATAAATGGATATGAAAACTTGATAAATAATATATTTGGTGAAAAATTAGGGTTTTTCATAGATACTGTAATTATACTTTCATTATTTATTGGCTATTGTATTATGGTTTCTGGTTCTGGTGCATTATTTAATCAAGAATTTAACTTATCTAAAAATATGGGGATATACTTCATGGTTATATTATCCTTTATAACTTTTTTATTTAGCCTTGAAGGGTTATCCTTTATAAATTCTATATTAGTTCCACTTTTAGTACTAGGAATTATTTATTTTGGTGGCAATGTAATTATAGAAGAAGGTTTTATTTTTAGTAATCTAGAAGGAGTAGAGTATACAAATAAGGGAAATTTTATAACGTCCTCCATCTTATATGTTGGATTTAATAGTTTACTTTTAATAGTAATATTATCTTCATTACTACCTATTATCTCAAATAAAAAGGTGGCAATAAAAGGTGGATTAATCGGGGGGGGAATATTAGGTGTTTTAGGTTGCTTTATATTGATACCTTTATTAATTCTTTATACCCAGGTATATACTTTAGATATACCTATGCTTAATATATCAGGGTATGGGGGTAGAATATATAGTAAAATTTTTAGTGTTATATTATGGTTTGCTATGTTTACTACAGCTATAGCAAATGGATTTGGTTTTATAGAAAGGATTTCTAAAAAAAGAAATCATATATTTATTTCATTGTTATTTTGCTTAGCTTCTATACCATTAGCTAAATTAGGTTTTTCTAATTTAGTAGCAACAATATATCCTATATTTGGATACTTCGGAGGATTCGTTTTATTAGTTTCCATAATTAGATTGATATAAAAATATTATTATAATATTATAGAAAAAAGGAATGAGTATATGCCTTATTTAGAGATTAAAAATAAAAGAATATATTATAGAGAACATGGAGATGGGGAAGTAGTAGTATTTTTAAATGGTATGATGATGAGTACTATTAGTTGGTCTCCTTTCATAAAGGTTTTTTCTAGAGAATATAAAATGCTTTTAGTGGATTTAATAGATCAAGGTTTTTCTGACAAAGCAGATACTTATTATAGTCAAGATATGCATGTAGAAACGCTTAAAGAATTACTAGAAGAGTTAGGATATTCTAAGGTACATCTTTTTGGCATATCATATGGAGGAGAAATAGCTCAATTGTTCACATTAAAGTATGAAGATATGGTTAAGTCTTTAATACTTTCAAATACAACTAGTTATACAGATAATTATATAAGAAAAGAAGAAGAAAATTGGTATAAAGCAGCAAAGACTTATGATAGTGATTTATTTTTAGATACGATCATTCCTAGCCTATATTCGGAAAAATTTTGTAAAGAAAACTATGAATGGATTGATGGAAATAAAAAGCAGCTTAAAAGAATATTAAATAAAGAATGGTATGAAGCATTTATGAGGGGTATAAAAAGTACATATGGCTTTAATATAAGCTCTGAAATACAGGAAATTGATGTTCCTACTTTAATTATAAGTTCAGATTTAGATGAAATTATGCCTATAAAGTATCAAAAGGATATCTATGGAAAAATACCTTATTCTAGATGGATTTTAATAAAAGATTCGGGACATGCCTCTATATATGAAAAACCACATGAGTTTATTTCAATATTGCTAGGATTTTTAAAAACTATTGATTTTAAATGTTTATAGAATAAAAATCAACATATATTATCGTAATTCTTATAATTGTTAGAAAATTTGACGTTTAAAATTTAAAGTTGTTACTTATGATCTTAGAGGTCATGGCGTTTCAGATAGACCAGAAAAAGGATTGACAATGAATAGATTTGCTATTGATTTAGAAGAACTAATGGAACATTTTTTCTAGTAGTAGAGAACGCAGATAAACTTAGTAAAGCAGTTGAAGAACTAGCTTTAAAATAGATTATTTAATATATAGTTAAATAAATTATATAAAATATTTTTTTAAAAGTCTAATTTTCCAATTTGAATTGGAAAATTAGACTTTTTTACATAGTTTACATAAAAAGTAGATAATATGAGTTAAAAACTTTATAAACCTATATAAAATGGAATTAGACCTATATAGATATGATATAATTAATATGATAATTTAATTATAATTATTAGATATTTTGTATAGGGGTGTGCAATAATGTCTAAAAACAAAGAGTTTTTATATAATATGATTAATTCTTTATGTGTAGGACTTTTAATGGTAGATAAAAATGGTACTATAAACTATTTAAATGAGGGAGCTTTAAAAATATTAGATTTAGATAGAGAGTGTGCTTTAGATAAGAGGGTAGGTAAAGTCATACCTAATTTAAAAATAGGTAACTTTTTAAAAACTAATAAGAGAAGCAAAACCCATACCTTAAAATATAAAAGTATGGAGATAATTGCTATTGAAAAACCAATTATTAATAATGGATTTGTTGAAGGAGCTTTCCTAATTTTTCAAAAGTTAGATTCCTATAAAGAATTTATTAGACAATTTGATGATGAAATGGAAGCGGCTTTTTTATTAAAAACTATAATGGAAACTACAAATGATGCTATTGTTTATGTAAATAAGGAAGGATATATAGAAATGATAAGTAAACCTTATGCAAACTTCCTACAAGTAAATAGGGAAGAAGTAATTGGAAAGCATGTAAGAGATGTTATAGAGAATACAAGAATGGATGTTGTAATTAAAACAGGAGTCTCAGAAATAGCAGAAATTCAAAAAATTAATGGCAATAAAATGATAGCTACTAGAATTCCTGTTTTCGTGAAAGGGAATGTTGTAGGAGCAGTAGGAAGAGTACTGTTTAGAGATATAAATGAGTTAAATGCTCTTTATATGAAGATAAGTAAAATTGAAAAAGAATTAAATCTTTATAAAGATGAGTTTAAGAAAGTTAACAGTGCTAAATATTCTTTAGATAGTATTATAAGTCAAAGTAAATCTATGTATAAAATAAAAGAACTAACAAAAAGAGCAGCAAAAACTAATTCTAATGTTTTGATTTTAGGTGAAAGTGGAACAGGTAAGGAATTATTTGCTCATGCTATTCACAGTATTAGTAGACGTGCAAATGCACCTTTTATAAAGGTGAACTGTGGTGCAATCCCTTATGAGTTGTTGGAATCAGAGTTATTTGGCTATGAGGAAGGTTCATTTACAGGTGCTAAAAAAGGAGGCAAAATAGGAAAATTTAAAGCTGCTGATGGGGGTACTATTTTCCTAGATGAAATAGGAGATTTACCTATGAATATGCAAGTAAAGCTTTTAAGGGTTCTTCAAGATAAAGAAATAGAGAAAATAGGTTCCAACAGTTCAGAAAAAGTTGATATTAGGATTATAACTGCGACTAATAGGAATTTAGAAGAAATGGTATCTGAAGGTAAGTTTAGATTAGATTTATATTATAGGCTAAACGTATTAACTATAAAAGTACCTCCACTAAGAGAAAGAAAAGATGACATACCTATTTTATCTGAATATTTAGTTCAAAAAATGTCTAGAAGAGAAAATATAAGGGTAGATAAAATTTCAGATAGTACATTAGAATATTTGAAAAGATATAATTGGCCAGGCAATGTAAGGGAATTGGAAAATATACTTGAAAGAGCTATAAATTTTTTAGATGAAGAAACTGTCATAAAACCTGAACATTTGCCTTCTAAGATTACAGGAATTATGAGAAAGAAAAAAGTGAAAAGTTTAAAATTAACTTTAGAAGAGGTAGAAAGACAAGCTATAATAGATAGTCTTATATTTTCTAATGGGAATAAAACAAAAGCTGCAAATATTTTAGATATTAGTAGAACAAGCCTATATGAAAAAATTGATAAATACAATATAGAACTTTAGAAATACATTGAAAAAATTCAAGAATTGTCAGAAAAAGCTACATCTAATTAAGTTAAAAAAACGTAGTGTTCGATAAATTTAACACTTAACTATGCTAGTAAAGTAGAATGTTAGATTTTTGAACTTAAAAGGGGAACATATATTTTTCAATTTGAAAAATATATGTTCTTTTTTCTTTTATTTTTAAAAAAAACTATTAAGGCTTGATAAATTAGGGGATAGTCGAATTAATATAAAAAAATGGCATAGGTTTTGCAACAATTATTAATAGTATAAAATTATTAGAGGGGGTTGTATAATGTTGAAAGACAAGGTATGTATTATAACAGGAGCAGCCAGTGGTATAGGATTAGCAATAGCAGAATCTTTTTCTAAAGATGGTGCAAAAGTAGTTATAGCTGATATTAATGAAGAAAAGTTAAAAAATGAGTCAGAGAAAATAGGAGCAGATTATTTCAAAACGGATTTAAGTACAAGAGAAGGTTGCAAAAGATTAGTTGATTATGCTATAAATAAATACTCAAAAGTAGATGTTCTTGTAAACAATGCAGGTATTCAACATGTTTCTCCAATTGAGGATTTTCCAGAAGATAAATGGGATTTTATGATTTCTTTAATGTTAACAGCACCATTTTTATTAACAAAATATGTATGGCCTTCGATGAAAGAACAAAACTGGGGGAGAATAATAAACATCAATTCTATGCATGGTTTAAGAGCTTCTGAGTTTAAATCAGCTTATGTATCGGCTAAGCATGGTGTTTCAGGTCTAACAAAAACTGCAGCTTTAGAAGGAGGTCCATATGGTATAACTGTGAATTCAATTTGTCCTGCATATGTTAAGACACCTCTAGTGGATAATCAAATTGATGATCAAGCAAAAACCCATGGTATATCAAGAGAAAAAGTTGTTGAGGAAATAATGTTAAGAAAAGCTGTTGTTAAAAAATTGATAGAACCTTCAAAGATTGCAGATTTGGTTAAATTTTTATGTACAGATGTAGGGGATCATATTACAGGATCACTGATGACAATAGATGGAGGTTGGACAGCTAATTAAAAAATGTCAGAAAAATGGAACAATTATTTTACACATTAAGGTATATTGTACAGAAAATCTAACAGTTTTAAAAAACAAAAGATAGAAATGTAAATTATTTTGAAATTAAAATTAAAATAAGTGTTTTTTAAGGTAAAAAAGACTTGGTTTCAATGGATAAATCATATAAAACTCCGTGATATAGAGCATATAAGAATATAAATTATTATTGGCATAGGTTTTGCAATTTATTAATTATATATTATGTGCTGTAAAATAATTTACAAGGAGGGTTATGTAATGAAATTAGAAGAAATTAAAAAAATCGGTGTAGCAGGAGCAGGTACTATGGGATCTGGTATAGCCCAAATATTTGCACAAAAAGGCTATGAAGTAGTCATAACAGATATTTCAGAAAAGTACCTAGAAAATGCTAAAAAGATTATATCAATAAATAATAGCAGTTTAATTGAAGAAAACCTTATAACCGAATCTGAGGCAGAAAATGCTGTGAAGAGAATATCTTTTACAACAGATAAAAAGGCGTTTTCTGATGCAGATGTAATTATTGAAGCTATAATAGAAAAAGTAGATATTAAACAAGATTTTTGGAAAGAAGTTGAAGAAATAGCTAAGGAAGATGCTATATTTGCAACTAATACATCAGGGCTTAGCATTACAGAAATAAGTGAAAAAGTAGAGAAAAAAGGTAGATTTATTGGGATGCATTGGTGGAATCCACCACATATCATTCCTTTAATAGAGATAATAAGAGGGGAAGGCACAGATGATGAAACTGTTAATCTACTTGTAGAACTAGTAAAAGCAATAGATAGAGAGCCAGTAGTTGTTCAAAAAGATGCAAATGGATTTATAGGTAATAGGATACAATTTGCAATTTTTAGAGAAGCATTAAATATAGTGGAACAAGGCATAGCTACTTTTGAAGATGTGGATAGAGCAATGAAATACGGACTTGGCTTTAGATATGCAGTAATAGGACCTTTCGAAACAGCAGATTTAGGTGGGCTAGATACATTTTACTATATATCTTCCTATCTATTTAATGAGCTTGGAGATGCAAAAGAACCATCAGATATGTTAAAAGATTTAGTTGATAATGATAATTTAGGTGTAAAATCAAAGAAAGGTTTTTATGACTATTCTAATGGAAAAGATGAAGAAGCTATGAGGAATAGGGATAAGATGTTCTTTAAGATGTTAAAACATATACACAATGCTTAGTTGAAAATTACACAGGATAAAGACTCCTTTCTGTTATACATAGTTTAACAGAAAGGGGTTATACCAATATTAATAGTAGAATTAATTTATAAATTATATAGCAAAATATTAACTCGAAAAGTTTACAGAAAAGTTCCAAAATTTTAAAAAAAGGTGGTGTATATTAATGGTAGGAGTATTTGGAGTTATATTAACCCTAATACTATTAATGTATTTTGCTTATAAAGGTGCAAGTATAATTATTTTAGCACCAATTTTAGCATTGTTTGCAGCATTATTAAGTGCAGGATTAGATGCTCATTTAATGGCTACTTATACGGAAGTATTTATGCAAGCTTTTGCTAATTATGCGAAATCATATTTTCCAATATTTATGTTGGGGGCAATATTTGGTAAGCTGATGGACGAGTCTGGAGCGGCTAAAGCTATTGCTCATGGTGTTGCAGAAAAGTTTGGGAAAGAAAGAGCACTTCTTGCAGTTGTAATATCTTGTGCGGTTTTGACTTATGGTGGAGTTTCACTATTTGTAGTGGCTTTTGCAGTTTTTCCAATAGCAGCTTCATTATTTGAGCAATCAAATATACCTAAGAAGTTTATTCCACCAGCTATTGCATTGGGTTCTTTTACATTTACAATGACTGCACTTCCAGGAACACCTCAAATACAAAATGCTATTCCAATGAAATATTTTGGAACCGATTCATATGCAGCTCCAATTCTAGGAATATCGGCAGCAATTATTATGGGAGTTGCAGGTGTAGTTTATCTAAATAGAGAGATTAAAAAAGCTCAGTCAGCTGGAGAATGTTATGTTAAAACAAATGAAGATATAGCTGTAACAACAGAAGAAGATTTGCCACCTTTTTCAACTTCCATAATACCTATTATAGTAGTTTTAGTTCTTAACTATATTTTAGGAAGAGTAGTTTATCCAAAAATTGATGGTTCATACTTAGAAAAGTTTGGCACTGATTTACAATCAGTATCTGGTACTTGGAGTTTAATAATTTCATTGATTGCAGCTATTTTATTAACAATATTATTAAATAGAAAACGTTTCGATAGTGTATTAAAAAATGTTAACACGGGGGCAGCTAACTCACTTCCTACAATTATTAATACGGCTTCAGTGGTTGGATATGGAAATGTTATAGGCTCTCTTGCCGCATTTGAAATGGTTAAAAATACAATATTAGGAGTATCTTCAAATCCTCTTATTTCAGAAGCAATATCAGTTAATGTTTTAGCAGGTATAACAGGATCAGCTTCAGGAGGAATGAGCATATCTCTAGAAGCATTATCAGAACAATATTTGGCAATGGCAGCACAGGCAGGTATAAATCCACAGGTACTTCATAGGATTGCTTCTCTAACAAGTGGTGGCTTAGATACATTACCACATAATGGGGCAGTTGTATCGTTGTTAACAGTTTGTGGAATGACCCATAAAGATTCCTATAAATATATATTTGTAGTTTCTGTAGTTATTCCAATGCTTACTTCTATAGTAGCTATAATACTTGGAAATCTAGGAGTAGTATAATAGAAAAAGCCCTCAAAATATGAGGGCTTTTTTATATGAGAGGAATAAATTTAGTATTGTCATCATTTCCGCCTTTTAATTTAGCTATGCAATTTTCAATTACATTTATTCCTTCTACTATTTGTTTTTTATTTACAGATCCAAAGCTTAATCTAATAAAATTAGTTTTACTACTATGACTATCAATAAAAAATATTTCTCCTGGAACTATGATTACATTATTATTAGCACATTCATTATATAGCTCTATACAACTTATATCATTAGGTAGTTCTAACCAAAGACTTAGTCCCCCATCAGGTCTTTTAAAGTTTATATTATATTTTTTAAAATTATTGATTTTTTTTAAAATTAATTTATACTTTTCATTATAGTCTTTTTTTACTCTTTCTATATGTTGTTTCCAAAAATTTTCTCTTAAAAACAGATCAAAAGCTCTTTGAATAAATCCGGAAGAAGATATATCTGTAGTATGTTTTGCTTTAATAATATCTTTGAAAAATTTTTCTGGAGTAGTTAAGAAACCTAATCTTAATCCAGGCATTAAAATTTTAGAAAAACTCTTAATATATATGACTTGGTCATATTTGTCCATTGATTTTAACGGAAGTTTTTTATCTCTATAGGATAGATCAGACATAAAATCATCTTCAATAATATAAAGATCATTTTTATGAGCTAGCTCTAAAAGTTCTTTCTTTTTTTCCTCACTATAGGAATAAGTTGTTGGACTTTGATAATTAGGCATTGTATACAAAAATTTAGGATGATATCTATCTATATGTTTTTTTAATGTATCTAAATTTATTCCATCATGTTCCATAGGAATTCCTATTATTTTAGCGTCTCTAGATTCAAAGGCAGCAACAGCACCTGAATAAGTAGGATTTTCTACAAAAACATAGTCTCCAGGTTGAATTAAAGTTTTTGCAAGCAAATCTATTCCTTGTTGACCACCAGAAATAATCTGAATTTTAGATGCTTCTATGTCTATATAGTAATTATCTTTTAAAAAATAAGAAATAGATTCTCTAAGAGGACCGTAGCCATTGATTTCTGGATATACAAAAGCTTTACCTTTGTCACGATCTAATACTTCAATTAAAACTTGCTTAAACTCTTCTACAGGGAAAAGCTCTGGAGTTGGAGATACACTGGCAAAATTAATACTATTTTTTGAAAGAGATAAAATTCCGCTAGTCATAAGCTCCATATTTTGATCTGCTAAATAATTGAGACTTAAGTCCTCATCTTGTCTCTTTACATAGGTACCACTACCTTTTTTAGAGTAAACATAGCCTTCTTGTTCAAGGAGTTTATATGCATTTACTATAGTAATATTGTTAACTTCTAATTTTTTTGCTAAACTTCTAATAGAAGGAAGTTTTTCATCTTTTTGAAAAACTCCATCTTCTATTAATTTTTTTAGTTTATCAGCCAATTGAATATATAAAGATTTATTTAGGTTTTTATCTAATTGTATTATTATATTGTTTTTCATACTCTATCCCCCATAAAGGTTAAAATTATTATCTATAAATGTATCGATACAATGATTATATCAGATACAAAAATTAGTGTAAACTCCTAAATACTTTTTGATATTTAAACAATTTTAAAGAGAATAATATCTAAATAAAAGGAGGCTCGATTGTGGCAAAAAAGAAGAAAAGAAGTTTAAATACTAAAAGAAATATGTCTCAGGTAAATATTATAAATGCCAATCAAAAGAGTAAAAAGAATAAAAAAACAAATAAAAATAATAAAAAAAAGTTTAAATTATTTATTTTAATTTTTATTTTTGCTGTACTTATTTTATCTAATAAAGATTTTTTACAAAAGATATTACCAAGTTGGTCTAACAAGACCCTTCAAGTAGTTCAAAAATATCCTATTAATCAAGAAGAAAAAGTTAGATTTTATGATGATTTATTGATAAAATGGAATGGTAAAAGTGTTATTGCTTTAAATAAAGATGGTACAAGTAAATGGGAAAAAGAAGTAACTTTTGAAAATCCATTAGTATTTTTAGGAACTGATACTATTTATATTTGTGAAGGCAATACTGGAGATTTGTATTTCGTAGATTTAGATGGCAAAAGTTTAAAGAGGATACAAATGGAAAATTATATAAAAAAAATAGTAGAAAAAGATGGACTTATTTTTATAACCTTGGAATCTGAAGATGAAGAAAAATTAACTATTATGAACAAAAAAGGGGTAGTTCAAAACAATATTTTACTTAAGGATGAAAGACTATTGAATTTTAGTGCAAATAAGAATAGAACTAATATTGTATTATCTACTTTAGGCATAGAAGAAGGGGATTTGAATAGTAAATTAATTTTTTATAAAGAGAAAGGTGAGTATGTTTCAGAATTAGATTTTAATGAAGAGATAATTACATCTATAGAATTTGTAGACGAGAATAGCATAGTGGTATTTACTGATAGCAGATTCTACTTTATAGAAGAAGGAAATACTTTATGGAAAAGAGATATGGAACATATAAAGGATATGTATGTAAATACAAAAGATAAAGATATATATTTTTTAACATCTGATACATTGGAAGTTATTTCATATAAAAATAAAGTTGAAGAAAGCATTTCTTTAAATAGGGAGTATAATAAGGTAGAAGGCTTTAACAAAGGAGTACTGTTAGTAGGAGATAATGAAATTATAGGAATTAATAATGGTAGAGAAAACTTAAAATATGAGACCCAAGAAAAAATAGAAGATGTTATAATAGAAGATTCAGATATTATATTATTTACTGCTAATAGAATAAATATTATGGCTGAGAAAAAAATAAATAGATAAAGTATGGTGACTAGATATGAACTGGATAGATTATTTAACTATATTTATAATAATAATAAATATAATAAGAAGTACAAATATAGGGTTGGTTAGATCAATATTTAGTTTTATAAGGTTTTTAGCATCAATATACTTAGCAAAGCTCTATTATCCTGTTGTTTCTGAATATATAATGAATACACCCGTTTTGTATAATGTTTTTAAAAAATTAATTGAAGGAATATCAAAGGTGTTATTTTATGGTAAAATCAAAGAAAATCAGAATTTATTATATGATATGGTTTCAGATAGTTTAATAAAAATGGGAATAACTATATTTTCTATTATTATAATTTATACAATAATTAGATGGTTATTAGGTTATTTAGAAAGAGCTATTTCTTTCTTATTTAAAGCTCCTATTCTTAAACAACTAAATATATTTGGAGGATTTTTATTTGGACTAATAAGAGGAATGGTTATAGTGTACTTAATATTTGCAATCTTTATATTCATACAATCTATTTATCCAGGTGGTACTATTTCCAGGGCATTAGAAGGTTCATTATTTTCAAGTTATTTTAAAAATAATAATTTAATTATTGACTTTTTTAATATAAAACAAAACGCAGTTAAAGGTATTTTGCCTATGAAATTTTTTAGATAATATAACTTGAACAAGTAATAGTAGAATAATCCCACAGTGAGATTATTCTACTATTATTTCTACTTTTTCTCCATTATCACTTTCTATATCAACTATTTTTCCTTCAGCTCCATTTTGAATAGCCTGTAATATTTCTTTAAAATCTTCCTCATCTAGTCCATTATCTTTTAACTCTGGAACAAACTTATTGGAAACTTTCATCATTACATTTAAAAGGGATACAGGAACATTTACATTTACTTTTGTACTATCATCAGGGTCGAAAACTCGTATTCTCATCCATTTAGGACTATCTAAAATTGAGCTTTCTGTTTCTTCTCTAGTTTCCAAAGCTTCTAATAACTCAATTCCCTCTTCTGTAGTTATTTTACCTTCTTCTACCATTTTTAAGATCTGCATTTTTTCCTCTCTCATTCTAAATCCCCCTTTATTTTATTTTTTTAACAACTTAATAGCCTCTTCTGAAGTGATTTCTCCAGCACTTAGTTTTTCCAATACTTCTTTCTTATTTGTATTGGAAGTATATTTAGGACTATAGCCCAGTGTTTCTATAATGGTTTCTAGTTTATTCCTTACAGTAGGGTAAGATATGCCTAATTCTTTTTCAATTTCCTTAATATTTCCTCTGTTTTTTATAAAAACTTCTACGAAATGTTTCTGTTCATCACTAAGCTTGCAAAATTTACATAGTGTAAAATGCCCTTCTATATGAGTATCACAATGGTTACAAGATAGTTTAGTAACCTCCATAGGTTTTCCACAAACAGGACATTTACCTATAGCTTCTTTTTTCATTCTGATCACCTTTCTTATAGTATAGATATTTTAATTTCAGTATCTTCTCCTTCTTTAATATGTACTAGATCAAATGGACCATAACTTTTCAATTCATTAAAAATTATATTTAAATCTATTTCATTTAATATGTATAATAGCTTTTTTGTATCCTCATCTTCTATTTTTCCTTTTTTCATTGAAATATTAGCTATATAAATACCTACATTAGTTAAAAATTTAAAAAAACAAAAGTGTATTCCTGGCAATCTTATAGTTTTGTTTTTTTCTGATACATATATTTTCATTTTAGAAGCTTTTTTTATTGATTTTACTCTTCTGTTTTTCTTATTAATTAATTTTATAGCTTTTTTACAACTAATTTTTTCTTGATTTAGTTGATTAAGAATCTTTATTGTATCGTGGTTCAAAAGAAATCCCCCTTTTAAAACTAATCGTATATATAATCTTTAATAATATATTATACTTTAACTTTACAAATGTCAACGATATACTTAAAAATATTAATATCTTGATTAAATAAATTAATATTTAAATTAACAAAGGAAAGCTATAGATTTTTTTTATAAAAAACAAAACTCTATATATATTATCTATAATCGATATTGAAATAGATATTTATTAGTATAATATAGTTAGTTCAAACATATAGGAGGGATTTTCATGAAAAGAGAAGTGGATGCAAGAGGGGAAGCTTGTCCAAAACCTGTAATAATGACTAAAAAAGCATTAGATGAAATAACTGATGGTGTAGTAATTACTATTGTAGATAATGAAGTTGCAAAAGAAAATGTTTCTAAGTTGGCAAAGAGTTCCGGATATGAATTTGAAGTAGATAAGAAGAGTGATAGTGAATACTATGTTCGAATAATCAAAGGAGAAGCAAAGGAAGAAGCTAATGTATGTATACCTGATACATTTAAAGATATGACTATTGCTTTTAGTTCTTCGACTATGGGTGAAGGTTCAGAAGAATTAGGGAAAATACTTATAAAAAGTTTTATTTATACTTTAACTGAATCTGTTCCTTATCCATCTACATTAATATTTTATAATGGAGGAGTAAAATTAACTTGTGAAGGCTCTGAAGTTTTAGATGATTTAAAGAAATTAGAAGAACAAGGAGTAGAGATACTTTCTTGTGGTACATGTTTAGACTTTTTTAAAATTCAAGATGAATTACAAGTAGGTGGAGTAACTAATATGTATACTATATTGGAAAAAATTAAAAATCCTACAAATAATATTATTATTGGTTAGGAGTATGTTATAATGGAGAGTAAAGAATTTGGAATTTTGACATTTGAATCAACTCATCATGCCATAGAAGGAGAAAAACTATTTAAAAACCTAGAATTGAAATTTAAAACAATACCTACACCTAGAGAAATAACTTCTAGTTGTGGTTTATCTATTAAATTTGATTTAAAGCATATAGATGAAGTAGAGGAAATAGTTAATGAAAAGAGTTTAGCTATTAAAGGCATATATAAACTTTGGAAAGAAAACACAAAAAATCATATAGAAAAGATTTATTGATAGGAGAGATACAATGCAAGGGGTTTTACAATTTTTAAAGGGAATATTTATAAATAGAAATGAAGATTTAACTATATTAGGAAAGTTAGTTAAGATAGTTATAATATTCTTATTGGTTAGAATAGCAATTAGAGTTTTAAACGCTCTAATAAATAAAGCTATGGAAAGAAGAAGTAAATTAAGATTTGGAATGGATGACAGAAAAGCCAATACCCTTGCAGCTATTTTAAAGAACTTAGGCAAATATGTATTTTATTTTATAGGACTAGTACCAGCACTAGAGTTATTTGGTATAAAAACCACTTCTATACTGGCAACAGCTGGAATAGGAGGGCTTGCTATAGGATTTGGAGCTCAAAGTCTTGTGAAAGATGTTATAACTGGTTTTTTTATTTTATTTGAAGATCAGTTTTCTGTAGGAGACTATATAAAGGTTGATGGATATGAAGGCATAGTAGAAGAAATGGGACTTAGGGTTACTAAAATAAGAGGGTTTTCTGGAGAGCTCTATATAATTCCTAATAGTAATATTCAAATAGTTACTAATAGTACTAAAGGAGCTATGAGAGCATTAGTTGAGGTAAGCATATCTTATGAAGAAGATATAGATAAAGCTATAAAGGTATTAGAAGATATTTCTAAAAAGTTGAAATATAGAGAGGATAGTATCGTAGAAGGGCCTACAGTTTTAGGAATTTCAAAACTAGGTGAATATGAAATAGGTTTAACTATAGTGGCGAAAACAAAACCCATGGAACAGTGGAGAATTGAAAGGTTACTTAGAAAAGAAATTAAGGAAGCCTTTGATAGTAAAAATATAGAAATACCTTATCCAAAAAGGGTAATTATTGAGAAAAAAGCTTAATGGGGGGAGAAAAATGATTAGAAAATATAATGCAGGAGATGTAGTTTCATTAAAAAAACCCCATCCTTGTGGTAGCAATGAATGGGAAATTTTAAGAACTGGGGTAGATTTTAAACTTAAATGTTTAGGATGTGAAAGACAGATTTGGATACCTAGAATTGATTTTGAAAAAAGGGTTAGGAAAATATATATAGATGGAAAATGGGAAAATGTAAAAAAGAATTAATAAAAATTAAAAATAGCTTCTTTATCAAAATCTAGACAATTGATTTTTTACATGATAAACTAATATTGAGAAGAGGCGTTTTACATAAGGAAAACGCTTTTTAAAATAGGGGGTGCTCTTTGTGAGTTTAAGGTATGCAAAACGAATGGACAACATTAAGGCTTCAGAAATAAGAGAGTTGTTAAAACTTACTCAAAAGCCAGAAATAATTTCTTTTGCCGGTGGTCTCCCAGCTCCAGAATTATTTCCTGTAGAAGAACTAGAAAAAGTATCTTCAAAAGTACTAGAAGAGCAAGGGACAACAGCATTACAATACGGACCTACAGAAGGATATGAACCATTAAGAGTAGAAATTACTAAGAGGATGGAGAAGGTAGGAGTTGAATGTAAGTCAGAAGACATACTAGTTACTAGTGGTTCTCAACAAGGCTTAGATTTTTCAGGAAAGATATTTTTAAACCCAGGGGATATTGTACTTTGTGAAAGTCCTAGTTATCTAGGAGCGATTAATGCATTTAAGGCTTATGAACCAGAGTTTATAGGCGTTCCTACAGATGAAAATGGAATGATTATGGAGGAATTAGAAGACATTCTTAAAAATAATGATAGAGTTAGATTTATATATGTAATACCAGATTTCCAAAATCCATCAGGTAGAACTTGGTCTATAAAAAGAAGAAAAAGACTTATAGAATTAGCAAATGAATATAATGTAGCAATAATTGAAGATAATCCTTATGGAGAGTTAAGATTTGAAGGAGAGTATTATCCAGCAGTTAAACATTATGATACTGAAGGAAGGGTTATATTCTTAGGTACATTTTCTAAGATATTCTGTCCAGGATTAAGACTTGGATGGGTATGCGCTGAAGGAGAAGTACTAAATAAATTTGTACTTGCAAAACAAGGCTCAGATTTACAATCAAGTACTATTTCTCAAATGCAAGTAGCTAAGTTTTTAGAAGAATATGATATAGAGGCACATATTGAGAAGTTGAAAAAAGTATATAAAAAGAGAAGAGATCTAATGATAAATACTATGAAAGAAGAGTTTCCAGAAGAAATAAAATTCACTAATCCTGAAGGTGGATTATTTACTTGGGTAGTTCTTCCAGAGTATATGAATGCTAGGGATTTAGCTGTTAAAGCTATTGAAAAGAATGTGGCTTTTGTTCCTGGAGGATCATTCTTCCCTAATGGTGGAAATGAAAATACTTTAAGACTTAATTATTCTAGTATGGATGATGAAAAAATAGTAATAGGTATTAAAAGGCTTGCAGAAGCTATAAAAAGTATGATGAAAGAATCTCAAAAAGCATAAAATAAGTATTTCAAATTCCCTATGTGTACACATAGGGAATTTGAATGCAAAAATATATTGCAAAAATAGAACATAAATGATATAATTTCATGGATTAGTCCTTGCTCTAATTTATAAATTAGAGCCGTTAGGCCATGAGGAGGTGAAGATATGAAAAAATATGAAGCAATGTTAATTTTTGTACCAGGCATGGAAGATGAGAAAAGAAATAATCTCCTTAATAGATTTAAGGAAATAATCGAATCAGATGGTACTATTTCCAATGTTGATGAATGGGGAAATAGAAAGCTTGCATATGAAATAAATGACTATACTGATGGATATTATGTAGTACTTAACTTCGAGTCAACACCAAAGGCTGTTGATGAAATTGATAGAATAGCTAAAATTTCTGATGGTGTTATGAGACATATGATAATTAAAGAAGATGAATAAGGCTAAGGGTGGTGTTATATTTGAATAATGTAGTTTTAATTGGAAGACTTACAAGAGACCCTGAGCTTAGATTTCTTCCTGTAAATGGAACCCCTGTATCTAATTTTAGTCTAGCAGTAGACAAACAAGTATCTAAAGAAAAAAAACAAGAAATGGAATCTAAAGGTCAACCAACAGCAGATTTTATAAATATTGTTGTTTGGGGTAAACAAGCTGAGAATTGTGCAAATTACTTAGCGAAAGGAAGGCTTACTGCCGTTCAAGGAAGACTACAGTCCAGGTCTTATGAAGCAAAAGACGGAACCAGAAGGTATATTACAGAAGTAGTTGCCGAGAGAGTTCAGTTTTTAGAGTGGGGTGACAATAACAGAGGTTCAGATTTTAGCCAAAGTGCTTCAGATTATCCAGATATTGAAGGCTTTCATCCAGTAGATGATGACGATATTCCATTCTAAAAAGGAGGCGAGAATATGGTACAAAAAAGATATAGATCTAGAAAAAGAGTTTGTAGTTTTTGCGCAGATAAAGTTGATCATTTAGACTATAAAGATATAAACAAACTTAAAAAGTATATCTCTGATAGAGGTAAGATATTGCCAAGAAGAATCACAGGAAATTGTGCAATACATCAAAGACAACTTACAAAAGCTGTAAAAAGAGCTAGACAAGTAGCATTATTACCTTATAACGCAGATTAAAAAAGAGAGTGAGAACTCTCTTTTTTTAATTGAAAAATATGCTAAATTAGTATATTCTCTATATATACAAGATAATAAAATGAAAGGGGATGTAAAGTTGAGGGATAAAATAACAACAGGATTTATAGCGAAAACGGCTATGTTATTAGCTATAGCCTTAGTGTTTCAAATAGGATTAAAGGGGATAGGACAACCTTTAGTTGGACCTTTAGTTAATTTTGTACTTATTATGAGTGTTTATTTAGTAGGAACTTTATCTGGATTGATTGTAGGTTTTTTAACACCTTTGATTGCATTTTTCTTTGGCATTACTCCATTTTTACCTATAGTTCCTTTTATTATGATTGGAAATGGTCTGTATGTTTTCTTTTTTAAATTCTTTAAAGACAGATTCAATTCATCTAAAGAAATTATATCTATTATTATATCTAGTATTATAAAATATTTATTTTTAGCTATATCAGTAAGATATATAGTAGTGCTATTTGTTCAAATACCACCAAAAGTAGTAGCTGCTTTTTCAATTCCTCAACTGTATACTGCTCTAATTGGAGGGATATTGGCTTTTGTAGTAAAAACATTTCTTCCAGAAGATATGATTTCCAATCCTTAAAGGTTTTAACAGTGTATGTTTTTGTTTGACATACCATCTATTACTCTGTATTATTTTAATAAGGCTTACTTTTTAATAGGAATTTTAAGTTTTTTATCGAAAATAGATAAAGGGTGAAAGGAATATGAAAAAAGGTGAAAATATAGATATTATTAGGAATGTAAAGATAATAGAATGGCTTAAATGTGAGTTATTAACATCTATAGCTAAATTATTTGAGTTTTTAGCAAAAGGGATTGAAAATACAAAGGATGATATATTGGATATAATATCTAATATAATACTTGTATCCTATCTTTTAGGGAAAAGACTAGGGTTAAGTTATGAGACCATAAATTTAAAAATTGAAAATAAAATAAAACTTGGAATGATAGAAGAGCATAAGATAGAGAAATGGTATGGTGATTTAAGTGAATTAAATGAAAATTTTAGTACTAGAAGAGGAGAATAGGAGTGAAAGGTTTGAATCAAAAAAATGATAATAATAAGCCCTTTTTAGAATCTATTTTAGCAATTGGTATATCTACAATATATATGCTAATAGCTATATATTTTTTACCTGTACTAGGTATACTTTTTCCAATTGCTTTTATAGTATTAGGAATTAGAAATGGTATGAAATACAATATAACTAGCATGATAATATCTACTTTACTTTTAGGGCTATTTACAGATAAAATTCTCGGATTCTTTATATTGCTAGCCTTTGCGCCTATAAGTATAGCCTTAAATTATTTGATTAAAAAAAGGAAAAGTTCCCAAGAAATTATGTTATATACAACTATTGTAGCTTTAATTTCATATATAATAACCATAACTTTATTGGGGAAAATAACAGGGATTAGTTTTGTAAATCAAATAGAAGAAGCCTTTTCTCAAGTTTTAAAATCTCAAATAAAACTATTAAAAGATATGGGACTTAGTTCTTATGAAATGTATGAGACTACTGATAATTTAAGAAATATATATGAATACATGATTTTAATAATACCATCTACAATAATTATGTTTTCGATGTTTACGGCATTTTTAAATAATATAATATCTACATCTATTCTTAGGAAAATGGGGTATGGAATAGTAAGTGTACCAAGGTTTTCTTATTTTAAATTACCAGATGATATTATATTAGGTACAATAGTAATCTATGTAGGCGTATTTATATTAAGAGCTTTAAAAGTTACATATCATGAAACTATACTTATAAATGTAACATTATTAATTTCATTTTTCTTTTTCTTAGAGGGATTAGCTGTAATAATATTTTATTTAAATAAGAGTAGATTAAATAAAGTAATTAAAGGAATTCTTATAATATTTATAATAGCAACAGTACCTTTAAGTGCAATTATTTCTATTATAGGTTTTCTGGATATAATATTTGACTTTAGAAGAATAAGAAGAAGAATATAATTCCTTTAGGAGGATTTTTTATGGATATTAAAAAATATTTTAAGTTTCTCACACCAGATATAAAGGCATGTTTATTTGTTATAGGTATATTGGTATTTATATTAGCTTTATATAAACCTATAATAGCTTTTTTTGGAGTATTAGTTCTTGGATATCTAATATATTATTATTGGAAAGATGTTCATGCTAGAAAAGAAGAATGGACTATGTATGTAGAAGGACTAGAAGAGAAATTTAATTCTTTAACTGAGCATGCAGTATTTAATATGCCTGTTCCCTTAACTATGATAGAAGAAGATGGGACTATAAGCTGGTATAATACAAAATTTTTAACAATGATGGAAGAAGAGGAAATTTTAAATAAAAAAATAGGAGATTTAGTGCCGGAAATAAAAATAGAAGATATTTTCAAAGAAGATAAAAAACCTATAGATGTAAAGTTTGAAAAAAAATTTTATAAAATATATTATAATATAGTAGATACCAAAAAGAAGGCAGGCTCTGATAATGTTGTTGCTATGCTTTATTGGATAGATGATACTGATTTTAAACTACTTAAAAATAGGTATAGGGATGAAAAAATAATAATATGTGTAGCACAGGTAGATAACTACGATGAAGTAAAAAGCAACACAGATGAGGTAAATAGACCTATTGTTCTTGCCGAGATAGACAAAAGTATCAATGCTTTTGCATCAAGCATAAATGGACTTGTGAGAAAATATGAAAATGATAAATATGTAATTATATTTGAAAACAAATATTTAAAAAAATTAGAAACTAAAAGATTTAATATTTTAGATAAAATAAGAGAAATAGACTTAGGAAATAAAATCCCCATCACTTTAAGTATGGGCATAGGAATAAATGGGAAAGATCCTAATGAAACCTATGAATATGCAAAAGCGGCAATAGATATTGCATTAGGAAGAGGCGGCGATCAAGCTGTATTAAAAGAAAATGATAAACTGAGTTTTTATGGTGGAAAGACAAAAGCAGTAGAAAAGAGAAACAAAGTTAAATCTAGAGTTATATCCCATGCATTAAGGCAACTTATAGATCAATCAGATAAGGTGTTTGTAATGGGACATAAAAATGCAGATATGGACTCTTTTGGAGCAAGTATTGGAATACTTAGGGCAGTTGAAAATAGGAATAAAAAAGGTTTTTTAGTGCTTAAAGGTTCTAATCCATCTATTAAAAATATATATGATAGAATGGCAAAAGAACAACCTGAATATTTAGATAAAACTATAACACCAGAAGAAGCAATAGAGATAGCAGATAAATCATCTCTTTTAGTTGTTGTAGACAATCATAAACCTAGTTTTACAGAAGCTCCAGCACTGTTAGATATAGTAGAAAAAGTAGTTTTAATAGATCATCATAGGAGGGGGGCAGAATTTATCAAGAATCCTATTCTTGTTTATTTAGAGCCCTATGCTTCTTCAACTTGTGAATTAGTAACAGAGATACTCTACTATATGGAAGATAAAATGGAGTTAACTAATTTTGAAGCAGATGCACTATTGGCAGGAATAAGCGTAGATACTAAAAATTTTACTTTTCAAACTGGAGTGAGAACATTTGAAGCTGCTTCTTTTCTTAAGAGGGCAGGTGCAGATACAACCTCAGTAAAACAACTATTTAAGGATGACTATGATACCTATATTTTAAAAGCAGAAGTAGTTAAAAATGCATTTATTGTTCATGGCAAAATAGCTATATCTAGATTGGAAGAAAATATTTATGATTCAGTTCTTATAGCAGCTCAGGCTGCCAATGACCTTTTAAATATTAATGATGTAATAGCTTCTTTTGTACTTACACTAAGTGATGGCAGAGTTCATATTAGTGGTAGGTCTTTAGGGCAAATAAGTGTTCAATTAATATTGGAAAAATTAGGTGGAGGAGGGCATTTAACTAGTGCTGGTACTCAACTTAATGATGTGACTATAGATGAAGCTGAAAAAATGCTTATAGATTCAATTGATGAATATTTAAAGGAAGGTGAGGATAAATGAAAGTAATACTATTAAAAGATGTAAAAGGGTTAGGAAAAAAAGGAGATTTAGTAAATGCAAAAGATGGCTATGCTAGGAATTATCTACTTCCTAAAGAAATAGCAATAGAAGCTACTGAAGGGAATCTTAGAACTTTAAAAGAAAAGAAAAAAATAGAGAAAAAGAAAAGAGAAGAAGAGTATAATAAAGCATTAAAACTGAAAAAGAAACTTGATGAAACTAGTATAGAAATTAAAGGAAAAGCTGGAGAAGGTGGCAAGCTTTTTGGCTCTATAACATCAAAGGATATATCAGGAGCTCTTAAAAAACAACATAATGTTAAGATAGATAAAAGGAAAATAGCATTAGATGATAATATAAAAACTCTTGGGACAACTATTGTAGAAGTAAAAATATATCCTGAAGTTGTGGCTAATCTTGCTGTAAAAGTTACTGAAGAGAAGTAAAGAGGTGGTTAATATAGATGCTCAAGTGTTAGGGAAATTACCTCCCCATAGTCTAGAGGCAGAACAGTCAGTATTAGGAGCTATGATCGTAGATAAGGAAGCTATTAATACAGCTGTTGAAATAATATTGCCAGATGATTTTTATAAAGAAGCAAACAAGGAAATATATGAAACTATACTTGAACTATATAATAAAAATGAACCTGTAGATCTTATAACCCTTTCAGAAGAAATGAAAAGAAGGAATACATTAGATAGTGTAGGGGGAATAGGATATTTAACTAGCCTTTCTGGAGGTGTAGCTACTACAGCAAATGTAGAATACTATTGTAAGATAGTAGAGGAAAAATCTACATTAAGACAACTTATAAAGTCTTGCGACGAGATAGTATCAAAAAGTTATGAAAATAGTGAAGATGTAAATACCATAATTGAAAAAGCAGAAAAAAATATATTTGACATAACTCAAGGAAGAAATAGGGATGGTTTTTTTCCAATAAAAGATGTTCTATTGGAGAGTTTTACAAAAATTGAAGAAATGTCCATGAAAGGAGATGGACTAACAGGTCTTACTACAGGATTTATAGATATTGATGAGAAGCTTTCTGGATTGCAAAAATCCGACTTGGTACTTCTTGCAGCTAGACCAAGTATGGGAAAAACTGCATTAGGACTAAATATTGCTTTAAACAGTGCATTAGAAGGAGACGCTAATGTAGCAGTATTTAGTCTTGAAATGTCTAAAGAGCAATTGGTACAAAGAATGTTAAGTTCTGTATCCCATGTGGATTTGCAAAAAATAATTAGTGGAAAGCTTGATGAAGATGAATGGGTGAAAATAATTGAAGCTATGGGTCCATTATCTGATGCTAGTATATATATTGATGATACAGCAGGTATATCTCTTATGGAAATGAAAGCGAAATGCAGAAAATTAAAAATAGAAAAGGGTCTAGATTTAGTAGTAATCGATTACCTACAACTTATGCAATCAGATACTCCCCATGAAAGTAGGCAACAGGAGATATCATCTATTTCAAGAGGACTAAAAGCTTTGGCAAAAGAGATGAATTGTCCAGTATTAGCCCTTTCACAGCTTTCGCGTGCACCTGAATTAAGATCTGACCATAGACCTATACTTTCTGACCTTAGAGAGTCTGGAGCTATAGAACAAGATGCAGACGTAGTAATGTTTTTATATAGAGACGAATATTATAATGAAGATACAGACAAAAAGAATATAGGCGAAGCAATAATTGCAAAACATAGAAATGGTCCTACAGGGACTGTTGAATTAGTTTGGATGGGTCAATTCACTAAATTTGTAAACTTAGAAAAATATAGAGAGTAGCTTTTTAAACTAGATTATATGGGTAAGTATATATATGTATAAGATTTGAGGGGAGGTAATGATTATGGGTAATGAACAAATCTTATCTGTAAATGATACAGTTAAATGGATAGGTATATTGGATCCTGGATTGGTAACTTTTGATGTTGTGATGGAGACAGAATATGGAACTACCTATAATTCTTATTTTATAGATGCAGAGAAAAAGGCTATAATAGAAACATCTAAAGAAAATTTTAAAGATGAATATCTTGATAAGATTAGAAAAGTAGTAGATCCGGAAGCAATAGAGTATATAGTTTTGAACCATACAGAACCAGATCATTCAGGAAACTTAAGACATTTATTAGAAATTGCACCTAATGCAACTGTAGTAGGGAGTAGGGCGGCTATAAATTTCTTAAAACATATGATAGGTAGAGAAGATTTTAAGCATTTAGTAGTAAATGATGGAGATACATTAGATTTAGGAAATAAGACATTAAGGTTTATTTCTGCGCCATTTTTACATTGGCCAGATACTATGTATACTTATTTAGAAGAGGATAATATATTATTTACTTGTGATTCCTTTGGCTGCCATTTTTGTGATGAAAGAATGTTTGATGATCTTGTAGATAATTTTGACGATGCTTTTGAATATTATTTTGAAGTAATATTACAGCCATTTAGTGATTATATGTTAAAGGCAATAGATAAAATAAGGGATATTGATATAGATATTATTTGCCCTGGACATGGTCCAATCTTAAGATCTAACTGGCAAAAATATGTGGATCTTTCAGGAAAGATGGCAAAGGCAGCAGATGAAAAGCCAGAGAAACACAGAGTATTTATACCTTATGTGTCTGCTTATGGAAACACAGGAAAGATAGCACAAAAAATAGCAGAAGGAATAAAAGAATCGGCAGATATTGAAGTAGAGATAATGGATATAGAATTAGTAGACCTAGGTATTGTTAAAGAAAAGGTAGAAAAAAGTACAGCAATAATAATTGGATCTACAACTATAAATCAAAATACATTACTGCCTATATATAAACTTCTTGCAATAATTGATCCTATAACCAATAAAGGAAAATTATCTGGAGCTTTTGGTTCTTTTGGTTGGAGTGGAGAAGCAGTAAAAATTATACAGGATAATTTAAAGAACTTAAAATTAAAAGTATATGATGAGAAAGGGCTTAAAGTGAATTTTATACCATTTGATGAAGCCTTTGATAGAGCTTTTGAATATGGCAAAGGATTTGGCCAAAAACTAGTAGAGAATACTAAATAATTACTTCGAGGATTCATCCTCGAAGTAATTATTTAGGAAAACTAGGATAATAAATATGGATATAATTAAAGGTAATAAAGTTATACTTACTCCACTAAAATTAGATGATGTTTTCTTTATGAAAAATTGGGGAAAACATGAAACTCCACTTTTAAGTGATTATAATTTTCCTTATTTTCACGATGAAGATATAATTGAATGGTACAATTCAAAAAAAAATAGTAGAAGGAGAATGTATTTTATTGTACATAATGAAGAAAAAAGGGCTATAGGATATCTTGGCATAAAGAGTATAAAAAGGATAAAAAAAGAAGCGACTTTAGGTATAGTTTTCGATCCAAATTACATAAACAAAGGATATGGGACAGATGCCATAAATGCTTTTTTAGATTATTTTTTTAATACAATGAAAATGAGGGTTCTTTTATTAGAAGTAGCTGGTTTTAATAAAAGAGCAATAAGATGTTATGAAAAATGTGGGTTCGTAAAATATAAACAATATCTTGATAAATATCATGATCAGAATATCGATAGAAATAACAAGTACTTTAAAAATGAAGAAAATAATTTTGTCATCAAGCGAGGCAAGATATATAATTTTATATATAGGATGAAAATAGATAATAAGACATACTATGAGATGAGGGAAGAAATTGACAAAAACAAAACTTAGTATAGAACTTGGACAGCTTATTTCCAGTTTATCTCTGGCATTGGATATATCAGAAAATAGATATTTTGGACATTCTAGAAGAACTGCATATATTGCCTATAGCATTGCAGCTGAAATGAAATTGTCAGAAAAAGAAATTGTAGATATTTATTATGCAGCACTTATTCATGATATTGGAATGGCAGGACAAATGGCGGAATATACAGTAAAAGAAATCCATTTTGATAATAGATTAAAAAAGGAACATTGCGAATTAGGTGGTGATATTGTTTCAAAACTTCCACTAGATAAGAAAATCATAAAATATATAACTTATCATCATGAAGAGTGGAATGGAAACGGAGTATTTGGTCTCAAAAAAGAAGAGATACCCCTACCAGCACAAATAATACATATATCCGATTATTTTGAGTTGTTTTTTCTAAGAAAAATTGAAAAAGCAGAGGAAAATCCAGATATAGATAATATAAAAAAATGGTTAGACTCTTTTAGGAATAAAAATTTCAAAGGAGAATTATGCGATGTATTACTTTCCATTATGGGAAAAGAAAAATTTTGGCTAGATTTAAAATTAAAAAACATTAGACAGGTTTTAGATTTAATTGAACCTGGTAAAAATACTTGTATAGATATGTATGGTCTTAAAAAAATATCAGAGGCTTTTTCCATTATAATAGACAGTAAAAGTCCTTTTACTTATAGACATTCTCAAGGTATATCTAATTTAACAAGGAAGTTTGCTATATATTTGGGTTATAGTCCTAGAATGGTAGAAAAATTAGAGATTGCTGCTAACCTTCACGATTTAGGAAAGCTTACTGTGCCTAATGCTATTCTTGAGAAGCCAGGCAAGCTCACAAAAGATGAGTTTAGAATCATTAAATCTCATCCTTACTATACTAAATTAATACTTAAACAAGTAGAAGGTTTAGAAGATATTGCAGAATGGGCAGGAAATCACCATGAAAAGCTAAATGGAAAAGGGTATCCAGAAAAACTGAATTATAAGACTTTGGCTAGGGAAGATCAAATAATAGCATTAGCAGATATATACCAAGCTCTTACAGAAGATAGACCTTATAGAAAAGGTATGGAAACTAATAGGGCTATGGATATAATGTTAGATATGGCTAATAAGCACTATATATCTAAAGAGCTTTTATTAGATTTTAAGCAATTAGTTTTTAGTATATAAGAGGTTAAAAGAAGCGGGTGAAGTTTAATGAGTTTTAATTTGGAAACTACAGAGATAGATTTAGGAGATACTCCTATAGAAAATATATTTATTAATGATTTTATGCCTATGGCAGATGGAACTTATGTGAAGGTATATCTTTTAGGCTTTAAATATGCTCATGATAAAGATATAGATATACAAGTAAACAATGAAACTATTGCTAAAAATTTAGATATACCTCTTTCTGATGTTTTAAGAGCTTGGGATTTTTGGCAAAAGAAAGGGATAATAGAGAAAATACCGAAGAAAAATGGAAATGAATATGATTATGAAGTTAAATTTTTAAATCTTAAACAGCTTTATATAAAGAACAATTATAAACTGGTTTCTTCAATGTCTAATAAAGAAGAAGCTTCCTCTAATAAGTCGTATACTTGTTCTCAGAAGGATTTAATAGAAGCAAATAAAATAGCAACCATAAATGAAATGTTTAACTCAATTGATTATATAATGAGGAGACAATTAGTTCCTAATGAAAAGAAGAAAATACTAGAATGGATGTATAATTATAATATGAATCCTGATATAATAGTTAAAGCATTTTTCTATTCAGTAGAAAAAAAAGGCAAAAGAAAAGTAAATTATGTAGAAGGAATAATTAGGAATTGGTATGATTCAGGCATAACAAATGTAGAAGCATTGCAAGAAGAATTAAAGCTAAAAGACCAAAGATATTATAGATACGAAAGAATAATGAAATACTTAGGATATGGTAAAGGAATTCCTACAGAAAGTCAAATGAAGGTTATAGACAAATGGTTTGGGAAATATGATTTTTCACTAGAGATGGTCCTTAAAGCTTGTGAAAATACTAATAAAATTTCAAATCCAAGTATTAACTATATAGATGGAATATTGTCTTCTTGGCATAATAAAGGTATAAAGACTTTAGATGATATTGAAAAGAAAGATAAGATACAAGAAAAAAGAGATATAGATAATAAAGGATACGATTATAAGAAAACACAATCAAAAAAGCAAATTAGAGCTACTGGAAAACCAGTAAAAACAAGGTTTCATAATTTTGAGCAAAGGACTTCTAACTATACTTCCGATGAGTTAGAGGAAATAGTAAAGAAGAAAAGAGAAGCATATTATTTTAAGGTTAAAGGGGAATAGCCGATGGATAAAAAGGTTTTAAATGAGATTTTAAGTGAATTTGAAAAAAAGAGAGATAGGGCTGTATATGAACAAAAGTTAAGACAGAATGAAGTATATTTTAAAGTACCTGAAATAAAAAAGCTTGATGAGGAAATATCTAAAACAGGATTTTTAATATCTAAGGCTATCTTAAGAAACCCTAAAAGCTATGAAGAAAATGTAGGAAGAATAAAGGAAAGAATGGAAAAACTTAAAATGAAAAAAGCCGTTCTTCTTACAGAAAACAATATACCTTTAGAATATTTAGATGTGAACTATGAATGCAATAGGTGTAAAGATACAGGGTATCTTAAAAATGGAGAGAAATGTAGTTGTTTTAAACAAGCACTCATAAGAAAAGCTTATGATATGTCAAACATTGAAAATACCCTTAAAAAAGAAAATTTTAAGACCTTTGATATAAATGTTTTTCCCAATAAATCCTTTGAAGGTGAAAAACTAACTCCTAGAGAAAATATGATGAATATACTTAGTATTTCTGAAGGATTTGTAAGTAATTTTGATGAGAATAATGGAGAAAATCTTCTTTTTTATGGAAGTACAGGATTGGGAAAAACTTTTATGTGTAATTGTATTGCAAAAGCATTACTAGACAAGAATAAAATAGTTGTTTATCAAACAGCTTTTACTATATTGGAAATAATAGAAAATCATAGATTTAATAAAAACGGGAAAAAGTTCGATCATGAAGATTATAATTATCTATTTGAAGCAGATTTGCTCATAATAGATGATTTAGGCACAGAAGTGTCAAATACTTTTACTAATGCAGAGATATTCAATATTGTAAATACAAGGCTTATAAGTGGGAAAAAGACAATTATTTCAACTAATTTAACTCCTAAGGAAATATCTGAAATATATACAGATAGAGTATTTTCAAGGATTCTTGAAAAGTTTATACCATTAAAATTTTATGGACCAGATTTGAGATGGGAAGTTAAATAAAAAAATAAAAAAACATGCTTGGGAATTAAATTTTTTAGAAGAAAATTTCTAGGCATGTTTTATTTGTCACTATCTCATACTTTATGTTAGCTTGACAGTCTTTGTTGCATTTAGTAGAATATATTAGACAAATGAATACATAAAAATAGGTTCTACTTTATTTTATGTAGATTAAAAGGGAAGTTGGGTGAAAATCCCACACGGTCCCGCCGCTGTAATAGAGTAGTTTTTTCAATATGCCACTGGGAAACTGGGAAGGCTGAAAAAATGTAAATCCTTAAGTCAGAATATCTGCCTATTTTTTTAATTACCAAACTTTACGAAGGATAAAGGAGGGATTTTTTGTGATGCAATCCTTTGTATATTTGGGATTGTTTTTTTATTTTAAAATTTGGGAGGCTACTTATGAAATTAGCAATTGGAATATGTGAAAAAGTTAATGGTATTTGCTCAACTATAGGCTGTTTTGGGGCCTATAATAATAAGGACAAGCATTTTGAAGAATATAAGGATGTGAAGACAGAACTTATATCTTTTTTCACCTGTGAAATTTGTTCTAATAATAGTACAGAAAATATAGAGAACATAGCCATAAGGTTTGTAGAAAATGAAGTGGATAGGGTTCATTTGGGGGTCTGTGCTGTGAAATGTAAAGCAAATAGATTAGAAAAAATCAAAGAGATATTTCAATCAAAAGGATTAGAAGTTATAGAAGGAACCCATTAAAATATATAAGGGAGATGATTTTAAATGAAAAGATTTTTGAGTTTATTTTTAGCCACAATTATGATTTTTGGAATAACTGGATGTCAAAAGAATGTTAAGCCAAGTGATGCACCTACTAAGGCAGAAGAGACAGCGAGTAAAAATACAGATGAGAAAAGTTCTCACTATCCTGTAACTATTCAAACACATAATTATGATGGTGAACCTGTAGAAATCACTTTTGAAAAAGCACCAGAGAAAGTTTTAGCTGTATACCAAAATTCTATTGAAACGTTATTGGCATTAGGCTTAGGAGATAAAATAATTGCCGCATCTGGTCTAGACCATGATGTAAAAGATGAGTACAAGGAAGATTTTAATAAAATCAAATATTATAAAGAAAGACCTACTAAGGAAGAAGTATTGGGCATGAAACCTGACTTTATATTAAGCTGGAGCTCATTTTTTGGTGAAAAACACTTAGGAGATGTGGATTTTTGGCATGAAAGAGGAATTAATACCTATATGGCATTAAATAGTGGAATGTTGGATGAGGATTCTCTTGAGCATGAATATCAAGATATTTTAAATATAGGAAAAATCTTTAATGTAGAAGATAAGGCAAATGAAATAGTAGATAATATGAAGGCAGAAATAAAGAAGGCCAATGATTTTGCTAAGGATTTAGAACCAGTAAAAACTGTTATTTTAGAAGTTGGAAGTGATAATACTTATAGAATCTATGGCGAAGATAGTATAGGTGGAAATATAGCTACCCAAGTAGGTGCAGATTTAGTTGCAAAGGAAAATGGAACTATTGGTGCCGAGGATTTGGTGAAACTTAATCCTGAAGTAATCTTTACTGTTTATTACGGAGATGAAATAGATAGAGATACTGCATTAAAAGAAATCTTAGAAAATCAAGGGCTTTCAAGCATCTCAGCTATACAAAATAAACGAGTTCATCCTATAATGTTAGGCGAGGTTTATGCTAGTGGTATTAGAACATTAGATGGAATAAAATCTATTAGCAAAGGTTTATATCCAGAATTACATGAGGATTAATTATGAAAAAGAATTCTAACAAAGGCATACAAAATGGACTATTTAAGGGGGCACCTATATATATAGGTGTTTCTGTTATACTTATAGCTGGGTTGATACTTTCTATACTAGCAGCCATAACCATAGGTTCTGTGGATATATCCATAAAGGATGTCTATAAGGTTGTGCTTTATAATGCCTTTTCTATAGGGGATGAAAGTTCCATCCCTAGTCTTGCTACTCAGGATATTGTATGGTTTATAAGATTGCCTAGAATTCTTTTAGCTGCCTGTGTTGGCATGGGACTTTCAGTATCGGGATTAATAATGCAAGCCATAGTTAAAAATCCACTGGCGGACCCATATATTTTAGGTATATCCTCTGGGGCATATTTGGGGGCAACCGTAGCTATTTTATTAGGAGTGGGGAGATCTCTTGGACCTAATTACGTTGGAATTTGTGGATTTTTAGGAGCCTTTATTATATCTTTACTTGTGATTAGTATGGCAAACATCAATGGTAGAGCCAATTCTACTAAATTATTATTATCTGGTATGGCACTAAGCTCTTTATGTTCGGCGTTTTCTAGCTTTATAGTTTTCTTTGCTGAAAACAAAGAAAAAATGAGAAGTGTTACTTATTGGCTAATGGGTAGCTTAGCTGGGGCTAATTGGGAAAATATACGCTTTATATTTCCAATAATCGTAGTTTCAACTATATTTTTTATTACCCAATATAGAACTTTAAATTTAATGTTACTTGGAGATGAAGTTTCCATAACCTTGGGGAAGGATTTGCATGTATATCGTCAGGTCTATCTATTTGTAACTTCTTTAATTATAGGTTTAGTAGTATATTCTGCTGGAATTATAGGATTTGTAGGTTTAATAATTCCCCATATTGTAAGAATGCTTTTTGGGACAGATCATAAAAAAATAATACCTATTACTGCTTTATTTGGTTCTATATTTTTAATATGGGCAGATGTATTGTCTAGGATTATAATACCAGGTAGTGAACTTCCAATTGGTATACTTATATCTATGATAGGTACCCCTACATTTGTATATCTAATGATAAATAAATCCTATGGCTTTGGGGGTGGTAAATAATGGAGATTTGTTCAAAAGGATTGGAAGTATTTTTAGGTGGAAAGCAGATATTAAGGGATTTGGATGTGCATATATATAATAAAGAATTTGTAGGAATTATTGGGCCAAATGGTAGTGGTAAAAGTACATTGTTAAAATGCATATATCGTACACTAAAACCTAAAAGTGGAACTATATTTATAGACAATAAAAATATAGAAGAATTGCCCCTAAAAGAAACAGCGAAAAAACTAGCGGTAGTTGCCCAACATAATGAAATGGATTTTGATTTTTCTGTATTGGATATGATCCTTATAGGAAGAACACCTCATAAAAAGTTTTTGGAAAGAGATAATTATAAGGATTATGAAATTGCATTAAGTTCTTTAGAAAAAGTGGGCATGGGCAGTTTTAAAGATAGAAGCTATAATAGTTTATCTGGTGGAGAAAAGCAAAGAGTTATATTAGCTAGGGCATTAGCACAAGAAACAGAATGTTTAATTTTAGATGAACCTACAAATCATCTGGATATAAAATACCAACTTCAATTTATGTCCATTGCAAGGAATTTGGATATTACTATTATATCTGCAATTCATGATTTGAATATAGCTGCATTGTACTGTGATAAAATATATGCATTAAAGGCTGGGAAGGTAGTAAACTATGGCACACCTCAAGAAGTTCTAACGGAGGAACTTATTAGAGATTTATATGGTGTAGAATCAGATATAATATACAATGAAGAAACAAATAGTATAAACATATCCTATAAACCATTTTGATGCAGATGAATTTTAAGAAGAAGTGTAAACAAGTATCATAGATTTAAAATCAAAAAAGAGCTTAGAAAATTTTCTAAGCTCTTTTTTATGGCGACCTGGAAGGGACTCGAACCCTCGACCTCCAGCGTGACAGGCTGGCATTCTAACCAACTGAACTACCAGGCCATGTTAGCCTTGCGGCAATTATAAATTACAAATTTTAAATTATGATATAAAAAATAGAAAGCTTAGCTTTCATATTTTTAAAATTTTAATATGGTGACCCTACCGGGATTCGAACCCGGGTTACCGCCGTGAAAGGGCGGTGTCTTAACCGCTTGACCATAGGGCCATATTTTATGCCAAAACCCAACAGATTATATATTATCTCAAAACAGAAGGCTTGTCAACACCTTTTTAACATTTATATAAAAAATAATATAAAGTATGCTATAATTTAATAAAAAGTAAAGGAGTGATATTATGAATTCAGACGAAAGAAGATTAGAGATTATAAATATATTAAATAAATTAGATGAACCTATAAGTGGTACAGAACTTGCTAAAAAATTAGGGGTAAGTAGACAGGTAATAGTTCAAGATATTGCTATTTTGAGAGCTAGCGGTGAAGAAATTATAGCTACACCTCAAGGATATATTATTTTAAAAGATGTAGATGGAAATAGAATAATTAAAACCATAGTATGTAAACATTCAACTTATGATGAAATTGAAGATGAATTAAAAACTATTGTAGATATGGGAGGAAAAATATTAGATGTGATTGTTGAACATCCTGTTTATGGAGAAATAAAGGGTTCCCTTATGATTAGTTCAAGATTAGATGTAGAAAAATTTATAAAGAATTTAAAAAATACCAATGCTGAGCCACTATCTTCTTTAACAGATGGAATTCATATACATTCTATAGAAATAGAAGATGAAGAGACTTTCAAAAAAATTATAGAAAAATTAGAAGAAAAAAGCTACTTGATAAAAGATTAATAAAGTGATATATTTTGTATATACAGGTGACAAGACAACTGTAATAACAAAATTGAGGAGTGGCTGGAATGGACAAAGAATCTAAAAAATATGGAGTAAAGGATTATTTGATCAAAGTTTTAAATGGTATGGCACTTGGATTATTTTCTTCTTTAATTATAGGACTCATAATTAAACAACTAGGAACCTTTTTTAAAGTAAATACTATAGTTGAGTTTGGACAGATAGCTCAATATATGATGGGACCAGCAATAGGTGCTGGAGTTGCATATAGTATAGGGGCTTCTCCATTAGGAATATTTGCTTCTATTATTACGGGAGCAATAGGAGCAGGTACTATTGACATTAATGGTGGAGAAGTATTGATAAAAGTTGGAGAACCTGTAGGGGCTTTTGTAGCTTCCCTTTTAGGAGCAGAGTTTTCCAAATTAATTCAGGGAAAAACTAAAGTAGATATAGTTATAGTTCCACTTGGAACTATAGTTGTAGGAGGACTGGTAGGTAATTATATTTCTCCAGTAGTAAATAGCTTAATGATTTTTATTGGAAATATAATAAATTTAGCTACAGAACTTCAACCTATTCCTATGGGAATATTAGTATCAGTACTAATGGGGATAGCTCTAACTCTTCCAATAAGCAGTGCAGCCTTAGCTATTTCCTTAGGTCTTAGTGGACTTGCAGCAGGAGCTAGTACAGTAGGCTGTGCAGCACAGATGATAGGATTTGCCATCTCTTCTTATAGAGAAAATGGACTTGGTGGATTTATCGCACAAGGAATAGGTACTTCTATGCTTCAAATTCCTAATATAATTAAGAATCCTAAAATTTGGATTCCACCAATAATAGCTTCTGCAATACTAGGACCATTGTCTACCACAGTATTTAAAATGGAAGGAAATATGATAGGAGCTGGCATGGGTACTAGCGGATTAGTAGGACAATTTGCAACAATAGATACTATGGGAACTGAACCAGGAGTGTTTATAAAAATTATTTTACTCCATTTTATTCTTCCAGGTCTAATATCTTTTATAATATCAGAATGGATGAGGAAAAAGGGATATATTAAAAAAGGGGATATGAAAATATAATAGGTCAACAAAAAATCCAGAAAAAGTCACTTGAATTTAGAATTCACATATGATATAATATTCAACAAAATTATATAGTTTGCAATGATGGGAAATAGTAGATATATTTAGTCTCTAAAGAGAGCCAATGGCAGGTGAAAATTGGTGAGACAAATTATTGAATCCGACCCAGAGCAGATTATTTATATTAAGTGAGCTTTTTAGCTAACTAGGGTGGCAACGCGGGTAAACTCTCGTCCCTAAATGGGATAGAGAGTTTTTTTATTTTCAAAATAAAGGTAGGAGGGATGAGTTAAATGTTAGATATTAAAATGATAAGAAAAAACCCGGAATTGGTAAAAAAAGAAATATCTAAACTTTCTGGTGATCATAATATCGATGAAATAATTGAGCTAGATGAAAAGAGAAGAAATCTTTTAGTGGAAGTAGAAGAAAAGAAAGCAAAACAAAATCAAGTTTCAAAAGAAATTCCAAAGATGAAAAAAGAAGGTAAAGATATATCTGAACTATTAGAAGAAATGAAAGAATTATCTTCAAATATTAAGGATATAGATGGAGAAGTTAAAGAAATAGACAAAGATTTAAAGAAATTACTTTTAGGTATTCCAAATATTCCTCATGAAAGTGTACCTGAAGGGGAAACAGATGAAGATAATGTAGAAATTAGAAAATGGGGCGAACCAACAGAATTTCCTTTTGAACCAAAAGCTCATTGGGATCTAGGAGTAGATTTAAATATACTTGATTTTGAAAGGGCATCTAAAATAACAGGTGCAAGATTTAGTATTTTTAGAAATAAAGGAGCATTGCTTCAAAGAGCATTAATCAACTTCATGTTGGATCTTCATACAGTGGATCAAGACTATATAGAAATGCTAACACCATTTATGGTAAATAGGAGTAGTATGACTGGGACTGGACAATTACCTAAGTTTGAAGAAGATGCTTTTTCTATTCCAAGTAAAGATTACTTTTTAGTACCTACAGCAGAGGTACCAGTTACAAATTTACACAGGGATGAAATATTAAATGAAGACATACTACCTACTTATTATACAGCATATACTCCTTGTTTTAGACAGGAAGCAGGATCAGCAGGAAGGGATACAAGAGGTCTTATAAGGAATCATCAGTTTGATAAGGTAGAATTAGTTAAGTTTTCAAGACCTGAGGATTCTTATGAAGAGCTCGAAAAACTTACAAATGATGCAGAAGAAGTATTGCAAAAATTAGAACTTCCTTATAGGGTTGTTAATCTTTGCACAGGAGATTTAGGTTTTTCAGCAGCTAAGACTTATGATATAGAGGTATGGATGCCTAGTTACAATAGATATGTAGAGATATCTTCTTGTAGTAATTTCGAAGATTTCCAAGCCAGAAGAGCAAATATTAGATTTAGAAGAAAAGAAAACAAAAAATTAGAATATGTTCATACTTTAAATGGTTCAGGTTTAGCAGTAGGAAGAACTTTTGCAGCTCTAATTGAAAACTATCAGCAAGAAGATGGCTCTATACTGATTCCAGAAGTATTAAGACCATATATGAGAGGAATTGAAAAGATAACTAAATAGGAGAACAGAAGACCTTAGTAGTCTATCGTAAACTACTAAGGTTTTTATTTTTATGAAATAAAATTTAATAAAAGCCTAAGCTTCATAATATACTATAACAATATAGAACTTTGGAGGGAAAATATGTATAGAGGTAAAAAAAGATCTATTTTTTTAATAACTATATTGGCTTTATCCTTATTATTATCTAGTTGTTTAACATCTATGAAAACTCATCCTACTTTGATTACAGATGATTATAATGATTTGCAAATAGATAAAATAAATAATTATAAAATAGAAGTGGAATTTAATCCAGAAAAAAAGACCTATATAGGAAAACAAGTTATTACTTATGTAAATAATACAGGAAATATTTTAGATGAGATATTTATACATCTCTATCCAAATGCATTTAAATCAGAAGATACTGCTCCTTTTTTATATGATGATTTGGATACAAAGTATAAGGCCGGATTTCAACCAGGATTTATAGATTTAAATGAAATAAAAGTGGATAAAAAACGAGTAAATTATGATATACAAGGTAGTGGAGATACTATTTTGAAATTAAAGTTAAATTCTCCTTTAAAACAAGATAAAAAAGTTAAAATATATTTAGAGTACGAAGCTAAACTTCCTCCTGCAGAAGAGAGATTTGGATATGGAGAAGATACATTTAATTTTGGCAACTGGTATCCTATAGTATCAGCATATGATGAAGAAGGATGGAACACAGACCCTTATTATAATATTGGAGATCCTTTCTATAGCGATATAAATAACTATCAAGTAAAAATCATAGTACCTAAAGACATGATAGTAGCTTCTAGCGGGAATATACTAGATGAAAAAGTAAAAGAAGATAAGAAAATATATAATGTAGAAGGTAAACTTATAAGGGATTTTGCTTGGGCTGCCAGTGAAAAATTTATAGTAGAAGAAAAAGAGGTCGAAGGAGTAAGAATAAAGAATTATTTTTTAGAAAATGATTCAGATATTAAAGGGTTTGTAGGAGATGTCTCAGAGAATTCTATTAAACTATTTAACAGATTATTTGGAAAGTACCCCTATGGATATTATTCTGTAGTAGCTACAGATTTTAGTGGAGGAATGGAGTATCCAGGATTGGTTTTTATAGGAAAAGAATACTATGATGAATTTGAAAAGGACTTTTTAGAAAAGGTAATAGTCCATGAAACAGCTCATCAGTGGTGGTATGGAATAGTAGGCAATGATCAAATAGAAGAAGCTTGGCTAGATGAATCATTAGCAACTTATTCCGAAATTATATATTCTGATGAAATATATGGTGAAAAAATAGGAGAAGAAGAGTATGAAGAAATGAGAGGTTATTATGATTATATGGCAGAAGCATATAATTTTGAAAAGACAGTAGTTAAATCTTTGGAAGATTTTAATGATTGGAATGATTATGGTGCCTTAGTATATTATAAAGGGGCTATGTTTTTAAATGAAATAAAAAAAGATTTTGGAAAAGAAACTCTATATGATATACTAAATAAGTATTATCATAAAAATAGGTTTTTCAATGCTAAAACAGAGGATTTTATTAAAGTTTGTGAGGAAGTTACAGGTACCAGTTTTGAGAAGAGAGCTAATAAATGGCTTTATAATAAATAGATTTATCTATAGTTAAATAAATAAAAACTATATTATATAAAAATATATAAGGTGATATTATGAAAAATAAATTTAAAAGACAATTATTTCTTATTTTAATGTTAGTTTTATTCACTAATTCTATAGCTTTTGCTGGAAAAATAGGAATTGAAGATGGCGTTTCTGCTTATCTATTAGGAGATTTTGAAGATGGTAGAATAGTAGAAGAGTACAATATAGATACTCCTCTAGCAATAGCTAGTATTACAAAGCTTATGACTTATACTATAGTAATGGATGAAATAAGAAGTGGCAATATATCCATGGATGATATTATAACTATAGATAAAGAAGTTGAAGAAGTTAATGGTTCAACTTTTGAACTTAAAGAAGGAGAAAAATTTTCTGTAGAAACTTTACTTGAAAGTGTTTTAATAGTTTCTGCCAATGATTCCTGTGTAGCACTAGCTAAACATATATCAGGAGATGTATCAAGTTTTGTTAGCAGGATGAATCAAAAAGCTGAAGAAGTTGGCTTAGAGCATACAAGATATTTAAATCCAAATGGACTTCCACAAGGAAATGAGCAAAACACTATGAGTGTTAGGGATATATTTAAATTATCAAGATACATAATAAAAGAATATCCAGAGATACTTGAAATAACTAAAAAAGATAAAATAGACATAGAAGATGGAGTAAGGGATGAAGAGTTTATAAATGAAAATACAAATCCCTTATTAAAAGAAATGAATGGAGTAGATGGGTTAAAAACAGGATTTACAGAAAAAGCTGGATACTGTTTAGTTTCTACTGCAAAAGTAAAAGGACAAGCTAAAGGTGAAGATTTTAGGCTTATTGGTATAGTTATGGGTACTAAAAGTGAAGAAGGCCGAAAAAATATGAGTAAGTATTTATTAGAATATGGAATTTCAAATTATAAAAAAAGGGAAGTACTTTCTAAAAACATTCCAGTAGATATCATACATATTCCTAACGGAAACAGGTCAGAGGTGGAAGTATTTCCCAAAGAAAATATCCGTCTTTTAGAAAAAAATAATGATAATATATTACAAAAAATAGTTATAGACAATCACATCCAACTTCCTCTTAAAAAAGGAGATACCATAGGAAAAACAATTTTATACAGTGAAAATAGTGAAAAAGTGCTAAAAGAAGTTGAGTTAACCATAGGTAAAAATGTGAAAAAGGCTAATTTTATTACAAAAGCTTTTAGAAATTTAAAAGGATTTTTTAAATATATTCGAAATACAATTTTTTAAAATATAATTAATCAAATTTTGACTTTTAAATAAAAATAGTGTAAAATATATAGGTACCTAGTGTGCATCCGTAGCTCAGTTGGATAGAGCAGCGCCCTCCTAAGGCGTGTGTCGGGGGTTCGACTCCTCTCGGGTGCACCATTTTTTATAGTTAAAAATATGGGTGAAAAATATGGATGAAATGTATATGAAATTGGCTTTTAAAGAAGCTGAAAAAGCTTTTAATATTCTAGAGGTTCCAGTGGGAGCTATTGTGGTTCATAATGGCAAAGTTATAGCTACAGGCCATAATATGAGAGAAACCATGAAAGATCCTACAGCTCATGCAGAAATAATTGCAATAAAGAAAGCAAGTGAATACTTAGGTGGATGGAGGCTTTTAGATTGTACTATGTATGTAACTTTGGAGCCTTGTCCTATGTGTGCAGGGGCTATTTTAAATTCTAGAATAGACAGATTAGTTATTGGAACTAAAGACTATAAAATGGGTTGTTGTGGTACCGTAGTCGATTTACTCCATAATAATAATTTTAATCATAGTGTAGATACAAAAGTTGGAGTATTAGAGACGGAATGCAGAGAAATTTTAAGAACTTTTTTTAAAAAGTTAAGACAAAAATAGCTTGGAGAGGTGACCGAGAGGTTGAAGGTGGTGGTCTCGAAAACCATTGTACAGTTTACTGTACCGAGGGTTCGAATCCCTCTCTCTCCGCCAAAATATATCATTTAAAAAGCTCAAACTAATTTAGTTTGAGCTTTTTAATATTGTTAGATAATGATTAGCTTCTCTCAATACATGATCAGCCAAAAGAGGTATGATTATAGAGCGAATATTGCAATTTAATATGCCTTCAGTAGCTTCAGTTTTGAATTCTTTTATTTGTTCAGTAGCTTCTATACTTTCCTTAGTAACTTCTTCTGGAGAATAGTTACTTTCCAAAGCCTCTTTAGCTTTTTCAGTAAGTTCTTCAAACAACCCAGCAAATTCATTAGCTATATTTATTAAATTTCCTTCAGTAGGATCAAGAAATCCTCTTATGAACATTGAATGTTCTTCCATTATTTCATTCCAGAAAACTTCTTTATTTAGTATGTTGTAATTTAATACGCTTTCATCTAAATCCTGTAACTTCATAAGTATATTTAGATATACCTCTGCTTCTTCAAAGGTATGCTCTAAAAGAAGTGGATAAAGCGTTATAAAAATTTTACAATTTAAAGTATCTTCCAGTAGTTTTTGTTTTATATCAATTAATTTTTCAACTAGTTTTATAGCCTCTATATTTAGATTATAGATTTTTTTATAAAGATCTGGTGAATAATCTGTGTTACACATAGGCTCTAAGTTTATCTCTATCTCTGTGATTTCTGCATCTATACATATTCCAGTATAAAATTCTGTAAGCATTTCAGCATTCATTGTATATGGAGTTACTAATTGGTTTGAAGAAATAACCTTTTCACTTATCCTTCTATTACTTAAGTAGGAAATTTCCAATAAAAAGCTTTCAAAATCATTCTTAAGATCATCAATTTTTAATATTAATTTACTATTTTTTATTGGCAGTGAAGCTTCAATAAATATAAGATGTTCTTTCATTATTCTTGCGAAAAACAAATTATATTCTAAAGAAAGTTTAATATATTCTTCCTTAGACAGCAAAAAAAATCCCTCCTTCTAATACATACTAATACATTATATTTATAAGAGGAAAAAAAGGTGACTGAAAAATATTTAGTTATTTCGTTAATATTTAGACAATTCAGAAAACTTCTTGACTTTTATTAAATTTCATACTATGCTCTTATAAAGAGAATATTAAAAAAATGTAACTTTTGTCAAAGGGGGTAAGGAAATGAATCAAAACTCAAACAAAGTGAGACCAGAAGGAAGTGAAAGAGAGAGTTTTAAAACTAGTTTTGGTCTTTTAGCTGCAGCCATAGGTTCAGCAGTAGGGTTAGGTAATATATGGAGATTTCCTTATATTACAGGAATGAATGGTGGGGGAGCATTTATTTTAGTTTATTTAATTTGCGTTGTACTAATAGGTATTCCAGTTATGTTAGCTGAGTTTGTAGTAGGTAGGGAAGGAAAAAAAGATGCAATTGGTTCTTTTAAAGAACTTTCTTCTAATGGAAAATGGTATATTAGCGGAGTATTAGGGGTTTTAGCTGCATTTATGATACTTTCTTTCTATGGAGTTATAGCAGGATGGTCTTTAGAATATATAGTTAAATCTTTTGGAAATCAATTTGCAGCTAGTAGTGCAGCTGAAATTGAAACAATGTTTACGAATTTTATAACCCATCCAACAAAGCCTATAATTTGGCAGATAATATTTATGTTGATAACGGGAACTGTAGTTGCAACAGGTGTAGAAAAGGGAATAGAAAGATTTTCAAAGATATTGGTACCATTGTTATTAGTAATAATAATTATATTGGATATTAGGGCTATTACTTTACCAGGAGGAAAGGAAGGATTAGATTTTCTATTTAAACCAAACTTTTCTAAAATTACTGGAAGTAGTATATTAGATGCGTTGGGGCATTCTTTCTTTTCGTTGAGTTTAGGCATGGGAATAATGATTACTTATGGTTCTTATATAGGAAAAGGAGAAAAACTAGGGAAAACAGCTTTAAATATAGCTATAGCTGATACAGTAATAGCATTATTAGTAGGCATAGCTATATTTCCAGCAGTATTCGCTTTTGGTATTGCTCCAAATAGTGGACCGGGATTAGTGTTTATAACACTTCCAAATGTTTTTACTAAGATGCCAGGAGGTTATATATTTTCTATAATGTTTTTTGTATTATTAGCATTGGCAGCCCTTACAAGTACTATATCTTTACTAGAAGTAGTAGTTGCTTATGTAATAGAACGTTTTAAAATGAAGAGGAGAAGTGCTACTATTTTATCTACTACTCTTATAATTATATTAGGAATTTTTGCTTCCCTTTCCAATGGACCATTATCTGGGAAAGTGTTCTTTGGTAAAAATTTATTTGACTTTTTAGATTATTTAACAGCTAATTATTTCTTAACCATTGCGGCTTTGATAACTTGTATATTTGTAGGGTGGAAGTTTAATAAGAATAACTTAGAGAATCAATTGACTAATAATGAGACTATAAAAGCAGGATACATAAATGCTTTTTATTTTTTAGTAAGATTTATTTCTCCTATCCTAATAGCTATAGTATTTTTAGCAGGAATTGGAATAATATAATGTATAATAAAAAATATAGGATATAGTCTATATCCTATATTTTTTTAATTTATGTATATATAAGGTTAGGAAATAATCGAATAATAAAAAAACAGGCTGAATGAATATTATTAGCTTTTTAATAGATATATTTCCATTTATAGGATTTGCAATAAATAATCCATATAGTTTATAAAGTACAAAAGATGTAATATTAAAATATATAAGTTTCAAGATAATTTCTATAAATAAGTTATCAATTTTCTCTATAAAATTCTTTATTATGCCATAGGGACCAAAAAATAAGATATAAGATAGAACATTTCCTCTCATCCCTAGTAGTAATAATGATAAAACAGAAGAAGCAATATATATGTATAAACTATTTTTAACATTAGTAAGTATTAGTCCAATAGGAATAATCAATGTAGAAAAAAAGAGGAATAATAATTTATTATAAGGTACAATAGTACTTAAATAAATAAATATTACAGATAGCGCTGTAAGAAGTCCCCCATAAGCTACAGCTTTACTTTTATTATTTAAATACATGATATGAAATCTCCTCCCATACATTCACATAGACAATCTAAACAATAGAGGGTTGCACAAATATTACATATATCATGATCGCTTTCTTTCCTATATGGTTCTCTATAATGGTCATTTTGTTTAAATAGAGAGTTGAAGGTTCTATTATATTCCCTATTTCCAGGTTCCATATTGCAAGCTGTTTCTAAATTACTATAAGCTGCATCATACCATCCCTTGCTTCTATTTAGTATTCCCATTAAAAAGTACCATTCAGCCGTTTTTTTATTTACCATATTTAATTTTCTTTCAGCTTCAGATAAATTACCATTTTGAATATCTATTCTTATAGAATGCAAGAGATCTTTGTCTGAATAACTATTTTTATTATTCATAAGGAAATTATAGGCCTCGTTTATTTCCTTCAGTTTTTCTTCTGCTAATTCTTTTAAAGGATTGTCTATATACTTATCAGGATGATATTTTTTAACAAGCTCTTTATAAGCTTTTTTTATTTCTGCTTCTGAGGCATTTTTATTTATGCCTAATACTTCATAAGGATTTTTCATTTATTTTCCTCCTCTTAGTTTCAAATACTTTGTTCATTTTTTCTAAAAGACCAAAATTAAAAATATTAAATAGTATATCTTTATTTTTTACTATAGGTAATGACTCCAAAGCTGTACTACATTCCCTAGCATAGGAAGTTAGGATGAAATTTAATCTATTTTCTATATTTACTACAAAATCATCGTAGGGCATATTGTCCTTGTTTAGAATCAAATCGATTCCATTAAATTCATTACGTTTTAAATCCTTTTCTAAATCATCGAAGGCATCTATTATATAGATCCACTTTCCTAAATTATATCCTAAACGGTATAAAGCATCTTCATATTCTTTATTATTTAGGTAAGTCATTATAGTATAAGCAGTTAGTTCTCCAAAAGGGTGGCTTAACTCATCTAAACTATTTATGTTTTTATTTTTTTCAAGGTAATAAAGTTTATCTAATTTTTCTACTATATTTTTTTCAGTGTTTTGAAAATTATTAGGTATCTTATTTAAATAGGACTTAAGTATAGACGAGAATATTTTACTTTCTAAAGTATTATCATCTGCGACATCATCTAAAACCTTGTGATAAGCTAAAATAATATTTAAAGTAGAAGCATATTTTAAAGGTTCATTGTCGATTAAAAATATTCTTTTCTTTACAGGATGAAGTATACAGCTTTTTTTAATATATTTTTCTTCATTTTTACTAAAAGCGTCTAAAAAAATGGCTAAAAAGGTTGTATCATAATTCAATGTAATTCTAGGGATATTGCCAAAATCATATTTTATATTTCTACAAAGTCCACAATAATAAGCTTTTATCTTTTCATAATCCTTTATTTTTAATTCCATTTTACAGGGAGTAATATATCCAAACATAAGATTCTCCTCAAATTAATTTTTGTTTATAGTATATTATATCAAAAATTTTCTCCAAATTAGATGTAAACAAATTATTTGACTGAAAAAAAAATAAGATATATAATTAATTTATAAAAAATAAGGGAAAGTGGTGAAAATCCACTGCAGCCCCCGCTACTGTAAACGGTGACAAACCGTAAGCCAGATTACCTTAACAAATGGTAAAACTTCGGAGGGAAGTTTTATACATTTTGTTTAATCCTACCTCCATGGGTAGTTTTTTTATTTTTAAATACAAAAAAAGGAAGGGGTTTTCCATGAAGCTGTTGAAAGAAACACTAGAGGCTATAAAGCCGGTAGATGAAGAGGCAAAAAAGAAAGCCAAAGAAAGAATGGACAATTTAACAAAACCTATAGGAAGTTTAGGCATTTTAGAAGAGATAGCTATAAAAATGGCAGGAATAACAGGAAAAGTACATAATAAAATGGAAAAAAGAAGCACAGTAGTTATGTGTGCTGACAACGGGGTAGTAGAAGAAGGAGTAAGTGCTTGTCCTAAGTCCTTTACAAAAGTCCTTACTGAAAATCTTACGAGAGGTTATACAGGAGTATCTGTTCTTTCAGAGTTTACAAACTCAGATGTAACTACTGTAGATATTGGAGTAGATGCAGATATAGATAATCCTAAAGTTCTTAATAGGAAGGTAGCTTATGGAACTAAAAACATGGCAAAGGGACCAAGTATGACCCGTGAAGAGGCTATAAAAGCTATAGAAGTAGGAATAGAAGTAGCAGATAAACTTTATAGTGAAGGATATGATATATTAGGAACAGGAGAAATGGGCATAGGAAATACTACTACTAGTGCAGCAGTGTTAAGTGTATTTTCAGGACTAAGTCCAGATATAAGTTGCGGTAAAGGGTCTGGCCTTACAGATGAACAATATGAAGAAAAGAAGAATACTGTTAAAAAAGCTATAGAAATAAATAAACCTGATAAAAATGATCCTTTAGATGTTATATCAAAGGTAGGTGGCCTTGATATAGCTGGAATGTGCGGATGTTTCCTTTCAGCAGCAAAAAATAGAAAACCAATAGTTATAGATGGATTTATTTCTTCAGCAGCAGCATTATGTGCAGTTATGTTTAATCCACTAGTAAAAGACTATTTGTTCCCATCCCATCTTTCAAAAGAGCCAGGGGCTATGTATATGATGGAAGAAATAGGCCTTAAACCAATGCTAAATCTTGAAATGAGACTTGGAGAAGGTTCAGGTTGCCCATTAGCATTTCAAGTTATAGATTCAGCTCTTTATATTATGGACAATTTAGCTACTTTTGAACAATCAACTCTTAACAGAGATGTATTAATAGATATTAGGTGATAAAATGATTATACTTGTGACAGGTGGAGCAAGGAGCGGAAAAAGCTCCTTTGCTGAAAAACAATATGAAAATAAAAAAGATGTAGTATATATAGCTACATCTAAAGTAATGGATAAGGAAATGGAAGATAGGGTTATTTTACATCAAAAGTCTAGGCCTAGTTGTTGGAGGACTTTTGAAGGAAATTATAATTTAGATGAAGCAATAGGAGAAGAAGAAAATTATTTATTAGATTGTATAACAGTCCTTACTTCAAATATAATGTATGATTTAACCAAAGATGAAGATAGAATACCAATAGAACTTCAAAAAGAGGTAGAAGATACAGTTGTCAATGAATTAAATAAACTCATATCTAAAGTAAAAGAAAAAAAATATAATCTTGTATTGGTTACCAATGAGATAGGTTCTTCATTGGTACCAGAAAGCCATATAGGAAGGGTTTTCAGGGATATTCAAGGAAGAGTAAACCAAAGGATAGCTTCTATATCTGATGAAGTCTATTTGGTATGTTGTGGCATGCCAGTGAAAATAAAATGATTAAGGGACTAACATTGGCTATCCAATTTCTATCTAGAATACCTATAAATATAGCTGTAGATTTTAATGAGGAAAACTTAAGAAAAAGCACTTTCTTCTATCCTATTACAGGGATGATTATAGGAGGAATTGCAGGATTTTTCTACTATGTTTTTTCCTATATAAATAAAGATATAGCTTCCTTTATAGCTGTATTGAGTATCATAATAACAACAGGGGGACTCCATTTAGATGGAATAGGGGATACCTTTGATGGATTTTATTCTGCTAGAGAGAGAGAGAGAATACTGGAGATAATGAAGGATAGTAGAGCAGGAACCTATGGCGTAGTAGCTATAATACTCGATATACTATTTAAATATATTCTCATATCAAATATAGAGGGAAATATTCCGCTATACTTAGCATTTTCTTGTGCCAATGCTAGGTTTATGGCAGTATTACTTATGTCCTTTGCTAAAATTGCTAGGCCAGGCGGTTTAGGAGATATGCTAGCCAGCAGCAATCCAAGAAAATATGCTATAGCGGGAGGAATACTTTATGGCATAATTGTTTTTCTTGTAAATCCAATGTTTTTAATACCTTTAGGAGTGTCTATGGTGTGGGCATTGTTAGTGACTTTAAAGACTTATAAGACAATTGGAGGGTTTACAGGGGATGTTTATGGTGCGACCATTGAAACAACGGAGATAGTATCTCTTATAGCCTTTGCAGGGGTGCTAAAATGGATATAATATTTGTTAGACATGGTGAAACATTAGAGAATAAGAAAGGTGTATATGGAAGCTTTGATACATCACTATCTCAAGTAGGTAAAAAACAAATACTTGAAACAAAAAAACAGGTGGAAAAACTTTCCTTTGGAAAAATATATATAAGTCCGCTTAAAAGAACTGTAGAAACAGCAGAAATATTAGGATTAGAAGGAATTTTTGATGAAAGAATTAAAGAAATAAACTTTGGCTTATTTCAAGGTAAGACCTATGAAGAGATTAAAAAATTATATCCAGAAGAAACAGCTTATTGGACAAAAGATTATATAAATTACAAAATCCCAAAAGGCGAAAGTTTAATAGATCTATATAATAGGACAGTAGATTTTTTAAATGATAGAATCAAAGAAGATAAGGATATATTGGTAGTCACCCATGAAGGGGTTATAATATCTGCACTATGCTGGATATTTGATAATGTTGAACATTTCTATAGATTTAAAGTTAAAAATGGAGGCATAACTGTTATTGCAGTAGAAAATAATTATAAATATATAAAAGGAATTAATAATATGTTTTAAAAGTTATTATTAGGATGTTAGGAAAAGGAAGAAACGCACTTAAAAAACAAGCTTCTTCTTTTTTTATTATAGCTGATTACCATTAGGTGGAATTATATAACACATCTACATGTAGATGTATCGGTTTCAAGTTGGGGAAAATATTGTTGACAATGTACTTTTTATGTAATATCTTGTATATGAAAGCTATTAAAATAGGAGGGGGATATTATGAAAAAAAAGGTAATATCAGGTTTATTAGTTTTGTTTATAGGGATAAGTATATCTGGGAATATTGCATTAGCAAATGAAGGAGGAGGATGGTCTGAAGATACAGGATACTACACAGAAAATACAAACCTTAATAGTTATTCTGTACGTTCCGCACGTTCTACACGTTCTACTCCAAAACATACTGGAAAAAGAGAGCGAAAAGAAATTAAAGGAACAACACATTTTAGAGCTCATGGTTGGACAACCTGGGTAGGAGTTCGTCACTATACAAGAGCACAAATGCAGGATAGAAAAGGTAGAATGTTAACTGATTCTGGACGTAAATGGGGTACGAATGGAACAGAAGCGGTATCTCCGTATCTGGCATTTAGTCCATATCGTTCCGATAAAGCAATAACTCGTTATGGACGTGGAAAATAAATAAAAAGCTGAAATTTTTCAGCTTTTTATTTATAGAATATAAAAAATGAGAAATATCTATAAAAAAATTGTAGGAAATAAATATTTGTATTCTTAAGGAGAAATGGCATAAGATGAAAAGAGGAAATCTATTTATAGTGATTAGTATTTTACTATGTACCCTTATACTTCTTTTAACGTTGAATTATTATAATGTATATCAAAACTTTTTGATTTTTGAAAGCAATGATTTGTACTCTAAGAATAATATAACAGTGGAACAGTCCTATGAGGATATCATTTCAAATGAAAAATTAAATGATGTATCTTTCAGGATTTTTTACTATATTGGAAATGATACTGATGGAAATATTCGTGCCTATTTTTCTAATGATTATAACTCTTGGATACCGCCTTTAAAAAAGGGAAGATTTTTTAGGAATGAAGACACTAAAGAGGCTATAGTAGGAAAAAATGTTAAATTGAAAAAGATTGGACAAAATGATTTTTTTATACTAAATGATAAACAATACAGGGTTATTGGATATTTTGGAATATCTGAAAATAGCTTTTTAGATAATTCTGTGCTAATTAATGATATAGATTTTTTCAAATTAAATGATCCACCATATGTTATTGATGGTGAGGAAATAAATAATGTAAATTTAAAAGTCTTAAGAAAAGGTTATGTAAAAGACGCTGGAATAAGGAGGGTTTTAGAAACGGATTTTTTCACTCCAATTATTTTAATATTTAGCAAGATGATTATTATAGGAGGGATTTGCCTGGCTTCTTATTTATATTTTTTAAAGAATCGAAAAGAAAATTTTATTAAACATGTTATTGGAAAGTCTAGATGGAGTAATTTGAAAAGAGATATTCTATTTTTGACTATTTTATTTTTCATATGTTTTGTAATTATGTTTATTTTTAAGATCTTATTTAAATTTCAAGTAGATATTGGATTATTGATAAAGGAAAGTGCTTTTTGTTATATACTTCTAATATTGACTTATTTTTCTTTGTTTATATATGAAAGACGTAAAGCAGGAGGCAGTAATGAATATTTTTAGAGAAATAAGATTTTACTTTAAAAAAAATAGCCTTTTATTTTTCTTAGAATTAATTATTCTTACACTTTTTTTAACTTTGGTATATGTTTTTGCTCTTTTTACAATTGGGATTAATGAAAAAACGGATAAAATCGAAAACATATACAATGGTAAAGAAATTTATAGATTGATAGATAAGTTAGAAGATCCAGAAGAATTTTCAGATTTTTTAAATTCAAAGTCATCGGTTTCTGTGTTAAGTAATTTTTATAATGAACTTGATACAGACAAGAATTTTCAATTTTTATCTGTATTTGATCAATTTATTCCGATAGAGAATTTTAAAGGAGATAACACCTTTGATTATGCTTATGGGGAAGACATGGAGGTTAAAGGAAAGTATAAAGATGAAATAAGTAAAAAAATATATCAAAATGCTAAGAGTATGCAAATGAATAAAAACTCTTTTAAATTTTATGATATAGAATTAGCTAGAGGAAAAGAGATTGATTGGGAAAAGGTAGATTATTCAACAGGTAGGATTCCAATTTTATTGGGGAATGACTATAGTGGTATATATGATGTTGGAGATGTGCTTATTGGAGATTATTATGGCAAAGACTTTAAATTTGAAGTTGTCGGTTTTATAAAAAGAAATACATATATTTTTTATAATGGAAGTTCAGAAAAATACTTAGATAATTATATAGTAGTTCCTTATCCCTTAAGGTTATCTAAGATAGATAATGAGATGGGCGATATGGAAAGTGAATTTTATGGAATTTTATATTCTGCAATGATAAATGGAGATATTGCTATAGAGAAAAGTGGGAACTCACTTCAAACTCTTTTAAAAAACTTAGATAGAATTTCACAGAAAACATCTTTCGATAAATATACTATTATAGGAGTAAGAAATTTTGTTGTTCAGTATAATAATATGATTGCGGCCATAAATAATAATAAAAAGATAATTCTTTTTCTCTTAATTTTAAATTTAATTATTATGTTTATTATTTTAAAAGGGATATCACATTTTATTTATTCCAAGAGAAAGAAGGTTTATTATCTGTATTTTTTAAATGGATGTAATAAGGGTGAGATATATAAGATTTTTTCAATAGATTTGATTTTACCTTATATTTTGGCTTTTATATTAAATATAATAATTACATGGAAATATAAATTTTTTGATGAAATGATTTTAATTATATTAGCAATTATAATATTTTTAGTTTTTTCAGTTATATATAGAATTTTTATTAAAAAATTACATAAAGATTTGGAAAATGGTTTTCGTTAAATCTTAAATAGTGGAAAATCTGTAGCATAAAATTTAGTTTATGACTATTTTTTTAGAAAAATGGGGGTAATACAAATGATACAGCTTAATGGTATCAATAAGAAATATATACTACCAAATGGAAAAGAACAGATAATATTTAAAGATTTAAATTTTTATATGCAAGAAGAGCGTTCCTTGGCCATATTGGGGAGAAGTGGATCTGGTAAAACAACTTTGTTAAATATAATAGCTGGGCTAGATATAAAGTATAAGGGAAAATATTATTTTGATAACAGATTGTTGCCTAAAAATATTGATGAGATGTCTAGTTTAAGATTGGAGGATATTGGAATAATAACTCAAAATTATAACCTTCTATATGACAGAAATATATTTAATAATGTTGCAATTACCCTTCATTGTTTAGGTACAAACAAAAAAGATATTGGTAAAAAAGTCAAACATGCTTTAGAAATAGTAGGTTTAACTGATCATAAATATAAGTATCCTAACGAACTATCTGGAGGAGAATCGCAAAGAGTGGCTATAGCAAGAGCTATAGTTAAGCAACCACGGTTATTAATTGCTGATGAGCCTACAGGTGCATTAGATGAAGAAACAGAAAAAGATATTCTCAAGGTGTTCAAGAACTTACAAGAAATTGGGCATAAATTGATAATAGCAACTCATAGTAGGTCTATTGCAAGTATTTGTGAAAAAGAATATCTTATAAAAAATAATGATCTTACACTAGTAAGATAAAATATTTTATCAGAACAAAAAACTTGTTAGTGGTATAAGTCATCCATGAAGGTGTTATAATATCTGCACTATGTTGGATATTTGATAATGTTGAACATTTCTATAGATTTAAAGTTAAAAATGGAGGCATAACTGTTATTGCAGTAGAAAATAATTATAAATATATAAAAGGAATTAATAATATGTTTTAGGGTGCAGTCTCAAATATTTGAGACTGCACCTTGAAATATATTACTAGGTAATAAATTTTACATTGAACTAAAATATAAGGTTATAAAAAAGTTATTTCTATATTATATTAAATAATCAGAAAACTTCAAAAGAAGGTATTGACATAATGAGGGGTTTACAACGTATTATGGTAACAATATAAAAATATCAAAAAATTCGGAATGTTATAAAAATATTAAACTAAATGATTATAATTTTTAAAAATAGGATGATTTTGAAATTTGTTTAAAAAAATATATTTGAGGAGGTGTCTAAATGAAAAATAGAAAATATTTTTTATTTTTAGGCATTTTATTAACTCTAACTTTATGTTTTTTTAAGAATAAAAATTTTAGTGTAAGGTCTAACGAAGAAAATATCAATAATGTAGAGAACAATATAAAAGATATTTCAAATTTTGCAACTAATATAAGAGAAAATAAAAAATTGTTAGAGAATGATACCTTAGTTGCTACTATAAATGGAGAGCCAGTATATAAAGGAGAGTTAGAATTTAGGAAAAAACTTTACGAACTTGATGGAAAATTAAAAGATAAAGATGATTATAAAACCCCTTTTAATTAAATAGCTTCAGAAAAGCTTGAAGAATACTATGCAAAACAAAATAATCTAGTTGTAGATAACGAGGAAATTAAAAAGGAAATTCAAATGGAGAAAGAGGCAGTATATTCTGGGGATGATGAGGAAACTGTAAAATTTTTTGAAGCTTATATAGAGAATTTAGGTTTAACGAAAGAAGAGTATTGGAATGAATATAGGCCTCCTGAATTAAAACGTTATTTAACTCATTTAAAAGTTCAGGAGCATGTCTTTAAAAAATATATCAAAAATAATATAAATGCTAATAAATTAGAAAATGAAACAGAAGAAGATTATACAAATTATGTAAAAGAGTATTATGAACAAAATATGAAAATTAAAATAGAAAATTCAAATTATATTGATAAATTAAAATAAATTTAAAAAAGGTAGATAAATATTGAATCTCGCACTGTTAAGCAGACAGTAGAAATAAAAAACAACCTTAAACAGCTAAAGCTCGATATTCCATCGAACTAAGGCTGTTTAATTTTTTGAAGTAACTATAATTTGTAGATTATTTAAATTTTTAATAGATAACATTAATGATATAATAGTTATAGCTATTTGAAAGGAGATGTATCTATGGAGGAAGTAAGGGTTAGATTTGCGCCTAGTCCTACTGGATATTTACATGTAGGAGGGGCTAGAACAGCATTATTTAATTATTATTTTGTAAAGAAAAATAAAGGAAAGTTTATTTTAAGAATAGAAGATACAGACAAAAAAAGACTTAAAGAGGATTCTATATCTCAAATATTATCTAGTATGAAGTGGCTAGGAATGGATTGGGATGAAGGTCCAGAAATAGGTGGAGAATATGGACCTTATTTTCAATCGGAAAGAATAGAGTTGTACAGAAGAGAAATAAAAAGGCTTTTAGATGAAGGAAAAGCTTATTATTGTTTTTGTACTGAAGAAGATATAGAAAAAGAAAGAGAAGAACAAAGGAAGAATAAACTTCCATATAGATATTCAGGCAGATGTAGTCATTTATCAAAGGAAGAAATAGAAAGCAACCTAAAAGCTGGGAAATCCTATGTAATAAGGATCAAAATGCCTAGGGATGGGAGTACTGAAATAGAAGATTTAATTAGAGGGAAAGTAGTAGTTGACAATGGTCAATTAGATGACTATATAATTATGAAATCTAATGGTATACCTACTTATAATTTTGCCTGTGTAATAGATGATCATGCTATGAGAATAAGCCATGTAATAAGGGCAGAAGAACATTTGTCTAATACGCCAAAACAAATTTTAACTTATAAAGCCTTAGACTACGAAGTGCCAAAGTTTTCTCATTTACCTATGATACTAGCTCCAGATAGGAGTAAATTAAGTAAAAGACACGGTGCTACATCTGTTGAAGAGTTTAGAAAAGATGGGTATCTCCCAGAAACATTGGTAAACTATCTGACTTTATTAGGATGGTCCCCGGGAGACAATGAAGAGTTATTCTCTATAGAAGAGACAATTGAAAAGTTTTCATTAGACAAAGTAAATAAAACAGCAGCTATATATGATATAAAAAAACTAAGCTGGATGAACGGACAATATTTAACAAAATCTGATTTAGAATATATAACTAAAGAAGCTATTCCCTACCTTATTGAAGATGGGTTAATTGGAAGGGATGATATTGAAAAAAGATATGATTATATAAAAAGGGTAGTAAATGTTGTAAGGGAAAAAGTAAAATTGCTTCCTGAAATTTCAGATGCCAGCAGTTATTTTTTAAAAGACATAGATGAATATGAAGAAAAAGGCATAAAAAAGAGATTTAAAAAAGAAGGAGTAACTGAAATACTTGAAAAAGGGAAAGAAGCTTTAAAAAATGCTCCTAGTTTCGATGTAGAAACGGTAGAAAAAGTTTATAGGAATTTAATAGATGAGTTAGGAATTAAAGGTGGAGATATTATCCATCCTACAAGGCTTGCTATCTCTGGAAGAACAGTAGGGCCAAGCCTATTTGACATCATATCTATTTTAGGAAAAGAGACTTGTGTTGAAAGAATGGATAAGGCTATAAGCTACATAAATAAAAATATTTTAGAATAAAATTATCACATACTTTTATTTGTAGTTTATAAAAAGCAAATAAAAGTATGTGATAAAAAAATCAAAAAACTAGGTTGCTATATCAAAAAAATAGGAGTATACTATTAATGTAATAACTTTTGATCCGGGATTGTGTAATTGGTAGCACCTGTGACTCTGGATCACATAGTCTAGGTTCGAGTCCTAGTCCCGGAGCCAAAAACAAATAGGGCCCCATGGTCAAGCGGTTAAGACGCTGCCCTCTCACGGCAGAATCAGGAGTTCGATTCTCCTTGGGGCTACCAAAACAAAAAGAAGAAATGTATTCTTGTGATACATTTCTTCTTTTATTTTTCTGTATTTTTTATTTATAAAAAGACTCTGTAGAGATTAAAAGCACTGCCAGTTTTCAGACAATTCGGAAGATTTTTTGACTTTTAGACAAAAAACGATTATATTATTTATTGATATCATATTAATATTTTAGGATTCAATAGTTAATAAGATTTTCACTAGTTGAGAAAGCTAAGGAGTGGTTTTATGGAGAAAACACTAGCAATAGTAAGCTATAGTATAGAATCAGTTAATTCCTATTATGCGCAGATAAAGAGTCTATTTAGAGAAAAAATCGAAGTTAGAAAGATTTGCATAGATGATTCAGAAATTGAAAATGGTATATATGCAAATGTAATACTTATGCCTTCTTACCATATGTTTGGGAAAATTAAAAAGTACATAAAGAGTAAATGTGATCTAGTATTTGCTAGTAGGACAATATCTAAATTAGGACTAGAAAAGATACTAAATATTGAAGGTGGTGAAGAAGTAATATTAATTGATGAAAGTCCTGAAATGACAGAGCAAATGATTTCAGTAATTTATCAATTAGGGGTAAGCCATATTAACTTAAAGTCCTACTGGTCAATGGAAGAAAAAGATATTCAGGATAAAATTGTAATCATCATAGGACAGTCTGACTATTTACCAGATACATCAGAAGAGATCATTAATATAGGGAATAGTCTATTAGATTTTAATACAATAATTGATATTGGAATGAAATTCAATTTAATGTCTATGTTAAACAGACAAGATATTGCAAGAAGTTACAGAGAAGTTGCAACTGTAAATTTTGGTCTAGCAGAGATTTTAAAGGTAACAAATAGCAGAGAAAGTCAGCTTGATATACTACTTCAAGTAACTGATGCAGGAATTATTGGTATTAAGCCTGAAGGTAATATATTTCTTTATAATGATATTGCTGAAGATGTGATAGGGATTAGAGAGGATGAAATTATAAATAGAAACGGCATAGAATTATTTCCACAGATACCCTTTGAGTATGCCCTTAAAAATTTAAAGCCAGTAGAAGAAAAGCTTATTAAGATCAATGGATATGATGTTGTTGCTTCAGTTAATCCTTTGATACATTCAAAAAACCTATATGGTGCTATTTCCATAATAAGAAAATATAGTGACACTGAGAAAAAACAGCATATATTAAGAAAGCAATTGATTGGAAAAGGGCATAAGGCAAAATATAATTTTGATGATATAATTGGTGAAAGTACTGCCCTTACAAAATGTAAGAAGATAGCCAAAAGAATGGCAAAGTCTAATTCCTCAATATTAATTACAGGAGAAACTGGAACTGGAAAAGAGCTATTTGCTCAGGCTATTCACAATAACTCCCAAAGGGATAACTATCAATTTGTTGCCGTTAATTGTGGTGCTATTCCAGAAAATCTTTTGGAAAGTGAATTGTTTGGATATGAAGAAGGAGCTTTCACTGGTGCAAAGAAAGGTGGAAAATCAGGACTTTTTGAATTGGCCCATAATGGCACCTTATTTTTAGATGAAATCACTGAAATGTCTATGGATTTACAAGTTAAACTCCTAAGGGTCTTAGAAGAAAGGGAGATAATAAGAATAGGTGGAAATAGAATGATAGATGTGGATGTTAGAATAATAGCGGCCACTAATAATGATATAAAAAACATGGTTAGGACAGGAGAATTTAGAGAAGACTTGTACTATAGATTAAATGTACTACCGTTAAGAATACCACCTTTAAGAGCTAGAAAAGAGGATATATTATTTCTTATAGAAGAATTTAAAAAAGAATTTGAAAGTGATTTTATATTAACAGAAAATGCAAAAAAATCATTGTTGAACCATAGTTGGAATGGAAATGTAAGGGAGCTTAGGAATTATGTTGAGTATTTTGTAAATCTAGATTTAAAAGAAATAGATACTAGAAACTTCCCATTTGATCATGAAGAAAGTACAGACAATGATTTTGAAAATCAATATGAAAAAAAGCTAATGCTGAACTTTTTAGAAACTGCTGGAAACAATATAAGAAAATATATTTTCATATTAGAAGAATTAAAAAAGGGATACATCGATAATAGGAGATTAGGGAGAAGGAGCCTTCATCAAATAGCAAAGGAAAAAAATATTTTTATCAGTGAACAGGAAATAAGGAGCATGTTAGTAAATCTTGAAAAATTTTCAATGGTAGAAATATTTAAGGGCAGAAGTGGAACTGTTATAACAGAATATGGGATACGTGCATTAAGATACTTGCAAATGGGTGAAAAGGTATAGAAACGTTTACCTTTTCGCCCATTTGTTCTGTATAAAGATTATTATAATAATTTTTAGGAATTTTCAATTATAAGTGGTAAAGTTCGGGACTTATATTGTATAATCATTTGTGTAGAATTTTTTAAAAATGTTTGGTATAGGAAATGCATTAATCAATGAGAGAATAGTAATAAATTTCTCAATATTCTAATAAGTAGAGTAAAGAGGGACTTGATGCTAATATAATAGAAAAGGAGAGTGAAAGTAGTTGACGAAGAAAAGAAAGGACATTTTTATAGTGGGTTTTGCATTGTTTGCAATTTTCTTCGGTGCAGGTAATCTAATTTTTCCGCCTAGCTTAGGTGTTATGTCGGGAAAACATTGGGTTTTAGCAGCATTTGGATTTTTACTTACAGATCCTGTTCTGCCAATCCTTGGTGTTATTGCAACATCTAAAGCAGGAGGAAAAGCTGAAGACCTTGGAAAAAGAGTAAGTCTTACTTTTTCTAAAACTTTAGGTGCAATTTCTATTTTAGTTGTTGGACCTTTGTTTTCAATACCAAGAACTGCAGCGACCACACATGAGATAGCTATACAGCCTAATTTATCCAATGTACCACTTATAGTAACATCTATAGTATTTTTTGTGCTTACTTATTTATTAGCTATAAATCAAGATAATGTAATTGATAGAATTGGAAAGTATTTAACTCCGGCATTATTAATCATACTTGCTATTATAATAATTGTAAGTATAGTAAATCCTATTGGACCAAAAGCGGAACCGGAACCTAATAATTATTTCTTAATAGGTTTTGAAGAAGGTTATCAGACCATGGATGCATTGGGGGCATCATTGATGGCAGGGATAGTGTTGACAGATTTAACTTTTAGAGGATATAAAGATAGAAAAGAACAAGAGTATATGACTAATAGAGCAGGATTAATTGCAGGTGCTTTGTTATTTTTTATATATGGTGGGCTTACATATGTAGGAGCTACAGGAAGCTCTGTATTTCAACCTGATATGCCTAGAGTTGAATTATTATTGGCATTGGTAAATGAAATCTTTGGCTCTGCTGGTGCAATTGCTATGTCGCTTGTAGTATCTTTGGCTTGTCTGACCACTTCAGTAGGTCTTACTGCTACTACAGCAAATTATTTCAATGATATAAGTAAAGGTAAAATTTCCTATAAATCAATGGTTATTGCTGTAACAATATGCAGCCTTTTCTTATCATTACTTGGTGTAGAAGGTTTGATCAATGTTGCAGTTCCAGTTTTATCTACTATATATCCAGTTATTATAGTTTTAATACTAATGACATTATTCGATAAATATATTCCAAGTGGTACTACTTATACAGGTGCTGTTTTAGGAGCTTTTATAGTTAGTTTGACTATAAATCTAAACCAAACATTTAAAATATTAAATAGACCTATGAAGTTAATAAAAAAATTACCTCTTTATGAAAATGGATTTCCATGGATTGTTCCAGCTATAGTGTTAAGTATTTTATTCACCTTATATAGTAAGTTTAAACATAGAAATGATGAAACAAAGGTATAATCTTAAACAACAAGAGCATTTAATAAACATAAATGGGTTACATGGGACAAAAATAACGTACCTTTTAACCCATTTATGTTTTATAGATACTATTAAGTTATTATGTAAACTATCTGTAAATGGGAATTTACAAGTTATAAGATATAAAAAAACAAAGATATAATAAATAATTATGTTGGTATAAAAAATGCATTAATAAAATTTAAGGATAATATTAATATATTTTTAGAACTTCTAATAGAGATATATTAGATAAAAAATTGCTTTTACGCTTAATTATTTCTAATTATTCAAAAAATATAAGACATGTAAAGAAAAAGGGGGACAATAAATGAAAAAGCTATTAACAGGAAATGAAGCGGTAGCCCTTGGAGCATATGAGGCTGGTATTCATTTTGCTGCTGCTTATCCTGGAACACCAAGTACAGAAATATTAGAAAATATTGCTCCTTATAAGGAAGAAATAATAGCAGAATGGGCACCAAATGAAAAAGTTGCTGTAGAATCTGCTTTAGGTGCTTCTATTGCTGGAGCAAGATCACTTGTAACAATGAAACATGTAGGTTTAAATGTTGCTGCAGACCCATTTTTTACTATAGGATATACAGGGATTAATGGGGGAATGATTTTGGTAAATGCAGATGATCCTAGTTTACATTCATCTCAAAACGAACAAGACAATAGATATTATGCAAAGTTTGCAAAAGTAGCAATGGTAGAACCAAGTAATAGCCAGGAAGCTAAGGATATGGTTAAATCTGCAATAGAGATAAGTGAAAGATTTGATACATTAGTTATGATGAGACTAACTACTAGAATATGCCATAGTAAATCTATAGTGGAAACTAGTGAAAGGGAAGAAGTCCCTATTAAACCTTATAAAAGAGATTTGCAGAAGTTTTATACTGCACCGGCAGTTTCCCAGCAATTACATGTTAAGGTGGAAAAAAAGCTTAAAGAATTAGAGAAATTCTCTAATGAAACTGAATTAAATTATATTGAATGGAATGATAAAAAAATAGGAGTTATTTCTGCTAGCGTTGCATACCAATATGCTAAAGAGGTATTTGGTGATAAAGCATCATACTTAAAATTAGGATTTACATATCCACTTCCAATGGAAAAAATAAAGAAATTTGCTGATGAAGTTGAAACACTTTATGTAGTAGAAGAGCTAGAGCCATTTATGGAAGAACAAATTAAAGCTGCTGGTATTGATTGTATAGGTAAAGAAAAGATAACTAATATATGGGAACTTAATCCTGGAATTGTTGAAAAATCTTTATTTGAAGAAGAAAAACCGACTATAGAGTATGATGAATCTGTTGTTGTAAATAGACCGCCGACTCTTTGCGCAGGTTGTCCACATAGGGCATTTTTCTATGAACTAGGTAAAAGAAAAGACCTAATGATACCTGGTGATATAGGATGCTATACACTAGGCGGTGCACCTCCATTGAATGCAATGGATACTTGTATATGTATGGGTGCAAGTGTTAGTTTGGGACATGGTTTTGAGAAGATTAATGAAAAATATAATAAAGATAAGAGAGTAGTTAGTGTTATCGGTGACTCTACATTCTTTCATTCAGGTATGACTAGTCTATTAGATGTTGTTTATAACAAGAGTAATACTATTACCTGTATACTTGATAATAGGGTAACAGGTATGACAGGCCATCAAGATAACCCAGGTACAGGATATACTCTTCAAGGTGAAGAAACTAATATGGCAAGTATTCCAGATATAGTTAAAGCTTTAGGAATAAAGAATGTTAAGACTGTTAATCCATTAGAATTAGATGAGCTTAAGAAAACTTTTGATTGGGCACTTGAACTTGATGAACCATCAGTAATTATTTCAAGATGGCCTTGTGCACTTAAAGTATTGTCTAAATATGATAAAGAAGAATTTGAATATGATTTAAAAAAATGTGAAGTAGATCAAGGTAAATGTATAGGTTGTAAAATGTGTGTAAATACTGGATGTCCAGCTATACAATTTGATAAGACAATTAAGAAATCAAGTATAGATACATCACAATGTGTAGGTTGTGATGTTTGTATGCAGGTATGTCCTTTAAAAGCAATAAGCAAGGTGGGTGAATAAAATGGATAACACAAAAAGTATATTGTTAGTTGGAGTAGGTGGTCAAGGTACAATTTTGGCAAGTAAAGTTTTATCAGAAGGTCTTGTTGAAGCAGGTTATGATGTAAAAATGTCTGAAATTCATGGAATGGCTCAAAGAGGTGGAAGCGTTTCCACTCAAGTTAGATTTGGAGATAAGGTTTTCTCTCCTATTATAGGCAAGGGAGAAGCAGATATATTAGTTTCATTTGAAACAATGGAAGCATTGAGATGGTTAGAATACTTAAAACCTGATGGAAAAGTTGTGGTAAACGATTACAAGATACCTTCTGCTCCAATACTTATGGACAAAGAAGATTATCCTGAAGGAGTTATAGATATAATAAAGGACAAAGCAAATACTAGTATGATAGATGCAGCAAAAATCGCAGAAGATCTAGGGAATACAAAAGTTATGAATATCGTTTTATTTGGTGCCTTAGTTAAAGCTATGGGATTAACAGATATAGACTGGGAAGATGTTATAAGAAAAACAGTAAAAGAAAAATTTGTTGATATAAATATAAAGGCTTTCAATGCTGGAATGAATGCAATAGCTGAAGCAAGTGTAATATAAACTAAGGAATTTCGAAATAGATTGTTCAGCAAGTTTGTATATTTTTCTTGCTGAACAATTATTTTAACAATGAAAAGATTAATTGTAGTAATTTAGAATAAATAATAAAGGGGAATGGTATAATGTCAAAAGATTTATTTAAAAAAGAATTAGCCAAATTAAATCCTTATGTTCCAGGTAAACCTATAGAAGAAGTAAAAAAAGAATATGGATTGACAGATGTTATAAAATTAGCTTCCAATGAAAACCAATTAGGGCCATCACCAAAAGCTGTAGAGGCTGTAAAGAATGAATTAAAAAATATGAATATTTATCCTGATGCTTCCGCTATGGAGTTAAGAAAAAGATTGGCTGAAAAATATGGATTAGACAGTGATAATATAGTTGTTGGAAATGGAGGAGAGCAAATATTACAAGTAATTGCTCAGACATTTATAAATCCTGGCGATGAAGCTATTATGGCTAAGACCACATTTGGCATATATGCTAATACAGTGCTACATATGGGAGGGGTTCCAGTAAAGGTTCCTCTTAAAGATTATAAACAGGATTTTAAAGGATTTATTGAAAATATAAACGAAAACACTAAGCTAATATATGTATGTAATCCTAACAATCCTCTAGGTAATATAATGCCAAAGGATGAAATTGAATATTTAGTTGAAAATGTTCCGGAAGATATTGTCTTAATATTTGATGAAGCATATTATGACTATGCAAAGGTTAACCCGGATTATCCAGAAACCTTAGATATATTGAAGAAAAGGCCAAATACCATAATTTTAAGGACTTTTTCAAAAGTTACTGGAATAGCAGCAGTACGTGTAGGGTTTGTACTTACATCAAAAGAAATTGCTACAGAAATGGGTAAGGTGAAAGGTACATTTAATGTTAATAGATTTGCTCAAGTTGCTGCATTAGGAGCTTTAGAGGATCAAAAACATGTGGATAAAACAGTTGAAATGAACTATAAATCATTGAATATGATGGAAAAATCATTTGACGAGTGGAATTTAGAATATGTAAAATCTAATGCAAATTTTATATTTGTTGATGTAGATATGCATTCAAAAACAGTTTTTGAAGAATTAATGAAGAGAGGAATAATAATAAGACCAGGATATCTATGGGGCTGGGATAATTGGCTAAGGGTTAGTACTGGAACGATAGAACAGACAGAGAAATTCTTAACTGAGTTAAAAGATATATTAAATAAATAGAAACTAATACAGTAGAGAGGAGTATGGTAGATGGGCTATAAAATATTAGCTATTAATCCAGGCTCAACTTCCACAAAAATAGCTTTATATGATGATGAAAAAGAAGTTTTTACTGAAACGCTGGAACATCCTATTGATGAAATAGAAAAATATGATAAAACCATAGATCAATTTGAAATGAGAAAGGATTTAATCATATCCTTTTTAAAGGAAAATGGGAATAACATAGATGATTTATCAGCTGTTGTAGGAAGAGGTGGCATGCTTCCTACAGTAAAGTCAGGAGCTTATATAGTAAATGAAGCAATGATTGATGTTCTTTCAAATAGACCGGTAATGGAACATGCTTCAAATTTAGGGGCTCCTATTGCTTATGAGATAGCAAAAATGGCCGGAGTTAAGGCCTATATATATGATTCGGTGAGAACGGATGAGTTAAAAGATATAGCACGTATATCTGGTATGCCTGATATACCAAGAACAAGCACTTGCCATGTTCTAAATACTAGGGCAACAGCTATGAGGGTAGCTAAAAAATATGGCAAAAGGTATCAAGACATGAATTTTGTAGTTGCTCATTTAGGTGGAGGAGTATCTTTAAATGTTCATGAAAAGGGACGTATAGTAGATATAGTTTCAGATGATGAAGGACCCTTTTCACCTGAAAGGGCTGGCAGGGTACCTTGTAGAGATCTTATAGATTTGTGCTTCTCAGGTAAGTATAACAAGAAAACTATGCAAAAAAAACTGAGAGGAAATGGTGGATTAAGGGCTTATCTAAAAACAGTTGATGCTAGAGAAGTAGAAAAAATGATTAAAAATGGAGATGAAGAAGCAAGAATAATATATGAGGCTATGGCCTATCAAGTGGCTAAGGGAATAGGTGAACTTGCTACAGTAGTAGATGGAGAAGTAGATGCAATTATTTTAACGGGAGGAATTGCCTATTCTTATATGATGGTTTCATGGATTAAAAAACGGGTAAAATTTATTGCGCCAGTTGAAGTTATGCCTGGAGAGAATGAAATGGAATCTTTAGCCCATGGTACTCTTAGAGTGTTAAAGGGGGAAGAAACAGCTAGAGAATATTTTGAATAGAATTATTGAATAAAAAGTTGTCAAAGCTATTTAAATAGTTTTGGCAACTTTTTTATTTTCTAATAAATATATTTTTACTATTTTTTTGTTATAATAGAACTTGGATGAAAAAGGTCTAAATTAATAAAGGGAGAGATAAAATTGGCAATAGAAATATTTTTAGAAAAAACAATACCTTATATAACAGGTATATTAGAAACTATAGGAGTATTTGTAATAGTATTTGCTTCTTTAAAAATTTTTATAAAATTTATAAAAAACAAATTTGATTTCAATGATGAAAGCTTAAAAATCGAATTGGCAAAGGGGTTAGCATTAAGCTTAGAGTTTAAATTGGCGGCAGAAATTTTGAAAACAGTTATTATTAGAACATTGGATGAATTTATAATACTTTCAGCAGTAGTTGTGTTAAGAGTTATATTGACTTTTGTTATTCATTGGGAAATTAAAACAGGACTTAAAGAAGGAAATGATAGAGTAGAAAAAATTCATAATTAGAATATTTTCTAATAAAGTGATAGAATAGAGATATAGTGGTTAATTAATTAAAAAGAAGGTGCGGATTTTATGAATAAGGAAAGAGTTTTAGAAAAACAAAAATTATTTGAAAGTATATCTCAAGCTCAGTTAGGATACTTTCCAACTCCAATATATAAAGTAAATAAAATTTCTGAAGAGCTAGGAATAGAACTATACTTGAAGAGGGACGATATTACTGGACCTAGTGTTTTTGGAGGAAATAAAATCAGAAAATTAGAATTTTTATTGGGAGATGCTATTGACAAAGGATCAAGCTATATAATTACTCATGGAGCTACCCAATCAAATCATGCAATGCAAACGGCTACAGCGTGTAATAAATTAGGTTTGAATTGTATACTTTATTTATTGGCCCTAGTATCTCCAGATATGGCCAACTTAAAAAGCAATTTACTATTAGATAAAGTTCTTGGTGCAGAAACCAATATAATAGAATTAGAAGAAGGAATGACTGAAACAGAAGGAGGAAAAATTGCATATAAGAAGGCTAAAGAAAGGATTAAAGAATTAGAATCTGAAGGAAAGTTTTGTTATGAAATACCAGTAGGAGGTTCTACACCAGTAGGTACATTAGGATTTATTAAGGGACTTCTAGAACTATATATTCAATTGGAAGAAAACCATGTAGGAGATGCAGATTATTTATTTGTTACAGCAGGTAGTGGGGGTACATTGGCAGGAATATTAGCAGGTGTTAGTTTACTTGATTCTGATACAAATGTAATTGGAATAGCAGCTAGTCCAAAAGAGGAAGAATATAAAGATAAGGTAGCAGGGTTAGCAAATGATGCATTGAAGTTATTAGGCGTAAATGAAACTATATCTAAAGATAGTGTAAAAGTGGATACAAATTATGTTGGTAAAGGATATGAAATTCCTACAGAAGAAGCTTCTAATGCTATAAAATACTTTGCAAGAAAAGAAGGTATTATTTTAGATCCAGTTTATACAGGAAAGGCTATGTCAGGCCTTATAGACTATGTAAAGAGTGGAATAATTCCTCAAGGTAGTAAAGTAGTATTTTGGCATACAGGAGGAGGAACAGGATTATTTGCAGAGAAAGAAATAGTTGGAGATATATTTGATTAGTAAAATATCATAAATTGTTAATTAAAATACATCCAGGAGGTATATAGAACCAATTAAAGCAATATATTAAAAAACATGCTTGATTTAAATATTAGGGTTTATATTGAATAGTTATAGATAATATGAAGGTATATCAAATTTGTATTCTTAGCCTTTTAAGAGATATAATATATATAGAAGAGCTGAGGAGGCGAATCAAATGTTGATACCTTATCCCCATGATAGAAAGTATAGAAATGTAAATAAAACATCTAAAAAAGAATCAAAAAAAGAGAATTTGCTAAACTCAATGTTTATTGAGTTCTATACACATAGAGATCTATAATAGTATAAATATAATGAATGTTAAAAAATAGGTACGTTATGTACCTATTTTTATTTTGTATATGATTGAATTTATAATATTGTAAATTAAATAGAAAACATGAGAAAAATGGACATAAACTTAAATATTCAAATAAAATAATTAATAGCATATGATAATTAATGTATAGAAGATTTGTCACAGTACAGGCTAAATGCATATAATATATATAAAGTCAAAGAAAGTCAAAGTCAAATAAATATATAATTTACGGAGGTGAATGTATATGTTTGGCTTAACACCATATAGAAGAGGAAATTTTAATACTATGGATCAAATGTTTAATTCTATAGTAGAAGAATTTTTTAATGGTGTAGATTTTCCAAGTTTTGTACCTATGGATAATGAAAGTATAAGAGTAGATATCAAAGAAAATGATGAAGAATATATTTTAGAAGCAGAAATTCCAGGTGTTGATAAAAAAGATATAAAATTAGAACTTAAAGATGATTTATTAACAATTTTTGTAGAAAGAGACGAAGAAATTAAAGAAGAAAGAGAAAATTATATTAGAAGAGAAATAAAAAGAGGAATTTCCCAAAGAAGTTTCTATGTAAATAATATAAAGGAAGATGAAATAAAGGCTAAATTTAAAGATGGCATTTTATATATTACATTGCCAAAAGATGAATCTGAAAAATCTAAAAGTAACCATATAGAAATAGAATAAATTAAAAAAGGTTTATGAAGTAAATATAGAAGCATTCAAAACGGATTCAAATTTATAATTATACAACAAATAACTTAAAATACAGTAGTTTCTAAAATAGAAACTATTGTATTTTTTATGTTTATAATAATTTATTTTAAAAAAGTATTAAGCATTGATTTTATTTATATTTGTAATAGAATATATAGTAACTAAAAGTCGTTTTTCCTCAAGAACCGTGGAAATACCTCACTTATTTTCCATATAAATCATATCTATCAATACCTTGTAAAAAGTCGCTTAAATGTATTAAAAAACAAGAAAAGCTATCATATCTTTGATAAAATATTAACTTATTAGATTAAAATAAAGTTTTTTTCTAACTAAATATGATTTGCATTTAATAGAAGATCAAGGGAGGGAGAGAATGGAAAAAACTGAAGATTATAATTCCAAAATGGAATTTCCAGTTTTAAAAGAAGAATTATTTGATATTATTTTCAATAATATTAATGTAGGAATTGACGTGATAGATTATAGAGGAACCATACTTTATTATAATAAAGCCATTGAGAAGTTAGAAGGACTTAGTAATCAAGAGGTTATTGGTGAATTTATTTTTGATATTTTTCCAAGTTTTAATTATGAGAATAGTACAATGTTTAAATGTATTGAAACTGGTAGGCCTATATACAATAATATACAAAGTTATTTAAACAATAAAGGGGAACAAATTTATGCCATTGTCACTAATATTCCTATAATTAAAAATGGAAAAGTAGAAGGAGTGGTTGAATTTGCCTTAGATATAGATTCAATAGGCAGTTTATATGAGACATTTAATAGGTGGTATAGCTCTAAAGATATTATGCTTAAAAAGGACAGAGAAAAAAAAGGGGTTAATTACTATAGGTTTAAAGATTTTAAAACTAATAATATAGAATTAAAAGAAAATATAAATAAATTAGAAGCTATTTCTAAATATGATTATAATGTACTAATATTTGGAGAGACAGGCACAGGTAAAGAAATACTTGCCCAAAGTATTCATAATTCAAGTTATAGAAAAAATAAACCTTTTATAGCACAAAACTGTGCAGCTGTACCGGAAAATATTTTAGAATCTATATTTTTTGGAACGGAGAAAGGTGCTTATACAGGAGCAGAAAGTAAACCAGGCTTATTTGAGATGGCAGATGGAGGAACAATTTTTTTAGATGAATTAAATTCTCTTCCTGTTTATCCTCAAGCCAAACTTCTAAGAGTAATAGAAGAAGGTTATGTAAGAAGATTAGGAGGAAAAGAAGATATAAAAGTAGATGTAAGGGTTATAGCTAATGTAAATAAGGAACCTTTAGTATTAATAAATAAAGGGAAATTGAGAGAAGATCTTTTTTATAGGATATCTCAGATTTATATAGAAATTCCACCATTAAGAAAAAGGAAAGAAGATGTATTGTATTTAAGTAGATATTTTATAGATCAAAATGCTGAATTTTTAAATATGGAATCGGTTAAACTATCTCCTGAAGTTAGGAAATTATTTGTAAACTATCCTTGGGTAGGTAATGTGAGGGAATTAAAAAATGTAATTATACAATCAATGATCAACCTTAAAGTAGACTGTGGAGAAAATATAATAAAAATAAAGCATATACCGAAACACATTATAAATGAAAACAACAGAAAAAGAATGAAAAAAATTCTTAAAATTAATAAAGATAAGAGCTATGAAGAAAGAATTATAGAAGTTGAAAAAGAGCTTATTTTAGAAGCATTAGATATGGCTGATGGAAATGTTTCAGAAGCGGCAAGATTACTAAAAATAAAAAGACAGACTCTCCAATATAAAATAAAAAAATATGAAATTGAAAATGTAGAATAAATATATTTTTGTAGAAAAATGCCGAAAAATAATTAATTGTTAATATATTGGCAATATAAATTTTCCATGAAAGATAGTATATTAATGCTCAAATGTTGATTAATCAGCATTTGAGCATTAATATACTGTTAGACAAAATTAGGCATGGATATTGCATTTATTTAATAAATGTAGATGCCTAATTATTTTATTTTTTGATATTTGGACAAGGTGGTGATTTTTAAAAATTAATAAGTAGAATAAATATTATTTATAAGCAAAACTAAGCAAAACGGAAAAATTTAGGAAAAAGAGAAGGGAGATAAAAATTGGAAAGTTTAAATCAAACAAAAAAACCATCATTAATGTTATCATTAGTACCATTTATTTGTCTTATTTGTTTTATGTTAGTAGGGGTTATAGTTTATGACTCAGCACCTCAAATTCCACTAATAATATGTACTGCTATTACAGCTTTTATAGGAAAACGTTTAGGGTATAATTGGGATGAGATGGAAGAAGCCATGATAGAAACAAATGCTATGGCAATGCAAGCAAACTTCATTATTATGATAGTAGGTTGTTTAGTAGGAACATGGATAGCAGGCGGTGTAGTACCTGGTATGATCTATTATGGTCTAAATCTTTTTACTCCAAGTATGTTTTTATTTTTACTTCCTGTTATATGTGCAGTAATCGCTGTTTCCACAGGAAGTGCATGGACTACAGCAGGAACTATGGGTACAGCTGCAATGGGTATAGGAGCAGGATTAGGAATACCTCCAGCTATAACAGCAGGGGCAGTAGTTTCGGGAGCTTCTTTTGGGGACAAACTATCACCATTATCTGATAGTACAAACTTAGCTGCAGGAGTAGCTGGAGTTAATGTATTTGATCATGTAAGGCATATGTTATATACTACAGTACCAAGTTTTATAATTTCTGTAGGTATATTTGGACTTATTGGTTCTAAATACAAAGGAACAACAGTAGATACTAGTCAAATAAATGCTATATTGGAAACAATAAAAGCAACATTCAATGTTAGTCCATTGATATTTATAGCGCCATTATCAGTAATATTAATGATTATATTTAAAGTTCCTGCAATACCGGGAATGTTAGGTGGAACAGTTATTGGGGTTATATTCTCTTTCTGGCAAGGAAGCGATGTGTCACAAGTATTGCATGCTTTATTTTATGGATTTGAATTGAATTCAGGAAATGAAATGGTAGATGCATTATTAAATAGAGGCGGACTTCTTTCAATGATGGAAACGATCTCTCTAGTTATGTGTGCATTAGCTTTTGGTGGAATGGTTAAGAAAATAGGTTGTTTGGATACTATAATAGCTGTAATACTTAGACACTGTAAGACTAGGGGAAGTATAGTGTTATCAAATATTGTATCTTGTATAGCTATGAATTTTATGGCAGCAGATCAATATATGTCAATAGTAATCCCTGGACAAATGTATAAACAAGTTTATGAAGAGTTGAATTTAGATCCTAAGAACTTATCTAGAGTATTAGAGGATGCTGGTACATTGACTTCTGGATTAGTACCTTGGTCTACTTGTGGTGGAATGTACAAAACTACTCTTGGTATTAGTGCATTTCAATATGGAAGATTCCACTTCTTAGGTCTAATCAATCCTATTATTTCAGCTATATATGGATTTACTGGTTTGGCGTTAGCTCCATTAGATAAGAGTAAACCAATAGTTAAGGATCTAAAAAAAGGAATAGCTGAAGAAGCTTAAATAAAAATATACAGTAGTTTATATAAACTACTGTATATTTTTATCCTATAAAACAGATTAATGCAAATAGATTTGCATTAGCGCTGAAAAGGTGGCGGTTCATATTTCCTCTATTTTCTACACAAATCTCAATGAATCTAAGCTTTACAATACTAAACATAAAAGTCTAGTGATTGAAATTTTGCAGTTTAACGTATAAAAATAATATGTTAATTAGCTTTAAAAGGTGCATTTTATTAGAAGGGAACAGGTTGTTAAGATTTAGGCATACATATTGCAATTATATAATATAGGATTGTATTTAAAGACAATGAAATTACTAGAAAACGTTTATTTTTCTATTTGTTTTAAAGGAACAAGAAATATTTACATAATTAAACAAAAATAATATAAGAGGGGGAATTAAATGAAGACTTTAACTAAAAAGAAAAGCCTATATGCGGATTTATCTTTACTTTTAGTGGCAATAATATGGGGAAGTGGATTTATAGTTATAAAAAATGCATTAGACTTTATCCATCCTATCTATATTTTAGTCTTAAGGTTTTCACTATCAGCTGTATTAATGGCCTTAGTATTTTGGAAGAGATTTAAAAATACAACTAAGGAAGATATCAAAGCAGGAAGTATTATTGGAGTGTTTTTATTTATGGCTTTTCTTACCCAGACTATTGGTTTAAAATACACCACTGTAAGTAAGCAAGCCTTTATAACTGCAAGTTATGTTGTAATGGTTCCATTTTTGTATTGGGCTCTTACAAAGAAAAAACCAGATATTTATGGATTTATAGCAGCTATTCTATGTTTTATAGGGGTAGGTCTATTAAGTCTTGAAGAAAGCTTGTCTATAAGCTTAGGTGATGGACTTACAATGATTTGTGCAGTATTTTTTGCTTGTCATATAATTGCAATAGAATATTTTACAAAAGAGCATGATCCTATTATACTTACTATAATTCAATTTGCAGCAGCAGCAGTTTTTTCTTTAATAGTAGCATTAGTATTCAAAGTGGATATGGGTTCTATGAACAATGAAATTATATTTTCCATGTTGTACTTAGCGGTTGTAAGTACTCTAATAGCTTTTGGAATTCAAAATGTAGCCCAAAAGTACACATCATCTACCCATACAGCTATAATATTAAGTATGGAATCTGTCTTTGGTAGTTTGTTTTCTGTATTGTTACTAGGAGAAGAGTTTACTTTAAAGCTTTTCTTCGGATGTTTAATAGTTCTAATAGCCATAATTACAGCAGAAACTAAATGGAGTTTTCTAAGAAAAGACAATTAGAATGTTGAAAAAAGCACTCTTTAAAAAAAAGAGTGCTTTTTTTATGTCAAGAATAAAAAATGAAAATAAAAGTAAATAATTGAAGGTTTTTAGTAATATTATGTGATTTATTACAAAAACTAAATCAAGATGGAGTAGTTTAGGCTTATATAGTTAATTAATGTCTAAATTTAAAATTTACAATATTTATTTGAGGAGTATAATGAAATAATTATGAGGTGATATATTTGGAAAATATAATAAAAGAAATAATAAATATTGATAGTGAAACTGTAAGGATAAAAGAAAAGCTTGAAAATATAAAAAAAGAAAATGCAAAAATACTAAAAGAAGATATGGATAAAATAGAGGAAGAAATGATGAAGGAAGCAAAACTTGAAGGACAAAACATTTATGAAAAAATCTTAGAAAAGGGAAAAGAAGAGATTAAAAAAATTGAAGAAAAAGAGAAAGCTATAAACAAGGAAATTGAAATGATTTATAGGAAAGAAAAAGGCCTAATATTGAATAAAATTTTTAATCAAATTTTTAATGGTTAATTTAAGGGGCTGAAATCATGGAAAATGAAAGACGATTTGCAGCATTAAATACTAAGATAAGGGTTTTAAAAGGAAATCTTTTGACAGATGAGGATTTCATACATCTTTTTGATAAAAAAAATGTAGTGGAAATTGCCCAGTATTTGAAAGAAAGTACAAATTATGATGTGGTTTTAAAAGATGTAAATATAAAAAATATTCATAGGAGAGATTTAGAAAAGTTACTTAAGGAATACATAGTGCTCCAGCATAAGAAGCTTCTTTATTATTTTACAGATGACTATAGAAAGCTATTTGAAACTATATTTATTAGGTATGAAATAGAAGACTTAAAATTGGATTTGAGAAATCTATCAAGGAAAGAAGATATTAATGAACTTAATAAATTTGTAGAAAGCTTGAAAGAAACGATATATTATCCAGTATTAAAACCTTATTTAACTGAAGAAGATAGAAGACTTTTATTTTATATGGAAATGAAATTAGATAGATTATATTTTTTACTTCTTAGAAAGTATTCTATGGGATTAAATAAAAAGGATAGCCTTTTATTTAGGGAGTTTCTTGGAAAAAATATTGATTTATTAAATTTGGAATGGATTTATAGAGGAATAAAATTTTATAAATTAATTCCTGAAGAGCTTATAAACTATACAATTCAAGATGGACATGAATTTAAATACAAGGATATAAAGTCCCTTTGCTATTCTAATGAAAGACAGTTTAAAGAAAATGTATTAAATTCAAAATATAGTTTTTTATTTGATACTAAACAAGATATAGATTTATATATGGAAAGAAGAATAGAACGATATTTGTATTTTCAATCTTTAGAATTGCTTAGGAAAGGTAAATTAGATATTACAGTATCTTTAGCTTATATTCATCTATTGGAATACGAAGTGAGAGATCTTTTTTCTACTATAGAAGTTATAAAATATGGACTATCTTTTGAAGAGGGAAAAAAGTATCTCATAAGGAGAATTGAAGGAAGTGATGATAGATAATGGCTGTTGAAAAAATGTCTATGATGAATATTGTAGGAGATGTAAGAATTGTAGATAAGGTATTGAAGGACCTTATCCTTTTAGAAAGTATTAGTCTAGTCAATGTTTTAAGAGAAATAGAAGAAAATAGCTTTATGTTCAATGTAAAAGACGAAAATATTGAAAAGATTATAGATTTAAATTTCATATCATCTTTCCCTAAAGATGAAAAATGTAAAGATTGTTTAAAAAAGGTAGAAAGATTAAATAGTATATTTAAAGAAGAACTTTATTTAGATAAAAATTCTTTAAAAGAAGATTATGATTTTGAGGAATCTATAAAGTCTTTTCAAGGTATTTATGAAGAAATTATATTAACATATGATGAGATATTATCTTTAGAGGATGAATTAGAAAGCATTAATAAAGCTTATAAGAATTTCATGCATTTACAAGATACTGAAATTCATATGGAAGACTTAAGAAACTTAAAGTATTTTAGTTATGAGTTTGGGGTTTTAACAAAAGAAGATAGATTGAAATTGAAAAAAAATTATGAAAATATATTAGCAGCAGTTTTTCATACAGGTACTGGGGATAATGGAGAAGTATATCTTATTATATATCCTAGTAGCTTAGAAGAGGAGACTACTAGAATTTTAAGATCCCTAAATTTCAATAAGATAGATATTCCTGAAGAATTTTCTGGTACTCCACAAAATATAATTGAGGATCTTCATGTAAAGAAAAGTAAAATTGAAGATAAATTAGAATCTTTAGAAAAAAAGCTAGAAGAGTTAAAGAAGAATAATATAGATGAAGTTCAAAAGTTTCTAGGAAAGGTCCAAATGGCAGAAAAAATTGAAGAGGCAAAGGAAAATATGGCCTGCTCCCAAAAATTTTTCTACCTTTCAGCATGGGTGCCAGCTAGCTGTAAAAATAGGATAGAAGATGTTCTAGCTAAATATGAAGGATTGCTTATTACGTTTAAAGATGAAAGTGAAATTTCAAAATTTAGCCCACCTACTAAACTTAAGAACAATAAAATATTTAGACCTTTTGAAACACTGGTTAAGATGTATGGTACACCTTCTTATAATGAATTGGATCCAACACCTTTTTTGAGTATTACATATATGCTTTTATTTGGGGCAATGTTTGGAGATTTAGGTCAAGGGTTAGTGCTCCTTTTAGGAGGATACATTCTTTCTAGAAAAGAAGGGAGTAAAGTGTTTGGAAGCTTGGTTTCTAGATTAGGGATTAGTTCTATGATATTTGGGACCCTTTATGGAGCTTTTTTTGGATTTGAGGATGTAATTCCAGCACTTCTAATTAGGCCCTTTGAAAATATAGATATAGTTTTAAAAGCTGCTATAGCCATAGGAATACTTTTGTTGTTTATAAGCTATATATTTAGCATGTTAAATAGTATCAAGAGGAAAGATTTAAAGGATGGATTATTTGGAAAAGACGGATTAGTAGGGTTTATGTTCTATATACTTTTATTACTCCTTATAGGTGGAGTAGTACTTAAAAAGACTATTATTCCTAAAACATTAGGTTTGGTGTTATCTATTGTTTTTATTGCCTTAATGATTTTAAAAGAGCCATTATCCAATTTGATTTTAGGAAAGAGGCCATTATATGGAGAGGACCCTTCAAGTTATTATATAGAAAGTAGTTTTTCTATATTGGAAACCCTTCTAAGTATGTTAAGTGGCACAGTATCTTTTATAAGGGTAGGTGCTTTTGCCCTTACTCATGTAGGGCTATTTATAGCTTTTCAAACTATAGGAGAAATGATAGGTACTCAAGTAGGGAATGTAATTGTTTTGATTTTAGGAAATTTAATCATAATAGGCCTTGAAGGCTTGATAGTATTTATACAAGGTTTAAGGCTCCAATATTATGAATTGTTTAGCAGGTATTATAAAGGAGAAGGTATTGAATTTAAGCCAATAAGAATTGAAAGATAGGAGGAAAATTAAATGACTTTCATAATGATATCAACTACAATCATGGTTTTAATGACTATTGGAACAGGATTTTATTTTTTATATAAGGGAGTAGAAGCTAATAAAAGTAAACTTAAAAAGGTACTTCGTTTTAACCTATATGCTTTTATACCACTATTAGTTTCAGCTATTGTTATATTTGTACCAAACTTTTCTCAAGCTCAAGGAGCTAATGCTAGTTCACCTTCAGGACTAGGCCTTATGGCAGCAGCTCTTTCTACAGGACTAGCAACTATTGGTGCAGGATATGCAGTAGGAGTAGTAGGATCATCTGCCTTAGGTGCTGTATCAGAAGAACCAGGTATATTAGGAAAAACCCTTATATTTGTTGGATTAGCTGAAGGTATAGCTATATACGGTCTTATAGTGTCAATCCTTATATTAGGGAGGTTGTAGAAAATGAGATCATTTCTAATTAGCGACAATAAAGATACAATAGTAGGTCTTAGGCTTGCTGGAATAGATGGAGTTTTAGCTGTGAAAAGCGAGGATATAATTGAGGAACTAGACAAAGCTATTGAAAATAAGGATATAGGAATAATAATTCTTACAGAAGATACATTTAACAAGGTAAAAGATAAGGTCTTGGAGATAAAGCTAAGAAAAAAAGTTCCTTTAATAATTACTATACCTAATAGATATGGAATGAGGGATAAAGATTTTATTACAAAGTATATAAGAGATTCGATAGGTATTAAAATTTAAGGTGGTGGCATTGTGATTACCATTGAAGATAAACTAAATATATTTTATAAGATAGTACTAGAAAAAGAAAAAGAAGAAAGTTTAAAAGTATTAAATGAGATTGAAGAAAAGAATAAAGCGACTTTAGATAAACATAGAGAAAGACTATTTAAAGTAAAAGATGATATCATAGAAAAAAGTATTAAAAATGGAGAAGTAAAAAAAGATGAATTAATTTCTCAGGAAATAGTAGAAGCTAGAAAAAGGATATTTACTAAGAAAGAAGGGTTGTTAGATGACCTTATATTATATTTAGAGAAAAAAGCTAAAGACTTTGTAAACTCTGAAGAATATAGCCAGTATTTATTAGATGGAATAGGAAGAGTTTTAAAAGATATAGAGGACAAATATATAATAATTTATTTGAAGAATGAGGATAGACTTCGCCTTAGTGGAAGTATAGCTAAGATAGGTATAGAAATAGGTAAGAAAATTTCTTTTGAAAATGTTACTGAAGATATAATTGGAGGATTTATAGTTTGTGATATAGATAAAAAATACTTAATAGATGAGAGTTTTAAGGGAAAAATAGAAGAAAATAAATACTTAATAGGAGAAGAACTATATAGCACCTTAGGAAAAGCAGGTGATATTCTTGACTGATATATTGGGAAAAGTAGATATGATAAATGGGCCTGTTATTAGAGGTGTAGAGATGACAGGATTTAAAATGCGTGAGATGGTGCTAGTTGGAGAAAAAAAGCTTATAGGTGAAGTTATTTCCATTGATGGGGAAACTGGTATCATACAAGTATATGAGGAGACAGAAGGATTAAAAAAAGGAGAGTCTATTGTATCTACAGGGAAACCTTTGAGCCTCAAATTAGGACCAGGAATACTTGGGAATATGTTTGATGGTATAGAAAGGCCATTGAAAAAGATAAATAATGATTTTGGAAGCTTTATTCCAGAAGGCATAGGGCTTATATCCCTAGATGAAGAAAAGCTATGGGAAGTAAATATTTTAGTTAATGTAGGGGATTTCATAAATGAAGGTCAGGTATTTGGAACTGTAGAAGAAACATCCCTTATTACCCATAAATTAATAGTGCCTTTTGGAGTTAGGGGAAAGGTTGTTAATATTAAAGAAAGTGGTAAATATTCTATAGAAGAAGAGTTAGTAGTAGTAGAGGATGAAAGAGGGTATAGTCATTCACTAAAGATGTATCAAGAATGGCCTGTTAGAATGCCAAGGCCAGTTAAAGAAAGATTGCCAATAGATAGATTACTTATTACAGGACAGAGGGTATTAGATATATTTTTTCCTATAGCTAAAGGAGGAACTGCTGCTATTCCTGGAGGATTTGGAACAGGAAAAACTATGACCCAACATCAATTGGCAAAATGGTCTGATGCAGATATTATAGTGTATATAGGTTGTGGTGAAAGGGGAAATGAAATGACTGAAGTATTGGAGGATTTTCCGAAACTAATCGACCCTAAAACTAATAAACCTATAATGGAAAGGATAGTCCTTATAGCTAATACGTCAAATATGCCTGTAGCTGCCAGGGAAGCTAGTATATATACAGGAATAACTATAGCTGAGTATTTTAGAGATATGGGATATCATGTAGCCATAATGGCAGATTCTACTTCTAGGTGGGCTGAAGCTTTAAGGGAAATCTCTGGCAGACTTGAGGAAATGCCAGCTGAAGAAGGATATCCTGCTTATCTACCTACTAGGCTTGCAGAGTTCTATGAAAGAGCAGGATATGTAAAAAATTTAAACCATGAAGAAGGCTCTGTAACTATTATAGGTGCTGTATCTCCAGCAGGTGGAGATTTTTCAGAACCAGTTACAGAAAATACAAAAAGGTTTGTAAATGTATTTTTGGCCCTTGATAGAGAATTAGCATACTCTAGACATTATCCAGCTATAAATTGGCTTACAAGTTATAGTGGATATGTAGAGCTGCTTAAAGATTTCTATAGTAGAGAATTAGATGAAGATGTAAAAGAGCTTCGAGGAAAAATGTTGAAGCTTTTATATGAAGAAAATAGGCTTAAAGATTTAGTTTCATTGGTAGGGGAAGATGTACTTCCAGATGAACAGAGATTTATCCTTGAGATAGCAAGGGTGATAAAGATAGGCTTTTTACAACAAAATGCTTTTCATAAGGAAGATACATTTGTCCCATTGAAAAAACAAATTGAAATGTTAAAGACAATAGATCATCTTTATGAAAGAGGATTGAATTCAATTGAGAAGGGAATACCAATTTCTCAGATAAAGGATAACAAATTATTTGAGGATATTATTAAGATGAAATACAATATTCCAAATAATAATTTAGATGGAATTGTTGAATTAAATGAACAAATAGATAATTTTTACAATGATTTAGATGCAGAATACTCTAGGTAGAGAGGTAGATAATATGAAGAAGGAGTATTTACAATTAGATAGAATTGAAGGAGCATTGATAGAGCTTTCAAATACTCACAATGTAGGCTATGGTGAAGTAGTAGAAATAGAAAATAATAATGGTAATAAAAAACTTGGAAGGATTATAAAGATAGAGGAAGATAGTGTAATAGTTCAAGTTTTTGGTTCTACAACAGGCATATCTACTAAAAATACTAAGGTGGGATTTAAAGGGAAACCTTTTGAGATATCATTATCAAAAGATATTTTAGGAAGAACTTTTAATGGTATAGGAAAGCCTATAGACGGAATGGGAGAGATATATTCTAAAGAAAGTTACAATGTTAATGGAAGACCTATAAATCCAGTAGCAAGAGAGTATCCAAGAAATTATATTCAAACAGGAATTTCTTCAATAGATGGACTTATGACATTAATAAGAGGACAAAAACTTCCTATATTTTCTGGAAATGGCCTTCCACACAATGAATTGGCAGCTCAAATTGTAAGGCAGGCAAAGATAAAGGCTAAAGATGGAAGAGATACAAGGTTTGGAATAGTATTTGCAGCTATGGGAGTGAAGCATGATGAGGCCCACTTTTTCAGAGAAACTTTTAGAAAATCCCATGTATTAGATAGGGTAGTTATGTATATAAACTATGCAGATGATCCTATTATGGAGAGAATTATAGCTCCAAGAGCTGCTCTTACAGCAGCTGAATACCTAGCTTTTGAACAAAACATGCATATATTAGTTATAATGACCGATATTACAAGCTATGGAGAAGCGCTAAGAGAGATATCTTCACTAAGAGAGGAAGTACCTAGTAGGAGAGGATATCCTGGATACCTCTATTCAGATTTAGCAAGTCTATATGAAAGGGCAGGAATGTTGAAGGATAAAAGTGGTTCAATTACATTGATACCCATACTTACTATGCCTAATGATGATATTACCCATCCTATTCCAGATCTAACTGGATACATAACAGAGGGACAAATAGTTCTTTCAAGAGAATTATATCAAAAGAATATTTATCCACCTGTAAATGTACTGCCATCACTTTCAAGGTTAATGAAGGATGGTATAGGGGAAGGATTTACAAGAGAAGATCATCCAGATGTATCAAATCAACTTTTTTCTTCCTATTCAAAAGTTCAAGAAGTAAGATCCCTTGCCCAAATAATAGGAGAAGATGATTTATCAGATAAAGATAAAAGGTATTTAGAATTTGGCAGGAAGTTTGAAGAAGTATTTGTAAATCAAGATTTTAACGATGATAGGGACATAGAAGATACTTTAAACATAGGTTGGGAATTGTTATCTATCTTACCAATAGAGGAGTTAGATAGGTTAGATTCTAAATTAATAGAAAAACATATTAAAAATAGGTGATAATATGCCAGTATATAAAATGACCCCTACAAAAGCTAATTTAATTAAAGCTAAAAATTCTTTAGAGTTCTCTAAGAAAGGTTATGAGCTGTTAGATAAAAAGAGAACAGTTCTCATAAGGGAAATGATGGCTCTAATTGAAAGTGCTAATAAAATAGAAAATGAAATAAATATAGCTTTTCAAGAAGCATATAAAAAACTACAGTTTGCTAATATAACTATGGGTTCAGAGTCGGTAGAAGAGATAGCCATGTCATTAGAAAAAGAAGAAGGTTTTGATATACTTTTTAAAAGTATCATGGGCGTAGAGATTCCTTATATAAAATACGAAGAAGAACCTTTTTCTACAGAATATGATTTCTTTAGGACCAATCCTACTTTTGATATGGCAGTATTGTCTTTTATAAAGATAAGATACCTTATTTATAAATTAGCAGAAATAGAAAATTCTGTTTACAAGTTGGCTACAGAAATAGAAAAAACTCAAAAAAGAGCCAATGCATTGGAAAAAATCCAAATTCCTAAATATACAAAAGAAATAAAAGTTATTGAAGAAGTTTTAGAAGAAAAGGAAAGAGAAGATTTTTTTAGACTCAAGAGAGTTAAAGGAAAAAAATAGATTAAAACATCCTTATAGTATATTGCTAAAAGGATGTTTTTTACTTTAAAAAAAGGAGAATTGTCTTAATTATCGAACTAATATAATAGAATAAATATTGGAGGGAAATTATGGACAATAAAATTTTTGTAGATTTTAAAGATAAAATTATTAAAAATGTATCCAAAGTTGTAATTGGAAAAGATAATATAATTGAATTATTAATAGTAGCATTAATATCAGGTGGACATGTATTATTAGAAGATATTCCTGGTGTAGGGAAGACTATGCTAGTTAAAGCTTTTGCTAAAACATTAGGATTACCTTTCAAAAGGATTCAATTTACTCCTGACTTATTACCTTCAGATATTACAGGTATAAACTATTTCAATCAAAAAATAGATGATTTTCAATTTAGACCGGGACCATTATTTGCAAATATTGTATTGGCAGATGAAATAAATAGAGCAACTCCTAGAACCCAGTCTAGCCTTTTAGAAGCTATGGAAGAAAAACAAATAACAGTAGATGGGGAAACTAGAGTATTAAATATTCCTTTTATGGTATTGGCTACTCAAAATCCAGTAGAATCTTATGGAACATTCCCATTGCCCGAAGCCCAATTAGATAGGTTTTTTATGAGAATTAGTATGGGCTATCCTACAAGAGAAGAAGAAAAAGAAGTAATATTTAGAAAACCATCATCCAATATAATAGACAATCTTCCTACAGTAGTATCCCAAGATGAATTAGATTATGTACTTAATAATTATGGAAAAGTAAAGACGACAGAAGATGTTATGGACTATATTTTAGATATAGTAGAGGCTACTAGAAATAACGGTAAGATTCAGTTAGGAGTAAGTCCTAGGGGAAGTATAGCTTTATTTAAGGCTTGTCAAAGTTATGCAGCTATAAATGGAAGAGATTATATCATTCCAGAAGATGTAAAAGAACTATGCCCCTATGTATTTAATCATAGAATCTTGATAAGAGGAGCAAGTGATATAAAAACTAGTAAAGATATACTTTCCAATATCCTTAACGATATAAAAGTACCTGTGGAAGAACTTTAGGAGGTTTATATGCTTTGGTGTTATATTTTAATATTAACATTTACTTTCTTATTAAATAAATTGACTATAAAATATGGGTTCAAAGGAATAGAATACTATAGAAAGATATCTAAAACAAATGTAGAAATAGGTGAAGAGTTCAAAATAACTATGATAGTTGAAAATAGGAAACCTCTACCTGTAACTTTTTTAAAAGTGACAGAACATTTTCCAGATAGCTTTCAGTATAAATTCAAAGTGAACCCTATTCAAACAAGTGGATATTTTTGTATCACGATACTAATATGTTTCTCATGCCTTATCAAAGGATAAAAAGGACCTATACTATGATGGGAAGGGAAAGAGGAGTACATATATTGAGAAATGTTTCTCTGTCAGTAGGAGATTTTTTAGGTTCTAATACTGAGTATAGAGAAATCGAATATCTTCAAGAGTTAGTAGTACTTCCTAAAAGTCTCAATATAGCTGAATCTTTAGTAGCTTATGGGAATTATAATGGAGATATATCTGTTAAAAGGTGGATAATTGATGATCCTTTAATGACTATAGGAATTAGAGAGTATACAGGAAGGGAGCCTCAAAAGTATATTCACTGGAATTCTTCTTTAAGATATGGGAAGCTTATGGTTAAAAACTTTGATTTTACAACCGATAACAATGTAATGCTTATTTTGAATATCGAGTCCAGTAAGCCTTTTTGGGCAGATATAAATAAAGAAAGTATTGAAGAATGTATATCTTTATCTAGAGGGGTTATAGAAGAGTTTGAAAAAGAAAAAATTCCCTGTGGGTTTGTAACAAATTCTCAAATAAATGGATTTAATTATGGAGAAAGTTTAATATATCCAGGAACCGGTACAACCCATTTAGATTATATATTAGGGACATTAGGTAGAGTTTCTTATAATATATACTATTCTTTTGAAGAATTGATTGAAAATCAGATGAGAAAAAATGAAAAACATACCACTTATATAGTTATTACACCGAAAGTTTTAAGCTCTTATATAGAGCCTGTAAAAAGATTAAATAAGATGGCAAATAGACTGGTTCTTATTTCTTTAGACTGTGAAAGTTTAGATCTTTTGGATGATTCCATAATTAAATATGTGAGGGAGAAAGAATGATAGGAATAAAACTTCTCAATATAATGCTAAGACTTTCCTTTGTTTTTGCCATAGCAACTTATTTTTTTCCATACCACGTAATTTCAAATTTTTCAAGAATTCTATCAGTACATATAATCATATATATATGGACAATATTAGTTACTTGCTTTGGCTTTTATTTAAAGGGAAAAAGAAAACCTTATATTTTAGTAGGCCTTTTATTGATTCCTTTTTTTATATTATTTAAAGGATATATATCTATACTGTTTGTCACTATTATAGTTGTGTCTATATATTTTTATCTATATAAATATGAAGGAATAGATACAGTAGTTTTTACTACTGAAGAATTTAAAAGAGGTCTTACTGTTTTTATGCTCATGATTTTCTTTTCATTTCTAACAGAAACCATATCTTATATTAATAGAAACTCTGGACTTTTTATGATTATATACTTTTTATCAGGGGTTGTACTACTCCGTAGTTTAAGACATTTAGAACATAATAGGGATATGAAAGAAATAAATAGACAGAATTTAAAATACTTTATCGGTATTATTATATTTTCTATAATTGGAAGTTCAGAAAAACTATTAAATGGAATATTTCTTATTTTTAAAAACATTTACATTTCTTTGGTGGAAATATTATCCAAAGTATTTCATTGGTTTATTATTGGAGTTGCTTATTTAATTGTATTCATAATAGATATATTCAAAAAGCGTTTTTCATCAAATAATATAGAAGAGATAAAACCTCAAGAATCTGAACAGATATCTGAAGAAATTTTAGAAATAACAACTAAAGAAATTTCTCCTACTATTAAGTTAATATTCGAGATTGTATTTAAAATATTTCTTATTGGAATAGTCCTATATATAATATGGAGAATGTTTAAAGAAAGTAAACAAAAAAGCTCTGAAAAAGAAGAGTATGTAGAAGAAAAAGAATTTATTAAAATAAATAGGAAAAAATCAAGAAGGAAACTATTAACACCTAAAAAGGGAAAAGAGCTTATAAGATATTATTATATTAAGTTTTTAAATAAATGTTTGAAAAATAATATTATTATAAAAAAACATAATACAACGGAAGAAATAAATGATAAAGCAGAAACTTTATATGATAGTGAAGTCTTAAAAGAGTTTAGAAATATTTATATAGATACAAGATATGGAGACAAGGAAGCAGATAAAAAAGATATAAAGAAATATAAGGAGAATTATAAGAAGTTAAAATAAAAAATCCTAGATGTCTAGGATTTTTTATTATTTATGTTTTTCTAATAGTTCATTTTTAATAGTCCATAGAGATTCAGATAAGTCCACAAAATATTTATGAGGTTTTTCAAAACGACGTACTTCTTCCCAAAGGGTATTTATTTGTTCACCACAATAATTTCTAATATCCCCTATATTCGGACTTTCATATATAGATTCTCCATCGTCAAATATTTTAACTAAAAGTTTCTTTGCATAGAAATTTGTTATAGTTTTGCGTTTCCAAGTATATATAGGATGGAATATTTCATAAGGCTTAGAATCATCTATGACTTCATCATGAAGTGTAATAACATCTGCTATAGCTTTTCTACTATTTCTATCAAAGAGTCTATATACTTGTTTGAAACCAGGAATAGTTATTTTACCAACGTTTTCACTAACCTTTATTTTAGGGATTATTTTTCCATCTTCTTCTATAGCTGCTAATTTATATACTCCACCAAATACTGGTTCAGATTTAGCTGTTATAAGTCTTTCCCCAACTCCAAAGGAATCGATTTTAGCTCCTTGGTTTAAAAGTTCCCTAATCACATACTCATCAAGAGAACTACTAGCTACAATAGGGCAGTCTTCAAATCCAGCTTCGTCTAGCATTTTCCTTGCTTCTTTTGAAAGATAAGCAATATCTCCACTATCTATTCTAATGCCTTTTGGTCTATAGCCTCTAGGAACAACTTCTTCATTAAAAGCTTTTATAGCATTTGGAACTCCAGACTCTAAAACATTATAGGTATCAACTAAAAGTACACAACTATCTGGATATAGCCTTGCATATGCTTTAAAAGAGTCTAATTCAGTAGGAAACATTTGTACCCAACTATGAGCCATTGTGCCTAGTGCAGGTACCTCAAAATCTCTATCAACTATAGTGCATGCCGTACCTATACATCCTCCAATATAAGCAGCTCTAGCTCCTAAAATAGCCCCTTCATAACCTTGGGCTCTACGAGAACCAAATTCCATTACAGATCTGCCTTTAGCTGCTCTAACTATCCTATTAGCTTTAGTTGCAATAAGACTTTGATGATTTACAGTTAATAGAACCATAGTTTCTACTATCTGTGCCTGTATTATAGGGCCTCTAACTGTAATTATAGGCTCATGAGGGAATATAGGAGTACCTTCAGGAACAGCCCATACATCACATTCAAATTTGAAGTTTCTTAGATAATCCAAGAACTCTTCGCTAAATAGATTTTTACTCCTAAAATATTCAATATCTTCTTCTTGGAATTTTAAGTTTTTTAAGTATTCAATAAGTTGTTCTACTCCTGCCATTATAGCAAATCCACCATTGTCAGGAATAGCTCTAAAAAACATATCAAAGTAGGCTATCTTGTCCTCCATTTCACATTCAAAGTAACCATTAGCCATAGTAAACTCATAAAAGTCTGCAAGCATTGTTAAGTTCTTCTTATCTTTCCAATCAATATTGGTCATGTCGAATCTCCTTTTAAAATTATTTTGTTACTTCAATTATATTTGTAAATATGAAAAAATTCAACATTTACTATTAAAATTAAAGTAGGTGGTTCCAGTTATTCCAGTAAAATGGCTTATTAAATTAAGTAAATTTGAACTTGTCTCCATAAAAATACATAGTAGGAACATATTCAACAAAAATTTGTATTATTCGTGTGAAAATATTATATATAAAATAAGGGAGGTGAGAAATAGAAGAAAATGTAGAAGAAGTAGAAAATGTTCCAAGTAAAGTGTATTATAAGAATTATAATGATGAAGCTAGAAGAAAACTAGCACAAAACTTAAATGAACAATTAAATACTAAGAATAGTAAAAATAAATTCCCTCAAAAAACAACACATTTATATAATAAAAATGATTTTGCAATTATTAGAGAATAAAATCTAGCAAATGTATTATTGAAAATAGGATTTATGAACAATCCTAAAGATGTTGAGCTGTTGAGAAGATAGAGAACTAAAGAATATATAGCTAAGGGAATTTATAAAGGAATAGCAGCATATTTTAAATAAAGCTGTGTAAAAAAGAAAAGAAATTCTTTTAAATAAAGAATTTCTTTTTGTTTTGTAAATAAATATATATTTATTTAGTTATTATTTTGGTTTGGAAGGAAACCATGAAATATTACATCAAATTGATAGTTGTAATTAGAATCTAATCTATAATTAGTGAAATAACAAGTTAATGTTTTATATCCACTCCAATTATAGCTTTCTAAAGTTTTTAAACTACTATCCACTATATTATTCATCTTAGTCATGTCATTAAGTTTTCCTTGATAATAATCTCCAGTATACGTTCCATGAAGAGTAAAGGTATTGAAGAATTGAGATTTTTCCTCTGTAAAAGTAGCATTGCTTAATTTAGCTACAGAAGAAATTTCAGAGCATATTTCAGAAGAACTTTTATAAGGATGTTCAATTAAATAATCGTCAGATACTAGAGGAGTTGTTGTATTATTATAATTATTGATTAAATTCTGCATGTGGTTTTGATACTGCTCATTTAATGAGTAATTATTACTTAAATTTTTAATATAATTATCGAAAGATTTTATGTCATTATCTTTAATATAATTAGTTAATCTATCATATATATATAAATCTTTTTTGTATAAATAGTCCATAAATATACATGAGTAGATATAAAACTCAAACCCATCATTATAGGTTGAACTTAAAACGTTAGATAAAGTGTATCTTTCAGAAGGCTTAGTATTAACAATATTACTTACAATAGATTTTCTAGGTAATACACCCGAAGTTCTTGTAGAACCAGCAAAAAATTCAGCTCCACCTTCTTCATACCAAGTTAATCTATTATTTTTATATATTTCAGATTCTCCCCACATTCCAGGTACTAGATATCTACCTTGTAAATAATGAGTAAATTCATGTCTAAAAAGTTCTTCTAAAGTGTATATACTATCTTTAGGAGTTCTTTCATAGGTATAGAAAGTTCCTTGTCTTTCTATATAAATACCGCCGTTATTTGTATCTAGTTCGTTTATTATTCTATTTAGTTGATATTCTTCTGGGTTATTATATATTATCATGGTTAATATATCATCTGGATTACCTGATTCTAAAGGTTCATCCGTGCCTACTGATCGAAAGTATTGAGCACTTACTTCTTTAGAAGCCCAATAAAGTCTTTTTATTTTATCTTCACGTATTTTATCACCAGTTTTTATTATAATTTTCCCATCATCAAAAGTATAGGTCATAGGATAATATTTATCTCTGGCTTCTTTTCTAAGTTTATTCATGTCTATATTTTTTCCATCATAATTCTTCCCATTATAATTACGATTTATTTCATTAGCAGCTTCTAAATATTGTTCACTTAAATATGGGTGTATGTCCATAGCATTAGTCAAAATTTGTAAACCTTTATCTGGCTCGGTGTGAAACTTTCCTAAACTTGATATACAGAAGATCCCGTTATTTATAAGCCATCCACTATTTGAACTAGGCTTTTCAATGAGGGCTATATCCCCTGATTTATTTATAAAAGAATCTATTTTTTTATACCATTGAGTATCTTTAGGTGGTATCTTTGCTTCGTAGTTTGTGTACATAGAAATGTCATATTCTATACCACGCATAATATTATAAACTGCTTTTCCCTTAGAGTTTTCCTTTGCATATTTGGAAAAGTTCACTATAAATTGTTCTAAAATAGGTGTAGCACTATTTACAACTTCAACATTACAAGAGCCATTCCAAATTAATAAACCAACGCATGTAACTATTTCATCTTGTATATTAGTTCCCAGTTTAAAGTTTGGATTTTTTTCAATTTCTACTAAAGCTGGTATACATTTATTGTGCATATTTCTCTCATTTAAATACGACAAATCATCATGGTAAAATCCCAAGTAAAATCCTGCTCTTATAACTTCAACTAAAGTAGGAATCCCTTTGTTATCTGTAGAGGTAAATTGGCTTCCTCTATCATATAAAGCGGTAATAAGAGCTTCAACACGATTTCTATCATTATAGAATTCATAAGCATCAGTACTATATTTAAAAAGATCTAATATATCTGTACTTTTTATACTTGTTAGCAATTTTATTAAATCATTATAATTTAACTTATTTAAATCAGACATAGTATAATTTTGTTTTTGACTATCAGGAGTAATGTTTTTTTGTGTTTTCTTATTTTCTATTATTTTACCTATAGGTTCATTTGAAGGTTTATTGTATTTGTTAGTTTTTTCATTTACAATACACATGTTGTCATTATTAGGCTTTATATTTGCAGCTAGTGCTGTATTAAAAGAGCATAACAATATAAAAATTGAACAAATAGAAATAAGGAATCGATAAAGTATTCTTTTTTTTCTGAAAATTTTTCTTACCATAATAAAACCCCTTTCTTTTAATATAAAGCATTACTTAGTATCTTTAAATTTATAAAATGATTCCTATACTTAAATTATGAACATATTTGATATTTTGTGTATTATTAGTATATTATTCTTAGAAAGATTATAGAATTTAAATAAGAAAGAGGTTAGAAAATAATAAGAGAAGCGATAAAACATAAATCGCTTCTCTTATTATTTTCTATTGAGTTGTTAATAGCTTTTTCCCTTTATCTGTAATATAAAGGCTATTTGCTATATTTAAAGAACAATTTATATTGCAGCCTGCACATTTTTTATTGCAAAAATTGTTAGGCATTTCTTCCTCCGCAATATATCCCATCCTCTTTAATTGAGTTAAAAGATGTTCAACCATACTTTCACTAGTATTTAGTTTATTTGCCAATGCTTTCTTTGAGAAAGCTTCCATACTATTGATTTCTTTTAATAAATCCACTAACATATAATCATCCCCTTAGCTTAACCACTTAAATTTTTTAGAGATTTACTAATGGAGGACCAGGATCTTTTAGAAAAAATAAGTTTAGAATCAGAACCTTTAGTTTGTTTTTTAATATTTTTACTGGTCTGATGATTGACATAATCTGTAAGAATCAATACTAAATCTGTATTTTTTGGCACTTTATAGTTCTGCTCTTTAGATCTTCTTCCTGTAACATGAGTGATTTCATCAAATCCCTTTTGCTTTAGATTGTTTTTTATATTACCTAGGCAATCTCCCCCTATAACCAAAATACTCATATAAACACACCCCCTGTGTCTATCTAAAACTAACTTAGCCCGAACAATCTACCAATTTGAAATATAAGTACTGATACTATCCAACCAATTGCAAAAGTATAAAGCGCTGTAAATGTTGCCCATTTAGTTGAATTTGTTTCCCTTTTTACAGTACCAATTACTGCAGCACATGGTGTATATAATAAAGTCATAGCCATAAAGGATATTGCACTTAGTGGTGTAAAAGCTCCTTGAACTGCTGATATTAGTTTAGCACCTTCTTCAACGCCTGCATATACCATACCAAGTGTAGCAACAACGGCTTCTTTAGCAACAATACCTGCAAATAATCCTACTGATGCTTGCCATGTACCAAAGCCTGCTGGTTTAAATATAGGAGCAATGAAGCTTCCTATTTTTCCTAATATACTAGCTTCACTATAAGGTTCTACTCCATATGGTAGGACAGATAGTATCCAAAGGACAGTAACAACAGCAAATATTACAGTACCAGCCCTTTTTAAGAAGGAACTTACCTTATCCCACATATTAAGAAGCGTACCTTTTAAAGTAGGAACCCTATAAGGAGGTAATTCCATGACAAAATAAGAGGATTCTCCTTCAAATAATGTTTTACTGAATATTTTACCCATAATTATAGCTACTAAAAATCCAAAAGCATATATAGAAAATAATATAAGAGCTTTATGTTTAGGGAAGAAAGCAGATATAAATACCAAATATATAGGCAGTCTAGCTCCGCAAGAAATAAAAGGATTTATTAAAATAGCTATCATTCTATCTTTTTTGCTATCCAAAGTCCTTGTAGCCATTATTCCAGGAACATTACATCCAACGCCAACCAACATTGATATAAAAGTCTTTCCATGAAGTCCTACAGAACGCATTATTCTATCCATAACATAGGCAGCTCTTGCCATATATCCACTGTCTTCTAAAATTCCAAGTAATAAGTATAAAACCATTATTAATGGAACAAATTCAACAACTGCTCCAACCCCTCCAAGTATTCCATCGGTGATAAAAGCTGTTAATAATTCTGGAGCATTTACATTAATAAGAAAGCCTTCAATAGCCTCGGTAAGAGCTTCCATCCCAGCGTTTAAACCTTCTTGAAGAATATCTTCTCCTATGGCAAAAGTTAACTGATATACAGCAAGCATTATAAGAGCAAATATAGGAAGACCAAACCATTTGTGGGTTAAAACTTTATCAATTTTATCCGATTTAGTAATTACTTCTTCCTTAGGTTTTTTAACAGCTTTATTAACTATATTTCCGATAAATTCATATCTTTTATCAACTATTATAAGTTCAGGTTCCATAGCTGCAACTGCAATAGTATCGCTACTTTCTTGAGCTATGTTAAGAATATTTTTATCTATTATTTTAGAAATATATTCATCACCTTCAAGAAGTTTGATAGCCACCCATTCTGCAGGATAGCCAGTATTTAAATTGGAGTTTTCTATAACTTCTTTAAGTCTATTAATTTCTAGATCAATATCTTTTCCATAATCTATCTTATTTTGAGATGTTTTTTCTCTTCCCATGAAATCAATGGCTTCTTTAATTAAATCATCTATTCCGTTCTTTTTAGAAGCTACTGTAGCTATAACAGGTACCCCTAATTCTTTTGAAAGTTTCTTTATATCTATGGAAATATTTTTTTCTTTAGCTTCATCCATCATATTTAAAGCAATAATAACCTTTGTACCCATTTCTAATAGCTGGGTGGTAAGATATAAATTTCTTTCAATATTTGTTGCATCTACTACATTTATAACTATATCTGGATCATCTTTCATAATAAAATCCCTAGCAACAACCTCATCTTCAGAATAGGCCCCTAAACTATAGGTTCCAGGTAAATCTACTATATTGTATTTTTTACCTTTAAAGTTAAGGGTCCCTTCTTTTTTCTCTACAGTAACTCCAGGCCAATTTCCTACGTGCTGATTAGTTCCTGTAAGAGCATTAAATAAGGTAGTTTTTCCACTGTTAGGATTTCCAACTAATGCAATTGTGTTCAAAGTATTCGCCTCCTAATCAATTAATAATCATTATCAATCACATTTTAAAAAAATAATATACAAACTAAATTATTGTTTATTAATCAGTATTTTTTGAGCAAGTCCACGTCCCAAGGCAATTTTATAGCCAGACAGGGAAACGATAATAGGGCCTGCATCATTTTTCATAACTTTTACTTCCGTTCCTTTGTTAAACCCCATTTCATATAATCTTTTAGATACTTTTTCACCACCTAAAATATTTTCAACCGTACCTTTTTCACCAGTGCTAAAAAAACTTAAAGGCATATTGTTCATAATTTCACCTCCTTGAGCTATTCTACTAATATATTAGCAGCTTCATTTTTTCTTAAAGTAAGCTTATATCCCCTTAGTAATATTTCAATGGGATCACCTAAAGGTGCTTTACCTTTAATTTCTATTTCTACCCCTGGAACTACTCCCATATCCATAAGCCTTCTTCTCACGGAAGCATTTTTTGATATTTGTTTAACTTTAGCTTTTGAACCTAAAGGCATTTCGTCTAAACTTTTCATTGTCATCCTCCTTATTCCGAATATTTCCCGAAAATGATAATCATTATCAAATACATGATAATACATAATGGATTTAAAATCAATAGGTTTTGTTAAAAAATATTTAAACTTTTTTAAAAAGATATTGAATGGGGAATGATATGTAACTAGTCTGTAACTATTTTTATGCAAAATAGTACTATAATAAGTATTAGATAATAAATTCAATTAAAAACTTAATGCATATAAGCAATATTTACTACTAAGACGCCCCTTAGTAGCCCCTTCCTACCTACTATATTTAAATAGTAGGTATTTTTCTATTCAATAACTGATTAGAAACATGTAATTGAGAAAAACTATAGAATGGCTTTACAAATTTAAAAGATAATGATATTATATATTCAGACACCCCCCATGGGGGTAGGGAAGGAGTGAAAAAATGGGTACAAAAAGTATAACTTTAAATATATTCGGTATGTCTTGTGCTGCATGTGCACAGAGAATAGAGAAGGTACTTTCAAAACATGAAGGCATAGAATCTTCAGTAGTCAATTTGTTAGCAGAAAAGGCCACAATAGAGTACTATGAAGAAAAAATTTCCTTAGAAGATATAGTAAAAACTATTGAAAAAACAGGCTATGAAGTCAGGTTGAATAAAGTAAATCTTTTAATTGAAGGAATGACCTGTTCAGCTTGTTCTGCAAGGGTTGAAAAAGCTTTAAATAAAATAGATGGAGTAGTGGAAGCTAATGTAAACTTAACTTTAAATAGAGGAACTATAAGCTATATATCTGATGAATTAGATCCTAAAGAATTTGTAAATGCTGTAGAAAAGGCTGGATACAAGGCAGAAATAGAAAAAGAAAGGGATGCAGATAGGGAAAAAGAAGCTAGAGAAAAAGAGATAAAGTCTTTAAAAACTTCTTTTATTATATCAACTATATTGAGCATACCACTATTTTCAGCAATGTTCTTCCATATGGCTGGAGTATACACTATACTTAATAATGGATATTTTCAATTAGCATTGGCAACTCCAGTACAATTTATAATTGGGTATAGATTCTACAAAGGTGCTTTTAACTCATTAAGAGGTGGAGGAGCCAATATGGATGTGCTAGTGTCTATGGGAACTAGTGCGGCATATTTCTTTAGTTTATATAATTTATTGTCAGGAGTAGAAGAATACTATTTTGAAGCTTCGGCAGTTATCATTACTTTAATCCTTCTAGGAAAGACCTTTGAAGCAGTAGCTAAGGGAAAGACTTCAGAAGCTATTAAAAAGCTAATGGGTCTTCAACCTAAGACTGCAAGGATTATAAAAGATGGTGAAGAAATAGATATTCCAATAGATGATGTAGAAGTAGGAAATATTATTGTAGTTAGACCAGGAGAAAGGATTCCAGTAGATGGAGTGATAGTAGAGGGGAGTTCATCTATTGATGAATCTATGATTACAGGGGAAAGTATTCCAGTAGATAAGAAGGCTGGGGATGAAGTAGTTGGAGCAACTATAAATAAATTTGGTACATTTAAATTTGAAGCAAAAAAGGTAGGAAAAGATACAGCATTGGCTCAAATCATTAAATTAGTAGAAGATGCTCAAGGTTCAAAGGCCCCAGTTCAAAGATTAGCAGACAAAATATCAGGAGTATTTGTTCCTACCGTATTAGTTATTGCATTACTAACCTTTTTAATATGGTATTTTGTAAAAGGAGATTTTACCCATGCGCTAATTAGCTCAGTAGCCGTACTTGTTATAGCTTGTCCTTGTGCATTAGGATTAGCAACTCCAACGGCTATTATGGTTGGAACAGGAAAAGGTGCAGAAATGGGTATTTTAATCAAGGGCGGAGAGCATTTAGAGAAAACCCATGAACTAGACACTATAGTATTTGACAAAACAGGAACTATAACTAAAGGAGAACCTGAAGTTACAGATATAATAACTTTTGGAGAAGATAAGGATAATATTCTGAGATTAGGAGCAATAGCTGAAAAAACATCGGAACATCCATTAGGGCAAGCGATAGTTATGAAGGCAAAAGAAAAAGATATGGAGTTAATAGATCCTGAAATGTTCTTAGCTATACCAGGAAAAGGGATCCATTCAGTAATAGATGGAAAGCATATCTATATAGGAAATAAAAAATTAATGAAGGATGCAAGTATAGAAGTGGAAATAGCAAAAGAAGAACTTATACGATTAGAAGATGAAGGAAAAACTGCTATGCTTCTTTCCATAGATGGGGAGATAAAAGGTATAATAGCTGTAGCAGATAGTGTAAAGGAAAGCTCTAGAGAAGCTATAGACCAGTTAAAGAATATGGATATAGATATATATATGATAACTGGAGACAATGAGAGGACTGCAAAAGCTATTGCCAATGAAGTTGGAATTAAAGATGTATTGGCAGAGGTACTTCCAGAACATAAGGCAGAAGTAGTTAAAGATATTAGAGCTAAAGGAAAGAAAGTAGGTATGGTGGGGGATGGAATAAATGATGCACCAGCATTAGTTGCAGCAGATATAGGATTTGCAATAGGTACAGGAACAGATGTAGCTATGGAAGCAGCAGATATAACCCTTATGGGAGGAGATTTGAAGGATATAGCTAAGGCTATAAGATTGAGCAAAAGGACTATGAGAACTATTAAACAAAATCTATTCTGGGCCTTTGCATATAATACAGCTGGAATCCCTATTGCAGCCATGGGCTTTTTAAATCCTATGATAGGAGGAGCAGCAATGGCTTTTAGTTCAGTATCAGTTGTAACAAACTCTTTAAGGCTTAAAAATTTTAAAGGATAAAATAAAAAAAGGAGAGATGATCATGAAAAAAACAATATTAATAGAAGGTATGTCTTGTGGTCACTGTGTTAAGGCAGTGGAAGAAGCATTGAAAGAATTAGATGGGGTTAAATCTGTAGTTGTAGATTTAGAAGGAAAAAAAGCAGTTGTAGAAGGGGATAATTTAGATGATAATAAAATAAAAGAAGCCATAGGCGAAGCAGGATATGATATAATTGAAATAAAATAATGTAGATGGTGATAAAGAAAATGATGAATGATGAGAAAAGGAAGGCAATGAATCTTTTAAAGACTGCAAGAGGTCAAATAGATGGTATTGTGAGGATGATAGAAGATGATAGATATTGTGTAGATATATCAACTCAAATACTATCAGCAATAGCCCTTTTAAAAAAAGCTAATATAAATATATTGGACCAACATCTGAAACACTGTGTTAGCGAAGCTATATTGAAAGGTGAGCATGAAGGAGAAGAAAAAATAAACGAGATAATCAATATAATAGATAAATATATAAAATAAACTGATGCCATGTGGCAACAGTTTATTTTATATATGGATTTAATGTTGACAAATATTGTATATAATAATATCACATAGTTTTTACACCCAATTATAGAAGACAAATAATGTATGGAAAGATAAAGCAAACCATCTGTTTTATGGGAGGTTATGATTTATAAAACTTAACTTAACTTTTAATATTACTTTCGTACTCTTTCTGTTTTTGTTAGAAACTATTATTATCTAATTGGGCCTTAATTTGATATCCTTATATATCCATAATTCATAGTAAAATGACCTTTTATTTTGATACGAAGTTATGACACTATTGTATATGTTGATTTTATTATAGTTTATTTTTAGTGTAAAAACTTAAGAGTTATGTTACTTTTTTTATATACCATTATTCACACTATGATATATAATACCTTTGAGGTGATTAAATGAAAATTTTTCTACTTGAAGATGATGAAACATTAGCTTTTGGAATAAAAACCTATTTAACTAATAATGGGTATGAAGTTATTGTTAGTCCATCTTTAGAAGAAGCTAAAAAAGTTTTTGACTATAACTTTAACCTAATTATACTAGATGTTAATTTACCTGATGGAACTGGTTTTGATTTTTTAAAGATATTTAATATAGAATCTACTCCAATACTATTTCTAACTGTTAATAATTCTGAAGAAGATATAGTAAAAGGACTTAATGTTTCAGATGGATATATAACAAAACCTTTCAAACTTCCTATACTAAAAGCTAAAATAGAAAGTATTTTAAGAAGAGTAGATAGAAAAGATGAAAAATTAAACTATAAAGGTTTAGTTTTAGATGAAAAAAATTATAGGTGTCTCATAGATGGAGAAAATATTAATTTAACTTTAAAAGAATATGAAGTTTTAAGACTTCTTTTAAAAAATAGAGGAAATACACTTACTCGGGAAAAAATCTTAGAAATAGTTTGGGATAACAAAGGAGACTTTGTAGATGATAATACTCTTTCTGCAACAGTTAAAAGGCTTAGAAAAAAACTAGAAAGCTATGATTATGTAATTGAAACAGTCAGAGGAATTGGATATAGATTTGTGAGGGATTAATATGACTTTTTTTATAATAGTATTTTTGATTATTGGACTTTTAATAATGACTATGGATAAATATTTTTATATTACAGTTTCAAATATCTTAAATTTCAAGGATATTAATAGTGAAATTACTTTAAAATCTCTAGGATATTACAATAATAGTATATTTACACATAAGTTATATGGTGTTTTATTAGCTTTTATTATCACCACACTAATATATATATTATATGTTTTCCTTATTAAGAAAAAAGATAGAGAGCTTCATTCTAAAATTAAAAAATTAGAAGATGATTTAATAAAGATAACTAAGGGAAACTACTCTATAGAAATAAAAGGTGATGATGAATATAGTACTTTAAGAGATGAAATATATAAAATTGTAGTCAATTTAAAGTCTCTAGAAGATGAATCTAAAAGTCAGAAATTAAACTTAAAAAAAGACCTTTCAAATATAGCACATCAACTTAAAACACCTATTACCTCCATAGGTTTTATGGCAGAATTAATTGAAACAGATCCTAAAAATATGAAGGATTATTTAGAAAAGTTAAATCTAGAACTAGATAGACTTGAAACTTTTACAGAAGTTCTTTTAAAGCTCTCTAAAGTAAATTCAAATACTATAGAGTATAAATACAAAGAGCTTTCCATAAAAGAAATAATAAAAGATATACTAAATAGCTTAAATAGAGATAGAAATATTAAGGTAGAGTATATAGGACAAGATTTTTTAGTTTTAGGAGATGAAGTTTGGATTTATGAAGCATTTTTAAATATTATAAAAAATTCTTTAGAACACACTTTCAATAACGTTGAAATAGAGTTTATTTCAAATCCTATATATAAAGAGATAAAGATAAAAGATAATGGAAGTGGAGTAGATGAAGAAATTATAAATAGAATTTTTGATAGATTTTATAGAGGGAATACATCTATACCCGGTTACGGAATAGGTCTAAACCTTTCAAAATCAATAATAGAAAATCATAGTGGCGAAATACTAGCTTATAATGACAATGGACTTACATTTCAAATTAAATTTTATAATGTCACCTAGATGTCATTTTCATATTATAGCCTATAATATAAAGAGGTGTTTAATATGAAGACAAAAAGACAAAATAAATTCCCAAAAATTATTTTAATTTTTACATTACTATTATTAATATTTAAATTCAGTCCATTTTTATCAAGAATATTTTCTAATACGGAAATTTTAAAAAATAATCCTAATTATACTTTAGATGATGATTATATCTCCTATGAAAATATAAAATCTAAAAATGCAGCTGTTATAAACAAAAACACAGGCAAAATTATTATGGGTAAAAATCCTGAAAATAAAATTTATCCAGCTTCTATGACCAAAGTTATGACCGCAATAATAGGCCTAGAAAACATTAAAAACTTAAACAAAAGAGTTACAATAACAGGTGATATAATAAGTTATTGTAATACAAATGGATTAAGTGTTTCAGGGTTTGAAGAAGGCGATAAACCCAAAATTATTGACCTTTTATATGGAGTTTTATTGGAATCTGGAGGAGAATCTAGTATAGCACTTGCAAAAGAAATTTCCGGAACTGAAGATAATTTTACAAAATTAATGAATGAAAAGGCAATGGAAATAGGTATGGTAAATACTCATTTTTCAAACTCTACAGGAATTACTGATAGTGAAAACTATAGTACACCTAAGGACATAGCCTTATTATTTGATTATGCACTAAGAAATAATCAATTTAAAAAAATAATAACAACTAAAGAATATACTGCTCGTGGAATAAAAGGAATATTTACTAAACACACAGTTTACAATAGACTTTTCCAAAAAAGAAATTCACTAGATATAAATAGGGATTATATACAAGGAGGTAAAACAGGATATACTGAAGCCGCTGGACTATGCTTGGTCAGTTTTGGCATGGTGAATAATGATGAATATATTATTGTTACTGCAGGAGCTGATGGAGATCCAACAACTCCTCAATATAACTTATTAGATTCTTTTAAACTATACAAAGAACTAGAAAATTATTAATCTAAAATACATTTGTTTTGTATTATACAAAATAAATGTATTTTTTCTTTCAAACAAATGTCACTTAGATGTCATTTAGATATTATATATTTAATCTATAGGAGGTAAGAAAATGGAAATATTAAAAATTAAAAATTTAAAAAAGATCTATGGTGAAGGAGAAACAGCGGTTGAAGCCTTAAAGGGTATTAATCTATCTATAGAAAGAGGTCAGATGGTTGCTATAATGGGGGCAAGTGGTTGTGGTAAATCTACTCTTTTAAACTTAATATCAGGTATAGATAAAGTTATAGAAGGCGATATAATAGTTGAGGATAGCAACATATCAAAATTAGATGAAAACAGTCTAGCTCTATACAGAAGAAGGCAGCTAGGAATTATCTATCAGTTTTTTAATCTAATACCTAATCTTTCTGTTGAAAACAATATAAAATTGCCAGTTTTAATGGATAACAAGAAAGTAGATATGGAATACTTTAAAGAATTAGTAACTAGTTTAGGTATAGATAATAGATTAAAAGCTTTTCCCGACAAACTGTCAGGAGGTCAACAACAGAGAGTTGCTATAGCTAGGAGTTTAATATATAAACCAAGTATAATTTTAGCTGATGAACCAACAGGAAATCTAGATAAGAAAAATGCTAGAGATATAATAGAACTTTTTAGACTATCAAATTTAAAATATAATCAAACAATGATAATTGTAACTCATGATGATGAGGTCGCTTTATCTGCCGATCGAATAATTAGAATGGAAGATGGCCTTATTATAAATGATGAGGTGATAAGATGAGTATCTTAAAAGAATATGTAAAAGGAGATATTAAAACCAATAGGAAAAATTATAATTCAACAATAACTACTATATTCTTAGCTGTATTAATATTATCCACCTTTGTCTTTGGAATATCTTCATATTACAAGTCTTATAGAGATGTAATTGCTAACAGTACAGGAGGATACCATTTTAGAATTGTAAATCGAATTTCAAATCAAGATGCTAATAATTTAGTTTCAAATAGGCATATAAAGAAAATTGGCTTTTTTAATACAAAAGAACTAAATCAAGGCTTTGGATCTAAAGAAAAAACTAAACTCTTTCAAATGGATGATAATGCATTATCTATCATTAGGTCTTGGTTAAAAAAAGGAACTCTGCCTAAAGATGGAGAAGTTATAATAAGTAATGATATGTCTAAAGAAACAGGAAAAAGTTTAGGAGACAATATTGAACTTGATGATCAAATATATAATATATCAGGTATATATTGTGACACAACTTATGAATATCAGGAGTTTTATAATATATTTTTAAATGTAAATCAAGCTAATCTTTTACAAAGTGAAGAAGAATTATCTCCTTTTATATGGTATAAAAATATATTTAGAACATATAACTTAAGTGAAGAGCTCATGGAAAACTTAGATACTAAAGGCATTATTTATAATTATAATTTACTATATTTAGATAGATCCTTTGTATTTGATCCAGAAGATGATTTATTAAAAGACCATACTTTTCAAGTTATGGTATTTGTTCTCTTTCTAATATTAATAATCCTTTTCTATTCTATAATTGTAAATTTATTTTTAGTTCAAGAATCAAAATCTATTATAGAATACTCGAAACTTAAATCTATTGGAGCCACAAATAACGATATAAATAAAATAATACAATTTAAAGCTATATATATATCGCAAATTCCAATATTATTAGGAATATTTTCATCTTTCGGGTTAGTAAAATTACTCTTTTTTATTATAAATAAAGTTGAACAATACTTTTTAAATGCAAAAGAAATATTTTCTAATACTATGTATCTAAATTTAAAGTTTGATTTCAAGCTTGTTGCTTTTGTATATATTATAAGTTTTCTAATCATATATTTAAGTACCAAAAAACCGATTAAAAAACTTAAAAACAATTCCATATTAAACGGATTGAAGGGAAATATTAAAAGTAGAAACTATAAAAAATATGATTTAAAATATACTGGAAATATAGAGAAAGATCTTTCAAAGCAATTTTACAAAAATAGTAAACGTAATTTTAAATTTACAGGTATAACCCTTAAAATTGGATTTTTATTAATGGCATTTATTATGACTGTAATTACTTACTATTCTATAGATGAAAAATATAATCGTGTAAATAAATATGAAACCTATGGTATTCAAGGTCAATATGCAACTTTAAAACCAATCAATAAAGAGTTAATTAAAGGTATTAAGTCTTTAAATATAAATGAGCTAATCAACTTTAGAAAACAATATGTATATTTAGACTTTGATTATAATATAGTTTCTAATGAATATAAAGATACAGGAAGTTTAAATAACTTAGAAGAAGAAATAATATCTCTAGAAAATATTAGAGTAGAAATTTTTGGTATAGAAGATGATAAATTTAAAGAATTAGTCTTAAAAAAAGGTTTAAATCCAAACGACTATATAGGCAACAAAGTAGTTCTTTTAAATACTATGGGTGATAAATTTAATATTCCAATATCTGAAATGAAAAGTATGAAGTTTTTAAAAGACGATATAAATAAACTATCTCTTTCAGAGTATGGAAGTATTCTCGATACAAGAGGATATGAATTTACTCTAGATGTAGAGGATAAAATAGATACTCCATTATTTGACTATAATATTAGAAAAGATAGTCTAAATGCATATATGCCTAAATCTCAATACGTAAAGCTTTTTAGCAATTTTTTGAGAATAGCAGATTTAGACCAATACGAATATATTTCTGTCAAAACTGATAATATAAAACAAGTTCAAAATGATATTAATCATATATCTTTAGAATACTTTAAAGAAAATGACTATGGACTAGTATCTAAACTAGATGAAGAAATGTTGGTTAAAAAAAGAAGTATAATAGGAAATATCTTAGCTATATTCTTTAGTATATTCTTTGTAATAGTAGGTTTTTCAAATTGTTATTTCTCATTCTATAATCTGTTTTTAAAAAGACGAGACGAATTTTTACTATATAAAGCTATAGGTATGAATGAAAAATTATTAGAAAAAGTATTACAAAAAGAAAGAAATAAAATATTATTTAATTTTATTTCTTCAATGCCTTTTATAGTGATAGCCATATCCTATATAACATCTACCTCATCCAAAATATTTGGTCCCATAGATATACTATTAAACTTAAATTATCCATTCATTTTAGGTTATATATTTATAATTTATATTTCTATATCACAAATGTATAATAGATATATAAAAGAAATAATGCAAACAAATTAAAAAGGTCTAGATCTAGACCTTTTTAATTTGTTGATTTAATCTTCCACTTCATTTATTTAAGTAAGGAAGAATTAGTTTAATCATGTCTTTTATTAAATTAATTTCTGTTTTTGAACAGCGTTGTAAAATAGTAAACAATTCTTTTATATCATCATCAAGTATTTCTTTATAATTTTTTTCATCAGATTCTAAAACATAAAAATTTGTTTGCGTATTTAAATTAGTATCATTTGAACTATACCCTTTCAATATATAATCTACAGATACATGAAGAGAATTAGATATTTTAACCAAGGTGTCAACGCTCATTTTCCTATCCCCTCTCTCTATTTGACCTATATAAAAAGGAGACAATCCAATAATTTCTGCAAGTTTTTCTCTAGTTAAATTTAACCTTTCTCGTTCTGCTCTTATTCTTGCTCCTATCTCTATAAAGTTTAAATCTTTTTCTTTTTTGTCCATATACTCCACTCCTCATGATTAACTGTATTATTTTACTATTTACAACGAAATAAGCTATTAGCATAAAAAAATACTTGCCAATTTGCACAAAAAACGCTATTCTATTATATAAGTAAAAAATTAATAATAAAAAGAAATTATATGGGGGGAGTCTGGTGTTAGATAAGGTTGAAAAAATAAGGGAGAAATTAAACCAGAAGGTAAATTTAAAAAATATCAATACTAAAGAAGTTTTAAAAATAAGTGAAGAATTAGATGAGGCCATATTGGAATACTATGAAGAAGAAAGAAATTAAATATAAAAAATTACATAAGTATCTAATATTATTTTGCAAGATATAAAAATAAATTTAATGGGAAAAGCTAATATTGGTTTTTCCCATTTCTTTGTATTTATTATTGATTTTTCTTTTTAAAAGCCATATAATAAAGATAAAGGTCAGAGAAGGTCAGATATGAGCGGGTTTATTATAAAGGAGGTATATTGATTGGAATATAAAGATTATTATAAAATACTAGGAGTAGATAAAAGCGCAGATCAAAAAGAGATTAAAAAAGCTTATAGAAAGTTAGCTAAAAAATATCATCCAGATTTAAATTCAGGAGATAAAAGTGCACAAGAGAAATTTAAAGATGTCAATGAAGCCTATGAAGTATTGGGAGATGAACAGAAAAGGAAGAAATATGATATGTTCGGTAGTAGTGGCAACTTTGCTAATGGTCAAAACTTTGATCCCTCCCAATTTGGATTTGACAACTTTGGAAACGGACGAAGTTATACCTATACGACTAATACCGGGGATTTTAGTGACTTTTTTAATATGTTCTTTGGAGGAGAAGATTTTGGAATAAGTGATTTATTTGGTAAGGGTGGAAGGAGACAAAACTTCTACAATGAACCAAAACAAAAGATAGAAAGTGAAATTAGTATATCCCTAAGAGAAGCCTATAAAGGGACTAAAAAGAGGGTATCTTTTAGAATAGGGAATGATACTAAAACTATTTCAGTAAATATACCAAAGGGTATTCTTCCAGGTAAAAAAATAAAGATAAATGGTAATAAAATAGGCACCAATGTAGATCTATATCTAAAGGTCAATGTTTTAGAAGATGCTAAATTTAAACTAGATGGATTGGATATAATCACTAGAGTGAAAATACTGCCTTGGGAAGCGGTTTTTGGCATTGAAGTATTAGTAGAGACACTATCGGGAAAAATAAAAATTAAGATACCTAGTGGTATAGAAAGTGGTAAAAAAATAAGGATACCAAGAAGTGGATACAAAGATATGAAAGGAAATACAGGAGATTTATATATAGAAATAGCTATAGTAAATCCGCCACATTTAACAGAAGAGCAAAAAGAACTCTATGAAAAGTTAAGTGATATTTCAAATTATAATCCAAGAGAATAGGGGTGATATAAATGGATATGGAAAGATTCACTCAAAAAAGCCAAGAAGCCATAGGTAGATCTCAGGAATTAGCTATAAAATATGAAAATCCTCAAGTTGAAGATTTACATCTACTTTTAGCCCTTATTGAAGACAGGAATGGACTTATTCCAAAACTTATAAACAATATGGGAGAAAATATAGATTTAATAAGGGAAGATGTAAAAAGGGCTGTAGACAATCTTCCAAAACAGTATGGTTCCAATTCTCTTTATAATAGCAGGGCTTTTGCAAAAATACTTTTAAGAGCAGAAGATGAAGCTGAAAAACTTGGAGATCAATTTATTAGTGTAGAACATTTATTTATATCTATGCTTAAAGAAAGAGGAATTTCTTCTGAAAAAATCCTTAAAAAATATAATATCAATCTTGAAAGAATTATGGAAGAATTAAAAAAGATAAGAGGAAATCAAAGTGTTAATTTAGACAATCCAGAAGGAACTTATAATCCATTAAAACAATATGGAAGGGATTTAGTTAAGGAAGCTAAAGATGGAAAATTAGATCCTGTTATAGGAAGAGATGATGAAATTAGAAATACAATTAGAATCCTTTCAAGAAGGACTAAAAATAATCCGGTTTTAATAGGAGAGCCAGGAGTTGGGAAAACTGCTATAGTAGAAGGATTGGCTCAAAGAATAGTTAATGGTGATGTGCCAGAAGGACTTAAAGATAAAACTATATTTGAACTAGATATGGGTTCATTGGTAGCAGGAGCAAAGTTTAGAGGAGAATTTGAAGAAAGACTGAAGTCAGTTTTGAAAGAAGTAGAAAAATCAGAGGGAGAAATAATATTATTTATTGATGAAATTCACACCATAGTAGGTGCAGGGGCAGCAGAAGGAGCAATGGATGCTTCAAATATTTTAAAACCTATGCTTGCAAGGGGAGAACTTCATTGTATAGGGGCAACGACTCTTGATGAATATAGACAGTATATAGAAAAGGATGCGGCTCTTGAAAGGAGATTTCAAAAAGTATTAGTAGATGAACCAGATGTAGAGGATACTATAGCTATTTTGAGGGGACTTAAAGAGAAATATGAAATTCACCATGGTATACGTATATCAGATAGTGCTGTAATAGCTTGTGCTACTTTGTCAGATAGGTATATATCAGATAGATTTTTACCAGATAAGGCAATAGATTTAATGGATGAAGCTTCAGCTATGATAAGGACAGAAATAGATAGTATGCCTGTAGAATTAGATGAAATAAGAAGAAGGATTATGCAACTTGAAATTGAAAGGGAAGCTCTAAAGAAAGAGACAGATGAAGGTTCTTTAGAAAGATTGGGAAAGCTAGAAAAAGAGTTATCCGATTTTAAGGAAGAATATGAGCATAAGAAAGCACAATGGGAAGAAGAAAAAGAAGATATAAAAAAAGTAAAAGATATAAAAGAAGAAATAGATAATACTAAAAGAGAAATAGAAGAAGCTGAAAGGGAATATGATTTAGAAAAACTATCAGTATTAAAATATGGAAAATTGCCAGAACTTGAAAAGGAACTGGAAAAGACTAAAGAGTTAAATAAGAATGAAGATAGAATGTTGAAAGAAGAAGTAACTGAAGAAGAAATTGCGGAAGTAGTATCTAAGTGGACAGGAATTCCTGTAACCAGATTAGTAGAAAGTGAAAAAGAAAAACTTCTTAACTTAGAAAATATACTTCATAAAAGGGTAGTAGGTCAAAATGAAGCAGTGAAAAGTGTTTCAGATGCAGTTATTAGGGCAAGGGCAGGACTGAAATCTTTCAATAGACCTGTAGGAAGCTTCATATTTTTAGGTCCAACAGGGGTAGGAAAGACTGAGTTAGCTAAGTCTCTAACAGAAACACTATTTGATGATGAAAGAAATATGATAAGGATTGATATGAGTGAATATATGGAGAAGTTTTCAGTATCAAGGCTTATTGGAGCTCCTCCTGGATATGTAGGCTATGATGAAGGTGGACAGCTTACAGAAGCAGTAAGAAGAAAGCCTTATTCTGTAATATTGTTTGATGAAATAGAAAAAGCCCATCCAGATGTATTTAATATATTACTTCAAGTATTAGATGATGGAAGGCTTACAGACAATCAAGGAAGAATTGTGGACTTTAAGAATACAGTTATAATAATGACTTCTAATCTAGGTTCTTCTTATTTGCTAGAAGGTTTAGAAGAAGATGAGGAAATAAGTGAAGAAGCAAGAGAAAGAGTAAGAGAAGAGATGAGAAGAACTTTTAAGCCAGAGTTTTTAAACCGTATAGATGAAGTAGTTATGTTTAAACCTTTAGGAAGGAACGAGATATTTAAGATTATAGATTTACAACTTAAAGATATTCAATATAAACTGAAAAACAGACAAATTGTTATAGAACTAACAGATGAAGCAAAAGAGTTGGTACTAGATAGAGCTTATTCATTCCAATATGGTGCAAGGCCAGTAAAAAGATTTTTACAAAGAGAAATAGAAACTGAATTAGGGAAAAAGATTATAGCTGGTGAGGTAAAAGATAAGGATAATATAGTAGTGGAAGTAGAAAATGAGAAATTTAAATTTAATATAGAGTAAATAAAAACTGTTAAGTTTTTACTTAACAGTTTTTATTTTTCATGAAATTCCCTTGACAAATCTTTAAAAGTTAAATACAATCATAAACAATCATAGTCAGTCATTACAAACTATTTAAATGGACAAAACAATTATAAGCAATCAGAGAGGTGTATATATGTTTGCAGAAGAACGTCGCATGAAAATAATAGAAATAATAAAAAAAGGTGAGAGCGTTAAAGTATCTGGGCTTACGAAAAGGTTTAATGTATCAGAATCAACAATTAGAAGGGATTTAGTAGAGCTTGAGAAATCAGGGAAAATATTGAGAACCCATGGAGGAGCTGTATCTAAAAGTATTAATAAGTTAGAAGATACTTTTTTAGAAAAACAAGATAAATATGCGGTAGAAAAAGATAGAATAGGCAGAATAGCTGCAAGCCAAATTGAAGATGGAGATACTATAATTATAGATTCAGGAACGACTACTTATTATATATCTAAATATTTAAAAGCAAAGGGTATAACTATAATTACTAATTCAATTGTATTAACTTATGAATTAGCCAATAGGGAAGACATAGAGGTAATAAATACTGGTGGTACCGTTAGAATTAATACAAAAGCACAAGTAGGGCCTATAACAGAAAGAACTATAAAACAATTTAGAGTAAATAAAACTTTTCTAGGAGCTAATGGATTATCCATAAAATATGGAGTAACTACTCCAACATTAGATGAAGCAGTGATTAAACAAGCTATGATAGATGCAACAAGTCAAGTATATCTTTTAGTAGATGAGTCTAAATTTAGTCAAGTGTATTCTTCTGTAATATGTAGTTTAGATGAACTGGATTATATAATTACCAATAATGAAAGACCAGAAGAAGAAGTTGAATACTACGAAAAGTGTGGAATTAAAGTTTTAACTTAAGCTCAAGGGAGGAAAAAAATGATTTATACTGTAACGTTAAATCCAGCTATAGATAAAACTATAATAGTGGAAGAGCTAAAAAAAGGGGAAGTAAATAGAATATTAAATTCTAGAGTAGATGTAGGTGGAAAAGGGATAAATGTTTCTAAAGTATTATGTTCATTAAATACTAGAAGTATATGTACTGGAATATTAGGAAAAGAAAATTCTGATTTTTTTCTAAAATATCTAACAAACTTGGGAATAGACACTAATTTTCATATTATATCTGGTGAAAATAGGACCAATATAAAAATAATAGAAAAAATTAACAATATCCTAACAGATATAAATGATAGAGGATTTAAAATAACTATGAAAGATTTGGACAATTTTTTAAGTTATTTTTTATTCTTTGTAAAAGAGGAGGATATAGTAGTCATTTCTGGTAGTTTACCAGAAGGTATAGATTCCCATTCCTATGGGTATATAATAGAAAAACTAAAGGAAAAAAGAGCAAAAGTAGTACTAGATGCGGATGGGGAACCTTTATATTATGGAATGAAATCTATTCCATATGCTATAAAGCCTAATATATATGAGTTAAAAAAGGTCATGGAAATAGATGAAAATGATATGGATTCTATTTTAAATGGAGGAAAACGTTTGGTAGATACAGGTATAAAGAAGGTTTTAATATCATTAGGTAGTAAAGGAGCATTATATATAACTGAAGAGAGCAGCTTTTTTTCTGAAAGTTTTAAAGTTCCTGTTAAGAGTACAGTAGGAGCAGGGGATGCCATGGTAGCGGCATTAGCTTATGCTATGAAAAATCAATTAAATGATGTTGATACATTAAAATTGGCCACAGCTTGTGCAGTTTCTAAAGTTATGACAGAAGGTACAAAAAAACCAGATAAATTATTAATAAATAAAATTGTAAAAGATGTTAAAATAATATAACTATCATAGAAAGGGGGAGCGACATGAATATTAAAGAGCTTTTAACAAAAGATAGAATATCTTTCAATTTGGAAGGATTAACAAAAGAAGAGGTAATAGATGAATTAATAGAAATGCTTTTTAAAGATAATGTAATTGAAGATAAAGATAAATTTAAAATAGCAGTTATGAAAAGAGAAGAAGAATTTTCTACTGGTATTGGCTATGGGATAGGTATACCTCATGGGAAAAGTGAATTTGTAACTGAAGCAGCTATAGCTTTTGGAATAAGTAAAAATGGGGTCGATTTTGATTCTATGGATGGAAAGCCAGCACATTTAATATTTTTAATAGCAGTTCCTGAAAAACTTGATGACATACATTTAAAAGTTTTAAGTTATATTTCAAGAAGGCTTATGCATAATGAAGTTAGACAAGCCATAATGGAGGCTGAAAATTATGATGACATAATTAAAGCTTTTGAAAAATAAAAGAAAAGGGGGAAAAATCATGAAACTTTTAGCAGTTACATCTTGTCCAACAGGTATTGCGCACACCTATATGGCTGCAGAGGCATTACAAATGGCAGCAAAGGAAATGAATGTTGACATTAAAGTTGAAACTCATGGTTCTATTGGGGTAGAGAATGAAATAACAGATGAAGAAATAAAAGAAGCTCATGCAGTGATAATAGCAGTAGATACAAAAATAGATAAAACTAAATTTCAAGGTCTACCAATTGTAGAAGGAACAGTACAAGATGCTATAAAAAATTCTAAAGGTTTGATAGAAAAAGCAATGAGATTAGAAAATGATAAAGCTCAATATGTGGAAAAGGTTTCAAAAATAAAAGAAAATAGGAAAGAGAAAAAGAAAGGTCCATATCAGCATCTCATGACAGGAGTATCTTATATGATACCTTTTGTTGTAGCAGGTGGAATATTGATTGCTTTATCTTTTGCTTTTGGAATACATGCAGCAGAAAACGAAGGTTCACTTCCTTGGGCTCTAAGTTTAATAGGTGGCGGATCAGCTTTTGCTCTTATGATACCTATACTTTCAGGATTTATAGCATATTCAATAGCCGATAGACCAGGACTAGTTCCAGGAATGATAGGTGGAATGCTTTCAGCTGAAATAGGAGCAGGATTTTTAGGTGGACTTATTGCAGGATTTTTAGCTGGATATACTATAGTATTATTGAAGAAGTGGATTAAGCTTCCAAAGACTATGGAAGGGCTTATGCCTGTATTAGTTCTACCATTGTTATCTTCGTCAATAGTAGGACTCCTTATGATATATATAGTAGGTAGACCAGCAGCAACAATAAATGTTGGCTTATTTAATTGGCTAGAAAATCTCCAAGAAGGAAGTGCAATAGCCTTAGGCCTTGTTCTTGGTCTTATGATGGCTTTTGACATGGGTGGACCTGTAAATAAAGCTGCTTATGCTTTTGGAGTGAGCACTATAGCCGCAGGACAATCTTCATCAGTAATGGCAGCAGTAATGGCTGCTGGTATGACGCCACCATTAGGAATAGGTATAGCAACTTTAATGACTAAAAATAAATTTACTAAAGAAGAAAGAGAAGCAGGAAAAGCGGCATTAGTATTAGGAATATCTTTTATAACTGAAGGAGCTATTCCATTTGCTGCAGCAGATCCATTAAGAGTTATACCATCATTAATGGCAGGTTCAGCTGTAACAGGAGCATTGACAATGTTATTTAAAGTAAAACTAGCTGTACCACATGGAGGCATATTTGTTTTACCAATTCCAAATGCAGTTGAAGGATTTTTACCATATGTAATATCTATAGCTATAGGGGCTTTAGTTACAGCTTTATTAGTAGCAGCTCTTAAAAAAACTAAAATGGAATAAAATAAAAGTGGTTGTGATTCAATTTTGAATCACAACTACTTTTATAGTTTTCCTGATCTAATTATTGAAATAAGTAGCCAAAATCCAGCTACAGCAGCACCTAAATATCCTATAAGGCCAAAGGCTGATATTCCATATATTTTAATTCCTACATTGGCATTTATAACTATGGAAGAGCTGACAACCAATCCTGCTACTATCATTCCAAAGATCAATCTATTAACCATCTTATTTAATTCATTTGAAGCTTCTTCTGATTCTTTAAATTCTATTTGAGCATTTAAGTTTCCCGCTTTAATTTGTTCTATTAATTCAATGACTTTTGAAGATAATATTAAATTAGATTTTATTATTTCATATAGTGAATGAAGGGTTTCTATAGAATTTAAATCTTTTAATTTTTCATTAGTGATATGATTTTTCACATAAGGAAGAGCTATATCCATAATATTTATTTCTGAATCTAGCTTAGCTATTAGACCTTGAATAGTCATTAGGCCTTTTACTAGCAAAGTAATATCTTTAGGCATATATATATTATTGTCTTTACATACTTTAAATATCTCTTCAATTATTTGAGGGAGATCAAAATCATGTATAGATTCTTCTATATACTGATCATATATTACTTCAATATCTTTATACAATTTTCTTCTATCTACAGAACCTCTTTTTTGACCAATCTTCATTACAGATTTAGTCATTAAATTTACATCTCTATTGGCTACTGCTTCAAGAAATTCATTGAACTTTTTTCTGAGGTTATCATCTAGAATTCCCATGAGCCCAAAGTCTATATATCCTATTTTCCTATCACATAAAAATATATTTCCTGGGTGAGGATCTGCGTGAAAGAAACCATCTTCAAATATTTGCTTAAAGTAGTTGTATGTAAGTTTAGTAGAGACATCTCTTAAATCATAGCCTTCTTCTTTCAATTTATCTATATTATCAATCTTTATACCTTCAATATAATCCATTACTATAATTTTTTCTGTACAATAATCTTCATATATCTGGGGACATATAATGAACTTTACATCTTTGTTTTTTTCTCTAAAACATTTAGTGTTTTCTGCCTCATTTATAAAATCCAATTCTTTCTTAGTTGCAGTTGCTAACTCTTCTATAACCTCTTTAGCGTCCATAGCACTTCCTGTAGGAGTAAGATTTATAAAAGGAGCTAGTTTTCTCAAAATATCTATATCAGCCATCATCATCTTTTTTGCATTTGGTCTTTGAACCTTTACAACTACTTTCTCTCCAGTCTTTAATTCAGCATAATGAACTTGAGAAAGGGAAGCAGAAGCAATAGGTTCTTTTTTAAATATAGCAAAATTTTCTTCTAAAGGATTATTTAATTCACTTTCTATTGCGTTTTTAACCATTTCAAATTTCTCGGGTTTTACATCATCTTGTAGTTTTTGTAACTCTAAAATATATTCTTTAGATAAAATATCAGGCCGTGTTGAAAGTATTTGTCCAATTTTTATAAAAGTAGGACCTAGTTCTTCCAAAGCTTCTCTAAGTTGACTAGGATTATTTATTCCACCTTTCAATCCGTGTTTCACAGAAACAGAAACTATTTCTCTTAATCTTTTTTTAGTATAATTTGTTTTCATAGTGTTTATTAAAAATACCTTGATAAATCAAGGTATTTTTAATCCTCCCATATTAATTATTTTTTTCCAAATTATCAATTCTAGTTTTTAAGTCTTCAATATCTTTCTTAGTAGGTAGATTTAATTGTTGGATGATATTTTTTAATGTTTCAGTATCTATATTTGTTGTGTTTTGGTTACTATTGTCTATAACTTTTTTAAGTTCTTCATTTAGCTGCTTACCTTGATTGACAGTGATTTCGCCTTTTTGAACTAAAGTTTCTATCATACTACTAGCTTTTTCATAAGTATAAGCCATACTACCTATTCCAGCCAATAGTATATTTTTTAAAGTATTATCCATCCTAATCCCTCCTATTTTAAAGAAACTATTAACTTAATAGTAGCATATTAAGCTTTTCAATTAATATTCTATGTCAAAATGTCGAGAAGTAAACCTTTAATATCATCTAATCTATTTAAAATTCTAAGTCTATTATTTTCTATATCCAAAAAGTCTTTGGTTAACCCATCTAATTCAGTATCTACTTTTTTAACTATAGAATATATTCTATGCCTTCCCCTTCTATCTAAGGAATTTTCCTTATAAAATATATGGGAATTGTTCACTGAAATATCTAGAAAATTTTTAACTAGTTTTTTATACTCCACCAAATCTTCTATAAAAAGCCTATCTTGAAGTTTCGAAGTTTGACTTTCAATTTTGGAAAATAAAGTTTTCAACTCATCCCTTATTTGTTCTTGTTTTAGATTTTCTAACTTCTCTTTAAAAGTAGTATTTATTGTTTTCTTGTCTTGGTTTTTTACCCTTTCTATTTTAGGTATATTATTTTGCCCATTTATAGGTTCTATTTTAACCAAAGAGATCACTCTCCTTCTATTTCTTATTATATATTATCGGCAAGAAAATATAAATTAAAAGTCTTTTAAAGAAAACTATGTAAATGACGATAAAATTAGTAGAAAATATAAAGGTGGTCTAAATGAATTCTATAAAAAATATAAATAATGAAAATTTAATAAATGCTTATGATATTAAACCAACCCTTTCCTATGATATAGAAGGGATTCTTCTTGAAAAAGAAGGAAAAAATATAAAAGTAGAATCTCAAGTAGGAGGCAAAGTTGTAGAATATACATTAAAATTAAAGGAAGAGATAGAAGAAGAAAAAGGCGAAGAAGTTTTAATTGAGAAAGAAAATATATTATCCTCCAAACATTCTATAAAAGAAGAAGAGAGTAAAGAAGAGTCAAGAAAAATAGAAGATGTACTTGAGAGTGCAGGAGTTAGAATAACAGAAGAAAATCTTAAAATAGCAGAAATATTATCAAAACAGGGTATACCAGTGACTAAGGAAAATATAGAAAACTTTTCAATATGTGAAAAGTACTTAGATGAGATAATAGAAAAACTAGACTATGACTCTGCTATAAAACTTCTAAAAAACGATATAGATTTAGAAGGAGAATCTCTTCAAAAAATTGCAGAATATATCAATGAAATAGAAGTAGAAGAAGAGTTTTCATTGGCTAGGCTATTGGGTCTAAAAAAAGATTTAACCTATGAAGAGGCAGAAGAAATCTGTATACAAATCTATGGTAGAAGAATGGGAAAAGATATCTATGATAGCATAATCGCTTTGCATAATGAAGGAATAGAAATAAACAAGGAAAATATTGAAAATGTAAGGGAAGTTGTATATAAACTTCAGGATTTAAAAGATATAGAAAATGGAGATTTAGTCAAAGTAATTAAAAAGGATCTAACTCCTAATATAGAAAATATATATAAGACAAAACATTCCTATAGTATTACGGAAACAGATAAAAATTTAGCTGTAAATAAATATAATGATTTTATAATTCAATCTAAAGCTACAGAACAAGATATATTAAAACATATTGAAAAACTAGGACTAGAATCATCAAAAGAAAACTTGGCCTTAGTAGAACAGTTTATTGTGAATAATTTAGATATAACTGTTGACAACATAGCAGAAATAGAAGAAATGAAAGAAGCTTTAAAGGAGCTTGAAAATTTGCTAGATGAAGAAAAAGTTTCATTACTTTTAAATAAAGGTGTAGATCCATTAAAAGAAGATATAAGAGAACTTTCTAAAATTATTAAAGAAGATGAAGTGGAGAAAACCCCTGAAAATACAGATATAGATAGTGGGAAAACAAGAGAAATACTTAAGGAAATTAAAGCATTAGAAAGTATAAAAGATGAAGATCTAATATCTTTAATAAAAAAAGGTGAAGATTTTAAAATAGAAAATTTGAAAAATCTATCTATGTCTCAAAATATATCAAAAGAAGAAAGCAATAAACTTGTGGATAAGGTACTTAAAGTATCCAATATTATCCACAGTTTAGGAGAGTTGTCATCAGATACTATCTCTCTAACTGTTAAGAAATTTTCAACCATTAGTTTGAATAGTTTATATGAAAGTAAAATGGTTGTAAAAGAAAACAATATAAAAGTAGTAGCTGTGGAGAAATCAACAGAAAATTTAATTAGAGAAGAATATTTAAAAGCTAAAAAAAGCCTTTCACTAAATATAGTTAAGGAAAGTGTAAAAGAAGGTTTAGAAATAGAATATATGCCTTTAGATGAACTAAATGAATACATAGAAAGGATAAATAAGTATAGACAAGGAGAAAATATTCTTCAAAAGGTAAAATCCTTAAAAGGGAAAGAAAATGATTTAATAACTATGGCTATGAAAAATGATTTAGATATTTCCTTAAAGGAACTGGGAAGAATAGATTCTTTTCAAAAAAATGAAAATGGATTGGGGAAAGCTATAGATGATTTAATAAAAGAAGGTAAATATGTAGAAAGTTCAGAGTTGAGACAAGCCATAGAAAATATAGAAGAAAAGTCGAAACAAGTTTCTAATAGTATAAGAAATGGAGAAGAAAAATCTAAAAGAGAGTATAAAGAACTAATAAAACATATCGAAGAGTTAACTAGCTCCTTTGATTTTAAAGATGATGGAAAACAAAGAGATAGATTTAGACAGATGAGAGAAGCACTAGCTGTGCAAAAATCTCTTTCCAAAGAGGATCTAGTATTAGAGTTTCCTATTTCTATAGAAGATGGCTATGAAAATTTGCAACTTATAATTCCTAATTTAAATAAAGGGATAAATAAAAACAATATGAGATTTCTTTTAAACTTAAATGCAAATAATTTAGGTAATATAAAATTTAATTTAGAGGTAGAAGGTAGAGATATTTCAGTAAGTTTTATATCAAGTAAAGAAAATATACCTAAACTTTTAAAAAAGGAAAGTATTTTTAAAGAAGGGTTAAAAAATATTGGATACAATTTAAAAGACTTTTCCCATGAAGACAAAGATGTGGAAGAATATTCTCTTAAAGCTATAGATAGGAGGATATAGAGTGAAACTTAGATTGGTTCCTAAAAGCCAAATAAAGAAGGCTTATGAAAGAGAATACAAAGAAAATAAATTAGATATAAAAGATGGACTGGAATTAGATAGTATAGATAGGGTTCCAGAAGAACTTTTTCTGATACTATCAGAGACTTTAAGTTTTATAGAAAAAGTAGACAAAGGAGAGGAAGAAAATGAGAATAAATAATAATATACCAGCATTAAATACCCATAGAATATTTACTGGAAATACAAATGCTATGCAAAAATCTTTAGAAAGATTGTCATCAGGAAAAAGGATCAATAGAGCTGCTGATGATGCAGCGGGAATGGCAATATCACAAAAGATGCAAGCTCAAGTAAGAGGGCTTAGACAAGCTAGTAGAAACTCTTTAGATGGTATATCTCTTATACAAACAGCAGAAGGAGCACTAAATGAAATCCATGCTATGCTTCAAAGAATGAGAGAGCTTTCCGTACAAGGTGCGAATGGTACTTATACACAGGATGATTTAAAAGCTATAGGAGATGAAATAGTACAGTTAACAGAACAAATAAGCCAAATAGCTGATGAAACAGAATTTAATGGGAAGAAATTATTAAATGGAAAAGAAAAGGTTCAGTTGCAAGTTGGTGCAAATGAAGGACAAATTATAGATGTAGATATGAAAAGCATAGATGCAACAGCTTCCGGATTAGAAATTAATGATTTTAAAAAGGAAATAGAAGATGCAATAAAAGCGACAGAAGAGGATGAGAAATTAAGCAATGAAAAAATTGCAAATGGTATAGAAATCTTCAATACTGCCATAGACAGGGTAGCAGGTATGCGTTCAAAACTTGGGGCTTATCAGAATAGACTAGAACATACTATGAAAAATATTGACAACACTGCTGAAAACTTAACAGCTTCTATGTCACGAATAGAAGATGCAGATATGGCCCTTGAAATGAGTGAATTTACAAGACTAAATATACTCCAACAAGCAGGAACAGCTATGCTAGCCCAAGCTAATCAACTTCCACAAGGGGTATTACAATTACTTAGATAATAGGAGATGGAGATATGCTTAATAAAGAGGAAATAGAAAAGAGAATATTATCTACTAATGAAGCAGGATTAGTAACTGTATTATATGATGCAATGATAGACAATTTTAAAGATAGTATAGTTGCTATAGATGAAAAAGATTATAATGAATTAAATTATATAAATAATAATTCCAGAGATATTTTAGCAGAGCTTTTTTCCACCTTACAAGGGGATTCAGAAATAGCAAAGAATTTAAAAGAAATATATATCTATATAAACAAGATTATAAGTATGGGGGAAAGTAATAAGGATAGGTCTTATTTTGAAAAAGCTATTAAGATAACTATGCCACTTAAAGAAGGCTTTAGTGAATTAGAGAAAAACATAGATCCTAAAATAGTTACAGGACTTACTTATGGAAAATCCAATCTTGCTGAGTATCAATTAAAAGAAAATAAAGCTTTTAAAGGATAAGAAAATGACTAGCTAATTTTAGCTAGTCATTTGTATTTTACAAAAATAAAAACCGTCTTAAAATAAATTAAGACAGTTTTTTCTCATATGTAAGCCGTGCACCTAGCGTAGACTTATTACCCTAGACGTTACCTAAACAGTTAACTCGGACTAGGCACTCCCACGGCACATGGAAGTGTTCACTTACCGCTGCTTCCTCCCGGACCTGACGGAGTTCATGAATTTCCATTGCGTAGGACCCAGTCGTCAACATCACTTATTTAGGGCAGACCCTAGAATAAATAAGCCGAAACTAGGAATTCAATCCTGCTATAGCGGATTGCAGGTTATAGGGCACCGCTACCTCCCCATCTAGCACGGCAAAATTTCTTATGGCGGAGAGAGTGGGATTCGAACCCACGAGACGCGTTAACGTCTACCCGCTTTCCAGGCGAGCACCTTCAGCCAACTCGGTCATCTCTCCAAATTTTGACTAAATTTAAAAACTTTAAATTATAGATTACAGATTCTTATTATACAAGAAAAACTAGAGTATGTCAAATTTATTTCTATCATTAAATGTAATTTTTATATACAAAAAGCTTTAGAATATAATTAAGGTATGTATTTGACAAGAGTTATTTGGTATAATATATTTATTAAGTACAATAAAGGTGGAAAATAATATGTATCAAGCACTTTATAGACGCTTTCGTCCTAAAACCTTTGATGAAGTTTTAGGACAGGAACATATAACTACTACTTTAAAAAATCAAATATTAAGAGATAATATAGGCCATGCTTATCTCTTCTCAGGAACTAGAGGAACAGGAAAAACTTCTGCAGCCAAAATCTTTGCAAGAGCTGTAAATTGCATTGATTCAAAGGATGGCAATCCATGCAATAATTGTGATATATGTAGTGGAATTATTGATGAAAGTATAATGGATGTAATAGAGATGGATGCAGCTAGTTACAACAGTGTAGATGATGTAAGGGAATTAAGAGAAAAAGTACAATACCCTCCATCTAGGGCAAAGTATAAGGTCTATATAATAGATGAGGTTCATATGCTTTCAAAGGGAGCTTTTAATGCATTGTTAAAAACATTGGAAGAGCCACCGAAACATTTAATATTTATACTTGCCACTACTGAAGTTGAAAAACTTCCTCAGACTATTCTTTCCCGCTGCCAAAGGTTTGACTTTAAAAGGATTGGCACACAAGATATAATTAAAAATTTAAACAATATATGCAATGAAATAGGTCTTGAAGCAGAAGAAGGTGCACTAAAACTTATTGCAAGAAATTCAGATGGAGCAATGAGAGATGCTTTAAGTTTACTTGACCAATGTATATCCTTTAGAGAAGGTATCTTAACCTATGAAGATGCACTGGATATATTAGGTATAGCTAACAATGACCTAATGTTTAATCTAATAGATAGTATAGAAGATAAAAAACTAGAAGGAGCATTAAATATAGTTGATGACATCATACAAAATGGAAAGGATATTAACCAATTTATAAAGGATTTAATATATCACTTTAGGAATTTAATGATATCAAAAACTTCTACAGACCCATGGGATATAATAGATTTAGAAATTGAAACAGTAGAAAGATATACTAAACAAGCTAAAGGGCTATCTCTTAATTTCATATTAAAAGCAATTCAAGTTTTAAATGAAGGAGAAAATCAAGCTAAATGGTCTAGTCAACCTAGGATAATTCTCGAAATGATAGTTGTAAGACTTATATCATTAACTGGAGAGGATGGCCTTGAAGAAAGAATAGATAAATTAGAAAAGATGATACAAAGCGGAAATATAACTGTATCAGAAAAAAAAGTAGATGAAAAAATAAATACTAAAAACAAAATAGAGAAAAAACAGAATATAAGTAAACAAGTTGAAGAAAAAACTCATGAGGAAGAGACTGAAGAAATAGAGGAAGTAGTAGATATAGTAGATGATGGAAAAGATATAAGTTTCAATGAAATAAAAAAAGAATGGCCAAATGTTTTAAAATTGGTAAAGAGTAAAAGAGTTTCTACACAAGCTTTACTAAAGGAAGGCCAGCCACTGTCCTATGATAATAAGATGTTGACAATAGGGTATGGTGATGGCTTTGGATTCCATAAACAGGCTATAGAAAAAGATCACAATAGAGAATTTGTTGAAAAAATTATTTCCAGCCATTTCAATAAAAATATAAAAATAAAATTTGTTATGGCAAATAGTATGGAAAATGAAGATGGAAAAGAAGAAAAAAAAAACAATGAAATAAAGGAAATGGCTAAAGAAGTAATAGACTTTTTTGGAGAGGACTTAGTCCGAATAATAGATGATTAAGGAGGAAAAGAATTATGGCTAGAGGTGGATTCCCAGGAATGGGCAATATGGGTGGTATGATGAAACAAGTTCAAAAAATGCAAAAAGAAATGGCACAGCTTCAAGAAAAATTAGAAGAAAAGGAAATAGAAGCTAGTGCAGGTGGAGGAGCAGTAACTGCAGTAGCTAATGGTAAAAAACAAGTAGTTTCTATTACTATAGATGAAGATGTAGTAGATCCAGATGATATAGAAATGTTACAAGATTTAGTATTAGCAGCTGTAAACGAAGCGTTAAGAAGTGCAGAAGATTATGTTTCAAAAGAAATGCAAAAGATTACTGGAGGAATGAATATTCCAGGTCTTTTCTAGGAGGCAATAAAGTATGGAATATTATGCATTACCTATAGCCAATCTAATAGATGAACTATCTAGACTGCCAGGAGTAGGTAAAAAAACAGCTCAAAGATTAGCTTTTCATATTCTTGAAATGGAGCCTTTAGAAGCAGAAAAGTTGGCACATTCAATTGTAAATGCAAAGGAAAAAATCAAATACTGTAGCATATGTTGTAATTTAACAGATGAAGATCCTTGTCATCTTTGTAGAAATACTAAAAGAGATAACTCTATAATATGTGTAGTACAAGGACCAAAAGATGTAGTAGCTATGGAAAAAACTAAAGAATACAATGGAATGTATCATGTTCTTCATGGTGCCATATCACCTATGGACGATATAGGGCCAGATGATATAAGAATAAAAGAGCTTTTAAAAAGGCTTCAAGATGGTGAAGTAGAAGAAGTAATCCTAGCAACAAACCCTACAGTAGAAGGAGAAGCAACGGCAATGTATATTTCAAAACTTCTAAAGCCAATGGGAATTAAGACAACAAGAATAGCCCATGGCATACCTGTTGGAGGAGACTTAGAGTACTATGATGAAGTTACACTTTCCAAGGCATTAGAAGGTAGAAGAGAGTTGTAAAACTGGGGGTGAACTTTTATGACAGATAGAGAAATATTAGAATCTATATTGAGGGAAATGACATCAATGAAGGATGAAATGACTTCAGTGAAAGATGAAATGACTTCAATGAAAGGTGAAATGTCATTAATTAAGGAAGAAGTAAAATGGATTAAAGAGCAACAAAAAGAGGATCACTCCATATTGAAGGCATTGATGCACAATTCGGAAATAAATAAAGCAGAACATGATAAAATGTCTAATGATATAGCACATATACAAGGATATTTAAAGAATGTAGATGAAAATCTTGAAGCAGTAAAAGATATAATAGGAAGACATGAAGTAGATATTAAAGTATTAAAAAATAGACCAGTATAATAATATAATTTACTAGAAACCATAGTTCTAGGGTGAGAATGATTACCTTAGAGCTATGGTTTCTATTATTTTTTTCATTCTTATCAGATAGATTTATTAGCTATTCCACCCATACCTTTTATTATTTTTTCAGCTTTATCAGAATTTGTTTCATTTGTTTTAACAATGATACTGCATCCTATACTTGTCATTTCTTCAGAATCATTAGTATCATTTACTCTAGAGTTTAAAATTATATCTGAAGAAAGATTTGTTCCATTAGTACTAGAAAAATTAGTTTTAAAATTTCTATTCCTTATATAATGGATACTATTATCTAAATAAACGTCTTTAAATCCTTCTGATTTTAGTTTTTTTACTGTTTCATTAGCTAATTTTGAGTTTTCAAAAAAGCCGTTGATTTCCAAAGATATCCCTCCATTTTTATATTCATAAATCAATATTAGTATTTATTTTTTATAAAAAATATATTTTCCTTAAATAAGGCAAAAAGTTATTTCAATTAAATGAGTTCTACAAATGAAATATTAAAATGATAATGGTGAAGTTTATAATTTATGATAAAATATAAATAATTATAGAAGATATTATTTAGAGATACATTAAATATAACTGGAGGTGAAAATATGATTCCTTAAGGAAAAGAAATTTCATATAAAGAATTTTTAGAAATAGATAAAAAGAGTAATGATAATTTAGAGTTTATAGATGGTAAGATATATTTACTATCTGTTCCTTCTGCAATTCACCAATTATTTACTCTAAAGAAGATATAGTAAAATCGGTAATATTTAAAGATTTGATAATTAAATTGTCTGATATATTTGAGTAGGTTATGGGAGAAAGAAACAAAAACATACTAATTTGGTAGGTGAAAACAATGAGGCGAAAAGACAGAGAAATGACTAAGGAATTTGGTTTGGAAGTTATTGATAAATCTAAATATGGAGTTATATCTATGATTGATGAAGATAATAAACCTTATGGCATACCTCTTTCTATTGTAAGGGATGAAAACAACCTATATTTTCATTCGGCTATGGGTGGGAAAAAGGTTGAAATATTTGAAAAAAATCCCAAAGTCAGCATAGCCTTTGTAGGAGAAACAAAAATTCCAGAGAACTATACCGAAGAGGAATTAGATGAAATAGTAAAAGATGAATCTAAAGCAGTGTTACTTATTAGCAAGGTTTTTACAACTGAATATGAGTCTGCTGTTGTCACAGGTAAGGTAAAATTAGTAGAAGATGAGGAAGAAAAAATTAAAGCTATGAGGTTAATATGTGAGAAATACACTAAGGCAAAGATGGATTATTTTGACATGGCTATTAAAGCAGGATTGAAAAGGACCAATGTATATAGAATAGATATAGAAGAAATCAGTGCCAAGAGAAAAGAATATGATATACATGGTGAAGAAATGAAATGGGGTAGAATGGAGTAAGGAAGGTGCTATAAGTTTGGAATTTCGAAAAGCTTTTAAATCGGATGCCAATAGTATAATGAATATTATTAAGCAGGCAAAAAACTATTTTAAAGAACAAGAAATTAACCAGTGGCAGGATAACTATCCTAATTATGATACAGTCTATAATGATATTGTTAATAATTATGGATATGTATTGTTAAAAGATAATATTATAATTGGTACTGCAGCAGTTTCCTTTGATGGAGAAAAAACTTATGAACATATTTATAATGGTGAATGGATTAGTGATGATGAGTATGTTGTTATTCATAGAATCGCTATTAATTCAAAATATAAAGGAAAAGGATTAGCAAGTTTGATTATAAAAAATGTAGAGAAAATTTGTTTGGAGAAGAATGTACATAGCATTAAAATAGATACCCATAGAGAAAATCTAGCCATGCAGAAACTGCTTAAGAAAAATGGATTCACATATTGTGGAATAATTTATTTAGGAGATGGAAGTGAAAGAATAGCTTTTGAAAAAAGTTTATAGATATAATAGTATTAGGACTTTTTATAAAATTATAAAGGAGAAAGTACTATGAGAAGTGAAAAGAAGAAAATGTTAGCAGGTGATTTTTATAATGCTAATGATAAAGAATTGGTGAGAGAAAGGGAATATGCAAGAGAATTAACTTTTGAGTTTAATAATACAAGACCTAGTGAAAAGAGAAAAAAAGAAGAGATATTAAGAAGGTTAATTATGGCAAAAGGTTCTTTTTATATTGAAGCACCTTTCCACTGTGATTATGGATATAATATTGAAATTGGAGAAAATTTTTATGCCAATTTTGGATGTGTCATATTGGATGTCAATAAAGTTAAGATTGGAGATAATGTACTTTTAGCACCTAATGTTCAAATATATACTGCTACTCATCCTATTGATCCTAAAGAAAGGATAGCTGGTAAAGAATTTGCTAAACCAGTAGTCATAGGAAATGATGTGTGGATTGGTGGTGGGACAATAATATGCCCAGGAGTAAAAATAGGGGATAATGTAACCATTGGGGCAGGAAGTGTTGTAACTAAAGACATACATGATAATGTTGTTGCTGTAGGAAATCCTTGTAAGATGATTAGGAAGATTTAAAGGAAGTGTAGGAAAGTTCAACTTATTAGTCTAGGATAAAAAGAGGAATTAAAAATATTGTTTTGAATAGAAAAGGAAGAAATCACTATTTTATAGCATATGATTAGTTAATGATGTGTTAAGTAGTTTAAAATCACATTTGGGAGTGAAAAATTGATGCTAATCTTTGAAATGATACATTTTTTTACAGTTATAACCTAAAATTAAGTTCCTCAGGGGTTCTATTTAATATATTACGTTGGTGACAAAAAATATATTAAGAGTGGGAAATACAGACAAATTTATATAAAACGTTTAAATATCAAGTTTCAGTGTCCAAAGATATCTTTATATTGGCATATGGATTTGATAAGGGGGATTATTTTATGATTAGAGAATGTACTAATAGTGATTTAGACCAAATGGTGGAATTAGCTTTTCAACTGAATAATCAAATAGATCATTATTCTGCTTTCTGTCCTATATCTAGAAAATCAATTCGTATGGAATTTGAGACAGCCATTGATAGTAAACAACATATGATAGTTGGAAGTTTTAGGGATAATAAGTTAACTGGGTTATTAAACTGTTATTTTGATATAGAGAAGAAAAACGCTGATTGTTCAGGTCCATTTATTGACTCAACAACCGAAGACTATTTATCATTTGCCAAACAACTGTTTGATTTTATAAATAGACATGTTGATGTAGAAATGAAATATACTTTCTTTTTTTCAAAAGAAAATATGGAATGCAGAAATTTTTTAGAGTCTATCAATGCAGACAGAAAAGTAAATGAGTATGAATTACTATTAAAAAAAGAATCATTTATGCCATATCCAAATACAGTTGAAATAAATAATTTAAATGAAACTTATTATAACCAATTTATTCAATTACACGATTTTATTTTCCCCAATATTTATGTTTCTGGAAAAGACATTGTGGAGGATATAAATAAAAATAGATTTGTATTTTCTATTATAGATGATAATAAGCTAATAGCTTATAGTGTTTTAAGGTTATACAAAAATTCTAAAATTGCTACTGCTGAAATTATTGGAGTAGATGAAAAATACCGTGGAAAAGGATATGGAAAAGCTATATTAAATCATTTACTTGAATTTTCTTTTCAGAAAAATGTAATAGAGGAAATAGAATTAATCGTTGATGGAGATAATGATACTGCAATTTCACTTTATCAATCATTAGGTTTTATTATTAAAGCAGAAAACTGCTGTTACATTGCAAAATGAACATAATTTTTAAAAGAGAATAGGTTTGTATTTTTAGGAAGTAAATAGGGACTTATAACTCTAAGTGGAAAGACGAATATATTAAGGGATCAGAAAAGTTAAAAAATATATTTACGGATGAAATGGTAGAAATTCACTATATTGATAGTACATCTATACCTTGACATATATGCAAAACCTACTATAGATATTATTATAGAGGTAAAGGATATTGATGAAATAGATAATTATAATGAAGATATGAGAGAACACATCATGTTCATGTTTTTCAAATCGATAATCCTGAATTAAAAGGCATTTGAACTTTAGAGAGTATATGATAGTCTATCCTGAAGAATCAAAAGAGTATGGAGACTTAAAAAAGGACTAGCTAGTAAGGATTTATTTATAAAATACATTGATAAAAAAGCTACGGAATGGTTAGATACTAAATGAAAGGAGTGATTATAATGAAGAATATAATAATTGATTATTTTAAATGTGTAAGGAGGGTGCACATAGATTAATCCTCCAAAAATAGGAGGGACACAATGGATGATAAATTAGAAGTTTATGAAGTAATTACTAATGAAGACGTTGATTTGTTCTGGAAATATAGAGATAGGTATATGGTGGAAGATATTATTCCTAATTCTGCAGAACCATTTACTCGGGAAGAAAAAAGATGGTTTTTTTCTCAAGAATATAGAGATCATATAATAGATGCATATGAACGGAAAGTAAATAAACTTCACATTGTATTTTTTCTGAAAAATAAAGAATATGTTGGATTTGCTGCCTATGTAATCTATCATTCGGAAGATGGAAAGTGTTTTATAGTTGAATATTGTATTGAACCTAAATGGAGAAATCAAGGATTAGGGACAAAGTGTTTTCAATTAATAGAAAGAAAAAACTTAAAGAATGGAGCAAGTTATTTTGAGTTGAATTTTTCTAATGAAGATAATAAAAGATTTTGGGAATCAAATGGATTTATATATGCCTATAAAGATGAATATGGAAGCGAGGTTTATATGAAAAGATATAAAGAAAAATAAGCAAACTTATAAGTGAAAGTTTTAGCAAGAAATAAAGGTTAAAAATATGCGACAGCTAAAACATTCTAGTGACATGTATATTATAAACTTTAAATTAGGATGTGATGGAAATGTATTCGGATAAGGTTATTGAACATTTTATGACTCCAAGAAATGTGGGAACTATAGCTGATGCAGATGGTAAAGGAACTTTTGGCGACCCTGGATGTGGTGATTCTTTAACTATTTACATAAAGGTTAAAGACAATGTAATTGAAGATATATCTTTTTTAGTATTTGGCTGTACTGCTTCAGTTGCTACAAGCAGTATGACTACAGTTCTTGCAAAAGGAAAAACAATAGAAAAAGCATTAGAAATACAAGAAGGAGATATAGTTGAGGCATTAGATGGTCTTCCTGAGAATAAACTACATTGTTCCAATCTTGGAGTTCAAGCGCTTAGAAGTGCAATAAAAGACTATTTAAGCAAGAAGGAAAAATAAGATAATAAAAATCTGAGCTAGTTTTGGCTCGGATTTTTATTTGCATCCCTATGATAGTTGCAATAAATTTTTCAATTAATAGTAATTATAGAATATATATTATATAATGATCTAAATAAGAACTATAATAAGAAAGGGGATATGGGTATGCCTACAAAATGGTTTTCTAAAGAAAAGAGTTTAAATCTGCTATCCAAATCAGTCTATGGTAGACTTGCAACTTGTGGAGAAGATGGACACCCTTATATAACACCTATTAATTTCGTATTGTACAATGAAAAGATATACCTTCACACAGATTTTAAAGGAAGAAAACTAGACAATATAGGATATAATCCTAAAGTGTGTTTAGAAGTTAGTAGCCCGGGAAAAATATATTCTGCACCTGAGGGCAAAAATTTCACTATGAGGTTTTGGAGTGTATTAGTTTTTGGAGAAGCTAGTATAGTTCACGATGATGAATTCAAGCTTATGATAATGAATGAGCTCATGGAAAAGCATGCTAGCGAATATGAATTCAAACCCCTTTCTCTTGAAGATGTAAAAATTGTAAATTTAGTTGAGATATCAATAGATGAAATAAGTGGGAAAGCAAGTGTAGATCCAGTATAAAAGGTAGGTGCTGTTAACAGTACCTACCTTTTTACCTATTAATACTTTTTAATATTTTTTGTTATTTTTCCAAAGTCTATATCAGCCTTAGATATTGCTTTATTTCTGCTTACATTAGGATCATCGGTCATTCCACCCATATTCTTAATTATTTCTTCAGCTTTGGCAGAAGTTGTTCCATCGGTTTCTACAATAACACTACAATTTATATCTGTTATTTCTTCAAAACTGCCCATGCCACTTACCATTGGATTAGCTGCAGCTAGTGGGGCTTCATCCCTTTCAATATTGTTAGAACCTGAATTTATTACTAAATCTGAAAGACTTCCGGCACCATCAGTTCCAGGAAGGTTGGTTTGAACATTTCTATTCCCTATATAATGATCATTAGCATCTAAATAGGCATTATTGAAGCCTTCTTTTTTAAGCTCGTCAATTGCTTTATTTGCTGATTTTAAATTATCAAAAAAACCTTTGATTTTCAAGAATATCCCTCCAACTTTATATTTAAAGCTTAATGTTAGTATTTACTTTTTATAAGAATATATTTTCTAATGGAATAGAAATAATTGTTTCTAATGTATAAAGTTTATATTCTACTATTTAGGGTAACCTTTATATAAGGTGGAAATAAAGTTATTTTGGGAAGGGGAATTTAGATATGGAAAAAGTTAAATTAGCGATTATATATTATAGTTCCACAGGGACTAATTATCAGCTGGTCAAATGGGCTGAAGAAGGAGCGAAAGAAGCGGGGGCAGAAGTAAGGGTGTTAAAGGTTCCGGAATTGGCACCTGAAGAAGCAATTAATTCAAAACCAGAATGGAAGGCTCATGTAGAGGCGACTAAAGACGTAGCTGTTGTTTCTGAAGCCGATATAGAATGGGCTGATGCATTTATACTTAGTTCACCAGCTCGTTTTGGAAATGTAGCTTCTCAAATGAAGCAATTTTTAGACACAATGGGAGGAATGTGGGCAGCAGGAAAACTAAATGACAAAGTAGTAAGTGCTATGTCTAGTGCAGGAAATGCTCATGGTGGGCAAGAAGCCACTGTTCAAGCATTATATACATCAGCAATGCACTGGGGAGCAATAATTGTACCTCCTGGATATACAGATAAATCTATTTTTAAGGCTGGAGGAAATCCATATGGAACTAGCGTAACAATAGATCAAGATGGAAAAATGGTTGAAGATGTAGAGGAAGCAGCAAAACATCAAGGTAAACGAACAGCTATGGTAGCAGGATGGCTTAAAAACGGGAAAAATTAAATAGTTTAGAAACAAAGAGGTGAGTAAAGGCTTTGCCTTTACTCACCTCTTTTAATCTTTTACTTGATAAACTTATAGGTATAGGTTTGTAAAATTGAAAAGAATTTTCATAAAGAATTAAATTAAGGGGTGAAAGTATGTCTAAGTTTAGATTTGTAGATTTTGCTAGGAGGAAAAATTTATAATATTAAAACTGAGCTATTTTATATAAAACTAAATCTTTTTTTTACTCATTTTTTTAGATTTTATTAAGATGGTAATTTTTTTGATACATATACAAATAATGTTATTATGACTGTTATAACAAATGAAATTTTTAAATTTCCTACAATGTTAAATGTACGATCAATTAATAAATCAGCAAGGAAAAATATAATAAAATATTCTACATATCTAATAACAAATTTTTTTATAATATCCATAATATTCTCCTTTAATAAGATTTTATTTTGCAATACCAACTCTGGTTTCACAGAAAGGACTGATTCACTTGTATAAATATAATAACATAGAATTAGAAAAATGTGGAGTACTAAAAGACTTAACAAAAACAGGAGAAAAGAAGTTAAATCGTGCTAATTTCTGTAAGGTTCTGTATGATTTACGCTATCTTTTGCTAGCACTCCAAATTCTATCATTACCTAATATATCTATATCAAAGCCTGCATCAATAAAAATTTGAATTGGCAAATATCCCTTGTTATATTCAGCAATAAACAATGATTTAAATTCATCTGTATAAGTAATTCCACGTTTACTTACAGATTTTACATATTTATTTTTTGATAAGACATCAATCTCTTCAACAGAAAATAGTTTCTTGCTCATTATATTCACAACCTTTCTATTACATTGTACAAAAAAGATCCTGTAGAAGTAGACTTTTTTTCATTGTCTACTCCATAGGATCTTTTTTATATTTATAGTCTAGTTTTTTTATTATATCTATTTAATATTTTTAGGTCTATATATTTAGAATATTAAATAGATATAATAGAGAACTATATTATTTTAAGGATGTAGGTAATAAAATGAAGAGAAAACCAAGAATTTATGTAATCAAGTTAAATAGAAAGTTAATATTGGCTCTATTGGGTTCAATAATATTTTTAGTTATAATAATTTCTTTTTTTAGTAACTCAAAGTCACGTAGTATATTTAAATATAACAGCAATGGAGTAATTGTAGTAGACCCAGGCCATGGGGGAATTGATGGAGGGACAAGTGATAAAGATGGATTACTTGAGAAAGACATAAACTTAGACACAAGCCTATACTTAAAGCAAGAGTTAATAAAAGAAGGATTTAATATAGTTATGACAAGGGAAGCAGATGAATCTTTAGAAGATTTTAGTAGTATCAATGCTTCTAGATATAGAAGAGATTTAAATGCAAGAAAGACTATTATAAACAAAAATAAGCCAGTTGCCTTTATAAGTATTCATGTTAATTCAAGTAAAAATCCTTCAGCTAGAGGCATTCAAGTATATTATCATCCAAATTCATCTGAAAGCGAAAAATTAGCTAAAAGTATCTGTGACTCAATAGATGTAAATGTTTATAAGAATTTCTTAAAAGAAGATTTGAAATCTACATATCTTCCCTATGATTATTTTATATTGAGAGAAACGGAATGTGTAGGGGTATTAGTTGAAATTGGCTTTATAACTAATCTAGAGGATAAAGCTTTATTAAAAAATGATAAATATAAGGAAAAAGTTGCATATTCTATAAGAAAAGGGGTAGGTAAATGGTTAGAATAGTTTAATAAGTATAATATTCCCCTTTTTTGTTAAAGATATATATTAATATAAAAATCGGGGGGATCATTATGGCTGATATAAAAGAAGGTTATAAGAAAAGATCAGAAAGGATAATGGATACAGTAAAACTTATTTCAGAAAAGTTTAAAGAGTTAAGTGGAAATAGGGGATTGACGGAGGAAGAAGAGATAACTAACAAATTGAGGGAAGCTTTTGAAGAATGGAAAAAAAAAGAAATTTACTTTGAATCTGTTACAGAACCAGATTTAATAGATCATGCTATATATGAAATAGAAGCATCTAAAACAAAATATATTTATTTTCTAAAAAAGGCTAAGAAAAAGGATATAAAAGCAAAATCATACTTGTAAAAAGACTTCCCTATTATATAATAGTGTAAACATATAATAAGGGGGAATAGCATGAATTTCAGTATAGTACTTGCTTATGCTTTTGGGTTAATGCTTCTATATTTAATTGGGATGCTATTGGTGATTCCTATTAAGATAATAATTAAGCTAATAATAAATGGTATATTAGGGGGAGTGATACTCTTCTTAGTAAACCTTGTTGGAGGACTTTTTGGACTATCTATAGTGATAAATCCTTTAAATGCTTTAGTTGCAGGGTTTCTGGGGATTCCAGGAGTAATTCTCTTATTTATACTTCAAATAATATTGTAAAATTGACTGGAAATTTGCAAATATTCAATTTTTCTGATATAACTAATGTAATATCGTTTTACTAAACGATATAGCTAAAAAACACACGAAGGGGGCTATAAAAATGGCAGAAGTTAAAATGGCTGCAGAATTAAGAAATGAGATGGGGAAAAACAGATCTAAGCAATTAAGAAATAATGGTTATATTCCAGGTATTTTATATGGAAAAGGAATGGAAACACAACCTGTAAAAGTAGATGAATCAGAATTTAGAAAAGTGTTGAGAGAACATGGCTCCTCATCACTAATGGACTTAAAATTAAATGATAAGGTGATTCCAGTAATAATAAAAGAAATACAAGAACATCCAATTAAAAATCAATATCTTCATGTTGATTTTCAAAAACTTCGCATGGATGAAACAGTTAAACTTACTGTACCTATAACTATAGTAGGAAGAGAAAATGTTGAAAAAGGACAAATTATACTGGTTCAGCAAATTGATGAAGTTAATATTGAGTGTTTACCAGCAAATATACCTCAATTAGTAGAGGCAGATGTTTCTAACATTGATTTAAACACCCCTTTACTTATTGAAAACTTAGATATAGCTAAAGATAAAAATATAACTATATTGGATGATGTGAAAGATCCAATAGCTGTATTGACTGAAGTAGCTGAAGAAGTGGAAGAAGATTTAGATGAAGAAATGCCAGAAGTAGAAGTAATCGGTGAAGAGTCTGAAGAAAATACTGATGAAGAATAAATAATTTATAGTAATAGATATTAGTTTTTGATATAATGTATAGAAATAATGTGTTGCACTGGTGGTGAACTATCATATGAAATACATTATTTCTATTCTTATTCTAATATGCATATTTATTTTCTTAACCTATGCATTTAGAGATTTAGAAAAGGATTATAAACTTTCAAGAAGTAAGAAGAAAGGCAAAGTATCTTCTATCAATTCTTCAAAGTTTCAAGCAAGTCCCAGCCATTACAAAACGAAATGATATCAAAAGAGACTGTCCTCAAATGGTTTTAAGAGAAATCATGGGACAGCCTCTTTTGTTTTTAGTAAAGTTTATTAAACTTGTTTGATATTTCTTCATTATTTGCTTACAATAGAAGATAAAAGGGGAAAACGTTATTCCCTAATTTTTGATCCTAGTTAAGCAATGTTAAAATAATTGGAGGTGAAAAAATGGGAAAATTATTAGGGGGCTATCTATTTCCTCATCCACCAATAATAGTTGAAGAAATAGGAAGAGGTGAAGAAAAAGGAGCAAAAAATACTATTGTAGGAGTAAAAAAGTTAGCAAAAGATATAAAATCAAAGAAACCAACGACTATAATTATAATCACTCCTCATGGTCCAGTTTTTAACGATGCTTTAGCTATATCTTGTGAAGAAAGACTTCAAGGAAGCTTTAAGAAATTTGGAAGGAAAGATCTAAAATTTAGGTTTAGAAATAATAAAGCTCTAGTAAATAAGATTGTTAGAAATTCTGGAAAAGAAGGAATAGCCATTGCACCTATAGACAAGGAATTTGCTTTAGATTATAGTATAGAAACAGAAATAGACCATGGTACATTGGTTCCTCTATATTTTGTAAATAAGGAATATGAAGACTATGAATTAATTCATATTACTTATGGACTTATATCACCTTTAGAACTGTATAGATTTGGAACCATCTTACAACAAATTGTTTTGGATTCAAAAGAAGAAGTAGTATTTATTGCAAGTGGAGATTTATCTCATAGACTTTCTAATGAAGGACCTTATAGTTATTCATCAGACGGAAAAGTATTTGATAAGAAAATAGTTGAATATTTGAGAAACAATGATTTTGAATCGATAGCTTCCTTTGATATTAACTTAGGAGAAAGTGCAGGAGAATGTGGATTAAGATCTTTAATGATTATGTCAGGGTTTCTAGATGGATTTGATGTAAAAACTGAAGTTTACTCCTATGAAGGACCTTTTGGAGTTGGATATTGTACAGCGAAAGTCGATATAAAGGGAAGAGATGACAATAAAAAATTATATAATAAATTAGAAGAAAAGGAAAGAAACAGACTGAAAATTATAAGAGAAAATGAAGACGAGTATGTATCCCTTGCTAGAAAAAGTTTAGAATACTATATAAAAAACAGAAAACAGATGAAAATTCCTAATAATCTTAGCAAGGATTTAACAGGCAAAAGAGTAGGTGTATTTGTTTCCATCAAAAAAGATGGAAAGCTAAGAGGATGTATAGGTACAATAGAGCCTGTTCAATCTTCTATAGCAGAAGAAATAGTAGAAAATGCTATAAATGCAGGTACAAGGGATCCTAGATTCCCAGTTGTATATGAAGAAGAATTAAAGGATTTAGTATATTCTGTAGATATATTAAAAGAAGCAGAAGAAGTAGATTCTATAGATAAATTGGATGTAGAAAAGTATGGTGTTATAGTTTCAAAGGGCTTTAGAAAGGGATTACTTTTACCTAATTTAGAAGGCATAACTAGTCCTGAAGAACAGATTAAAATAGCTCTTCAAAAAGCAGGTATAAATGAAAAGGAAGATTATACTATAGAAAGATTTGAAGTGGAAAGACATTCATAATAGGAGGAGTTTTCCATGGAAAAACTTAAAGAAGCATTGTACTATGAAAAACTTAGGGATAGAAAGGTAAAATGTTATCTCTGTCCTCATGGCTGTATTATAGAGGATGGAAATCTAGGATTTTGTAAAGCAAGGCAGAATAAAAACGGAATACTATATACTTTAAACTATGGGAAAGTTTCTTCCTATGCTTACGATCCCATAGAGAAGAAACCACTATATCATTTTTATCCAGGTAGCAAAATATTTTCCATAGGAACCTTTGGATGTAATTTAGAATGTGGGTTTTGTCAAAACTGGGAAATTGCCCATTCTAATCCTGTCACAGTAGAAATATCTGATGGAGATATTTTAAAACTAGCAAAGTCCAATTCTTCTATAGGTGTATCTTATACCTATAATGAACCTTCCATATGGTATGAATATATTTTAAATATGTCAAAAAAGGTAAAAGGTAAAGGTCTTAAAAATGTCTATATTACTAATGGATATATAGAAAAAGAACCTTTAAAGAGGTTACTACCTTATATAGATGCTATGAATGTAGATTTAAAATCTATAGATGATGATTTTTACAAAGGACTATGTAAGGGTAGTCTATCACCAGTATTAGAAACTATAAAATTGGCTGAAGAAAAAACTTTAATTGAAGTGACAACCCTCCTTATAGAAGGCAAGAATGATTCCATAGAAAAGATTAGAGAAATTTCAAAATGGCTATCCAGTATAGATAAAAATATTCCTCTTCATCTAACTAGATATCATCCAGCTTTTAAAATGGATGCTCCTTCAACTAGCTATGATTCTCTTTTGAATGCTAAAGACGAAGCAATTAAATATTTGAACTATGTCTATATAGGAAATGTATGGGGAGCAGATGCTAATACCTATTGCCCTGAATGTAATATAAAACTAGTAGAAAGAAATTATAATATAGAGATCATAGGTATTGAAGATAACAAATGTACAAATTGTGGATATAATATAAGACTAGAATATTAAACTCCTTGTAAACAAGAACAGGCACAATTTTTTTAGAATAGGAATAATATGTAATGTATAGGCAATAATCATAATAAAAGTTTGCTAAGGAGTTGATTATTTGTACTGCGCAGTTTGTAAACAAAATAAAGATGAAGGGATAAAATTTTTAGAGGTCCATTTATGTGAAGAATGTTTAGATGATATTACAAAGACTAGGGTTGAAGATGAACAGTATCAAAAATATATGGATATCTTTAAAGATATATTAAAAGAGTGTCAGGTTTATTAAACTGATACTCTTTTTTGTTATAATAGATATACATAATAAATTGAAAGGAGCAAAAAATGCAAATTCCAATATTTGAAGGACTTAAACAATATATAAAAGAAGATAATATATCCTTTCATACTCCAGGTCATAAAGGTAGGCACACTACTATAAATTGGGAGAAATATATACCAGCTATAGACTTAACAGAAGTGGAAGGTCTTGACAACTTACAAGATCCTAGCGGGATAATACTTAGAAGTCAAAATTTAGCTGCTAAAACTTTTAAATCAAAAGCAACATTCTATTCTGTAAATGGAACTACAGGAGGGATATATATAGCATTGTCTGCTATAACAAATCCTGGAGACAGTGTACTTATTCAAAGAAATTGTCACAAATCTGTTTATAATGGAATTATTTTAAATAATCTTGTTCCCAAATATATTTATCCAAACTATAATGAAAAACATAATATTATAACAGGAACCCAGCCAATAGATATAGAGAATAGCTTAAAAGAAAATTCAGACATAAAGGCAGTTGTTATTACCTATCCTAATTATTATGGAATATGTAGCTATATAGAAAAGATAGTAGATATAGTCCATAAATATGACAAAATACTTTTAGTAGATGAGGCCCATGGTAGCCATTTAGTATTTTCTAATACTCTTCCGAAATCTTCATTAGAGGTAGGAGCAGATATAGTAGTCCAAAGTACTCACAAAACATTACCTAGTTTTACACAGACTTCTATGCTTCATGTAGGGTCTGATAGGGTAGATATAGATAAATTGAAAGATATGTATAATCTATATCAAACTACTAGTCCTTCCTATATATTTATGTCTTCATTAGATATAGCTAGAGCTTATATGGCTGAAGAAGGGAAGGAAAGACTGAATAAACATATACGAAATGTAAAGAAATGTATATCTGAAATAGAAGAAATAGATAGAGTATCTATATTTACAGGCGATATAGAAGATCCTACTATTAAAGATATTGATATAACTAAAATGCTTTTAAATATAGAAGGAATAAGGGGGACTGTGCTAGAAAATATATTAAGAGAGAAATATAATATACAATTGGAAATGTCAGATTATTATTACGCACTGGCTTTGACGACCCTTATGAATACAGAAGAAGATTTAAATACTCTCGTATCTGCCTTAAAAGACATATCTAAATGGGCACCATATGAAGAAAAAAGAGATTTTAATTTTAAAGGGTTTAAACCAGTTATATCTAGGTCAATAAGGGCAGGATTTTTCAGTAAAAAGCAGCCTTGTAAATTAAAGGACAGTATAGGTAGAGTCTCTACCAGCTTTATCATTCCCTATCCACCAGGAATACCAATAGTAGTGCCAGGAGAAATAATTACTGAAGAAATATACGAATATATAAACTTTTTAAAGGAAAACAATGTAGAAATAATTGGACTACTAGATTATAATAAAGAAAAGATAAATGTAGCCATATAAGAAAGGAATGACCAGTAAATGAGAGGAATATTCATAACTTTAGAAGGACCAGATGGTTCAGGGAAAAGTACAATCGTAAAATTGCTTTCAAACTACTTAGAAGAAAGGAAAATAGATTTTATATTTACCAGAGAACCAGGAGGAACACCTATTGGAGAAGATATAAGGGATATAATACTTAGTAATAAAAATATACATATGTCCCCTAGAACAGAAGCATTGCTCTATGCAGCTTCTAGAAGCCAACATATTTCTGAAAAGATAAAGCCTGCGTTGGAAGAGGGAAAAGTGGTTATATGTGAAAGATTTGTACTATCTAGTCTTGCTTATCAAGGAGTGGCAAGAAAATTAGGAATCGAAGATGTTAATTCTATAAATGAATTTGCTATAGAAGGAGTTAATCCAGATCTTACTCTATTTTTCGATATAGATCCAATATATGCTTTAAATAGGAAGACAAATAAAAAAGAAGGAGATAGATTAGAAAAAGAAGGACTTAATTTCCACAAAGAAGTATATGATGGATATAAGGAGCTTATTTCTATGTATCCAGAAAATATAAAAGTAATAGATGCTTCTAAGCCAGTAAGGGAAACTTTTGAGCAAGTTAGAAAAGAGATAGAAAAAATACTTTAAGGAGGGATATATTATGAAACTTATAATTGCTATTGTTCAAGATGAAGATGCACCTGGTTTAATAGAGGATTTAACTGAAGAAGAATACAGGGTTACAAAACTAGCTTCAACAGGAGGATTTTTAAAATCAGGCAATACTACACTTTTAATAGGAGTAGAAGATGAACAGGTAGATCATGTATTGAATATAATAGAAGATACTTGTAAAACTAGAGAAATTACTACTTCTTTAATGACTGTAACTATGCCAGGAGACACTTATATACCATATCCTTTAGATGTTAAAATAGGTGGGGCTACTATATTTATATTAGATGTAGAAAAATATATTAGGGTTTAATTGAAGGGGGATGTATTTATGAAACTTATAATATCTATAATTCAAGATAAGGATGTAGCAAAAATTGTAAAAGCTTTAATGGATAAAAAATATAGGGTTACAAAACTAGCCTCAACAGGAGGATTTTTAAAAGCAGGTAATACCACTCTTTTAATAGGTGTTGAAGCTGAAAAGGTAGATGAAGTTATAGATACTATAAAAGATCTATGTAATGGAACGAAAGTTGATAATGGAAGCAAAGATGTAGAAGTAGGAGGAGCTACAATCTTTGTTATAGATACAGATGAGTTTAGAAGGATTTAATATTGGAGGAGTTTCATGGATTTTAATGATATAGTAGGACATGAAAGAATTATAAAAAACCTTAAAAATTCTATAAAAAAAGATAGTATAAGCCATAGCTATTTATTTCAGGGGCCAGAAGCTATCGGTAAAAGAAAAGTAGCTATGGCGTTTTCTAAAACCCTCCTTTGTGAAAAGGGAGGGTTAGAACCTTGCAATAAGTGTAGTTCTTGCATCAAATTTGATTCAGGAAATCACCCGGATTTTTATTTAATTGAAGAAGACGGAAATATTATAAGAAAGAAACAGATAGAAGAAACAATAAAAAGTATGATTACTAAACCTCTTGAAAGCAAGAGAAAAATATATATTATAGATAATAGCTTTAAGATGAGAGTTGAGGCACAGAATAGTTTTTTAAAGACATTGGAAGAGCCACCTAGCTATGTGAACATGATTTTAATAAGTACAAGCACTGAAAAGCTTCTGCCTACCATCCTTTCTAGATGTGAAATTATAAAGTTTAATGCAATAAGAAAAGATGATATATCTATTTTTTTACAAGAAAACTATAATAAAGCTGTAGAAGAAACTGAATTTATTTCTTCTTTTTCCAAAGGAAGCATAGGTATGGCAATAAACTTATCTACCAATGAGGAGTTTTTTCATAGAAGAGAAGAATTGATAAAAATAATTGATAATATAATTAAAGGAGATAAATTAAAAGTATTTGCTTCTATAGACTTTTTTGATGAGAATAAAGATTTTATTGATGAACTTTTAGATATAATTATATATTGGTTTAGGGATTTATATATATTTAAAGAACTAGGAAACAATGATTTAATCATAAATAAGGATAAACTAGATTTATTATCCACTCAAGTATCCTTATCTAATGATAAAATAAATGATATAATAAAAGATGTAGAAAAGACAAGACAGAATATAGAGAGAAGGGTAAACTATCAACTTTCAATAGAAGGAATGCTTCTTAAAATGCAGGAGGTATAATATATGATTACAGTTGTAGGAGTAAGATTTAAGAAAGCAGGAAAGATTTATTATTTTGATCCAGATGAATGGGAGATAGAAGAAAATAATAGGGTTATAGTAGAGACTGCAAGAGGCATAGAGTTTGGTCATGTAGTAGTAGGTCCTAAGGAAGTTACAGAGGATGAGATAGTTCCACCTTTGAAAAAGGTTCTTAGGATTGCTACAGAAGAAGATGTACAAGTCCACAACGAAAATAAAAAGAAGGCAGAAGAAGCTTTCTTTATATGTATAGATAAAATAGAAGAACATGGTCTTGAAATGAAGTTAGTAGATGTAGAGTATACATTTGATAACAATAAGGTTATCTTTTATTTTACAGCTGATGGAAGAGTAGATTTTAGGGAACTTGTTAAAGATTTGGCAGCTATATTTAGAACTAGAATAGAGCTTAGGCAAATAGGAGTAAGAGATGAAGCTAAAATGCTAGGAGGATTAGGTCCTTGTGGGAATTCAGCGTGTTGTACTATTTTTCTAGGAGATTTTGACCCTGTTTCAATTAAAATGGCAAAGGAACAAGGATTGTCTTTAAATCCAACAAAGATTTCAGGACTTTGTGGTAGACTTATGTGTTGTTTAAAATATGAACATGAAACTTATGAAGAGTTAATTGAAAAGTTACCTACTGTAGGTACAATAGCCATGACACCTTTAGGCAAAGGGACAATAATAGAAGTATATACTCTTTTGGAAACTGTTAAGGTAAAAGTAAGACTAGAAGATGATACAGAAGATGTATTTACCTATAAAGTAGATGAAATTGAAATAACAGAAGAAAAAGATTCCCAGTATTTTAAAGGGGATGAATATGATAAGGAAGAAGTGAATGGTCATGAGGAAAAGAAATGTCATGGAAAATGTCAGAACAACTGTCCTGTAAAAGAAGCTATGCATAATGAAGAAGTTAAGGACAAGGAATTAGAGACAGATAACCCTATTGAAGATAGAAAAAAATGTGATAAATAAGGAGATAATGAGAAATTTCAAGAAAAAGTATAAAAAAAATCATATAAATATAATTAATAAGTCTTTTATTCTTTATAAATAAATGATAGAATATTAACAGTTGCATAGACATAATGTCTAAGGGGGTGAAATAGATGGCTTATAAAATAAGTGATGCTTGTATTAGCTGTGGTGCTTGTGCTGCAGAATGCCCTGTTGAAGCTATCAGCGCAGGAGATGATCAATACGTTATAGATGAAGAAAAGTGTATTGAATGTGGAGCATGCGCTAACGTATGCCCTGTAGATGCTCCTCAACAAGCTTAATTGTACTTAGTCTTAGTATAAAAAAAGACCCTATTTAAGGGTCTTTTTTAGTATGTATCGGTTAATTTCAAACCCTTAGTTTATTGAAAGGAGTAGAGTATGGAAATAGAGATTAAGAAAGATGAAAGAATTGATATTATTCCAGGAAGTGATTTAAAAATAATTCAAAATAGGAAGAAATTTAGTTATGGTATGGATGCTGTACTTTTATCAGGGTTTTCCTCTATGAAGAAGGAAGATAAAGTAGTAGATTTAGGCACTGGTACAGGGATCATACCATTACTTTTACAATCCAGATATAAACCAAGAAAAATATATGGAGTAGAATTCCAAGAAGAAGTAGCTAATATGGCTACTAGGAGTGTTCATTTAAATAATTTAGATGAAAAGATAGAAATATTGAATATGGATTTAAAAAATATTCCCCAAGTATTTAATAGCAACCAATTTGATATCGTTACTTCAAATCCACCATATATGAATAAAGGTGGAGGAATTATAAATAGTGAATATAATTTTGCTATTTCCCGTCATGAAATTGCTTGTACATTAGAAGATATAATAGAAATTTCCAGTTTTTTGCTTAAAAATGGAGGAAATTTCTTTTTAGTTCATAGACCTCATAGACTAGTTGATATAGTTTATCTACTTAGAAAGTATAATCTAGAGCCAAAGGAGATACAATTTGTCCATCCTAAAGTTGAGGAAAAACCTAATTTACTACTTTTAAAGAGCAGAAAATGTGGTAAACCAGAGCTTAAGTTTAGAAAACCCCTATATGTATATAATGGAGATAATACATATACTGATGAAATCTATAAAATATATGGAATAGATGAGGAGAATAAAGATGACTAAAGGTACCCTTTTTGTTTGTCCAACTCCTATTGGAAATTTAGAAGACATAACTTTACGAACTTTAAGAATACTGAAAGAGGTAGACTTAATAGCAGCAGAAGACACAAGACGTACTATTAAATTATTAAATCATTATAAAATTAAAAAACCACTTACAAGCTATCATGAGCATAACAAATGGGAAAAAGGAGAAATACTTTTAAAGAAACTTAAAAGTGGAGATGATATAGGATTGGTTTCAGATGCAGGAATGCCAGGTATATCGGATCCAGGAGAAGAGCTTATAAAATCGTCTATTGAAGAAAATATAGAAGTCGAAGTACTACCAGGTCCTACAGCCTCTATAACCGCTTTGATTCTTTCTGGACTTTCAACAGATAAATTTGCATTTGAAGGATTTTTACCTTCAAACAAAAAAGATAGGATTAAAGAATTAGAAAGACTCCGAAATGAACAAAGAACTATGATTATATATGAATCTCCTTATAGATTGGTAAGTACGCTAAAAGATATAAAAGAAGTTCTAGGAAATAGACAAATTTCTATATCTAGGGAACTTACCAAGGTTTATGAAGAAACTTTTAGAGGTACAGTAGAAGAAGGAATAAAAAACTTTAAGGATCAGAAAAAAGGGGAATTTGTAATAATAGTTGAAGGTGGAAAAATAGAAGAAGAAAATCCTTTTGAAAAGATTTCAATAAAAGATCATATAAGGATGTATATAGCGGAAGGTTATTTTAAAAAAGATGCAGTAAAAAAAGTTGCTTTAGAAAGAAAATTGCCTAAAAATCAAGTATATAAAGAAAGTATTGATCTTTAAATTAAATCATCCCGATCTAATAGAAAGGGATGATTTAATTAATTATTTATGAAGTTCTTCAAGACAAGCAGGACAAATATTTTTGTTTTTAAATACAATTACATCTTTAGCTTGTCCACAAAAGATGCAAGCAGGCGCATATTTTTTAAGTATAATTTGCTCCCCATCTACATAGATTTCCAATGCATCTTTTTCGGCAATTTCTAATGTTCTTCTTAGTTCGATTGGGATGACTACTCTTCCAAGTTCATCTACTTTTCTAACAATACCAGTTGATTTCACAGCTCATTCCTCCTATTATAAATCGACTTTTTTCTACAAAGAAATAGTACCATATATACCAAATAAAGTCAACCCATTTTATAAATAAATTAGGATATATATTACAAATTATTTATATTTAGTTTAAAAATTTTGATATACTTAATATACAATCTTCATAAATGAGGTGGTATTTATATTATGTATGAAATAAGTAAAGAGCTTAAAGAAAAAGTAACCCAGTTAAATTCTACACTAGTAGATAAGTATAAGGACTTTTTTAATATGGATAGTATTCAATTAAGAGATTTTATAGATAGAAATGTAGGTGAAATAGTTGAAATAAAAAAACTTACAAAAGATGAATTGACTAAATGCTCGGAAAAAGGAGGTATTGTAGGGGTAGATGGCTCTAAGAATAGGGTAGGAGGGGCATATCCTCATTATGTAGAGATATTCCAAGGGCTAGCTAAAAGTACCCTACATAAAGAAAAACCTATTTTTAAAGCTGATTTTTATACACCTCTTTATTTAGAAGGAGAGAGAGAACTACTTAAAAAATTTGAAGAAGAAGAAAATAAAGAAGAGGCAATTAGAGATTATAAGCTTTCTGGTATAGAAGTAGAAGTGGCTTTAGAAGCAGTTGAAAAATTTAGCCCTTATGCCATAATGATGGATGGTTCATTGATACGATACGATATAGAATGTTTTGATAAATGGATAGAGCTTAGAAAAGAATGTGAAAAAAGAGGTATTATCCTAATAGGAGTTATAAAGGATATTAAAACTTCTATTATAGGACAAAGTTTAGTTGAACAGAACAACTTAAATACTAAAGAATTTTTATATGATAGAGAAATACTCTATGGTTTGCTTAAATATGGCGAAATGATTAGATTAGAAGATAGTATGACTAAAAAATCTAAGGAAGGGTTTACTTCTATATTTATGAGAAGTTCAAAGGCGCCTAATATTATTGGAATGGATATATTGGATAGTCAAAGAGAATATTTAGATGAAATGGCAAGACTGGTCTTTTCTTTGACTCCATCTAGTAGTAGAGGGGTTCCCCTATGGCTGGACATAGTTGATAGTCAAGTAAAAGTATCAGACAAGATGATGAGAAGTCTTTTAGCAAGATATTTAGATAGACAAGTGTTGGAAAAGTTTTTTATATCTGAAAGGGATAAGAGAACACTTTAGGAGGGATTTTAATGAAGGTTGTAGGGATTACAACTCAACAAGAAGTGTATGTTGGATCAAAGGATAGAAATTTTAGAATAAATGAATTTTTAATTATAATGGATGAATATCAAGGCGATTTAATGGGAGAAGTTGTGGAAGCTAAAACATACAATAGGTATATACCCTTAAATATAAATGGGGATTTAGTAGATTCATCTGTTTTAGAATCCTTAAAAGCTATAGGATACAATGTAGATGAAGACACTATATATATTGCTAAAGTAAGGCTTTTAAATGAAGCTCAATATCCTATAGAGACTGGTTCAGATGTTAGAGTACCTAAATTTAAAGAGGTTAAAAATCTTATGGTGAAATCGACAAAAGAAGAAGGTTTAGTTCTTGGATCCATAAAGAATACGGATCAAATGGAAAAAGATATGGATGAGGAATTTAAAAAACTATTGTATTTATTTGAAGATAATCAATTGATTTCTCAAAAGGGTATACCATTTATATTTGACTTAAAGTCTATGCATCAATATCCTCATATAGGTGTATTTGGGGGTTCAGGCTCAGGGAAGTCTTTTGGACTTAGAGTAGTACTTGAAGAATTAATGAAGCTTAATATACCTACTATAATATTAGATCCACATTTTGAAATGGATTTTTCTGAAAGCCAAGACTATATGCCTGAAGACGAAATAGAGGATTTTAATGAAAGGTTTAGATGTCTCCAAGTAGGCTATCATGTAGGGGTTAGATTTGAGGAGTTAAATCCTCAAGACTTGAAAAACCTTTTAGATGCCTCAAGTCCACTAACAGATGCCATGAATAATGTAGTAGATATACTATTTAAAAAGAATGATTCTTTCCAAAGTTTCCATGATAGATTGAAGATGCTTTCAGAAGCGCAAGAAGAAGGCTCTCCAGACAAAATAAGGAGAAGGATTGAAGAAGCAAAAACAGATGCAGAAAGGGATGGATGGAAAAGGAGAAAGGAACTATATGAAACCTATGATAAAATCTGTCCCTATAGTTCAGTAAGAGGTATATTTTGGAGGTTAAAGAGACTAGAAAATGAAGGTATATTTTCTAATGACATACATGAGATAGAAGAAGGTTTGAAGATGGGTAAACTAATAGTTATTCAAGGTAGTACTAGAATGTTGCAGGTATTTAGTACCTATCTCTTAAACAACTTATATCATAGGAGAAGGGATTTTAAAGATGCTGAGTACAAGCATACTACAGCAGACTATTTTCCACCATTTATAATAGTAACTGACGAGGCTCATAATTTTGCACCAAAAGGATACGATTCTCCTTCAAAGTCTATACTCAAAGAAATATCCCAAGAAGGTAGAAAATATGGGGTCTTTTTAATACTTGCAACTCAAAGACCTACATTACTAGATGAAACTATAACCGCACAGTTAAATACTAAGTTTATATTTAGAACTGTAAGGGCTTCAGATATTCAAACTATAAAAGAAGAAACAGATATTACGGAAGAAGAGGCAAGAAGGCTACCTTATTTACAATCTGGAGATGTATTTATATCTTCAGCTACTATGGGAAGAACTATATATGTAAGAATCAGGGCTTCCAAAACTAGTAGTCCTCATACTGAAAATCCTTTTGACGAGCTTTTAAATTATAGTCAAGAAAGAGAAGAAAAATTTTATAGACTTGTAAAAGATAAACTCCCTATAAATGATTCACAAATTCTTTTTACATTGACAGAAATAGAGAAAGAATCTGGTGAAGTTTTAAATATGGATCAATTTAAAGAGAGATTAGAAAATTTAGTGTTGAGGGGGAAGATAGAAAAGGTAACGACCCCCTTTGGAGATATGTACAAATAGAAGTTATTATAATGCTCCTCCTTTCATATATTTTAGTGGAAGGAGAGTTTTTTTATGCTGAATACTATATGGTTTTTATTAATATTTACAGGTATAATATATTCTGTTTTTAATGGTACATTGATAGAAATAAACAATGTAATATTGAAAGAAGCTCAAGAAGGGGTTATGTTCTGCATAAGTATTATAGGGATCATGTCTTTTTGGCTTGGAATAATGAATGTAGCTGAAAAATCAGGACTTTTAAAACAATTTTCTAAAGGGTTAAGGCCTGTTACGAGATTTTTATTTCCTGATATTCCAAAAGACCATCCCGCTGAAAGGTGGATTGTTATGAATCTAATTGCAAATATGTTTGGAATAGGGAATGGTGCTACAGCTTTTGGTTTAAAGGCAATGGAGGAAATGGATAGTTTAAATAGACATAAAAAAAGAGCTACAAATGCTATGTGTATGTTTCTAGTTATAAATATGTCATCTGTCCAATTGGTTCCTTTAACTGTGCTCAAAATAAGATATGATTATGGCTCTGCAAATCCTTCACAAATTGTAGGGCCAGGTATTTTGGCAACATTTATTTCTACAATAGTAGGAATAGTAGCCGTAAAACTTCTTGAAAAGAGGTATTGATATGGATATATTTTCTGCAGCATTGGTTCCATTTTTAGTTTTAATTATCCTTCTATATGGGTATATAAAAAATGTAGATATATATAATTCTTTTGTAGAAGGAGCTAAGGAAGGTTTAAAAGCTTCCTTAAAGATAATGCCTTATCTAATAGCAATATTTGTATCCATAGGTATATTTAAAAGCTCCAAAGCTATGGATATGCTCCTATATGTCTTTAGTCCTATTATGAAGATAGTAGGATTTCCTGAAGAGATTTTTCCACTTGTGATTTTAAGACCTATATCAGGTAGTGGAGCATTAGCTGTAGTCAAATCTATAATTGAAGAATATGGGCCAGACTCATATCCAGGTAGAGTAGCTTCTATTATGGCAGGTTCTTCTGAGACGATTTTTTATACTATGGCTGTTTATTTTGGCTCTATTGGCATAAAAGATCATAGACATACTTTAAAAGCAGCCCTTATATCCTACATATCTTCAATATTTGCTTCTATATTTATATCGAATATATTTTTTTAAAAAAATATAGATTTGGCCAAAAAAGCCAAATCTATATTTAACAAATCATATTTATTTTATTACTTTTTAATCTGCCTATTTAAGGATATAGACTTTTACTTGTCTTCTTCCAAAAGCCCTAGCTTGAGAACCACTAGGGAAGAATAAGTCAATCCTATTTCCTTTAATTGCACCACCTGTATCCTCAGCTGTAGCAAAACCATAATCTCTTGTACCATCAAGAGACTCAACATAAAGCCTAGTACCTAGGGGAATAATTCTTGGATCCACCGACACTACTCCAGGTCTTACCCTAGTACCTGAGGCAGTAATTCCATAGCCAGGGTCCCCTGGATTTTTGCCACAACTTGCAAAAGATAAGTCATAAGCAGTTGCTACTACATTGAAAGATTTTTTATAATTTATGTTTCCATTTTTAGTAGATGTAGTACTTCTAGAAGTACTTGTAGTTCTCCTTGAAGGAGTAGTTCCTCTAGAAGCAACTTGAATAGTTTTAGGCTTTTCAATTTTTTTTGTGCCTTTTTCAACTATTTTTGAAACAGGTGCTGAAACTACTTCTTCAGAAACTACATCTTCAGAAATTAAATCTCCATTTTCAAATACTTTTTTAATTTTTATTTCTTTAACACCTTTTTTCCCTTCTTGAACAACATTTGACTTTCCTTTTTCTAATTTATTATTATTCTTAACAATATTTTCGAAAGATATGTCATTTTTCACCACGTCAATTTTTTCAACAACTTTTACTATTTCAATTTGGTCTTCAGGTTTAACTTTTTTGTTTATATCAGGCTTAGTATAGTCTTTTTCATCTAGCTTAATATCCAAATCTTTTAGTATATCTTTTACTATATTTTCAGTTGACTGCATTTTAGTAACTTTTTTGCCTAATTTAATTTTATAAGTTTTTGGGTTTTTAATTATAATCTTATCTCCATCTTTTAACTTAGCATCAAGTTTAGGTTCTACATAACCTCCTTCTTCAACCTGAATATTTTCTTTTTTAAGAACTTCCCCTACTGTTCCCTTTAAAGTCTTAACTGTCATCTTTTTATCATCATCTATGCTAATGGTTACCTTTTTTGTCTCATACTTATAAATGCCAAATACAAGCATAGCTGCCATAGTGAGGATAGTTAAAATTTTCAGATGGCGATTATTAAACCATGAATTTTCTTCCATTATTTTCCCTCCTCTGGTTCGCTTATAGTATTCTAGAATAAATAAAAATGTTTGTCAAATTTTTTGCTAAATTATCTAATAATTTTTTTAATTCACAAAAACACTATGTAAAAGGCTATTATAACCAATTTTAAAAAAGATTATTCCAATATATTTAGGGAGTGGAAATAATTGTTCAAAAAAACTTATTGCTCTCGAGTCTCATGATTTCAACGAAAACTCGAGAGCCCTATTCACAAAAGGTAAAAAGTTTTAAAGTTTTTTTAATGATATGGACAAATTACTCTATTTCATCAGCATTAGAAGGATCTATAGATGGATCATCATTAATTTCTTCAGGTAGCATTTCTTTCATTCCATTTGCTTCCATAGGCATATCCATAGGAGGCTCAATTGGATTTACATATCTCCTACATTGCCTCATACATACAGCTACACAGTGTCTAACCATTGGATCCATCATAGGACATCTCATATAGCTATCCATAGGATCTTCCATATATGGATCCATATAATGTTGAGGTGAATACATAGGAGCTTCAGGACATGGCGTATAGGTTTCGGGATACATAGGGTTGTTTTGCATATCAGGTTCAGAATACATATGATAATCAGAAAATTCATGATCCATTGGATATAATGATGGTACTGCAGGCATATAAGGATCTTGTTCCATAGTTGGATACATAAAAATATCAACTCCTTTATTTTTTTACTTAATAACATTATATGTAGATGGTTAAAAATGTGATAGCTAATATTAGTTTTAACCTTTCAATCTTGACAAAATCTATGGATTACTATATATTATCTAAATAAATAGTATATAATATAAAATATATATATTTTCAAAAAAAATTATGAATACAAATTTTATATAAAATATTTTTAAAAATATATAACATAATAAGATTAAATAAATTAATATGAGACTAAAGGTAATGAAAGGAAGAGTAAGCTTAAATTTAAATTAAAGAGAGCTGGATTAGGTGAAAGCCAGTATTTAAAAATAAGCTGAAGATGGTCCTGGAACCTTATAGCTGAAAATCAAGTAAGCTATAGCGGGCTTGCAGCCGTTATAATTGCAAGGTTATATATATGTAACCTATAGAGGTCCTAACTGTAAAGTTTGGGCACATTAGAGTGGTACCACGAAATCTACCTTCGTCTCTATTTTTAGAGATGGAGGTTTTTTATTTGTAAAAATTTAAGGAGGGAGTATATTGAAAAATTATTATATTACTACACCTATTTATTATCCAAGTGACAATCTTCATATAGGCCATACTTATACAACGGTAGCTGCAGATTCACTAAAGAAGTTTAAACAGTTAATGGGTTATAATGTATTGTTTGTAACTGGTACAGATGAACATGGACAGAAGATTCAACAAAAAGCTGAGGAAAATGGAACTACTCCAAAAGAATATGTTGATGGAATAGTTAAAGACATTAAAAAACTTTGGGAAATATTAGACATATCCTATGATGAATTTGTAAGGACTACTGATTTAGAACATGAAAAGACAGTACAAAAAATATTTAATCAATTATATGAGCAAGGGGATATATATCAATCTAATTATGAAGGATGGTACTGTACTCCTTGTGAAGCTTTTTGGACAGAGAGCCAATTAGAAGATGGAAAATGTCCAGACTGTGGAAGAGAAGTAGAGTGGACAGAAGAAGAAGCTTATTTCTTCAAACTTTCTAAATACAGTGATGATTTAATAAAACTATTTGAAGAAAGACCAGAATTTTTACAACCTGAATCTAGAAAAAATGAAATGTTGAATAACTTTTTAAAAACTGGACTAGAAGACCTTTGTGTATCTAGAACTACTTTTGATTGGGGAGTTAAAGTGCCATTTAACTCAAAACATGTAGTCTATGTATGGTTAGATGCTTTAATTTGTTATATAAGTGCTTTAGGCTATGGTACAGACAATGATGAGAAATTTAAACAATACTGGCCTTGCAATGTCCATTTAGTGGGTAAGGAAATAGTTAGATTCCATACTATCATATGGCCTGCTGTCCTAATGGCATTAGGTATAGAATTACCTGAAAAGGTATTTGGGCATGGCTGGATATTATTTGAAGATGACAAGATGTCAAAGTCTAAAGGAAATGTTATATACCCGGAACCAATTATTGAATTATATGGGGTAGATGTATTTAAATATTTCCTTCTTAGAGAATTTACTTTTGGTCAAGATGGTTCTTTTTCTAGGGAAAAGTTTTTAACAAGGGTAAATTCAGATTTAGCCAATGATTTAGGAAATTTAGTAAGCAGAACTGTAACTATGGTAGAAAAATATAATGGTGGAAGCATTCCAGAACCCACAAAACCTGGTGAATTTGACGAGGATTTAAAAGAATTAGCAATAGATGTAGCTAATATAGTGGAAGCAAAGATGGATAAGTTGAATTTTAGTGGAGCATTAGAAGAGATTTGGAAACTTATAAGAAGGACCAATAAGTATATAGATGAAACTACTCCATGGATACTTGCAAAAGAAGAAAATAGTGAAAGATTAGATACAGTACTTTACAACCTATGTGAAAGCTTAAGGATTACATCTATATTAATTAGACCTTTTATGGAAAAAACTTCTGATGAAATAATGAAACAGTTAGGAATTTCAAATAAAAATATTTCATGGGAGGATTCTAAAAAATGGGGTATAATTGTATCTGGTGAGAAAGTGGAAAAGGGTAAACCTATATTCCCAAGATTAGATATTAAAAAAGAATTGGAAAAGCTAAATGCTGCCAATGATAAACTTATAAAAGAGAGAACTAAAAAGAATAAAAAAGTAGAGAAAGAGGAAGAAGTGGACTATATAACTATTGATGATTTTGATAAAATAGATTTAAAAGTAGCAGAAATATTGGAAGTAAAAGAACATCCAAATGCAGATAAACTACTAATACTAAAGGTTAAAGTGGGAGAAGAAACAAGACAGGTAGTATCAGGAATTAAGAAATACTATACTCCAGAAGATTTGGTAGGAAAGAAAGTAGTCCTTGTAGCTAACTTAAAACCTGTTAAGTTGAGAGGAGAAGAATCCCATGGTATGATATTAGCTGCAGAAGAAAAAGGTAATCTTACATTGGTAAGTACTTTAGAAGATATACCTTCTGGAGCAAAGATTGAATAAAGGAGTGAAAGTATGCTTATTGATAGTCATGCACATTTAGATGATCGTAAATTCAATAAAGATAGGGACAGACTGATTAAATCATTAAAACAAAATGATATATCATTAGTAATAAATGTAGGTGCTGATGTTTCCAGTAGTATAAAATCTGTTAAACTAGCAGATGGATATGAAAATGTATATGCTGCAGTGGGGGTTCATCCCCACTCAGCAAAAGAAATGGATGATAGTACTATAGACGTTTTAAGGGCTTTTGCTAAAAGGGATAAAGTAGTAGCCATAGGAGAGATTGGTCTAGATTTTCATTATGACAATTCTCCTAGGAATATTCAAAGAAAATGGTTTATTGAACAGATTAAATTGGCAAAAGAATTAGATATGCCAATTATAGTACATTCAAGAGATGCAGATCAAGAAACCTTTGATATCCTTAAAGAGGAAGCAGATGAAAGATTGAGAGGTGTACTACACTGTTATTCTGGTAGTGCAGAAATGGCTAAAGATTATATAGACCTAGGTTTTTATATATCTCTTGCGGGTCCAGTTACTTTTAAAAATGCAAGAAAACCAAAGGAAGTAGCTAAAGTAGTACCAATAGATAAACTTCTTATTGAAACAGATTCTCCTTACTTAACACCAGAGCCCCATAGAGGTAAGAGGAATGAACCTCTTTATGTAAGACATGTAGCAAGTATGATAGCAGAACTTAGAGGAATGGATTTTGAAGATGTAGGAAGAATAACCAGTGAAAACACAAAGAGGCTATTTAATATAGATTAAAATCTGTAAGGAGATGTTATTTTGATTAAGGAAATAATAGTAGTAGAAGGCAGAGATGATATTCAAGCAGTAAAAAATGCAGTAGATGCAGAAGTTATAGCCACTGGAGGATATGGGTTTGGTAAAGAATTTTTAAATAGATTGAAGATAATATCTGAAAAAAGAGGAGTAATCATACTTACAGATCCAGATTTTGCGGGAGATAAAATAAGAAGAGATATATCAAAGAATCTTAAGAATTGTAAACACGCTTTTTTACCTAGAGGTAAGGCACTAAAAAAAGGTGATATAGGGGTAGAAAATGCTAATGCTGAAGATATTCAAGAGGCCTTAAAAAAGGCTAGACCTGTAGTTACAGAGAAAAGAGAAGAATTCACTAAAGCTGATTTAATTGAATATGGATTGGTTGGAGTGGAAGACTCAAGAAAGAGAAGAGAATTTCTTGGTAAAGTATTGGGAATTGGCTATGCGAATTCTAAACAGTTTTTAAATAGATTAAATAACTATGGAGTTAAAAGAGAAGAATTTTTAGCTGGAATAGAGAGGATGGGTAGGGAAGATGGATAGAAAAAGGCTTTATTCCCCCAGTTATGTAAAAGAGATTATAGATAAATACAATTTTAGATTTTCTAAAAGCTTGGGACAAAACTTTCTCATAGACGGAAATATTGTTAGAAAAATATGTGAAGAAGGGGAAGTTTCAAAAGAAGATGATATTTTAGAAATAGGTCCAGGTATAGGCACCCTTACAGAAGAGCTTAGCTATAAAGCTAACAAGGTAGTAGCAGTAGAGTTGGATAAATCACTTATTCCTATACTAGATGAAACGCTAGATGGATGTAATAATGTTGAAATAGTACCTGGAGATATACTGAAAATAGATTTGCCTAAGCTATTCCATGAGAAATTTGAAAGTGAAAATATAAAAATTGTAGCCAATCTTCCCTATTATATTACAACCCCTATAATTGGTAGACTTTTAGAAGAAGAGTTAGATATAGACAGTATATTGGTTATGGTACAATCTGAAGTAGCAGAGAGAATGAAAGCTAGTCCAGGAACTAAAGACTATGGCTCATTGTCAGTATTTGTTCAGTATTATACCGAGCCAGAAATAGTCCTTTCAGTTCCTAAGAATGCTTTTATGCCTAGACCAAATGTAGACTCTGCTGTTATAAAACTAAAAATTAGGAAGGAAAAAATAGAATTAGAAAATAGGGAGACCTTTTTTAAAGTAGTAAAAGCAGCTTTTTCCCAGAGAAGAAAAACCATATTGAATTCCCTTTCATCAGGTTTAAAAACAGACAAAGCTACAATAAGGGCTATACTGGAAAAGGCGGATATAGATCCAAAATTAAGAGCAGAGAATTTAACAATTGAAGATTTTTCAAAGATTAGTGCAATATTACCCCCCTTTAACATATATTAATAATAGGATTTAAAAAGGGGGGTTTCTCTTGTCTAAAAAATTTATATACAGTAGAAAGTTTATTATTTTAAAAGAAGATTTTACTAATATACCAAAAATAAAGCCAAAGGGACATGGAATGATAGAAGCAAGAGAAAATATTGGCAGAATAAACGTAAATGTAAATAGGGGAGAAAAAGAACAGATTTATAATATCTATTTAGTTGGTGTAGATAATGGAGAAGTTGTGGAAGTAAATTTAGGTAGAATCATTACCGATACTAGAGGAAAAGGTAGAATAGAGGGTACTTTTAATCCAAGAAATGTGGAAGGTTCAAGACATTCTATTGAAAAATTCACTTCATTGGTTATAAGACGTGGAATAAATATACTATTGACAGGCTATATTGATAAAGAAGATGGTATATTGGATAGTTATATTTCTGCATTGGATAGCAGAAAAGAAGAGAAATCAAAAGCAATGGAAGAAAAAGTAGAAACTGAGGAGGAATCTATAGCCAAACCAGAACTTTCAGAAGAGGAAAGAATAGAAAGTGAAGAACCAGAAAAAGTAGAGGAAGAACTGAAAGAAATAGAAAAATTGGAAGAAGTAGAAGAAAAAATAGAAACAGAAGAGCTAAAGGAAGAGGAAAGTACTTTAGAAATAGAGAACAGAGGTGATTTTAAGGAGGTAGTAAAAGAGGTAGAAGAAGTACAAGAAGTACAAGAAGAAGTAGAAGAATTAGAAGGGGTAGAGGAAGAAGATGTTACTTTAGAAACAGAGGATAGAGATGATTTCAAGGATATGGAAAAAGAAATAGAAGAAGAAAAAATAGAGACGACTTCAGAGGATATCGGTTCAAATATTGAATCAGATAGAGATTTAGTTGAACCTGAAAAGGAAGAGATAGATAAACTTGCAGAAGATTTAGATAATCATGAAATAGAAAACGTAGAAGAAGCACCAAGAGTTAAGCCGACTTATAGCCAAAAGGATATATATTATATGAAGAGATTAGAATATAAAAGGCAAATGTCTGAATATGTACTGAGTATTTTAAGGTTCTTTCCTTATGTAAACCCTTTTAAAATAGAATTGAAAGGTTATGACTGGTGGAGAATAGATTATAGTGGGGAAAATATACATAGAGGGTTTTTGCCTTTCTATAATTATTTGTTCAATACCTATAATAGTTATCCTTTTATGAAGGGAGCTTCTACCTGTCATGAACTAATAAAAAAATATGGCAATTATTTATTTGGAGTATATAGGGATGGAGGAGAAATAAAATATTATATCTATGGTGTGCCTGGAAGGTTTGATTCTTTAGAACATCCTTTTAAAGGGGTTACGGGATTTAATACATGGTATGAAACTGAAAATGGCTTTGGATATTGGATTATGTATATAGATCCTCTAATGGGCAAAGTCATCTATCCCTTGAACCCTATGATACCATCATATTAGTAAAGTATGATATAATAAATATATATAACCTTGTGAAGGGAGGATAGTCTGCAACTTTGTTGCAGTATTTAAATTGAAAAAACGAACTGAAGATAAAGAAATATGTCAAGTAAGTGCATCAGGTGTCAATGAGCTGGAAGAAATAAAGAAGACTATGTTAGAAGAAGAAAAGATAAACCTTCTTTCTCAAACTTTTAAAGCATTGGCAGATCCAACTAGACTTAAGATAATATACGTTCTTTCAATAAGTCCACTATGTGTATGCGATATAGCACAGCTTTTGGACATGACTCAATCAGCTATATCTCATCATTTAAGGCTTCTTAGAAATTTAAAACTGGTTAAATTTAGAAAAGAAGGGAAAATGGTTATTTATTCATTAGATGACTACCATGTAGTAGAATTATTTAGTCAAGGGCTAGACCATGTAAACCATCAGTAGACATAAAAAAATGGGGGGTTAGAGGTTTTCCCTCATTTTTTTACTGCCTTTGTTATGAGAATTGTTTGATACAATCTGTATAGCTTCTGCAACCTTTGCAAGTACAGATATTTTTCTTTGTCTATCTAGAAGAAAAGCTTTTTTTTGGGCTTCATCTGTATAAGATAAAAAATATACTGGCGGTAGATTGTTAAGTGCAATAGACTCAATATCATTTATACAATCATTACATGTACAAATATCATAATCTTTAATTATATCATTAAGTGTTTCTGATACTAACAATTCCATATAATTTTTTACCATTATCTCACGCCTTTCCTAAAATGGTACCATATCAGTATATCATATAATACATAAGAACTACAAGCCTTAAGACTTTAGACCTACAAAAACTGCTTTTTTTCAAAAAAAGAGATATTTCAAATTGATTAAAGATATATTTATCGGGTAATATAAAAATAACTGGTATAATAATATATTATTTGAGTAAAATTATGAGAGGAGACTTACAATGAAGAATATAACCATTTATACCGCCAATGCATGTCCCTATTGTATTAAAACAAAGGAGTATCTTTCGGAAAAAGGTATAAAATACGATGAAAAGAATGTACAAGAAAACTCTCAAGCTAAAAATGAATTGTTGTCCATGGGCTATCGTACAGTTCCAGTTCTAATTGTAGGGGATGAAGAAATAGTAGGATTTGATAAAAGTAGAATAGATAAGGCTATTAATTAAAAATGCCCTTGACAATCATACCCTCTAGGGGTATCATCTATATAGATGAATAAAAGGAGGAATTTAAATGGCAAATGTAACAGTTTATTCAACAGATACATGTCCACATTGTGTAGCAGCAAAAGAATATCTTTCTCAAAAGAATGTACCATATACTGAAAAAAATGTTCAAAAAGACATAAATGCTAGAAAAGAATTAATGTCTATGGGTCACATGGGAGTACCAGTGATACTTGTTGATGGAGAAGAAATAGTAGGATTTGACAGAGCAAGATTAGATGAGTTACTTAATCTATAAAAAATAATATAAACTTTGAGAAAAAGAAAAGGAAGGGTTTGATGAACCTTTCCTTTTTTTATTTTTAAGTAAATTTAATTATAAAAATGGGTAAAATATTAATAACTTAATAATATAGGGGGTATTATTGTGAAAAAGATTATTAACAATCCAGAGAATGTTGTGGATGAAATGCTTCAAGGGATTGTAAAGGCTTATCCTGAATATTTAAAAAGACTGGAGGGATTTGATGTATTAGTAACGAAAGACTTACCAGTAAAAGGTAAGGTAGCCCTTGTAAGTGGAGGTGGAAGTGGACATGAACCATCTCATGGAGGATTTGTAGGAGAAGGTATGTTAGATGGGGCGGTAGCAGGGGAGGTATTTACATCACCAACTCCAGATCAAGTATTTGAAGCTATAAAAGTTGTAGATAGTGGTGAAGGAGTACTTCTTATTATAAAAAATTATTCTGGTGATGTAATGAATTTTGAAATGGCTAAGGATATGGCAGAAATGGAAGGTATAAAAGTAGAAACTGTAGTTGTAAACGATGATGTAGCAGTAGAAGATAGTACTTATACTACAGGGAGGAGAGGCATTGCTGGCACAGTTTTAGTCCATAAGATATCTGGTGCAGCTGCAGAAAAGGGAATGGATTTAGAAAATGTAAAGAGAGTAGCAGAAAAAGTTATCGCCAATACTAGATCTATGGGTATGTCCCTTACTCCATGTACAGTGCCACAGGCAGGAAAGCCTAGTTTTGAATTAGAAGAAGATGAAATGGAAGTAGGTTTAGGGATTCATGGAGAACCAGGGATTTATAAAAGAAAGATAATGAATGCAGATGAAATTACAGGGCTACTATTAGAAAAGATTTTAGAAGACATAGAAGTTAAAGAAAATGAAGAAGTAGCAGTATTAGTAAATGGACTAGGCGGAACCCCTATTATGGAACTATATATTGTAAATAGAGAAGTACATGAAATATTAGAAGAAAAGAATATTAAAATATATAAGACATTAGTAGGTAACTTCATGACTTCATTGGAGATGGCTGGATTTTCTCTGACTGTATTGAAATTGGATAATGAATTGAAAGAACTTTTAGATTTTAAAGCCAATACACCAGTCCTTAAAATAATTTAGGAAATGGAATAAAAGATAAAGAGGTGATAACTTGATAACTTCAGATATGTTATTAAATATAATAGAAAATATGGCTCATGTTATGAAAGAAAATAAAGGGTACTTAACGGAATTAGATGCAAAGATAGGTGACTCAGACCATGGGATTAATATGGATAAGGGTTTTAGTGCAGTATTGGAAAAACTATCAAGTCTAAAAGGGCAAGATTGTGGAACCATATTAAAAACTGTAGCTATGGTATTGATTTCTAAAGTAGGTGGAGCTTCAGGTCCATTATATGGAACTGCTTTCTTAAAATCTGCAGCAGTTGTGAAAGATAAGATGGAAATAGGTGGTCAAGATGCAATAGCTGTATTTGATGAAGCTATAAAAGGAGTAAAAATGAGAGGGAAGGCAGAAAAGGGAGATAAAACTATGTTAGATGCACTTATTCCTGCTTATGAAGTATTTAAAGAATCTATCGAAAATGGAGAAGACATGGTTAAGGCATCTTTTAAAGCCCAAGAAGCAGCTTATAATGGCGTGGAATATACAAAAGAAATAATTGCAAGAAAAGGAAGAGCTAGTTATCTAGGAGAAAGAAGTATAGGCTATCAGGATCCAGGAGCTACATCTAGTTATTTATTATTAAAGACTATATGGTGTACTCTAGATAAAGTTTAATTGTATTTTAGGAGGTTTTTATATGGTAGGTATAGTTATTGTATCTCATAGTGAAAAAGTTTCTAAAGGTGCAGTAGAATTGTGCTACGAAATGGCAGATAAGGACTTAAAAATAGTATCTGCTGGTGGTACTGAAGATGGAAGAATAGGAACAGATGCCTTTTTGATAAAAGAAGGAATTGAAGAGGTCTATACTGGGAATGAAGTAGTGGTATTGGCAGATATAGGAAGTTCAATAATGAATGCAGAAATGGCAATAGATATGTTAGATGAAGAAATAAAAGGAAGTGTTTTAATATTAGATACTCCCATTATAGAAGGTAGTATAGCAGTAGCAGTACAGGCTTCAATATCTAATAATATAGAAGACATTATAAAAGCAGCAGAGGACGCAAAACAAATGAAAAAAGTTAGAAATGAATAAAAAAATTTAAAAAACAAAAAACTAAAGAGGAGCTTTTGCTCCTCCTTTTGTTTTTCTTTTATTGGTTTAAAGCTTTTAAAAGTTCATTAAGATCTAAACCATGGACCATAGCTGCTTCTTCTAGAGATTCCATTTGGCTTGATGGGCAACCAACACATCCCATGCCAAATCTCATAAGAGTTTCTATAGCTTCTGGTTTTTGACGGATTAATTCGCCAATAAGCATATCTTTAGTTATTTCCATTTTTTAACTCCTCCTTTTAAAATACTTTAAGAGTATCTTAACATATATTTTATACCCTTTGTAGTCTTATTATATCATTATATTATTTTAAAAAAATTAACCAATTTGCATAAAAAAAAATATAATGGAGACCATTATAAAAGGAGGTGATTTAATGGATAATAACGATAATAATAAAGATAGAAATAGAGATACTAGAACCAAAGATGACAATACTAGTGCATTAGGTGAGATACTTTTAAGAATTCTTGTTACAGCTATAGTAGTTGGAGTAGCAGCTTTACTGACTCCTGGATTTAGAATTAATGGACTTTGGAGTCTTATTTTAGCATCTGTTGTTATTGCGCTTCTTGATTATTTAGTTCAAAAGGTTGCAGGGGTGGATGCTTCGCCTTTTGGAAGGGGGCTTACAGGCTTCATTGTCGCTGCAATCATTTTATACGTTACAAAGTTTATTGTCCCAGGGTTTAATATATCAGTATGGGGAGCTATAATTGGTGCCTTAGTTATTGGTGTATTGGATGCTATAATTCCTGGGCGTGCAATGTAGTAAGGAGACTGTCTCAAAATAATATATTATTTTGAGACAGTTTTTTATTGCCAGGATAAAAAACTTGACTTATTTAAAATAATAATATAGAATGTGTTTACAAATACCTATATGGGGTATTTGTAAATTACAATGAAAATAAGGAGGGTTATCATGTCAATAGAAATAACTGATAAAGCTTCAAAAGAGCTTAAAAAGTTTTTAGAAAAAAAGAATGACTTAAGTAAATCACTTAGAATTTATATAGCAGGTTTTGGTTGAGGTGGGCCAAGTTTTGGCTTAGCTCTGGATGAGCAAAAAGATGGAGACAAAAAAGTTCAAGTAGAAGACTTTACGTTTTTATTAGACGAAGACATGGCTAATAACTTTAGTGATTTTACAATAGATTATTCAGATAGTTGGCTAAGAAGAGGCTTCCAAGTAAGTGTTGGAAGAGGAGGTTCTACTTGTTAAAACAAAAAAAGATAGGCATTGCCTATCTTTTTTTGTTTTTTGGGCAAAAACCCATTTAATTATATAATTAGTAGGATATAATTAAATGTGGGAAGAAAATATTAAAAGGAGATGATTTAGATGGATAAAGAACAGATAGTAAAAGCATTGGAAAAAGTTTATGATCCAGAGCTAAATAAAAATTTAATTGAATTGAATATGATAAAAAATATTTTAGAGGAAAATGGGAATGTTAAAATAGAAGTTGCTTTAACTACTATAGGTTGTCCTATGAAAAATAAAATGGAAGCTGATATTATAAAAGAAGTTTCTTCCTTGGAAGGAGTAAAAAGTATAGAAGTCAAGTTTGGTGAAATGACAAAAGAAGAAAAAGACAAGCTTTTTGGACAACCAGAAAGTCTAAACTCTTTCGAAAATACAACTATATTAGCTATAGGAAGTGGAAAAGGTGGAGTAGGAAAGTCTACAGTAACTGCAAACTTAGCCATTACTTTAAGCCATATGGGTTATAAAGTAGGTCTAATAGATGCTGATATATTAGGTTATAGTATTCCTCAAATATTGGGCATAAAACAAGAAAGAGCTACAGCAATAGATGAAAGAATTATTATCCCAGTAGAAGTAGAAGGGGTAAAAGTTATGTCTATGGGCAATCTAGTGGGAGAAGATGAAGCATTGGTTTGGAGAGGTCCTGTACTTTCTGGAATATTAAATCAATTTTTAACAGAAGTGCATTGGGGAGAATTGGATTACTTATTATTGGATTTGCCACCGGGAACTGGAGACATACCTTTAAGTATTATGCAAGAAGTTAAAGAAGCTAAGTTTTTAATAGTTACTACACCACAAATCACTGCTAAGGGTGTGGCGAAGAGATTAGGAGTTATGGCGAATAAAACTAATACTGAAATAGTTGGAGTTATAGAAAATATGTCTTATTTCATCTGTGATAATTGTGATGAAAAGCACTATATATTTGGCAGTGGAGAAGGAGAAAACTTAAGTAAAGAACTAGGAGTAGACTTTTTAGGAGAAATTCCTCTTCTTAAAGAGATAAGGGTAGGAAGTGATAAAGGTGTTATACTAACTAATGATTTAAATTCGGAGATAGGAAAAATTTATAGACAAATTAGTGAAAAAATAGTGAAAAAAAATTAAAAATTTCTTGAAAAAATATGTAAAGTATCATACTCTATAAGTATAATATGATATAATATTTATTCCTGAGGAAGACTTTTAATAAGAAAGAGGTGATGATTATGGATTCTGGACCCTTATGTGAGCGGATGAAATTGATACAAGAATTGAATAGGAAGGAAAGAACTATAATCATTACCTCTGATTGTAGTTCTTCCAAGGGGGGGACACAAATTGAAAATAGACGAAAGAAGATTTGAAAAATTATTAGAGAACAAAGAATATATACAGCTTAGAGAAGACCTTATTCAAATGAATGCTATAGATATAGCAGAAGTACTTGAAGAAATAGACATTACTACAGCTTTAATGTTATTTAGAATGCTTCCCAAGGACATAGCAGTTGACGTTTTTTCTTATTTTCCAGCAGATAAGCAAAAAGAAATAATAGCCTGTATTACAGATAAAGAATTGCAATATATTGTAGATGAGTTAAATTTTGATGATATGATAGATTTGCTAGAAGAAATGCCTGCCAATGTGGTAAAGAAAATATTGTTAAATTCCAATTATGAGGAACGTAAACTTATAAACCAATTTTTAAACTATCCACCAAATTCAGCTGGTAGTTTGATGACTATAGAATATGTGGATCTTAAGAAAGAAATGACTGTAAAGGAATCTTTAGATCATATAAAAGAAATAGGTCTTACAAAAGAGACAATTTATACTTGTTATGTAACAGATTCAAATAGAAAGTTAGAAGGACTAGTATCATTAAGGAAACTAGTAGTAAGTGAAGAAAATGAAAAGATAAAAGACATAATGAATGAAGAAGTAATCTTTGTAAATACACATGATGACCAAGAGACGACAGCAGATTTGTTCAAAAAATATGGATTTTTAGCTCTTCCAGTAGTTGATAAAGAAAATAGACTTACTGGAATCATAACTGTTGATGATATAATGGCAGTAATAGACCAAGAGACTACAGAAGACTTTCAAAAGATGGCGGCTATGTCTCCATCAGAAGAAAAATATCTTGAAGCTAATGTTTTTACTTTGGCAAAACATAGAATACTTTGGCTTATGGTCCTTATGATTTCAGCTACATTTACAGGAGGCATTATAAGAAGATATGAAAGTGTACTTCAATCTACAGTACTTTTAGCTTCCTTTATACCTATGCTTATGGATACCGGTGGAAACTCAGGGAGCCAATCTTCCACTTTAGTAATAAGAGGTCTAGCATTAGGAGATATTAGACTAAGAGATGTAAGTAAAGTTATATGGAAAGAATTTAGAATAAGTATTATCGTAGGTTTGGTTTTAGGATTTGTTAATTTTATAAGAATATATTATTTAGAAAAAGTTGATTTTAAAATTGCATTAACAGTTTCAATGACTTTAGTTGTTACTGTAATAATATCAAAAGTTATTGGAGGATTACTTCCAATACTAGCCAAAAAAATGAAAATTGACCCTGCTATTATGGCGGGACCACTGATTACAACAATAGTAGATGCATTAAGTTTACTTATATACTTCTATATTGCTAGTTCCATATTAGTTTTATAATATAAAAATATTTAATGAATTTAAATGCCAGGTTTTTAAACCTGGCATTTAAATTTAGAGACAATCTACTATTGCAATTATCTAGCAAGAAGGCCTTTAGCAACAAATTGCTTTCCATGAAAATGAAAGCAATTTTAAAGTATTCTAAATAAGCCCTACAACTTTACATCCTATATAGTGAACTTTATTTGACATATTAATTGTGCTGAAATAATAGTGTATTATAGTATATGTTTCTAGATTGTTCTTTGGTGTATAATTTGGAGGGATGCTTAATGTTTAGACCAGAAGCTTTAAAATTAGGGAATACAATAGGTGTGATATCTCCTTCTAGTCCAACTAGCAAGGAAAACATTAAAAAGTCTGAAAAGAAGTTGAAAGAACTAGGCTTTAAAGTTAAGATGGGAGAAAGTGTATACAAAACCTATGGCTATCTAGCAGGTTTTGATGAGGATAGAGCGAGGGATTTAAACAATATGTTTTTAGATGATGAAGTTAAAGGAATTATATGTATTAGGGGAGGTTATGGAGCTCCTAGAATATTGGAATTATTAGATTATGAAGCAATTAAAAATAATCCTAAAATATTTATAGGGTATAGTGATATCACAGCTTTACATATAGCTATGAATCAAATATGTAGTCTAATAACCTTTCATGGTCCGATGGTTGCCTCTAATATGATAAATGGATTTGATGACTTTTCAAAGGAAAGTTTATTTAAAAATATATTTAATAATCAACCTATAGGGCTTGTGGAAAATCCTGAAGGTACAGAAATACAAACTATTAGTGGTGGTATTGGAGAAGGAGAAATTGTAGGGGGAAATTTATCTCTAGTAGTAGATACTTTAGGAACCCCTTACGAAATAGATACTAAGGGAAAATTACTTTTACTTGAAGAGGTAGGAGAAGAACCTTACAATATAGATAGAATGTTTACTCAATTGAGGTTATCAGGTAAATTAGAAGAGGCAAATGGGATTATACTTGGTGATTGGAATGGCTGTGAAGCCAAATCGGATGAATATAACGAAAGCTTAACTTTAATAGAAGTGTTTGAAGATATAATAAAACCACTTAATATACCAACTATATATAATTTAAAATCGGGCCATTGTAAACCTATGATTACATTACCCTTAGGGGTTAAAGCTAGATTAGATGCAGATAACAAAAGGCTATATGTATTGGAAAGTGGGGTTAAGTAGAAATTTAATAATTTAAAATAAGCTGTCTTAAACTAATTAGTTTAAGACAGCTTATTTTAAATTATATATTTTTCGAGTTCTTTTCCAAATTGCTCAGAGACCTTTTTAAATTCATCAATATTTTCAATCATTTTTTTAATTTCCTCTGTATAAGTAGTTATATTTGCGCTTACTTCTTCAGAGGAAGCGGAATTTTCTTCGGCAATGGCAGCTAAAGATTCAATATTTGATGAAATCTTATTTAAAGCTCTGCTTTCATTATTTAATTCATTTATAAGCTCAATTATTAAATCAGATACATTTTCTATAGATGTAACAGTTTTATAGTTTTCATTGGCAACATCAGAAAGAGTTTCATTTTCTTTTTCCAGCACAAAATATTGCTCTTCAATTTCTTTTACCAATTCATTTATCTCTTCAATAAAGGTTTCCAAATTATCATTAATACTTTTTACTGCTTCTTTAGAGTTTTCAGCTAATTTTCTTATTTCCATAGCCACTACTGTAAAGCCTTGGCCATATTCCCCAGCCCTACTAGCTTCAATACTAGCATTTAAAGCTAACAGATTAGTTTTATCGGAAATTTTTTCTACAGTATCTACAATATTGTTTACATCTCTTGCCTTGTTTTGAAGTTTAAATCCTCTTTCTTTAACAAAAGAAAACTCTTTAAGAATATTGTTTAAGCTCTTTGAAGTATTTTTTAAGTTTTCATATCCATTACTTATATTTTTAACAGCAAGCTCTAAATCTTCTTTTCCTTTGTTTTCTCTATTGACTACATTGTTTAATGAACTGATACTATTATTAAGTAGATGGGCAGAGTTTTCAGTTTCATCAGCTTGGCTTACAGCACCTTCTGCAACTTGCTCCATTACATTGGAAATTTCCTGAGATGTGTAGTTCATATTTGCAGATATTTCATTAAATTTATCCGCAAAAACATTTAACTCATCAGTAGTTCCGTTATACCCTACGAAATCTGATTTGATTACCCCTTTTATGTTGTTAATTTTTACATTGATATCTTCAAAAAAGTCTTTTGTAGAAATAGTAGATTCCATAGATATATTCCTATCTTCCATATTATCTAAAGATTTAAGTATATTATCTTTAGGTAGGAAAAGAAGCTTGCTGATTATATAAGGTATAATGAAAGTTAAAATTAGAGTCACTGGTATAAGTATATTATCTTGTAAAAACCTTGTCCCTATAATATATGGAATACCTAAAAATATTAAAGAACCTAATCCTATTTTTAATTCTAAACTTCTGGTAAGTCCAAAGGAGAAAAAATTATTTATTTTATAATCCTTATGCTCATGAATTTTCTCAGGAAAGGTTATATGTAGTTTAATGAAATCCTTCTCTTTTTCAATAATCTCTATATCTATTTTTTCTCCATAAAAATTACTGGCCCCTTCTAATAGACCTTGAAAGTATCCAAACATTCCTCTTGGAGATGAATAAGTCATAGCTGCCTTATGGCTCCCTATAGGCTCTACATTTAAGATAGGAGGCTTTGATCCTGGTATTATTTTAGTTACTACCACATGAATGTCATACATAGCTTTTAAAAAAGAATATAAACTATTGTATTTAAAAAAAGCAGGATAATCTTCTGAGAAAGTTATAACATTATTTTTACCCATTTCCTTCCAAACATCAAAAGAAGGCTTGTCCAGCTTTTTAGCTATATAGTCTAAAATACCTATAGCTTTATTATCTTCAATGTTTTCAGTAGGAGTAAATATTTTATCAGAGCTCATACCAAAATGTTCCATTGCCTCATTGGTTAATTCATCTCCATAAAGTTTTCTACAAGTTTTTACCCAAGCAGAAACTATGGTTCCCTTCAAGTGATCACCTCCCCATAATAATTATTATTATATCACAATATTCACTTATGAATAGTCTTTTCATACTATATAGTAGTAGTACTTTAAAAAAAAGGGGGAATCCGATATGAATGAAGATTTCTTAATTTATTTTTTTGATCCAGAAAACGAGCAAATTGTTAAAAGGCCCCTTGAAGAAATGGTTAAGATATTACTTCCTTCTCAGATAGATATAAAATTCCAATTAGAGTCTTTAAAAGCTCAAGCAGTTATAATAAGAACAAATCTAATTAGGAATTCTTTAAAACTAGGTGGCAAAGGTTGTGGAAAATATGAAAATGTAGACCTATGTAAATCAGACCATTGCCATAATTTTTGTTATTTAGAAGAATTAAAAAATGTTTGGAAAGAAGATTTTGAAATGAATATAGAAAAGATAGAAAAGGCAGTCAAAGAGACGGAAGGAGATATTCTCACTATAGAGGGAAAACCTATTATGGCCTTATATCATGATACTTGCGGAGGAAGCACAGAAAACTCAGAAAATATTATGAAAAATAAAATTGTTTATTTAAGGAAGGTTTTATGTGATTATTGTATAGACTCACCGAATTGGGAAGAAGGTAAAGAATATTTTATAGAAGAAATTGAAAAAAAATTAAATATAGAATTTTCTAAGGATGATCTTTTTAAAAAAGGAGAGATAAGTGGATATATAGATAATATAATAAGGGATGAAGAAAATAGGGTTAGAAAGATAAAAATGGGGGGTAAGGAATTCACAGGAAAAGAAATAGTTGAATTGCTTAACTTAAATTCTAACAGATTTTATATATGTCCTGTATCAATAAAAATTGTATCAAGAGGTAGTGGGGAAGGATTAGGATATTGTCAGTATGGAGGCAATGAAATGGCTAGAAGAGGACATACCTACAAAGAAATATTGGATTATTATTATACAGGAACTAAGGTGGAAAGGTGCTTACTTCCAAGTATAAAAAAGCCATTAGTGGGAAAAGTAATATTAATAGATCCTGGGCACGGAGGAGATGATTTTGGATATATTGGAAATAACGGTTTAAAAGAAAAAGACATAGTACTATCTCTTTCAAAAGAAATAAAACCTAAATTAGAAAAATTAGGGGCAAAGGTATATCTAACAAGAAATAAAGATGAAAATGTACTCTTAAATAAAAGGACAGAAATGGCTGATAATATCAGACCAGATTTTTTTATATCTTTTCATATGGACTTTTTTGCCAATTCCAATAATAGAGGTTGTAAAGCCTATTATTTCAGAGGGGATGAAGAAAGTAAAAAATTAGGAGCCAAGATTTTAGAAGAAATAGAAAGGGATATGAATATAAAAAATAAAGGGGTAAGAGAAGGCAATTTTTATTTGTTGAAAAATTTAAATATTAGTTCATTTATTATAGAATTAGGATATTTATCTAATGTAGAAGAAGAAAGGAAATTTTCAAATGAAAAATTTATAAAACAATTTTCTGAAGCTGTAAGAAAAGGAATATTACAATATTTCGAATATTAGTTTTTAGGGAAAAAAGATTGACAACATCCAGTATTAGTAGTATAATAATGTTTTATTTGACAGAACGAGGCCTTTATGTTATAATATCAACTATGAGTGTCTAATCGCACTTCTTCTGCCCCCTTATAGTAGGGAGAATTTTAGGGAAGGTGATAACTTTGTTAGAAAAAAGCTCTTTAGCCAAAATTAAAAAAAACGTAGAAGATTCGGTAGGCAAGAAAGTTATATTAAAAGCTAACAAAGGGAGGAAAAAGACGACTATACGAGAAGGAATATTAGAAAGTGCATATCCAAGTATATTTGTTGTTAAAATATCTAATGAATATAATAGCATCAGAAGAGTATCTTATACCTATTCAGATATACTGACAGAAACTGTTGAAGTAACTATATGTGGAGAGCAAAAAACAAAAATAAGTTAAGATAAAGGAAGAACAAAGTATCTACTTTGTTCTTCCTTTAATTTTAGTAAAATTTTTGATATAGTATATAAAAGTAATAAAAATAATACTTTTTATGGTATAATGAAAGAACGACTAAAGATAAGGTGGTATGTTATGAAAAAGAAAATCTTCATATCTTTAACTATTGTAGCTATTATTATCACATCTGTTGCTCTTAATAATATTGATAGACAGAAAATAAAAGAAGCAAGAGAACAGCATGTGCAAAACTCGGAAAATGAAAAAAATGTGATTGCTAATAGATCTAAAAGTGACAATAGAGACATAACTGATGAAGTAAAATATGAAGGGGAAGTTCTAAATACTATTGAAAATAATGGTGAGACCAAAATATATGAAAAGAATGATGAAGAAAGCCAAGTAATTGCCATGCTTAATAATTATGAAAAAATAGAATTGTTAGAGACTTTGCCTGATGGCTGGTTTAAAGTTAAATTAAAAAGTGGACAAATTGGCTATGGGGATGCTAGGTACATAAGATCTGAAAAGATTCCGCCTCATAAATATGATGAAAACTCTTCAGAATGGGTTTTAAAGTTCAATCAAAAGGACCAAACTGTACAGATATATAAGGAAGGAAAGCTTTTATTAAAAAGTTTAGCTTCTGGAGGATTAAAAGATAGTTTTACTCCTAAAGGAATATTTCAAATAGAAGAAGAAAGAAGAGGAGAATGGGCTTATGTTCCTCGCTTTAAGCAAGGTATGAAGTATTGGGTTGGATTTAAGGGCTCATATTTATTCCACTCTATTCCTTTTACAGAAGATCAGGAAGTTATAGAAGAAGAAGCAAAGAAATTAGGAGAACCATCTAGCCATGGATGTATTAGATTGCCAATAAATATATCTAAATATATATATGATGAAGTACCAGATGGAGCATTAGTTATTATAGAATAAAAATATCTCTGCCCTTATATAAGGGCAGAGATATTTTATTATTGAGTATTTTGGATAAAAAAATACCGACTCTTCAGTCGGTATCTCATATAAAATAGGGAAATGAGCCTGGCTATATAGCTAGCTCTTACGGGGAAGAAAGACCACTTGGAAGTCTTCCAAAGTTAATTATATATGAGATTGTCCATGTAAGTAAATAGGCCTTTGGGATTAATTCACTTTTTTGTTAAAGTATTAGAAAAAAATAAGTTAGTAATTTTTTGGGACATTAAAACATATATTTCTTCATAGAATATATAAATGGAGTTATAGGGGGGATATAATGGCTGTAGAGTTAATAAAGGATAGTTTAAGTATTGATGAGATAAAAGGAAGAGAAGAAGTACAAACACTAGCAGAGGCAGAAATATACCTAGAGCAAACTAAGCCAGACATAGATAAAATACTTTGGGCTCAAGGCAAGCCAGAAATAATTAGCGCTAAAATAGTCAAAGATAAGTTGTTAATTAGCGGAGTAGTAAATTTTAAGGTAGTTTACAAATCAACTGAAGAAAGTTCACCTATACAGAATGTAGAGACGACTAGTGACTTTCGAGAAGAAATAGACATAGAAGGAATAAATAAAGAAATGATAGGCAAAGGAAAAGCTAATATAGAACATATAGAATACGAAAAAGAAGATGAAAGGAAAATATCATTAAGAGCCTTAGTCAATATTGAAGGAAAGGTAGAAAGTAGCAATTCAATAGAAATAGTTAAAGACATAAAAGGCGGAGAAGGGTTAGAGACATTAAAAGAAAAAGTAAGGTACAATCATCTTTTGGGAGAAAGTTATACCCATACTCTTGTTCATGAAGCCTTTGAAGTGGATGATGGTATGCCAGATATTGATGATGTGTTAAAATTTGATTTAATGGCCTATGAAAATGAGTCTAAAGTAGTAGATGACAAGATAATAGTTTCGGGGACTTTAGAGTGTTCTTTAGTGTATTATGGTAATAAGAAAATAAACGCTATAAAAAAAGAAATATCTTTCAACCATTTTGTAGACATAGAAGGAGCAGTTAAGGATTCAAAAAGCCAGGTAAAAATGGACATAGAGTTTGCAAATTACGAAATAAAGGAGAATCTGGAAGGAAATTTAAGAATTTTAGATTTAGAGATAAAGGTTAGAATAGATGGAAAAGTATATGAACAAAGAGAAAAAGACATAACCTTAGATGCATATTCTACCAAGAAAGAAATAGATCTTGAAAGAAAAAATATAGAGGTTGTAGAAAATGTAAAGGAATTGCAAAACAAAGAAACTATAGAGGGAGGTATTGATCATTCTCATTTTAAAGAAGTCTATAGTATAGAAGGAAGTTCTACAATATTGGATAGTAGAATAGTAGAAGATAAACTAATATTAGAAGGATTTCTCATATTAAATATTATATATCTAGATTCTGATTCTGGAGAAATAAATACATTAAGGGAAGAAGTACCTTTTAAATCTTATATAGAATCTGAAGGAATAGATGAAACTATGGATCCAGAAGTAGAAAGCATGATAAAAGATATAGAATATGAAATCAATGATAATAAATTGATATTAAAAGTCCATTTAAATAATTTAATCGAATTAAATAGAAGAAAAAATATAAATATTATTTTGAACTTGGAAGAAAAAGAAGAGTATATAGATAAAAGTAAAAGACCAAGTATTACTATATATATAGTACAAAGTGGAGACACTCTATGGAATATAGCTAAGAGATATAATACTACGGTAGATGATATTGTTTCTTCCAATGATATTTCGTCTCCAGATACGCTGATGCCAGGAGAAAAAATAATAATAGAAAAAAATGTAGATATGAATTTTTAGCCTTTAGGAGCTTTGCCTAAAGGCCTTTATTATTTCTTACAAGATTTATATATGTTATAATAAATTTATTAAAACATAAGATAGAAGGAGAAAGATATATGGAAGAACTCATAATAGAGGCTTATGGAAAGGTCAATCTAGCATTAGATGTTATAAGGAAAAGAAATGATGGATATCATGATATAAATACAATTATGCAGCAAATTGATTTAAAAGACATTGTAACTATTAAGGATAGAGAGAAAGGAATAAAGATAGAATGTGATAATCCAGAAGTTCCAGTAGATTCCTCTAACTTAGTCTATGCTGCTTGGGAGAAGATGAAAGAAAAAGCTAAAATCGATAGAGGTGTCCATATAATAATTGAAAAAAATATTCCGGTAGCATCTGGACTAGCTGGAGGAAGTACAGATGCAGCGGCAGTTCTTAAAGGATTGAACAAGCTTTGGAAATTAAATCTTTCAACAGAAGATTTAATGGATATAGGTGTTAGTATAGGTGCAGATGTTCCCTATTGTATAATGGGAGGAACAGCTTTAGCAGAAGGTATTGGAGAAAAGTTAAAAATATTAAAAAGTTTCTCGAATAAACTTATTCTTTTAGCTAATCCAGGAATATCAGTATCTACTGCTTATGTTTATAATAGTCTAAGGCTAGATAAGATAGAAAAACGTCCCGATATGAACATGTTGGTTCAGGCGGTAGAAAATGATGACATATATACTCTGGGTGAAAATATGGGAAATGTGTTGGAACAAGTAACTGTTGAAGAATTTAACCAAATTAAAACAATCAAAGAAGATATGATAAGATATGGAGCTTTGGGCAGTTTAATGAGTGGCAGTGGACCTACAGTATTTGGACTATTTGATGATGAAAAAAAACTAATAAAATGTAAAGAGTATATAAAGAAAAAAGTATCTAAAATTATAATAACTAAAACTATTGAATAATATTCCCACTTCTTGTAGAAAATATATATGAGCAATAACTACAAGAGGTGGGAATATTGTATTTTAAAATTGCACTTAAAAATTTTTTTAACACTCATTTTTTAATATCCGTTCTGCTTCCTTCCTTATTTATTTTTTTTGTGGATTTACCAAATCTGAAAAGAGAAAATCTAAATAAAGAAGCTAAAATTGCAAAAATAATTGCTACTACATACATAATAGTAGGCCCTGCAACTTACTTATTCTTTAAAATAATATAGGAGGATTTTGATGGAAAAAGGCGATCCTGTACATAAAAAATTAGATAAAAACATGGAAAAAATAAAGGATATATTTAAAAACTGTGATGATGTTGTATATAGACAGTTTAAAGTAGGAATAAATCAGGAGTTTTCCTTAGCGATAACATACATAGACGGTCTTGTAAAGAGTGATGCAATTAGTGACTTTGCTTTAAAGCCCCTTTTAGAAGCTGCCAGAAAAGTAGAGCCAACCCCTCTAACTGTAAGGGATAATCTCTATGGTTTAATTACAGAAGGAAATATATCTATAAGTGAAATCAAAGAAGCAGAAACTATTGATGAAGCAGTAGATGCTGTTTTAGTAGGAGAAACGGCCCTACTGATAGATGGCTATGAAAAAATAGTTATATTATCTACAAGGGGATGGGAAAAGAGAGGCATAGATGAGCCAGAAACTGAAACTGTAGTTAGAGGACCAAGAGACGGATTTACGGAAACTTTAAGGACCAATACAGTTTTAATTAGAAGAAGAATAAAAGATCCAAGATTAAAGGTAAAGATGGTTGAAATAGGTGAAAGGAGTAAAACCGATGTAGCTGTTTTGTATATAGAAGATATAGTAAATGAAAAAATATTATCTGAAGTAAAAAAAAGGCTGGAGAATATAAAGACAGATGGGGTTCTAGAGAGCGCTATTTTAGAGGAGCTTATAGAAGATAATTGGATATCTCCTTTTCCTCAAATAGAAAATACAGAAAGACCAGATTCAGTTGCAGCCTCTCTATTAGAGGGTAGGATCGCTCTAATAGTAGATAATACTCCATTTGTCCTAATAGTGCCAGCTACTTTGGGGACTCTTATGCAATCATCGGAGGATTATTATACAAGGTGGACAATAGCTAGTATAGCTAGAATCATTAGGTATATTGCTGGATTTGTAGCTGTATTGGCACCAGGATTATATATTGCCACAACAGCATTCAATCCAGAATTACTTCCTACAGGATTAGCTTTTTATGTAGCTTCAACTAGGATTAATGTACCTTTTCCAGCAGTTATAGAAGCTTTTTCTATGGAATTGACTATAGAGTTTTTAAGAGAAGCAGGGACTAGAATATCTGGACCTATTGGTACAACTATTGGAATAGTAGGAGGGCTTATAATAGGTCAGGCAGCAGTAGAAGCAGGCATAGTTAGTCCTTTAATGATTATAATAGTAGCTGTAACTACAATTGCTTCTTTTACTCTCCCTAGTTATGAGTTTGCTGCAGGACTTAGATTTTATAGATTTATTATCATGATTTTATCTGCTATATTAGGAATCTATGGGGTCATGCTAGGTCTTATTGTTATGGGGACTCATCTAGTTAGATTGAATAGTTTTGGGATACCTTTTACAGCTCCTTTCTCAGGATTAGGGTTTACTACTGGCGACTTAAAAGATATATTGATTAGAGCACCTATGAGGAAAATAAGGAATAGACCAGATTTTACATTTCCAAAAGATAAAAAGAGGATTAGATAGGGTGATAATATGGAAGAACATAGTAAGGTATCTAATGGTCAATTAAAAGCACTTATTATAACTACTAATATAGGTGTAGGAATACTGTCCTTACCTAGTTCTATAGCTGATATTATGAATAATGCTGGATGGATTGCTATTATACTTGGAGGATTAGCAACCTTACCCTTTGTATATATAATGAACAAATTAGCAGAAATGTATAGAGGAAGAATATTTTATGAATATGGAAAAGAAGTGGTTGGAAATATGTTATTTAAAATATTCAGTACTATATATTTACTTTATTTTATGGTTTTATTATCCTTTGTAGTTAGAATTTTTGGAGAGGTTATCAAAGCCTATCTTCTGCCAAACACACCAATAGAAGTTATAATATTTACAATGCTTTTGGCTACATCTTATATAGGAAGAGGCGATATTAAAAGTATATCTAGAATGGCTTTTTTGATACTACATATTATAGCTATATCAACTATAATTTTTGTTATACTTTCATTGCCTACACTAGATCTCACTAATTTACTCCCTGCTTTTAGATTTAATATAAAAGATATACCCGAAGGAATAGGAACTGTTTTTTTTAGCTATGTAGGATTTGAAATAATACTTATAGCTTTAGCATATGTGGAAGATAGCAAATCTGCTTTAAAAAGCAGCTTTATTGGTATATTTTATACTACCCTTATATATCTAGTTACATTTTTTATAACCCTTAGCCAATTTGGAATACATGAACTAAAAAAACAAATATGGCCCTCTATTTCTATTATGAGAGAAATAGAGTTACCAGGATTTTTCATAGAAAATTTAGATGGAATTATGATGGCTACCTGGGTACTTATAGTATTTGCTACTATGGGACCTTTAATGTATACAGGGGGGGTTGTATTGTCTAGTTTGTTTAATACTAGAAAACATAATTTTTTTGTACTGCCTCTTATACCTATAGTGATGATAATATCATTAATCCCTGAAAGCTTAAGCCAAGTGTATTCAACTATGGATATGATGGTAAGATACTTAGCCATTTTTGCCATAATCATAGGGCCGATAATATTACTTATAGTATCCCTTCTGAAGAGGAGGAAAAGGGCATGAAAAAATACTTAATAATAATAATAGCTTTGATGGCAGTTTTTCTCACAGGTTGCTGGGATGTAATGGAAATAAATGAAAGAATATTTGTCACAGCGGTGGGAGTAGATTTGAACGAAGATCCAAATATAGAAAACGACTATTTAATTACATATGTCTATCCGAATATTGCTTCCATAAAAAAAGGTGAAAGCCAAAAAGAAGCTAAATTTATGAAATCTACCGTTGCAAAAACACCTTTTGATGGTAGTAGGCAGCTAACTACTAGATTAGATAAACCTCTATTTTTTAGACATATGAAAGTAATAGTTATAGGAGAAGAATTGTTAAAAGAACCAGATAAAATAAAAGAGTTTTTTGATGGATTAGGAAGAGATCCTAGGATAAATAGGAAGGTTGAAATAGTTGTAGCCCAAGGAAAAGCTAAGGATGTTCTGAGTACAAAGACTGAGCAAGAGCTTGTAGTAGGTGGATATTTAAATAGTATGCTTAGAAATAAAAAAGTAGCTTCAAGATTTACAGCCCAAACTTTTTCAGATATTATGAAAGATTTACAAGTTTCTAATGTCTCTATGGCTCCTAGGACTGTACCTAAAAAAGACGAGTTTAAACTATCCGGGGCGGCTATTATAAAAGACTATAAATTGATAGGATGGCTTGGAGAATATGAAAATAGTTTAGTTGCACTGGCTAAAGGGAATCTTACGTCTGATATAATAGATACTTATTATAAAGATACTGTAGTCTCCTATGTAATATCTAATGGCATGTGTAAAAAAGATGTTTATCTAGATAATGAAAATATAAATGTAGATATAAATATATTTACCGAAGGCTATCTCCAAGAATATAAATATGAAGGAGATACCAACGCTTTTAATCAAGAATTTTTAAAAACAGTGGAAAAAAGGGTTAAGAATAAGATAGAGAAAGACTTAGAAAAGATAATAGGAGAACTTCAAAATAAATATAATGCAGATATCTTATGTATAGGGGAACATATAAGTAAATTTGAGCCTGATCTTTGGAAAAAGGTAGAAGGAGATTGGGATGAAATATTTCCTACTTTAAATATAAATGTCCATGCTGATGTTAAGATAAGGAGAACTGGACTTACAAAATAATTGTTAAAAATGAATAAAAAAATTAAAACAGCCAATACTTAGTAATAGATAAAGAAAAAGAAGATGGACAAGGTTGGAAAAAGGAGGAAATAAAATTGAAACATAAAAAGACAATTCTTATATGCTCTTTAATTACAGTTTTAATAATATACATAATATTCCCATATATATCTTTAGAAAAAGAAGAAGCGGCTTTTCAGGAAAATGAGAATATAATAAGGTTTCATGTTATAGCAAATAGTGATTCGACACCTGACCAAGAACTAAAACTAGAAGTCAGGGATAGGATATTAGAAGAAGTTGGAGGAGAATTTGATAAATCCAAAAATATAGATGAATCTAGAAAAATAATAGAAAAAAATTTAAATAAGATTAAAAACATAGCAGAAGATCAAATAAAAAAAGAGGGGAAGGATTATAAAGTGGAAGTTTCCTTGGGAAATGACAATTTCCCTACAAAGACCTATGGAGATTTAACATTGCCTGCGGGAGAATATGAAGCATTGAAAGTAGTCATAGGACAAGGAAAAGGCAAAAATTGGTGGTGTGTAATGTTTCCGCCCCTATGCTTTGTAGATATAACCCATAGTGTATCTTCAGTAGATGAAGAGGAATTCAAAGAAGAAATTAGCAAACAAGAAAAGGAAGATGAAGAAGCAGAAAAAGAAGAAACTGAAAAAGAAGAAACTGAAGTAAAAGAGATGGAGGAAGAAAATTTAGAAGAAGAAATAAAACAAGAAAGTGAACAAAAAACAGGCACTATAGTAGTAGAAAAAGAAGAGGAAGAAGAACAAGAGATAGTTTTAAAATCAAAAATAGCAGAATTATTTGAGAAAACAAAAACTCAAATGGCGAGAATGTTTGTAATTGAATAAAAGGGTGAGTCAAGTAACTTTGGCTCGCCTTTTTTATATTAAATTTATATTCTTGATATTCTTGAATAAAAATTGCAATTTTACAAAAAATAAGAAAGAAAATAATTTGTTAATTGAGAGGAGGATACTTTTGAAAAAAAGATTACTTAATAAAAGATTTCTTGCCATATTTTTATCGGCAATAAGTTTTTTTTCCATAATTACTTTTTATGAATTTAAAAAACCTGTAGAAAGTTCATCAAAATATGAATATTATCAAGGTTCAAAAGTACTATATTGGGGAACTACTGGTCAAGATGTTAAAGATGTTCAGTGGAAATTAAGAAATTGGAAATATTATAACGGCAAGGTAGATGGTATATATGGAGCAGATACTTATAGGGCTGTAAGAAGATTTCAAAGTAAAAATGGACTAAAGGTAGATGGAGTTGTAGGATTGTCTACAGCAAGGGCTATGGGACTAAACTTTGCAACTGCTTCAAGAGGTGCAGCTCCTGCTACGTCTACGGCAGGAATCAATAGAAAAGACGATGTATATCTTCTAGCAAGAGCAATACATGGAGAAGCAAGGGGAGAGCCTTATGTAGGGAAAGTAGCAGTAGGAGCAGTAATATTAAACAGGGTTAGACATCCATCTTTTCCTAATACAGTAGCAGGAGTTATATATCAACCGCTAGCTTTTACAGCAGTAGCAGATGGTCAGATAAATTTAGCACCTGGCAAAGACTCTATTAAGGCAGCAAGAGATTCTTTAAATGGGTGGGATCCAACTTATGGTTGTATCTACTATTGGAATCCAGCCACAGCTACTAGTAAATGGATTTGGTCTAGAAAAGTAACACTTAAAATAGGTAAACACTGGTTTGGAATATAAGGAGGGATTTTAGTGGATAAAAGAAGATGGATAATTCCTACCGTGTTGTCTTTGGTACTCGTTATAGCATTGGTATGGGGATATAATCAGTTCAATCAAAAGAATGACTATGAAAAAGCACTAACCAACCACTATCAAAGACTTTTTTATGACACAAAAAAGCATGTGGAAAATGTGCAAGTATCTCTTTCTAAAGCCTTAGTGTCAGATTCTAAAGAGCAAAATATTCTATTGTTATCTCAAGTTATGAATGAAGCTTATTTTGCTCAAGATAAATTATCACAAATGCCAGTAACCCATGCAGATATAGCAAAAACACAAAAGTTTTTAACCCAAGTAGCGGACTATAGCTATTCTCTTATACAAAATCATTTAGATGGTGAAGAACTGACTAATAAACAAAGAGAGACGTTATTTAACCTTCAAGGAAATACATCAAATTTTAATAAAGAACTATCTGCTTTACACGATAAAGTATTAGAAGGAGACTTTAATGCTTCAAGAACTAGTGCAAGGGAAAGGAATAAATTACAACAGGCAAACAAAGAAATGTTACAAACAAGGCTTGTAAGTTTTGAAAAACAGATGGGGAAATCCCCAGAATTAATATATGATGGACCTTATTCAGATCAAAGGTTAAACAAAAAGCCTGTAGGATTAGGAAATAAAAAAGTTACAAGAGATGAGGCCAAAAGAATTGCAAAACAATTTGTAGGAGATAAAAAAGTAGATAAAATAACTTCCTTTGAAGAAGGAAAAGATATTTCTAAAGTTGCCATACCATCCCATACATTTAATGTATTACCTAAAAACACTTCAAAAGATATGGCCATATATATGGGAGTAAGTAAACAAGGAGGCAATGTAGTATGGATGGTAAACCCTAGAAGGGTTTCTAAAAACAACCTATCCATGAAACAGGCAGAACAAGAGGCGGCAAAATTTTTAAAAGAAAAAGGATTTACAAATATGGAGCCTAATTATTCTTTAAAATATGATGGCGTAGCAGTATTTAACTTTGCTCATAAAGAAGGGGATGTAACGGTTTATCCAGATCTCATAAAATTAAAGGTAGCATTAGACAATGGAGAAATAATAGGCTTTGATTCATCTGCTTACCTTATGAACCATCAAAAAAGAGATATACCAAAGCCAAAGATTACTCCAGAAAAAGCAAGAGAATCTGTAAAAATAGATTTTGATATAGACAGTACTCGATTGGCAATGATACCAAGAGGAAGTAAAGAAATACTTTGTTATGAATTTAAAGGAAAATATAAAGGTTCAGATTTTATTATTTATATAAATGCTCTTAATGGAAAGGAAGAAGACATACTTCAAATAATTAAAAGCGAAAATGGCACATTGACATTTTAAAAAAGTAGTTGTAAATTCCCTCTTTTATCTGTACAATATAGATAAAAGGGGGAATTTTAATGGACAATAGGCCCATAGGTGTTTTTGATTCAGGAATCGGTGGACTTACAGTCCTTCAGGAAATAATGGAGCAACTTCCAGGAGAAGATGTAGTATATTTTGGTGATACAGCTAGGATCCCTTATGGGACTAGGTCGAGGGAAACAGTTATAAAATATTCTTTTCAATGCATTAGATTCCTCTTAAGTAAAGACATAAAAGCAATAGTAATAGCCTGCAATACCGCTAGTGCTATGGCTTTGGAAGAAGCAAGGAAAGCTTTTGAAGTTCCTATACTAGGAGTAATAGATCCAGGAGCTAATGCAGCAGTATCTTCAACAAAGAATAATAAAATAGGTGTCATAGGTACTACAGGAACGATAAATAGTGAAGCTTATCAGAAGAAAATAAGAAGAGCTCATCCTTCATCAGAAGTAATTGGAATTTCTTGTCCTCTATTTGTTCCCATAGTAGAAGAAGGCTGGGAAGATACAGATGTGGCCTTTATAACAGCGGAAAAATATCTTTCAGAATTAAAAGAACATACTATTGACACTTTAGTTTTAGGTTGTACCCACTATCCAATACTTAGATATACTGTAGGAAAAGTTGCAGGAGATGGAGTTAAACTTATAAATCCAGCCTATGAAACAGCAAAATGTACTAAAAAACTTCTTAAAGAAGAAGGACTTTTATCCGAAAAAGTAGATGGAGCTAAATATGAGTTCTATGTCAGTGATGATCCAGAAAAGTTTAGAAGAATAGGAGGAAATATACTAAGAAAAGAAATTGCCACAATTCAAAAGGTTAATATAGAAGTACTTTAGTATTATTAATATAAAAAAGGCACTAAATAGTGCCTAATCTTTAGTAGTTGCTGCCCAAAACCTAGCATGTATAGGAGGTGTAGAATGAACGATAGTTTTATAAAGGAAAATGTTTATGAGATATTAGACTATATCGATGAAGGCATCCATATTATCGATAAGAATGGTAGAATAGTCTATTATAATAGATTTGCTCAACTTATCGACGATATAGATAGGGACAAAGCTATAGGAAGACATATATTAGAGGTATATCCTTCCCTTTCATATGAAACCAGTACCCTTCTCACCGTTATGAAAACCGGAGAACCTATATTAAATGTAGAACAGACTTTTATAAACTATAAAGGTAAAAAAATAACCACTATAAATTCATCCATACCTATAAAGTCTAAAAAAAGAATTGTAGGTGCGCTAGAAATATCAAGAGATATAACCCAAGTAAAACAAATGTCAGAAACTATAGTAGAATTACAAGATGAATTATACAATGGAAAGAAAAAAGAGAATAAAGAAAAAAAGGAAAAAAAGAATAAAAGAGCTAAATACACATTCATGGATATAATAGGGGAGAACAAAGAAATGTTAGCTCTTAAATCTTTAGCACTTAGGGCTGCGGACACAGATGCCCCTGTTCTAGTATATGGAGATACAGGAACGGGAAAGGAATTGTTTGTCCACTCTATTCATAATGCAAGCTCTAGAAAAGGTAAACCTTTTATTGCTCAAAATTGTGCAGCTTTACCCGCCAATTTATTAGAAGGAATACTATTTGGAACTGTAAAGGGAGGATTTACAGGAGCTGAAGATAGACCGGGGTTATTTGAATTAGCCAATGGTGGAACATTGTTTTTAGACGAGATAAACTCAATGCCTTTAGAATTACAGGCAAAACTTCTTAGAGTGTTGCAAGACAATGTTATAAGAAGAGTGGGGGACATAAAAACTATAGATGTAGATGTAAGGATTATTACAGCTACCAATGTACCTCCAGAAGAAGCAGTAGAGATGAAGCAAATGAGAAAAGATTTATATTACAGATTAAATGTAGTGAGCTTCGAAATACCTCCTCTTAAAGAAAGAAAAGATGATATTCCTATACTGACTAAATTTTTCATCAAAAAATTTAATGAAAAATTAGGGAGAAATGTAGAAAATGTTTCTAATGAGGTTATGAAAATATTTTTCGAATATGATTGGGAGGGAAATGTTAGGGAATTAGAGCATTTACTTGAAGGGATAATGAGTATTTATAATGTAAAAACAATAGAAGTAGAACATCTAACTCCTAAATTTAGAAATTATAAAAAGAATATTAGACAGAATGGAACAAAATCCTTAAAAGAGACTTTAGAAGATACTGAGAAAAATATAATATTAAATGCTTTAAAAACAAATAACGAAAACATAACTCATACAGCGGAAATGCTTAAAATTCCAAGACAAACCCTTCAATACAAAATAAATAAATATAATTTAAAATGAAAATTTAGTGCCAAAACTTTAGTAGAATAATGCCGAATATTAGGCTAAAAAAACGTTTTTGGCACAATTTATTTTCCTTCAAAAAATACTTATACCCAATTTAAAGAGGTTTAACAAGTTTTCATATTTTTTGGCACGTTAGTTGCATTATTTTATAGTTGCGTTGTGAATTGTTAATATATTGGCAAACACAGTTTATCTACTTTTATAATAAGGAGGAGAGCATAATGAAAAAAGGTTGTCCTTATGGAACACACAGAGTTTTAGAACCAAAGGGTGTATTACCACAACCAGCATTTAAAATTAGTAACGATATGGAAATCTATGACAACGAAATACTAATTGATGTACAAACATTAAATATTGACTCAGCAAGTTTC
>JAHXQP010000007.1 GCA_019391515.1 Clostridiaceae bacterium | reverse complement strand
CTTCACCATCAATTTCAATGTCGGTAAATGCTGGTATACAAATAAGATCCATTCCACTTGGAGCAACAAATCCTCTAGCAATAGCAACTGCTTTAACAGCTTGGTTCAATGCCCCTGCTCCTATAGCTTGAATTTCAGCAGCACCTTTTTCTCTTAAAACTCCTGCTAGTGCTCCTGCAACAGAATTTGGACTTGATTTTGCTGATACTTTTAATACATCCATTAAAATAGCCCCCTCTACCTATATTATTTTATTTATATATTATATATATTCTTTATTCTACAAATAATAGAAAATTCCTCTTTTATTTTGAAGTTTTTTAAAAAATAATATATTTTTTTCATTAGCTACCATAACATTCCGTTGTTGCAAACTATTTGGCATATTCTACAGCTCTAGTCTCTCTAATTACATTTACTTTTATTTGTCCTGGATAGTCAAGCTCGGCTTCAATTCTCTTTACTATTTCTCTTGCAGTATGCATTATTTCATCGTCATTTATTAATTCTGGCTTGACCATTATTCTCACTTCACGACCTGCTTGTATAGCATAAGATTTCTCTATACCATCAAAAGAGTTAGCTATTTCTTCTAACTTTTCAAGTCTTTTAATATATGCTTCTAGAGTTTCTCGCCTAGCACCAGGTCTAGCTGCTGAAATAGCATCGGCAGCTTGGACTAATACAGCTTCTACAGTTTGTGGCTCAATATCACCATGATGAGCCTCTATAGCATGAAGTATTTCCTTAGACTCTTTATATCTCCTAGATAAGTCCACACCAATTGCTACATGTGGACCTTCTACTTCATGATCTACGGCCTTACCTATATCATGAAGTAGACCTGCTCTTTTAGATACTCTTATATCTGCACCTAATTCAGCTGCCATAACTCCCGCTAAATGAGAAACTTCTATAGAGTGTCTTAATACATTTTGACCATAGCTTGTTCTATATTTAAGCCTACCAAGTAATTTTATAAGCTCGTGATGTAAACCATGAACTCCAGTTTCAAAAGCTGCTTGTTCTCCTTCTTCACGTATAATATTATCTACTTCTTTTTTCGCTTTATCAACCATCTCTTCTATTCTTGCTGGATGAATTCTTCCATCTACAATTAATTTTTCAAGAGCGATTCTAGCTACCTCTCTTCTTATAGGATCAAAACCAGATAAAACTACAGCTTCAGGAGTATCATCTATTATTAAATCTATTCCGGTTAATGTTTCTAATGTTCTAATATTTCTACCTTCCCTTCCTATTATTCTACCTTTCATTTCATCATTTGGTAAAGGAACAACGGTAACGGTAGTTTCAGCTACATGATCAGCAGCACACTTCTGAATAGCACAAGAAATGATTTCTCTTGCTTTTTTTTCTGCTTCTTCTTTTGCTCTATTTTCTGTTTCTTTAATCATTATAGCAGATTCATGAACAATGTCTTTCTTTATATCATTTAGCAGAAGTTCTTTTGCTTCTTCCGAAGTCAATCCGGACAACCTTTCAAGTTCTTCAACTTGCTTATCATAGAGTTCTTCTATTAAGCTTTCTTTTTGTTTTAACTCTTTAGCTTTTCTTGCTATGAGTTCCTCTTTTTTTTCTAAAGACTCGCTTTTTCTATCTATAGTCTCTTCTCTATTAACTAATCTTCTTTCTAACCTTTGAATCTCATTTCTTCTTTCTCTGTTTTCTTTTTCAATATCATTTCTTAGTATATGGATTTCTTCTTTGGCTTCAAGAAGAACTTCCTTTTTCTTAGTTTCTACTTCTCTTTTTCCATCACTTACTATTTTCTCTGCTATTTTTTCTGCATTATTAATTTTACCTTCAGCTATAGTCTTTCTTATATAAAAACCAACAATAATTCCTATAGCAGCACTTATAATTAGTTTAATTGGGTCAATAACACAGCACCTCCATTTCTATTAACTTTTCAAGTTCCATACCACATTCTCAATTAAATAATTCATGATAAAAATATAAACCGAGTAGCCCCAGTTTATAGAGTCTACATTTACGCATTGATATGACTTGCATACGATTTTATTTTATTACTTTTATATGGGTATGTCAAGTAATTAATTGGGAGTAACTTTCTCTACTGTACTTTCAGTTCCTTTTAATTGAACTCTATAAGAGTTTGTACTAACTGATGATAAATGATTATTATGAGTTACCATGATAATTTGCCTACCAAACATTTCAGAAGTTCTTTTTAGAAAATCTGCAACATTGAAAATGAAATCTTCACTAACATGTTTAGCAGGTTCATCTAGTATTAATGGTCCATGTATAAATGGTTTATGCACCTGAAGAAAGGAAATCCTAAGAGCTAAAGAAATTATATCAACTACGCCTCCTCCTCTAGAAAGCTCTGGCTTAGTTTTTATAATATTTTTTCCTTCTTTTGTGATAACATAAAATTCAGCATTAGGCTTTCCATATAACTCTTCAATCTCAATAATAAATTCCATATTAGAGTCAAATATATATTGAAGACAATTAGAAACTATAACCTCAATTTGTTTTTTTGCTTGTCCCCTTGCATATTCAGAAGTTTTTTGAAGTAATATATTGACTTTTTCCAATACTTCCACATTTTCACTAATGTTAGATAGATCTGCAGAAATATCTTTTATTTGTTCTAAAATTTTATCTCTTTTTCCAGATTCTCTCGACAAAAAATTATTTATATATTCTATTTTGTTTTCTAAATCTGAATAATTTTCAATCATCGTTTATCACTTCTTTTCTAATATATCTTTTGGTAGCATTTCATTAGCTTCTTTAAACAAATCATTTATTTCTTTAGTTAATTTTTCAATCTCTTCATCTAATTCATTGGGATTAACTCCCAATTCCTTTAATTCTTCAATAATTTCTTCTTGTTGCTTGTTTAATTGTTCCAATCTTGCTTCTGCTTTATATTTTAAAGACTTAGCTTTTTCAAGATCTTTTTTCAACACTCCTAGTTCTTTTTCATAATTAGTCATTTCTACCCTCCCTAACTATAGTTAATTATTATTTCTTCTATGGTTTTATTATCTATTTTATGAAAACATACTGGACATACTTCAAATTGTTCCAATAATTTTTTATATTCTTCAAGAAGCTTTTTTATTTGTAAATTTTCTTTTTCAATATTTCTCGCAGTTAAACCTAATTCAGATTGAATAAATGAAGTTTTCTTTTTTATATTCACTAGGCTTAATAAATTAGATACTTTCTTTTCAAGGCTATATAGAATGTTACCTGCTTGATCTAATTTTGAGAACTTTTCCAAATAATTAACTCCGTAAGTTGTTCTAATATTATTTTCATAAAATTTTTTATTAATCGTTTTTAGTTCCATAAGTTTTTTACTATCTTCATATATAGTAGAAGTTTTTGATTCTACAATATCAATATTTTCTAATTTATTTGCAATATTATTATTTATCATTATATTTTCTAATACAGCTTTATAGCTTGCATTTATAATTTCTAATCTTCTTTTCTTATATACCTTGTCCTCTAATTCTATAATAAATTGATTTGATCGATTTAAACTTTTAAGAGAATTTATTATATTTACATTATAACAAATACTTTTGTCAATTTCTAATAAGTGTTTTCGTTTATTATTCATAAGGCTATATATTTTCACCTTTGCATTTAAATTATTAGCAATATTTTCTACTAAATCTATACCATTTAATTCGTCAGTTAATTTTTGTGTATCAGATATTTGTTTTTTTGTATCAACATACTTTATTTTTATATTTTTTAATTTTCCTACTTTATCTTCTAATTCTTTTATTTTAATCTTTATTTTTTCCAATCTTTCTACTTTTTTTTGTAGTTGCTTTAGATAATCATATTCTTTTAAATTCTCCTCCAATTTATTTAATTGTTCCGTTAGGGTTCGTTTAGATAGATTTAAGTTTCTTATATCTTTTAAAGTATCTCCAACAGCATCATCTACTATATGAACTCCTACTAATCTTCCAATTGCATTGGCTCTTGTTGCAGTTTTTTCAGATAATAGAAAAGGTCCTTCTAATTGATCACTTATATTTATAGAATTAGTTTGTTTGCCATCTAAATATACTTTTCTAATATTGGTTGCTTCTATTATTTCATGAGGAACATTGGTCCCGAAACCTTCGAAAATTTGCTCCTTATTTTCACTATCATAAAGATAATATAAGTTTTTGCTTTTACTTTTATACCTTTTTATTTTAGTATTATCATTAAATACTATAGTTACGCTGCAGTCATTTTCTCCTTCTCTTATAAAGAAATTACCAGAGGGTTCGTTAAAAAGTGCCCATTTAACTCCTCTAATTATAGCACTTTTACCTTGATCCGAAGGACCAACTATAACATTCAAACGTTCATCAAATTCTAATTCTGTATATTTGTGAGATTGAAAATTCTCTAAAACTACTTTCTTAATATATTTCATTTTTTAATCATCTCCTAAATTTTTCATTTGAGAAGATGCAATTCTTTTTAATGCTTCTTCTTTTATATTTTCAGAAACACCTTCGGCTGTAGATACTTCCAGCAAGACTTCATTGATATCCAGTTTTTCAAAATTGGTAGTTGAATCTATAGATTGTTTAAATTGAACTAATTTTTCATTTTTGAAAATAAAAGTTTCGATTTTTTCCCTATCTAATATCTCTTCTCCAGGCAATGCTATTTCTAATGGGATAAGCTTTATATCAATATTATTATCTATTTCAATTAAAACTACTGCTGGTGTCCTTTCTATTTCTTTAAGACTATTTGTTATTCGAATTAGGCTGCCCGGATTAACAAAGTATTTGTTTTCTGATTTTATGATACCAAATCCTGAATGATAATGTCCAGAAAGGGTGATATCTGCTTTAGTAGATTTTATATCATCTATTAGTGTATAAGGTATCCCCTTTATAAATGGCTTATCTAATAGCATACCATGTACCATATGAATAGAGTAATTAGCTCTTGGATCTACATCTTTTACAATATATTTACATAAACTGTTTTTGTCATCAATGTTATATGTATATGGCTGTCCTGTTAATTGCACCGTGATATTATCCTTTTCTAAAAAAATCACTTCGTTTTCATCTATCAGATTTATAATTTCTATAGAATTGAATAAACCTAGCATAGTCCTATTTATAGTGTCAGGATTGTGCCCATATATATCATGATTTCCACAAATCATATATATGGGCACTTGGAATTTATTTAATATAGAAGCAAATTTACTTACAATAGATACAGAAACATCTGGTCTATCAAATAAATCTCCTCCATGTAAAATATAATCTACATTATGCTTCTTAGAAATTGATAATATTTCATGAAATTTTTTCTCTAGAGTTTCAACTAAATTATCCTTTCTATTTTTAGGTGTAGTGCCTCTTATATGTGTATCTGTAAAAAACAATATTTTCAAATATCAACACTCCCTTATATTAAAACCTCCTTATAGGTATAAGGAGGTTTTAATATTATTTTACTTATTTTTCTTTTTTTCAGATTCAGTTACATTATTTTTCTTTTCTTTTGTATTTGTTAAACCATATTTTTCTCTAATCTTATTTTCTATTTCTAGTGATATTTTAGGGTTTTCTTTTAGAAAATCCTTAGAATTTTCCCTACCTTGTCCTAGCCTATGTTCACCATAACTATACCAAGAACCAGATTTATTGATAATTTCAGAAGCTACTCCCACATCTAAAATATTTCCTTCTTTTGATATTCCTTCTCCATACATTATATCAAATTCCGCTTTCTTAAAAGGAGGGGCAACTTTATTTTTAACAACCCTTACTCTAGTACGATTTCCTATTATATTGTCACCTTGTTTTATTGATTCTATTCTTCTTACATCTAATCTTACAGAAGAATAGAATTTTAGTGCTCTTCCTCCAGTAGTTGTCTCCGGATTTCCAAACATTATACCCACTTTTTCTCTTAGTTGATTTATAAATATAGCAATAGTTTGAGATTTGCTTATAGAACCTGATAATTTTCTTAAAGCTTGAGACATAAGCCTTGCTTGTAAACCTACATGACTATCTCCCATTTCACCTTCTATTTCTGCTTTTGGAACTAATGCAGCAACAGAGTCTACTACAACAATATCTACAGCACCACTTCTTACTAATGCTTCTGCAATTTCTAGTGCCTGCTCCCCTGTATCGGGCTGAGATACAATAAGATTATCAATGTCCACACCTAATTTTTTTGCATAAATAGGATCTAAAGCGTGCTCAGCATCTATAAATGCAGCAATACCGCCTCTTTTTTGTGCCTCTGCTATAGCATGAAGAGCCACTGTTGTTTTACCAGAGGATTCTGGTCCAAATATTTCTATAACCCTTCCTTTTGGAAGACCGCCAATTCCTAATGCTATATCTAAATCTAAAGAACCTGTTGGAATTACCTCAATGTTCATATGAGTATTTTCCCCTAATTTCATTATAGAACCTTTACCAAACTGTTTTTCTATTTGATTTAAAGCAACATCTAGTGCCTTTTGTTTGTCATTATTATCAGCCATTTACACCCAGTTAAACTGGATTCACCACCTTTCAAATATTCGAACATAAGTTCCTAATATCTATTTTACATTATTTCAGTGGTATAGTCAATTATTAATTTCAAGCAAATATTTTCTTCCTTCTACAAAGATTTTATTCGCAGCTTTATTTTGTATATCTTGTCTATTACCTGTGAAGATATTTTTTATTACATAAGATTTATCTTTACTCGCCAATCCTATGTAAACTAACCCAACCGGTTTATCTTTAGTTCCTCCAGTTGGACCTGCAATTCCAGTTATAGATAAAGCCATTTCTACATTACATTTATTTAATAGCCCTATAGCCATTTCTCTTGCTGTCTCTTCACTTACAGCTCCATAAGTTTTTAATGTACTTTCATTTACACTTAACTCTTCAATTTTAGAATTATTGCTATAAGTAACTATTCCTCTTTCAAATACTTGAGAGGCTCCAGGTATTGAAGTAAATCTACTTGAAACTAAACCACCAGTACAAGATTCACAAAACGCTACTGTCATACGATTCTTTTTTAATAGCTTTAAAAAAACTTCTTCTATAGATTCATCATTATAACTATAGATATATTCTCCCAGTCTTTTATCAATTTCTTCTACTAAGGGATCAATTATTAAATCAACCTCATTCTCATTTTTTCCCTTTCCAGTCACTCGTATCTCTACTTGTCCTTGTTTTGCATAAGTAGCAATGGTTGGATTAGACTGCTTAATAATAAGATCTTTAATTAGTTCTTCTAGAGAAGATTCTCCTATTCCCATAGTTCTTATGGTTTTTGATTTTATAATACTATCTTGTTTTAGTAAAGGAGCCGTATAATTATTGAACATAGTTTCCATTTCAGTAGGGGGACCAGGCAGTAATATTATTTTTTTATCTTTCCAATTTAAAAAAACACCAGGTGCTGTTCCTATATCATTATTTAAAACTTTACTATCTTTAATTATATAAGCCTGTTTTATATTGTTATCTGTCATTTTCATATTTCTTTTTTCAAAGTATTTTTTTATTTTTGCAATATGAACATCATCGAGTTCTAAATCAACACCTAAAGTTTTAGAGACAACTTCTTTTGTTAAATCATCTTCAGTTGGTCCTAAGCCTCCTGTATAAATAATTAAATCAGACCTAGCAAGTGCTATTTTTGTAATTGTTTCAAGCCTATATATATTATCCCCAACAACAGTATGATAAAATACATCAATCCCTAACTCAGCTAATCTTTTAGATAAAAAACTAGCATTGGTATTTATGGTGTTTCCAAGAAGCAATTCACTACCAACACTAATAATTTCAGATTTCATTTCTTCAACTCCTATCTATCTTTCTCCGGAATGTAGGACCTTTTTATTTTTATATATATAATCTACTCCTGATAATATTGTGAAGAACACTGCAAGATAAAGCATTATCCTATCAAAAGGAAAATTTATTAATCTGAAAGGATAGTTATTAAATAATATTGCGATTATAGCCACTAATTGGGTTATTGTTTTTATTTTACCTAATTTGCTTGCAGCAATAGTAACTCCTTCTGATGCAGCAATAACTCTTAACCCTGTTATAGCAAATTCTCTTGCAATAATAACTACAACCATCCATGCAGGTACTTTTGACATTTCTACTAAAGAAATTAAAGCTGCTGAAACCAATAACTTATCAGCTAGTGGATCCATAAATTTACCAAAATTAGTTATCTGATTTCTGCTTCTAGCTATATATCCATCTAAAGTATCTGTAAGGGATGCTATTATGAATATCACTGCTGCTATATATTGTCCATTGCTGACGTCCGTAAGCAAAAAAAACATAAAAATTGGAATTAAAACAACCCTAAAAAGTGTTATTTTGTTGGCTAGATTCATTTATAATCGCCCCCATTAAATCATATTCTAAGTAGTCAACAATTTTTATATTTATAAAACTACCTATATCTACTTTATCACTGCTATTAAAATAAACAAGTCCATCTATTTCAGGACTATCCATATAAGTTCTTCCTATATATACCCCATCATCCACTTCTTCTTCAACTAGAACTTTATAAGTTTTTCCTACTTTTTTTCTATTAAAATTTAATGATATATCTTTTTGTAATTTCATTAAATTATCTTTTCTTTGGATTTTAGTATCTTCATCTATTTGGTCTTCAAAATTATATGCAGTTGTTCCTTCTTCACGAGAATAAGTAAATACGCCTAACCTATCAAATTTATTTTTCTTAATATAATCATATAATTCATTGAAACTTTCTTCGGTTTCTCCTGGAAATCCCACAATTATTGTAGTTCTAATAATAATATCTGGGATTTCAAATCTTAACTTTTGTATTAGTTTAGTAATATCTTGTTTATTAGTTTTTCTATTCATTCTTTTCAAAACTTTATCACTTACATGTTGAATAGGGATGTCTAAGTATTTAACTACTTTTTCATTTTCTTTAATAGCTCTTATTAATTCATCATTAAAATTATCAGGATACATGTATAAAAGTCTAATCCATTCTATTTTTTCAATTTTGTTTAGTTCTTTCAATAAATATGGTAGTTTATATTGACCATATAAATCAATCCCATAATCTGTTGTATTTTGTGCTATTATTATTATTTCCTTAACCCCTTTATTCGCTAAATATTTAACTTCGGAAACAATATCTTCTACCTTTCTACTCCTATATTTACCACGAAGTTTCGGTATTATGCAATAAGAACAATAATTATTGCATCCTTCAGAAATTTTTACATAGGCAGTATGATTAAAATTTGTTCTTTCTACTTTTTCTATATATTCATTATTTATGTTTCCAACTTTTACAATTCTATCATTTGTTTCTAATTCTTCAATTAGATTAACTATTTCTTTTATATTTCCTGTTCCTATAATACCGTCTACATAGGATATTTCATCTAATAATTCTTTCCAGTATCTTTCGGCTAAACAGCCTGCCAGAATGATATATTTACAATTTCCATATTCTTTGTATCTACACATTTCCCAAATTATTTCTATAGATTCTTTCTTTGCATCATTAATAAAGCCACATGTATTTATTACTATTATATCTGCTTTATCAAGTTCTTTTGTTATAGAATAATTATTATCAATCAAAATACTAGCCATTAAATCTGAGTCTATTTCATTCTTTGAACAACCTAAAGTTACTACAGCTATATTTTTAATACTCACAACTATAAACACCTCTTTATTCTGAATTAAGATTTTCCTTATCAATTAGTACCTTTCTTGGTTTACTACCTTCATATCCACCAACAATTCCTCTTTCTTCCATTTCATCTATAAGACGTGCAGCTCTTGCATATCCAATTCTTAATTTCCTTTGAAGCAATGAAATAGAGGCCTGTTCTTCTTCAATAACTAAATTTATAGCGTCAGGAAGTAATTCATCTCCATAACCTTTATTAGAAACAGTTTTGTTTTCTATAGAATCTAATATTTCTTCATCATACTCTAAATCATTTTGTTCTTTTAAAAAACTTACTACTTCCATAACTTCTTCGTCATCAACGAAGGCACCTTGCACTCTCAGTGGTTTAGAAAAATTCGAAGGATAAAAAAGCATATCTCCTTTACCTAGCAATTTTTCTGCACCTCCCATATCTAAAATAGTCCTAGAGTCTGCTTGAGATGTCACCGCAAAAGAAATTCTGGAAGGTATATTAGCTTTAATAGTACCAGTAATTACGTCTACTGATGGTCTTTGGGTAGCAACTATTAAATACATTCCTGCAGCTCTTGCCATCTGTGCTAATCTACAGATATAATCTTCAATTTCTTGAGCAGATACCATCATTAAATCTGCTAATTCATCAATAATTATAACTATTTGCGGTAAGGTTTCTGCTTCTTCATTGTCCTTAATTTTATTATTATAACTATAAATATCTCTTACATTGTTTTTAGCAAATATTTTATACCTTCTAGTCATCTCTTCTACTGCCCAGTTTAATGCATTTCTAGCTTTCTTAGCTTCTGTTACAACTGGAATCAATAGATGAGGTATACCATTATAAATGCTTAATTCTACAACTTTAGGATCTATTAAAATTAATTTCACATCATCTGGAGTAGATTTATATAATATACTCATAATAATAGTATTTATACATACACTTTTACCTGAACCTGTAGCTCCTGCAATGAGTAAATGGGGCATCTTTGCCATATTAGTTATTATCGGTTTCCCAGCTATGTCTTTTCCTAAGGCTAAAGGAGTTTTTGTATCAATATTTTTATATTCATCTGACATTAATATTTCCTTTAAAGCTACATTTACTTTGTTTTTATTAGGTACTTCTATACCTACTGCTGCTTTTCCAGGTATAGGCGCTTCTATTCTAACATCAGATGTAGCTAAATTTAAAGCTATATCATTAGATAGATTTACAATTTTACTTACTTTAACTCCTGGAGCAGGTTGAAGTTCATAACAAGTAATAGTAGGTCCCTTGCTTATTTGAATTATATCTGCTTGGATTCCAAAGTTTTCCATAGTCTCTTCTATTTTTTTTGCATTTATTAAAACTTCTTTTTTATCATCAAAATCTTTTTCAATGTTTCTATTTTTTAATAAATCTAATGTTGGAAGTTTATAATTATTTATAGATTCTTCAGTATTAGAAATTGTACTTTTCTTTTTAGTTTTTTTAATTTCTGGTCTATTTATTTTTTCATTATTTTTATTATTATAATCCAATATTTTTATTTTTTCATTTCTCTTTTTATTAGGTTTTACTTTTTGCTTTTTTTCTACTTTATTTAAAGTATTATTAGTATTATTTTTTTCAAACTTAGAGAGCTTTAGTTTATCATTTCTTTTTTTAAAAAAATCTCCCACTTCTATTTCCGTTATTAATAAAAAATTAACTAATATAATAAGCAGCAATATTATATTAGAACCTAAAGAACCAAATAATTTAAAGAAAACATATCCAAAGAAAGCACCTATAACTCCTCCACCTAATCCACCTTGACTATATTCAAAAGCAAGACTTATTTGTTTTTTAAATGAATCTGCTTTTGTTTTATTAATATCCAAAATAGTTATAAAACATAAAAAAATTATTAATAAAAAAATTGATTTCTTATCTTCAGATATATCTGATCCATTGATTATAAGCCATAATCCTATAAATACAATAATTAACGGAAATATATAACCTCCAAAACCCATTAAAGTTAAATATGTGTTTTTTAATAAAGCTCCTACTATTCCCATTTTATTACTAAATAAACTTAAAATAGAGAGAATTCCTAGAGATATTATAACTATCCCTATTACCTCTCTATTATTTTTGCTTTTTTTCTTTTTCAAACTAACCACCTCTAGAATTATTTCTACAGATGATTTTAAAATCCTCTTTATTTAAAACATCTGAGTTAATAATAATATTATTCCTAAAACCCATAAATAATAAGAAAAATAATATAATTTTTCATTTTCCAGTAGCTTAATCAAAACTTTTATTGAAATAATGCCTACAACTGTAGAAATTATTATTCCTAATACTAAAGGAGCAGAAAATTGGGCTTGGCTTCCTGTATCTATAACCTCTTTTATTCCTAATAATCCAGCACCAAAAGTTGCTGGTAATGCAAGTAGAAAAGAAAATTCTGTTGCTAATTTTCTGTTTAAACCTCTAAATAATCCACCAGCTATAGTTGAACCAGATCTAGATATGCCTGGAGCTATAGCTGCTCCCTGAAAGATTCCTATTAATATAGAATCAAGAAAACTCATATCTTTTATATCTTTATTTCCTCTAGATTTTTTGTCAACAAACCATAAAATAAACCCTGTTATTAAAAAAGCAATACTAATAGCTAAAATAGAATTATACAACTTTTCAAAAGTATCTTTGAACGCTAAGCCTATTATAGCTGTAGGAATACTGCCTATGATTATAAGTATAGCCATTTTTTGATACATGTTAGTAACTCTAATTTTTTTATTTTTTATACCTTGTCCCAACATTTTAAAGAATTCAGCTATTATTTTTATAATATCATTAAAGTACACTATAATAATAGAAATTAATGTACCAAAATGAAGCATTTCAGTAAAAAATAAATTTCCTTCTTTTATACCAAAAAAATGTTGCAAAACTACTAAATGTCCTGAACTACTAATTGGCAAAAATTCAGTAATACCTTGAAATATTCCTAGAATTATTGCATGCAAAAAAGTCAAAAAAAATCTCCCCCCTTAAAAGTATTCATTTACTTATTTCATTATAGCATAATATGGTTTCTTATACTATATTCTTTAATTAATAGAAATCTAGAATAGACTCTTAAGTTTATTCAATGCTTTACTAAATCCACCAACATCATCTATTAAACCATATTCTACAGCTTCTTGACCAATAAGTATAGTTCCCACATCATTAGCAATTTCATCAGTTGCATACATCAACTCCATTAAAACCTTTCTATCTATTTTTGATGTTCTCAATATAAAATCTATAATTCTTTGCTGCATTTTTTCGAAATATCTAAAGGTTTGAGGTCCGCTTATTACCAATCCAGTAGTTCTTATTGGATGAATAGTCATGGAAGCAGAAGGAACTATAAAAGAATAATCAGAAGCAGTAGCTAAAGGAACACCTATACTATGACCACCTCCAAGGACTAAAGATACTGTAGGTTTATCGATGCTATTTATCATTTCTGCTAATGCAAGACCAGCTTCTACATCACCACCTATAGTATTTAACATAATAAATATCCCCTTTATATTTGGATCTTCCATAGCTGCAATTAATAGTGGAATTATATGCTCATATTTTGTAGCTTTTTTTTGAGGAGGAGAAACATTATGACCTTCAATTTCACCTATTATCGTTAAAAATTGTATGTTTTTAGGAGTGTTTTGACTATCTGACTGTTTCTCAGTACCTAACTCTATAATGCTTTCAATTTCATCTTCGTTGTTTTTATCTTTATCATTATTTAAATTTAAAAAATTCATAAAATACTACCTCCATTTTTATATCAATAGTCTTCTTTAGTTTTTACTTTTCACTTAAAAATATGCTAAATAAATAAAAGTAATAAAAAAGCATAATTATCCTTGGATGTTAAAGGATAATTATGCTTTTTTATTCATATAATTTAAACTCTTCATGTAAAGCAGTTAAAGCTTTATTTGTATCTTTTTCTTCTATTAGACACCAAATAGTGCTATGTGAGTCAGAAGTTTGCAGTATCTTTACTCCTTTTTTTGATAAGGCTTTAACTATTCTAGCCATCACTCCTGGTATTCCTTGCATTTTATAGCCTATAGCACTTAACTTACAGCAGTTTTTAATTAATTTGTAATTATATTTGCCTTTTTTCAATATGGATTCAACTATTTTTAAATCTTCTTTATCAATAGTGAATATTTTTTTGTCGACAAAAAAGTTTATAAGATCAATACTTATATTATTAGAAGTTAATTCTTCCATTAACTTTTCAGTATTATCTTCTTCTAGATCAATATAAATTATAACTTGTATTCTATCCTTTTTATAAGTTATTGCAGTAATAACTTTTTCATTTTCAAAATTTTTTTTACCATTTAAAATTAATTTCTCAGTACTTTCTATAGTAGTACCCTCTTTGTCCGAAAAAGTATTTTTTATTTTTATAGGAATATTATATTTTTGAGCTATTTCTACAGCTTTTGGATGTATTATTTTTGCTCCATCTTCAGCTAGCTGATAGACTTCCAAATAACCCATTGATTCTAAAGAACGAGCATTAGGCACAATATTTGGATCTGCAGTCATTATACCGTCTACATCAGAAAAGATTTCCACCCACTCACTATCTAGAGCTTTTCCTAAGGCTACAGCACTTATATCACTACCACCTCTACCCAAAGTCGTTGTTTCTCCCTCTTTAGTCGCACCTTGAAAACCAGCGACTATTACAATATAATTATTTTTTAAACTTTCTTTAATCTTATTAGGTTCAATTTCAATAATTTTAGCTTTCCCAAAATCTTTATTGGTCTTTATCCCTGCTTGATATCCTGTATATACAATAGACTTATATCCATTCTCACTTAAAACACTAGATAACACTACTGCAGAAATAATTTCGCCGCAAGATAAAATCATATCTAACTCTCTATTAGAAATAGAATCTTTATTTATTAAACCAATTAATGAATCAGTAGAATAAGGATTTTCTCTTCTTCCAATTGCAGATACTACTACAACTACATTATAACCTTTAGTATGTTTTTCTATAATTTTAGATACAACTTTTTCTCTGCTTTCTTTCGTGGCTAGGGAAGTTCCACCATATTTTTGAACTATTGTTTTCATTGTAGCTTTCACCTCTAATTCTATTTGTCCCTAGTTTTATAATATGAATCAGCTAAACGTTTGTTACATTTTTTAATAATCTTCTATTTCTACTATTATCATATCATCTCCTACTTTTTTAATTGAATCCCAAGGAATTTCTATTTCTTCTTTGTCTCCAAATAACTTAAATTGTACTCTTTTATCTGGAAGCAATAACGATATAATCTTACCAGTATTTTCATCTATTATGACATCTGAGTCTGCGATCATCCCCAGTCTTCCCCCATCATTTAAATTTACAATTTCTTTTCCGCCTAATTCGCTTAATAGCATTTTAATTCCCCCAGTTTAGTTTTTTAATATGTTATAGTATTTATATTCTTTTTTTATTTAATATATTACTGTTATCATTTATGATAAGATCTGTTATGATTTTTCAATTCTAATATTAATTATTTTATGCCTGTGCTACCAAATCCTCCACGAACATCATTTCCTAAGTCTTCCACTTCTTCAAAATCAATTACAGGTTGATGTTTTATTATGCGGAACTGACATATTCTATCATTAATTCGTATTTCTGTATCTCGAATGGCCAAAGCTGGAAATTTCCAAACATCTTCATTAGAACAGTAGCTTTCATCTATAACTCCACAATGATTAGTTTGTATAATACCAAAGTTTTTAAAAGTACTACTTCTAGGAACAATAAGTGCTTCATAACCTTTAGGCAACTCCATTGATACACCTAAGGAGATTAATCTAAACTCACCTTTTTTTAATTTTACATATTCTGCTGACCTTAAATCAATCCAATCACTTTTACCATCAATATATCTAAGTTTTTCTATTTTATCACTTATATATTTAATTCTTACTTTTTCCATAATACAAAATCCTCCTTCCCAAAATATAATAAGCATTAAAATAATAAATATTAATCTAATAAAACTATTCTAGGTCTAACTTGTCCCTCATAACTAAAAGAATAAAATAGGGGGAAAATAACTTTTATTTATTATTTTTTATTTGCATTTTAATTACCTCAATTATATAAGATTTCTTTTAACCTTTTTTCAACTTGTTCTTTTTTTGATAGATTTCCTACATAAATAATATTAAGCTTATCAAAATTAAATATTTTTTCTACTATAATTTCTATATCTTCCATATCTACTTCATTTATTTTTTTTACTATTTCATTTGGATTATCGAATTTATCCATTAGCAGCTTACTTCTACCTATTTCAGCCATCCTACTAGAAGTATTTTCTAATCCTAATAAGTAATTACCTTTTAGCTGTTCTTTAGATTTAAACAGCTCTTCTTTTGTAATAAGTTCTTTTTTTACAATTTCTATATCTTCTTTAATCAATTCTACAGCTTCATATATTTTTTCTGGATTTAAACCTACATATATTGTATACGCACCTGTCTTTTCATAGAAAGAAGGGTGAGAATAAACAGAATATGCTAAACCTTTGTCTTCTCTTATTCTTTGAAATAACCTTGAACTCATACTTCCACCAAAAATATTATCAAATACAAGAAGAGGATATACATAATCATTCTTTCTTGACAATCCTTCCATACTTATAAGTAAATTCAATTGTTCAGTATCTTTTATTAGCCCATTTATCTTTTTAGTGTAAATATAATTTTGATCTAATATGATTCTACCATTTTTGCTGTCTTGAATATTAAAGTCTCCAAAATAAGCTTCAAGTAATTTAAATGTTTCATTTTCATTTATATTTCCAACAATTGAAATAACAATATTATCTGGGGTATAATTCTTTTTAAAATAATCTATAATATTTTCTCTATTTATACCTTCTAGACTATCAATAGTTCCTAATATAGGTAGTTCTAAAGATGTACCTTCAAACATAGTTTTTGCTAGTAAATCATAAGCAATATCCTCAGGAGAATCTTGATACATTTTAATTTCTTCATATATTACTTTTTTCTCTTTTAATATATCTTCTTCCTTAAATAGACTATTCTTTAACATATCAGACAGTAGATCAATAGCTAATCTCTCATAGGTATTTAAAACTTTTACATAAAGACATGTATATTCTTTAGTTGTAAAAGCGTTTAATTGCCCTCCGATATTATCAATAGATTCAGCAATTTCTTTAGCTGTTCTATTTTTGGTTCCTTTAAAAAGCAAATGTTCAATAAAATGAGAAATTCCATTGTTATGCTTGTCCTCATTTATAGAGCCATTTTTTATCCATATTCCTAATGAAATGGAATTTACATAAGGAATGTTTTCCATTACTATGTTAATTCCATTTCTAAGTATTTTATTATTATACATTTTTACCTCCCATTCATCTTAAGTTCTTCAATTTATTTTATAACTTGACTAACCTTGACTATATCATATCCTTCTTCTTTTAGTGTTTGAATAATTACAGGTAGCGCTTTTATAGTTTCTTTTGTAGGATGCATTAATACTATAGCAGAATTTTCTGCTTGAGTTAATACTCTATTTATTATTTTGTCTTGAGTGCTATCTTCTCGCCAATCTATAGTATCAATACTCCACATAATTATATCATAATTTAATTCTTTTGCTGCTTTAATTGTATTATCATTAAAAGAACCTGCAGGAGGTGCAAAGTATTTACATTCTATATTTAATATATTATTTAAGACCTCATGACATTTTTTAATTCCCTCTGCATTACCAGTATAATCTAATTTGCCATAATCATCATGTGCATATCCATGATTGCCTATTTCATGTTTCTGTGAATATATATTTTTTAATATTTTTTCGTTTTTTTCTGCCCATTTTCCCGTAACAAAAAAAGTTATTTTAATATTTTCTTTTTCAAATATAGATAGCATTTGAGGTATGTACTCATTGCCCCAATCTACATTACAAGCAAAGGCAATAACTTTTTCATCTATGTCTCCTTTATAATAAATATCTTCTTTAAATGTCTCTTCTGAATTTTTATAGTATATATTATAAAATATTGTTGCAAATATTGCTATTAATAAAATAGCTATTAATAAATATAATTTTTGCTTTTTTATATAAAAAATTTTCATGTTTTCCCTCCTTTTTTTATTTAATATATTATATTCGTTTTTATTTAATATATTCTATATCATTTATGATAAGATTTATTATGATAACAATGTATAAAAAAACATGAACCAGCTTCAGGTTCATGTTTTTTATTTTTTCTTATCTTTTCCATCTTTTTTTTCATCTTCATCTTTTGGTAAAGTAGCTTTTCTAGACAGGTTTATTCTTCCTTGGTTATCTATTTCTGTTACTTTTACAAGTATTTCATCTCCAATAGATAGAACATCTTCTACTTTATTTATTCTTTCTCTTGCGATATTAGATATATGAACTAAGCCTTCTTTTCCATTTAATATTTCCACAAAAGCCCCAAATGGAACAATTCTATTTACTTTACCTAAATATACTTCCCCAACTTCAATATCTTTTACTGCCCTATTCACCATTTCCATAGCTCTATTTCCTTTTTCTTCATCATCTGCAGCTATAAGAACTTTACCTTTTTCATCTATATCAATCTTAACATCTGTCTCATCAATTATTTTATTAATAACTTTTCCACCTGGCCCTATTACATCTCTTATTTTATCTGGACTTACTTGCATAGTAAATATCCTCGGAGCATATGATGACAATTCTTTTCTAGGCTCAGGAATTACTGATAACATTTTATTTAAAATAAATAGTCTACCTATTCTTGCTCTTTCCAATGCTTCTTCTAATATTTCTCTTCCTATTCCAGCTATTTTTATATCCATTTGGATAGCTGTAATTCCTTTTGCAGTACCTGCAACTTTAAAATCCATATCTCCCAGAAAGTCTTCTAAACCTTGAATATCTGTTAAAATAACAACTTTATCTTCTGATTTCATAAGTCCCATAGCAATACCTGCAACTGGTGCTTTAATAGGTACTCCTGCATCTAATAATGCTAAAGTACTTCCACATACACTAGCTTGAGATGAAGAGCCATTAGAGCTTAGTATCTCAGATACCAATCTTACAGTATATGGAAATTCTTCTTCGGAAGGTATAACTGGTTCTAAAGCTCTTTCTGCTAAAGCTCCATGACCAATTTCTCTTCTTCCAGGTCCTCTGAGCATTCTAGTTTCCCCAACGCTATATGGCGGAAAATTATAATGATGCATGTATCGCTTAGATTCTTCTTCATCTATTCCATCAATTATTTGCACATCACTTGAAGCACCTAATGTAGCAATTGTAAGAGCTTGAGTTTGACCTCTTGTAAATAGTCCAGAACCATGAGCTCTAGGCAATAAACCTACATCAATAGATATAGGACGTATTTCATCTACCTTTCTATTATCTGGTCTAATCCCTTTTTCTAATATCATTCTTCGAACTTCTTCTTTTTTTATTTCATTTATAACTTCATCTATATCTTTTCCGTTATCTGGATATTTTTCTAGAAAACATTCAAAAATTTCTTCTTTAATCTTATCCATATTTTCTTCTCTTACCTGTTTATCAGTAGCTTGAATAGCTTTTTTTATTTTTTCTGTAGCAAAATCTCTTACTTGATTTTCTATTTCTTCTTCAGGTTTGAAAATTTCATATTCCGCTTTTTCTTTCCCTACCTCTTTTCTTATTTCCTCTATGAAATTACATATACCTTTTATATGCTCATGAGCAGTTATTATGCTCTCTAGCATAATTTCCTCTGATACTTCATTTGCTCCTGCTTCTACCATCATTACAGCCTCTTTAGTACCAGATACTACTAAATGCAGTTCAGATTTATCCCTTTCTTCACTATTAGGATTAATAATAATATCATTATCTACTAATCCCACTACTACTGAGCCAGTAGGTCCAGAAAATGGAATATCTGATATTGTTAGAGCTATAGAAGAACCTATCATAGCAACAATATCAGGGGTACAATCTTGATCAGTAGATAGAACTGTTGCAATAACTTGTACATCATTTCTATAACCTTTTGGAAATAATGGCCTTATAGGTCTATCAATAAGTCTCGAAGTTAAAATGGCCTTTTCACTGGGCCTTCCTTCTCTTTTTATAAAACCTCCAGGAATTTTTCCAACTGAATAAAGTCTTTCTTCAAAATCTACACTCAATGGAAAAAAATCTATTCCCTCTCTTGGTTCCTTGGAAGCAGTAGCCGTTACTAGCACAACAGTATCTCCATACCTGACTACACAAGCTCCATTCGCCTGTTCAGCAACTTTACCTATAGTCACAGACAATTTTCCGCCTGCTAATTCATATTCAAAAACTTTTTCCATGCTTTACCTCCTTTTATTCCTATAAAAAAACAATTAACAATAATATTATAACCTATTTTTTATAAAAAATTTTATTAGATAACAAATATAATTTAAGTCTAATAAATCAATAGAGCGGGAATCCCGCTCTATACTATCTTCTTATTCCTAATTTTTCAATAAGACTACGATATCTTTCAATATCTGACTTTTTCAAATATTTTAATAAACCTCTTCTTTGCCCAACCATCTTCAATAGCCCTCTTCTTGAATGATGGTCCTTCTTATGATCTTTAAGATGTTCATTTAAAGTATTAATCCTATGAGTCAATATAGCGATTTGAACTTCTGGTGAACCTGTATCACCTTCATGTATCTTATAGTCTTCAATGATTTTTGCTTTTTCTTCCTTAGTCAATGCCAATGGAAGCACCTCCTCAAATTTTATTTTCACCTTTAGCTAAGTAAATCGTCGAGGATACGATGAACTTAGCTAGAGGTGATGAAACTAGATTAATTTTATCATATACTTATTGAATTGTAAACATAATTAATTGTTTTTTATAATCTCTACATCTTTTAACATCTGATCTATAAGTTCTTCTCTTTTATTAAATTTAATTTCCTCTCTATGAAATTGCAAAAATTTTATAGAGATTTTTTCACCATATATATCTTGATTAAAGTCTAATATATAGCTTTCTACACTAACATCATAATCATTAAAAGTAGGATTTTTCCCTACATTTGTTAGACTTAAATATTCTTCTCCATTAACCACAGTAATAGTTTTATATACTCCAAACCTAGGAATTAAATATCCTTCATCTAATTTAAGATTTGCCGTAGGAAACCCCAATCCTTTTCCTCTTTTATTTCCAGCTACTACTTTTCCTTCCATCTCATAAGGTCTTCCTAAAAAAGCATTAGCTTTTTTAATATTCCCTTCTTTCAAAAGTTTTCTTATTAAAGTACTACTTATAACCTTTTCTTCGCCATAAACTGGCTCTACAACTATAACTTCAAAACCTAACTTTTTGCCTAGTTCTTTTAAATAGTCACTATCTCCTTTTGCTTTATATCCAAATCTATAATTAAAACCTACTACTACTATTTTAACATGTAATTTATCAATTAATATATCTTCTACAAATTGTTTAGGACTAAGCTTCATTATATCTTCATTAAAATTCATTGAATAAATCATTTCAACACCAATAGATTCTAACAATTCAAGCTTTTGATTATTTGAGGTAAGCATATTAGGTTTCTTATCTTTATTTATTACATTCTTAGTATGAGTTGTAAAAAGTAGTACTGAAGTTTTTAGCTCTTTTTTCTTGCCTTCATGTACCATAGTTTTAATGAGCTGTTGATGCCCAATATGGAGTCCATCAAAATTACCTAAAGCTACAGCTGTTGCTTCTTTTACTCTCTCATCTTTATCATAACTTATTATTTCCATAATTTATCACCTTTACAATAATACTTTATCCATTTTTAAAATATATTTTTCATTTCTATTTACAATTTTCCCTACACCTATGAATAGGTTATTACAATAAATACGTAAGAACTCATCTAATTCAATCCCTTTTGGTATCTGATTTTGATTTAATTCTAATTTTTCACCATTAGATAACTTTTTCCAAAAAAAATCCGGAAAAGTAAGGTGCTTGAAATCTTTCAACCCTTTATCCATAGGTATTAAAATATCTTCAATCTTTTTGTCATTATATTTATCATAAATACTGTCTAAACTAACTGCTTCTTTTATATTAAATGGATAAACTTCTTCTCTTATTAAATGAGACATATATCCATATGTACCCAAAAGTTGTCCTATATCATCACATAAAGTTCTTATATATGTTCCTCTAGAACAACTAACCCTAAATAATATTTTATTATTACCTATTATATTTAATATAGATATATCATGTATATATACTTTTCTCTTTTCTCTTTCTACTTCTATGCCCTCTCTAGCTAATTCATATAGTTTTTTTCCTTTATGTTTCAAAGCTGAATACATAGGTGGAAGTTGATATATTTCACCTTTAAAACAATCAAAAGCTTTAAGGATTTCTGATTCCGTTACAATTTTATTTGATTGTTTTAAAATCTTTCCATCTTCATCTTGAGTATCAGTTTTATAGCCTAATGTAAGTTCTCCAACATATACCTTATCTGAATTTAATAAGTATTCACTAATCCGTGTAGCTTTACCTATGCATATAGGTAAGACCCCACTAGCATTTGGATCTAACGTACCTGTATGGCCTACTTTTCTTATACCCAATATTTTTCTAACTTCTCTAACTATATCATGAGAAGACAAACCTTTGGGTTTAAATATGTTTAAAATTCCATTCATGGCATCACCTTAAATAACGTTATATATTTCATTTAATATTAGTTTTTTTGCATTTTCTATATTGTCATATATGGTGCAACCTGCAGCTCTTTTATGTCCGCCTCCATTAAACTTTAAGGAAATATTAGAAACATCAACCTTCTTTTTAGATCTTAAGCTAACTTTTATCTCTTCTTTATTTACTTCTTTTAAAATACATGCTACTTCTACATTTTCAATATCTCTAATAAAGGATACAATGCCTTCTGCATCTTCTAAGCTAGCCTTACAAGTTTTTAACATATCTTGAGTTACTTTAACTATAGCAATTTTACCCTGTTTTAGTATATCCAATGTATTTAAAGATTCTATAAAAAGTCTAGTTCTTTCTAGTGTCCTACTTTGATAGATCTTTACTATAATATTATTTAAATCAATACCTTTACTTAATAAATCTGCTGCAACCAAATGAGTATATTTTGTTGTACTATCATACATAAAACTTCCTGTATCTGTACTTATAGCAACATAAAGACATGTAGATATATCTTCATCCATTTCAATATTCATTTCTTTAATAATACGATATACTATTTCTCCTGTAGCACTAGCCGTAGGTAAAACAATATTTAAATCTCCGAAATTCTCATTGGTTATATGGTGATCTATATTAATAAGTTTTTTAGCATTCAAAGCCATATCTTTTGCTATACCTAATCTATCAATATCTCCACTATCTAAGGCTATAAAAAGATCTATGTCTTCTTCTGTGTTCAATTCTTTAAAAAGGTGCATATTAGGTAAAAACTGATAATCTTTCGGTATATTATCAACTTTTATAATATGCACATTTTTATTCAACTTTTCAATAGCCCTACCTAAAGCTAGTAAGGAACCAATATTATCACCATCTGGCTGTATATGGCTTGCTAAATAAATATTGTTACTAGCTTTAATATATTTTATACATTTATCTATTAGTAGGTCTAACTCTTTATTCATCTGTATTACCTCTTTTATTTTTCTTATTAACTTTATCTATAAGCTTTGACATATATATGCCATGTTCAATAGATTCATCTATTTGAAAAACAGGTTCTGGAACGTATCGCAAATCTATTTTACTCCCTATTTCTTTCCTTATAAAACCTTTAGCACTTTCTAAGCCTTTTATTGTGTCTTTTTTTTCTTTTTCTTTTCCTAAGACACTTATATGAATTTTAGCATATCTTAAGTCCCTGGTAACTTCCACATGTGTAACACTAGTCATAGGTGAAATCCTAGGGTCTTTTAAATCATTAGATATTATATATGAAATTGCTTTTTTTACTTCTTCAGAAATCCTGTTTATTCTTTTATTATTCATAAAGGAATACACCCCTATCTTTCTACTTCTTTTAAGATATAAGCTTCTATAATATCTCCTTCTTTTATATCATTGTAATTTTCAAGGCTTAATCCACCTTCATAGCCTGATTGAATTTCTTTAGCGTCATCTTTAAAACGTTTTAAAGATGATATCTGGCCTTCATAAATTACTACATCTTCTCTTAATAATCTAATTTTAGAATTTCTTGTTACCTTACCTTGTAAAACATAAATACCAGCAACCATACCTACATTAGGTACTTTAAACGTAGCCCTTATTTCTGCTCTTCCAATAACTTCTTCTTCAATAGTAGGGTCTAATAAACCTTTCATTGCTGATTCTATATCTTCTATAGCGTCATATATAACTCTGTAAGTTCTTATATCTACACTTTCTCTTTTAGATATATCTATAGCAGTTAAAGTAGGTCTTACATTAAATCCTATTATAATAGCATTAGAAGCTGAAGCTAACATAACATCACTTTCTGTAATTCCACCAACTCCGCCATGAATGACATTTACCCTAACTTCATCTGTTTCTAACTTGGATAAAGATTGTTTTACGGCTTCCATAGAGCCTTTTACATCAGCTTTTATTATTACATTTAATTCTTTAACTTCACCTAACTGTATCTGCTCAAAAAGATCGTCTAGAGAAACTTTTTGAGAAGCCTTCATCTGTTCTTCCCTTATTTTTTGTTTCCTAGCTTGAGTATAATTTCTTGCCTTCTTTTCATTTTCTACTACATATAAATGTTCTCCAGCCTCTGGCACTTCAGATAGGCCCAATATCATAACTGGTATAGATGGAGTTGCTTTTTTAACTCTTTTTCCTTTATCGTTCAACATTGCTCTTACTCTTCCATGAGCAGTTCCAGATACTACTATATCTCCTACTTTTAATGTACCTTTTTGAACTAATACAGTTGCAACTGGTCCTCTTCCTTTATCAAGTTCAGCTTCTACTATTATACCTACTGCCTTTCTATCTGGATTTGCTTTTAATTCTTGCATCTCTGCTACTAGCAGTATCATCTCTAATACATCGTCAATACCATCCTCATTACGAGCAGAAACTGGAACACATATAGTATCTCCTCCCCAGTCTTCTGGAACTAAACCATATTCTACTAACTCTTGTTTGATTCTATCTGGATTTGCTGTAGGTTTATCCATTTTATTTATCGCAACAATTACAGGTACATTAGCAGCTTTAGCATGGTTTATAGCTTCAACAGTTTGTGGCATAACTCCATCATCTGCAGCAACTACTAAAATAGCTATATCGGTGACTTGGGCTCCTCTTGCTCTCATAGTTGTAAAAGCCTCATGCCCAGGTGTATCTAGAAACACAATTTTTTCTCCATCTATACTTACGGTAGATGCTCCAATATGCTGAGTTATTCCCCCAGCTTCTCTTTCAGTTACTGCTGTTTTTCTTATGGCATCTAATAGAGAAGTTTTTCCATGATCTACATGTCCCATAACTGTTACTATAGGTGGTCTTGGTTTCAAATCCTTAGGATCATCTTCAAAATCTAGATGAAAACCAATCTCCTCATCTTCCTCTTCAACAGATGGCATTTTAACAGAAACTCCAAATTCTTCAGCAATAATACCCGCAGTATCAAAATCCACAGACTGATTTTGATTTGCCATAATTCCTAAAGAAATAAGTTTAGTAATAACTTCACTAGGAGTTACTTCTAGTTTTTCTGCTAAATCTTTAACCATTATATTTTCTTCTATTTCTATAGCCTCTTCTATAACCTCATTTTCATTTTTTTCTTCCATATCTTTGTCTTCCTTCTCTACATTGCTAATATTCTCACTATTATTTATCTCTGAATTACTTTCTGCTCTCAGCAATTCTTTTATTAAATCTGCCTCTTCTTTTTCTACAGTACTCATATGGCTATTTACATCTAAATTTAAATCTGCAACTTTCTCTATCAATTCTTTACTAGTTATTTTTAATTCTTTTGCCAACTCATATACTCTGACTTTTGTCAAACTATACACCCCCTAAATTAGTTAAAGGTGACTTTATATCTAATTGTTATGATTTTTTTTAAGTATTATATTTGTTAATTCTTCAAATATTTCTTCTGGAATCTCACATCCTAATACTCTAGAAAGTTTTCTGGTTTTTTTAATAGAATTTAAGCATTCTAAATCATTACAAATATAAGCTCCTCTTCCATTCTTTTTACCTGTTAAATCTAGTATTACGCCTTCTTCTTTATTTTTGACTACTCTTATTAAATCTTTTTTGTCTTTTTTATCTCCACAACTTATACATTTCCTTAGAGGTATTTTTTTACTCTTCAATTAAGATCACCCCTATTCTTCCATTTCTTCTTTATATTGACCTTCACTTTTAATGTCTATTTTCCAATTAGTAAGTTTTGCTGCGAGCCTAGCATTTTGTCCTTCTTTACCTATTGCTAGAGATAATTGATAATCTGGCACTACAACCAATGCAGATTTCTCTCTTTCATCAATCTCAACTTTTAATACTTGCGAAGGACTTAGGCTATTAGATATAAACTTATCTACATTTTTACTCCATATAACTATATCAATTTTTTCACCATTTAATTCTTCAACTATAGCCTTTACCCTACTTCCTTTAAAACCTACACAAGCTCCTACTGGATCTACATTATCATCCTTAGAATAAACTGCAATTTTTGTTCTAGAACCTGCTTCTCTAGATATTGCATATATATCTACTACTCCATCATGAATCTCTGGAACTTCCAATTCAAAAAGTCTTTTTACCAATCCAGGATGAGATCTTGAAAGTATTATTTGTGGACCTTTCGTAGTCTTTTTCACTTCTAAGATATAAACTTTTATTCTATCACCTTGTTCATAATTTTCATTTTCGATTTGCTCTGAAGGTGGAAGCACACCCTCAGTTTTACCTAAATCAATGTAAACCATATTCTTACTTACTCTCTGAATCATTCCAGTAACTATTTCATTTTCCCTATTTACAAATTCCTCATAAATGACTTCTCGTTCTGCTTCTTTTATTTTTTGCATAACTACTTGTTTTGAAGTTTGAGCTGCGATTCTCCCAAAGTTCTTAGGTGTGATTTCTATCTTGACTATATCATCAACTTCATATTTACTATCAATTTCTTTGGCTTCATCTAAACTGATTTCCAAAAACTCATCAGATACATCTTCTACTATAGTTTTGTTTGAATATACCTTTACTGAACCAGTAGTTCTATCTATTTCTACTTCTACATTTTGAGATGAACCAAAATTTTTTTTGTATCCCGATATAAGTGCAGATTCTAAAGCATCAAATATTATATCTTTCGATATACCCTTCTCCTTTTCTATCTCTTCAAGAGCCTGTATAAATTCGGCTTTCATTTTCCTCAAAACCTCCCTCAAAATATAACAGCTAAATTAACTTTCGATATAATCTTTCTGGGAATCTCAATCTCCCCTAATTCAGAATCAATTATTTTGATAAAATCTTCATCAAAAGATAACAATTCTCCCACAAGCTTTTTCTTGCCTTGAAAATTCTTATACAAGCTAACTTCCACATCTTCCCCTAAGTTTCTATTTAAATCTTTATCAGTTTTAAGTGGTCTGTCAAGACCTGGAGATGAAACTTCTAAATAATATGCAACATCAATAGGATCTTGTTTATCTAACTCCTCACTTATAATTTGGCTTACCTTTTGACAATCGTCTATTGTTATCCCGCCTGGTTTATCAATAAAAGTCCTTAGAAAATAACTACTTCCTTCTTTAACAAATTCTACATCAACCAGCTCAAAACCGAATTCACTAATTATAGGCTCACTAATTTTATATATTAAGTCTACTATATCTTTTCTTTTCATAATATCACCTCCATTGTTCTAACTTATACTTTTTTTTAAAAACTTTCTATAACTATTAATTGTAAATACATTTCATAATCCTATTTTTTTCATAAATATATTTATTTATACTAAATATCTGCTATCTAAATAAAGTAAAGAGTGGGAGTGCCCACTCTTTACTTTATCAAATATCATAAGTATTGTCATTAATATTATAACATCTTCAAATAAAAAATCAAATATTAAATAAATTAAGCTGGTTTCTCTCAGGTATATCATTAAGACATTTATGCCTGTTCAAAGCTTCCACCACTGTCTTTCCTACCTTAGCCCTATCCATAAGGTCTTCTACTGAAATAAATTCACCTAATTCTCTTTCCTTAACTATATTTTTAGCTGCAGTTTGCCCTACTCCTGGTAAACATTTTAGAGGTGGAATAATTCCCGAATCTCCTATTAAAAACTTATCGCTATCTGATTTATACAAATCAACTTTTTCAAATTTATGCCCTCTAGAATACATTTCGAGAGCTACTTCAAGAACAGTTAACAGGTTCTTTTCTTTTGCAGTCATATCTTGGGAAGACTCTAACTCCTCTATCTTATTCCTAACAGTAGATAGTCCTTCTAAAATTAAATCCGCATCAAAATCACTAGCTTTAGTCGTAAAATAAGTTGCATAAAAAGCTTCTGGATGATAAACCTTAAAATATGCAATTCTAAAAGACATCATAACATATGCCACAGCATGAGCTTTAGGAAACATATATTTTATCTTTTTACATGATTCTATGTACCAGTTAGGAATATTCATATCCCTCATATAATTTTCATCTTCTTCAGTTAAACCTTTACCTTTTCTAACCTTTTCCATGATTTTAAATGATCTTTTTTTATCTAAACCTTCATATATTAAAAACAACATAATATCATCTCTAGTAGAAATAACATCACTGAATTCAGCTATCTTATTCTTAACTATTAATTGAGCATTATTCAACCATACATCTGTTCCATGGGAAAGTCCACTAATTTGTACTAATTCGGCAAATGTAGTTGGTTTAGTATCAACAAGCATCTGTCTAACAAACCTAGTACCAAACTCTGGTATGCCCAAAGTACCTACTTCTGTATTTATATCATCTTTAGTAACTCCTAAAGATTTAGTGCTAGTAAATAGTTCCATAGTCTTTTCATCATCTAATGGTATGCTTTCAGGTTTTACACCAGTTATATCTTCTAACATTTTAATTATTGTAGGAACATCATGACCTAATATATCTAACTTTAATATTCTTCCACTAATAGAATTGTAATCAAAATGAGTAGTTATTACTCCAGACTTTTTATCATCCGCTGGATATTGTATCGGTGAAAAATCATATATATCCTTATACTTTGGAACTATCATAACTCCTCCTGGATGTTGCCCTGATGTTCTTTTTACTCCAGTTAAACCTTTAACCAATCTATTTATTTCTGCTGGATGAACATAAATATCCTTTTCATCGAAATATTTTTTTACAAATCCATAAGCCGTTTTCTCTGCAATCGTTCCTATTGTGCCAGCTCTAAATACATATCCTTCTCCAAAAAGTTCTTCTGTATATTTATGAGCTACAGGTTGATATTCACCTGCGAAGTTTAAATCTATATCTGGTTCTTTATCCCCCTCAAATCCTAAAAAGACTTCAAAAGGTATATCATGACCATCTTTCTTTAATTCAGCATTACATTTTGGACATTTTTTATCTGGTAAGTCAACTCCAGAACCTATAGATCCATCTTCAAAAAAGTGACTATATTGACATTCTGGACATACATAATGAGGAACTAAAGGATTTACTTCAGTGATTCCACTCATAGTTGCAACAAAAGAAGAACCAACAGATCCCCTTGAACCTACTAAATACCCATCTTCTAAGGATTTCCACACTAATTTCTGAGCAATTATATACATAACGGCATAGCCATTTTTAATAATAGAATTTAGCTCTTTATCCAATCTTTCCTTAACTATACTAGGTAATGGATTCCCATATATACCCATAGCCCTATTATAAGTTATATCTTTTAATTGTTCCTCTGCACCCTCAATAACAGGTGGAAAAGTTCCATCTGGAATTGGTAGCATATCTTCACATATATCAGCAATATAATTAGTGTTTTCTATAACTACTTTTTTTGCTTTTTCTTCTCCTAAATAATTAAACTCCTCAAGCATTTCATCTGTACTCCTAAAATAAAGTGGTGGCTGATTATCTGCATCTGAAAAACCTTGTCCGTTCATTAATATCCTTCTATACACTTCATCCTCTTTGTTAAGAAAATGCACATCTCCAGTTGCAACAACAGGCTTTTTGTATATTTCCCCTAATTTAACTATCTTTCTATTTATATTCTTTAATTCCTCTATATCTTTCAACATACCATTTCTCACTAGATGCATATTATTTCCTACAGGTTGTATTTCTAAATAATCATAAAAATTAACAATTTGTCTGATTTGATTATTGTCACTGCTATTTAATATACTTTTATAAAGCTCTCCTGCCTCACAAGCACTTCCTAATATAAGACCTTCTCTATATTTAATCAATAGTGATTTAGGTATTCTAGGTCTTCTATAAAAGTAATTTAGATGGGATTCAGAAACTATTTTATAGAGATTTTTTAAACCTGTATAATTTTTTACTAATATAATTATATGATATGTTTGCCCTTTATAAGCATTTTCAGTGTCTTGTAATTTAGTATTAATCTCATAGAGTTTAGTTATTCCTTTTTTCTCTAAAATCCCCAAACATTTCAGAAAGATATCGGCGGTAGCTTCGGCATCATCTACTGCTCTATGATGGTTTTCTAAATTCACCTTTAAATATTTAGCAATAGTATTAAGCTTATGATTTTTAAGTTGTGGAAATAAACTTCTTGTTAATTCTAAAGTATCTAAAACTGGATTATCTACTTCCATACCTATTCGAGAATAATTTTCCCTCATAAAACCCACATCAAAAGAAGCATTGTGAGCAACTAGAACAGTTCCTTCAATAAATTTATGGAATTTAGGAAGTACTTCTTCTATCGTAGGTTCATTTTTAACCATTTCATCGGTTATTCCAGTTAATTTTATGATTTTTTCCGGAATTGGTCTTTTTGGATTTATTAATTGACTAAATCTATCAACTACTTTCCCATTTTTTATCTTGACTGCACCTATTTCTGTAACTTTATCATTCATAGGAGAAAACCCAGTAGTTTCTATATCAAACACTACATATTCACAATCAATATCTTCATCCTTATAATTTATAACTATAGAACCAATATCATTTACAAGATAACCCTCAACTCCATATATAATTTTCAAATCATATTTTTTATAAGCTTCCATTCCTTCTGGAAATCCTTGTACTACTCCATGATCTGTAATAGCAATAGCTTTATGTCCCCAATCACTTGCCTGTTTAGCTAACTCTGAAAATTTAGTTAAACCGTCCATAGCACTCATTTGAGTATGCAAATGGAGTTCTACTCTTTTTTGCTCCGAATTATCCTCTCTTCTAGGCGGCTCTATCAAACTTAAAGCTCTAATCATCAATACTGAACTTCTCGAATAATTATCATATACTACTTCTCCCTTGACCCTTACATATGCTCCTTCCTTTACATAATTTTCAAATCCATCTTTATCCTTCTTTTTTAAAAAAGCTTTTGCTGTAATAGAATTTGTAAAATCAGTTATATTAGAAATAAAAAGGGTCTTTCCGCCTTTTATTTCTCTAGATTCAACTTCAAAAACTTTTCCTTCCACGGTTACAACACCTGAATTTATATTTATATCTCTTATACTTGATATATCATCATCAATTTTCCCGCCATAATTATATGAGAAATTTTGTTTTAACTTCCTGTTATTTGAGTTTTCTTTTTTTTGTTCATAATTCGATAACTTTAAAAAATTTTTCGATAAAGTTTTTTCTTCTTTTTTCTTTTGGATGAAAAAATCTTCTTTATCTATATTACTTACATCACTTTCTTTAATATCAGAATCTATCTTTACTTTAATTTTATTGTTAAATTCATTGTTTATCTTTTTCTCTATTTTATCTTCTATTCCATTTTTCTTTAAAGTATATAATGAGATCTCATTTTCTGAATTTAATATCAGTGAGTTATCAATTAAGTTCCATTTCACATCATCTATCCATGCACTACTAGAGGGTATTTCATTTTTTATAGTATAAACAATATTAAACCAATAGTCTTTCATTATAGATTGAAAATCATTCTCCTTTATATTATATAAAATGCTAATATTTACATTAGCAAATTTATAAAACTTTCTGCTTAAAGATGTTTTTAATACATCTATTTCTTTTTCCTTAATTAATTTATTAGAAATTAATTTCAAATCCATATCTTTATTTTTTATATCTAATAAAACTTCGTTTATATAAGCTTCATTTAAATTTTTTAGATTTAAATGAAGCTTATTTTCCGATAATATTTTTTCTAGTTTCTTTTGATTCTTCATATACTTAAAAGGAACCTCCAAACATAAAATTTATAATTAAATATCTTCAATCTCTTTCACAAGTTCGTCTATTAACTTTTCTTCACTAACTTTTTTTATTATTGTGCCTTTTTTAAAAATCAACCCACAACCATTACCTCCGGCTATCCCAATATCTGCCTCTCTAGCCTCTCCAGGTCCATTTACTGCACATCCCATAATAGCTAGCTTAATGGGTTTATCTATATGAGCAAGTTTACTCTGAACTTCTTCTACTATTTCAACTAAATTTATTTGAGTTCTTCCACAAGTAGGACAAGATATTATTTGTATTCCATCTTCTAACAAATTTAAAGATTTCAATATTTCTCTCCCTACTCTAACCTCTTCTACAGGATCTCCTGTTAAAGAAACTCTTATAGTGTCACCAATTCCCATTACTAACAAAGCTCCTATTCCAACAGAAGACTTCACAGTTCCATTCCATATTGGTCCAGCTTCTGTTATACCTAAATGAAAAGGATAGTCTACACATTCAGCCATCTTCAAATAGGATTTAATAGTTAAAAGTACGCTAGTAGCTTTTAGAGAAATCTTTATATTTGTATAATTCATATCTTCTAAAATCTTTATATGTTCTAAGGCACTATATACCATGGAATTTTCATTGACCCCATCATATTTCTCTAAAGCTCTTTTACTTATGGAGCCAGAGTTAACACCTATTCTAATAGGTATATTCCTTTCTTGACAAGCTTTTACTACTTCTTTTACCCTTCTTATAGAGCCAATATTTCCTGGATTTATTCTTAGTCCATCAATTCCATTATTAATAGATTCAATAGCCAGTCTGTAATCAAATTGTATGTCTCCAATTATTGGAATTGTTGTCTCTTTTCTTATCTCTTTTATAGCCTTTGCCGCTTCTATATCAGGAATAGCTACTCTTACAATATCACATTTAGCTCTTTCAAGAGCTATTATTTGATTAATTGTAGATTTTATATCTCGAGTATCTGTATTAGTCATAGATTGTATAGATATTGGACTATCCCCACCAATTTCAACATTTCCAACTTCTAGCTTAGTAGTTTTCCTTCTATTCATATTTTCACCCTCTAAATAATTAATTTTAACATTCCTGAGTTAATTAAAAAAACCTAACTATATCGGAATAAGTAACAAAAACCATTAATATTATCAATAAAACAAAACCAATAAAATGTACAAAACCTTCTCTTTCTGGATTTATAGGCTTTCCTCTAAATAATTCAATCAGCATAAACAATATTCTACTACCATCTAAAGCTGGGATTGGCAATAAGTTGAAAAATCCTAAATTAACACTTATAAAACCAGCTATATATAAAACGTTTATAAAACCATATTTTGCAGCTTCTCCTACGGTATATATAACTCCCACTGGTCCTGATACATCCCCTCTTTTAACTTGACCTGTGACAAGCATTTTAAGAAATTGGAACATAAGACCTAATACCATCCCCGTTTTTTCAATACCACCTTTTATGGAAGAAACAAAGCTTTTTTTCATTTGCGGCTCTATACCAATAACATACCTATCTGTTTCTTTATCAAATTTAGGTCTTAGAATAAATTCCTTCTTTGCTGAATCCCTTAAAATAATAACTTTAATATCTTCCGTCGATTTTCCTTCACTTATTTTCTCAACTACAGTTTTCCAAGATTTTGTTTCTGTATCATTTATATTTATAATTTTATCCCCAGTTCTTAAACCTACATTATACGCCGGTGAATCTGCTATAACTCTGTTTATTGTAGTAGTTGGAATACCCATTCCATAGGAAACAATGGTAAAAACTATTATAGCTAAAATAAAATTCATAATAGCTCCAGCTGCTACTACCAAAATTCTAGAGCCTATTGGTTTTTTATTAAAGCTTCTTGGATCATTTGAGGATTCATCTTCTCCTTCCATTCTTACATATCCACCTATAGGTAGAGCTCTCAAAGAATATTCCGTTTCCCCTTTTGTTCTATGAAATAATCTTGGCCCCATACCTATAGAAAATTCGTGCACTTTTATTCCAACCATCTTTGCGGTAATGAAATGTCCAAACTCATGAAATAATATTACTATCATGAATACAAATATTGCTGCCAAAGCTGTAGTCAACTAATACACCACCTATCTTTTTTTAAAATATTAAATACTTTACACAATAATATACTACTGGAGCTGTAAAAAGTATACTATCAAATCTATCTAATATACCTCCATGTCCAGGCATTATATATCCATAGTCTTTTATACCAGTTATTCTTTTTATCTTCGAAGCAGTCAAATCACCAATTTGTGCCATAATAGAAGCTATAATTGACAGTAAAATGTTTTTCCATAATGGAGTTAAATAAAAATACTTCGAAAAAATTGTTGTTAATAAAATACTACCTAAAATACCACCTATGGAACCTTCTATAGTTTTATTAGGGCTTAGTTTAGGACAAAGTTTTTTTCTACCGAATAAGTTTCCTATAATATATGCAAAAGTATCGGTTCCCCAGGCAGTGATGAAAATAAGCCATATATATATATTTCTATCTAAATATGTTATATGAAACATTAAAAAAGGAACATATAGCATCCCTAATAAAGTTATTCCTATATCTATTATATTTAAATCCTTTCTTACTATTAATAAAAATAACATTATTATTGTTGAAGTGAAAATAAGGAAATCCAAACTCATCAAACTAGGTTTAATATTGATTAAAAATAAACCTATAGCAAAAATATAACCTAAAAACCTTATAGGCTTAAACTCTTTTTTATTCATAGCATTATAAAATTCATAAATTCCAACAATGGATATGAATAAAACGCCAATATTCAATACTAATCCACCTTTTGAGGTTATTAATATTAATAATATTACTCCAATTAGCCCACTTATGCTTCTAATTATTAACTCTTTCACTTAAATTCCTCCATATCTTCTATCCCTTTTTTGATAGTCTATAATAGCTCGATAAAAATGTTCTTCTCTAAAATCAGGCCAATAAATATTGTAAAAACAAAATTCCGTATAAGCTATTTGATATAATAAAAAATTGCTTATTCTTAATTCTCCACTAGGTCTTATAAGCAAATCTGGATCTGGTTGATTTTTAGTATAAAGATATTTATTAAAAGTATTAACATTTAACTCTTCTATATCCATTTTACCCATTTCTACATCTTTTAAAATATTTTTTGTTGCTTCAATTATTTCATCTCTTCCTCCATAATTTAAAGCAATATTTAAAGTCATTTTATCATTATTCTTAGTCTTTTCTATAGCTTTTTCTACTTCAATTCTTGGTAATAAAGGTAATTTAGATATATCACCTAGAATTTTAACCTTTATATTGTTTTTATGCAAAGTATTTAGTTCTGCTCTTAAATATTGGACCAATAGATTCATAAGACCATTTATTTCTTTTTCTGGTCTTTTCCAGTTTTCTGTGGAAAAAGCATACAAAGATAAATATTTTATCCCTGTCTTTGCAGCCACTTCAACAATTTCTTTAACTCTTTCCATACCTTCTTTATGTCCTGCTGTTCTTGGCAAAAATCTTTTTTTAGCCCATCTACCGTTCCCATCCATGATAATAGCTACATGTACAGGTAAGTTATTTTCATCAATTTTTTCTTTAAAATTTTCAATTATTTTTTTTCTGTTTTCCATATAGATTGCCCCCAATAGTTTTTAGCTTGTAAAAAATACCCCTTCTATTATAGAAGGGGTATTTTAGTAATTTCTGATAGTTTTTAGACTTCCATTAACTCTTCTTCCTTCTTTTCAGTTAATTTGTCAATTTCATCAATATATTTATCAGTAATATTTTGAGTTTCAACTTCTGCTTGTTTTCTTTCATCTTCACTTATTTCTTTGCCTTTTTCCATCTTTTTCAATCTATCATTTGTTTCTCTTCTTGTGTTTCTAATAGCAATTTTTGCATTTTCTGCACTTTTTCCCACAAGTTTTACTAGGTCTTTTCTTCTTTCCTCTGTCAATTGAGGAATAGGGAGTCTAATTAATTTACCATCATTGGAAGGGTTTAACCCTAAATCAGATGTTAGTACTGCTTTTTCAATTTGAGGAATAGTGTTAGCATCCCAAGGTTGTATAACTAACATTCTTGGTTCAGGAGCTGAAATGCTAGCTAATTGATTTAATGGAGTTAATACCCCATAATAGTCCACGCTTATTTTATCTAATAATGCTGGATTAGCCCTACCAGCTCTAATACCTGTTAAATCCTCTTTATAAACACTAACAGTTTTTTTCATCTTCTCTTCAGCTTCCTTATGAACATCTAAATACATATACTTAATCCTCCTTTATTTCTGTACCAATTTTTTCACCTAAAACAACATTTAAAATGTTATCAGGGCTATCAATACCAAATACAATTAAAGGAATCTTATTATCCATACATAAAGATGTAGCGGTGGAATCCATTACACCTAATCCAAGATTTAAAACATCTATGTATCTTAAGTGTTCGAATTTTTTCGCAGATATATTCTCATGGGGATCCGAATCATATACTCCATCAACGCCTTTTTTAGCAAGTAGCATAACATCTGCCTCAACTTCTGCTGCTCTCAGCGCTGCTGCAGTATCAGTAGTGAAATATGGATTTCCTGACCCTGCTGCAAATATAACTACCCTTCCTTTTTCTAAATGTCTTATAGCCCTTCTTCTAATATAGGGTTCCGCAATTTGTCTCATTTCTATTGCAGTTTGAACCCTAGTTATTACACCTATTGTTTCCAGAGCATCTTGCAGTGCTAATGCATTTATAACAGTACCTAACATCCCCATATAATCGGATGTAGTTCTATCCATGCCTTTGCTACTTCTTCCCCTCCAAAGGTTGCCTCCTCCTACAACTATAGCAACTTCCACTCCTATCTCATTTAATCTTTTAATCTCATTGGAAATCTTTGTAATTGTGTTCTCATCAATGCCAAAGCCTTTTTTCCCTGATAAAGCTTCTCCACTTAATTTTAAAACTACTCTCTTATACTTCGCTTTAGTCATGGTAACACTCCCTGCCTTATATATTTCTACATTAATATACTTTTTTCATTCCTTTATAGGAATTTTTATTTAAATGGAGAACATAGCTATGTTCTCCATTTAAATTAATTCTTCATTTGTTTTGCAACTTCTTCAGCAAAATCTTCTTCTTTTTTTTCTAAACCTTCTCCAACTTCAAATCTTTCGAATCTTCTTATTTTTATATTTTCTCCAATTGTTGTTATTTGTTCATTTAAAAGATCTTTAACTTTTACACTTGGATCTTTTATGAAAGGTTGTTCTAATAAACAAATTTGCTCGAAAAATTTGCCAAGTCTTCCTTCTACTATCTTTTCTGCTACATGCTCTGGTTTTCCTTCATTGATTACTTGATGAATTAGTATTTCTTTTTCTTTTTGAACTTCTTCTTCAGGTACATCTTCTTTTGAAACATATTTTGGATTTGCTGCCGCAACTTGCATTGCCATATCATGAACAAATTCTTGGAAGTTTTCGTTTTTAGCTACAAAATCTGTTTCAGTATTTACTTCTATTAAAACTCCGATTCTTCCACCATGTATATATGAATCAACAAGACCTTCTGCAGCTACTCTACTAGCTTTTTTAGCAGCCTTTGATAGTCCTTTTTCTCTTAATAATTCTATGGCCTCTTCTATATTTCCTTCAGTTTCTTGTAAAGCTTTCTTACAATCCATCATGCCTACACCTGTTCTCTCTCTTAACTCTTTTACTAATGCAGCTGATATAGCCATTTTATCCCTCCTTATCTTATTAAATAAAAAGGTAAGAGTAGTAAGGGAACCCATCCCTTATATGACCCTTACCAGTTTATATTTACTCTTCAGTTTCTTCTATTTGTTCTCCTTGTCTACCTTCAATTACTGCATTTGCAATTGTTCCTGTAAGTAATTTTACAGCTCTAATGGCATCGTCATTCCCTGGTATTACGTAGTCTATTTCATCAGGATCACAGTTAGTATCAACTATTGCTACAACAGGTATTCCTAGTATCTTCGCTTCATTTACCGCAATTCTTTCTTTTCTTGGATCTACAACAAATAATACATCAGGAAGACCGCCCATATCTTGAATACCACCTAAAAACTTTTCAAGTCTTTCAGTTTCATGTTTAAGTTGCATTACTTCTTTTTTAGGTAATACTTCAAAAATACCTTCCTCTTCCATTTCTTTTAATTCATGTAGTCTATCAATTCTCTTTTTTATAGTTTTATAGTTGGTTAGCATACCACCTAACCATCTTTGATTTACATAATACATACCACATCTTTTAGCTTCAGACTCAATGGCTTCTTGAGCTTGTTTCTTAGTTCCTACAAATAATACTTTTCCACCATTTGCAGATATATCCTTAACAAACTCATAAGCCCCTTCTACCTTTTTAACTGTTTTTTGTAAATCAATAATATATATTCCATTTCTTTCTGTAAATATATATTCCGCCATCTTTGGGTTCCATCTTCTAGTTTGATGTCCAAAATGAACACCTGCTTCTAAAAGACTTTTCATAGTAACAACTGACATTATAAGTTCACCTCCTAGTTTTATTCCTCCATTCCCTTCATCTTTTTAAGGAACCTTTGAATTAGGCACTTCCTTAAAAATTAGAGAATGTGTGTAATCACTTTAGTAGTATAACACACAGTTTCCAATTATTCAACATATATTTATTATTTTTTATATTATTTTTTTATCTTCAATATTATATCAATCTCCCTTACTCCTCTATTTAATTTTTTTGCTATTTCTTCATTAGTTAATCCAATATCTTTTAACTCAAATATTTTAGATATATCTTCGTTTTCTTCGATGCATTTATTTTCTTTAAATAAATAGTTTTTTTCCCTTGTTCTATATTCTTCATTGTCGCTTAAATTTTCAAATTTATTTTCTATTTTATCTATAGATGAGTTAACTAACATTTCAAACTCTTCCATTATTTTTTTTGACATTTCATTATGCTTTTCGATATCTAAATATATTTCTTCAATATACTTATATTTTTTATCTTTCCTTTTTTCTTCTCTCATAATATATATAAAAGAAATTATAACTAATAATATTCCTATTAATAATAAAATCGTATAAATCATAGCCTACTCCTTACTATATTTTAACATCTATATTATGTCCTATGTAAGATTTTTCACCATCCTTTTTTTGTTCTTTCTTTTTTTTAGAAGAATGGTCTTTATTATTCTTTTTTTTATTATCTTTTATATTTATATTGGCCTTCTCACTTTTATTTGGATTTCCAACCCTATTCAAATCTTTTTTAATTTTATTTTGTTCATAAGTAAAATTTTGTTGAGTTTGATTTTCATATTTCTTATTTTCAATATGTTTTAACTGAGATAATTCTTGTGATTTTGGCAACAAACTATTATAATCTATGGGTCTAATTGCCATTTTATTTCACTCCTTTAATAAGGGCCTATTTTTATTTCACCTTCATCTTCATAAAATGTACAATTACTCATTTCATCCCTTATAAACATAACACTATCTCTTATTACAATTTTCACTCCTGGATATATAATATCTTCCACCTTAATTTGGCCTCTGGATACATTGCTGATCTCATTTTTTATTAAGTTAAGTTCCTTGTTTGATTTGTCTAAATTTGTTTTTAAAGTTTTTTTAATACCTTTTAATTTTATATACAAATTTTTCTTCTCTTCTGATTCGTTAGACTTAAGTATATTTTCTAATACAATTAGTGATTTTTCGATTTTACTTAAATTTTTTCTAATTGTAAGAATTTCTTCTTCTAGTTTCTCACATTTAATCTTATTTTCAGGCTCCACTCCCACTTCTAAAACAGTTGAAGTCGCCATTCTTGACCCTATAGTTTTAGCTTTTATTTCTTTTCTTGCTCTACAAATGCCACCTACAAGTAAACCCTTTTTTCCAATTGCATTTACAGTTCCATTGCAAATTACCTCGCTATGCATTATTGCTTCTGCCGTTAAATCTCTTCTACATGATATGAAAGAATTCTCTATAAATTTAGCAACTACATTCCCCTTGCTGAATATTTTCCCAGTATTATATCCTTGCACCCCTTTTCTAATTAAAATATCTCCTAAGCTTTCTATATTAGCCCCTTCTACTACCCCAAAAATTTCAATATCACCTTCCGCTTTTAACTGAAAACCGTTCATGACATTTTCGTTAACCTTTACTGAACCATTAAATTCTATATTCCCAGTAGAATTATCTATAGATGATACTTCCAATATATTTGCTACAACTAATCTATCATTTATTAATTTAACTTGTCCTCTATCTGCGGAAACTAGGTATAAACCATTCTCTGTTTTTTTAACGTTTTTTCCATATTTAAAAGAAGGGATCTTCCCTTTCTTACAAGGAATATTTTCACCTGTAACACTTCGCCCATCTTTTCCTCCAGAAGGTAAAACTATTTCAGCTAATATATCCCCCTTATTTACATTATTAACTAAATCTAAATCCTTATAATCTACAGTACCATCTTTTTTTAATTTTGGAGTTACTTTTTTATTTTCATCAAAATAATATTTAATATATCCATCTCTCTCTTCTACAGGAGGAGTTCCCTCCGCAATGCAAACCCTTTCATTATATATTTTACTATCTATCATATCTCTTATAATACTATCCTTTAATCCAATTTTAATCTTTTCTTTCACTGTAGAGATTACTTCATCATAATCAAAATTTAAATTTGTATCTTTACATATTAAAGTTATATATCCTTCTAAGCCAGTCCTACTTACCTCTATAAATATATTTGATAATTTTTCTTTCATATCACATTCCACTACAATCACCCCGTTTAATTAGCTTTTATTCCCTCTTTAAACAAAAAATTTTTAATCTTTAATATTGATTTACTATGTATTTGTGAGATTCTTGATTCAGATAATTCTAAAATATGACCAATTTCTTTATACGTCAATTCATCATAATAGTAAAGCGAAATTACTAATTGTTCTTTATCAGGTAAATTTTCTATAGCTTTTACTAGAATCTCTTTAACTTCTTTTTTCTCTACAATGTCCTCTGGGCCATCTTCTCTGCTTTTAACATAGATGCCTCCTTCATTTTTCCCTTTTAAAGTATCTTCTAAAGAGATTACATTAAAGGTGGAAATATCTGATAGTAAATCTTCTATTTCATTTATGCTCATATTCATATGTTTTGCTAATTCTTTATTTGTAGGATAATGTCCTAATTTATTTTCTAATTCGAGCATTGCATTCTGTATGTCTTTAGATTTTTTTCTTAAAGATCTCGGTATCCAATCAAGTTTTCTTATATTATCAATAATCGTTCCCTTAATTCTTATTTGAGCATAAGTTTCAAATTTAATATTTTTACTTAAATCAAATCTTTCTATGCTATCTATAAGACCTAGTATGCCATACCCTATTAGATCTTCAAAATCAATTTTACTTCCGTAAAAATTATACATTCTTCCAGCAACAATCTTTACTAATGGAATGTACTCAATAATCAATTGCTCCTTTATTTTTTTATCATTAGTTTTCTTATACTTTTTCCATAGTTCCTCAGTAGTCATAGATATACCTCCCACTAGGAAAAACTAGATGTTTTTTATCCCATGTCCTATAGTTTTTACTAATAAAGAACCATCTTCTGCATTTAATTCTATAGTCCTTCCATAGTTCCCACCGGTATCTTCACTAACGATAGGTATTTTTAATTCCTTTAATTTTTCTTTAGTCGCTATTATATTCCTTTCTCCAATCTTCAAAATATTACTTTTTGAATTAAATGAAAACATTTGAGAACCTCCTGCAATTTTAGATACTAGAAAGACTCTATCGGCTCCGATTGAAATCATCTTCTCTAACAATAGTTCGATTCCTGTATCAGCAAATTTTGCCTTATTGCTATTGTTTTTTATCTCCTTACTTGAAGGTAACATTATATGTGCTAATCCAGCAATTTTAGTTCTTTTATCATATAGTATAATCCCAACGCAAGATCCTAAACCTAGTGTAGTCAATGCTCCTGGAGCTTTTATAACTTTTAAATCTGCCATACCAACTTTTACTACTTCCATTTTAGCATACTCCTAAACTTTTTAATAATTTTTTAAATGAACCTATCTCAGGTATCATAAATAAGTTTCCAGTTACCTTTTTATCTCCTTCTTGAAATTGAGTCTCTATGAATAGAACATGATCTGCAATATATCCGTATTGAATTGCAGGAACACTTAGTATAGCACCAGCCATATCTGTAGCTAAAGATGGAACAGATATAGTCAACTTAAGACCAGATAAAGCACTTAAAGAATTTATATATGATGAAGCTAAAATATTACCTATTTCAGATAAAGCTGATATATCCATTTCATCCAATTCCATAGAATTATTTTCCTTATTAAATAAAATATTAGTTAAGTTTTTCCCGGACTCTAGACTTAAAACAAACATTATATTTCCTATTATTTCTCCACTCATTTCAAAGTAGATTCCAATTACAGGGACTTCTTCTCCGCCAAGTATTTTAGGAACATCTTTAAAATCAAGTATTTTGACTTGTGGTACATCCATATCTACTTTTTTAGATATCATAGTTGCTAAAGCAGTAGCCGCATTTCCAGAACCAATATTTCCAAGTTCTTTTAAAACATCAATAGTAATATCATTAATATCATCTACATCAAATGCCATGTTAACACCCCATCTACTCTATATCCAACAGCTTTTCTAAGTCTAAAACTATAACCAATCTTTTATTGTCCTTACCAATACCTTTTATATATTCATTAAATTTTTTTTCTCCTGTTGCTGATGGATTGTCTATATTTTCATCTTTAATCTCTAAAACTTCTGACGATGAATCTACTATAAGACCTACAACTATATCATTTGAAGATGTAATTATTATCCTTGAATTTTGATCACCGGGTTTAGGTTCTAAGTTTAGTTTTCTTCTCAAATCTAAAATAGGTATGACTTCTCCTCGTAAATTAATCACTCCAACAACATATTCAGGGGCATTAGGAACACGAGTACAACTTTGAATTTTTTCAATAGAAAGAACATCGTCAATGTTCAAACCATAATCTTCATTATCTAATTTAAATAAAACATACTTATTTTCTAAGTTTTTATTTTCAGTTTCCAAAACCATATAACTCCTCCTTCCTAAAACAATGAATTCACATCTAATATTAAAGAAATTTTTCCATTACCTAGTATAGTAGCTCCTGCCAAATATTTTATATTAGATAAAAATTTCCCTAAAGGCTTAATTACTATTTCCTGTTGGCCTATCAAATCATCTACAATTAAACCTGCCTGTTTGTCACCTTTTCTCACAATTACCACTGTAAGCTCGTCCATGTTTTTATCTTCTATTCCAACTAAACTATTTAATCTCACTATAGGCAATGTTTTATCCCTATATAATATTATCTCTTGACCTTGAACTTTTCTAATCTTTTCACTTTCTAAAATAGTTATCTCTGAAATTGAACTTAAAGGTATAGCATATATTTCTTCACCAAGCTTTACTAACAATCCTTGTATTATAGCCAAAGTTAATGGTATTCTTATAATAAATCTAGTTCCCTTTCCTTGAAATGTTTCAACTTCTATAGAACCATTTATAGATTCAATCTTACTTTTTACTACATCTAATCCTACTCCTCTACCTGAAACATCAGATACAGTATCAGATGTACTAAATCCAGCTTTAAATAATAATTCAACCGATTCTTCTTTAGTCAAAATCTCTGCATCTTTTTCAGTAATTATTTCTTTTTCTATAGCTTTTTTCTTTACCTTTTCATGATCAATACCTGCTCCATCATCTTCTACTTCAATAACTACATTATTTCCATCAGGATATGCTTTTAATTTTACAGTTCCTTCTTCTTCTTTTCCAAGTTTAATTCTTTCATCGGGATGTTCTATCCCATGGTCTATAGAATTTCTTATAAGGTGTATCAAAGGATCTCCTATCTCATCAATTACAGTTCTATCAACCTCTGTTTCCTCACCTGACATTTCTAAATTTATTTCTTTGTCTAACTCCTTAGATAAATCTCTAACCATTCTTGGAAATCTATTAAATACCCTTTCAATAGGAACCATCCTAACCTTCATTACTGCATCATGAAGATTTGTAGTAATCCTTTCCAGATACTCTATAGCTTCATTCATATCTTCTTTGCTAGTTGTACCACTCATATCCTCCATTCTAGTTTTTATTATTATTAATTCACTTACTAAATTCATTAAGGTATCCAATCTATCAATATCTACTCTAACTGTTTTACCAACTCTATTATTTTTTACTATATTACTAGAAGTACTTTTTTTAGTAGCATTGTTTTTATTAACTCTTTTTTTAGGTTTTTCTTTTTTATTTACTTGTTTTTTAGTTGGATCTATTTCTACTGAACCTACATTTACTTCATCTATTTCAGAAATTCTTTCTATTTCTTTTTTAATTTCATCTTTTTTATAATCTGTAACAATAACTAAAGAAAATTCTAAATCAAATTTTTCATCTTCAATGTCTTCAACACTAGGATATGAGTATATTATTTCAGAAAAACTTTCTATAGTATTAAAAATAATAAAAGCTCTCGCAGACTTTAACATACAATCTTCACTTAGTCTTATATATATTTTATAAGAATTTAAACCTTTTTCCTTAGCTTGTTTAGCTGTATTAATAACATACTCATCATATTTTTCTGTTTCTTTGAGCTCATCTTTTTCATTTGGCTGTTCTTTATCATCATTAAGCAAAGCTTTTAACTTTCCTATTAGTTCTAAATGTTCATTTCCATCTTCTTCTCCATTTTCACTTACATAGTTTGCAGAAAACTCCAACGAATCAAGACATTCAAATAATATATCTACAATCTTAGTATTTATTTTAATTTCATCACTTCTAATAGCTTGAAGCACATCCTCCATATCATGGGTCAAATTTGCCATATTAGTAAATCCCATAGTACCTGCCATTCCTTTTAAAGTATGAGATATTCTAAAAAGCTCATTTAATAAATCTTTATTATCTGTATCTTTTTCTAATTCTAATAATATATCATTCATGCTTTCCAAGTGTTCTTTAGATTCTTCTACAAAAATATCTAAATATTGATTAATATCTAAATCCACATACTACACCCCCACCCATTTAATAATTTCATCTTTAATCTTATTTAATGGCAAAATTAAGTCTATATTTCCTGTATTTATTGCAGACTTAGGCATACCAAATACTACACAACTTTCTTCACTTTCAGCTATAGTATAGCCATTGCTTTTTTTAAATTGACTAATTCCTTCTGTCCCATCTGAACCCATTCCAGTTAAAATTATACCTACCTTTTCTATTCCATTAAGTTTTGAAACCGATTTTAATAATATGTCTGCAGTAGGTCTTAAACCAGATATAGGAGGATTTTTGTCTAATTTAATAAAAAGATCCCCTTTATTTTGTTCTACACTCATATGAAAATCTCCTGGAGCTATATAGCAATATCCTCTTTTCAATTTCTCTCCATTTTCACCTTCTTTCACTTTCATTTGAGAAATTGAATTTAATCTATTAGCTAATGATTTAGTAAAACCAGCGGGCATATGTTGAACTACTACTATAGAAGCATTGATATTATAAGGCAATTTAGGAATAATCTCTTGCAATGCCTTAGGTCCTCCTGTAGAAGTACCAATTGCAACAATGCTATCATAAGGTTTATCAGTATAATCTGTTCTTTTTATTATATTCTCTTTGATTCCTTCTATATTTCTATTACATAACCTACTTTTTTTTACTTTTGTTTTGGAAGCCATTTTAACTTTTTCAATTAATTGATTCTTTTCATCTTTATTTCCAATATTAAAAACATTGCTTGGTTTTGTTATAAAATCAACTGCTCCAATTTCTAAAGCTTTAAGGGTTAAATCAGCGCCTTTAACAGTTAAACTACTAAGCATTATTACAGGTATTTGGTGCTTTTTTACAATGCTTTTTAATGTAGATATACCATCCATGACAGGCATTTCAATGTCTAATGTTATTAAATCTGGTTTAAGTCTTGGAATTTTCTCCAATGCTTCCCTACCATCTTTTGCAGTTCCTATAACTTTAATTTCTCTATCTTCTTCTAAAATATCTGTAATTATCTTCCTTATGAGAGCTGAGTCATCTACAATCAATACTTTTATCAACTATATCATCCCTTTTTCTCTTAATGTCCTCTCTTTTTTGAATATAAACTTAACAATACTTTCTCTCTTTTCTTTTTCAATATCTAAAAATTTCACTCCTATTGAATATTCAAAATCTAAGTTATTAGTAAGATCTTCTATTCTAATAACCTCTGCATCTGCAATAATTAAAATATCATCTAATTTAAAAGAACATTCAATCCTATCTCCTATAGAGTGCCTAAAATTACACATCAATTTCATTCCATTGCCACTAATATCTTTTGTTAAACATTTTTCTTCAGTATTCTTTTTTCCATTATATGTTATAAGCTTATAACATTTTTTAACTGGTATTTTTATATTAAATCTATAGAAATTTCTTTGTTGTATCCTTTTAACTTTTCCTATTTTCTCAACATTTAATGTATATACGCCTTTAGGAGTTCTGCTAACTACCTTAGCTTTAAAGCTGTATCTCCCTTTGTTTTCTCTTATGTATGCAATCTCAATTACTTCCCCTATATATAATGAAACTATAGCTCCTTTTTGAATTGGACCACTAATCACATATCTATTATCACCTAATATATCCAATACTTGACTAGGATAACTAACTTTTTCATCACATTGTTTTTTTAATATCTCTATTCTATCACCAACTTCAAAAGATTCACTGTCTACCTTCATTTATTTAAACCACCTTCTCCTAAGAAAAATTCTTTGAGTCTTCGGGAAAAACTTTTATTTTTTAAAAACTTAGATGTTTCTGTATTAATAAATTTTAAAGCAATCATATTAACTTTTTTAGAAACAGGGCTATTAGGTTTATCTAGTATAAAAGGCTTTTGCTTTTTAACAGCATTTGCAACAATAGAGCTTTTATTTAAATAACCTAAAAACTCAATATCTCTATTTAAAAATCTATTAGAAACCCCATTTAATTTATTATAAACTTCTTCTGCTTCTCTTCTACTTTCTGCCATATTTATAACTGTTTTTATATCCCCTATATATCCATAAAGAAATACAGTTTTTAAAAGAGCATATCCATCCATTAAAGATGTAGGATCTGGAGTAATTACTAAAACTAAATCATCTGCTAGTAATAGGAATTTAATTACACTTTCAGATATCCCTGCACCTGTATCCATTATTATGAAATCAAAATAGTTTTCAAGTTTTTCTATTTCATTTATAAATCGATTTAAATTTTCACCATTTAGTAAATGAAATTCTGTAATTCCAGATCCTCCAGATATTATTTTGATTCCATCTGGCCCTTCAGCCATTATATCAAAAATACTTTTTCCCTGTAAAAATATATCTGAAATATTATATTCTAAACAAGTTCCAGTAATAAGATCTACATTAGCTAATCCTAAATCTCCATCTACTATAACCACTCTATAGCCTAATTTTCTTAAGGATATTGCCAAATTTACAGTAAAATTAGTTTTCCCTACTCCACCTTTTCCACTAGTTACACCTATGAATTTAGCTTTTCTGGCTTGACTTTTATTTATATTTCCTTTTTTGGAATATTTGCCCATAATTTTTCTTAGTTTTTCAGCTTGATCAGCCATATTAATTCCCCTCAATTAAATGTTCCACTACTTTTCTCACATTTACTTTTTCTATATCATCTGGTACATCCTGTCCTGTAGTAAAATATGATAGTGGATTATCTGTGCAAAATTTTGCATTTAATATATTTCCATATCCATTTGCTTCATCAAGTTTTGTAAATATAATTTTATAATCATCGATAAATTTATATTGATTTATAATCGACTTTAATGTAATAAAATCTGTAGTTGCACTTAAAACTAAAAAGACTTCCTTATTATTTACACTATCTATTAATTTTTTAGTCTCCTTCATTTGAAACTCATCTTTATGGCTCCTACCAGCAGTATCAACTAATATAATATCTTTGTTTTTAAATTCAACTACAGCTTTATACATTTCATCCGATTGATAAACAACTTTCACAGGTAACTCTAATATTTCACTGTAAGTTTTTAATTGCTCTACTGCTGCTATTCTATAAGTATCAGTAGTGACAAGACCTACATCATAGTTTTTATCAATTATTAATCTTGCCGCTATTTTAGCTAAAGTAGTAGTTTTTCCTACACCTGTTGGACCTATTAGGAATATAATCTTTGGAATGCTTTCTATATCTATAGGCTCTATCCTTCCAATAGATTCTTTTAAATTAAATTTAATGACTTTTTTTACTTCTTCTTCAGTTTTCTCTTTAATATTTATTTGCTCATCTATTGTTTTTAATATACTGGTAGCAATTTTATAATTAACCCCATTACTTACCAATATTTTTCTATATTTTTCTAGATTAACATTGAAATCTTGTCCAGTATTATTAGATTTAAAAGCCATATCCTCTACGAGATTTCTAAGTGCTTTTAACTCATTATTTATACCGCTAATACTTTCTTCTTTTTTAATTTTATTGATTTTTTTGTGAGAATTATCTTTAGCCGCAATAATCTCAACTGCAGGTTTTTTAAAAAAACCTAAAAATCCTTTTTGTCTTATTGTTCTAGTATTCAATATTACAGCCTCAGAACCTAAATCTTTTTTCAATTTAGCTAAAGCGTCTTGGGTATCCGCCCCTATATATTTTTTTACTTCCATCTATAATTTCACCATCCCTAAAGATTGGACTTCTATAGAAGGTTCAATCTCATTATACGACAAAACAACTAAATCTCTAGTAATTTGTTCTGTCAACCTTTTAAAGTATAGCCTTACTATAGGGGCTGTTAATATAATTGGCTGTTCTCCAATAGAGGTAAGGCTTTGAACAGACTTTAAAGTATTATTAAGTATTTTTTGTGCAACATTAGGTTCTATAGATAAATAAGATCCTGTTTCATTTTTATTTATTGAATTCATTACAAGCTCTTCCACTCTACTATCAAGGGTTATGACCTTTAGTTGACTATTTTCTACATATTTATTTGTTATGTATCCAGATAATTTTTGTCTCACATATTCGGTTAACAAATCTGTATCTTTAGTTATAGAACCATAATCTGCTAATGTCTCTAGTATTGTCACCATGTCTCTAATACTTATTTGTTCTCTGAGTAAATTGGAAAGTACTTTCTGAACATCTCCAATAGATAGAATGTTAGGAACTAATTCTTCCACAACTGCTGGATAATCTTCCTTTACATTATCAATTAATAATTTCACATCTTGTCTACCTATTAATTCATGAGCTCTTTCTTTAATTATCTCTGTTAAATGGGTAGCTATAACTGAAGGTGGATCAACAACAGTATAACCTAAAACTTCAGCTTTTTCTCTCTCTTTATCTACTATCCATTTAGCTGGCAAACCAAAAGCAGGTTCAACAGTATCAATACCTTCTATTTCATCTTCTACCATTCCAGGATTCATAGCTAAATAATGATCAAATAAAACCTCTCCTTTAGAAACCTCAACACCTTTTATTTTTATTAGATATTCATTTGGATTAAGTTGAATATTGTCCCTAAGTCTTACTATAGGAACTACTAATCCTAGCTCCATAGCTATCTGTCTTCTAATCATAACTATTCTATCTAAAAGGTCACCTCCTTGATTTGCATCTGCAAGAGGTATTAATCCATATCCAAATTCTAATTCTATATCATCTACTCTCAATAAGGACATAACATTTTCAGGTTTTCTCAGCTCTTCAGCTTCAGTTTCTTCTACTGGTTCCTCTTCTTCAACTTCTTTAATTTCTTTTCTCATAGAATATCCTAAAAATATAAACAAAGATGCCAATATTATATATACAATAGTTGGTAAGGGAGTAAATATACCTAAAAGCGCAAGTACACCTGCTATAACAAACATTAATTTTGGATCATTACCAAATAACTGCTTGATTAAATCTTGTCCTAAATTAGATTCAGAAGCCGCCCTAGTAACTACTAATCCTGTTGATGTAGATATAAGAAGTGCTGGTATCTGGCTTACAAGTCCATCACCTACAGTTAATAATGTATATTTATATAATGCTTCATTAAAAGGCATTCCCTTTGAAATCATGCCTATAATAAATCCAGCTCCAATATTAATAAAAGTTATAATCAGTCCTGCAATTGCATCTCCTTTTACAAATTTACTAGAACCATCCATTGCACCGTAAAAATCCGCATATCTTTGTATGTCTTTTCTTCTCTCTCTTGCTTCTTCCTCAGTTATAAGTCCAGAATTTAAATCTGCATCAATAGCCATTTGTTTTCCTGGCATAGCATCTAATGTAAATCTAGCTGCTACCTCCGATACCCTTTCCGACCCCTTAGTAATAACTACAAACTGAACTATAACTATAATTAAAAACACAATAAACCCTACTACTACATCTCCTTGTATAACAAATTGTCCAAAAGTTTCAATTACCCTCCCAGCATTTCCATCTTTTAAAATACTTCTAGTTGTAGAAATATTAAGGGCTAATCTATAAACTGTAGATATTAGCAATAAAGATGGAAAAACAGAAATTTCCAATACATCTTTTGTATACATGGAAATTAATAACAATAACAATGATAGTGAAATATTTAAACTTAAAAGTATATCTAATATCCATGTAGGAACCGGTATAATAATTATAATAACTATCGCGATTATTCCTATAGCTACAACAAGATCACCAAATTTCATTCTAATTGTCCCCCTAAAACTTATCTTTTAAACTATATACATAGGCTAGTACTTCTGCCACTGTTTCATATAACTCTTCAGGTATAATATCTCCAATATCTACTGTTTCATAAATAGCCCTAGCTAATGGTTTATTTTCTACAATAGGAATAGAATTTTCTTTGCCTGTTTTCTTTATATTTTCTGCTATAATATCTGCACCTTTAGCTACCAAAATTGGAGCAAAATTTAACTCTTGATCGTATTTTAAAGCAACTGCAATATGAGTAGGATTAGTAACAATTACATCTGCTTTTGGAACTTCTTGCATCATTCTATTTAAAGCCATTTTTCTTTGTTTTTCTTTAATTTTAGATTTTACCAAAGGATCTCCTTCTGTTTGTTTAAATTCTTCTTTTAATTCTTCTTTACTCATCATTAGATTTTTTTCGTAGTCCCACCATTGATAGAAATAATCTAATACCGAAATAAATAATAATGCTCCTACAATCCTTATTCCAAATTGAAATGATAGATTTGAAAAATTTTTTAATATCTGAATAGGATCCATACTAGGTAAATTTATCAAAATTCCAATCTTCTTTTTAATAAAAGAATAGGCTACATATCCTATTAAAAGTATTTTTATTATAGACTTTCCTAACTCAACAAATGCTTTTTTAGAAAAAATTCTTTTAAACCCTTCAATAGGATTAATCCTACTGAGTTTAAGCTCTAAAGGTTTTGTTGTAAATAAAAATCCTACTTGCAAATAATTAATTATTAAGCTTGCAAAATAAGTTGCTATTAATATAGGAGAAGAAACTTTTAAAAAAACTGCTATTATAGACAAAAACTTAATTCTAATATTATCCTGAGTAAATATATCATCTAAATTTTGAAAAGAAGAAAAAAAATACTTCATTAGTTCAGTTAAATTCTTTAATATAAATTTACCAAACATATTGAAAGCTAGAAAAGAAATAAGCAATATAAATACAGAACTTATTTCTTTACTTTGAAATACTTGTCCTTCTTCTCTAGCTTCTCTACGTTTTTTAGGCGTAGCTTTTTCAGTTTTTTCTCCTTCTGCAAAAAGTTGTAACTGTATTTTAAACTCCATATAAATCATTCCTTAACTAAGGGCTTTTTAAAAAAAAATATATTTCTTTAAGCATATCTTTAAATACATGTCCTGTAAGCACATTAAATATAGGTATTGTAACAGCTATAACAAGCATTCCTACTATGATCTTTAAAGGCATTCCTACAACAAATACATTCATTTGAGGAATAGTTCTAGATAAAACGCCTAAAAGTATATCCATAAGAAGTATTGTAATAACTATTGGGCTTGCTATTTTAAATCCTAAGCTAAAAGTTTTTGCTAAAATATTTACCAATTGCTCCACAGTAGCTTGACTTATTGCAAATTCACCTATGGGAATATATTCATAACTATCTATTAAAGCTTTTATAACAAGATGATGTCCATTGGTTAATAAAAATAATAAAAAAGCTAATATATAGTAAAAGTTTCCCATAACCGGTATTTGTACCTTGTTTTGAGGATCAATTACATTTACCATTCCAAATCCAATTTCCATATCAACTATTTGGCCTAAAATATAAAAAGCACTAAAAAAAGCATAACTTATATAACCGATTATTATACCTACCATTAACTCCTTAATAATAAGTAATAAAAAGCTTCCATCTAGTCCTCCTATATATCCTACTTCAAAACTTGAAGTTAATAACAAGGAAAATATAAAAGAAAAACTTAACTTTAACATATTAGGCACATTTTGAGAACTAAAGAGAGGCGAAAAAAGAAATATGCCTGAAATTCTAACAAAAACTAACAAAAGCAATTCATACCTGCCAGTTAAAATATTCAATATATCATTCATTTTATACACCTATTCTACTGTATATATAAGTTAACATTAGTTAATAATCTTGTAGTAAATTCTGTTACTGCTTTCAAAATCCAAGGGCCAAATATTATTATAGATAATAGCACAGCTATTATTTTAGGCACAAAGGCCAAAGTAGCTTCCTGTATCTGAGTAACAGCCTGAAAAATACTAACTACTAAACCTACAATTAAACTAAATCCCAACATAGGAGCTGAAACTATCAAAATAGTCCTTATGGCTTCTTGCGCTATCTTTAATACATCTGATTCATTCATTCAAAATCACCTCAACTATTTAAAACCAATGACAAGGGATTTGGCAATTAAATTCCATCCGTCAACTAAAATAAATAAAAGTATTTTAAATGGCAATGAAATAATAACTGGTGGTAACATCATCATTCCCATAGACATTAATGTGCTTGAAACTACCATATCTATTACCAAAAAAGGTATATATATTATAAATCCAATTTGAAATGCTGTCTTCAACTCACTTATTATAAAAGATGGAATAAGCACTCTACTAGGTATCTGATCTAGTTTGTCCACATTTTTTAGTTCCGCCATTTCCATAAATAATTTCATATCATTATCTCTAGTTTGTTTAAACATAAATTCTCGTACAGGCTCCATAGCATTTTTATATGCTACTTCCTGATCAATTTCTTCTTTAAGAAATGGCTGTATAGCCTCAGAATTAATTTGACTTCCAATTGGAGCCATTATAAAAAATGTTAGGAATAGGGCTAATCCAATTAGCACTTGATTAGGTGGTGTTTGTTGAAGCCCTAAAGCATTCCTTATAAAAGACAATACTATTATAATTCTAGTAAAACTAGTCATCATTACAAGTATAGATGGTGCTAATGTAAGCACTGTAAGTAATAATAATATTTGTATAGATGTAACATAATCTTGTGGTCCTTCTGGATTAAAGGTTTTTCCAAAAAGAGAACCTTCAGGTTGTGCATATGTTGTGCTAGAAAAAAACAACATACATACTAATAGGATGATTAAAGGTTTAATCGTCTTCTTCATTTTTATCTTCATCCCTATCTATTTTTCTATTAATTAATTTAAATTTATCAAGTATTTTTTTAAATTCATTTTCCAAAACAATATTGTCATTATCTACTTCTGTATTATCATATAGATCTTTATCTAAAGCTTTAGCTTCTTTAACTCTAGAATAAAAAGATTGTATCTCTATTTTATCCATAAGGACTGTGTCGTTATTGTTTATAGACAAAATATATATATAATTGGCTACTTTAGCTATAACTATCCTATTATTAGATCCTAGATTAACTGAATCAATAATTTCCACATATTTACTTTTAAAAAATGGCTTAGATCTTTTGGCCAAAAGTTTCGTCCCATAAAAAGTAGCAAACAGCACTAATATAAATATGATAATATAAACTACAGTTTTGAAAAACAATTGTATATAATTAAAACTTCCCTCACTATGAGACGCTGCAAAAACTATCTCTGGTAAAAAAAAAGTTAAAAACATTATAAAAGTTTTTTTCTTCATCTTAACCTAATACCTTTTTTACAGCCTCAATAACCCTATCTGCTTGGAAAGGTTTAACTATAAAGTCTTTAGCTCCTGCTTGTATAGCTTCTATAACCATAGTTTGCTGTCCCATAGCAGAACACATTATTATCTTTGCATCTGAATCATTTTTTTTAATTTCTTTAACAGCTTGAATTCCATCCATTTCTGGCATAGTAATATCCATGATCACTAAATCTGGCTTTAATTCTTCATATTTTTCTACCGCTTTCAATCCATTTTCTCCTTCTCCTACTACTTCAAAACCATTTTTAGTCAAGATATCTTTTATCATCATTCTCATAAATGAAGCATCGTCTACTATTAAAATTCTTTTAGACATTTAAACTCCCCCTTATCTGCTCTATTTTTTTATTAACTATTTTTATAAGAATTTACAATCTCAGTTATTCTAATTCCAAAATTATCGTCTATTACTACTACCTCACCCCTAGCTATAGACTTTCCATTTGCATAAATATTTAAAGGTTCTCCTACAAGTTTATCCAATTCAATTATTGTTCCAGGCCCATATTCTAATATTTCATCAATTTTCTTAGTAGTTCTACCTAATTCAGCCGTTATTTCTACAGGAATTTCTGCTACTAAATCTATTGATTCATTATAACTTGTATTAGATTTCCCATTAAATGTTTCAAAAACAGGCTTTTTTACAACTACTGCTTCTTCTGATTTTTCATCACTATCAATTACTTTTTCAGTTGTATTTTCTTTCTTTTCATTAAATAAAATTGCTTTAGGAATCTCTTTATTAACTTCAAAATCATTATCTATTTCATATGCTTCTTCTGTAGCTGATGCCTCTTCTTTACTTCCTAACAAGATATCTACCACCTCTTTTGCAAAATCTATAGGTACAAGTTGCATCATCTCACTATCTATTATATCTCCTACAACCATTCTAAAAGATATTTTTACTAACGGTTGATCACCTTTTAAAACATCGATTTTTTCTTTTCCTTCGTTAAAAGTTATTTCATAAGATTTAGGTGGTTCTATATCAATTTTCTTAAAAAACATTTCCGATAGAGAAGTGGAAGCAGAACCCATCATTTGATTCATAACTTCACTTACAGCACTTAAATCTAGCTCTGTCAGCTCTCTTTCTAAATCAATCTCATCTTTTCCCATCATTATATCTGTAATTACCTTTACATCATCCACCTTAAGTATTAATATATTTGCTCCTTCCAATCCTTCTTTATAGGTAACATCTATAGCAACAAAAGGTATTTGATATGCATCTGCTAACTTGTCAATAGTTGTTATAGTTACCTTTGGTGTCGTAATAGTAACTTTTTGATTTAATAATGTAGATAAAGTAGTAGCAGCAGTTCCCATGCTAATATTTCCAATTTCACCAAGTGCATCTTTTTCGATATCTCCAATTTCTTCAGAAATTTCTTCTTCCTTATCTGTACCTTTAAGCAAAGCATCTATTTCTTCCTGAGAAAGCATATCATTATTCATTGTTATTTTCACCATCCTTTACTACCTTTACTATTTTTACTGCCATTTTATTGTTGGAAACTCCAGGAGTTCCTAAGAATTTTACCTTAGATCCTATCTTCATCTTTATCAGATTATCATTATCATCCAATCTAATAACATCTCCAGATTGTAATTTTAATATATCTTTTACATTAATGGTACTGGAACCTAATTCAGCCCTTATAGGAACTGATGTTTGTAATATCCTTTTTCTCATAATTTTCATATCCTTTTCAGATATATCTTTTTTAGCATTAGAAAACCAAAACTTTGTACTCAATTTATCTAATATAGGTTCCAAAACTATGTAGGGAATACATACATTTATCATACCTTCTACTGATCCTATAGATATATTTAAAGTAATTAACGCTACGGTTTCATTAGGTGGAACTATCTGAGCAAATTGAGAGTTTACTTCAATTTTTTCTAAATATGGCTTTAATTCAACTACATTCTCCCATGCCTCTTTTATTAAATCCATGATTTTAATCATCATTTTTTGCAGAAGAGAAATTTCTATTTCAGTAAACCCTCTTACCTCATCTGTTTCTTCTCCATCTCCTCCCAGCAATCTGTCTATAATGTTAAATACTGTATTGGTAGATATGTCTATTAATACTTGTCCATTTAAAGGTTCAAAATTAATTATACTTAAAAACGCTGGGTTGGAAATAGCATTGCTAAATTCACTATATGCATATTGATCCACCGTCAAAATTGATACTTTAACTGGTGCCCTTAAATATCCAGATAAAAAAGTTTGGAGAAGTCTTGCGAAATTTTCATGAATAATTTCTAAAGTCCTTAATTGATCTTTAGCAATTTTTTGTGGATTTCTAAAATCATATTTTTTAACTTTGTTAGAGATTTCCTCTTCTTGTATTTCTTCCATATCAACCTCACCAGAGTTTACCGCTTGAAGTAGGGCATCTATTTCACTTTGTGATAGTACTTCAGCCAATTGCATATACCTCCCCTACTGTATTATTAAATCGTTGAAAAACACATTTGTAATGCTCTCATCATTAAATAACTTTATTAGGTTTTCTTTTATCTCATTTTGTAAAGCTATTTGCCCTTCTTTTCCCTGAAGCTCATTTTCTTCCTTACTCCTAATAATTTTATTTATTTCATTTCTCATTAAAAATTGTTTTTCTTCTAATTCTTCATAAGTGTTTTTGTTATTGATTTCTATAGTTGTTTTTATTTTTACAATTTTTTTACTATCTTTTATGTTACAATACATTTCTTCTAAAGTTATATAATTTTTTTCTGCATCTTTGTTATTATTTTTATCGCCATTGTTTTTATAACTGGAAAATCCTAAAACAAAGCCAGCAATTGCAAATAATGATAATACGACAATAACAACTATAAGTATTGTTTTTTTAGTATCCATTTTTTCACCTCGTTATGATTTTATAATATGTTTTATGGTTCCCATTTTTCATAAGATGATTTTAGTATAACTATATCTACCCTTCTATTTTTAGCTTTGTTTTCCTTCGTGTCATTTAGAGCTACTGGTCTATAATAGCTATAACCTGAAGAAGATATCCTACCTCCATCTATTCCTTCATTTTCTACTAAGTATCTCAGCACATTTGTAGCTCTAGCTGACGATAGTTCCCAATTAGTAGGATATATAGCAGAATATGAATTCGGGACAGAGTCTGTATGACCTTCTACCTTTATATGCTTTTCTTTAAACTCTTCCCTATTTAACAATTCAGCCACATAATGAAGTATCTGCTCTGACTCCGATTTTATCTCGGCCTTCCCTGAATCAAAAAAAACACCGTCAATAAATCTTATGACTAATCCTCTTTCTTCAATTGTCAATGTAATTTCTTCTTTTAATCCAATGCTTTCCGCATATTTTTCAATAGTATCTTTAAGCTTTTCTAGCTCTTCTTCATCTATATTAGTATTCATATCCCCTTCCAATTCCTCTGGAATATCCATAGCTGAACCACTTTCTAAAACTCCTGACCCACCTTGAAAAGAACTCATGATGGTTCTAAATTTTTGAGCATCAATCTCTGAAAAAGAAAATAATAATACGAAAAAACAAAGCAGTAGGGTAACCATATCACTATAAGTAGTTAACCAATCTTGAGTAGACTTTTTATCTTCTTTTTTCCTTTTCCTCATTATGCTTCCTCTCTTTCAAGTTGGCTTTTATAGTCATCTCTAAGTTCTGGAGGAATAAAAGTTTTTAATTTTTCCTCGATAATTCTTGGGTTCTCACCAGCCTGTATAGACAAAAGCCCTTCAACCATTAATTCTTTTACTAATACTTCTCTTTTGCTTCTAATTTTCAACTTATTTGCCATAGGTAAAAAGACAACATTGGCAAAAAATGAACCATAGAAAGTTGTAACTAAAGCTACAGACATATTTGGACCAATACTAGACGGGTCATCAAGTTTCTTTAACATATTTATAAGTCCTATTAGAGTACCCAACATACCATAAGCTGGAGCAAAGGAACCCATAGTTTCAAATATACTTTGTCCCTCTGTATGTCTTTCTTCAAGAAAAACAAGCTCTGTTTCAAGTATATTTCTTACTAGTTCTGGATCTGTTCCATCTACTATTAACATTATTCCTTTTTTTAAAAATTCATCATCAACCTTTTCTCCAAACTCCTCTAAAGACAACAATCCTTCTTTCCTAGCTACATTAGCTAATTGAATTATGTCCACTATAACGTTATCTGGAGAAATTTCTTTATGTAAAAAAGCATTTTTTACTACCTTAGAAGTTCCTAAAAAACTCTTTATGGGGTAACTTATAAGGGTAGAGGCTAAAGTTCCGCCAAGAACTATTAACATAGACGGAATATCTATAAAAGAGCTTAGTTCTCCAGATATAAAAATCCCCCATATTATAAATATAAAACCACTTATCAATCCAATGACAGTTGCTATATCCAATGGTTACACCTCTTTCTCTAATCTTGTCATTTTATATATTTCATTGTTCTTGTTTTAAAATCTATAACTTTCTCTATGATCTCATCTATAGATTCTTTGACAACTACCTTTCTACCTGTAGTCAGTGTAATCACCGTATCAGGAGTTTCCTCTATAAATTCTATCAAATCACTATTTACAACAAATTCCTTTTCATTCAATCTCTTAACTTTTATCATAGAATCTCCACCTTTTTTTATTTAGTTGGGTAGAAGATCTACCCAACTAATATACTATCTTTTCAGATTAACTAACTCTTGGAGCATTTCATCAGATGTAGTTATAATTCTTGAGTTGGCTTGGAAACCTCTTTGGGTAGTTATCATTTCAGTAAATTCCATAGAAAGATCCACATTAGACATTTCTAAGTTACCTGATTTTGCAGCACCAAATCCACTAGTTCCTGCCACTCCATATTGAGGCTCTCCTGAGTTTCTAGTATTTATAAAGAAATTACTCCCCATTTTTTCAAGTCCCATAGGATTATCAAACTTAGCCAACATAAGTTGTCCAAGGGCTTTATTCTCTCCATTGCTAAAAATACCATTTACAATACCAGAAGGATCTATTGCAAAACCAGTAAGCTTTCCAGAAGAATTCCCGTCAATAGCGTGGGGTTTAAGATCAGTATCATTAGCATATTGAGTCATTTTTTTATAGGAATCCGGGTTATTTGGATCAAATATGGTTATGCTGCCGCCTTCACCAAAAGTTGCTCCATTTTGATTAGGAATATTCAATTTTAAATCTAAGTTATCTGTTATAATCTTTCCATCTTCACCAAACGTTATAGCGGTTTCTGCTAATTCTCCATTTGTTATTTCTAGCTCCCCATCCTGACTTTTTATACCCTTAAGTGACATTGTCCAAGTATTTTCTTCTGTTCCCTTTTCAAATTCAAATTCTACAATCCAAGAATTTCCTAGACTATCTTTTATGACAGTATCAGTAGTATGTTTATCACTTGCTGGATTTAAATTTCCTCTAAGTTCTATTGTTTTAGTTGGCGTTGCTGCTATGGTTTCTGATCTATTTATAACTATTGGACCATATGTTTCTGTAATTTCTCCATTATCATTAGCCCTATATCCTAATACCTTATATCCATCTGCTGTTACTAAATTTCCTGCTCCATCTACTGTGAAATTTCCTGCTCTTGTATAGTATCTGTTTTCGAAATTAGTATCATCAGTTACTACAAAAAACCCTTCACCATCTATCATTACATCTGTAGGGTTATCTGTTCTTTGAGAAGACCCTTCTGTGTGGTTAGTACTTATAGAGCCTACATCTACACCTAGTCCTATTTGTTGAGGATTTGTACCACCTTTTCCTCCTTGTGCTGCCCCTGCTCCTCTTACTGTTTGACTAAATACCTCTTGAAATGTCATTTGACCTTTTTTATATCCAACAGTGTTCACATTTGCAATATTATTACCAATAACATCCATCTTAGTTTGATGCGTCCTCAGTCCTGATACTCCTGAGTACATTGATCTCATCATTTCTACATACCTCCAATTTGGGGACAGTACTATGTCTTCTATCAGTCAGACATAGATAACCTCCTAAAAGGTCCAGTTATAATATTACTGCCCCATCAATATTTGTTATTATATTTTCCTTACATTCTTCATTAGTTAAAGCGGTTATAATCGTTTTATTTTTAATACTTGCTATAAAGCCTTTATTTCCTAATAGAATCAATGCATCTTTAACACCTTTTTCTTCTGCTGTTTTAAAGGCTGTCTCTATTTTTTTGACTTCCTCTAAATTTAATTTTACATTTCTTAAATCCATTCTTTCCAATGCATGTTTGGAAAATTTAATTTCATTATTCTTCTTTTTAGCTGTTTCAAGAATTTCTTTAAAGTCTTTATTTGTATTTATGTTTGTCTCTCTAATTTGAGTAGAAGAATTTATCAATCTACTCTCTAATTGTCTTATATCTATTCTATTCACAATATCAGCTCCAGACTTTCTTTTCCTATTCTTCTGGTGTGCTAGGTTTGTCCCCTTTAACTAAATAAGCTTCTAGTGCTTTTCTTAAACTAGTTATCTCTTTTAAAATTTCAATACTGGCATCTATATAATTGTTATTTAAATTGTCTATAGAGCCTTTAATTTCTTTTTGAGAATTTGAAAAATTTTCATTTAAATTCTGCACTTGCTCCAAAGTACTAAATTGAGCCATTTGAGCTATGAATTCTTTATCTTCTATAGGATTTAGTGGATCTTGATTAGAAAGTTGTGCTACTAATAGCTTTAAAAAAGCATCTTTACCTAATTGATCGGTTTTTTCTATTTCTTTGTTAGAGTTTTCCTTTCCAAATTCATATACATTTTCCACATATTTTCCTGTATTTATATTGTTATTAACTTCCATTCTTTACACCTCCTAAGCTTTTAAGTCTAATGTTCCTTCATTTAATAATATAGGGTCATCAGATACTATGTTCTCCTCATAATTATTCATATTTAATATACCTTCCTTTTTCAACTTAACCCTTTTATTTTTTCTGTTATTGTGAAAAAATTCTTCTCTTTGCTCTCTGTCAAAATCCGAATTACTTCCTACTTGGACTTGAAAAGTTTTTATATCTAAACCTTGCTCTTCTAAGCCTTCTTTTAATTGTAATATATTGGTTTCAATTAACTCCTTCACTCTATAATTGTCAACTATTGCTTTAGCTACAACTACACCTTTTTCTACTTCTATTTTTAATAATAATTCTCCTAATATTTCTGGTTTAAGTTTTATTCTAATTTCTGAACTATCTTCATCTAACATAATATTTGCCTTGTCTATTATCTGTTCAATTAGCTCTTCTTTTGGTATTTCTACTGGCCTATTTTCCATTGATTCAATTTTATTTTCAAATATTAAGTCCTTCTCAGAATTAACGAAAGCAGATTTTATATGAATTTCATCAGAATCAGCGTTTTTAGGTTTTATATCTGAGTTCGAACTATTTTTAACTTCAGCCTCTTCTTTCAATACATATTCTGTTTTATTTTTAGATTCATCATAAAAAATCATATCCTTAGAAAAGTCTTTTCTATCTAAAGCCACTTTGTTTTTTACATTATTTTCAATGAAATTTGTTTTTTCTCCTGCCACTAGCTTTATTCCTTTTTTAATAAGGGCTATATTATCTTTAATTTCCTTTATAATAGGAGCATTTTTTTCAGTACTGTTTAATGAATTTTTTTCTATATTTTTTTCAAGATTATTTAAGAAGTCTGTGATTTCTGATATATTGTTCAATATATTCTCTATAGTTTCATTGTTATTTGAAATATCATACTGAAAAAATTCTTTTTCAATAATTTCGCCAGCTATTTTCTCCGCTACATTTTCTAACATTGTAATAATTTTTTCGTCTGTTTTTTTAAATCCATAGTTATCTATTTTTGTTTCTAATTCTTTTAAAAATAAATTTATGTCTCCTAGCAATATATTTAAATTATCAAGTTCTTTGTCTATTTCTTCATCTATTTCCTCGTTTTCATCACTTGTCACAGAGCTTTCTCTAGCTATATTTTTGTTTTCTATAATTGATTTGGCTTTTTTAAAACAACTAGAAAAATTTCTATCTACTTTTTCATCTGCTTTCTTTAAATCAATATTTTTACTGGACACAGAAAAATCATTTAAAGCTTTTAGAGCCAGTACATTATTCTTCATTCTTTCCATTTTTTTCACCTCCTTTACATAATATTTTTATGGACTAGCTAACATTTGAGTTAGCTGTGAAGCCTTTTTAGTATTCATATTATTGATAATTTTTGATAGACTTGATTTTTTCATTTTTCCCAATACATTTACTATAATAGTTGAATCAGAAATCTCATATATTGGCGTTGAATCAATTTCCAAAGAAGTAACTTCTTCCGTATTTTCTAACATTTTTTCAGTTATTTTAGCTACGTTACTAGGTGACATTTTCTCATAAACCTCTACTAACTCATCTATTTTACTATTATATTCTCTTAAAAATTTAACTGCTTCATTGATTTCAACAGCTTTTGAATCATTGCTTTTTCTAAGTTCTTCTTCTCTTTTTAGATATACAAATAGCTCTTCAACGAACTCATCTTCTTTTATTCTTGAAATAATTTCAGCCGCTTTTTCTACTGATAGATTCATATATATATAAGACAGTTCTTCTATAGAATATACTTCTTCATTGCTTATTTCCTTAATAACTTCCTCTATAGGCTTTGAATCATAACTCCTTGCTAAATCTTGTAATTTATCATATTTGATTTCCTTTTTTAATATTATTCTTTCTAAATCATTTCTTTTCTTAATGTCTAATTTAGCCATTATTTTTTCTTTTATATTATTGTCCATATAAAAAAGCAACTCAGACGCCTTTCCATTTTCCATACGCTCTATAATATCAGGTAAAACCTCTACATAATCACTATATTCATTATCCATCCGTTCTACCTTCCTTATACCGGATAAAGTATCAATGCTTTCTAAAGTTTCTATTTCTCTTTTTATTTGAACATGTTTTTCTTCTTGTATCTCATCATATGTAGAAGAAAGAAAGTCTTTTCTTAGCTCTATATTCCTTATAAGCTTAAGGACTTCAGAAGTTTTATCACCAGATTTTCTATTCATTAACCTAATTAAATCATTATATAATTCTTTATCATTCATCTTAACTATGTATAACTTATCTGCAGCTTCACTGTTTTTTAAAGAAAGATAATAATTAGATAAACTGATCTTCTTATCTTCTTTTTCTACATTTGTAGAACTAGTTCTAAACTTTCTTTTTGCAAAGTCTACTACTTTACCTATTATAAGGTTTGTAGTATTTTTAACTTTTCCATTTTTAGCATATAGTAGAGGACCCAAAACTATAGGAATTAACACTAGGGCTATTATTAAAGCTCTCTTACTTTTTTTTAGTCTATTCATTATCGTTAAAATGCCCCCTTTCCATTTTTAATGGGTACTCGCCTTAAAACTTACTATTGTATCTATTAGTTTTTCTTCTTCCTTCTTAATATCATATAAATGTTCTTCGTATTTATTTTCCTTTAGTTTTTCAAATATTTTCTTCTCTTTCGATACTTCTAACAATTCATTTTTGGCAACTTTTAATTCTTTTTTAGTCTGATCTATTATCCCCTCTTGGGCAGAAATAAGCTTATTCATATCATTTAAATAGTTATTATATAATTGAAGATTAGCTATATTTGTCTTCTTATTAGATTGGTCTTTCTTGTTTTTAAGCTTATCTTTAAATTCATAATAATTCTCTAATATTTTTTCTTCTTTTGTTAGTTTTTGTTGTATTTTACCATATTCATTTTTTTTATGACTTTCTATAGTCTTTTTATAGTCTAATATTTTTTCAAATTTAAAATTGAATTTCTCCAATCAAAATCCCCCCATTGACTAAACCTTTCCTAGTTTTTTATTTATATCTAAAAGCAATTTACTAGTTTCTTCAAAAGTATAGCTCTTTGAAGTTTCCTGCATTAAAAATTCTTTTATATCATCTATTAAATCTATAGCGATATCTACTTTTTTATTGCTACCTCTTTTGTAAGCACCGATATTTATTAAATCCTCTGACTCTTTATATACTGCTAATATATCTTTAATTACATTAGACATATTCATATGATCCTTTTCTACTATACTAGGCATAACCCTACTTATACTACTTAATATATCAATGGCTGGATAATGATTTTGATTAGCAAGCTTTCTTGAAAGCACTATATGTCCATCTAATATCCCTCTTACTGTATCAGTTATGGGCTCATTTAAATCATCTCCATCTACTAATACTGTGTATAATCCAGTAATACTTCCTCTATCAGAAGTACCTGCTCTTTCTAGCAATTTTGGTAATAAAGCAAAAACAGATGGAGTAAATCCTCTTGTAACTGGTGGTTCTCCAATAGCTAGTCCAATCTCTCTTTGAGCCATAGCAAATCTAGTAAGAGAATCCATTAAAAGCATTACATTCATTTCTTGATCTCTAAAATATTCAGCAATAGCTGTAGCAACCATGGCACCTTTAACCCTAATGAGGGCAGGTTGATCAGATGTAACCACCACCACTACTGATTTTTTGAGACCTTCTTCTTGCAAATCATTTTCAATAAATTCCCTTACTTCCCTACCTCTCTCTCCTATAAGACCTATTACATTTATATCTGAAGTTGAATTTCTCGAAACCATTCCCATTAAGGTACTCTTTCCGACTCCACTTCCTGCAAATATTCCTATTCTCTGCCCTTTTCCACATGTTAAAAGTCCGTCTATAGCTTTAATACCTAACGATAGAGGTTCTTCTATTTTTATCCTCTCTAATGGATTTGGAGGAGACTTAGATACAGGGTAACTTCTTAATGTATTAATAGGTCCTTTTCCATCTATAGGTTGTCCTAACCCATTGATAACTCTACCTATTAATTCATCTCCTACATTAATATTTAGAGATTTTCCACTAGCAATTACAGTACTTCCAGAAGCTATACCTTCCATATCACCTAAAGGCATAAGAAGAATTTTATCTTCTTTAAATCCTACAACTTCTGCCATTATAGGCGCATTTTTATTATGGGGATATATATAACATAGCTCCCCAATACTGGCCATAGGTCCATTGGATTCAATAGTAAGGCCTGTAACTTTAGTTATATTCCCTGTATATTTAACCAATCGTTTATCATTTATTGCACTTATATATTTTTTTAGATCTATCTTATTTTCCATTAAAATCACTCACTATGTAGAATATTATTTAATAGTTCTTTCATTTCCTTTACTTGATAATCTATACTTACATCTACACTACCTTTATTAGTTTCTATAATACAGTCTCCCTTACTTAAATTGCTATCAATCTTTATTTCTAAATCATTGACTAAACTGGCCTTGGCTAATATTTTGTTTTTAGATGTTTCTACAATATCGTAATCTTCTTTTGATATTCTAACAATTAAGTTTTCAGTTGTATTAAGACTTTCAATACCTTTTAGTACTAAAGAAACTATATACTCCTTGTCCTCATTGATTTTATCATAGATAACTTTTTCAGATATCTCTAAAACAAGATGGATTATGTCCTTCTCAACTTCTCTATACAAATTTTCCTTCTTTTTTATATACTCTTCTTTAATTTCCAAAGCTTCATCTATTAGAATATTAGAATCTTTTCTTCCTTCCTCATATCCATCATCATAACCTTCTGCATGGCCAGATTTAAGACCTTTTTGATAACCTTTATCTTTCCACTTGTTTGAAATGTTTTCAGCTTCTTCATAGGCTCTATTTAATATAGCTTCACTTTCTTTATGACCGCTTTTAATTACTTTTTCCGCCTCATTTCTTGCTGCAAAAACTATTTCATCATATTTTTTCTTAGCATTTTCTAATAAAATTTCCTCTTCTCTGTTACTGGTTTTTTTTATTAGGGAATCTCCTTTTTCTTCTACAACTTTTGAAGATTTAATAATTTTAGACAATTATCTCATCTCCTCCTCTTGGAGTAATGATCTCACCTTCTTCTTCTAACTTTCTGATTATATTAACAATATTTTGTTGAGCTTCTTCTATATCTCTAAGGCGAATAGGTCCCATAAATTCTATATCTTCTTTAATCATTTCAACTAATCTCTTAGACATATTTGTAAAAATAGCTTCTTTAACATCATCACTAGCCCCTTTAAGTGCAACAGCCCATTGGCTATTATCAACTTCTCTGATAATTCTTTGAATACTTCGATTATCAAGACCTACTATATCTTCAAATACAAACATTCTCTTTCTAATTTCATCACTAAGTTCTGCATCTTTTATATCTATCTCTTCCATAATATATTTCTCTGTTCCTCTATCCACAGAATTTAATATATCTACTACTGTTTGAACACCTCCAGCAGCTGCAAAATCCTGAGAAACAATATTGGAAAATTTACTTTCTAATACTTGCTCTATTTCCTTTACAACCTCTGGGGAAGTTCTGTCCATAATTGCAATTCTTCTCGTTACTTCAGCCTGTTTCTCTTCTGGTAAACCAGATAGTATCTGAGCCGATTGAGATGGAGATAAATAAGAAAGTATTAAAGCAATAGTCTGAGGATGTTCGCTTTGTATATAATTTAACAACTGGCTAGCCTCTGCCTTTCTTGCAAATTCAAAAGGTCTTACTTGTAATGAAGATGTTAACCTACTTATTATATCTTCAGCCTTATCATCACCTAAAGCTCTTTCTAATACTTCTTTTGCATAATTAATTCCACCTTCTGAAATATACTCCTGTGCTAAGCAAAGCTGATAAAAATCTTCTATAATCTCTTCCTTTTCCTCGGGAGAAACCTTCCTCATATTAGCAATTTGTAAAGTGAGCTCTTCTATTTCTTCTTCAGTCAAATGTTTAAATATCTCTGCAGATTTTTGAGGTCCTAATGCAATGAGAAGTATCGCTGCTTTTTCCTTACCTGTTAATTTTTCTCTAGGCATAAATTTGTCACTCCCTATTCATTTAGCCATGATCTTAATAATTGGGTTACAGCTTCTGGCTTTTTCTCTACGAATTGTTCTATTTGAGTCTTCATTTCTGACTCTTCTCTTTCAAAATCCAAGTCCTGAATTCTAGTTTCTTCTTCTATTTCTTCTTCTAAAGCCCTTTCTAAATCTTCAAACTCCATCTCTTCATCTTTTCTCTTATTTCTTCTATATATAATAAATCCAATAATAGCAGAAACTAATACTGCCCCTAGCAAAATCCATTTAGTTAGATTTGACTCTTCTTCCTCTTCTTCTGGCTCCTTGATAGTATTGAAATTTTGAGAACTTATTCTTACTTCTCTAGTATCAAGTCCTGTAGCTGCTGTAACTAATTCTGATATTTCCTGTCTTTTTTCTTCTGTCATTTCTCCATCTATTAACGATGCTTCATTTATAAGAACAGCAACTGTTATTCCATCTACTTGTCCAGGTGCTTTTTTAATTTCCCTATTTATTTCATTCAACTCATTATTAATTACACGACTTGCTTTATCATATCTAGATGTTCCACCATCTTCCATTTCATAATCTGGGGGATTTCCATCAACACCAACTGGTATATTTCCTTCTCCACCTACCATTGTCTCTTCTATTTCTTCCATACTTCTTATAAGCCCTTCCTCACTGTCTTCAATAGGAGGTGAAAATTCTACTATTTTTGTAACCTCACTGTCAAAATCCACCTTTACACTAGCCCTAACATCTACATTCCCATATCCAAATACATTTTCTAAGAATCTTCTCAAACTTTCATTTATCCTCAACTCTATATTTTGCTGCATATCATATTGATCAGTCATTAAATAATTTGAATCATTCCCATTGTCTGTTAGAAGCTTTCCTGAATCATCAATTACAGAAACCTGACTCTCATCCATATTAATGGAGCTTGCTACAAGATTTTTGATTGCAGTTACCTTATCAGCAGGTATGGGTTTATTATCACTTTTTTTTATAAACACTGAAGCTGTGGTCTCTTTTTCATCATCTTCTAAAACAAAAGTCGATTCATCTTTTTCATCTATGTAAACAGTAGCACTTTCAATCCCGTCTATTTCTGAAATAGTAGAGGATAACTCATTCTGAAGAGCATATTGCATCCTCTCCTTCTTTTCATAATCTGTCATAGTCCAGCTACTATCATTAAATGCATCTACAAAACCATATCCTTCTTTTGGCAAACCTTCAGAGGCTAGTTCAAGTTTTACTTTATTCTTTACTTCTGAAGGCACTAATATAGTATTTTCATTATCATCAGCAGTCTTCCATTTTATATTCATTTCATCAAGTTTCTTAGTTACTTGTCCCATATCTTTAAGGGATAAATTATCATAAAGAACTTCATATTTAGGCCTTGTTAAAACAAAGATTAAAATAAAAACACCTATTATTATTAGTCCACTTATTATCCCCAATTTGATTTTTTTATTTTTATCTGTTTTCTGCCAATAATCATTTAATTGCGTCTTCATTTTCTGGATAGTTTCTCCCACTAAATCACCCCATTCTTTGCCAGATCATCTATAATTGCATTCTCATAATTTCCCTATAAGCATCTACTACTTTATTCCTTATGCTCATGGTCAATTGTAACGATATATTGGCTTTTTCGGCAGCTATCATTACATCGTGAAGATTATCAACATCTCCTGTAGCTAACAACTTTTTATAATTCTCCGATTCTATTTGGAGTTTATTTACATCATTAATTGCTTCTTTCAAGTAAGTACCAAAAGATAGAGAATCGCTTTGTTTCTTTTCATCATTATCTGTTAAAATAGAAAAATTATCGTCTCCATATTTTATTGGATTTATATTCATTTATTACCCTCCTATCTTTTCCCTATTTCTAGCGTTTTCATTAGCATGGTTTTAGAAGCATTTATAGATGTTATATTGGCTTCATAAGCTCTTTGGGCATCTATCATATCAACCATTTCCTTCACTATCTCTACATTTGGCATCCTTACATACCCATTTTCATCTGCATCTGGATGTCCAGGCTCATATACCAATTTAAATGGTGTAGGATCATCAACAATACCACTTACTTTAACCCCTTCACCGTTGAACTTCTTCGTATATTCAGATAGATAATGAGAAAATGGATTGCCTTTTTTCTCCTCAAATACTACTGTCTGTCTTCTATAGGGTTCTCCTCCTGTACCTCTAGTTGTTTTTTCATTTGCAATATTTTTAGATATTACATCAATCCTTGTCTTTTCAGCTGTCAATGCCGATGAATTTATACTAATAGAATCAAACACACCCATAATTATTTTCCTCCTTCAATAATGGCGTTTTTTACCTTATCATATTCATCTATAAGTTGCTTAATCAAGGCTTCATGCATTATAGTGTTTTTTGCTAAATTCCCAGTCTCTACATCTATATTTACATTGTTCCCATCAAACCTATAGGATGAACTTTTATCCTCAACTACCTTAGGTTCATACTCTTTAGGTATCCCAACACCTGAAATATGTTTATAATTTGTCAATTCTAGTCTTTTATTGATACTTAATTCCTGTTTTAAATAGTCTTCAAATACTACAGATTTTTTCTTATATTTAGGAGTATCTACGTTTGCTATATTTTGAGATATTACTTTATTCCTATACCAAGTTCCATCTAAAGCTTTTTTTAAAAAATTTGTTGTAGAATTCATTTTCCATAACATAGTTTTCACCTCTAAAAATAATCTTTAATGCCATTATAAGATAATTTTACCTTTTTATCAATATTATTCCTGAATTTTTTTTATTCTTTTGCAAAAAACAACATATTTCGTCAGGATAATTTTGGGATACTTAGACTATATTCTCCATAAAGTAATATTTTCCTTTTAGTTTATTGTTTTTTTGTCAATTTAGAAGATAAATGAGACTTTAGTCCTATTTATTTAAAAGTACATAAAAAAATAGTAGGTATTAAAACCTACTATTGTCTAGCCTTTTCAAGTTCTTCAATTAATTTATCATTTAGTATCCTAATATGGGTTCCCTTCATTCCTAAGGATCTAGATTCGATAACACCTGCACTTTCAAACTTTCTTAAAGCGTTTACTATTACAGAACGAGTTATACCTACTCTATCTGCAATTTTACTAGCTACTAATAAACCTTCATTTCCATCTAGTTCATTGAAAATATGTTCCATAGCTTCTAATTCAGAATAAGATAATGTACCTATAGCCATTTGTACTACTGCTTTTTTTCTTGCTTCTTCTTCTATTTCATCATTTTTAGATCTCAATATTTCCATACCCACTATCGTAGCACTATATTCAGCTAATACTAGATCGTCTTCTGTAAAATTTCTATCTAATCTAGATAACACTAAAGTCCCTAACCTAACTCCTCCACTATTTATAGGTATTATAGTAACCATTTTGTTAGGATATTCACATTCAGAAACTTCATCAAATACGCATTCTCTCATTTCTTCTATATTTTCTTTAGTTTCCATCACTCTTAGTAATCTATCATTATATTTTTTAGGAAATCTTTTTTCTTCTACCACTTCATTTTGAAGTATATCACAATCAAGGCCAGAAGAAAGTTCATATCCTAGAACCCTACCCCTTCTACTAGCTATATACACATTTGCATCTAATATATCGCTAAGTATTTTACTTAGTTCAGGAAATGACACAGGTTTAGATCCAGAACTCTGTAATGCCTTATTTAATCTTCTAGTTTTTTGTAATAAACTTTCACTCATCATAATCCTCCTTTTATAATATATATTTTGATATGTCTTTTTGTTGGATGTCATTCATAAGTTTTGTTTTTATATATTCACCATTTAAAACCACATATTTTTCTTCTAAATCTGGTGCATTGAATGATATATCTTCTAATATCTTTTCAATAACTGTGTGTAATCTTCTTGCCCCTATGTTTTCATATTGCTCATTAGAAATATATGCAAATTTAGCAATTTCAGATATAGCCTCTTCACTAAACTTAAGATTGATTCCCTCTGTCCCTAATAAAAGTTCGTATTGTTTTATCAAGGCATTTTTAGGCTTCGTGAGAATTTCTTTAAAATTCTCTTCAGTTAAATTGTCCAACTCAACCCTAATAGGAAATCTACCTTGTATCTCTGGAATTAAATCACTTATTTTTGAAACATGAAAGGCTCCAGCTGCAATAAAAAGTATATGGTCAGTCTTTACTGGTCCATACTTAGTCATTATAGTACTACCTTCAATTATAGGTAATATATCCCTTTGTACCCCTTCTCTAGAAACGTCTGGACCTGAAGAATAATCTTTTCCTGCAATTTTATCTATTTCGTCAATAAAAATCATACCACTATTTTCTGCTCTTTTTATTCCTTCCTCTGTAACTTCATCCATATCAATTAACTTTTGTGCCTCTTGTTCTGCAATTATTTTTCTAGCTTCTTTAATAGTTACCTTTCTTTTTCTAGTTCTCTTAGGTAAAAACTCTCCAAACATATCGCCAATATTTATGTTGAATTCTTCCATGCCTAATCCACTAAAATATTCTACGGTTGAGTTTAAGTTCTCCTCTACTTCTATTTCAATAATCCTATTTTCTAGCTCTCCATTTCTTAGCCTTTTCTTTATTTCATTTCGACGATCTCTAATTTCTATAAACTTATCATCAATTTCTTCCTCTTTTTCTTCATTTCCAAAAAGCATTTCTAATGGGTTATTAGGGCCCTTCTTCTTAAAAGTTGGAATCAATATATCCAAAATTTTATCTTCTGCTAGCAATTTACCTTTATCATACACTTTATTTATTTTTTCTTCTTTAATCATTCTAATAGAATCTTCAACTAAATCTCTAACCATAGAATCTACATCTCTACCTACATAACCTACTTCAGTAAATTTAGTAGCCTCAACCTTTATAAAAGGTGATTTTATAATCTTAGCCAATCTTCTTGCTATTTCTGTTTTCCCAACCCCTGTTGGTCCAATCATTAGAATATTTTTTGGTTTAACTTCATCTTTAAATTCTTCTTCTAATAAACTTCTTCTATATCTATTTCTAATAGCAATAGCTACAGCTCTTTTAGCTTTATTTTGACCTACAATATATTTATCTAATTCAGCTACTATTTCACTAGGAGTTAATTCCATCATATAATCACTCTCCTCAGAGAACTTCAACAATTATATTATCGTTTGTATATACACATATAGTTGAAGCTATATATAAAGATTCTTTTACAATAGTTTCGATATCTAGCTCAGAATGTTTAAGTAGTGCCTTCCCTGCAGCTAATGCATAGTTACCTCCTGAACCTATTGCTATAATACCTTCATCAGGTTCTATTACTTCACCACTGCCTGAGATTACTAATAAATTTTCCTTATCACCTGCTATAACCATGGCTTCTAATTGTCTCAATACCTTATCTCTTCTCCAATCTTTTGCCATTTCAACTGCAGCCCTTCTCAAATTCCCATCATATTGTTCCAACTTTTCTTCTAAAATCTCAGCTAATGTAACAGCATCTGCTACTGAACCCGCAAATCCAATGAGCACTTCCCCATTATATATTTTTCTAACTTTTTTTGCTGTACCTTTCATTATGGTTTTATCACCCATAGTCACTTGTCCATCACCAGCAATAGCAAGCTTTTCGTCTCTTTTCACAGCTATAATAGTAGTTCCTTTCATCATTAAAAACCACTCCTTAATAGGACATATGCAAACAAGAGAAATACTATCATATTTTCTTTACAAATTCAAGATTAATTTTATAGTTTTCAGAATATTTTTCTTTGTTTAAATTGCGCGTATATATATTAAGCTAACATAATTTTATATAAATGTACAGACTATTTTATTTATTATCTTTCTCAACTTTCTTATAGCCACAAGATTTATTCATACATTTTATAGTGGTACTATTTTTATTTACTCTCTTAACAAGGATATCTCCACACTCTGGACATTTTTCATCAATAGGTTGATCCCAAGACATAAAATTACACTTAGGATAGTTGCTACAACCATAAAATCTTCTTCCTTTCTTAGTTCTTCTTTCAACTACTTTTCCATCACAACGGGGACAATTTACATTCAATTCCTCTAAAAAAGGTTTTGTATTTTTACATTCAGGATAACCAGGGCAGGCTAAAAATTTTCCATACCTTCCATATTTAACCACCATGTTTTTACCACATTTTTCACAAATAACATCTGTTACTTCATCTTTTATCTCAATCTTTTCAATTTCTTTTTCTGCTACCTCTAGAACTTCATGAAATTCAGAATAAAAATTCTCTATAACTTTCTTCCAAGGTAATTTTCCATCTGCTACTTCATCCAATCTTTCTTCCATGTCAGCAGTAAATTCTTCATTTATTATATTTTTAAAATAATCTTCTAATAAATCTGTAACCAGCAATCCTAATTCCGTCGGTTTAAAGCTTCTATTTTCCAAAACTACATATTCTCTATTTAGAATTGTTGATATAGTTGGTGAGTAAGTGCTTGGTCTTCCTATACCTAACTCTTCTAAAATTTTAATTAATGTTGCTTCAGTATATCTAGCAGGTGGCTGTGTAAAATGTTGATTAGGATTCAATTTCTTAAGCTTTACTTCTTCTCCCTCTTTAAGATTTGGAAGCTCTATATTATTTTCCTTCTCAGATACATTATATATTCTCATAAAACCATCAAATTTTAATTTAGAACCAGATGCTCTAAAAATATACTTTCCTGATTTTATTTTAATAGATAAAGTTTCGTATACTGCAGCACTCATTTGGCTTGCTACAAATCTTTCCCATATAAGTTTATATAATTTATATTGATCGTCACTTAAAGATCCTTTTATATCTTCTGGTTTTCTATTAACAGATGTAGCTCTAATTGCTTCATGAGCGTCTTGTATATCTCCACTTTTCTTTTTTCTAACTTTTTTCCCATTAGAAGAATAGTCTTTTCCATAATTTTTAATGATAAAATCATTTGTCTCTTTCATAGCTTCTTTAGAAATTCTAGTAGAATCAGTTCTTATATAAGTTATAAGTCCAACAGTTCCTTCTCCTTTTATATCTATTCCTTCGTATAATTGTTGTGCTATAACCATAGTCTTTTTTGCAGAAAATCTTAATCTTTTCGATGCGTCCTGTTGTAACGTACTTGTAGTATATGGAAAATATGGATTACGTCTTTTTGTACCTCTTTTTACTTCATGAATAAAATATTTTTCTTGCTCTAAACTTTTAAGTACTTCGTCTACTTCTTTTTTAGATTTTAAATCTTTCTTAACTTCCTTATTATCTTTTAATTCACCATAGAAACTTGCTTCAAAATCTTCCTTGTTTTTTTTAAATATTCCTTTAATACTCCAGTATTCTTCTGGTACAAATTCTTCTATTTCCTTTTCTCTATCACATACTAGCTTAACAGCTACAGATTGTACCCTACCTGCACTCAAACCTTTTCTTATCTTTCTCCATAATAATGGACTTATTTTATAACCTACTAACCTATCTAACACTCTCCTTGCTTGCTGGGCATCTACTAAATCTCTATTAATAGGCCTAGGATTTTTAATAGCTCCCGAAACTGCTTCTTTAGTTATTTCATTAAACTCGATCCTTACAGAATCCTCTTCATCCAATCCCAGGATATGGGACAAATGCCATGATATGGCCTCCCCTTCCCTATCAGGGTCAGTTGCAAGATATATTTTATCTACCTTTTTAGCTTCATTTTTTAGTTCTTTTATAACTGGCCCCTTGCCCCTAATAGTTATATACTTAGGTTCAAAATTATTTTCAACATCTATACCTAAGGTACTTTTAGGCAAATCCCTCACATGTCCAACAGACGCCTTTACCTTATAATTCTTCCCTAAAAACTTACCAATAGTCTTCGCTTTTGCAGGTGATTCAACTATGACTAGATTTTTTTGCAATGTATACACCTCCATCTGTTAATTATATATTAAGACAATACATATATTCTACCTGGAAGCTCTTTCACTACACCTTTTAATTCCAGTATAGTTAATGTACTGCTTACAGTTGATATGTCTAGTCCTGTCATATAAACTATATTATCACAATGAATAGGTTCTTTCTTTATGCATTCTACTATCTTTATTTCCATAGAACTCAGTTGAGAGTAATCAACTTCTTCTTCTCCTTTAGTAATTATATGATTAAATTCATTTATCTCCTCTAAAATATCTTCTATATCCATAACTATTTTTGCCCCATCTTTTATTAAACAATTAGTACCCCTACTAAAAATACTATTTATATTGCCCGGAAGAGCGAATACTTCTTTACCTTGCTCTATGGCATGCTCTACAGTTATTAAGGAACCACTTTTTTCTGTAGCCTCTATAACCAATATTCCCAAAGATAAACCGCTAATTATCCTATTTCTTTGGGGAAAATTAGCCGGAAAAGGTTCTGTTCCTATAGGGAATTCCGATACTACTGCTCCACACTCACATATCTTATCATATAATTTTCTATTATTTTTAGGATATATAATATCTAATCCGCTACCTAATATAGCAATTGTCCTTCCCTTTCCTTTTAAAGCTCCTTTATGAGCTTCAGTATCTATACCTCTAGCCATTCCACTCACTACTGTTATTCCTAGCTCCGCTAACTCGCTAGAAAATTTTTCACTAGCCCATTTTCCATAGGAAGTCGCCTTTCTAGAGCCTACTATACCTAAGGATAGTTTGTCAACTTTTGAAAAATATCCTTTATAATATAAAACTGTAGGGTTGTCATAAATATATCTTAACCTATCTGGATAATCTTCATCAAGTACAGTCATAACATTTATGTTATTTTTCTCTATTTCCTCCAGAGTATTTTCTAATATAGATTCTTGTCTATTAGAAATAATCTTTTGCCTAACACTCTTTCTTATGCATCCTATATTTAAAATTTCTTCATTAGATATCTTCCATATATCTGCTATATTTTCAAAATACTCTAATAGCTTACTTGCAGCTATATTACTAACTCTTATTTTATTTAACCAAATAAGTGTTTCTTTGTTGCTGAAGCCACTCATCTTTCTACCCCCAATATTTTTTATCTAAACTTCTATATTGAATAGCTTCTAATATATGTTTTTCTCTAATGATTTCTTCTCCATCTAAATCTGCAATAGTTCTTCCAACTTTTAATATTTTATTATAGCTTCTTGCACTAAATTTAAATTTTTTAAAAGCCTGTTTCATAATTTTTTCAGATTTATTATCTAATTTGCAATAATTTTTCACCCCTTTAGCAGTTAATTGTCCGTTAGAAAAAATATTTTCATTAGAATACCTTTTTAGCTGAATTTCTCTTGCCTTATTAACTCTTTTCTTTATATCTTGAGAAGATTCTGTTTTTGTGTTCCTACTTAAATCATTGTACTCTACCGGCATAACTTCTATATGTATATCTATTCTATCCAATAAAGGTTGACTTATTTTTCCTAAATATTTATCAATACTATTTACAGTACATGTACATTCATGATTTGGATCCCCTAAATATCCACATGGACATGGATTCATACTAGCTACCAACATAAATTTTGATGGATAATTTAAGGTTGCATTAACTCTAGATATTGTTACATTGCCATCTTCAATAGGTTGTCTTAAAGCTTCCAATGCATTCTTTTTAAATTCAGGAAGCTCATCCAAAAACAAAACACCATTATGAGCTAATGAAACTTCTCCTGGTTTAGGAATTCTTCCTCCACCAATTAAAGATGACGAAGAGGCAGTATGATGGGGTGATCTGAAAGGACGTTTATTTATTAATGAATTTTTATTTAATAATCCTGCCACACTATATATTTTAGTTGTCTCTATAGATTCTTCAAATGTAAGATCCGGAAGTATAGTAGGAAGTCTTCTTGCCGACATAGTCTTTCCTGAGCCTGGAGAACCTATAATAATTATATTATGAAAACCTGAAGCAGCAACCTCCAATGCTCGTTTTAATCCTTCTTGCCCTTTTATATCTGCAAAATCTTCTTCTAATTTTTCTTCAATTTTAAGCAATTCACTTATATCCCGTTTATAACTTTTTATCTTCTCATTGCCCTTTAAAAAACTTATTAATTGATTTAAATTTTTAACTGGAATAATGTTTATATCATCTATTATTCCACATTCATCTTTATTTTCATAAGGTATTACTATACTTTTTATTCCCTTCTCTCTTAAAGATATAACCATAGGCAATGCGCCTTCAATTTTATTTACTTTACCATCTAAAGCCAGCTCACCAATAAAGGCAATATTAGAGAAATTGCATTCAACAACCATACCCATAGCCGATAATATCCCTACAGCTATGGCTAGATCAATTTGAGAGCCTTCTTTTTTTATATTTGCAGGAGCTAAATTAATGGTAATTCTATTTAAAGGAAACTCATATCCACTATTTTTTATAGATGTTCTAACCCTCTCTTTAGATTCTTTTATAGATATATCAGGAAGACCCACTATGTTGAAAACTGGAAGGCCCTTAGATATATCCGTCTCAACCTCAACTACAAATCCGTTCAAGCCTTGCAGTACACACGTTTTAACTTTTGAATACATTGTTAACCCCTTTTCTGATTTATTTAAATATTCTTTATTTTATAGGCCTTTTAAGGCCTATTTCCCCTACTATACAAAGGCATTTTCATAATGGTTTATCTTTTTGATTTTACCTAAATAAACCTCTATAATGTCAAATCTTAATTGATAGCCTTTCATTCTATTACACTTAATGTAATAAAAAGCAGTATTCATAATTCTTTTTTGTTTCTTTCTATTTACAGCTTGATAGGCATATCCATAGTCAATGCTAGTCCTAGTTTTTACTTCTACAAAGATTAATATATCTCCTTTTAAAGCAATAATATCAATTTCCCCCGTTTTACTCCTAAAGTTTCTCTGTAATATGTAATAATCTTTATCAATTAAAAAATTAACCGCTATAGTCTCGCCAATTTTCCCTCTATCTATATGATTACTCATTTAAATCACCTTTTTTCTTATCTAGATAATAAATATAAGTAATTATCTGAGCTACAACATCATAAAGTTCAGGAGGAATTTCTTGTCCAATTTCTATTTTCATAAGATCATTCAAAAGTTTTTTGTCTTCATATATTTCTATTTTTTCTTCTTTTCCTTTTTTTATTATATTTTCTGCAACATAACCTTTTCCCTTTGCAGTTACAATTGGAGCTGTATCATCTTTCGAATATTTTAATGCAATGGCTTTCTTTTCTTTTTTATTATTGTTTTTTTTCATACTCTACACTCTCACATCCAAATAATAATAAGGACTCTTATTATCTACTAATGTGTCTAAAAAATTCATCTCTTTATCTTCTATATAATTTATATTGTTTAGTTTATACCCATTTTCTTCTATAATATTTTCTAACATCGGTTCATTCTTTTTAAATAAAGAAACATTTTCTTTTGTTAGATTAAAACTAATATTTACTACTTCTGCTTCAAACTCACAATATATCTTCACTCTATTTAAATGGCTCATATCTAAATTAATAAATATACTTATCTTATCATCTTTATTAAAGCTTTCTTTTCTTTTTTTTAATATAGATATAGCTCCTTTGTTTTCTTGATTTTTAATTGCTATCGGCACATAAATAAATGCCATCTCTTTATTTATATTGTTTAAAAAATCTAAGCTATCACTTAATTTCTCAAAAATCTGTTTTGTGTTTTTATCTAATTTTGGAATACCATTTTTAATTTTATTATTTATCTCCTCTATTTTTTTATTCAATTCATTATAATAATTTTTAATATATTGACTATCTTTTCCTGTAAAAGTGAGAAGACTTCTATCCTTAGAACTCAAACTATATTTTTCATAGCCATCTTCTTTATCTAAAAAACTTAAAAGATGAACTACATCATCTTTAGAAATGATCTCATTACCTTCTAATATTAAAAAAAACTTTTCTAGATTATTTATTGAAATCTTCATGTCCCTTTTTAAAATAAATGCAATAGATTTTATACACCAACTAGATATTTTTTCTTCTGGAAACATATCTTTAATATGGTCATATATATAATTCAAGTCTTCCTTTTCATTATATTCTTCTTTATAGACAATTACAAAATTTCTTATCTCTTCTTTTATAGGGTTATTAGTATTATTAAATAATATTATTTTTTCTTCATTTGCTTTTCCTAAAATCTCTTCTATTTTATCTATAGTTTTAAGTCCTTTTATAATATTTTCTTTATTTATAGGTACATTATATTCCAACAAACTTTCTACAAATTCTTCCGATATTTCATCTTGTGAAATATTGTACTCAGTAAATATTTTATCAGTAATTTTTTTATTTTCAAACTTTTCTAAGCTCAATCTTGGATTTTTTGTGTCCGAAATAGGTATCAATTCTAATTTTTCATTGGAAATAGATTTAACTAAAAAATTTACTTTCCTAAGTTTTGGATAATCAATACCAAACTCATTTTTCCCTTTTATTTCCCCTATATTTTCTAAATCTAAGAGTATTGTTTCTTCCGATATATCTAATATTTCCCCAGTGAGTATATCTCCTTCTTCAATTTTAGAGTTGTTTATATCTATAAAAAAGTTCTTTAGCGGAAAAGAGTCATAAATTTTCATACTTTTTCCTCCTAAATAATGTTCTTCAAAAAAGTTAATCTGTGGATTGGAGAAGGCCCTAATTTTTTTATAGCTTCTCGATGCTCTTTAGTTCCATAACCTTTATTTTTCTCAATTAAATATCCACTATATTTTTTTCCCCATATTTCTTCACATTGTCTGTCCCTAAAAACTTTAGCCATAATAGAAGCACAAGCTATTCCATGAGACCTAGCGTCTCCCTTTACAATTCCCTTTTGTGGAATATCTAAATATATTTCTTCTGCATCAATTAATACAAAATCAGGACTTATTAATTTTCCATCTTTATCTTTTAAATTTAGTACTGCCTTCTTCATGGCTAATCTGGTACTTTCTTTAATATTAATTTCATCTATAGTTTTAGAATCTACTTGTCCAAATCCTAATGCTAAAGAACTTTCTAATATTTCAACATATAGTTTTTCTCTCTTTTTAGGTGTTAATTTTTTAGAATCTTTTACACCTTCAATAACTAAATCTTTTGGCATTATTATAGCACATGCAACTACATCTCCTGCTAAGCAACCTCTTCCTACTTCATCTATACAAGCAATATATTTATATCCTTTAGATCTTATTTCATTTTCAATCTCTAACATACAATCCCTCCAGATAAAAACTAGGGTAATTCCAATGTTATTTTGCCTATCTTTCCTTTTCTGAAATCATCAACTATAGTGTTACTTGCTCTAGTAAAATCAATTTCTCCACCTTTTAATATACAGCCTCTACTTTTAGCGATTTGGTCCATTACTTCATAAGTTGAATAGTTTTCTAAATCTATATTATATCGTGTTTTAACTAGCCCAGGATAAAGCTTTATAAGTCTATCAAGTAATTGAAAGGCTAAATTTTCTATATCTAACAATTCATCCTTTATTGCCCCAGTAAAAGCTAGGTTTAAGGCTGAATCTTTGTCTTCTAATTTAGGCCATAATATTCCTGGGGTATCTAAAAGTTCTAAGTTCCCTTTTATTTTTATCCATTGATTTCCTTTAGTAACTCCTGGCTTATTACCTGTCTTAGCACCTTTTTTCCCCGATAAACTATTTATTAAAGTAGATTTCCCTACATTAGGTATACCTAATATCATGGCTCTAATTGGTCTGTTTTTTACACCTTTTTTTTGCAATCTATCCATTTTATCTTTAATAAGAATATTTGATTTTTTAATTATTTGATTTAATCCAGTACCATTTAAAGAATTCACAAAAATAGTAGGTATTTTTTTTGAATAAAAAAACTCCTCCCATTTCTTATTGTATTCTTCATTACTTAAATCAGCTTTATTTAATATAATCAGTCTTGGTTTGTTACCAATTATATCGTCAATATCTGGATTTTTACTACTCATAGGTATTCTCGCATCAAGAACTTCATATACAATGTCTACAAGTGGCAAGCTATTTTTTATTGTCTCTTTGGTTTTTTTCATATGTCCAGGATACCAGTTTATATTCATATTATCACCAACCTAAGAATAAATAAATATTGGGACTCAATAAGCCCCAATATTTTAGTAATATGATTTTTCTTTAACTCTAGCAGATTTACCTTGTCTTTCTCTTAAATAATACAACTTAGATCTTCTTACTTTACCTTTTCTTGTAACAATAAGTTTTTCAATTCTTGGGGAGTGTAGAGGAAATGTTCTTTCTACTCCAACACCATAGGAAATTCTTCTAACTGTGAAAGTTTCTCTTACTCCACCGCCTTGTATTTTCAAAACAGTACCTTCAAATACTTGAATTCTTTCACGAGAACCTTCTTTAACTTTATAATGTACTTGAACAGTATCACCTACATTAAATTGAGGAATATCCTTTTTTAATTGTTCATCTTCAATCATCTTTATAATATCCATAGTATAAACCTCCCTTCTCCCTAGACGTTCATATCTTATAGACAGAGGACCGTCCGTTATACCATACCTTGTGTATTATAGCATAATTATATTTAAAATACAATATTTATTTGTTTTCTAATTCCTTATAAATTTCTTTTAACATATTTTTTTCTTCATTAGTTAATTTCTTTTTCTCTAGCAAATCCCTTCTATTTAAATATGTTATCTTTAAAGACTCGTATAATTTCCACTTTTCAATTTCCTTGTGATTTCCAGATAAAAGAACTGAAGGAACCATATATCCATTAAAATCCCTAGGCCTAGTATATTGGGGATGCTCTAAAAGCCCATTATAATGGGAATCTTCTATAAATGACTCCTCACTTCCTAATACTCCTGGAATTAGTCTTATTATAGAGTCTAATAAAACTAATGATGGTATTTCTCCACCAGTTAAAACATAATCCCCAATAGAAATTTCTTCATCTATATAATGTTCAACTATTCTATTATCTATTCCTTCATAATGTCCAGACAACAATATAAGATGTTTTTCCTTAGCCAATTTATTAGCCATCCTCTGATTATATACTTTCCCCTTTGGAGATAGATATATAATCTTAGATTCACTTTCCTTAACACTCTCTATGGCCTTAACAATTGGTTCTGGCTTCATAACCATACCTGGTCCTCCACCAAAAGGATAATCATCTACCCTTTTATGTTTATCTTCAGAAAAATCTCTTATATTTGTGCAATTAAGTCGAACAAGTTCTTTTCCTACCGCTCTACCTATTATACTCCAATTAAATATAGCATGAAAAATTTCAGGAAATAAGGTTAAAATATCTATCTTCATTCTATCAATCCTTCAATAGACTCAATGGTTATTTCTTTATTTTCAATATCTACTTTTTTGATAAATTGTTTTACCGCTGGAACTAAGTAATCTTTATTGTTATCTTCGTTTTTTATAATATATACATCATTGCCTGTATTGGTTATAACCTGGGTCACAATTCCTATTTTATTGCCTTTAATATCTAATACATTACAACCTACAATATCAAATATAAAATAAGAATCTTCTTCAAGTTTAATTTTATCTTTTTCTTCAATATATAAGTACTCATTCTTAAATTTTAGTACCTCATTTATATCATCATATCCCTTAAACTTCAATATCACAATTTCTTTTTTAGACCAATTTCTTTCAATACAAACTAATATTTTCTCTTCACCTATGTAAACTTTTTCAAGTTCATCAAATCTAGAGATATCATCTGTAAGTGGATAAATCTTTACTTCTCCTTTAATCCCATGGGTATTTATAATTTTTCCTACTTGAATATAATCCATGTTTTCACCTGCCAACTAGTAGTAAAAAAGGGATTAGAAAGCTAATCCCTTACTGAATAATTTCCACAACCACTCTCTTATTTTCTTTAATAGCAGCTGCCTTCACTACTGTTCTAATAGCTTTAGCTATCCTACCTTGTTTACCTATTATCTTTCCCATATCATCTTGAGCTACTTTAAGCTCAATAATTACAGATTGAGTTCCTTCTACTTCATTAACTTCTACTTCTTCAGGATTATCTACAAGAGCTTTTGCAATCATCTCAACTAACTCTCCCACAACTTTCACCCCCTAAGGAATTATTGTTGTTCTTTGTTTTCATTCCACTTGTCATAAATTCCATTTTCCTTGAAAAGTCTCTCAACTGTATCTGTAGGTTTTGCACCATTAGTTAACCACTTAACAGCTTTCTCATCATCAACTTTCACAGTTTTAGGTTCTGCTAAAGGATTGTAGTATCCTATTTCTTCTATGAATCTTCCATTTCTTGGAGAACGAGAATCAGCAACTACAATTCTATAAAAAGGGTTTTTCTTTGCACCCATTCTTTTTAATCTGATTTTAACTGCCATTTTTTCACCTCCTTTAAATTAAAAATATCTATTGTTAGAAAAAGGGAAGTCCTAATTTTCCTTTTTTCTTCATGGTTTTTTCCACATCAGTAAATCTTTTCATCATCTTCTTAGTTTCTTTAAATTGCTTTAACAGCCTATTTACTTCTGGTACAGAAGTTCCACTACCTTGAGCTATCCTTTTCCTTCTACTGCTATTTATTATAGAAGGATCATTTCTTTCTTCTTTTGTCATTGATTTAATAATAGCTTCTATTTTCACAATCTCTTTTTCATCTACATTTAAGTTTTTTAATTGCTTAGAATTAACTCCAGGTATCATACCTAATATTTGATCTAAAGGCCCTAAATTCTTCATTTGATCTAATTGATCTAGAAAATCATCAAAGGTAAATTGTTGACTACGAATTTTCTTTTCTAATTCCATAGCTTTTTTAGCATCAAAAGATTCTTCTGCTTTTTCAATCAAGCTTAACACATCACCCATGCCGAGTATTCTTGAAGCCATCCTATCTGGATGGAAGGATCTTAGTTCATCTAATTTTTCTCCCATACCTACATATTTTATAGGTTTTCCTGTAACAGATCTAATAGATAATGCTGCTCCACCACGTGCATCTCCATCTAATTTAGTTAATACTACTCCAGTGATACCTAATCTATCATTAAATGTCTCTGCTACTGTGACAGCATCCTGACCTGTCATTGAGTCTACAACAAGGAGTATCTCATTAGGATTTACTCCATTTTTTATTCCTTCTAATTCATCCATTAAATTCTCATCTATATGGAGTCTACCTGCAGTATCTATTATTATTAAATCATTTCCATTTCTCTTTCCATGTTCAACTGCAGCTTTAGCAATATCCACAGGATTATTTTTGTCTCCCATTGAAAATACTGGAACATCAACTTTTTCGCCTACAACCTGTAATTGTTTAATAGCTGCTGGTCTATATACATCACAAGCTACTAATAGCGGTCTTTTATTTTGCTTTTTTAAAAGATTAGCAAGCTTCCCTGCAGTAGTAGTCTTTCCTGCTCCTTGAAGACCACACATAAGTACTACAGTTGGAGGTGTAGAAGAAAATTCTAACTTACTTTCTTTTTCACCCATTAAACTAGTTAGTTCTTCGTTAACAATCTTAACTACTTGCTGTCCTGGAGTTAAACTCTCCATAACTTCTGAACCAACTGCTCTTTCTTTAACATCTTTTATGAACTTTTTTACAACTTTAAAGTTTACATCAGCTTCTAAAAGTGCTAACTTTACTTCTCTCATAGCTAAATCTACATCTTTTTCTGTCAACTTTCCTCTGCCTTTTAATTTTCCCAGAGCATTTTGAAGTTTTTCAGATAAACTTTCAAATACCATTATATAACCTCCTGGTCACTTTCTAATATTTCTAAGGCAATCCCTTTGATTTTTTTTATATTTTCTGTGGTTTTATTAAGCCCTAGTTCTTCTGCCTCTTTTTCAATGTCATGGGAATATTTCAATATATCCTTAACTTTTTCTTTAGTAAAGGAAAACTTTTTAACCAACCCTAATTTTTCTTCATAACTATATAATCTATTTTCTGCTCTCTTTAAAGTATCATAAACTCCTTGCCTACTTATACTAAGCTCTTCTCCAATCTCTCCTAAAGATAAATCATATATATAATAAAATTCTATTGCTAAATATTGACTTTTACTTAAAAGCTTTCCATAAAAATCAAACAAGATACCTACTTCAACAATTTTATCTACCATTTTAATCACCACAATAAGATAATACTGTCAAGTCTGAGACTTGACAGTATTATCTTATTATACTTACTCTATTTTGTCAATACTTTTTTATCCAATCAAAGCCTCTATAAAACTTTTTGTATCAAAAGGTTGAAGGTCATCTATTCCTTCGCCTACTCCTATTAATTTCACTGGTACATTTAACTCTGATTGGAGAGCTATAACTACCCCACCTTTTGCTGTACCATCAAGCTTAGTAAGAACAACTCCTGTAATATCACAAACTTCTTTAAAAACTTTAGCTTGTAAAATAGCATTTTGTCCAGTAGTAGCATCTACAACCAATAAAACTTCTTTACTAGCTTCTGGATATTCTCTTTCCACTACTCTAAAAATTTTATTTAACTCATTCATTAAATTCTTTTTGTTATGAAGTCTGCCTGCAGTATCACATATTAGAACATCAGATTTCCTAGCTTTTGCTGCTTGTATTCCATCATATATAACTGCTGCTGGATCTGCTCCTTCTTTATGTGCTACTAAATTTACATCAGCCCTATTAGCCCATTCTTCCAGCTGTTCAATAGCAGCTGCTCTAAAAGTATCTCCTGCAGCTATTAATACTTTCTTACCTTCTTGTTTTAAATTCCAAGCCATTTTCCCAATAGTTGTAGTTTTACCAGCCCCATTAACTCCTACTACTAAAATTATGGCTGGTGATGGATCTATATTTAGCTTTCTATCTATTTTTGAATCTTCCACTTTTTTTAAAGTACCCTCTATTTCTTCTTTTAAAAGTTCTCTAATATCATTTGCTTCTTTAATTTTTTGTTCTTTTGCTTGCTTTTTAAGGTTATCTATTACTTCCATAGTAGTATTGACTCCTACATCAGCAGTTATGAGAACTTCTTCCAACTCATCAAATAAATCATCATCGATTTTCCCATAGGATTTAAGTATACTATCTATCTTCTCTGTAACCCCTTGACGAGTCTTAGACAACCCTTTTTTAAGTTTTGTGAAAAAGTCTTCTTTTTTCCCTTCAATCTCTGAACCATTGTTAGATTCGTCTGATTTATCTAGCTCTTTTTCTTCTAAGCCTTCTTCATACTTGTTCTCTTCTTCAACTTCTTCTTTTTGTATATCTTCCTTTATATTTTCATCCTCATTTTTTTTACTTTTTTTAAAAAACTTAAACATCTTATTCCTCCTCATCTAACTTACTTTTTCTGAATCTTTATCTGATAGTTTTATTGAAACTATTCTGCTTATTCCTTCTTCCTCCATTGTTACACCATATAAAATATCTGCCATTTCCATAGAACCTTTCCTATGGGTTATCATTATAAACTGAGTCTTATCTGAAAAACTTTTTAAATAGTTAGTATATCTTGAAATATTCGCTTCATCTAATGCTGCATCTATTTCATCAAGAATACAGAATGGTGTAGGTTTAGTCTTCAATATTGCAAATAATAACGCTACAGCCGTTAAAGATTTTTCTCCTCCCGACAATAATGAAAGACTTTGCAATTTTTTACCTGGTGGTTGTGCCATTATTTCAATCCCACTGGAAAGTGAATTTTCTTCATCAATTAAATACACATCAGCCTTTCCTCCACCAAATAATTCTCTAAATACCTGATTAAAATTTTGTTTAATTACATTAAAATTTTTCATAAACCTTTGTTCCATTTCTTTTTCTATGTCTTTAATAACTTTCTTCAATCCATCTTTAGCGGAAAGTAAATCTTTTTTTTGAGCTTGTATAAAATCTAGTCTCTCCTTAAGCTTCTTATATTCTTCAACAGCTCCTAAGTTAACCGTACCTAAATTTTTTATATCATTTTTTAATTTTTTGATTTCTTTCTGTACTTCATCCATATATATAATGTCCATCTTATAGCTTAGAGCTTCTTCATAACCCATTTCATAATCTTCTAAAAGTCTAGACATATTACTTTCAATTTTAACACTATATTTTGTGTAACTAATATCTAGACTATTAACCTTTTTTCCAAAAATATTTATATTTTTCTCTATTTCTTTTAATTTTTTTTCTTCTAAAATAAAGCTTCCCATAGATTTTTCTTTTTCTTTTTTTAATTCTTCCAGCTTTGTAGAACAATTACTTAATAATAAATTTAAATTACCAGTCTCTCTTTTAATTTTTTCCTTTATATTTTTTAGCCCTTCCATTTTTATAAGATTTTTTTCATTATCTTTTTCTCTATTGGTAATATTATTTAATACATTCTCATAGTTTTTATCTATATTTTCAATTCCATTCTTTAAGAAACTTATACTCTTTTCTAAAGAATTTATTTGTATCTTAAAATCTGTTACTTTTCTATCTACTTCTTCTTTTATATCCTTTTCAGATTGAAACTTTTCCATACCTTCACTTATAGTTTTATCTATTAGATCTTTGTCTTTATTAAGACTTATTAGTTCTAAATTTAAATTATTTACCTGAAGATTAATGTCTTTTTCTTCCTCTTCCAATTTATTTATTTCATCACTATATTTAAGTATATATGCATCGTTTTTCTCATTATATTGGGTTAGCTTAGTAATTTCATTTTCTATTTTTATTATTTCAATATTTAAACTTTGAACTTTTTTATCCCCTTCTTCAATAATTTTTTCTAAATTATTTAAACTTATATCTAGCTTGTCTTTTTTCTTCTTATACAATTCTAGTTCTTCTTTTAAACCTTTCATTTCTTTTATCAGTTCATCAATTCTAGTCTTTCTATTTAAGATATTTGTAGAACTTTTAGACGTACTTCCACCTGTAATAGAACCTCCAGGATTAAAAAGTTCTCCTGCTAAAGTTACTATTCTAACAGAATGCTTATATTTTCTAGCTATTTTCATTGCAGAATCTATATCTTCCACTATTAAAGTTCTACCTAAGAGATACTCAAAAACATTTCTATACCTTTCATCGAATTCAACTAATTGAGAAGCTATCCCAATAGCCCCATCATTCTCTATTTCTTTTATATTAATATTAAGCTTCCTACCTTTTATTGAAGTTAAAGGTAAAAAAGTTACTCTACCTAATTTATTTTTCTTAAGATATTGTATAGCTTTTTTAGCATCTTCCTCAGTGTTAGTTAATACATTTTGAATGCTTGAACCTAGTGTAATTTCAATAGCCTTCTCATACTTTTCATCAACTTTAATAAGCTCTCCTACTACTCCTACAATACCACTATTCAATTTAAGATCTTTTTTTGAACCTAATAAAAGGTTCCTTACACTTTTATAATATCCCTCATAATCTTCTTCCATATTTTTTAACAAATTATAATTAGAAGTTTTACCTTGTAATAGTCCTCTTTTTTCATCAATTTCTTTTAATAAAATATTATATTCACTTTCTATTTTCTTTTTATTTTCTAAGTCTTCCTTTTTTTTATTCTTGCAAGCATTTAATGATCTTTTAATTGATTCTAATTCTATATGAAGACTATCTACCAGAGATATTTTTTCCATTTTTTCATTTTTTAATATATCTATCTCTTTCTCAAGCTCTGTTAGCCTATTTCTTATATTTTGCCTAAAAGTATCTAAGCTATTAATCTTATTCTTTTTATCAGATATTAAATTATATACCTTAATAATACTATCTTTTTTTTCCTGTATGTTTTTTTCTTTTAATTTTATCTCATCATTTATATCTTCTAAAAATTTTGTTTCTTTTAAATAATCATCTCTTATTTCAATAAGCATAATGTTTTTTCTGTCTAGTTCCTTTTCCATCTTTTCCTTTTCAATCAAAAGTTTTTCTTTTTCTTTTAAAAAATTTTCTTTTTCTCTATTCAAACGATCTCTTTCTTCTAAAGAAAACCTTTCTTTTTCATTGCATATTGCAAATTCATTATCTTTTTTTTCTATGTTATTTTGGATAGAATATTTTTTCTCTTGAAGCTCTTCAATAGAGTTATTGATATTCTCTATTTTATTTTTTATAGAAAAATATTTTGTTTCTATTGTTTCTTTTATACTTAAACTTTCTTCTATATTATTATTTATTTTTTTTCTTTCTTTTTCTATAGATATAAGTTCTTCTTTTAATCTATCTATTTCTCTTATATAAAAATTGACTTCCAATTTTTTGAGCCTTTGTGCTATTTCCAAATAACTTCTAGCTTTAACTGCCTGATTTTCTAAAGGATTAACCTGTCTTTCTAACTCAAATACAATATCATTTATCCTAACTAAATTTTCTTCAGTCTTTTTAAGTTTTTTTTCTGATTCTTCTTTTCTAGTTTTATATTTAACTATGCCAGCTGCTTCTTCAAATATATGCCTTCTGTCTTCTGATTTTGTGCTTAATATTTCATCTACTCTACCTTGACCAATAATGGAATAACCATCTTTTCCTACTCCTGTATCCATAAATAATTCCTTTATATCTTTAAGTCTACAAGCATTTTTATTTATATAATATTCGCTTTCTCCTGATCTAAACATTCTTCTGGTTACTGATACTTCAGAATATTCTATAGGTATTGTCTCATCTTTATTATCAAATACTATAGATACCTCGGCATATCCTAAAGGCTTCCTTTTATCAGTACCTGAAAAAATTACATCTTCCATCTTGTTTCCACGTAAAGTTTTAATACTTTGCTCTCCTAATACCCATCTAATAGCATCTGATACATTACTTTTACCACTTCCATTAGGCCCCACTATTCCTGTAATTCCTTTTTTAAATTCTATTTTTGTCTTTTCCGCAAAAGATTTAAAACCTTGTATATGTAATCTTTTTAAATGCAATATAAACACCTCTTAAGTTTTATCTAAAAAGGTTTCCAAAATGGAAACCTTTAGTTATCTATTAATTTATTCCTAATTAAATATTTTTCAATAATTTCATCTTTTTTAATCTTATCACAAAAGTCATGGGTTTTGATATAAAATATTCCTTCCGGAATATTTTCTCCATGGATTCTTACTTTCCTGATTCCAAAATTATTTTTGATCCATTTGGTATTTACTGAATTTTGACCTACTAGATTTGAAATCTCTTTAGGGTTTATACTAATTGTAAGTTCATTTTTATCTTTAAAGTCTTTTTCAGAAAAATATTCATTTAAAAGCATTTTATAAATATTGGATTCTACTAATTGTCTAAAAGCTGAATGAAATGGTCCTGCTATTACATCTTTACCTAAAGTAATATTATCCGTAGGCTGCAATCCTACTCTTATAACATTTATCTTATTATATTGGAAGAGCATTAATAAATCTGTTGATATATCTACTGCCTCCTGTAATGATAAAGGTTTATATTTATTGTTCAAATACATATCCTCTAAAAAAGTTTCCTTCACCACTAATGTAGGGTAAATTCTAATACAAACAGGATCCATTTTAATTATTTCTTTGGCAGTATATAAACTTTTTGCTTTAGTATCCCTTGGAAGTCCAATCATCATTTGGAGACCTAATTGAAAACCAAATTGTTTTATAAGGTTAGAGGATTTGTAAACATCTTCACTTTTATGTCCTCTACCACTAAGAAATAGAACTTCTTCATCTAAAGACTGAACCCCTAACTCTATAATATCTACTCCATATTCCTTTAAAAGAAGAAGTTCTCTTTCATCTATATAATCTGGTCTAGTGGATAACCTTATTCTATCTACTATTCCTTGCTTTTTATAATAATGTGCTACACCTAAAAGTTCTCTTTGCATATCTAGTGAAATAGCAGTAAAACTGCCTCCATAAAAAGCAATTTCAAGTCCCTTGTTATATGATGGAATAGTTTTTAAATGTTCTTTTATTATCTTGTTAGCTTTTTCACTAGTCATATCTGTACTCAATCCAGTAATTCTCCTTTGATTACAAAACACACAATCATGTGGACATCCAAGATGAGGCACAAATATAGGAATTATATAATATTTTTTATTCATTTTTAACACCCATTCTAATTAAAACTTCTTTTGCTGCCATTTGTTCTGCTTCTTTTTTACTTCTTCCATACCCTCTTCCAAACTCTTCTTCATCTATTAAAGCTAATATATGGAATTTTTTATCATGATCTGGTCCTTCCTCTTTTACTATTTTATATTCTATTCCTGCTTTTCTATTTCTTTGTAAAGTTTCCTGCAATTTAGTTTTATAATCTATAAACAATTCTCCTTTTTTTGAAGCTTCTATAATTTCTCTTTCTAACAGCCTTATAACAAATTTTTGAGCATCCCTAAATCCTTTATCTAGATACATGGCTCCAATTAAAGCCTCCAATGCATCAGCTAATATTGAATCCCTATTTCTACCCCCAGTTGCTTCTTCTCCTTTGCCTAATAATAAATAGTTTCCTAATTTAATTTTTTTAGCAATTAAGGCTAGTGCAGATTCACAAACTACAGTTGCTCGTATTTTTGTTAAATTACCTTCTGGATAATAAGGATATTTTTTATATATATAATCACTAACTGCAAGATTTAAAACTGAATCTCCTAAGAACTCTAGTCGTTCATTGTGGATCATGTTAGACTTTCTATGCTCATTAGCATAAGAACTATGAGTCAAAGCTCCATTTAATAGGGTTATATCTTTAAATATAAAATTCAGTTCATTTTGTAACTGACGCATTGTTCTTTCCCTATTATTTTTTTTCACATAGTATACCTCCAAAAATAAGAATGTTTCTAAGGTCTCGAGTTAAATCCGAGACCTACATATCAAATTAATCTAAATCTGTTTGTTCTTGAATATATTCAACAGCATCTCTTACTGTTTGAATATTTTCTACTTCTTCATCCTCAACCTCTAGTTCAAACTCATCTTCAATAGACATTATTAATTCCACTAAGTCTAAAGAATCTGCATTTAAATCATCTTGAAAAGAAGTATCCATAGTAACATCATCTTCTTCTACATCTAACTGCTCAGATATTATTACTTTTAATCTATCAAAAATCATTTGTTACACCTCCTCCTATACATTAGAGTATATAATAGTTTTTTTATTTCAGTCTTTAATATTTATTTATATTTTCTTCAATTTTATCAATTACTCTTTCTTCTGTAAATATTTTAGCTTGTTTTATAGCATTTTTAATAGCAAATGCATCTGAGCTTCCATGTGCTTTTATAACTGGCTTTTTAATTCCTAATAATGGAGCTCCACCATATTCTCTATAATCAAATCTTTCTTTGAAAGATCTAAATTGAGGTTTTAGCATAAGAGCTGCAAGTTTCGATGATGTTTTACTTGTAAATTCTTCTTTTAAAGTAGAAAAAAATAAATTAGCTATTCCTTCAGTTAACTTTAGTATAACATTTCCTACAAATCCATCGCAAACCATTACATCTACAATTCCCTCTGGTATATCCCTTGCTTCAATATTACCATAGAAATTAATATCAGAATTTGATAATAATTCATAAGCTTCTTTTACTAGTATGTTACCTTTTTCTTTTTCTGTTCCCACATTTACTAATCCTACTGTAGGTGAACTTATCCCTAAAACTTTTTCACTATAGGTTGAACCCATTATAGCAAACTGTTTTAAATATTCAGGCTTACAATCTACGTTAGCTCCCATATCTAAAAGTAAGGTCATACCATTTCTAGTAGGATAAAGGCTTGAAATAGCAGCTCTATCTATTCCCTTTATTCTCTTAATAAGAAATAGTCCACCAGCTAAAAGAGCGCCAGTATTTCCAGTTGAAATAAATGCTTCTCCATAGCCTTCATTCAATTTATTAAACCCTACTACCATAGAAGAATCTTTTTTTCTCCTTATAGCTAGTGTAGAACTCTCTTCGTTTGTTATTACTTCCTCAGCATGAATAATTTCAATTCTATCTCCATCATAATTACTTTTATTCAATTCTTTTTCAATCAAATCTTTTTTTCCTATAAGTACAATTTCTAAATCAGATTCTCTTACCGCTTCTATACTTCCATTAACCGTTGCGTCAATACTATTGTCTCCTCCCATAGCATCTACAATGATTTTCATTTTTATCCTCCTAAAACTAGTAATTATCATACTGATATTAAATATATATTACTTAAAATAAAAATGCAATAAAAATATAAAAAAGATAGTGACTACTCTCACTATCTTTTTTATATTTACTCTACTTCTATAACTTCTCTATTCTTATAATATCCGCATGATTTACACACTCTATGAGGTAATTTTAACTCATGACATTGTGGACATTCAACAAAAGTTGATTTTGATAATCTATATGCTGAAGCTCTTCTTTTATCTCTTCTACTCTTAGAAGTTTTTCTCTTAGGTACTGCCATTAAATCCACCTCCTTATCTACTACTCAAAAAAATCCTTTAATTTTGCCAATCTCGGATCTATATCTTCTATTACACAATCACATTGACCTTCATTTAAATCCTTACCACATTTAGGGCACAATCCTTTACAACCTTCTATACATAATGATTTCATAGGTAAAGATATTATTATTGTGTTAATTATTGGCTGTCTTAAGTTTAATTCATTTCCTTCATAATAAACTATTTCTTCATCTTTCTCATCAAAATCAGAAATTCCCTCTGATTTTTCTCTTAATTCTCCTGACAAAACTGTATTTATAGTTTGTATAAATTCTTTTAAGCATCTGTCACATTTCTCAACATACTTAAAAGAAATATCTGCAGTTAAATAATTAGTACCTTCCATTTTATAAATATGTCCAGATACTTTAACTGGCTCTATAAAAACTATATTCTTTTCACCTATATCCAAGCTCTCTAATTCTAATGTTTCAGTAAAAGGAATATCATTTAAAGTTTCATCAAGAAAACTGGCTAGATCGACCTTCATTTACTTCACCTCTTAAATCTAACAAGTTTTATTATATAAAGGTGGAATACTTTTGTCAAGAAATATATTACAATTAAGCTAGCTCTTGAGTATCTTTTGCTATCATTAATTCTTCATTTGTTGGTATAACTAATACTTTAACTTTAGATGTGTCTTTATTAACTAAGGCTTCTTTTCCTCTTACGTTATTCTTTTCTTTATCTAGTTCTATTCCTAGGTTTTCTAACCCTTCGCAAACCATTTCTCTAATTTCAACAGAATTTTCTCCAATGCCTGCTGTAAACACTATAACATCTACTTCACCCATAAGTACTGTATATGCGCCAATATATTTCTTAACTTTATTTACAAAAACATCTAATGCAAGTTTTGCTCTTTCATTTCCTTCTTCAGCTGCTTCTTCAATATCTCTAAAGTCACTGCTTACCCCAGAGATTCCAAGTACTCCAGATTCCTTATTAAGCAAATTATTTACTTCTTCCATTGATAGATTTTCTTTTTCTACTAAAAATGGAATTATAGCTGGATCTATGTCTCCTGAACGTGTTCCCATAGCTAATCCTGCTAATGGAGTGAATCCCATACTTGTATCTATGGATTTTCCTTTTTCCACCGCACAAATACTTGCTCCATTTCCTAAATGACAAGTCACAATATTTAAATCCTTAATATCTTTATTCAACATTTCTGCTGCTTTTGATGATACATATTTATGTGAAGTACCATGGAAACCATATTTTCTAATTCCGTATTTCTCATATAATTCATATGGAAGTGGATAAATAAAATTAGATTTTGGCATAGTTTGATGGAATGCAGTATCAAATACAGCAACCATTGGAGTATCTGGCATTAATTCTTTGCATGCCTCAATTCCCATTATATTTGGCGGATTATGTAATGGAGCTAAATCAATACATTCATTTAAAGCATCCATAACTTCATCATCTATTTTTATTGAATTGGCAAACTTTTCTCCCCCATGTACTACTCTGTGACCTACTGCGTTAATTTCATCCATAGATTTTATAGCACCATGTGTTGGATCTACTAATGTTTTTAATACTATTTCTAATACTTCCTTATGATCGGACATAGGCTTTTCAATAACAACTTCTTCTTTTCCGGCAGTTGTATGCTTTATTCTTGAACCTTCGATACCTATTCTTTCTGATAATCCTTTTGCTAAAACTTTTTCTTCATCCATATCTATTAGTTGATATTTTAGTGAAGAACTACCACAATTAATTACTAATATGTTCATCATTCATTCCTCCTGTTATTCTATTGTTTGTCACTATAAAACATAGTATTATAATTATATCAAAAAATCAACTAGTATAAACTTATGTTATAATTAATTTTAGCATATATTTTAATATAGGAGGATAAAATGAAAGTTTTAGGTATAATTAGTGAATATAATCCTTTTCATTACGGCCATCTATATCATTTAGAAGAATCTAAGAAAATAACAGGATGTAACTTTTCTATAGCTGTAATGAGTGGCTCCTTTGTACAAAGAGGTGAACCGTCATTTATAGATAAATGGACAAAAACAAAAATAGCTATAGATAGCGGTATAGATCTAGTTCTAGAACTTCCTTCAATTTTTTCAGTCCAAAGTGCTGAGATCTTCGCTTATGGAGGAGTAAAACTTCTAGATAGTTTAAATATTATTGATTATATTTCTTTTGGTAGTGAATTAGGTGAATTAGAAACACTAAAATTTATTGCTGAAATTTTTGCTAAAGAACCTTATTATTTTAAATTAATGCTTAAAAAATATTTAGATGAGGGGAATTCTTACTCAGTTTCAAGAAACTTAGCATTGGAAAGTTTTTTAAAAAAAGATGGACGTAATAAATGTAATTATACAAATATTTTAAAATCTCCAAATAACATCTTAGCTATTGAATACTTAAAATCCCTTTATATACTTAATAGCGATATAAAACCTTTTACAATCAAAAGAGTCGGAAGTGATTATAAAGAAATACTTTTCAATAATAAATATTCTAGTGCGACATCTATAAGAAATAAAATTTTAAAAGGTGATTTAAATGAAATAAAAAACTATCTGCCTGAAGCTACCTACTATCATATTGATCACTATCTAAATGAATATAATTCTTTCAACACAATGGAAAATTACTCCCATATACTTTTATATTTGTTAAGAACTATTGATAAAAATAGTTTATCTGAAATTATGGATATAGAAAATGGGTTAGAAAATAGACTTATTAATTATGGCTTTAAATACAATAATATAACTCAAATTATAAGTAATACTATTACAAAAAGATATCCTAAAACCCGTATACAAAGAATACTAATCCATTTACTGATGGGAATTAATAAAGATATATTCCTTGAATTAAAAAATACCTATCCACAGTACATTAGGATCCTTGGTATGAATAATAACGGAATGAAACTTTTAAATAAAATTAAACAAAATACAAATATTCCAATAATAAATAAATTCGCAGATTATAAAAAAGAAAATAATCTTCAACTTAATAAAATGATCTATTATGATAAAAAAAGTACAGATTTATATTTTTTAGGGTTAGAAAAAGAAAAAAGTAGAATTTCCAACTTAGATTATTTAAGATCTCCATATATTAAAAACTCAAGGACTAGTTTTTAATCCTTGAGTTTTTATCTTCACATAACTTTATCTTTTCTTTTATTTCGTCCATATGTTCTAACGTAATCTTATAACCTATTTCCGTACATTCTTCTACTAATTCAAATTGAGAAGATTCTATATGAGACAAAGGTGGTTCTATTAAAATATCTGCATATATTTTATCTGCTTCTAATATTTTCTTTGCCATTATATCTATAGATTGTTGAATGATATCAAGTAAGTGAAAAACCCTATTTCCATATTCACTAAATCCTACATCTACTGCTATAACTATATCTGCCCCTAAATCCTTAGCTAAAGATATGGGTATCCTATCAACTACGCCACCATCTACCAAAACCTTGTTATCATAGTTTACTGGTTCAAAGACACCAGGAATAGATATGCTAGATCTAATTGCACTATATAATGGTCCCTCAGTAAATATAACTTCCTCACCTTTTTGCAAGTCTGTAGCTACAATGCCCAACTCTTTATTCAAATTTTCAATATTTCTCTCTCCAGTTATCAACTTAAGTATTTCTTCAATTTTGTCTCCCTTCAAAATCCCTCTTCTAGAAACAGTAAAATCCATCCATAACTTTTTATCTATTTGCATAGCTAAATTTTTAATCATTTCTGGTTTTATACCAGAACAATATAGTCCTCCAACCAATGCCCCAGCACTGCTTCCAGTAACTATATCTACAAATATATTATTTTCTTCTAACGCCTTTAAAACCCCTATATGTGCAAATCCTCTAGCTGATCCTGAACCTAATGCTATACCTATTTTAGGTTTCTCTGTCATATAAATCCCCCCGTATAACTATTTATATAGATAATCTATCATATTAATAAGAATTTGAAAATATAAATATACAAAATGGAGGTATTGTCCCATGGAAAAAATAAAAATATTTAAAAAAGGTTATGTATCTACCATAATATATATAATAATTATTATATGGTTTTTATTGAATATAATATCTCTTCCTCAAAACTGTATAGAAGCTGCCCACGGCGGATTATTAACTTGGTTTAATATTGTTATACCGTCTTTACTTCCTTTTTTTATAACATCTGAATTATTAATAGGTCTTGGATTTGTTGATTTTATTGGAATATTACTAGAACCAGCAATGTCACCTATATTTAATGTCTCTGGGAAAGGGGCTTTTCCTTTAGCAATGAGTATAACTTCAGGTTATCCTGTAGGAGTAAAGATAATTTCCAACTTACGAAAAAATAATCATATAACAAGAATAGAAGCTCAGAGACTGCTTTCTTTTTGTAGTACCTCTGGTCCAATATTCATGATTGGTGCTATAGCTACAGGTATGTTAAACGATCCTTCATTAAGCCCTTTAATAATACTTCCTCATTACTTAGGTACTCTAACTATTGGTATAATATTCAGATTTTATAAAAAAGAAAAAAAAATAACCCCATATTTACATAAGCAGAGTATTTTCAAAACTGCCTTTAAACAACTATTTAAATCAAGAACAAAAAACAATAAATCCTTAGGTGTTCTTCTTTCTCAAGGTGTAAAAGAAGGTATAAACTCCATGTTAGTAATAGGAGGATTTATAGTTTTCTATTCTGTACTAGTTGAAATATTAAATTCAGCATTTTTTTTGAATTCAATAATCAAAAAAATAATTTCTATAATCCCTATAAATATCGATCAAAAAACTTTAAAAGCCCTAATAACTGGCTCATTTGAAATTACCATAGGCTGTAAAAAAATTGTAGAATTAAAGGAAGTCTCTTTATTATGTAAAATTATGATGATAAACTTTCTAATTGGCTGGAGTGGCTTTTCAATACACAGTCAAGCCTTAAGTTTTCTAAATGAAACCGATTTAAACAGTAAGCTATATATTTTTTCAAAATTTTTACATGGTAGTTTTGCAAGTTTATATACATTTTATATATATAACTTTAAATATAAAGACATTGTAATGACTTCCTTTAATCCTAATCTTATTTCACTAGAAACATTTTCTTTTCCAAATTGGATTAACACTTTAATATCTTCTATACAATTGGAGTTTTTTATAATAATCTCCATTCTTTTGTATGCAATAATTATTGGCTTAATAAATACAGCTATAAAAGCTAAATAATTTCCTAAACTATCTTAATTCTTGTCTATCTTTATCTAAAGTTTCCACTAATCGATCTAAATTATTTTGAAGTTCTTTCAAGTTATCTTGAACTTTTCCTAATATATTGTCTGCATACTCCATTGAACCTAATCTAATTTCTTTTGCATTAGTCTGAACTTTTGTCATGATTTCCTCTGCTCTTTCCTTTGCTTGTTTTGTAATTTCATCTTCCTCAACTAATTCTTTTAAATGGGTTTTAGCCTCAGAAACAATAGTGTCTGCTTCTTTTTGTGCTTCTGCGAGAATTCGCTTTTGTTCTTCTCTAACCCAGTTAGCCTGTTTAATTTCATCAGGCAATTTTATTTTTATCTCATTTAAAATTTCTAACAATTCTTCCTTACTTACTATTACTTTTTCTGAAAAAGGTACAGAAGAACTTTCTTCTATAATATTTTCTATTTCATCTATTAACTCTAATACACTCATTGATTCTTCTTACCTCCTTTTATCTTTTCTTTTAAAGCCTTCTCTACAGCTTCTGGGACTAAACATGATACATCTCCATCAAACTTAGCTATCTCTCTAACTATACTGGAGCTTAAATAAGCGTAATCACCACTTGAAACCATAAATAACGTTTCAATTTCGCCATATAACTTTCTATTTACTAAAGCCATTTGCATTTCATATTCAAAGTCTGATACTGCTCTTAATCCTCTTACCATAGTAGTAACATTTTTCTCCCTAGCATAATCAATTAAAAGACCAGAAAAAGTATCAACTTCAACATTGTCGTATTCTCCTAAACATTTTTCCAATAGTTCCTTTCTTTCTTCAACTGTGAATAAAGTTTTTTTAGATGTATTGTTTAAAATTGAAACTATTACTTTATCAAACTTTTTAGCACATCTATCAATAATATCTAAATGTCCATTTGTAATGGGATCAAAGCTTCCTGGATATATTACTTCCATTACTCAACCTCCTTATTGTTTATTCATAAAAGTTATAGTTTTATCCCCATATATTCTTTCATCTTCTTTATTTAAATCAAAAATATGTTTGTCTAATATCAATTCACTTTCATGTTCTATAATGATAATTCCTTCATTTTTCAATAAATTATTTCCACATATGGACTCTAGTACGCTTAAAATTAAGTCCTTCCTATAAGGAGGATCCATAAAGATATAGTGAAAACTCATATTCTTCTTTCCTAAGATCTGTATAGCTTTAAATACATCATTTTTATATACCTTAGATTTTTCATTAAATTTTGTAGCATCTAAATTATATCTAATGGTCTTAATACTATTTAAAGAATTATCAATAAAGTAACATTCTTTTGAGCCTCTACTTAAAAACTCTATCCCCACTGAACCAGAACCCGAAAACAAATCTAATACTAAACTAGATTCTTTTATATCGCCCAATATATTAAATAAAGATTCTTTTATTCTGTCTTGAGTAGGTCTAGTATCCAGTCCTTTTGGTGATTTCAATCTATGCCCTTTCCTACTTCCTGAAATTACTCTCAACAAACCAACTCCTCTTTTGATGTAATTCTATTTTAACACAACTTTTATCTACAATAAAACATAATATACTAATTAAAAATTATATCATCAGTTTTTCCTTTAAACATATGTTTAATCTTTCCTTTTAACAATTTATATTTAACATCCTCAAGATAAGGATCAGAATTTAAAATCTCTGTAGCTTCTTTTTGGGCTATTTTCAATATTTTTATATCTGTAAATAGATTAGCAATTTTCAAATCTGGGAGGCCATGTTGTCTAGTTCCAAAAAATTCACCTGGTCCTCTCAATTCTAAATCTTTTTCAGATATTTTGAAACCATCATTAGTTTTTTGCATTATTCGCATTCTCTCTTGTGATATTTTACTTTTTCCCTCATTAATCAAAATACAATAAGATTGGTATTCTCCTCTTCCTACCCTTCCTCTCAACTGATGAAGCTGAGCTAATCCAAATCGTTCGGCATTATAGATAACCATTATACTTGCATTTGGAACATTTACTCCAACCTCTATTACTGTAGTTGAAACTAATATATCAATTTTCCCATCTTTAAACTCATTTATAATTTCTTCCTTTTCCTCGCCCTTCATCTTTCCATAAAGTAAACCAACCTTAAAATCTTTAAAAACTTCACCTTCAAATCTTTCATATAATTGTTCACAAGCTTTTACGTTTAATGTATCAGATTCTTCAATCAAAGGTGATACAATATATGCCTGTCTACCTTCTTTAATCTGCTTTTTAATAAATTCAATCAATCTTTTCTCCATACCCATTCCTATTGAATAAGTTTCTATAATCTTTCTTCCAGGAGGTAACTCATCTATAATAGATATATCTAAATCTCCATATAATATAAGAGCTAAAGTTCTAGGAATAGGTGTAGCAGTCATTACCAATACATCTGGATTCAATCCTTTTTGACTTAAAACTGCCCTTTGACTAACTCCAAATCTATGTTGCTCATCGGTTATAGCAAGGCCCAATCTATTGAACTTTACATTATCCTGAATAATAGCATGGGTTCCTACAAGTATATCTATATTACCATTTTTCAAATCAGCTAAAATTTCATTTTTTTTGCTTTGAGATAAACTTCCTACTAATAGTTCACATCTGATATCATAATCCTTTAGCATGCTTTTAATAGTCTCAAAATGCTGTGTAGCTAATATTTCAGTTGGTGCCATCATAGTTGATTGATATCCAGATTTCCATGCTTTAAACATTGCTAAAACTGCAATAACAGTTTTCCCTGAACCCACATCGCCTTGGACTAGTCTATTCATTTGCTCAGATGACTCCATATCTATTTCAATCTCTTTTAAAACTCTCTTCTGAGCATTGGTAAGATTGAAAGGCAAACTATGAGTAAAATCATTTAATTCATCTACTCTTCTAAAACTAATTCCCTTATTGTTAGATTTAGTCTTATTCTTTATTATAAAAAGGCCTAACTGTAAAGTTAAAAGCTCCTCAAACACTAATCTCTGTCTTGATTTTAAAAATTTTTCCCTGCTTTGGGGAAAGTGAATATTTAAAATAGCTTCTTTAACAGATATTAAATTAAATTTGTCTATAATACTTTTAGGAAAAATCTCTTTTACATTACTTATATAAGATTTTAATGCATTATTGACTATTAAGGTCATTTCATTATTAGTTAATTTATCAGTTAAAGAATATATGGGGACTATTCGTCCTACTTTTTTATTTGAAGAGCCTTCTTTTTCATAGGTTGGATTTTGTATTTGAATCTCATTAGCAATCCTTTTAACTTTCCCATTTATTGTTAGTTTTTCCCCTATTCTAAAATTATCAGCCAAATAATCTTGGTTAAACCATGTTAGATATGCCATTCCAGTATTATCTTTTACTGGAATTTTTAAAATAGAAAGATTTCTTCTAGGCCTTAATACATTGGGGCAACCAGATATACTTATCCTAAAACTCATCTTTTCTCCATTTACAGCATTAGATATATTATTAAATTTTCTTCTATCTTCGTAACCTCTTGGGAAAAAATAGATTAAATCTTCTACAGTATTGATGCCCATTCTTCTCAATTTAGCTGCTCTTTTTGGTCCAACCCCTTTTACATATTGAACTGACATAGATAATCCATCCATTTTTTCACCTCAAATAAAGATATTTCCCCTACCTTCAAGGCAGGGGATTAAATAATTACTCAATTGAAAAGATATAATAATATAGCGGCTGTCCGCCATAAACCACTTCAATATCATAGTCCTCAAATTCTTCTTCCAACAATTCAGCCAATGTATTGGCTTCTTCTTCATCTACATTTTCGCCATAAAAAATAGTTATAAGTTCAGTGTCTTCATTAACAACTTTTTTAATAAGCTCTAGAGAAACCTTTTGAACATCTTTTCCTATAGCTTTAATATCTCCTTTACAAATACCAATAATATCATCTTTTTTTATCTTTATATTATCTATTTCTGTATCCCTAACGGCATAAGTAACTTGCCCTGTTTTTACATTTTCTACAGCTGATTCCATAGCTTCAAAATTCTCATCTATACTTGCTTCCTGATTAAAATTAAGAAGAGCAACAATTCCTTCTGCTACAGTTTTAGTAGGAAATACATAAAGATTCCTTTCACTCATTTCCTTTGCCTGTTTAGCAGCAAGAACTATATTTCCATTATTAGGGAATATAATTATATCTTCACCATTCACCTTTTCCACAGCATTTAATATATCTTCTGTACTTGGATTCATAGTTTGACCACCAGGGATTACATAGTCTACATTTAAATCCTTAAATACTTTAGAAATTCCGTCTCCCATTGATACAGTTATAAAACTATATTTTTTAGTATCTATTCCTATTACATTGTTGTGACTATTTTCGTATTCTTCTTCCTCTATTAATAAATTTCTATGTTGTATCCTCATATTATCTATTTTTATATCATTTAATTCTCCAATAGATAATGCCTTTTCTAAAACCAATCCTGGATTATTCGTATGAACATGAACCTTAATTAAGTCTTCTCCTCCTACAACCATTAAGGAGTCTCCATATAGAGCTAATTCCTCTCTAAACTTTTCAACATCTGCTTTTACATTATTTATTATAAATTCAGTACAATACCCAAATTTAATATCACTTGTCTCTAATTCATCTCTATGAACTTGTTTTCCATCCTTTTTCTTTGCTGCAGACTTACCTAAGTATTCAATTTCTCCTTCACTAGTTAAAGCTCTAAAAGCTCCAGTTAATATTACAATAAGCCCTTTTCCACCTGCATCTACTACTCCCGCTTGCTTTAAAACAGGAAGTAAATTGGGAGTATTGTCTAGTGATTTATTCCCATGTTCTATTACTTTGCTTATAAAAATAATTATATCTTTTTCCTTTCCTGCTAAATCTAATGCATATTCTGCACATTCCCTCGCAACTGTAAGGATAGTGCCTTCAGTAGGTTTCATAACTGCTTTATATGCCATATCTGCTGCCAATTTAAAGGATTCAGCCAAATCTACTGTAGTAGCTTCTTCTTTTTTTTCTAGTCCACTTGCAAATCCTCTAAAAAGTTGGGACAGTATAACACCAGAGTTCCCTCTAGCTCCCATAAGAGAACCACTGCTAGCAGATTTAGCTACTTGGCTAATAGTGCTATCTTCTTCTAACTCTAATATTTGCTTAATAGCAGATTGGACAGTTAAAGACATGTTTGTACCTGTGTCCCCATCTGGTACCGGAAATACATTGAGTGCATTTACATCTTCTTTATTTTCTTCTAAATAATTTGCCGCACCAATGAATGCTTTTCTAAGCAACATACCATTTACATATTCAATTCTCAACGTTAGTACCTCCCCTTACTACTTTTGAACTCTAATTCCTTGCACATATACATTTATTTTTTCTATTCTAAGTCCTGTTAAGTTTTCTACATTATATTTAACTTTTTCTATAATATTACCCGCAACAACTGAAATTTTAACTCCATATTGTAAAATAACATGTAAATCTATAATTATATTATTTTCTTTTGTATATACTTTAACACCTTTAGATAAGTTTTCCCATTTAACTAATTCAAAAAGACCTTCTGTTGCATTCTTGCTAGCCATTCCAACTATTCCATAGCATTCCATAGCTGAAAGACCTGCAATAGTAGCTATTACACCATCATCTATACTAACCATTCCAAAATCATTATCAAATTTGCCAGGCATTCTTAATCTCCTCCCTAAACTAGTTTTATTTATGACTATATTTTACCTTATTGTAATAAATAGTTCAACTATTACCAATTCATGTTTTTATATTATAACCTTCTTTCAATCTTGCAATTATACCATTTATTGTGTTAAAATATAAAGTGTTATTTTTAGATAATATATCTATATTAAATAGTATTTTTAATAGTTAGTCAAGGAGGTGTTTGCATGGCTAAATATTGCCAAGTATGTGGAAGAGGAAAAAGTCATGGTCACAAAGTGTCTTTTTCAAATAAAAAACATAATAGAACTTGGGCTCCAAACGTAAGAAGAGTTAAAGCTGTTGTTAATGGTTCCCCAAGAAGAATCTATGCTTGTACAAAATGTTTAAAATCTGGAAAGGTTACAAGAGCATTATAAGAAAAAGGCTTCCTATGAATAATCGGAAGCCTTTTCTCTATCCCTTTTTTATAAGATACAGTCCAGCACATATGAAAATGAGTCCAAATATAAAAAACCAGATGCTTGAAGGAACAACTTTTAAAATTATTAGTGTTCCTATTAAAACTAAAAGCAATCCAGCTATTTTTTCTATTGTCCACCTACAACGAAATTTCCTGAAAAATCTTTTCACTTCTATCACCTCAAAGTTACCTTTAATACATATTATTCAGGATACATTCACAGGTTACAAAAAAGTAGCTTTCACAAGATAATTAAAGTTATCTTGAAAAAACTACTCTGTTTAACATAGATATATTATTTTTGCAAGATTGCAAAATAAACTCTTTCAATCTTTAGATTTAATTATAAGACATATTCCTTCTTCAACCTTTACATATCCTTTTTTTTCTACTATTTCATTGCTTATTCCAAATGTAGAAGAAAAGTGAAAATCAGCCCTGTCGGTTTCATATAAGAAACCTTTTAAGGTAACCTTTGCTCCAGCTGAATTAATAGGAATTACAGACACAAAAGTACCTTCTTCTTTTTCAATCTCTAGTTCATTATCTGTTATATATATAGTATTTTTTTCATTTATTATCATTCCTTTTATCCCTTTTTGGAACAAATTATATAATAAATGTACATTAGCTAGAGTATGATCAACCCTTGTTCCTATGACCCCCATAAGAATAATTTCTTCAAATTTCCTATCTGCTAAATATTTTAAGGCTAATTCTGTATCTGTATAATCTTTATGAGAAGGAAATTTTAAAATCTGAATATTTTCCTCTTTTATTTTATTTAAAACATCCTTATCGATAGAATCTAAATCCCCAACTACTAAATCTGGCTTTATACCAGCCTTTAAAATATAATTTGTTCCTCCATCAGCAGATATTATGAAATCTACACCTTTTGATATATATTTCAACTGATTTAAATCACTAATTTCTCCATTAGAAACAACTAACCCTTTCATAAAATCCTTCCATTCTTTTTATTATTTTTCAATTCTACTTAAAGGCTTCCACAAAAGCAACAATATTATAACTGAAATAATAAGTTCTGGAACTAAATATCCTGCATTATATACTATAGAATATAACCAAGGATTTTGATCTCCTGCATATTCAGCAAAGAATATTACTCCTGAAAGAAGATGAGATATAAATCTTCCTCCTATTGATAACAATACCCCTAAAAATATCATAAAATAATCTTTTCCACTTGTTTTTCCATTCTTCATAGTTGCTATTCCAGCTAAACCTAAAAATCCATAAGCTATAGGATAATCTAATAAGAATTGTATCGGATGGTAAAAATAAGGTTTTAAAATAAAATGTAATATTCCATATATAGCACCAACAAACACTCCTGGTCCAACTCCCCATCTCATAGCAAAAAACATTATGGGAATCATACTTCCTGCTGTAACAGATCCCCCTTGAGGGGCTTGATATACTTTAATATAACTTAATAAAATAGATAACGCAATCATAACTCCTCCCTCAGCTAACATTCTAGTACTCCATTTTCTTTTCATCTTGTCCACCTTCCTTTAAAGTATTAAAATTAAAACCCATTACCTGAAAAGTAATGGGTTTGTTTATTCATGATAAAATACTATTTCCCTCCGCTAGCATTACCTAGTTCAGGTTTAAGGGTCGAAACACCAAAAGTTTCCTCTCAGCCATTTAAGCTCCCCTTGTAAATATATTTAGTTTTAATCTCATTGTATCATAAATACTCTCAATGTAAATATTAAACTTCTTTAAACATCTTAACTCTCCCTGTTATATCATCTGATTTGAAAATATCTGATCCTACTACTAATATATCTGCACCCCAGTCGATAACTTGTCTTGCATTGTCTAGTTTAATTCCTCCATCCACTTCTATTTTTACATCTAATTTTTTATCATAAATTAACTTTCTAAGATATCTAATCTTTCTTTCCATAGCTGTAATAAAGGATTGTCCACCAAATCCAGGATTAACAGTCATAATAAGTACCATATCAATATCATCTAATACATACTCAATATTTTGTATAGGGGTTGAGGGATTTAAAGAAACTCCTGCTTTCTTTCCAAAACCTTTAATACTTTGAATAGTCCTGTGAAGATGTATAGTAGATTCTTCATGTACTGTAATAATATCTGCTCCTGATTTAGCAAAATCTTCAATATATCTTTCAGGTCTATCTATCATTAAATGCACATCGAAAGGAATATCAGTCGTATTTCTTATCTTTTTTATAACTGGTGGGCCAAAAGTTATATTTGGAACAAATATACCATCCATTACATCTAAATGAACATAATCTGCTCCACCTTCTTCAATTTTTTTTATCTCTTCTCCTAATTTACTAAAATCCGATGATAAAATTGATGGTGAAATCTTTGCCATATCAGTACCTCCTAGTATTTCTTTTTACTTCATCTAAAAAATTTAAATAGTTATTATATCTTTCTTCACTTATATTTCCTAATTCCAATTGTTTTTTTACTTCGCAATCAGGTTCTTTAACATGTAAACAACTATTGAACTTACAATGATCACTGTATTTTCTTATATCTTTAAAATAGTGCTGTAATTCATTCTCCGTCTCAATAAAATCCAATTTTAAAGAACTAAAGCCAGGAGTATCTAATACATATCCTCCAACATCTAACTCTATAAGTTCTACATGTCTTGTAGTATGTTTTCCCCTTTTAGTCTTCTCACTTATTTCACCTGTTTTAAGCTTTAAATTTGGCTGTACCTTATTTAAAACAGAAGATTTTCCTACTCCTGAAGGTCCTGCAAATACAGTTACTTCATCTTTAAGAACTTCCTTTAAAATATCTACACCTTTATTTAAAGTACAACTAGATAATATAACTTTATATCCCATACTAGAATAAGTTTTATAAATATTTTTTGCAATTGAATTATTATCTAAATCTATCTTATTTATAAGTATAACTACATTTAATTTCTGTTCTTCGGCTAACACTAAAAACCTATCCAGAAGCCACAGATTCAAAGATGGACTTTTAACACCCATTACTATTACAGCTTGGGTTACATTAGCTACAGGGGGCCTTATAAGCTCTGTTTTCCTTTCCATAATCTCTTCCACATAACCTGTCATATCCAAATTATTTTCTCGTATCTTCACTCTGTCCCCTATAAGGGGAGTTATTTTATTTTCTCTAAAAACTCCCCTTGCCCTACATTCATATATTCCAGTATCTGTTTTCACATAGTAAAATCCACCTATGCCTTTAATAATAATTCCTTCTACCATCTATTACCTCCTAGGTTTAATTATCATAAGTTTTTTTAATAATTATTGTTGGTCTTCTGTTGGAGGAAGATCCTCATCATCTTCCGGATCTTTGCCTTGTCCTGGTTTAGTAGTATCCCCTGGTTTAGTAGTATCTCCTGGCTTAGTAGTATCTCCTGGCTTAGTAGTGTCTCCTGGTTTAGTAGTATCTCCTGGTTCTTTTCTATCTTCTTTTTTTTCTGGTCCACTACTTACAACTAAATCTATGCTAGTATTTTGTTGAACTTTAGTGCCTTGCTGATAACTTTGCCATAATACTATTCCTTTTTCTACACTATCACTAGATTGATATCTGATATTGCCAACTACTAATCCTTTAGCTACGACAGCTCGCTTAGCTTCATTTTCTCTTAAGCCTACAAGGTTAGGTATAGTTGAGGTCCTAATTTCTGGTCCTTTACTAATAACTAGATCTATCACACTACCCTCTTCTATTTCTGTATCAGGTCGAGGACTTTGGCTGATAATTATATTTTTAGGAATACTATCACTATATTGATAGTCTATATTTCCTTCTTTAAGACCTAAATCATCTAATATAAATTCTATTTCGCCTAAATCTTTCCCGGTTAATTTTGGTACCTTAACTTTTTTCTTACCTTTACTAACGGTAACTTCAATAGGGAAACCTTTTTTTACCACTTTTCCCGCTTCTTCATTTTGCCACATTATTTCTCCTTCTTTAAAATCTGAACTATAAGATCTATCTTTAACAATAAATTTAAGACCCATTTCTTCTATCTTTTCTTTAGCTATTTCTTCTTGAACACCAACTAAATCTGGTACTTCTACTTCTCTAGACATAAAACTTTCCTTAAATTTTAAAAATCCAAAAGCTATACCATTTACCAATAAAAAAGCAAGTAAAATGCCTAAAAATACTGCTTTTTTACTTCCTTTTTTATCTTTTTTCTTTTCTGGTTTCTTTTTCTTCCCATTCTTATTTAACCCTTTTTTCTTTTCTTTTTTGTTGCTTTCTACTGGCGGTAGTATTACAGTCTTTGAATCAAAATTACTATTATCATCAGTAAACTCTACATCTCCACCTGAGTATTTTACTTTTCTGAGATCTTTTAATAACTCTTCTGTATTTTTATATCTTTCCATTTGATCCTTCCTCGCAGATTTCATAATAATATGCTCAATGTTTTTAGGTACGCTACTATCAATATGACTAGGAGGAGTTATTTCTTCTTCTACATGCTTCAACGCAACAGAAATAGGACTTTCTCCTTCAAAAGGTATTTTACCCGTTATCATTTCATACATCACTATACCAAGAGAATATATATCTGATTTTTCATCTGTAAATCTCCCTCTTGCTTGTTCTGGCGAAAAATAATGTACTGAACCAATAACACTAGAAGTATTGGTCATAGTTGCAGATGTAGCCGCTCTAGCTATACCAAAATCTGTAACCTTAATTCTTTTATCATCTGTCACCATAATATTGTGAGGTTTTATGTCTCTATGAATTATATGATTTTTATGAGCATGCCCTAATGCCTCAGCAATTTGTATAGTATAATCGATAGTTTCTTCTGGACTTAACTTATCTTTTTCATCTATAATATCTTTTAATGTCTTACCTTTTATATATTCCATAACAATGTAGTGTATATCATTTTCTACACCAACATCATAGATACTAACAATATTAGGATGAGACAAACTAGCCGCAGCCTGAGATTCACGTCTAAATTTATTTATAAATTCTTCATCATTAGTTAACTCATCTCTCAATATTTTTACAGCTACATATCTATTTAACAATCTACATCTTGCTTTATAAACTAATGCCATTCCTCCTTCGCCAATCTTTTCAATTATTTCATATCTTCCTCCTAAAACTTTTCCAATTATCTCAACCACATTATCACCTCAATTCATACCAATTTAATAGCTATAACAGTCATATTGTCAATTCCGCCTAACTTATTGGCTTGCTTTACTAGACTATTACAGTTTTTTTGTAAATCTATTTTATTTATTAGAATTTCTTTTATCTCATCATCATTCAACATATTCGTTAATCCATCTGTACATAATAACAAAATATCGTCTTTATAAATATTTTCAACTATAACATCTGTTATTACTTCCTCATCTGTCCCAATGGCTCTAGTTATTATATTCCTCTGAGGATGACACTCCGCTTCTTCTTCACTTATGCTCCCTTTTTTAACCATTTCCGCTACAAGAGAATGATCCTCAGTTAATTGAATAAATTTATTATCTCTTAATAAATAGGCTCTACTATCACCAACATGGCCTACATATAATTTATCTTCAGAAACATAAGCCATAGTTATAGTTGTTCCCATTCCATAAAACTCATCATTTTCAATAGATTTTTTATGAATTATTGTATTAGCCTTTTCAACCGCGGATCTAATGAATTTAAAAATATCTGCTTTGCTTTTCTTTAATTCTTCTTTTTTTTCCATGAAAAAATTTTTAACAATTTCTGCAGCCATATTGCTTGCTACTTCTCCTGCTTTATGTCCACCCATTCCATCGGCCACAATAAATAAAGGTAATTCTATATCCTCTGAAACAAAATAAGAATCTTGATTATTTTTTCTTACTTTTCCCTTATCTGTACTCACTCCAATAAACATATTATCACCTCGCCAAGCTATCTTGCTTATTAGCCTTTTATGTATTTTCTCCTTAATTGGCCACAAGCTGCATTAATATCTGAGCCCATTTCCCTTCTAATAGTTGTAGCTATTCCATTTTGATTCAATCCATCTTTAAATTCTTTTATAGTATTTCCACTAGCTTTTGTCTTATTGAATTCTTCAATAGGGTTTAAAGGGATTAAATTCACATGGCATAAAAGCCCTTTTAATATCCTACTTAATTCTTCCAAATCTTTTTTTCTATCATTTACACCATTAATTACAGTATACTCAAAAGTTACTCTTCTATTGGTTTTTTCTATATAATAATAACATGCATCTAAAATCTCTTCTATTTTATATTTATTTCCTATAGGCATTATCTTTTTTCTTTCTTCATCAAATGGAGAATGAAGAGATATAGACAAAGTAATTGGAATATCCTCATCAGCTAATTTATATATTTTAGGAACTAATCCACAAGTGGATAAAGTAATATTTCTATATCCGAAATTTTGCCCTTTACTATCATGTAATATATTTAAAAATTTAATTACATTCTCATAGTTATCTAGTGGCTCTCCACTTCCCATTAAAACAATATTACTAAGCTTTGTATTAAGGTCCTTTTGAATATTATAAACTTCACTTAATATTTCTCCTGGAGTTAAATTTCTTACAAGCCCTTCTTTAGTAGAGGCACAAAATACACATCCCATTCTGCAACCTACTTGGGTAGAAATACAAGCTGAAGTCCCATATTTGTATTTCATAGCTACACTTTCAATTACATTACCATCTTCTAATAAAAATAAGTATTTTTTTGTAGCATCTATTTTTGAATCATATCTCTCTAAGATGGAAATATCTCCTATAGTGTAGTCTTTTTCTAGCTTGTCCCTGAGAGCTTTGGACAGAGCTGTTATTTTAGATATTGAAGTCTCCATATTTTTATGGATGAAATTAAAAACTTGTTCTCCTCTGTATTCTTTCTCTCCTAGTTCAAGAAATAAGTCTTTAGTTTCTCTTAAAGATAAATTTTTAAGATCTATTTTCTGCAAAAATATCCTCCTAACTTTTCTTAATTAAATATTATATCATAACCGATGAAATTTTATTTGTTTTTCTTTAAAAGCTTTGCTATAAAAAATCCATCAGTATCATGAATATGAGGAAATAATTCAATATATCCTTTTTCAGCAGTTTCAATATTTTTCTTTGACTCTAAAAGATGGTCAAAACCAACTAATTGAAATTCATCGTTTTCTTTAATAAAGTCTCTAATCATATTAATATTCTCTTCTCGCTCAATAGTGCAAGTACTATATATTAAAATACCACCTGGTTTTAAATATTTACTGGCATTCCTTAATATAATATATTGCATTTCTTTTATTTTTTCTATATCATCTTCCTTTCTATTCCACTTTATCTCTGGTCTTCTCCTTATTAATCCTAAACCACTACAAGGTGCATCCACTAGTACATAATCTGCTTTTGAAAGTAATTTTTCATCTAACTTTAAAGCATCGAATAATTCTGTATTTATTATATCTATTCCTAATCGACTAGAGTTTTCTTTAATCAACTTTAGCTTATGATCATAAATATCCCTTGCTATTATCTTTCCCTTATTTTCCATGCACTGGCCCATATGTGTAGTTTTACCGCCAGGCGCACTACATATATCTAATACAATATTATTTTTCCTAGGGTTCATTATTTGAGAAACTAACATACTACTTTCATCTTGTATAGTAAACAAGCCCTTTTCAAATTCATCTGTGTTTGTAATTTTATAAGGATTTTCTATTATTAATCCATCTAAAGCATATTTAGTTTCTAAAATAATATATCCTTTAGCTTTTAATAAGCTTTTTAAAGCTTCCCTATCAATTTTCAGCCTATTTGCTCTAATATTTAATTTTGGTTTCTTATTATTTGCCTTACATAATTCTAATGTGAAATCTTCCCCAAATTCATCTATCCATCTTTTAACCATCCACTTAGGATGAGAATATTTAATTGATATATAGTCAATGTCATTTTTTATATCTATATTTAATATGCTTGCTCTTTTTCTAATAATATTTCTAAGTACTCCATTTACATAAGAAACTGAACCTTTGTGAGAATATTTTTTTGCTAATTTTACAGATTCATTTACAGCTGCACTATTTGGAACCTTTTCCATAAACATGATTTGATATACACCTATTCTCAAAATTTCTAAAATAATAGGATCTATTTTTTTCACTTTTATTTTAGAAACCTTTGATATTATCCAATCTAAATATAATCTATTCTCTAATACTCCATAAACTATTTCTCTTGTGAAATTTTCATCTAATTTATTTATATTTGAAACCATATACTTATTCAATGCTATATTTGAATAAGCACCTTTTTTATTTATATCAATCAATATTTTAAGGGCAACTTCTCTCGTGTTCTTTTCCATATATTCACCTCCAAAGATATTATATACAAAAATCACAAAAAAAATAAGAGGTGAATATCACCTCTTTAATTTCTTCTATCAGATAAAGAAATAAGTCTTAGCAATTGTCCAATTGCTACTAATGTTGCTGCCACATAAGTTAATGCAGCTGCACTTAATACTTTTTTAGCTGGGCCTATTTCACTACTTGTGACTATCCCAGAATCCAATTGATACAAAGCTCTTCTGCTAGCATTAAATTCTACTGGTAAAGTCACAACTTGGAATAATACTATTGCTAAATACAATATTATTCCTGCTTCTAATAATACCGGACTTATTAAAAACCCTAAAAAGATTAATATCCAAACAAATCTGGCACTAATGCTTGCAATAGGCGCAATATTATTTCTTAAAATGAGTGGAAAATAGCCTTCTGCATGCTGAATCGCATGACCAACCTCATGAGCGGCTACACTTAAAGAAGCTATAGAATTGCCATTATAAACATTACTGGACAATCTAATCACATTGGTCCTAGGATCATAATGATCTGTAAGCTGTCCCCCAATTGGCTCTATACTAACATCATGTAGACCATTCCTATCTAATATCATTCTTGCTACTTCTCTACCTGTATAACCTGAATAACTTGGAACTCTTAAATACTTGTTGAAAGTTGTGCTTACTTTAATCTGAGCATAGAAAGATATTATTAAAGCTATCATGAGTAAAAAATAATAATCCATACCCACCCTCCTCTAAATTATATTATCTTATATAATAATATAATTTTTCTATTAATACAATTATTCTAAAACTGTTCCTATATCTATTTTATTCCCTCTAATAAAATCTTTTACAGCCATACTTCTTTTCCCTGGAAATTGTAATTCTTTGATCATAACACAAGAATCTATACAATTTACAAATATTCCTTCATCTGATACTTTAACTATTTCGCCATTTTTTCCATCTCTAAATTTAGATCTCAGTTCAACTTTGTGGACTTTTATATTATGCCCGTTATAAAAAGTATAAGCACTAGGCCAAGGCTTTAAACCTCTTATAAGATTTTTTATTCTTTCTCCAGATTCATTCCAATCAATTCTTCCCATTTTTTTATTTAGCATTGAAGCATAGCTAGACTTTGAATCATCTTGACTTGCAGGAATAATACCTCCACTATATATGCCCTTTAATGCTTCAACTATTAGTTTTCCACCTATATTAGATAACTTATCATGTATAGTTATTGTATCATCATCTTTTTCAATATTTATACACTCTTTCAAATACATATCTCCAGCATCTAATTTTTCAACCATTTCCATAATAGTTACTCCTGTTTCTTTTTCTCCATTTATAATAGCCCAATTTATAGGTGCTGCTCCTCTGTATTTAGGAAGTAATGAAGCATGTATATTTACACAACCATATTTAGGAATTGATAAAATCTCTTTTTTTAAAATTTGACCATAAGCAGCTACAACTATAAAATCTGGATTAATTGCCTTTAGTTTTTTTATACTATCTTCACTATTTATATTATCTGGTTGAAAAACTTCTAATTTTAATTCCTCAGCTTTCGATTTCACAGGAGTAGGTAAAAGCTTTTTTCCTCTTCCTTTTGGTTTATCTTTCTGAGAAACTACTAAAGAAATATCAAAGCCTTCTTTATATAAACTCTCTAATGGATATACAGCAAATTCTGGTGTTCCCATATAAATAATCTTCATATAAAACCCCTCCTAATCTTCTACCTCTTCTACAACTTTATCTATAAATAGTATACCATTTAAATGATCTATTTCATGACAAAGTGCTCTTGCTAGGAGTCCTGTTCCTTCAATTGTTTTTTCATTTCCATCTATATCTAAATACTTAACCTTTACCCTTTCAGGTCTTAAAACCTTTCCAGCTCTATTTGGAACGCTTAAACAACCTTCTATATCTAAACTTTCTCCTTCTTTTTCAATTATTTCTGGATTTATTAGTTTTAAAATCCCTTCTCCTACATCAATAACTACAACTTTTCTTAAAATACCCACTTGTGGTGCTGCTAAACCAACACCTTCATTTTCATACATAGTTTCTACCATATCATTTAGAAGGGTTTTTATTCTATCATCTATTTTAGTAACTTCCCTAGATTTTTTCCTTAAAATAGGATCATTAACATATCTTAATTGTCTAATTGCCATATTTATTCCCCCTATAATATTGAATTTGGATTTACATCTATACTAAACTTTATATCTTTATATTCTTTGTTTTGGCTATTATATATACATACCCTGTTCACTACATTTTTTAACATCTTTAAATTTTCTTTATCTGATTTAATAATAATTTGCCATCTATAATTATTCTTAAGTTTTTCTAACGGTGCAGGATTGGGTCCAAATATATTTTTTGCCAACTCTCCTTTATTTATTTCCTTTAATTTTTCTAATATTTTACTATATACATTTTTAGATAATTTAGGTACCTTATCTCCATCTCTCCCATATATAACTATAGTTATAATATTCATAAAAGGTGGATACCCAAATTCCTTTCTTAATAGTATTTCTTTATTATAAAATTGAATATAATCATGTTCTTTTGCCATTTGAATGCTAAAATGTTCTGGACTATAAGTTTGAACTATTACTCGCCCTTCAAAATCCCCTCTTCCAGCTCTTCCTCCTACTTGTGTTAAAAGCTGAAATGTCCTTTCAGAAGATCTAAAATCTGGCAAATTTAAACTAGTATCTGCTGCAATTATCCCTACTAAAGTTACAAGTGGAAAATCTAATCCTTTAGTTATCATTTGAGTTCCTATTAAAATATCTATATCACCATTTTTCATACTTTTCAAGATTCTAGCATGACTTCCCTTTCTAGAAGTAGTATCCACATCCATCCTCGCTGTTCTTGAATAAGGAAAAAGTTTTTTTATTATTTCTTCTATCTTTTGAGTCCCTGAACCAAAATATTTAATATATTTGCTGCCACACTCAGGACAAATTCTAGGAGGACTAGTTACCATACCACAATAATGACATTTTAATTTATTCTCAGAAAAATGATATGTTAAAGATATATCACAATTTTCACATTTTGCTACATAACCACATTTTCTACAAGATATAAAAGTTGAATATCCCCTTCTATTTAAAAATAAAATTGTCTGTTTATTGTTTTTCAAATTTTCTTCTATAGCATCGTATAAATCTACACTTAATATAGATCTATTTCCTGCGTTTAATTCTTCTCTCATATCTACTATATTCATAATAGGCAATTTTTTATTATTAATTCTATCTGATAAAGTTAAAAGTTTGATTTCGCCATTTTTTGCTCTATAATAAGTTTCCATAGAAGGAGTTGCAGTTCCAAGTACTAATGAAGCACCTTCAAGTTCACATCTTTTTTCTGCCACTTCAACTGCATTATATTTAGGATTCATACTAGATTTATAACTATTTTCATGTTCCTCATCTATTATTATAAGACCTAAATTATTAAAAGGGGCAAAAACAGCAGATCTTGCACCAACAACTATATTTACTTTCCCTTCTTTTATTCTTCTCCATTCATCAAATCTTTCTCCATAAGAAAGCCTACTATGTAATACAGCTACCTTTTGCCCAAATCTTCCTACAAATCTTTCTACCGTTTGAGGCGTAAGAGAAATTTCCGGAACTAGCACTATAGCTTGTTTCCCACTCTTTATAAGATTTTCAATTAATTGAAGATATATTTCTGTTTTCCCACTTCCTGTTACTCCATGAATCAAAAATTTATTTCCTTTTTCATTTTTTATTGTATCTAACATTTCATTTAAACAATATTCTTGCCTATCTGTTAGCTTATGTTTTTTATATTGGGATATCCCATCAGGAATTGGACTTCTCAGAACTTCTTTTTCAATACTTTTTATTTCCCCTTTTTTTTCTAAAGACTTTACAACTGAATTAGATGTATTTGTTTCCTTTAACAGTTTTTTTAAGGGAATTTCTCCAGCTCCATATAAAAACTTTATTATTTCCTGTTGCTTAAATGCCCTATTGTCAATTTTAGAAAGTATATCTTCTAATTTCATATTATCATTTTTTAAAGTAATATACTTTTCATGTTTTTTATGAATTTTTGTTTCAATTTCCAAACTAGTTAGTATAATTCCTCTTTCTTCTAATCCATTTATATGTTTTCTTATATTGTTATCTTTAACTTCTTTTTTAAATTCATTAAAAGATATCTTCTTTTTCTCATTTAATACACTAATTATATTTTTTTCCTTTGAAGATAACTGTTCTATATTAAAATTTTGCTTATCATTTATATAGATATAGGTATTAATTTCTTTAAAATCTCCTGGAGGCATAACAGCATATAACGAATCTAGATAAGAGGATAAATAATTTTCCTTCATCCACAAACTTAATTCTAACATTTTTTCAGAAATGATAGGTTTATCATCTAACAAGTCTTCAATATACTTTAATTTAGAAATATTTCCACTGTATTTTTCTATCTTTATCACAAGACCTTTTATAAATCTATTCCCTCTTCCAAATGGAACTAAAACTCTCATACCTTGCTTCAAATCTTCTTCCATATCCTTTTTAATTGCATAAGTATATGGTTTGTCCGTTTTAGAAGATCTATTATCAACTATTACTTTAGCAACCATTGTACTCATAATTACCAATCCTCTTTATATATTAAAAATTAAAAGCTAGATGAAGCCCTATCTAGCTTTTAATTAACAACCCTACTACTTTATCTAAAATTATATTTGCCAATTTGTTTTTTCCCATTAAAGGATAATTTTCTACTTTCCCACCTCTATCTATAATGGTTACGATATTTGTATTAGCTTTAAATCCGGCTCCTTCTTTTGATACATCATTTGCTACTATGAAATCAAAATTCTTTCTTTCCATTTTTCCTTTTGCATATTCTATAATATTTTCTGTTTCTGCTGCAAATCCAACCATTATTTGAGATTTTTTCATTTCACCAAAATACTTTGCAATATCTGGATTCTTTATAAATTTCATATCTAAGACATCATTGTTTTTCTTAATCTTTGAATTACTTACTTGGCTAGGTCTATAATCTAGTGGCGCAGCTGCTTTTATCAGAACTTGACAATCATCAAATTCGGCCTCTACAGCAGATAACATCTCTCTTGTAGTATTTATGTTTACCACTTTTATACCTGCAGGTGGTTCTATATTAGTAGGTCCAGTAATTAAAACTACTTCACCACCTCTTTTTTTTGCTTCTTCTGCTAAAGCATAGCCCATTTTTCCACTAGAAAAATTGGTCATATATCTTACAGGATCTAATGGTTCTATAGTAGGTCCTGCTGTTATAACTATTTTTTGATTTTTTAAATCTCCACCTTTTAAAAAATCTTTTACATGCTCTATTATATCTATAGGTTCTGCCATTCTGCCTGCTCCATAGGTGCCACAAGCTAGAAGACCATTTCCAGGTTCTATAAATTCATAATCAAGCTCTTTTAGTTTTTCCATATTTTCTTTTACAATTGGATTGCAATACATATGAGTATTCATAGCGGGAGCAAACATTACTTTAGCTTCTGTAGCCATAATAACCGTAGAAAGCATATCATCGGCTATTCCATTAGCTATTTTTCCTATTGTATTAGCTGTAGCAGGAGCAATTAAAACTAAATCTGCTTTTTCTGCCAATGAAATATGTTCAACTTCCCAAGTCCTTGGCTCTCTAAACATATCTACATAAACTAAGTTTTGACTTAAAGTTTGAAAAGTTAAAGGAGCTACAAACTCAGTTGCAGCTTTTGTCATTATAACTTCAACATTTGCATTAAGTTTCTTTAATTTACTTACTAAATCAGCAGTTTTATAAGCTGCTATTCCTCCAGTTACTCCTACTAGAATATTTTTTCCTTTTAACATTTTCTCACCTACTTAAGACCTTTAATATCTGGACGCTTATAACTTATTTTATCTTCTGCTATTTCTTCTATAGCAACGCTAACTGGCTTAGTTGAATCTGTATCTATATAAGGTTCATTACCATCAACTAATTGTCTTGCCCTTTTAGCTGCTAACATAACTAAAGTGTACCTACTATCTGCTTTTTTTGTTATTTCATTAATGGAAGGATATAACATAAAAGACCTCCTTAAGATAATATTTTATTTATTAATTTAGTTTGTCTATCCACACTACATTTTTCAGCTGATACTATAGATTCTATTTTTTCTACAGCCTCTATAACTTCATCATTTATAACTAAATAATCATATTTTTTTATATATTTTACTTCTTCAAAAGCATTCTTATACCTTCTTTTTATATCATCTTCACTTTCAGTTCCTCTTTTTATAATCCTGTTTTTTAATTCTTCCATAGATGGAGGTAAAATAAATATAAAAACTCCCTCTGGATAGATTTCTTTTATCTGTAATGCTCCTTGAACATCTATTTCTAAAAATACATTTTCTCCTTTTACAATCTTTTCCAGAACAAACTGTTTTGGAGTTCCATAAAAATTGCCATGTACATGAGCATATTCTAAAAACTCATTTTTATTAATCATACTTTTAAATATTTCCTCTGTTAAAAAAAAATAGTTTTCCCCATCTATTTCTCCACTTCTAGGTTTTCTTGTAGTTGCTGATATGGAAATACTCATATTCTTATTTCTTTTTAAAAGTTCTTTACATATAGTACCTTTCCCACACCCTGATGGACCAGATACTACAACTAGTAAACCTTCTGCCATATTTATATGCCTCCTTGATTTAGTCCATTTCTACATCTATAACTTCTTTGTTATTTAGTCTATGAGCTACAGTTTCAGGTTGAACAGCAGAAAGAATAATATGATCACTATCTGTAACAATTACTGCCCTAGTTCTACGACCATAAGTTGCATCAATTAACATACTCCTATCCCTTGCCTCTTGTATCATCCTTTTTATTGGTGCTGACTCTGGACTAACTATAGCGATAATTCTATTTGCTGACACTATATTTCCAAAGCCAATATTTATTAGCTTAATATTCATAGCAAAACCTCCTTAAATTACTCTACATTTTGAATTTGTTCTCTAATTTTCTCTATTTCACTTTTTACTTCTACAACTAATCTACTAATAGCTATATCACTAGATTTTGATCCAATTGTATTTATCTCTCTGTTCATTTCTTGGATCAAAAAATCCAGCTTTCTTCCTACTGATTCATTGCTATTTAGACATTCAGTAAGCTGATCTACATGACTATATAACCTTACTATTTCTTCATCAACACTACTCTTATCAGCAAAAAAAACAACTTCATTTGCCAATCTATTTTCATCTAACTCATATTTACTATTTAAAAGTTCTTCAACTCTATCTTCTAATTTCTCTTTATACTCTAAAACTACCAAAGAAGCTCTCTCTTCAATTTCTCGGACCATATTTTTAATATTTAAAGCCTTCTCTTTTATGTCATAAGCAAGCTGATTTCCCTCTTTAGATCTCATATCTATTAAACTATCTAATGCTTCCTCTAAAGCTTCTTTTAAACACAGCCATATTTCATTTTCATCATCTTTTTTTCTCTCAGTTTTAACTATCTCTGGCATTCTTATAATATGATTTATAGTTATTTTTTCATGTATATTTAAAGTATTTGCCATTTTTTCTAGTGCTTCTTTATAAGCTAATGCTAGTGGAATATCCACCTTAACATCTATATTATTGTCATCTACATATTCTAAATCAATATAAACCTCTATTCTTCCTCTTTTTATCTTTTTCTTTATTAATCTTTTTATATTTTCTTCCATATAATTGATATGTTTAGGCATTTTTATTATAATATCGTTATATCTATGGTTAAGAGATTTTATTTCTACATTGAAGTTATGTATTTTATCACTACTTTCTCCTCTACCAAACCCGGTCATACTCATTAACATGGTATTCATCCTTTCTGGTCCATTATAGTCAATTCTACCATATTTTTTATTACTGTCAAAGCAAGTTTCAATATTAATTATATGGCATATGAAATTTTTTTACTATAATATATTACAAAAAATTAATCTTTCTTCATTCTATAGCAGTTATTTATTTATCATCACGTAAATGATATACTTAATCTAATAAATTAAATGGAGGAATAAAAATGTCTTTTGATGGAATAGTAACAAATGCTTTAGTAAAAGAATTTAAAGGAAAAATAACTGGCGGAAGAATTGATAAGATTTATCAACAAGAAAAAGATGAAATACTTATCCATATTCGTAATTTTGGAAATAATTATAAATTACTTCTTTCGGCTAGTAGCAACAATCCAAGAGCTTATTTAACTAATTATTCAAAACAGAACCCTAATACTCCTCCCATGTTTTGCATGTTCTTAAGAAAACAATTACAAGGGGGAATAATATTAGATATCAATCAATATGAACTAGATAGAATAATTACTATTGATGTTAAATCTCTGGATGAAATGGGGGATATAAGTATAAAACAGTTAGTTATTGAAATTATGGGGAAACATAGTAATATAATTTTAATTGATAAATCATCTGAAATCATATTAGACTCAATAAAAAGGGTTCCTGAAAATATAAGTCGAGTACGTCAAGTTCTTCCAGGACTCAAATACCAATATCCTCCTTCTAACGATAAACTAAACCCTTTGCATATAGATTTTAATATATTTTTAAATAAATTAGAGGAAAGTAATAAAAATCTTCAAGTGTTTAAATTCTTATATAGAAATTTTATTGGTTTAAGTCCTCTTATTAGCAAAGAAATTTGTTATAGGGCTCATCTAGACGAAAGAATCACTATAAATGCCTTGACAAAACTAGAAGTAGAAAAATTATATAGATCTTTTAACTCGATAATGAATGATGTTTTAGAAAAAAATTTTAATCCACATTTTATAAAAAATGATAAAACCAATGAAATTTTAGCATTTCATGCTTTAAACCTTAGTCAATATGAGGGTATGTATAAAACAAACAATCTATCTATCAGTGCTATTTTAGACAATTATTATCAGAAAAAAGATACTCTAGATAGGATTAAACAAAAATCATTATCAATAAGAAGAACTATTCAAACTAAATTAGAACGAGATTTAAATAAGTTAGCGAAACAAAAACAAGAGCTATTGGACGCTAAAAAAAGAGAAAAATATAAAATATATGGAGATTTAATCTCTGCAAACATATATAAAATTGATAGAGGAATAGATAGCATTAGTTTAGAGAACTTTTATACAGAAAATTTGGAGCAAATAAATATTCCTTTGGATCCTAAACTATCTCCCCCTCAGAATGCTCAAAAATACTATAAAAAATATACAAAACTTAAAAATGCATCTAAATTGTTAGAGAAAGAAATTCCTAAAACAGAAGATGAAATTAAGTATTTGGAAAATATATTAATCAGTATTGAAAACTGCACAGAAATAGAAGAATTAGATGAAATTAAAGAAGAACTAATAAATGAAAGTTATTTAAAAGGCAGAAATAGGAAGAACAAGAAAAGTAAAAAACAAAATTCTTCTAAACCTTATCACTTTATCTCTTCTGATGGTTTTCATATTTATGTAGGAAAAAATAACAGGCAAAATGATTATTTAACACTTAGATTTGCAAATAAGGAAGATATTTGGCTTCATACTAAAGATATACCTGGGAGTCATGTCATCATACGTAAAGAAAATACAGAAGTACCTAAAAATACTTTATATGAAGCTGCCATTTTATCTGCTTTTTATAGTAAAGCTAAGAACTCAGAAAATGTAGCTGTTGATTACACCGAGAAAAAATATGTGAAAAAACCAAATGGAGCAAAACCAGGAATGGTCATATATGAACAAAACAGTACCATTTACGTAACTCCTAAAATTGAAGAAATTAACAAAATAAAGAAGGCAGAAGTTTAAAACTTTTGCCTTCTTTATTCCTTGATTAATACTTGATCGACTTTATCCGTTTCCTTAAATTCAACACTTACTATTTCGTTCCTAGCTGTAGGTACGTTTTTTCCTACATAATCAGGCCTTATAGGTAGTTCTCTATGTCCTCTATCTATTAAAACTGCCAGCTGAACTTTTTTGGCTCTTCCTTTATGTACCAAAGCATCTAATGCTGCCCTTACAGTTCTACCTGTATATATTACGTCATCCACTAGAATAATTATTTTATTATTAATATCAAAATCAAACTTAGAATTATTAATTACTGGATTCTCACCTATTTCTGTTAAATCATCTCTATAAAATGTTATATCTAGTACTTCTACTGGAACTTTTTCTCCTTCAATTTCAAATATTTTTTTAGAAAGTCTTTCTGCAAATGGAACCCCTCTTGTCTTTATACCTACTAGTAAAAGATCTTTAGTTCCCCTATTCCTTTCTAATATTTCATTAGCTATTCTTGTAGTTGCCCTTTGAATTGCTTTTTCATCTAAAATAGTAGCTTTAGCTGTCAAAACTTTCCCTCCTTAATTTTTTTAAAATATTTATAAAATAATTTGGTAGCTGTGATTCAAATTCCATATAATCTCTTTTTCTAGGATGATAAAAACCTAGTTTCTTTGCATGAAGCAATTGGCCCTTTAATCCAAATATACTTCCCTTATTAGAATATACCATATCTCCAACTACTGAATGTCCAATATGAGCCATATGAACCCTTATTTGATGGGTACGTCCAGTTTCTAATTCGGCTTCTAGTAAGGTATATCTATTAAACCTTTCCAGAACTTTAAAATGGGTTATTGCCTTTTTACTATTTTTATCAATTACCGTCATTCTTCTTCTGTCTATAGGATCTCTACCTATAGGAGCATTAATAACTCCTTTGTTCACCTTCACCTTTCCATAGACAAGGCAATAGTATATTCTTTTTACTTTACGTTCTTTTATTTCATTGACTAAAGCACTATAAGAAAAATCATTTTTAGATATTATTAAGAGCCCTGAAGTATCTTTATCTAGCCTATGAACTATTCCAGGTCTTTCCTGTCCTCCAATAGTAGAAAGACTATCCATATGATATAAAAGAGCATTTACTAAAGTACCAGAATAGTTTCCAGAAGCGGGATGCACAACCATACCTTGTGGCTTGTCGATTATCGCAATATCGTCATCTTCATATAATATATTTAGCGGAAAATTTTCAGCAGGTATATTTATTTTCTTAGGTTTTAATATTTTTATCTCTATACAATCTCCTGTTTTAACTAAATATCTAGGTTTAATTTTCTTTCTATTTACAGTTATTAAACCTTCTTTAATCATTTTTTGTATATTTGATCTAGATATTTCCTTAAGTTCTTCAGCTAAATAAGAATCTATCCTAATATCTTTATCCTCGTCTACATTTATTTCAATAATATCCATTATATCCTCCTATATTTCATACTTATCAAATAAAATCATATATACAATTAATATAGTAGATATTACTATAAAGCTATCTGCAATATTGAACACTGGAAATTCATACCCGTTTTTAAATTTAACTGAAATAAAATCTATTACATACCCAAATCTAATTCTATCTATTAAATTTCCAATGGCTCCAGCGATAAGCATAACTAAAGAAATCTTAATGCCTTTGTTTAAGCAGTAAATATTTCTTTTTAAAAAAAATAGTATTAATACTATTACAATTAGAGTTATTAAAACGAAAAACACCCTTTTATTTTGTAATATTCCAAAAGCTGCACCAAAATTCTCCACATAATTAAATTCTAAAAAGTTTTCTATAATTACCAAAGGCTCATTACCTTTTAAATATTTTATAGCCCAATATTTAGTAAATTGATCTAATGCAATAATAAATATAAATATTATGTAATACAATATCATTTCCTCCTTAGCTAGTAATCATATATTTATATTCTAATCTATTAATCTAATTATTACAACAAAAAAGCTAGTTGTGTTTAACTAGCTTTTAAAATATATTCTTTATAATGTATCTTTATAATATTCTTCTGATAACTTTTCCACTTCTTCAACAACTCCATGTTCAGCTTCGTCAAATATACCTTGATCATCTCCTGTTGTGTTGGAAGGATCTTTTTCTACTTTATTATATCTAGCTACTGCTTGGTAACTATCCTCCCTATCAAAATTCATATCAGTTTCATCAGATACCTCAATATTCCTTCTTTTGAAAGGATAATCTCTATCCTCTTCTTCTGGCCTGAAACTCATTTTAACATCTAAAGGTATCTTTTTATTAGAGCACTCTAAACATAGTTTTGTATATGGTATTAGTTCTAATCTGTCTTCTTCAATTTTCACTCCACAACTTTCACATATTCCATAATCCCCCGATTTTAGTTTTTCAATGGAATTTTCAATTTCATATATAATATCCTCATTTTTATTTTTTAATCCTTTATCATGTTCCATCATAAACATTTCTGTTCCTAGATCTGCTGGATGATTATCATAAGAAGATAGCTCTGTCCCATATTCCTCCATAGCACCTGGATGATTTCCCTGCATTTTACTTAAGATATCTTCAATTCTCTTTTTTTCTCTCAATAAAAGTTTTTTATAGTATTCTATTTTATTTTGCTCCATTGTATGCCTCCATCAAAGATTTTCTTTAACTATTTTTACAATTTCAGCAATAAAATCGCCAATAAGAGGTAAATTCAATTTTATTAGTTCTTGCAAAAAATAAAGGAATAAAGCACCTAATAAGGTGAATCCAATAGCCATACCAAATCCTCTTGCAATCCCTTGAATAAAATTAATATAAATAAGTCTTTTCCTATTATTTATATAATCTACGTACTCATTTATTTTAGTCTTTTCTAAAGCTGAAGCTATATTCTCAATTTTTTCATCAAGCTCTTTTGTTCTTTTCAATTTACTCCCCTCAAAACTAATATTCCCAATAAAAAAAATAAAATGTAAAGTAATTTATATTATTTTTAAACTGCAGAAAATGCTAATAATAAAAAGAAAAACAAAAGACTATTCTTATTATAATCAGCATCCCATATCCGAGTAAGGATAAGAAAGAAAAATAAAAGGTAATCATCATTATCTTTATTTTTAAATCCCATAATAACAACCCTCCCATTATCATACTATGTTTCGCAGTATGATAATGGGAGGGTCTCTTTATAGTCATATTAAATCTTTTATTTTTTCTATCTCATTAACCAATTTTTTAAATTCATTAAAGTTTAAAGATTGAAACCCATCTGATAAGGCTTTAGATGGTTCAGGGTGTATCTCTATAATTACTCCATCTGCACCAATAGCCAATGCAGCTTTTGTTGCAGGAAGAACTAATTCTCTCCTTCCAGTGCCGTGACTAGGGTCTATAAGTATAGGATATTTTGTTTTAGACTTAATTATCGGTACACTCATTAGGTCCAGAGTATTCCTAGTATAATCTTCAAATGTTCTTATTCCTCTTTCACATAGAATAATATTTTCATTTCCTTCATTTTTTATATATTCTGCAGCCATTATCCATTCTTTGATAGTTGCACTCATTCCTCTTTTTAAAAGGATAGGTTTATTTAGTTTCCCTACTTCCTTTAATAAGGTATAATTTTGCATATTTCTTGATCCAATTTGAATTATATCTATATATTCACAGGCTTTCTCAACATCTCTAGGATCCATAACCTCTGATACAACTTCAAAATTATACTTATTTTTTATTTCTCTTAATATTCTAAAACCTTCAAAACCTAAGCCTTGAAAAGAATCAGGACTAGTTCTAGGTTTAAAAGCACCACCCCTTAAAAATCTAACATTAAGAGAATATAAAAAACGTCCTATTTTCTCCATTTGATCATAGTTTTCTACAGCACATGGTCCTGCAATTATTGTAAAATCTCCATCTTCGATTTTTGTTCTATTCATATATATATTCCTCCAAAAAACTATAGTTCATATATATTATTTATATCAATTCTAGCTTTATGTCAATATTAAAAACAAAAAGAGGAGGCTAAGCCCCCATATCATCAATGTCTTCTATATCTTCTTTTCCCTCTGAATTTTCTATTCTATCAGCATCTTTGCTATAAACATCATCAATATCTTCTTTTATTTCATTAATTGATGCATCTTCTATTTCACTATAATAATCTTCCAACGTCGAAAGCTGGGCCTCAATTAAAGACTTAAATCTAGTTTTGAAGACATAGATTTCTTTTCTTAAGCTTTCATACTCTTTCTGTATTTTAAGTACTTCATCATGGGCATCAGTTATTATTCTTCTCGACTTTTCTTCCGCTTCCATAATAATTAAATCAGCTTTTTGTTTTGCTGTAGTAGTAACCTCTTCTGCTGTACCTTGAGCTACTACTAAAGTATTTTTCAATGTTTCTTCAAGGTTATTGTATTGCTTTAAATGATCATTTAAAAGAGTAATCTTATCTTTTAATTCTATATTTTCTTTATAAAGTTTTTCATAATCTATAATTATTTCATCTAAAAAGCTATCTACCTCTGACTCTTTATATCCTCTAAAAGAATTATTAAACTCTTTATTTTGTATATCTAATGGTGTAAGCATTTCATTCACTCCATTTACTTAAATATTGTAATACTTGCTTTAACCCTATTCCTTTTAGTTTTACCAAATACACTAGATAGAATAAATCTTCCATATTCTTTAACAGATATCAAATCTCCTTCATTTACTTCAAAAAAAGGTTTTGAAATAGGCTCCCAATTCACTTTTATTTTTCCATGTTTAATAAAATTTAAACTATCGTTTCTAGATAAATTTAAAGCACTGCTTACTATTGCATCTAATCTTAAAGAGGGTATAGTAATATACTTTTCTTTATAGTCCTCTTTCCCCTTCTTTATTTCTTCCCTGCAAATTAGTTCCACTTTTACATTCTTATTTCCTACTTTTCTTAAATTAAGTATTATATAATCAGATATAGAATCATCAACTATAACTTGAACATTATCTTCATGTAATAAAATATCCCCAACTTTTTCTCTAGTTATTCCTAGTCCCATTATAGAACCTAAAAAATCTTTATGTGTCAATCCTTCTATATTCCCACTTATAGACAATGGAGCAATAGGAGCTTGGATTTTTTCAAATGATAGATAATCAGGATAAATAGAAATTATTTTTCTTTCTGCATTTAGAAGACCGCCATCTTCTGAGTAGGCGATATTGTCAAATCTATTTAAAATTGATTTTGATAGCCTCCTCGCATAGGGATCTAAAAAATCTGTACTCTGTATACTATGCTTATCCATTACAATCTCTATTTTATCTAGCAATTTCCTCATATTTAATATCTGATTTTTATCATTTATATGGGAAACATATTTTTCTTTGTCTTTAATCATATATAATCACCAAAATCTATAAAATAATCCTTGCAATAATGTTGGAAATAATTCTTAAAAATAATACTGCAATTAACGGCGAAAAATCGAATGGTCCAGTATCTAAACCAATTTTATAAATCAATTCTCTACAGGGAGCCAAAATAGGCTCTGTCATATCATATATAAAACGCCCAAAAATATTATCCATATTTATTGGTAAAAAAGATAGTACAATTCTTATAAATATAAATGTTTCAATTATATTAAATAAAATACTTAAAGCTCTGTAAAAAACCATCATATCATTACCTCATTATATATTATTTTATATATTACCAAGAAAATAATCCTTTGCTTTTTAAATCTTCTTTTAAATATCCACCAATTTCTACATTGTTTGGAGCAAGTATAAAAATATCCTTTGTAACTTTATGAATATTACCTTCTAAAGCATATAATCCTCCATTTATGAAGTCAAATACTTGTTTCTTACAATCTGTATCTAGTTGTTCCAAATTTACAACTACTGTTTTTCTTATTTTTAAGTCTTCAATAATACTAGGTGCTTCTTCATAGTTTAGTGGTTCATGAACTACTAATTTCATATTTACATTATTATGAATACTAACTACATTATTATTAACCTTCATCTGTCGTGCCCCTTCTAACTCCTCATCATACTCCTCATAATCATCTTCATCATATTCTTCTTCTAAATCTTCAAGACCCATAAAATACTTAAACTTATTTAACATATTTGCCATGCTATTCCCCCCTTAATATGTTCTTTTTCCAAATAAAGCTGCACCAATTCTAACCATATTAGAACCTTCTTCTATAGCCACTTCATAATCATTGCTCATACCCATAGATAAATATTTCATTTCAACATTTTCATAATTCCTATTTTCTATTTCATATCCTAAGTTTCTTAAATTCCTAAAAACATATCTTATTTCTTCAGGATTCTCAGCATATGGTGCCATAGTCATTAAACCTTTGACTCTTATATTTTCCATTTCCAATATCTTTTCAATAAAAGGTACAACCTCTTCTTTCTTTAAACCAAACTTAGACTTTTCTTCTGAAATATTAACTTGAATAAGCACATCTTTTGCTATGTCTTTGGCTTTTGCTCTTTTATTAATTTCCTTAGCCAGAGATAGTCTGTCTAAAGAATGGATCAAATTAACTTTATCAATTATATATTTTACTTTATTACTCTGAAGATGTCCTATCATATGCCAATTTACATCATCATTTATATTATCGTATTTTTTTTGTATTTCCTGAACTTTATTTTCTCCTATATTGTTAATACCTAAACTAATACCTTCATTTATTATGTCTACATCAACAGTTTTAGTTACAGCAATAATATTTATAGTTTCATTTTTTCGTCCTGATCTTGTTAGTGCATTTTCAACATTTTCTTGGACTTTTAGTAAATTCTCTTTAATATTAATTTAAATCCCCCCTTGTTGTCAGTCTACTATCTGTCCTTCTCTTATTTTTCCATTACTTAAAAGAATTTCATCAAATAATTTTACCGTTTTAACTAACTCATCACTTCCCTCTATATTTATATTATTGTTTTTGTCCCCACTTGAAATAATAGCATATTCTTCATTTTCACCTAGTATTTCTATTGGCTTAAACTTTATTATTCCACTTATGTCCTTAATATAAACACCTTTAATACCATCCTTTTCAGATATTGATTTTATAGGAACTTTCAATCCTTCATTTCTAGATTTAACTAATTCAACATCAACTATTCTCTTATCATAATAATCATGGAAGAAAGAATTAAAGTTAATGACCATTACAGCTTGTCTTTCTTTTTTGTTTATTTTTAAAATTTTTCCCTTTACTTTTTGATCATCATTATCTATAAACACATTTACATTGTCCCCTTCTTTCAAGGGAGAAATTGTTTTTATATTGTCCACTTGAACTAAAACATACCAATTATGATTATCCACTATTTTAAATATCGTATCTTTGATGTTAACTTTATTTCCATCTTTCATAGTTTTCATATTAATTTGACTTTCTAATTTTTTAACATCATCCATATCATAATTAAGAATATTTTCAGTAGAATATAAGTTTTCTATGCCATCAATCTTATAACTTACTATTCCCGATTCTTTAGATATATAATTAATAGTGTTATTGGCAATTTCTTTTGTAAGTCTTTCTTTCTCTTTTTTTAAATTTTCTAAAGTTTGACTTGCCAGAGTATTCTTACCATCTATATTTTTTTGTTTCCCTAAAGAAGCATATAGTTCTTCTTTTAGATCTGATACTTTCTCATAGTTTTCATAAGTAATACTATCCTGTATCTCATCCAGTACTTCATTTGCATTTTTATTAACTTTATTCTTGTCAGATTCCATAGTTTTCTTTTCTTTTCTTATTTTCTCTATACTATCAATTTTCTTGTTTACCTCTTTTAATTCGTCTTTAAGAGAAGAATTATTATCAAGTAAAGAGATTTGAGCAACTTTTGTTCCTAGTTTTACTCTTTCGCCTTCTTTCTTATAAAACTTTATCTTTCCTTCGCCTTCAGAACTATATACTCTTTCATCTTTAATAATTAAACCTTTTAGTTTAACCTTGTCTTCTAATATTCCCTCTTCTACAATGGCAGTCTTCAAAGTTGAAGCATGCAATGCAGGAACACTTCTAAAAATTAAATATATAAATACAAAAGCTATGAAAAAAGTCCTTATTTTCTTTTTTCTACTTCGTTTCTTATCTCTTTCTTTTCTAGACATAAGTGACCATCCTTTTAATTATAGGTAACAATACTATATTTTCTATATATATTCTGTTTTTCCTTCTATATTTTTTAAAAAATATTAGGTCTAAAGTACTATTTAATTAAAAAGTTTTAAAGAACTTGCCATATTTACTTATTACTTTGAACTTTTTAATATTATCAATAGCGAATTTTTTAACTTCATCTCTATGGGTTACTATAAACATAGACCTATCTTTTCTCTTTGCTCCTATTAAAATACCTTCAATTTTTCTATTTCCTTTTAAAGTAACCTTAATCTCATCACCTGATTTAACTTTATGTCCATCGAATATAAATTCTTTCATATCCGCTTCATCTATATGTTCTTGAGTTACTGATTTCTTATTTAGAACTATCATATTATTCTTTAAGTAAATTTTCTCTTTCATAACTGAAAATATATATCCAAATACACTAACAATGAACAGCATAAGTAAAATAACTCCAGTATGTCCAAACAATTTACTATTACCTCCATATTTATATTTCATATTATAAGTATATCATAATTAAATTATTACTTAAACCTGCTATATGTATAAGTTTTATAACAAAATAATATATAGATAAGTATAGCATAGATTACAATATATTTGCATTTTCTAAGCAAATGTCATATAATTATAATGTCTAAATAAAATTCGGGATGTGGCGCAGCCTGGGAGCGCACAAGTCTGGGGGACTTGGGGCCGCTGGTTCAAATCCAGTCATCCCGACCATTTTATATTTTTGTATGTCGTTGCAACCTTGAAAAATAGCCATCCTTATTTTTATGATTTTGATACATTTGGTTATATTTTGCTAAAACTGGCACGAATTTTTGATACAAAAAAGACTAGCTGATCTATTACGATCGGCTAGTCTTTTTTAATAATTAGTTATAATCAATTCTTTATATTTTCTTCTCCCACTATTTTCGTTTGAAACTGAATATCCAACTTCAACATTTTTAAAATTAAAATCTTTATACCATCCTCTAGTTTTTTCATGATCATTAATAGTTAATAAAAATTTGCCTTTAATATTTTTTAACTTATCCCTTAATAATAAATGTTCCTTTCTTCATAAAAAACACCTTAATAATTAGGGTGTTTTTTATACCTCACTTACTTGTTATATTAATTTTTGCTTTTATATATGTATTAGACGAAACCTGATATAAGAAATATGATACGTATATTGATTGATATTTTTTTAAACTGGTCTTAAAAAAAATGTATATTGTGTCACAGCAATAGCAAACTGATATGTCAACACTTTTTTGGACATATTTTTACCGAACAATTTATATGAATTCCTATGAATTTGTTTGCAATTCTAAGATTATTTATTTGCTCCAGTCAAGGGTAAATAAACTCGCTATCGCTCGCCCTTGACAGGATCAAAAAATAATCTTTTTATATAGATGCAAATTCACAGGAAATTTTATTCCCAGAATTCTTTAAAACTAACTGCCTTTCCTTATGTTAAATAGTCTAATGAGCCATGTAATCTATGATTATTATACCAATTTATATAATCCATTAATTCAATTTCTAACTCCCTCAAACTATTGAATTTCTTACCTTTTATACACTCAGTTTTTAATATATTATTGAAACTTTCAGCTGGTGAGTATCATATGGACAACCCTTGGTACTTAACGATATTTTGATTTCAAAGGTAGAAATTATTTCATCTATTAATTTATTTTTAAACTCATTACCCCTATCAGTGTGAAATATTTCTATTTCAGATAGAGGGCATTTACAGCTAAGGAATGCCTGATATACAAGTTCTGCATCCTTATTTTCTCCAGCAGAATATCCTATAACCTCTTTGTTGTGTAAATCTAGAAAAATACATACATAGCACCATTTATTATTAACCTTTACATAGGTAAGATCGCTTACCACTACTTCTAACTTTTTTCTATCATCAAATTCTCTATCTACCATATTTTCTATTTTATCTTCATTACATTTACTTTTTCTCACCTTATATTGTGCAACAGTATAATTAGAAATCAAGGAGTATTTCTTCATGATATTGCCTATTTTTCGCCTAGAAGCAATGATTTCCTTGCGTTGTAATTCCTTTTTTTATTTTCCTAGTTCCATAATTATTTCTACTTTCCCTAAAGATTTTAATAATTTCATTTTCTAGTTTTATTTCTTCTTCAGAAATCTTGTTAACCTCTTTTCGCTTGTTTAAATGATAATACACAAGGCTCCTTGGGACCTTAAGAAGTTTACACATTGCGTTAATACTGTATTTATCTCTATTGGAGATAATTAGGTCTATTTTCTGCCTAGTATTAACGCTGCCTGCTTTTAAGTGACTCACTTGGCAATTTATTGCCTTAGTGGAACTTATCCTTTAGGGCAAATATCATTTTCCATTTCTAGCTGCTTTACTTTTTTTCTTAGTTCAATTAATTCCTTTTCTTCTTCAGTTCTATTATCATCAATATTAAATGATCCTGAATCATTATATCTTTCTACCCATGTTTTTATAGTTGACTTTGCAATCCCGTATTCCCTGTTAATGTCTGCCAAAGACTTGCCATTATTATATAGGGCTACTATTTGCTTTTTAAATCCTTCCTCATAGTGTTTAGCCATTTAAATTCCTCCCAAATATTTATATTTTTATTATATCATTGTTCGGAATTTAATTGTCCTATTTAGTATAGCCTATCCAAGTAGATGTAATTAACAAAATCGTATCATGGTTTAAATAATCCGAATACGAAAAAACAAGGAGAGACTAGTCACCTCTCCTTGTTTTTTGTACAAAAAAGTAAATGAGGTAGGTTAGTCAGACCTACCTCAGAACGTTCTACATTGCCTTCACATTACCAATGTTTTATGAAAAATTAACTTTTGTTAGCAATAAACACCTAGTAAAACCTAGGTACTTATATTATATCACTAATTTATGTTTTGTAAACATTTAATAAATAAAAGAAATCTATCTTATTGTTTTATTTTTTTACTATAATATCTTTCTCTATAAAGAGTTTTTAGATTAAGTCTAGTCCATTCTTTCAACTTTCCATTAGGTTGTTTTTTGTAAATAATACAAGGCTTTACTTGAAAATCTTTTTCAATATAAAGTTTGAAATAATCAGTCCTATTTGGTACAGCAACATACACCCCACTACTTCCGCTTTGTCCCAAATTTGCACTTATAGAAATTACATTAAATGGACTTGGGAAAGAAATTGAAGCAGAAGCAGTTGGGCCACCCTTCGAACTATAGTAAAATCCTCCTCCACTAGAAAATTTTCTGCCTTTTACAGGTTGATTTCCAGCGAAACCCCGAATAGTAGCTATCCTAGTAGGTCCATATTTATGCACATAATCATTAGGGTTATTGCGAGGAAGAACTACATAGTCATCATTTTCAATTCCATTTAAACTTTTTAAGTGTTCTTCTATTTCTTTTATTTGTCTTTCTTCTTCTGCTCTTACTTCTTCTTCTGGTACTATATACTCATACATTAAAAATTTATCTTTTACTTCCTCAGCTAAAACTAAAGTAGGCAATAAAAAAACAAACAATAATGATAACAAACCAATTTTCTTTTCCACTAAATCACTCCCCTTGTTTAAATTGAAATAAACACCAATATATTCCACTCCATTATATCAGTTATAAAAAGGAATTTCAATAAGTAAATAATCATTTCATTCTATTTATGAAAACCTTTGCTACTTTTTCATTTTTACATACTTTAGAATATATTCATCTCCTGTATCTTTACTTTCTTTATAATAAAGATAGAAAGAGTCATTGGTATAATATATATGTTGATTAAAATTTTGGCTTTTTATCATATAAACATGATCATAAATTTGTTCATAGGTACCTGATTCCACTAATTTCGAATCAACATATCTACTAAATACATTATTTTCAAAAACAACGTATTCATTCTGTGATTCTACAATTCGTTTCTTATAATCCTCCTCAGGTATTGGCTCATATTTTCCAGATATATCACTAACACCGATATACTTATTCAATTTCAATGCAAGACCAATACTGAGAATCAACAAAAATACTACCGATATTCTTAAGAAAGATTCTTTAGAGATTTTTTTCATAATTATCCCTCCTCGTATAATATGTTTAGACCAAATTATTTTAATGGTTTAAACATATTTTTTTATTTGTTTAATTGAGATATCCTAAGGCTAAAATATAATTATATAGAATGATTAGCGAAGGATAATTCGTGTCCTCCTTGCAAAGCCGTATGGCTATTGCCCATTAAGCATGCTTCCTGACTTAGTTATCAAAATCTTCTAACTCAGATGCTGCATCTCTTTGATTAGACCAACAGCAAGGTAATTTTCAAAGATGAATGCTAATAGTGCGAGGTTGAAGTTAGTGACTAGGATTAGGATATCTCTTTTACTAATTGTTCTCCAATTACCTATGAAAGGTGGTGATAACATGAAGAACAATATTTTATCAACTTTATTTGTTGGTATTGATGTTAGTTCTAAGACCAACGTCTTATGTGCTCTAGATTTTCAAGGTAATAAACTTCTTAACCTAAAGGTTTTGAATAACCAGCCTGGTGCTGAATCTATCTTAGAAAGCATCCTAGACTGTTTAAATTCTAATAACCTTAAATATGCTGTTATTGCCTTAGAATCTACTTCTGTTTATAGCATCCATGTTGCTAATTTTCTATCTTCTCATGAGGATTTAATCCCCTTTGAGCCCAAAGTATATTGTCTTAATCCTAAAACTATCGTAAACTATAGAAAATCTTTCGTAGATATTTCGTAGATATGGATAAGACTGACCCTTTAGATGCATATATTATTGCCGATTTCGCTAGATGTGGAAGAATTTCATCTTCTCCTTGGCGTGGTTCCCAATTCCTTGCTTTACAAAGGCTTACACGTCATAGATTACATCTAGTTGAGTATATTACTTGTGAAAAAACCTATATGGTCTCTAATATATACCCAAAGTTTAGTGAATTAGCCGTATTAGATAAAGAAAGCAAACCCTTTTCTAATAATTATGGTGATACTTCAGTCGCTGTATTAACTGAGTTTTTATCTTTAGATGATATTACCTATTCTTCTATCGAAGATTTAGTAGACTTCGTAAAAGAAAAAAGCAAAAATCGTTTTAGTAATCCTCTAGAAACAGCTCAATTGTTACAGAAGGCTGCAAGGGATTCTTATAGATTAGATAAAGTATTATACAAACCCCTAAACATTGCTATAGCTTCATCTTTTAATCTTATTAAAACCTTCCAAAATGAGATTAAAACTATTGATAAAGCTATTGAAAGAAACATTAAAGGTATTAATACTACTGAATACCAATCTTTAAGATCTATTCCAGGTATCGGTCCTGTATTAGCCAGCGGAATTCTAGCTGAGATAGGTTCTATTAATGCTTTTCCGTCTCATAATGCTTTGGCTAAATATGCAGGTCTTACCTGGAGAGTTAATCAATCAGGTAATTATGCTTCAGATGAAACCAGTATGACTAAGACTGGTAATAAATACCTTAGGTATTACTTAATTGAAGCTGCTAATAGCGTTAAAAACACTGTCCCTGAATACAACAAATATTAATCTAAAAAGTTTGGTGAAGTTACTACTCACCAGCATAAACGAGCACTCGCACTTACATCACGTAAATTAGTACGCCTGATTTTTGGATTGCTGACCAAGAATCAAATCTACTCCAGCAGTAAAGTTGGAGAGATTAAATAAAATATTTTTTTCAATAACCTATTTTTTGGCAAAAACTATAGGTTCTATTAGGGTTACCTTTTTTTAATCATTTCTTTTGTTTTTTTAAAAAAATATCTCTTGACATACTACCAGATTGCTTAAATAACATATAAATTCTCATCCTCTAGAAATTGATTTCCTGTTCATTATTATAATGAATATCACTAAGATTGTAAAGTTATAATCCAGTCATCCCAACCATTTTATATTTTTTGAGATCGAAAAGCAATTAAGGCTAAAATCCTAGTTACTTTTTTTAGTTGAATAAGCAAGTTTCATAATTTCTATTTTATCATCAATAATGTAATGTATCTCTAACATTTACTATAAGGAATAACTGATAAATATTGTTTATATAAAATAACAGCTTCCAATTCACCTTTTATATCTTCCCTTATATTATTTAAAATAATCTGTTTGTCATAGTTTGGTTTATACTCTTGCATAGGAGATTTTGGACCTAGCTTTATATTTATATGGTTTAAATATGCTTGGTACTGTGCTGGATCATATTTACGAAGCAACGAAAGAATCATTCCATAATGTTTTTTTTCATCTTTTATAATATCTCTCCAAACTTTGTTAACATCTTCCACATTGGAGTTTGCAATATGATCAGCATAAGTATTTATTGCATCAATTTCAGCTATTAGTATCTCCCTTAATCTATTTGTATCATATATAGCAATACCCTGTGGCTGGCCATGCGGATTAGTATAACTCATTTTTTTACCTCCTATAAAATATTTCTATAATATACTATTTATCAACTTCAATTACGTTCATAATGTAAAAAGCTGTCCTCAAAAGTAATTTATTTAATCCCTTTTGGAACAGCTCTTTTTTCTATATTGCTTTATTATCTTATATTATTATACAAATAAGCCCTCCGCTGCCATCATTAATTATTCTTTCTAAGGTTCTTCTCATCTTTTCTCTTACATCCTCTGGCATCGTATTAAGTTTTCCCTGAAGTTGTTCATTTACTAAGTCATATAGAGACTTTCCAAATAAATTTGACTGCCAAATTTTCGATGGATTTTCTTCAAATTCATCTATAAAATATTTAACTAACTCTTCACTTTGCTTTTCTGTTCCTATAAGTGGAGAAACTTCAGTTGTTATATCTGCCCTTATAAAATGTAGTGAGGGTGCTCTGGCACGTAATTTCACACCAAACCTATTACCTTGCTTATATATTTCTGGCTCTGCCAAATCTAACTCTTCCAAGCCCGGATTTACTAACCCATATCCCAACTCTTTTGCATCATTTAGTGCACTTTCTATTTTACTGTACTCAGACTTAGCTTGTGATAATTTAGAAATAAGCCCTAAAAGCTGATATTCTCCCTCAATTGTATATCCCGTCATCTCCTCTAAAACATTATAAAAAAGATCTTCTTCCAATACTATATCTATATCTGCAATTCCTTCTCCTAACTTTATTTCTTTTATCCTAGTTTCTTCTATTACATCTAGTTCGTTTAAATTCTCTATTGCAGGATTAACCTCACTTAATCTTTGCAATGTTTGAATAGATTCTTTTAAGGAATCTAAAATAGTAGATTTTATCCAATGATTTCTATCTAGTCCTTCCACCCATCCTGGTAAATTTATATTTATCTCTTTTGCTGGAAATTCAAATAACATTTTCTCAAATATTTTTTCTACATTACTATTATTCATATTTAAACAATCTAAAGCTATTACAGCTACATCATACTTTTCTTCTAAACTTTCTCGCAATGCAATGGTACTATCTAAATTTGGGTGCTTTGAATTCAATATTATGATAAATGGTTTTTCTAGTTCCTTTAATTCGCTTATTACTCGCTCTTCTGCTTTTATGTAATTTGATCTATCTATATCTGTTATTGAACCATCAGTAGTAACAACAATTCCAATTGTTGAATGATCAGTTATAACCTTTCTAGTTCCTATTTCTGCTGCTTCTTCAAAAGGTATTTCTTTTTCATACCAAGGCGTGGTAACCATTCGTGGAATACTGCCTTCTTCATGTCCAAGAGCACCTCTTACTAAATATCCTACACAATCAACCATTCTGACTTTAAATTTCACATTGTCCTTTAAAGTTAATTCTACAGCTTCATTAGGTACAAATTTAGGTTCTGTCGTCATAATAGTTTTCCCTGAACCGCTTAAAGGTAATTCATCTTTAGATCTTTCTTTTTTATACTTATTTTCAATATTAGGTAATACCAATAATTCCATAAATCTTTTTATAAAAGTTGATTTTCCTGTTCTTACTGGTCCTACCACTCCTACATAAATATCTCCATCTGTTCTTTCCCCAATATCTTTGTATATGTCAAACTTCTCCATTCCTTTCCCTCCCTTTAAAACCTATTTTATCTATAAAAACGCTCCTTAACATTATATATATATGTCTAAACCTCAATAATATGACAGGCATTAAAAAAGACATACTAAAAAGTATGTCTTACCAATTATTGTCTAATATTTTTACAACATCCTCCATTTCATGTTTTTTATCCCTAAGCATTAAATTTACAACAGAATTCTTAACATCTTTACCTTCATATAATACTCCATATATTTCTTTAGTTATAGGCATAGTGACATCATATTTAATTGCTAAGTTATATGCAGACTTAGCTGTCTTGACACCTTCTACTACCATCCCTACACTTTCTGTAGCTTCTTCTAGGCTCTTTCCCTCTCCTATTAAAATTCCTGCTCTTCTATTCCTACTATGCATACTTGTACAAGTAACTATTAAATCACCAATTCCTGAAAGACCTGCAAAAGTTTCATTATTGGCGCCCATTTTACTTCCCAATCTTGACATTTCTATAATTCCCCTAGTCATAAGTGCTGCCTTTGTATTATCTCCATAACCTAAACCATCAGAAATTCCTGCTCCAAGAGCAATTACATTTTTCAGTGAACCTCCTAACTCTACACCTATAACATCTGGATTAGTATAAACCCTAAACTTAGGAGACATAAATATATCTTGAGTGCAATTGGCTACTTTTTTCTCTTCAGATGCTGCAACCACTGTTGTAGGCATATCTCTTGCAACTTCTTCAGCATGAGATGGACCAGATAAAATTGCATATTTACTTTTGGGAACTATTTCCTTTACAACTTCTGAAATTCTCATAAGACTACTATTTTCTATTCCTTTAGCCACATTAACAATTATCTGATCTGGTTTTATGTAATTTTTAGAATTTAATAAGGTTTCTCTAACCCCATGAGAAGGTATAGATAAAACTATAATATCCTTATCAGTTACTGCCTTCTCTAAATCATCTATAATCCTAACATTATTAGGAATCACTACTCCTGGTAAATATTTTATATTTTCTCTAGAAATATTCATATCATTACATTGCTTGCTATTTCTAACCCAAAGCTCTACTTCATATCCTTTCTTAGAGAGAAGTATGGCTAAAGCTGTTCCCCAACTTCCCCCTCCTATTACTCCAATTTTTTCTACCATTTCTATTTGCCCCCCTATATTGATTCTAATCAACTCGTTCTCCAAGTTTCGATTCTTCTCCAGCTAATAATCTTTTTATATTGCTTCTATGTCTCAAAATGGCCATAAAAGCCAAGACAATAGTAAATAAAAAAAACTTCAAATCAAAAGGTTTCTTCATAAACAACCCTACAATAGGAACTAATCCTGTAGCTACTATTGATCCTAAGGAAACATATCTAGTTTTTGCTATAATTGAAAAACCTATAATCATACATATAATAGTTGCAGGCAGATTTAGACATAACATAACACCTAGAGATGATGCTATACCTTTACCACCTTTAAATTTAAGAAATATCGGCCAATTATGTCCTATGACCACAAGCAATCCTGCTACTAGCCCACCATCAAATCCCATTATACTTTTGCCTACTTTAACAGCTATAAATCCTTTTAAAATATCAAATATAAATGCTATAATACCTATCTTTAAACCAAAAACTCTTAAAGCATTAGTTGCACCGGCATTCCCACTACCATAGTTTCTTATATCCTTTTTTTCATATAACTTTCCTAAAATATACGCAGAAGAAAAATTGCCAATAAAATAAGCTATAATAGCGATTTTTAATATATCGCCCATGTTAATCCCCCTTTTCTCTTAACTCAAATTGAAGAGGAGTTCCTTCATAACCAAAGTTTAAACGGATTTGATTTTCTAAATATCTTTCATATGAAAAATGCAGTAGTTCCTTGTCATTTATAAATATAACAAACTTAGGTGGCATAACTCCTATTTGAGTTCCATAATATATTTTAAGCCTCCTACCTTTATCTGTAGGCGGTTGATTTAAAAGAACCGCTTCATTTATTATATCATTTAATACTCCTGTACTAATTCTTTGTGTATAACTATTGTACACTTCTTTAATTATTTGCAGTAATTTATCAACCCTCTTCCCTGTTTTAGCAGATATAAAAACTATAGGTGCATAAGTTACAAAGGATAATGTATTCTTTATATTTTTTTCAAATTCCTTATAAGTTTTATTGGATTTTTCAATTAAATCCCATTTGTTAACTGCTATAATTAATCCTTTCCCTCTTTCATGAGCATAACCTGCTATTTTAGCATCTTGTTCTGTAACACCCACAGTAGCATCTATTACTAAAATAGATACGTCTGATCTTTCTATAGCTGTAAGAGTTCTTATAACACTATATCTCTCTATATTTTCTGAAATACTTCTTTTTCTTCTAACTCCTGCAGTATCTATAAATACATACTTATCACCTTTATATGTAAAAGGTGTATCTACTGCATCCCTAGTAGTTCCAGGTATATTACTTACAATAACCCTATTCTCCCCTAATACATTATTTATAAGAGATGATTTACCTACATTAGGCTTTCCTATAATAGAAGCTTTAATCACCCCTTCTTCATATTCTGTATCCTTATCTTCAGGAAATTTTTTAATTATTTCATCTAGTAAATCACCTAGCCCCAAACTCTGTCCTGCAGATACTATAATAGGCTCTCCAAATCCTAATTCATAAAATTCATATACTTCATCTGGAGTTTTTGGTGTATCTATTTTATTGCACACTAAAAGTACTTGCTTTCCCGATTTTCTTAATATATTTGCTATCTCTCTATCAGTAGACGTTATTCCACCTAATCCATCTACTACAAACAATATTACATCAGCAGTATCTATTGCTATCTCTGCTTGTCTCTTAATTTGGGATAATATTATATCATCACTATAAGGTTCAATTCCTCCTGTATCAATAAGAATAAAATAATTATTTAACCATTCTGCTTCTGCATATATCCTATCCCTAGTAACTCCTGGTCTATCTTCTGTAATTGCAATTCTTTTTCCAACTATCTTATTAAAAAGTGTAGACTTTCCTACATTAGGTCTTCCAACTATACAAACTACTGGTCTCATACTATCACCTCATATTTTTTTGAATATTTTTATAAAATCATTTCCTGAAACTTTTGACGGGATAATTTTTTTATTTAACTTTTTTTCTATATCTACTACAGTATAATCATCTAAAAAAACATCTTCCCCATCTCTTAACATTGAACTAGGAATTATAATTCCATCATAATTGCTATACATTTTCGTTTGGGACATTAAATCTTGTCCTGTTATAAGACCTGACACAGTAATAGTAGTTCCAAAAAAATTATTTTCTATTGGTACTACCTTTAAATATAATCCTTTAATTTTTTTCATAACTTTATTAGCTATATCCTTCATAAATTCATATGCTAATGTACCTGTAGCAATAATATATTTTTTATTCACAATAGTATTATCATCTATTTTTTTAAGTTCTTCTTGTACTTCATATAAAAAGAGCCTCATAAGCCCTACTCCATTTTCCAGCTGTGGAAATCCCTCATATTCTTCATAAGCTGGAAGTGCTTCTCCTGCCACAGCATAAAATTCATCTGAAGGAAACACAAATCTAGTGCCTAATCTATCTAAAAAGATTTTATGTTTAGTTGCCATGTATTTTAAAAGTTCTTTTGAAGATATTTTATCAAAGGTATTTAAGTTGCAAAGTCCCTCCCTATGCTTTGTCAAACCTACTGGTACTACTGCTACACTACTAACACTAGGATATAAGTTTGCTAAATCCTCTAATGTTCTATCTAGCTCTTTTCCATCGTTTACTCCAGGAACTAAAACTATTTGACAATTAACTTTAATTCCTGATTCTTTAAATTTCTTTAATATACTCAATATTTTCCCAGCATTTTTGTTATTTAACATTTTTACTCTTAATTCTGGATTAGTAGTATGGACAGAAACATTTATATTGCTCAATCTATAATCTATTATTCTTTGAATTTCTTCATCACTTAAATTAGTAAAAGTAATGAAATTCCCTTGTAAAAAAGAAAGCCTGGAATCATCATCTTTAAAATATAAAGTTTTTCTCATTCCTTTAGGAAGCTGATCTATAAAACAAAAAATACAATTATTTCGGCAACTTCTAGCTTTATCTATTAAAGGATTAGTAAAATATATACCTAAATCCTCATCGTAATCTTTTTCTATTTCAAAATCCCATAATTCTCCGTTCTTCTTTTGGATAGTTACTAAAACATAATCATCAGATATCAAATACTTATAATCAATAATGTCTAAAACTTTTTCATCATTAATGGCAATTAAAATATCACCTGGCTCAATTCCTAATTCATTAGCTATGCTTCCCATTTCTACTTTTTCTATAATATTTTTATCCTCATCTAATAACTTTATTTCCATAATACACCTTCCATTCTAAATTTATAACTATGTCTATTTTATTATAGCAAGATAGATATGTAAATAGATATACTTTAAATCTAATGTCTAACAATAATATAACAACCATTTTCTAAATCATGTATCATTCCCAAAGTTACTTTAGAAAGCAATATTGCAATCCTTTCTCTTTCTTTTTCATCTCTAGCCAGAAAAATTGGAACAGATCCACCTATTATTTTGCTTTCATCTGTAGTCACAATAGCTAGTATATTGTTTTTTGTTTGGTTATTCAATATAAAAACCTCCTTAATCTGCAGCTTTTCTTCCTGCATAAGATGATAATGGTTTTCTCTTAGCACTTTCCAATACAACAGTTCTTTTTACGGCGATTATTAAACACTCTATATCAGGTTCCATACTAACTATTATAAATACTAATTTCCCCGTATCTGGATCCCTAGTTATCATAGGGGTAAAATCTGGTTCATCTAAATCTTTTCTTACCCCTAGCTGAACAGACACATTATGTTCTATAGCTTTCCTTTGTCCTAGGTTAGAAAGAGTTGCAATTGCATTTTCATCTTTTGGAACTATTTCAACTGCTATAGCTTTTTCTAAAAAAATTTTCCTAGATTTTTTTAAACCAATATTTGTTATCCCCATATTATTAACTGTTAAAATAGAACCTTCAAAAGAAACATTTGCTGGATATATATCGGCAATTTCCCCAACAGTCTCCCTAGAAATAGCCTTATGAAATAAAACAATAGTTAGAATTCCTAAAATACTACCAATAAGTATAGAATAAAATTTTATTAAAAATTTATTAAGAAGAAAAATAACTACACTAACTATTAATGATGTTAACATAGTCATGTAATTTCTAGCTTCAAAAGCCTTAGCAATATCTTCGATATAAGCTGTTCCTCTTTCTACTAATTCAGTTTTATCAATATTTTCTAAACTTTGCCTTTCTAGATTTCTAACATCTCTAAATTGCTGAGCTGCCAATGCTAAAAAAGTAACTGCAGAAAACTCTCTTTCTAATAAAGCAGGAAGAGCTACTGCTCCTAAACTTGAAGATACTATGCCTAATGTAAAATGAGAAAAAACCCCTTGAGGATAACTTGGGTATTGTCTATAATCCACTCTAAGCATTGAAATTCTTGATACTATACCTAATACTATAGAAGGAACTATAATGTAACCATATCTAAGCATTATAACACCTACCTAATATAATAGTCTTAAACATATATTTCCCTCTTTAACCCTTATATATGCTAAAAACCTATGGCCTAGGCCATAGGTTTTTTATATCTATTCATATAATGGAAACTTGTTACATAAATCCTTAACTTTATTCTTCACCATATCTCTATCATTATTTTTATCTAATGCTAAACCCATTATTTTAGCAATCTCTTTCATATCTTCTTCTTTCATACCTCTTGTAGTAACCGCTGGAGTTCCTATTCTAAGTCCACTAGTTACAAAAGGACTTTCTGGATCAAAAGGTATAGTGTTTTTATTTGTTGTTATACCTATTTCATCTAAAAGTTCTTCTGCTTCTTTTCCTGTTAATTTTTTATTTCTTACATCTAGAAGTATTAAATGATTATCTGTTCCATCAGATACTAGTCTGAACCCCTCTTCTTTTAAACCTTCCGCTAAAACTTTTGCATTTTTTATTATTTGTTTTTGATAATCTTTAAACTCATCTGTTAAAGCCTCTCCAAAACTAACAGCTTTAGCAGCAATAATATGCATTAATGGTCCACCTTGAATTCCAGGGAATATTGATTTATCTATTTTTTTAGCATATTTTTCTTTACAAAGTATAGCTCCGCCCCTTGGACCTCTTAAAGTTTTATGGGTTGTAGTAGTTACAAAATCTGCACATGGAACTGGACTTGGATGAAGACCAGCTGCAACTAATCCTGCAATATGAGCCATATCCACCATTAAATATGCTCCTACTTCATCTGCAATTTCTCTAAACTTTTTAAAATCAATAATTCTTGGATAAGCACTAGCACCAGCAACAATCATCTTTGGTTTTTCTCTAACTGCAATTTCTCTTACTTCATCATAATCAATTTTTTCTGTTTCTTCATCCACTCCGTAAGAAACGAAGTTATAATAAGTTCCTGAAATATTTACTGGACTACCATGAGTCAAATGTCCACCTTGAGAAAGATTCATACCTAAAACCTTGTCACCAGGTTTTAATACTGCAAAATAAACTCCCAAGTTAGCATTAGAGCCTGAATGAGGTTGAACATTTGCATGATCTGCTCCAAATAATTTTTTAAGTCTATCTCTTGCTAAATCTTCAACCATGTCCACATATTCGCAACCACCATAATATCTTTTATTAGGGTAACCTTCCGCATACTTATTAGTAAGTTGGCTCCCCATAGCTTCCATTACTTGAGGGGTTACAAAATTTTCAGAAGCAATTAATTCAATTTTTTCTCTCTGTCTTTGAGTTTCCATTTCAATGAATTTCATTATCTCAGGGTCAGCTTTTCTTAAATTTGAAAAATCCATTTATTGATCTCCTTTCTTAATTTAATATTTCATATGTACTTGATTAAGTCCTATTTCATAATATAATATAATCATGTATAAAAAATATTATTATATTTTATAGTTCTATTATATAAATTGGAGAATATTTTTACAAGTTAAATAGTTTTAACAATAGAGGTGAAAAATAGCAATGAATGAAATAGACGAAAAAAAAGAAGTAAAAAGGCTACTTATATTGGCTGTTTTAGCTGGTAGGATAATGTTAAAAAATGGAGCAGAAACTTATAGAGTTGAAGATATGATAATAAGAATCTGTAAATCTAGAAAAAATATTAAATATGTAGAAGCTTTTGTAACGCCAACAGGAATATTTGTATCTTTAGAACATGGAGAAGATGTTGTATCATATCTTCAAAGAATAAACACCATAAAAATTGACTTGAATAAAATAAATATGGTGAATGATTTTTCAAGACAATTTGTAGAATCAGATATGGAAATAGAAGAAGCAATAGAAAAACTTAAAAAAATAGATGATATTGACAACTATAATAATATAACTAAATTTTTATTTGGAGGTATTATTGCAGCATTTTTTTCTTTATTATTTGGGGGAAGTTTTCTTGATTTTTTAGCAAGTTTCTTTACAGGTATAATGGTTGTTATTGTTTCTACTAAATTGAATGAATTGGGAATTACTTTTTTTATAAATAATTTTTCTGGAGCAGCAGTTGCGTCATTATTATCTATACTCTTTGTTAGAATAGGGCTTGGCGCAAACCCAGATAAAATTATTATTGGCTCTATAATGTCATTAGTTCCTGGAGTAGCCATAACCAATGCTATCAGAGATACTATGTCTGGAGATTTTGTTTCAGGACTTTCTAGAGGAATGGAAGCTATAATCACTGCTCTCTCCATAGCTTTTGGAGTAGGAATGATACTTAAAATATATTTTAAGGGGTTGATTTAATGGAATTTATTAAACAATTTGTTTTTTCTTTTTTTGGTACCATAGGAGCTTCTATATTGTTTAGCATACCTAGAGACTCTATAATAGTCTCTGGAACTGTGGGAGCCTTAGGATGGATGACATACACTGCTATATTGGGTAGATATTCTTCACCTGTAGCTGGTACTTTTTTTGGTGCTTTAGCTGTAGGTATTATAGGCGAATTACTTGCTAGACACTTAAAAAAACCAGCTACAGTATTTATTATACCTGGAATTATACCTTTGGTTCCAGGAGCGGGAATGTATTATACAATGTTGGCTTTAATAGAAAAAAGATTTCTTGATGCGGCAAATATAGGTACCGAAACTTTATTTATAGCAGTAGCTATTAGCATTGGTATAGTCATATCCTCTTCTTTAAGTCGTTCAATAAAAAGGGTACAGAATAAAGCACAATAATTTATTTCGTATATTTTAATATAGTATCTATTAAACCATCTATAGCATCATCTTCCCCATTTTCTAGTGAAGTTTTTATACAATCTTTCATGTGGTCTTCTAAGATCATACCTCCAACCTTATTTAATGCCGACCTTACTGCTGCGATTTGTATAAGAATATCACCACAAACCTTTTCTTCACAAACCATTTTTTGAATCCCTTTTACTTGTCCCTCAATTCGCCTTAATCTATTAATTATAGCGACTCTCTCCTTGTCTTCTTTACTCAACCTCATATACCTCCTTACAATATTTTAACCATTTCAAAGCTTAAGTTATTATTCTTTTCAATTTTCTTATCTATTTTTTTAAGAATAACATAAGATATGGCTAAAAATACTAGTCCTACTAAAAAACTATAATTTTCATAGCTTTTTATGCCCATAGACTTAAATATATACATACTTGCAAAGATACCTATTAACAACATACAAAAAGGAATCATATACGTTATCATTGCATATTTTAATATACTCTCACCTTTAGCTCTTAACTCAATTTCATCTCCTACATTAGCATTCAAGGTATTGGGTACAGTAATTACAATACCTGGTACATGACAGATACCAGAACAACTTTCACAACTATCACCACAAGCTGTCATACGTTTTATCTTGACTTCCACCATATTGTCATCTCTTACCTTTGTTACTAATCCAACTTGATCCATATTATAAACCCTCCTTACTGATTAAATCCTTAACCACTTCTGAAGCTATTATTAATCCTGCTACAGATGGAACAAAAGAAACACTACCCGGAACTGTTTTTTTGGTTTCTTCATTTTTTAAGTTTACCTTAATAGGCTTTTCTTTGGACCATATAACTTTTAATGAATCTACTTTTCTTTTTCTTAACTCTCTTCTCATAACTCTCGCTAATGGACAAATACTTGTTTTATAAATATCACCTACTAATAACATAGTTGGATCTAATTTATTTCCAGCTCCCATGCAACTAATAATGGGAATATTTTCAATTTTACATCTTTCGATTAAATCTAGTTTTGAACTAACCATGTCTATTGCATCTACTACATAATTATATTCTTTTGATAATAGAGAATCTATATTAGTTTTTTCCAATTTTGCATTATATGTTTTTGCATTAATATATGGATTAATATCCAATACTCTTTCTTTCATAGCTTCAACTTTATATCTGCCTATAGTACTATGTGTAGCGTGAATCTGTCTATTAATATTTGTTACATCTATTATATCATAATCTACTAGAACAATATTTCCAATTCCTGATCTTACTAATGCTTCTACAGTATAAGACCCTACCCCTCCTATTCCAAATACACATACTGTTGAACTATTTAATATATCCATTCCTTCTCTTCCTATAAGCAGTTCAGTCCTTAAAAAAGAGTTATACACAATCATCACCTACATTATGAATACTTTCCAGGGCAAAAGCCCTGGAGTAATTATTTTTCTAAATCTAATTTCATATGAACTTCTTTAAGTTGTTCTGAATCTATATTTGCTGGTGCTCCTGTTAAAAGACAAGTTGCACTTTGAGTTTTCGGAAAAGCAATTACATCGCGAATATTATCTGTATCAGTTAAAAGCATTACTAACCTATCAAATCCATAAGCTATTCCGCCATGAGGAGGGGTTCCATATTTAAATGCCTCTAATAAAAATCCGAATTTTTCTCTGGCTTCTTCCATAGAAAAACCTAATGCTTTAAACATTCTCTCTTGAAGTTTAGAATCACTTATTCTAATACTTCCTCCTCCCATTTCATCTCCATTTATAACAATATCATAAGCTTTTGCCCTAACTTTTTCAGGATTAGTTTCTAAAAGCTCAATATCCTCCTCCATTGGATGGGTGAAAGGATGATGTTTAGCTACATATCTTTCTTCATCTTCATCATATTCGAATAATGGAAACTCTGTTATCCAAACTAATTTCAAGTCATCCTTTTCTATTATGTCAAGTCTTTTTGCAATTTCTACTCTTAGATTACCTAAACTATCAAATACCACTTTAGGTTTATCTGCAACAAATAATAATAGATCTCCTTTTTCTCCATCCATTCTGCTAATTATATTTCCTAATTCATTTTCACTTAAAAACTTAGCAATAGGAGAGGTAATGCCTTCATCAGTTATTTTTATCCAAGCTAATCCTTTAGCACCAAAGGTCTTTACATAATTTTCTAACTTTGAAATATCTTTTCTAGAAAAACTGCTTTCATATCCTTTTATATTTATACCTCTAACTTCCCCATTATTTTTTATTGTGCCACTAAATACTTTGAAATCTGAATTAGCAACTATATCTGTTATATCTTTTAACTCAAATTCAAATCTTAAATCTGGCTTGTCTGAGCCAAATCTTTCCATAGCTTCATTATAAGTCATTCTCATGATAGGCAATTCTATTTCGATACCTTTCATTTCTTTAAATATTCTATATAGAAGTTTTTCATTTATCTCTATTATATCTTCTATGTCTACAAAAGACATTTCTATATCTACTTGAGTAAATTCCGGCTGTCTATTTGCCCTTAAATCTTCGTCTCTGAAGCATTTTACTATTTGATAGTATCTGTCCATGCCTGAAACCATTAAAAGCTGTTTCATCAATTGCGGTGACTGAGGAAGGGCATAAAATTTCCCTTCATTTACTCTACTAGGAACTAAATAATCTCTAGCACCTTCAGGAGTTGGCTTAGTAAGCATAGGAGTTTCTATTTCAACAAAATTGTTTTCATCTAAAAACTCTCTTATAATTTTTCCAGTCTTATGTCTTGCTTTAAGATTTCTTTGCATAGAAGGTTTTCTCAAATCAAGATACCTATATTTCAATCTCATATTTTCAGAAACATCATCATTATCTTTAATATAAATTGGAGGAGTTTCTGACTCATTCAATATCTTTAGTTCACTTACTATTATTTCTATTTCCCCAGTAGATATATTTTTATTTATAGCCTCTCTTTCTCTAACCTTTCCTTTGACTGCAATAACATATTCACTTTTGATTTTTTCTGCTTTCTTAAATAATTCCTCTGAAATAGTATCATCAAATACAACCTGTGCTATCCCTTTAGTATCTCTTAAGTCTGCAAATATTAACGAACCTAAATTTCTCTTTTTTTGAACCCAACCCATAAGCACTACTTCTTCATTAATATTTATTTTTCTTAAATCTCCACACATATGAGTCCTTCTTAAATTACCCATTTTTTCACCCATATCTCAAACCTCCCTGTTATATTTACAAAAACAAAAACCTCTCATCCATGAATTTCAGGGACGAGAGGTTTTATCTCGCGGTGCCACCCTAATTAGGTAATAGACCTCGCTTTTTTAACCTATTGACTCAAAAGTGTCTTCATCAAATATTGGCATCGGATTTCCACCATCACCGACTCTCTATAGCCAAGGGATTTAACTACTCTTCCTTATCCTAGTCTTTTAGTATGTTTTTAATAATTATAAAATAAAAATTAGATAGTGTCAACAAACTTCCTTTTTCTTTCTACCATTTCTTCGGTTCTAAGTAAATAATCTTTTAACCCCTTTACATTAGGAACCCTTTCAAATCTATTTTCATTAGGATAGAATATTTTAGATACCCCTCCTGCTCCCAATGCTATTATAGTTTCTCTTTCCTCCATTATAAGCATATTATAAATACATTCTTTTCCTTCAATAGAGTAGCCTATGTTTTCAAGATTTCCTAACATTTGCTTTTGTCTATATAGATAATAAGGCAAAAGTCCCATGTTTTTTGCATACTTCTTAGACAGTTCCAACATGGAATTAATAGTGTTTTGATCTTTTAAAGAATAAGTATCGATTGCTTTTCTAAATTTAGAAACTCTTTTTACTGCCAATGTATGAACCGTTAAACTTTCAGGTCTTAACTCAGATATAATTTCTAATGTATTTTTAACATCATTTATATCTTCTCCTGGAAGTCCAATTATTATATCCATATTTATATTGGAAAATCCTATTTCTCTTGCTAAGTTAAATGTTCTAATTATATCCTTATCTGTATGCTTTCTTCCAATGGTCTTTAATGTCTTTAAATTCATCGTTTGAGGATTTATACTTATCCTCTCTATATAGTTTTCCCTTAACATCTGAAGCTTTTCAGCTGTTAGAGTATCTGGCCTACCTGCTTCTACTGTTATTTCTTCTATGTTTTCTCTCTCAAATAAATTATATATGGTTTTAATTATTTTATCTAGATTTTTTGTAGGTATTGCAGTAGGAGTGCCTCCTCCTATATAAACTGTGTATATACTCTTGTTTTTCATTATCTTTTTAATCTCAGTTAATTCATATATAAGTTTTTCTGTATACTCATCTACATATTTTTTGCTTACTTCTAAAGAATTTGACGGAAAAGAACAATATATACACCTCGTAGGGCAAAAAGGAATGCTTATATACAAGCTAAATCTATCTTTTGATAGTGGATAGATAAAACTTCTTTGCTTTTTAGCTACATCAATGATCAACCTAGCCCTATTAGAGTGTAACCTGTATTCATTCCTAAGAATATCATAAATCTCTTTCTCTTCAATTTGTTTATCTATTAAATCATGTACTATTTTTACTGGTCTTACTCCAGTAAGTATTCCCCAAGGTGTTTCTAATTCTCCTGTTTTTGAAATAGCCTCATAAATACTCTGTTTTATACCAGTTTTAATCTTTTTATTTAAATCATCTCTTCCAATATGAATATTCTTTATCGATTCTATGGAAGAACTACTTACTATTTTTCCGTTTTTAAAAATTTCAGTTAAAGAAAAATAATCATCTTTATCTTTTCCTAAACAGTTTTTTATCAATATACCATATTCGTTGCAAGCTTTTTCATCTTCAACAAATTTAATTTCTTTTCCAAAGAAAAATAATTTAATTAATTCACGTACTTCATATTCATAGTTATGTCCTTCTAAATAGACTAATATCATGTAATCACCTTTAACTTGAATTCTCTTGGAAAGTACCCAGCTACTTTTTATTCTACAATAAATGGATTGGATGCTTTTTCCCTTCCTATTGTTGATGATGGACCATGTCCTGGGTATACAATAGTATCATCTGGATAAAGAATAAGCTTTCTCTTTATTGACTCAATAATTTGTTTATAAGAGCCCCCTGGAAAATCTGTTCTTCCTATGGACCCAGCAAATAAAGTATCTCCAGTGAATATATTTTCTTCTATTTTTATGCTTATTCCGCCTAGAGTATGGCCTGGAGTATGAATTATTTCAATTATATGATTCCCAAAATTAAGCTTTTCTCCATCTTCTACAAACTTATCAGCAGATGTCTGCGTTTCTCTCGTAGGCATCATACTGGATAAATTTTTAGTTGCATCCTTTAACATTTCCTCATCCTGTTCATGAATTAAAACAGTTGCCCCAGTGCCATCTTTAACTTCTGCTAATCCACCTATATGATCTACATGACCATGGGTAATTATTATATACTTTATATTTAAATCAAGTTTTCTAATTCTTTCTAATATTATATCTCCTTCCCCACCTGGATCAATAACTATACCTTCCTTTGTATCCTCGCAATAAATAATATAACAATTAGCCGCATATATACCTACTGGTAATCTTTCTATTTTCACAATATCCCTCCTAAAAAATTTTTTTGCTATCCAAAAGAATCGTAACTGGCCCATCATTTTCAATACTTACTTTCATATCGGCACCAAATATTCCCTCTTCTACTTTTATATCATATTCCTTACTTTTTTCAATAAAATCTTTATATAATTTTTCTGCTAAATCTGGTGAAGCAGATGCCGTGAAATTTGGTCTTCTACCTTTTCTAACATCCCCATATAAAGTAAACTGTGAAACCACCAATAATTCACCTTTAATATCTAAAAGAGACAAATTCATTTTATTATTTTCATCTTCAAATATTCTAAGTCCTAATACCTTTTTAACTAAATAATCTAAATCCTCTACATTATCATCTTTTCCAATTCCTAAAAATACTAATAAACCTTTTTCTATTTCTCCAACCTTTTTATCATCAACTGTAACACTTCCATAATTAACTCTCTGAACTACAGCTCTCATTTTCTCCATCCTCTCCTATTTCTAAGTAGTTACCCTATAGACATCTATAACGCCTTTTATTTTTTTAATCTTTTTCATTAATTGCCTTAATTGGTTTATATCTTTTATTTCAAGAATTATATTCATAACTACTAATTTTTCTCTATTTGTCCTAGCGCTTAAAGATAGAACTGCTAATTTTGCTTCAGTTATTCTTTGAGTTATATCGGTTAAAAGTCCTGATCTATCAGTAGCTTTTATTTGAATTTCTGCTTGATAAGAAGCTTTTTCATCATCGGCCCACTCTACGTAAATAAATCTTTCTCCACTTCCTAAGTCTTCAATATTTGGACAATCACTCCTATGAATAGAGACCCCTCTCCCTCTAGTTATATACCCTACTATCTCATCTCCTGGTACTGGATTACAGCATTTAGAAAATCGTACTTTTATATTATCTACTCCTTTTATTGTTACTCCTTGCTGAACTCTTTCCTTCTTTTTCGAAATTTGAGGAGTTATCTTTGGTTCGAAAATATTTTTTTCTTCTTTGATGTCATGATGTTCTTTATAAAACTCCTTAAGTCGCGGCATAACTTGACTTAAAGTTACACTTCCATAACCAAGACCAGCATATAAATCATCTGTATTATTTAGACTAAGTTTACTAGCAATATTCTTTAACCAATCTTCTTTCAAAATTTCTGTCAACTTAAATCCTTGTCTCTTTACCTCTTTTTCTAACATATCTTTTCCCTTTATAATATTTAAGTCTTTTTCCTCTCTCTTAAACCATTGTCTAATCTTTGTTTTAGCTTGACTGCTTTTAACAACTTTTAGCCAGTCCCTACTTGGTCCTGTATTATTTGCGGAAGTAATTACCTCTACAATATTTCCATTTTTTAACTTATAATCCAAAGGAACAATTCTTCCATCTACTTTAGCACCTACACAATTATTGCCTACAGCTGTATGAACTCTATAAGCAAAATCTATAGGCGTAGATCCATTTGGCAAACTAATAACATCACCCTTAGGAGTAAATACAAAGACTTCATCAGTAAAGAAATCTATTTTTAAAGATTCCATAAATTCTTTAGGATCCTTCATATCTTTTTGCCATTCTAAAAGCTGTCTTAACCAAGAAAGTTTTTCATCAAAATTATCTGTTTTTACAGTGCCTTCTTTATATTTCCAATGGGCTGCAATTCCATATTCAGCAGTTCTATGCATATCCCAAGTACGTATCTGAACTTCAAAAGGTTCTCCTTGTGGCCCTATAACAGTAGTATGAAGGGATTGATACATATTGGGTTTTGGCATAGCAATATAGTCTTTAAACCTTCCTGGAATAGGCTTCCACATAGTATGAACTATACCCAATGCTCCATAACAATCTTTAACTGTATCTACAATTATCCTTATGGCAGTTAAATCAAAAATTTGCTCAAAACTCTTATTTTGATATACCATTTTTCTATATATACTATAAAAATTCTTTGGCCTACCACTTATTTCACAAGATACTCCCATTTCATCAAGCTTTTCTTGAAGGGTATTCATTATAATTTGAATATACGCTTCCCTTTCTCTTCTTTGTTTAGAAACTTTATCTACTAACTTATAGTATCCTTCTGGATCTAAAAACCTTAAAGAAAGATCTTCAAGCTCCCATTTTATCTTGGAAATACCTAATCTATGTGCAAGAGGTGCATAGATTTCAAGTGTTTCTAATGCTTTTTCTTTTTTCTTTTCCTCACTCATATATTCAAGAGTCCTCATATTGTGCAATCTATCAGCCAATTTAATTATTATGACCCTTATATCTTTAGCCATAGCAACAACCATTTTTCTTAAGTTTTCAGCTTGATTCTCTTGTTTAGTCTTATATTTTAATTTTTTAAGTTTAGTAACTCCTTCTACTAAATCTGCTACTTCTTCTCCGAACTCTTCTACCAGTTTTTCATAAACAACATCTGTATCTTCAAGTACATCGTGAAGCAATCCTGCCACTATAGTATCAGTATCCATATTTAATTCAATAAGTATCATAGCTACATTATAAGGGTGAACAAAAAATCTCTCCCCTGAATTTCTATACTGACCTTCATGGGCAGCTTCTGCAAAACTATAAGCTTTAATTACTTGCTTCATATTAGCTTGCGGATTATACTGTTCTATTTTTAAAATTAAGTTTTCTAACATAATTTCACCCACTCATTTCCTATTTGCTATTCCTTTGCCTAGATGATACCCCTATTATCTAAAATTATTTAGACTATATAGGTATTCTACTTTAGCCCTTTCGATTATGTCAATTTTTTCATCAAAAGCTGCCAAAACTTTAATAAAATAAAATCCATCTTTATTTATAAAATTTATAAAATCCATATCCTTGAGTATCTCAAATATTAGATCTAATTTAAATCTTGTTATATTTTGATTTGTTTTTCTATTTATAGAACTTAAATATATATCTGGTTCAACTTTAAAGCCCTTCCCTTTCATAGCAGTAAATGTTTTACATACAACTCTCATTTCCTCTGCTGTAGGAGAAAAAACATTAATTAATTTTTTGTTTTTTTCTATATCCCTTTTAGTAAATAAAAATTCTATATTTAAATCCTTTGAATTATTCATAAAGCCTAGCAATCCATCTTTATATAAATTTAAATCATACAAAATAACCTTCTCATAGTCTTTAAAGTCTATCTCTGATAAAATAGGTAATATAACTAAACCATTTGGCTTGGCTTTATCACTTAAATTGTAGGTAATAGAAGTTCTTTTAATAATATCTCTACCTTCCATTTTAATTGCCTTTAGGATTTCTTGTAAATTATAATAATTAAAGACTAATACTAGTGTAGAATCTTCGTTTTTTAGCCTATCAATAATAATTTCAAGCCTATCATCTTTAGAATAAAAATTTAAGTTTATAGGATCAAAATAATTTCCCTTATTTTTTATTTTCAAACACTTTTTCATATAGTTATAATAATCTTTATCTAAATTAGACTTATAAAGTTCTATATCGGCTATATCTCTAATTTTAAATTGAGGATTTACCATTCCCATATATTCATTAATTTCTAATGTAGTTATAACATTTATACTATCTCCAACTTCCAATATATTTTCATATTTTCCAAAGTTGAATGCTATAGCATCTACTTTATTATTATCTTTTTCCAATACTAACTTTAAATGTTTGTTACCCTTTCCTACACTTCTAATATTATCGATTAATGCCTCTCTATATATAAATTGGGGAGAAGGATTGTCTATTCCAAAAGGTTCAAGCTCTTTTAATTCCGTTATAGTTTCTAAGCTTATATCTTCTGGTCCTATTTCACAATCAATAGATATTTTCGGTATGAAATCTTCCTCATCCAAAGAATCTATTACAATATCATTTATTTTTTTTCTAAAAACTTCAATATTTTGATTTTTAATGGATATACCTGCGGCTTGCTTATGACCTCCAAATTTCTCAAAAAGCTCTCCACATTTAGTTAAACTATCATATATATCAAGTGTTGGAATACTTCTTGCTGAACCCCTAGCTAAATCTCCTTCTATAGAAAATAATATTGTAGGTTTAAAATACCTATCAGTTATTTTAGAAGCACATATACCAATTATACCTGAATGCCATTTATCCGAGGCTAGAACTATTACCTTATCTTTTTCTAAATCCACTTGTTCCTTTATTAGCTGCTCTGCTTCTTTTAATATTCCATCCTCAATTTCTTGTCTTTTCTTATTCTCTTCGTCTAACTCTTCTGCTAATATAAAAGCTTTCTCATAGTCTTTAGATACAAACATTTCTACACCAGTGGAAGCGATTCCAAGCCTCCCTGCTGCATTAAGCCTAGGTCCCAGTACAAAACCTATATGATAAGAAGATATCTCTTTATCCTTAAGTCCTGAGACCTCTAAAAGGGCTTCCAATCCTATATTTAATCTTTGCCCATTGTTTATTATTTTCAATCCATTTTTGACTATTACCCTATTTTCACCTACCAATGACATTACATCGGCTACAGTGCCAACAGCTACTATAGGTAGTATTTGTTCATAATCTATAGATATATTCAATTTTTCAGATAACCCTTGTACCAATTTAAAAGCTACACCTACTCCAGCTAATTTTTTAAATGGATAAGAGCAGTCTTCCCTATTAGGATTTATAACAGCAACACAATTAGGTAGTACCTCTCCGCATTGATGGTGATCCGTAACTATAACATCAATACCTTTTTTGTTTAAATAATCTACTTCCTCTATATTAGTTATTCCACAGTCAACTGTAATAACAAGAGAAGCCCCCAAATCCCTTATTTTATCAATAGCATCTTTATTTAATCCATAACCCTCTTCAAGTCTATTGGGAAGATAATAAATGCAATTAGCATTAGTTTTCTCTAAAAAAAGAAGTAACACAGAGGTGCTAGTCACACCATCAGCATCATAATCACCATAGATACATATTTTCTCATCCGATTCTATAGCCTTAATAATTCTTGATACAGCTTGTTCCATATCTTTTAATAGGAAAGGGTCTATTAAACTATCCAAATCCGTATTTAAAAAACTTCTTGCTTCTTGAGTTTCACAGAAACCCCTATTTATTAATACTTTTGCCATGAGAGGGGATATATTTAATTCTTTACAAAGTGTATCTACTTCAGAATAGTCTTCTTTATATAAACTATATACCTTATCAAACTTTAACACATTATCACCCCATGATTTAACTATTATCTCCATCTTTAGTATCCATATCATTTTCTTTATCAACAGCTAGTTCTTCCCTGTTCTGTTCCTCTAAGATAAGCATTAATTCTTTTTTTTCCTGATCTATTGATTCTATTTTTTTATTTAGTTCCTTAACCTTCCTTTTTAATTTAAACTTTTTTACACTTCCCATAATAGCCACTATAATTGCACCTAAAATAGCAGAAATTAATATAACTAATGCTTGAGATACATTGACTTTTGCAAATATAAAATCTATAAGAACTTTATTAGCATTTTTCAATGCAAACACTGCTACCATAATTGCAAATAATAATGAAAAAATAAATCCTCTTTGCACAATACTCCCTCCTTAATACACAATTTAATAATATATTACAATTTTTTCGCTTAAATTGGAAGTCTTTATTATTTTTATACTATAAAAAACTGCCTTGCGGCAGTTTTTTAAGCTTTTCTAGCGTTGTATTTTGCATCCTTTTCCTTTGACTTAAATACATACCACAAAGGACTTGCAATAAATATAGAGGAATAGGTACCAGCAATAACACCTATAATCAGTGGTAAAGCTAAAACTTTAACATCCTCAACCCCTAAGATATACAATAATAAAATTGTAATCAAAGTAGTTATAGATGTATTTATAGTTCTAGTTAATGATTTTTTAATACTATCATTTATCACTTTTTCATAAGAATCTTTTCTTGATAATTTTCTGGTTTCTCTAATTCTATCAAAAATAACTATAGTATCATTTATAGAATAACCTAAAATAGTTAATATAGCAGCAATAAATGATCCGTTTACTGGTATCCTAAATATCGCATATACTGAAAGCATGATTAAAACATCATGTGCTAAAGCAATTATTGCAGATATTGCAAATTTAAATTCAAACCTCCAGGAAATATAGATAAGCATTGCTACTACAGCTATAGCTGAAGACAATAAAGCTTTCTGTCTTATTTCCTTACCCATTGCTGGTCCAAATTTTTGAGATTGAACTAAATCTTCATCTTTTAATTTATACTTTTCCTTGAATTCATTAAAAATTTGATGTATCTCTTTATTATTAAAATCTTTTTTGCTCTTAATCTGTACTTCATCCTTTTTTTCACCAGAATGAACTATACTTGCTTCTTTATCAAATTTATCAACAATTAGTCTAACTTCATCTACTGAAATAGTTTTACCAATTCTAATTTGTATCAATGTACCGCCTTCAAAATCTATTCCTCTATTTAATCCTTTTGTCATCATCATTATTATGCCAACTATGATGATTGCCAAAGAAATGGAAAAAAATATTTTTCTATTTTTTATTATATCCACCTACAATCACCCCTTTTCTAAGCCCCATATAACTTAGTATTTTTTGCACCAGTCATATTTACTATAAGTTTTAACAAGTGTTTAGTAATAAATACGGAAGTAATCATAGAAGCAATAATACCTAATATAAGCGTTACTCCAAAACCTTTTATAGGACCACTTCCAAAACCGTACAATACTAGACCTGCTATTAAGGTTGTTATATTGGAATCAAGTACTGATGAAAGTGCCCTTTTAAACCCAGAATCTATGGATGCCCTTATAGACTTTCCTACTCTTAACTCTTCTTTTATTCTTTCAAATATTAATACATTGGCATCTACAGCCATACCTATAGAAAGTATAAGACCTGCAATTCCAGGTAAAGTAAGTTTTGCCCCTAAAGATTTCATACCAATCAATACTAGCATAATGTATATAGTTAACGCTATGTCAGCTACCAATCCTGGTATTCTATACATAATAAGCATGAATAAGAATATAATCATAATAGCAATTGCTGCCGCTTTTATACTCTTATCAAGGGCTTCTAATCCTAGTTTAGGTCCAATTACTGAAGATTGTATTTCTTTCATCTCTACTGGTAAAGATCCAGCTCTAATCAAAGTAGCAAGTCTTCCTGCCTCTTCTATTGTAAAATCACCTTGTATTACTGCCCTACCATCCTCTATAACTGCATTAACTACAGGGCTAGATATAACTTGATTATCTAGTACTATATGAATTATTTTTTCTGTAGGTTCTGTTTTTGGTGCTAATCTCTTAGTAGCTTTAGCAAATTTTTTAGTTCCTTCTTTATCAAATTCTAGAGATACTACTGGTTGTTCTCCACTACTATCCATTTTTTGATACTGTGGTTCAGAACCTTTAACATTTTTTCCAGTTAAAATTTCTTTACCCTCTGGATCAACAAATTTAAGTTGTGCTGTTTTTCCTATCATATTTATAGCCTCTTGCACATCCTTAACTCCTGCTAGTTCTATCCTAACTCTATTATTTCCCTCTATAACTATATTAGGTTCAGAAACCCCTAATCCATCTACCCTTTCACTGATTACAGCCTTTGATTGCTCCATAATCTTTTGAAGTTCTGCACCTTGAGCATCTGTTTGAGCCTCCAATACCACATATACTCCACCAGCTAAATCTAATCCAAGTTCTACAGCCTCTTTAGCATTTGGTATTTTTATTTTCCCAATATCAGCTCCATTAATAGCTGTATAAGAACCCAAAAATACTAAAGCAATTATTATCAAAAATATAATAGTACTTTTAAGCCTCATTCCTCTTCCTCCCTCTAGTATCTAATACTATATAATTATATAGTTGTATAAATTTACAGTCAACTAAATGATAAAAACCTCAATTATTCCTATTTTTCTAAATTAGCCAAAATTGATATAGCACATTCAATTCTTTTCTTTTCCATTTCACAACCTATTTTATATGGTTTAGTAATGTCCTTATTAGTATTATAAGCATTGGCATGGCAACCACCACTACAATAAAATCTTGCCCAACAAGTTTTACATTCTTCTTTACTAAAAACATTGCTTTGTTTAAATTTTTTGATTATATTAGAGTTTATAACCCCATTAAACACATCTCCTAATTTAAAATCATCATTCCCAACAAATTGATGACATGGGTATAAATCTCCTTCAGGTGTAACTGCCATATATTCAGAGCCTGCACCACATCCTGTTGCTCTTTTAATTAAACATGGCCCTTGATCTAAATCTATCATAAAATGGAAAAATGTAAAGCCCTTGTCCATCTTTTTTATTTTAATATATTTCTTGGAAAACTCTTCATATTCATTTAATATTATATCCAGATGCTCTTCTTTTATAGCATATTCTTCTTTGGGATCCGTAACTACAGGTTCTATAGAGATTTTTTTAAAACCTAAATTGTAGAATTCTAAGGCATCTCTAGTGAAGTCCAAATTATTGCTTGTAAAAGTTCCTCTTACAAAATAATCTTTATCTCCTCTTTTATCAGCCATTTCAATAAACTTAGGGACTATAATATCATAACTTCCTTTTCCGTCAACAGTAGTCCTCATATTATCATTTACTTTTTTTCGTCCATCAAGGCTTAGTACTACATTATCCATGTTTTCATTAATAAATGCCATCTTATCTTCATCTAACAACACACCATTAGTAGTTATAGTAAATCTAAATCTTTTATTATGGCTTTTTTCTAATTCTCTACCATAAGCTACTAACTCTTTAACTACTTCAAAATTCATTAATGGTTCTCCACCGAAAAAATCCACTTCTAAATTTTTTCTATTTCCTGATGAATTCACAATAAATTCTAAAGCCTTTTTACCTACTTCTAGGGGCATTAAAAGCCTTTCCCCTTTAAAATCACCTTGAGAAGCAAAGCAATACTTACACCTTAAATTACAATCATGGGCTACATGAAGACACAAAGCTTTTACTATATTTTCGCTATTATAACTAAAACTATTCATGTTTATATTTTCTGAAAACAAAAGTCCATCTTCTTTAATGTCAGTTATTTCACTATAAGCTTCCATTATTTCATTTTTAGAATACTTTTTACTTAATTCAGATATTATTTCTTTTAAATCCTTATCTCCATAATAGTCTAATACATCATAAGCTACTTCATCTACTAAATGTACTGCACCGCTATTTATATCTAATACTATATATTTATTGTTAAGACGAAATTTATGAATTTTTTGGCTATTTGACATATGATATCCTCCCACTAACTATTTAAACAGAAAATGACAAATTAAAAAGTAGTGGATAAAACCACCACCTTTTTTAAACAATACTATTTATTCTCGCACTTTTGATTTCCTACAGTACAAGAAGTCTTGCATGCTGATTGGCATGAGGTTTGACATTCTCCACATCCACCTTTAGCTAATGTGTTCTTTAAATTTCTTTTTCCTAAAGTTTTTATATGCTTCATTATGAATAATCCTCCTTCTAATAGGAATAATACCTTATAAATTATATCATAAATAAATATACATTTAAAGTTCTATTTTAGATTGATTCCAATCATTCCACCAATTATACCAATAACTAATGAAACTATTATTTTAGTTATAAAATACATATCAAACATAAAAGGTTTTATAAATATTTTATTTAAAACTATGAGAATTAGTACATATAAGAGACCTATTATTCCTCCATTTAGCCACCCTTTTTCACCTATCTTCAAAGTTAAGTATATTGATCCCAAAACAATACTTACTATCATAACTACCGTAGTTAAAATTGAAATACTACTTTCTTTTAAATTTGTATAAGTCAAAAGCAAAGATATTATAATAAGCATTAAAAAAGTAACAATATATGAAATTGAAATTCCTTTTAATAGATATAAAGCATAATCAGATTTTTTAAGATCCATAAAATCCACCTCCTATATTCCTTAATCAATGTTTATTTTAGAAAAGTGAATTTTATTACTTTAAATATAAAAAAACTTCCTTTTAAAAGGAAGTTTTTTATATTATTTTTCATCTTTCTTTTCAGTTGAATCCTTTTTTTCAGGTTTTTTATTAACCACACTACCTACAGCCCATTTGGTAATATCAAATTTAACTTTATCAGGGCCTACTTCCACAGTTACAATATCTTCTTTAACTTTCACTACCTTACCGTGAATTCCTCCAATAGTTATTATCTTATCTCCTGCTCTAAGAGCCTCTCTCATTTCCCTAACTTGTTTCTCTCTTTTTTGTTGAGGCCTTATAGCTAGAAAATAAAAAATCACTAAAAAAGCAATTGGCAAAATTAATCCTTGAATATTCGCTGGCAAATCTATCCCTCCTTCATCTTACTTTTATTCAACAAAAGTTTTATAATTCCTTCTTAATTTTAATTAATATATCCAAATTTTTTATAAAATTCTTCTCTGTATTCTAAAAGCCTATCCTCTTTAATAGCCTTTCTTATATTTTCCATTAACTTAATTAAGAAATAAAGATTGTGGATAGTAGCAAGTCTTGAACCTAGTATTTCATTTACATTAAATAAATGTCTAATATAAGCCCTTGAATAATTTCTACATGTATAACAATCACACTCAGGATCTAATGGACCAAAATCCCTAGCATACTTAGCATTTCTTATAACTAATTTTCCATGACTAGTAAGAGTTGTACCATTTCTGGCAATTCTAGTTGGTAACACACAATCCGCCATATCTACACCACGAATTACTGATTCAAATAAATAATCTGGAGTTCCTACTCCCATTAAATACCTAGGTTTATCTTTAGGAAGCATAGGTGTAGTAAAATCTAATATTTCACACATTAAGTCTAAAGGCTCTCCTACGCTTAGACCCCCAATAGCATACCCTGGAAAATCTAAATCTGTTATAGCTTTTACACTTTCTTCTCTTAAGTCTTTGTACATCCCGCCTTGGACTATTCCAAATATACCTTGTCTATCCCAATCTTCATGATATTCTTTACATCTCTTTGCCCATCTACTAGTTCTTTCCATTGATTGCTTTATATATTCCCATGTACTAGGATAAGGGGCACATTCATCAAAAGCCATCATAATATCTGAACCTAATGAATTTTGTATTTCAATAGATTTTTCTGGAGTCAACATATGTTTTGAACCATCAATATGAGATCTAAACTCTACTCCTTCTTCTGTTATCTTTCGGAGTTTTCCTAAACTAAATACTTGAAATCCTCCACTATCTGTAAGTATTGGCTTATTCCAATTCATAAATTCATGAAGTCCTCCTGCCTCCTCAACAAGTTTATGTCCTGGCTTCAGGTATAAGTGATAGGTATTTGCTAGTATTATTTGGGCTCCTAATTTTTCAACCTCTTCTGGTGTCATAGTTTTTACAGTAGCTTTAGTTCCTACAGGCATAAATATTGGTGTTTCTATAACTCCATGAGGAGTATATAATTTTCCTAGCCTAGCATTACATTCACTGGATTCTTTTATAAGTTCAAATTTTATTGCCATACAAATCCTCCTCATTTAATTAACATAGCATCTCCAAAACTAAAAAATCTATACTTTTTTTCAACTGCCCTATTATAAGCATTAAGGGTATTTTCCCTACCAGCTAAAGCACTTACAAGCATTATCAGTGTAGATTCTGGGAGATGAAAATTGGTTATTAATGCATCCACTACCTTAAATCTATATTCTGGATAAATAAAAATATTCGTCCAGCCTTTGCCTTCTACAATTTTGCCATCATCATTAGCCATACTTTCTAAAGTTCTTGTAGAAGTGGTACCTACCGCAACAACTTTTCCACCATTTTCTTTGGTTTTATTTATTATATTAGCCGCCTCCTTTGAGACTTCAAAATATTCTTCATGCATATGATGTTCTTCTATGTTTTCAACTTTAACAGGCCTAAAAGTACCAAGTCCTACATGAAGAGTTATATATACAATATTTACTCCTCTGTTCTCAATTTCTTCTAAAAGACCTTTAGTAAAATGTAATCCAGCAGTAGGGGCAGCAGCTGAACCTTTATTTTTTGAATAAACTGTTTGATACCTTTCTTTATCTTCAAGCTTTTCTTGAATATATGGAGGTAGAGGCATCTCTCCCAATTCATCTAATATTTCTTCAAAAATTCCTTTATAATCAAAATCTATAATTCTAGTACCGTCTTCTTCAATACTAAGTATTTCACCCTGAAGTTTACCTTCTCCAAAAACTATTTTGTGTCCTATTCTTGCTTTTTTCCCGGGCCTAACTAAAGTCTCCCATTTGTTATCTTCTATTCTTTTTAATAATAAAAATTCAATACTTTCTTCTTTTCCTTCTCTACTTCCAAATAATCTTGCTGGTATCACTCTAGTATCATTTAAAATCATACAATCTCCTGGATTTAAATATTCTAATACATCTTCAAAATGCCTGTCTCTAGTTCTTCCTGTCTTTCTATCTAAAACCATTAATCTGGATTTTTCTCTATTTTTAAGTGGATGCTGAGCTATCAGTTCTTCTGGTAGTTCATAATAAAAATCTTCTTTCTTCATTTCATCATCCCTTGCTAATTATTTTTTAAATAAATTTAGAATTAAAGTTAAAATTAAACTTATAATCAAACTTGAAACTATAGGAAAGAAAAATGTAAAATTACCTTTCTTTACAAAAATATCTCCTGGCAATTTACCCAATCCTATTTTTCCACCTAATAATATTGCTGCCCCAAGTATCAGGAGTACTACACCTATTGCTATCAAAAACTTTCCCATGTACTCCATATAATCACCTCTATTCTTCATACGGAATATTGAAATGTTCATATGCTCTTTTGGTTACAATTCTCCCTCTAGGTGTTCTATTTAAAAATCCCATTTGCAGTAAATAAGGTTCATAAACATCTTCAATCGTTGTTCTCTCTTCTCCTGTAGCCGCTGAAACTGTATCTAATCCTACAGGTCCTCCATTAAAATTATCTATCATAGTCAAAATAAGCTTTCTGTCTACACTATCTAAACCTAAACTATCTATTTCCAAAAGCTTCAAAGCATCATTAGCTACATCTACAGTTATAACTCCATCTTCTACTACCTGTGCATAATCTCTAACCCTTTTTAAAAGTCTATTGGCTATTCTAGGGGTCCCACGTGATCTTTTTGCTATCTCTAAGGCACCTTTATCTTCAATCCCTATATTTAAAATATTTGCAGATCTTCTTACAATCATTTTAAGGCTTTCTTCATCGTACAAATCTAAGTTCAATATTACACCAAACCTATCCCTTAAAGGAGAAGTTAAAAGTCCAGCTCTTGTAGTAGCTCCTATAAGAGTAAATTTAGAAAGATCTAACCTTACAGATCTAGCACTAGGACCTTTACCGATAATAAGATCTAGTGCAAAATCTTCCATAGCTGGATAAAGTACTTCTTCTACACTCCTATTTAATCTATGGATTTCATCTATAAATAATACATCATTTTCTTCTAAATTAGTTAAAATACTAGCTAAATCTCCTGGCCTTTCAATAGCTGGTCCAGAAGTTACCCTTATATTTACACCCATTTCATTAGCAATAATATTAGCCAAAGTAGTTTTCCCTAACCCTGGAGGCCCGTATAATAGAACATGATCTAGACATTCTTCTCTTTCCTTTGCTGCTTTTATGAAAATACTTAGTTTTTCTTTTACCTTCTCTTGACCAATATATTCTTCAATCCACTTTGGTCTTAAACTTGTGTCATTTTCAATATCTTCAGATTTCAAATCTCTTGATACAATTCTGTTTTCATCTTCAATCATGACTATCCATACCCTTTCTTATTTTTTAGACATGTTTTTTAATGCTATTCTTATGATCTCCTCTGTGGTTAAACCGGTGATATCTACTTTGTCTAAAGTTTTATCTATCTCGCTTTTAGTATACTCCAGACCCATAAGTGCATTAGTAGCTTCTACAATACTATCATCCTCTATAGTTATGTTAAAATTATCATCAACAACAATATTTTCATCTATCCTATCTTTTAGTTCAAGTATTATACGACTTGCTGTTTTTTTGCCAATTCCCGGAGCTTTACACAATATTTCAATATTATTATTAATTATGCCAAGCTTAATATCATTAGGTGTTAAAACAGATAATATACCCATTGCTATTTTAGGTCCTATTTTAGAAACCAATAAAAGTAATTCAAACATATCTAATTCTTCCCTTGTTGCAAAACCATAAAGAAATATTCCATCATCTCTCATATTAAAATATGTATATATTTTTACATTTTCCCTATTATCTATATTTGATAAAGAATTATTCGATACATATATTTTGTATCCTATTCCACTATTTTCTAACACTAAGTAATCTTCTTGTATTTCCATTATATTTCCTATAATATACTCATACATTAAAACACCCCATTATTTCATTCTGAACATTTCTTTAAATTTCAAGGAACTTCCATGGCATAATGCCAATGCTAATGCATCTGCAGCATCATCTGGTTTAGGTATTTTTTTTAAATTTAAAAGCATCTTTACCATCTCTTGAACCTGTCTTTTTTCTGCTCTACCATACCCTACCACACCTTGTTTTACTTGTAAAGGTGTATATTCATATATATTTAATCCCTTATGAACTGCAGCAAGTATCTCTACTCCTCTAGCTTGTCCAACCTTTATAGCTGTTTTAACATTTTTATTAAAAAACAATTCTTCTATTGCTAAATCGGTAGGATTATATTTATCTATTAAAGTTGTCATATCATCATATATTATTCTTATTCTTTCCGTAAAAGGAATATTTGCCTCAGTAGTTATAGTTCCATAGTCTAAAGCTTTAAATTTATTCCCCTTACATTCTATTACTCCGTATCCTACAATAGCTATGCCTGGATCTATTCCTAATATAATCATAATTATCCCCTTTCAAAAGTTCTCCTATTTATTTTAACATATTTACTTAAAAATACTAAATAAACTTTCAAAAGGCAGAATAAAAAGAGGGTTTTCTCCCTCTTAATCACTAATATTTAACTAATAAAATTCTCTAATACATCTGAAAGTTCTTCTTCGTTATCTACAACTATTCCATCTTTTAGCTTTTGCTGGTCCACCTCTTTAAGCAAAGATAATGGATAATCATTAAAAATTTTATCTAAAACCTTCTCTCCACTATCATTAATCTTAAATATAGCTATTTTCCCTTCAGATTCCCCTACTACATAATGATTTGGACAAAGATGATTTCTTTCTTCTCGTAAAACAATTTTTTGAGTAGAAAATGCAATAATTTTTATATTAGGATAGTTTTCTTTAATATAATTTCTAAAGTCTTTTTCAGTTTTATTTATTATTTCATCATCAGCCTTAAATGTATCTGTAACAACATGGCCACATTCCGAATAATTAATTTCTTTTTCAACAAAAGTATTAGGAGAAATTACATTATCCTCCTTTACTATTTCTAAATCATTTGTTTTAGATTTAGAAATATTTTTAGTATTATTTGGTTTATTGCTTATCTTCCTATTAGTGAAATAATATCCATATACAAAACTTAATAAAAAAATTGTTAAACAAAGTACAGATATAAGAAACATACTAAATTTTTTCATAAAATATCCCTCCAGTACTATCTAGAGGGATATTTTTCCCAATTTACATTTTTTTATACATTAGAAGCTTTATATTTGTTTAGTTACACTAGCTACTTTAAATCCTGCCTTATCAATTTTATTAATTAAATCATTTACATCTTCGGTATCAACCCTAATAACGACTTTATAAACATCCAATACCTTCGCATCCATCACAGCTATATTAATTATATTGACATTTTCTTTCCTTATTATTCCTGTCAATTTAGCAAGCTGACCAGGTATATCAAATAGATTTACTAATATTCTAGTCCCTTTCCCTAAACCAAATATTTCAGAAAAAGCATTAAAAATAGATGTATGAGTCAAAATACCAGTAAAATTTCCTTTTACATCAAACACTGGTAAAAATGGTGTTCTGACTTCCTTTAATAAATATGAAGCACTTTCTATTATTTCTGTTTCTAGTATAGATTTATATACATCATTATATAAATCTTTTACTTTTACCTCATCTAAAAAGTCAGATTTATTTATAGAATCAGTTTCAAAATAGTGCCTAAATATTGCCTCTTTCATTAAAATTCCTTTAAATTCATCTCCATTAAATACAGGTAAGGATAGAAAATCTCCTTTATTTATCTTTTCTAATGCACTTCCTATGCTTTCATCAATATAAACTACTGTTAGTTTATTCTTTGGTAACATATGATTTTTTACATACATTAAAAATCCCCCCTCGTAATAATAAAATCTATTCTACATAATTTAAAAAATGCTTACTATATAGAATATCGTTTTATAACTTTATCATTTACTCCAAACCAACTTGCATCTTTATATATTTTGAAGATACTCTTGAATAAATCTTTAACTATAGCCCTATAAATTTTATCTAAATCTTCTTTAGAAAATCTAATTCCTTCTTCTTTAATAGTAGAACTTGAACTAAAATCCATCTTCAATTGTCTATCTATGTATTTATTTAAATTATTTATTTTCTCTTTTATAACTTCATCACAAAATGAAATTACCAAGTTTTCTATATATTTATTTTTTCTTTCTAAATCTTCTATTTCTAGTTCAAATTCTTTTTTTAGGATATCTATATTATCGTATGAAAAATCATAATGAAATAATAGTCTTCTTTCAAATATCTCATCTATACTATAGTATTCAAGAGTCTTCTCTTCTAGGATATTTACCCATTTATTATTATAATAACCATACTTATATCCTTCTAAATAAATACAAAGTTCTAGCCTATCCACATCTTCATGTATTAAATAACTAATCTTATTGGCGACCAATTCTTTATCTTCTCTATATCTCAATAAATTTTTAACACGTTTCTTGACATTTTTTATACACATGTACTTAGGGCAGATATTGGTTATATCTTCTTCTAAATCATACAAGTTAAGGAGGATATGTATACAATTTATGTCATTATTAAATAAAAAATTGTATTTTAATCCTTTATACATTTGCCATAAATTTACCGTTGCTGTAGCCATAAAACATCCCTCCCCTAGCAATTATTACCAAAGAACTGGAGGTTTAAACCTTCAAAACAATAAAATAAGCACCCTGTAATTAAGGTACATATTATTATACTACATAATTTTTATTAATGGTAAAAAATATACTCTTTTTTTGTTTTTTATATAAATAATTTGTAAATGAATAATTGGAGGTGTACTTATGGACAGAAGATCTATTCAAAATATTGACATGATTGAAGAATCTAGAGAAGATACTAATAAAAGTCACGGTAGCTTTTTTGGAGGATTTAATTTCATATTTATAATATTTATTTTCTTCTTTTTATTTGGAGGTTTTGGTTTCATATTAGGAGATAAAGAATAGGGATACCATTTGGTATTCCTATTCCGATTTGATGAGTATTTTTATTATTTCATTATAGCTTAATTTTTTTTCTAACTTATAGTCACCAGTTCTTAGCTTTTTATCAGCCTCTTTATACTTTGCAAATTGTATAAAATCTTCTTTATTTGCTATTAATCCTTTTTTAAATAATCTGTCCGCAACAGAAGTTAACGTATCATCATTTTCAACACGAAATAAAATTATTTCTTTCTTAGCCTCTTCTTTTTTATCCTTTTCTTCTTTTTTATCCTTTTCTTCATTTAATTCTATTTTTTCTTTAACTGACACCATTCCTAACTCTTTTGCTTTTTTTATTATCTCATCATCACTATAATCAATATATTTAATTTTAGGATTTAATGTAAATATAAGACTAGTTAAAATAATGCCTATTCCAATTCCTAATATTACATAAAAAACATTGATCTTATCCCTCAAATAATCACTCCTTAAAGTCCTATAAATCGTTGTTTAAAATATTTTTACTAAAGTAAGAAAATATCTTTTTTCTTACACTCATCTATTATATCGTCAGTCCATACTGATGCCTGTACTTCTCCTATATGTTTTTTTTCTAAAAAGTACATACAGATTCTTGATTGCCCAATTCCTCCTCCAACTGTATAAGGAAGTTCGTTGTTTACTAGTTTACTATGGTATTTAAGCTTTAACCTTTCTTCACAATTAGCCAATTCTAATTGTTTTAATAATGAATCCCTATCTACTCTTATTCCCATGCTAGATAATTCCAACACTGCATCTAATGTTGGATTCCAAAATAAAATATCTCCATTTAGTTCCCAATCATCATAATCTGGTGCTCTACCACCATGAGGTTTTCCGGAATTTAATATTTTTCCTATTTTCATTAGAAAAACAGCTTTTTTCTCTTTACAAATTAAATACTCTCTTTCTTCAGAACTTTTATCTGGATACATATTTTCTAATTCTTGAGTAGTAATAAAAGTAATTTTTTCAGGTAGTTTAGTAGACAAAAAAGGATAGAATGAATTCACATAATCTTCTGTTCCTTTAAATACAGAATATATATCATCCACTATATTCTTTAAGTATTTTTCTGTTCTTTCATCTTTTGATATTACCTTTTCCCAGTCCCATTGATCTACATAGATTGAATGGATTTCATCTAAAATTTCATTAGGTCTTATTGCATCCATATCTGTATAAAGACCTTCCCCTTCTTTAAAATCATACCACTTTAATGCTATCCTTTTCCATTTTGCAAGGGATTGAACTATTTCTACCTTTTCATCATAATTTCTCATTAGAAATGATACAGGTTTCTCCACACCATTTAAATTATCATTTAATCCTGTTTCAGGTTTTACAAATAGCGGTGCAGATACCCTAGTAAGATTTAACTTTCTAGCAAGGTTTTTTTCAAAATAATCTTTTAATCTTTTTATAGCTACTTGAGTTTCTCTTGTATCTAAATATTGCATTAATTTTCCTCCTTTAAATCCTCATATAATTTATATATCAAAAAAACAAAAACCTTTCATCCAAAGGACGAAAGGTTACTTCCGCGGTACCACCTTAATTCATAGCACACTCATACTAGTACAGAAAATTATTCGATACTATCTAATTCCTAACGGGTTAGAACCGTCTAAGCCTACTTTTTTTCAAAATTTCGGTTAGAAACTCAGAGATGTTCTTCAACTACAGATTTGTATTGGATTTCCACCACCACCAACTCTCTATAACAAATTTTATAGCCTACTCTTCTCTTCCTAGTTATTACAAGTATTTAGTTTATTAAAGTATTGTATTAAATAAATAGAGTTTTGTCAAGCTTAAAAAACTAATAATTATTCTATTTATTCCTTTAGCTTATTAAATAATTCTTCCATAGTTTTTTTCCTTTTTTCTGTCTTCTCTCTTAAGATTATATACTTGTTTTCTCTAAACTCCACTATATCCCCTTCTCTAACTTCTTCTGGAAATTTTTCCTTTTCGATATTTTTAATTTCTTCTCCTATTTCAAGTACTACATAATCTCCTTCAATCCTATCCACAATACCTTTCATAAATTACCCTCCTATTTTATACATTTTTCATGAGGTTTAAAACCTTCTTTTTCCGCTTCTTCCTTAGACTTAAACATTATTTGATTTTCTTCTTTAGGAAGTGAGCCACAGTCTGGCGAATGATAAATTTTAGTATTTTTATTTCCTATATAGTTTTCTTTTTCATATCCGGTTTCTTTTATAGAATTTTCTTTACTATATCCATTTAGTATCTCTATATCTTTACCGTTAGATTTTATAATTATATTTCCTAACTCATCTGTTCTAAGTATATCTATTCCTTTTTTATTAAATAGCTTTATAGTCTCCTTATGTGGATGACCATATTTATTATCCTTAGCTAAACTAATTACTCCATAGTGTGGAGCTACTTTCAATAAAAATTCTTCTGTAGTAGAAGTACTACTTCCGTGATGACCAACTTTTAAAACATCTGCAGTTAAATCATACCCTTTTTCAATCATTTCTTTTTCAGAAGTCTTTTCAGCATCTCCTGTAAATAAAAAGGCATTATCTTTAAAAGTTATTTTTGAAACTATTGAATAATCATTTGTATCCTCATAATTTTCTCCATTTGGGGCTAATACTTGATATTTTAGATCATCGGTATCTATTAAATATTCTCCACTACTAGGAACATTGATTTTTAAACCTTTATCTTTAATTTCTTTTAATAGACTTTCAAATATAGCAGTGTTAGCTACCTTATCTGGCATATATATTTTCCCTATTTCAAAATTTTTAACTACTCCAGGAAGTCCTCCAATATGATCTTCGTGAGGATGAGTTGCAATTAAATAATCTATTTTTTCTACTTTCATCTTCCTTAAATAATTTATAACTATATCACTATTAGCCTTTGGTCCACCATCTATTAAAGAAGTTTCACCATTTGGAAGTTGTATAAATATACTATCACCTTGTCCTATGTCTATATAATGAACTACTAAATCCCCAATATTGTCCTGAAAATTTCCACTTGATTCTAATTCACAACCAGAGAATAATACAGAGAATATGATTATAGTCAATACTATGAAATTTGCTTTTTTAAACTTGTGCATATATATTTCCCCTTTCATTTGCTTTTTCAATTAATCTCTATTTTAAACTAAATACAATATATAAGCAATATTTAATATTATATATAAGAAAGGATTGATTTTATATGTACAATATTTCCAAGGAAAACGTTTGATGCATTATTTGATCCCTTTATACTAAAAATACACACATACCCCTTGGATATTTAACATCACACCTTTGGTTTAAAAACTTTATATTTGAAAAATTATTGAATTTTTAAAGAAAAAACTTCTAAAATTTAGATTTTAGAAGTTTTTTCATATTCTTCCTTAAGCATAGATTTCAACTTTAAATTATAAAACTTGTCATTCTTTTTAGTAGCATGACGTAGTACTCCTTCATCAACAAAACCTAGACCGTTGTATAGTTCTGAAGCTTTTTTATTTCCTTCAAAGGTATCTAGAGTTACTCTTTCCATTTTTAAATCTTCAAAACAAAATTTAATTAATACTTTCATTGATTCTTTTCCATAGCCTTTCCCTAAATATTCTTCTTCTCCAATATATATTCTAGTTATATCAAGTGATCTTAATTTATTATCTATTCTACTAATATAAACTCTTCCTATAGGTTTAACTTTTTCTTTACACACTATAGTAAGTTGAAGTTTAGTTTCATCATTTTCATAAGATATAAATTCCCTAACAATTTCTTCATAATTTCTGCTATCTTCAATTGTTAAGAATTCTTTAATGTAATCTTTAACTTCCCATTCATTGAAATATCTGCACTCATTAAATGTTGAATTTTTTATTATTAGTCTGTCTGATTCTAGTTTTAATTCTCGTCCCATAACATTCTCCCCCTAAATATTATACTAGTTAATTCTATCAGTTTTTTCCCATTCTAAGTATCTCCTATAAGCACCTTTCATAGCTACTACTATAGCTTTTTGTGAATAACCAAAAAATCTATTTTCAACTTTATCTACTATTTCATCTATTCCATCTTCTTTAATATTGTGTCCTACCATCAAATGGCATAAAAACTCTTTGCACAAATCAGAAAGTAAAGTAACCATTACATCTTCTATTATACCAGTTTTTGTATTAATTAAAAAACCTACACCTACAACCCTATGAATATATGTTGCCGACATATCCTGTGGAAGTTTTGCATAGGATACAAAGTAAACAGTATCTTCACCAAAATCCCTTGTCTTTTTCATAATATCCCCCCTAAACTTCGTATATAATTATTCTACACGCAATAGTTATTTCCTTCATAAAACAAGGAAAAGCTACACTATAAAGTATAGCTTTTCCTTGTTTATTTTATAGACCTAGTATTCTCCTTGCTTCATCTGGAGTTGCTATTTCTCTACCTATTTCTTTTGCAAGTCCCAATATTCTTTCTACTAACATAGTATTAGTAGCTATAACCCCTTTATCATACAATATGGTATCTTCCAGTCCAGTTCTTGTATGTCCCCCCATTATCATAGACATTGTAAGCATAGGAACTTGGCTTGCTCCTATACCAGATACAGTAAAAGTAGAACCTTTAGGTAAAGATTCAATCATATGGAGTAAATTTTTAGGAGTCCCTCTAGCAGATCCCTTCACATTCATAACTAAGTTAAAATGTAATGGTTCTTTTAACACACCTTCTTTAACTAATATTTTTGCATTATCAATCATTCCTAAATCAAAAGCTTCTAATTCTGGTTTTATATTATTGGTATACATTTTATCTGCTAATTCTTTTATAAGGTCAAATGGGTTAGCATTAACTTTAGTAGCAAAATTTGATGAACCTGTAGACAAACTAGCCATTTCTGCATTTAAATCTAACATTTGACCTCTCCACTCAACAGTATTGCCTCCTCCTCTGGCCCCCGTAGATAGTTGTGTAATTATATCGCAATTTTTTTCTTCTAATTTATCTAGTATTTCTTTATATATATCTCTATCACAAGTAGGTTCTCCATTTTCATCTCTTACATGAATATGTGCTATAGACGCCCCAAGTTCTCTACATTTAATAATATCTTCGACTATTTCATTAGTTGTTATTGGAGTATTTGGATTCATTTCTTTAGTTGGAACATTACCTGTAGGTGCAATAGTAATAATTAATTTCTCTTTTTCAGCCATTATTATATCCTCCCTATAAAGCTCCTTTTGTTCCTAAAGCCTCTTCTGAAGTTTTTTGAATTGCATTTTCTAATTTTTCATAGAATTCTTCTATTTCTTCCCTATTTATAGTTATAGGTGGTGCAAATAATGTGTGATCTCCTCTTATACCATCTACTGAACCCCCACCTGGATAAGGAACTATTCCCTCTTCTAAACAATTATTTGTAAAAATTCCTTTAAGATTTTTCTCTATTTCAAAAGGTTTTTTAGTATCTTGATCTTTTACAAATTCAATTCCAATCATTAGACCTTTTCCTCTTATTTCCCCAACTATTGGATATTTATATAAGTCCTCCATTAGTCTAAATAAGTATTCCCCTTGAACTCTTGCATTTTCTATATATTCTTCCCTTTCAATAATTTTCATAACAGTACGAGCTATTGATGCAGATAGTGGATTTCCTCCATAAGTATGACCATGAACAAACTGTCCACTACCCTTTACCATAATAGTTTCAAATATTTCATCATTGGTTACTGCTGCTCCTATTGGTGAATATCCACTACTCATTCCTTTTGCCATAGTTATTATATCTGGTACTACTTCATAATGGTCTATACCAAAGTTTTTCCCTGTTCTTCCGCAACCTGCCATTACTTCATCTAGTATCATTATTACATCATATTTATCACATATTTCTCTTATGATTTTAAAATATTTTTTTGGAGGATTGACTCCTGGTGCCGCTGAGCCTATAACTGGTTCTGCTATAAAAGCAGCAATATTTTCTGGTCCCCACTTTAAAATAGACCTTTCTAGCTCATATGCACATTGAAGATTGCATTCTGGATAAGAACTATTGTATGGACATCTATAACAGTATGCTTGATTTATTTTTGGAAAATTAATTAATAATGGATCATATATTCTTCTTCTTCCAGTAGAGCCAGTCATAGAAAGAGAACCCATAGTATTTCCGTGGAAAGAGTTCCATCTAGATATAACCTTCCACTTAGAAGTTTTATTCCCATCTCTCTCCACAAAATATTGTCTTGATAGTTTAATAGCTGTTTCAGTTGCTTCTGATCCTCCCGATACAAAATATACATGGTTTAAATCTCCTGGTGCCCAGTTTGCTACAATCTCTGCACAGTCTTCTATAGCTTCATTTGTAAATCTGGAAAGATGTGTAAAAGCAACTCTCTTTATTTGCTTAGCTGTTGCTTCTGCTACTTCTTCATTTCCATGACCAATATTGGCTACTGCTGAACCAGAACAAGCATCCATGTATTTTTTCCCATCTTCACCATATAAATATACTCCCTTACCATAAGCAATACTTGGGTAATGCCAATTTTGATTCCTATAAAACACATTATTTTTTGGTGCTTTATTTAAGCTCATTAAAACTCCCCCCTTATATAATTAGTTACTTAGAAGCTTTTAACTTTTCATTATTTGCAAACATACCTCCATGATTAAATATTTCTTTGTCTAAATCACCCTCTAAAGAAGATACTGCAGTACCAATCACCAAATCTCCTAATGCATTAGTGGATGTATGAATCTGATCCACTATTCTATATACTCCAGCAATTAACGCTAACCCATCTAAAGGTATTCCTAGATCTGTAAGTAGTGCAATAGATATAATAAGTCCAGTTTGCGGTGCCGCAGCACATCCTATAGAAAGAAGGGTTGCAGTTAGAACTAAGGATATTTGTTGTCCTAAAGTAATTGGAATTCCATACAATTGGGCAGCAAACATAACTACCACCCCAAAATATATCCCAGTTCCATTCATATTAGCAGTAGCTCCTAATGGTAGTATAAAGCTTGCTGTCTCCTGTGGCATACCAATTTCTTCAGTACCTACTCTCATAGTTTCTGGCAATGCTGCTGTACTACTGCAAGTACTAAAAGCTATAGCCCAAGGTTGAAAGGCTTTTTTATAAAATTTAAACGGATTTACTTTTGCAACAAAATATAGTATTAGGGAATAAAATACTGCAATATTTATAATATTAGCTAAATAATCTACTAATATAAATTTAAAAACTGGGCCAAATATTTTCATTCCAAAACTCGCAATAGCTTTTGACATCAACCCAAATACTCCAATAGGAGTAAGTTTAACTACTATACCTGTGATTTGATACATCATCTCGGAAAACCTTTCCACCAAGTCTATAATAGGTTTTGCTCTTTCTCCCATTACAAGAAGGGCAGCACCACAAAATATACTAAATACTATTATTTGTAACATTTCCTCTTCTACAAAAGCTTCAAATATATTTGATGGAATTAGTGTTAATATAGAATCATACACTGTAGGGAGCTCTTTTATTTCAACAGAACCTTCTTCAATTTCTCCTATTTGTACCCCCTCGCCAGGCTTAAATATTTGCGCTATTACAATTCCTAAGGATATTGCTATAAAACCTGTTATCAAGAAAAATATTAGTGTTTTAATTCCAATACTTCTTAACTTTCTAATTTCTGTTAAATTTGCAACCCCACTAATTATAGAAAAAAATACAAGCGGAACTATTACCATTCTGATAAGCCTTAAAAATAAGTCACCAATTAATTGAAGCCATGGTGCAATAGATATAGTAAGTGGATGATTTTCCCCTAGCTTACTTAATATAGCGCCAAAAAATATTCCGGCAAATAAACCAATAAAAATCTTATGAAATAACTTTAATTTTTTCTTTTGATTTACCATTTTACCTCCCCCTGGTTCTTATGTTTTGAATTTTTAGATTTTTATACTTATCCCCCTCTCTTTTAAAATTTTTAACCTTTTAATGCTTATATCAAACGTCAAAAAACCCAGCACTAATGGCAACACAAGCCACTAATACTGGGTTTTATTTGCTAAAACAAATAAGATTTTACTCCGTATTGTCACAAATAAAGCAGTACTCTAAATACAATTCCTATTAAAAGTAATAAATATCTAATTATTTTAACTATATTATTAATTCTATATATTAATTAAAAGTCCTTCTTTTTTTAAATTTATTTAACATAAAATTAAAAAACCTTAGAATTCAAAAGCAAATTCTTTTTTCATAGCCTCACTATATACTTTTACAGTGTCTATTATAAAATAAGTTATCTTAATATTTAAAGAAAGAGAAAAATCAAGATCATTTTTAAATCCTTCTTTGAAAGAATATTCTTCGATTACATTTTCAATATAATTCTTTATTATTTTTTTAATATTTATGTTTTTATCTTGAAAAATATCTATATCATCAACATTTATAACATTCCTTTTAAAATCATGATACTTAGCATATCTATTCAATTTTGACTCATAAGATATATGTTTAAACATACTGCATGAAAAAGTCCAACGTTCAAAATGAGGCAAACACACAAAGTCACTTAAAAAGTGTGATATCATACCTATTTTTTTACTTATATATTTATTTACAATGGGATCTAAATGCCCATCTAAATTTACAAATCTACTTAAAAATATTAGTTTTGCTATTTCATTCACAACAAAATCTAAACTTTCTTTTTTATAATGTCTGTGTATCTTAAATTGCGGCAATATATCTGGTGCTACGGATCCCCATAAAAGCTTCTTTTTATCTAGTTCTATATCATAGGTTCTACAAACACTTTCATGGATATTACTAGCTATTATTTTATGAGTATCTCCAAAAATTTAAAACACTTCCCTTATATAATATTTGTTACATAAATAATAATATATTAGTTTACCTTAAAAGTCAATATTGAGTTAAAATTTGAATAATATTATAAAATAAAAATATTTACTCGTTAATTAATTTATTTAACTTTTCTTCATATATTTCATAATCATTGTTACTAAATAAAACAAAAACTACTTTATCAATACTACCTTTTTCTTCAATGAAATCTGTTACTGCTTTAATAGCAATATCTGAAGCTTTATCTATAGGATAACCATATACTCCAGTTGAAATAGATGGAAAAGCAATAGTCTTTAAATTATATTCCTCAGCTAGTTCTAATGAGTTATAATATGTATTATATAAGAGCTCAGCTTCTCTATTATCTCCGCCCCTATATACAGGACCAACCGTATGTATAACATATTTGCTAGGCAAGTTTCCAGCAATAGTTATTCTAGCTTCTCCTGTAGGGCACCCTCCTATTTTTTTACATTGCTCCAATATTTCTGATCCCCCTGCTCTATGAATTGCTCCATCTACCCCTCCCCCTCCAAGTAAAGTATTATTTGCTGCATTAACTACAGCATCGGTCTCAATCTTAGTTATATCTCCCTTAATTAAGTTTATGATAGTTTCATTAATTTTATACATAGATAATAACACCCTTTCTAAAGTTTTATTAAAAACTATTATTATATCTATTCTTTATATACATTATATAATTTTTTAAATAAAAATAAAGACTACAGACATAGTCTTTAAAAGAGAAATTATAAGTATATTAATAATAGTCCCAGTGCTATAAAAAATGCACTAAATTACTTTATCTTTTCAAACATATAATGTGGTATATATCCTGGTTCATAATCTATTTTCCATTCCCCACTAACTTTTTTAAGCCTTATTTGCCCTTCTTTTTCTAAAATATCCTCCTTATCATCATTATAAAATTTAAAATCTGCTGTATAATGTAAAGTTATTTTATCTTCTAATTCCTCAATATTTTTGGGTTTTTCTATTTTATATTCAATATTCCCAACTTTAATATTTCTTTTAGCTGATGTAGCTATATCTACCGTTGCTCCGCTTCCTCTTTTTTCTTTTAGCCTGTTAAAAAATTCTTCTGTTGTATATTGTTTTACACTTTCAATTAAATCCGTTTCTTTTTTATATGTCTTATTACTATCATCTAAAATTTTATAATCATCTATGGTATAGTAACTATTAAAATAATCTTCTATAGTCTTGTATATTTTATCTATTTCTTCTTCATTTGAATTGTTATTTTTGCATCCAACTAAAATAGCTGATAATAAAATACATACTATTAAAATATAGCTAATCTTTTTCATTCTATACACCTCTCGCTATAGGACTTCATTATTCAAATCTATATCCAGGTATTGTTTTATTAGATGTGTAGTTTGTAGTAGATCTTTTAGTTCTAAATTCAAATATGCTACCATGAATCATTCCCTTAAGATACATACTTCCACCTTCTAAATAGTTTGCTACTGCCCATCCTAATTGTGGTCTACCTGTGCATATGAGATAATGTCCACAATATTTACATCTAAAAGTATTGCCATTCTCAATTAACTTTTTTTGTATTTTTCCACTACTATTTTCTTGATATAAAAATCCCCTACCAACTAGACGCATAACATGTAAACCACCAGGGGCACTTGGACAGGAAGCATGATATTCAAGATCTACATTTTTATCATCTGCCTCTTGAGCATAGCTTCCCATAGTAATACTTAAAACTAATAAAGTAACTGTTAAAAACAATGAAATCTTTTTCACAGTGTATCCCCCTTTTTTTATAATTTAAATTTATAGCACCGAGACCATTAACTTCCATTATATTATATTTATTCTAAATTGTCTATATGTTTTGAATTATTATTTTTTTATATTAGAAGCCTCCAATGCAATAAACATATTATTTTATTTAACCTTAAAATAGTATACAATAGAATCAATATGTACTTTGGAGGGATCACTTTTGAAATACAATAACATATATGAAGGAATCTTTTTAGAACGCCCTAACAGGTTTATTGCCAATGTTCTTATTGATGGTAAAAAAGAAAAAGTTCATGTGAAAAACACTGGCAGGTGTAAAGAAATTCTAATAAAAGGTACAAGAGTTTATTTGGAAAAATCAAATAATCCAAATAGAAAAACTAAATACTCTCTTATCTCTGCCTATAAAGAAGATCAGCTAATAAACATAGATTCACAAGTTCCAAATAAAGTAGTTTTTGATGCTATTAAGTCCAATAGAATAAAAGAATTAGAAAATATAAAAGTGCTTAAAAGAGAAGTTACTTTTGGAAATTCTCGTTTTGATTTATATTTTGAAAAAGGTAATGAAAGTGGATTTATAGAAGTAAAAGGTGTGACATTAGAAAACAATGGTTTGTCCTTATTTCCAGATGCCCCAACTGAAAGAGGAACTAAACATATAAGGGAAATGATAAAAGTAGTAGAATCCGGGCTTAAAGGATACATATTCTTCTTAATTCAAATAGAAAATATAAAATATTTCACTCCTAATACCTCTATGGATGAAAAGTTTTCAAATGCACTAATAGAAGCAAATAAAAAAGGAGTAAATATACTAGCTTATAATTCTATAGTAAAGAAAGATTTTATAAAAATAAATGAAAAAATAGAGGTACTAATTTAAAGTTCTTTATAGGATATGTAAAAACCCTTGAAATTTTAATAATTTCAAGGGTTTTTTTGGTGTACATAGAGGAACTCGACAACTTTATTATTGAATTTTTAAATTAGATTTCGGGAAACCTAATTTGGGAAAGCGAGGTGATAAAAATGACAGTACAAAGTGATCTGCAACAAGCAATAGCAGCATGTCAATCTGCTAAAGGATGTTATGCTACTATGGCACAAGCAACTGAAGATCAACAGGCAAAACAAATGTATGAAAAAATGGCTTCTGAGGTAGATGGTCACCTTCAATATTTAGATAGTAGATTAGACTACCTAAATCAACATAATGAACTTAATCAACAATAGTTTATCACCCTAAAAGCATAATAAATAAAAGCAGCCAATAAAATAAATTTTATATCTTAATCTTGGCTGCTTTTATATAACCTCATGAAACAATTTACTTTGTATAAGGTATTAAAGAAACCTTGTAACTATTAAAAGTACAAGGTTTCATTTGGTGTACCTAGAGGGACTCGAACCCCCAGCCTTCTGATTCGTAGTCAGACACTCTATCCAGTTGAGCTATAGGTACAAATTGGAGGCGGCACCCAGATTTGAACTGGGGATAAAGGTTTTGCAGACCTCTGCCTTACCACTTGGCTATGCCGCCATATTTAATTTTGTTAATATTATATATAAAAAATGGAGCGGGTGAAGGGAATCGAACCCTCGCAACCAGCTTGGAAGGCTGGGGCTCTACCACTGAGCTACACCCGCAAATGGAGCGGAAAACGGGATTCGAACCCGCGACCCTCGCCTTGGCAAGGCGATGCTCTACCACTGAGCCACTTCCGCAAACTATTTAATTTCTATATTTGGTGGAGGAGACTGGATTCGAACCAGTGAAGGCTGAGCCAACGGATTTACAGTCCGTCCCCTTTAGCCAACTCGGGAACTCCTCCAAATTTTATGGAGCTGGTGAGAGGACTTGAACCCCCAACCTACTGATTACAAGTCAGTTGCTCTGCCAATTGAGCTACACCAGCGAAAGTATTTATTTTATAATGTGTAAAAACAATGTTACTGTTCTTGGCTGCTCTAACTAAGCGATTCACACCAAATCAGAGATTTGGGTTCTCTGCTTATGCCAATTGAGCTACACCATGGCGACCTGGAAGGGACTCGAACCCTCGACCTCTAGCGTGACAGGCTAGCATTCTAACCAACTGAACTACCAGGCCATATTTAAATTGGTGGGCGCAATAGGGCTCGAACCTATGACCCCCTGCTTGTAAGGCAGGTGCTCTCCCAGCTGAGCTATGCGCCCTGGTGACCCTACCGGGATTCGAACCCGGGTTACCGCCGTGAAAGGGCGGTGTCTTAACCGCTTGA
>JAHXQP010000012.1 GCA_019391515.1 Clostridiaceae bacterium | reverse complement strand
TCATAATAAAAGTTTTATCCTTCAGAACTAATTACTTCCGTATGTTTAACATACAGACTTAAGTTATGAATTATATTTAAATCAAAGTTATTAACTTAAGGACTTTTTTATACTGTTTAATTTTCTAGGTTCTTTTGAGTTACTTTAATAATGTACCATAAATTTTATTTCCTGTCAACAACATTTTGAAATACTTTTTTGAATTCGTTTTGTTGGCGACAATTAAACATACTATCACCTTTTTATTATCTTGTCAAGTTTTTTTAAAAGTTTTTCATTAAAATTATAGAGTCTATGTTTTTGGAGTATTTATAAGGTATTTTTAGGTAATACTTCTAATATGAAAACTTTTACAATATAAATATTATCAAGAATTATCTTTAGGAGGTTTTATATGAACCTACATTCTAATGCTAGGAAAAAAACAGTAGATTCAAAATCCCCTTATGCTATATCTAGCTTTGCTGATTTAGTTTATGAACAACTATTAGACAAATATGTAAATCACTATAAAGAACTAGTTATACTATGTATAGGCTCTGACAGATCTACAGGAGATGCTCTAGGTCCCTTAGTAGGATATAAATTAAAACCTATTATCTCATTATATAAAGATACATATGTTTTAGGAACATTAGAAAAACCTGTACATGCGAAAAACCTTAAAGAAAAAATTGATTACATATATAAAAACTTCTCAAATCCTTTTGTCATTGCAATAGATGCTTCTCTCGGAAGAGTTGATAGAATAGGTTATTTAAATATTAAAGATGGACCTTTAAGTCCAGGACTTGGGGTAAATAAGATATTACCTAAAATAGGTGATATAAGTATTACAGGAATAGTAAATGTAGGGGGGGTTATGGAATATGTAGTTTTACAAAATACTCGCCTCAGCCTAGTCATGAATATGGCAGAAATTATTTCTAAAAGTATATATATATCCTTATTAAAAATCATAAAATCAGAAGAAGGAAAAGATATATCCTAAATAAATATAATATAGACTATCCTGAAGTTAGCTAACTTCAGGATAGTCTATATTATATAATTAAATCTGGTAACGTACTTTATTTAAAACAACGGGGTATATATTCTATTTTTTATTATCTTATCTATATCTTCTATAGTTCTTCCTTCTGCATTTATTAAAATAGCTCCACTTTGTCTTTCAAAATCAAATTTTGTATTCATATTAACTGAACTACTTATATAAGGGATTGTTTCATCTGTCTTCAGATATACTATAGCTTCAGCTTCTTGACTATCCATATCTACTATTGTATATCCAATTTTCTCCAATTCCTTCTTTATATCATCTAATCCATTTTGAACAGCTACTTTCTTAGCCATAAAAAGCCTCCTAGAAGTTTTAGTTTTATTATGCTTCTTAGAAAGTTTTTTATTCACAGACTATATCAATTCCCCTATTATTAATAATAAATGCAGCCTCTCCATCTATATTCAAATAAGTCTTCTCATTGGTTTTAACTTTTATCTCTCTGGCTTTATATATATCTACATTCTTTTTAAATTTAGTATGAATTCCTTTGAAAATTAAAGGGAAAAATAATAGCAACTTTATTTTTGGAGCTTTTTTAACAACACATACATGAAAATATCCATCTTCAATTGTTGCCATAGGACAAATTTTCATTCCACCACCATAATACTTTCCATTGCCAACTGCAAAAACATAATCTCTTCATCTATAATTATATTATCAAGTGGAACTTGGATTTTCTTGTTTCTATATTTAAATAAAGTATTAAAAAGTCCAAGCATATAGGTAAATCTTCCTCTAATTTTACTTTTAATTTTCTCTGTATTTTTAACTATTTCTGAATCTAGTCCAATGCTTGCAATGTTTAAAAACATATTATCATTTGCAAAACCTACATCTATTTTTTTCTTATTGACTTTCAAAATAGTTTCGATAGCTTTTTTAGGATCATTGGGAATATTCAAAGTTCTAGCCAAGTCGTTGTCTGTTCCTCCTGGAATAATTCCTAATGTTCCAATACCACTTGACAATATACCCGAAGCAACTTCATTTATAGTTCCATCTCCTCCTACAGCTACTATAGTTTCATAACCTTTTATGGAACCATAACTACTAAACTAACTGCTTCTTTGGGTTCTCTAGTCACAATTATCTTATACTTTTTTTTGATTCTTCCATTGATTCTTTGATTAAAGGAACAAATTTTTCAGTCTTCCCGCTACCAGCTATTGGATTTACAATAAAAAGTATATCGCCCATAGTTCCTCCTATTTAAACAATCCCTGCATATTTTTCAACTTTGATGGCTCTATCCATAGCCTGCATCTCTTCTACTGAGAGAGAATGTTTTGATTCCCCATTAACTACAGCTTTAGCATAAGACGTGGAATAATCTCTTCCAAATATACTAGTTATAACTAGTCCATCTAAATTATCGTCAAGAAGAGCTATAGAAAAACTTAGCTCACTTCCCATGTCAGCAAATGCATTATACCTTATAAATCCAACTTTTTGAATTGCAAATTTAAGTCTTCTATCTATTTCATCGTATTTTTCTTCCATAGTATCATAGTCTTCTTTGATTTTTTCTACTTCTTTAAGAGCCTCCGATATTAGCTCTTCTAAATTTACAGCCTCAACCCCTTTAACTAAGGCATTATATTTATCAGTAATATGATTTATTCTAAACTCGGAAATAATATAAAGTATCAAAACAAGAATAAATGCAAACATAAGTATTATAGTTACTTCTACATTATAATTTATTATAATTTCCCTTAGTTGTTCCATAAGTGTTTCTCCTTCCTATTTAAACTTCTTTAGAAATTTCTTTAATGGCCCTTATTCCTAACTCTATCTCCTCATATGTATTAAATGCCCCAAAACTAAATCTTATTACTCCTTGTTTAAAGGTTCCTATAGTTTTATGAGCTAAAGGTGCACAATGGAGACCAGATCTAACTGCAATGTCATATTCTTCATCTAAAATATAACTTATCTCCGATGAATCTTCATCTCTTATATTAATAGATACTACTGGGGCTTGTTCTTTTATGTCTAATGGTCCATATATTTTTACCCCATCAACTTTTAATAACTCTTCAATAAAATAATTAGTTAATTTTTCTTCATGTTCCCTAATATTATTTATACCTTTTTCTAATATATAATTAACACCATTTCCTAAACCTATAATTCCTGGAGCATTTGGAGTTCCACTCTCATATTTATCTGGCATTATATCTGGCTGATATAACGAATCAGAGCTACTCCCTGTTCCACCTTCTTTTAGTTCCTTAAGCTGAATTCCATCCCTTACATAAAGTCCTCCTGTTCCCTGAGGCCCAAGAAGTCCCTTATGCCCAGGAAAAGCTAATAGATCAATATTCATATCCTCAACATCTATATCATAAACTCCTGCTGATTGAGCACCATCTACCATATAAATAATATCATGTTTTTTAGCTATTTTACCAACTTTTTTTACAGGCATAATTGTTCCTGTTAAATTCGATATATGGGTTATTATTATCATCTTAGTATTCTCTTTTATGTTTTTCTCAATATCCGATGGATTAATTCTTCCTTTTGTATCTCCATTTATAATAGTAATCTCTACTCCTTCTCTTTCCAAGTGCTTTAACGGTCTTAAGACAGAATTATGCTCCATAGAAGTAGTAATTACATGGTCTCCTCTTTTTAAAAATCCTTTTATTCCTAAATTTAAACTATCTGTACAATTATAAGTGAATATTAGATTCATTGGATTTTTTATATTGAATATCTTTGAAAGAATATCTCTTGTTTCATAAAGACCTCTTCCAGCTCTTAAAGCTAACTTGTGTCCAGCCCTTCCTGGATTAGCCCCATATTCCCTCATAGCCTCTAAAGTGCTGTCATAAACTACTTCTGGTTTAGGAAAAGAAGTTGCAGCATTATCAAAATAAATCATAATAACACCTCCAGAGTAAACTAGTATCATAATTATACCATATTATATGTATTATAATAATTAAAATTATATAGTAATAAACAATAAATAAAAAACAAGCTATTATTCACCTTTTAAATTGTAAATATATAAATAAATTTTGGAGTGGAAGATTTATATTTATACTAAACTCTTTACAATTTAAATAATAGGCATATAGCTTGTTTTTTCTCTAATTTATTTTTTTAACATTATGCTATTTATATAAATTTTTTTTAACATAATCTACATTTGTGTTGGTTTCTTCTGCTAAAAATTCTATATCTATATCTTGCAGCTCATCAACATCTACTACTTTAAGAGCATTTTTTATATATGAGCTTCTTAATTTATCCATTTCATAATGTCTACTGTTTATTAAAGATGGATGTTCTGGAAGAATAATGTTCTTTCCTGGTATCTCTTCATCAGGATTTCCAAACTTAATTTCTATTCCATTTTGTCTTGCAAAAGATAATTGAGCTAATGGATGTTTGCCTGCACTTGTATATTCTGTTTCTTGAACAACTATTACTTGATCTTCATCTAATTCTCTAGCTAATGCAAAAGCAGCTGCCAATGATGTATTTCCAGCAGGCCCTCTTTCCATTCCTTCCAGTTGGGCAAGGGTTTCTGTTATAAAAAATACTTCCCCTTGTTTTACCAATAAATATTCATCCATATATCTTAAAGCTCTTGCTGCTGATCTAGGTACATCAGCCCTATCTGGCCAGGTAGTAAAAGGAATTGAAAAACCTGTATGTCCAGTAGTAAAAGATTTTCTATTAAAATCAATATCAGATGCCATATGAAGACCAGATAAGTCTACACTTGCACCATAAATTTTAGTATCTACTGCGCCAGCTTTTATAAGGCCCCTTGCAGTACCTGTCAAATTGCCACCACCAGCATTAGTTGCTATAACCACATCAGGATCCTTTCCTGCTTGTTCCCTACATTGCATAGCTATTTCATACCCTAAAGATTCTACTCCTGCTATTCCATAAGGTGAGTACAATGATGCATTGAAAAACCCAGTTTCTTCTAAAGACCTTAAGAAACTATAAAATAACTCTGGCCCTACTGAAAGTTGAATAACTTCTGAACCTAAGCATTCACATTTTCTTTGTTTTTCTAAAATCTCTGGTTGTCCAACTTTTTTTGAATCATAGCATTCTTGTACAATAATACAATCTAAATTTCTCATAGCAGCTTGGCTTGCAACGGCAGCACCATAATTTCCACTTGTTGCGGCTGCTACGCCTTTATATCCTAGCTTTTCAGCCATATAAACAGATATAGAAGCACGTCTATCTTTAAAACTTCCTGATGGATTACACTGTTCATCTTTTACAAATATTCTAGCCCCTTTACCATTTGGAGATATTTTCCTTACTAATCTAGTTAAATTTTTTAGTTCTATTAAAGGGGTGTTCCCTACTCCTGTCTCCCTTTGAATTCTTATTATATCCTGTAGGTTAATTCCCGTATCTTTCATCATTTTCTCATAATCAAAAGTAAGTTTATTTATTTCATAGTCAGAATATTCAATTCTAGTTGATTTTTTTATAATCTCATCTTGTCTAGACATTACACCTTTATAAGACATATCTAAAGCCATTATTTATCATCTCCTCTAACTATTGATTTAACCATTTCACCTATTCGTACTAATTCAGGTACAAATTCTTCACCAAAACCATAATCATATATTGGATTTATTTCTACTAATTCTCCCTTTACTCTCCTCTTTGTTAAAGTAGTTATTTCAACTACATCACCAATATTTCCCTCTACATTTAAATAACCTTTAACCCACAACTCTAACGGTACCTTTTTAGTTTCTTCTGGAATCTTTGCTGTTCTTTCTTCAGGTTTTAATATAATTTGATGAACTTGAACCCAACTTCCTTTTTTAGCATCATAATTCAATTAACTCATCCCCTTATTTTTATAATATTTATTAAGAATTAAATTCTATTCATTAAGATAAAGTTTTGACTTCATTCCCTTCAGCATCTATATATGTCCTACCCCAACCTGTAATAATAGCAAATATCATAACGGCTAACATAGCCCAACAATATATAATATAAGGCCACATTTGGTCTGCTGTGACTATAGGAATAGCTGAACCATACTGTATGCTAACATCTTTTGTGAGAGATTGAGCAAGGAGTAATGCTGTAGACCAAGGCACAGAATATACTAGTGTATTTGCTGTACCATCTAATATATTTGCTCTTCTATAAGGATGAATTTTAAATTTTTCGCCCATAGGTTTTGCATAAGAAGTACCAACAGCTAGTATTGGTGGCGCATTTAACCCCATTATACTTGCCATAACTATAACTAATGCAGCAATTGAAGCTTCTGCTCCTCGTGCAGTTTTTACAAATTTTTCAGCAACTCCTAATAATTTTTTATCTCCTCCACCTTCTTGCATAATATTAACGCAAGCAAATATAAGCAATGCTAATATACAAATATCAACCATTCCGCCTATTCCTTCGACAATTATTCCTGTAACACTTCCATCTTCAATTCCTATTAATTGATCTACAGTTACAAGATTTGCAGCAAGAGCAACTACTGTAGAAAGAACAGTTCCTAATGTAGTTGCATATATAAGATCACCTTTTTTAATAGCTGCATAAATAGTAATTATAGCTGGAATAAGCATTATCAATCCTTTTGGATTCATATATTGAGAAAGTTCTTCATAAGGAATTGCTTCACTTGCCCCTGCACCGCTTCCTCCAAATATAATCATAAACACTAATGTGATTATAGAAGCTGCAATTGAATATCTTAACCTTGAACGCACTACTCCTCCAACATCTGCTCCTTGACTTGTAGCAGAGCAAATAGTTGTATCTGATACTGGTGCTAAATTATCTCCAAAAGCTCCTCCACCTATAATAGCTCCAACAAGCACTACAGGATTGGCCCCTAAAAAAACTCCTGCTGGATAAAGAAGTGAAACTCCTGCAATTATAGTTCCAAAACCTGTCCCAGAAGCTGTGGCAAATAATGCACAAGCAAAAAATGTAATAATAGTATAAAGTCTACCTTTAGCTCCAATATGATAAGCTGCCCATGTTATACCTTCTACTAAACCTGTTGATTTAAGAATTGTTGCAAATAATCCTGCAAAAATCCAACAAGCTACCGGAGTTATAGCTAGCTCATCAGACATTCCTTCAATGATTACTTCTGAATATCTCATCTTATCTTTTGCAAAGAAAAATGTTACTATAATACCTGTAACAGCTCCCACCCACATACCTTTTATGTCAGGAGCTTTTAAAACACTTATATAAATTGCTATAGCTATAAAAAATAAAAATGGTAAAAACGAAACCCAACCTCCGCCATAAAATTCTAATTTTCTTTTCTGTTTAGTGCTATCCAAATCCTTCTCCTCCTTGTTTCAATTTTTATATATAAATAATTATTGCAACTTTAATGCCAATAGTCAAAGTCCATAAATCTCGGCAAACGCTTGCCCGCTTAAAAGTAAAATGAAAAAAGCTTCACAAAATTGTGAAGCTTTTTTCATTTTACTAGATTGATATCATATTCTGAAATTTTATTATATAATTGTCTTTTGCTTATGCCAAGAAAATGAGATGCTAAATCTTTGTCTAAATCAAATTCTAACAAAGTTTTTTCTATATAATCCTTTTCTACTAACTCTCTATATTCTTTTAAAGTTAAAGATTTATAAGAAGAATTTTTTTGGTACTCTGGCAAATATTTTTTCCTAATTACTCCGTCATCAGAAAGCACAATCAATCTTTCAATTATATTTCTTAACTCCCTTATATTCCCAGGATAATCATAACTTAAAAGAAAATTTATTACTTCATCTTCTACTTTCGAAATTCTTTTTTTTGTTTCTTTTTCATATTTATTAAGAAAAAAATCAATAAACATAGGAAGATCTTCTCGTCTTTCTCTTAGTGGTGGAATTCTTATAGGAATAGTGTTTATCCTAAAGTATAAATCTTGTCTAAAATCTCCACTTTTAATAGCCTCTTGCATATCTTTATTGGTAGCAGTTACAAATCTTAAATCTACTTCAATAGGCCTATTGCTGCCAATTCTTTCAATGATTTTTGTATCAAGAGCCCTTAAAAGTTTTATTTGTATACTTATTGGCATCTCTCCTATTTCATCTAAAAATAGAGTGCCCCCATTAGCCTCTTCAAATCTTCCTATTCTTTTCTCAATAGCTCCTGTAAATGAACCTTTTTCATGGCCAAATAATTCAGATTCCAATAGATTTTCTGATAATGCCTGACAATTAACTGGTACAAATTTTCCTTCCCTTAAACTTAATTTATGAATATATCTTGCCATTATCTCCTTTCCTACCCCTGATTCTCCTGTTATAAATATACTAGAATCGCTTTTAGCTGCCTTTGCTGCAACTTCTAAAACTTCTTTAAATTTTAAGTTATTAGTTTCGATTAAATAACCTTTTTCTTTATTCCCTTCCTTTAAAGTTTTATTTTCAAACTTTAGTTTAAATATATCTCTTACCTTTTTTATTTCTAAAATTAACTCTTCAGGATCATGATCTTTTATAAAATAACTAAAAGCACCTTGTTTAATAGCCTCTACTGCACTTTCAATGGAACCATAACCCGTAACTATAATGACTTCTATTTCCTCATCTTTTTTCTTAATCTCTTTGAGCATCTCAATTCCATTCATTCCTTCCATTATCAAATCTGCCAGTACTAAATTAAAATATTCCCTGTCCAATTTTTCTAATGCTTTTTTTCCTGAAGAAGCAGTATCAACAATATATCCTTCATCTTCTAATATCATTTTATAAACTTCTTGGTACTCTATTTCATCATCAACTACTAATATTTTAAATTGAGAATTCATTTTCTATTCCCCCTATAATTGGTCTGGCAATATTATGCTAAACTTAGTTCCTTCTCTCAACTTACTTTTTACTGAAATGTCCCCACCAAGTTTTTGAATTTCATTATATACTATATAAAGGCCTAACCCAGTACCTTTATTAGGCAATTTTGTAGTATAAAAAGGGTTATATATATTAGATAAATCCTTATCTGATATTCCTATGCCTGTATCTTCAATTGAAATACATAGTTTTTTTCTCTTCTTATATCCTTTTATTTTTAAACTTCCTCCATTGGGCATAGCATCAATTGAATTTGATATTAAATTAATTAGTATATGCTTTAAAGCCTCTTCATTAATATTACAATAAGTTTTCTCTTCTATATCCACTATCAAAGATATCCCTTGTTTTTCCAATGTCTTTTTTTCTAATTGTATAATATCTTTTGCAAAAATATTTATATCAACTTCTTTATTTTCTCTATTTGATATTCTAGAAAAATTTAAAAGGTTAGCTATTATTTGACTTGCTCCTTGAACAGAATTTTCAATATTATATATTGATTTATTTATTCTACTATTTTTTATTTGAAGTTTATTTATTTCTTTTTTTAAAATATAGGTATAATTTTTAATAAGTCCTAAAGGGTTCCTTATTTCATGTGCTACTCCTGCAGCTAATTGACCTACTGCTACCATTTTGCTTGTTTGTAAAAGATTGCTTTCATTTATCTTATTTTCTGTTATATCCTTTATAGAAACTAAAACTTTCAATATCTCTTCTTTATCATCCCTTAAAGGAAAGGTATTAAGTTCATAAATTTTATCATCTTGATTTTTAATTTCAACTTTTCTTTCATTTCCATCCTGAAAAGTTTTCTTTATTATAAATCCAATACAATCCCCATCAAATAAGATTTCTTTCAAAAATCCACTTCCTAAATTAACTATTTCTTCTTTACTTTTACCTATATATTCAGAAACAGAATTATTTAAATTTAAAATATTTAAATTTTCATCAAAAATCATCATAAAATAAGTTATGCCGTCAAAAGTAGTCTGAAGATCATTCCTACTTATAATAAGTTCTTTAGTCCTTTTTTCTACTTCATCTTTGAGTTTTTTGTTCCAAATATAAAAAATAAAAGCCACTAAAAATAGAAACAATATTCCAAAAGTAGAGTATAAAAGTATCTTACTCGATTTTTTTTCAAAGGCAATGGGCACAGAAATACCAAACCATTTTTGTTGTATTTTTTCCATTACCTTCTTCTTTTTAATTCCTAATATTGATTTATTTAAAATTTTTATGAGAATTTCTTTATCTTTAGGTACCGCAAGTATTACTTCTTCCTCATATAAATAAGGGTCCAATATATGCATTTCATCTTTAAGTTTTAGAATCTCAAGAAAATATCCTATAACTGCTTCATCCCCAACTACGGCATCAACTTTTTCCTCTTCTAATAATTTTATTGCTTCTTCAATATCCTTCGTAAATTTAAAATCTACCCCTTTAAATCTTCCACTTAAAAATTCTATTGAGTAATCTTTCTCTGGTGTTGCAATCCTTTTCCCGTTGATATCATTGAAACCTTTTATACTATTTCCTTTATTACGTACAAGTACTACTCCTCTCAAATTATAAATTGGATCTGAAAATAAAAATTTTTTACTTCGTTCATTATTTGGAAATAAGTCACATATATCTGTATCTCCTTTTTCAAGACTTTCTATTGAATTACTAAAAGGTAAAGGTTTTATCTTGATTTCAACTCCTATTTCAATAGATAACGCACGAATTATATCTATTGAAATACCTTTAAATTGTTTGGTTTCTTTATCTACATATCTTAAAGGCGGAGAATTCTGATCTGCACAATATACTATATCAGGGTTTTCTTCTAACCACTCCTTTTCACTTTTAGAAAGATCAGTAGATTTATAAAAAAACTGAATTAAATTTACATCATACTGACTTTTTACAATTTCATTACATAGTATAGATATAAAAGCCATTGCTAAAATTAAAAATAATATTAATTTATTGAATTTTTTCATTATTATTTGCCTTTCTGTAATGATTAAATATTTTACTAAATTATATGATTTTCAATTTAAAACTTAAAACTTTAGTCTATATGTATTTTTGATATTTTGAAAGAAAAAATAAAATTTCATTAGACAAAGAGGAAAACCTCTTTGTCTAATTTTAATCTGAAATATCTACAAATTTAAATTTACTTACATCAAATAATCCCATATCAGTAATCTTTAGTTCTGGTATTACTGGTAACGCAATAAAAGAAAGAGTCATAAAAGGATCTATCTCACTATTTACACCTAATTCTTTATAAGCTATAGAAAGCATCTCTTTAAATTTATCGTTAATTTTTTCCAAGCTATCTTCTGACATAAGCCCTGCTATAGGAAGTGGCAGACTTTTCAAAACCTTTTTATTTGAAACAATAGTTATTCCTCCGCCTATTTTTTCAATTTCTTCTATAGCTTTTAATATATCCTCATCACTATCTCCAATAGCTATTATATTATGAGAATCATGAGCAATAGTTGAGGCAATAGCTCCTCCCTTTAAACCAAAATTCTCAACCAATCCAAGACCAATATTACCTGTTCCATTATGTCTTTCTACTACTGCTACTTTTAAAATATCTTCTTTCCCAAATATAAATTTACCACCTTTTACTTCTACTTCCCTTTCTACTTTTTCAGTAAATAAACTGTGTGAAAAAAGCTTAATAACATTTGCACTATTTGATTTAAGTCCTATATCTAAATCCTTTAATGTAAGCTTTTTAATATTTACAGAGTTTTCAACCTTTAATGTGTCTGTTGAGCTTACTTCAAATAGCGGTTTATAATCTTCTCCTACCATTTTTCCTTTCTTAAAAACTTTTAAAATATTAAAATCTTCTAAATTATCAATAACCACTAAATCTGCTATATATCCTGGAACAATAGCTCCTCTATCCTTTAATCCATAACATTCCGCTCCATTTATAGTAGCCATTTTTATAGCACCTATGGGATTCATTCCTTCTTCTATAGCTAGTTTAATATTATAATTTATATGACCGTCACTTAATATATCATCTGGATGTTTATCATCAGTACAGAATAAACATCTATTTAAATTTTCTTTATTTACTCCCTTAATTAATTCTTTTAAGTTTTTTGCTGCTGAACCTTCCCTTATTAAAACATACATTCCTAGTCTTAATCTGTTTTTCATCTCTTTAACTGTAGAACATTCATGTTCTGTAGATATTCCTGCCGCTATATAAGCATTTAATTGACCATCACTTATTAATGGACCATGGCCATCAATTTTCTTACCCTTTGCTAGAAGTATTTTATCTAATACTTCTTCATCTCCATTTATAACCCCTGGATAATTCATTAATTCTCCCAATCCTAATACTCTTTCATGATCTATAAGCTCTCTTAAATCTTCAGCTTTAAGGTTAGCTCCAGAATTTTCAAAAGGAGTGGCAGGTACACAGCTTGGAAGCATTATATATACATCTAATGGTATATTTTCACTATCATCTAATATATATTTAATTCCATCAATACCACTTACATTAGCTATTTCATGAGGATCAGCTATAATAGTAGTTGTACCTCTAGGTATTATAGCCTTAGCAAATTGACTTGGACTTGACATAGAAGATTCAATATGAACATGTCCGTCAATAAACCCTGGAGCAACAAATTTCCCCTCTACATCAACTTCTTCTTCTCCTGTATAATTCCCTATTCCTGCAATCTTGCCATTGTATATTGCTATATCCCCTTCTATTATCTCATTAGTTAATACATTTATAATAGAACAGTTTTTAAGTACTAAATCTGCCTTTTTCTTACCTACAGCTATAGATATTAAATTTTTAAGCTCAGTCCTTTCCACTTTATATGCCTCCTCTAAATTTCTATTTCAAATTTTAAATCACATCTATATTGATTTTTTGTATTTATTATAATAAAATTTTACTAAAACCCTTTCTCCATATATTCTACCTGAATTTTTGAAAGAAATCTCTTTTTGTGGAAAAGTTTTTATAAGCACTTCATATTTATAATTTAAAAAACTAAAAGGGTACTCAACTGAGTACCCTTAATTACCATTCATTTATCCTAGCTTTTCATAGACAATTTCCAATAATTCTTTACGTAGTTTTTTTCCTTCGTTTAATATATTTTTCATTTTTTCTTCTATATTTTTTATATATTCTTCATCTTTTAATCCTGCTAAGTTTATTTTTACATTAAAAAGAGCTCCTTCTAATCCTGAATAAGCAAGTAACGCTCCAACTCCTACATCTGTTATTGCATTTGGATTGCCATATAAAGCAAAAGTTTTCTGGAGTCTTAAAACTTCTAAACACTCTTTGGCACATTCTAAAGGTGTTTCTAAAGCACCTTTAGTAGCTTCTTCAATAGCTAAAGATCTAGCTCTTTTCTCATCTTCGGTTTTCTTTGGCAGCTTAAAAGACTCCATTACTTTGTTAAAAGCTTCTGTATCTTTATCTATAAAAATGTTTAATTTTTTAATGGAGTCTTGTACTTTAACTAAATTTTCATCTAGCTCTCTCCTATGTACTCCATCTAATTTTTCATATGCTTTTTTCCCAATTGTTAAATTTCCTACCATGCTAGTTAAAGCTGCACCTAAACTTCCAACTAATGCAGAAACACTTCCACCCCCTGGAGCTGGCTCATTGCTAGCTACTTGATTTACATAATCTTTTATAGTTTTATCAACTAACATTAGTACACCCCCTATAATTTATTACAAAAATTATAACATATTAGAAATTTATTATCTACTTAAAATCAAACTGTTCTTTGTATTTGAGCTCTTCTTTCTCTTCTTCTTTTTTAAATATAAATACAAAATAATATATAACTGATATGAATAATCCTCCGCCTAAAACATTTCCAATAGTTACAGGGATTAAATTATTTAACCACATTTGTTTAAAACTGATATTGGCTCCTAAGAATTTTCCTAGTGGAATATAGAACATGTTAGCTATACTGTGTTCATAACCTATCAATGTAAATAACATTATAGGAAACCATATAGATAATATCTTTGAAGCAAAACTTTCACTTCCTGATGCCATCCATACAGCCAATACAACTAATATATTGCATAAAAATCCTCTAATTAAAGCTTGAATAAAAGACATTTCTATCTTTCCAATAGCTATATTTATTGACAAATCTTTTATGCTTTCATTTACTAGTCCAGACCTATAAACTAAAAAAGCAAGGAATAATGAACCTAAAAAATTACCTATATATACTAAGAGCCAACTTGAAATCATATCCTTAGTTTTTATTTTTCCATCCATTAAAGATAGTACCATTAGATTATTTCCTGTAAACAATTCTCCTCCTGCCATTATTACTAACATAAGACCTACTGGAAATACTAAAGCCCCTAAAAATTTAGACAACCCTATATCTATACTTCCTAAACTTTGCATAATAGTAAGGCTTCCATGAGCTCCAAATCCTATAAACATACCAGCAAGAATAGATAATAAAATTTTTTTATTATTGCCCAGTTTTGATTTTTTAATTCCTATTTCAATGTTTTTTGAAGCAATTTCATTTGGTCCAAGCATTTAACCACTCCTTTTATGTCATTTTTTTAACAAATATAAAATATATTATTGGGTAATGAATTCATTACCCAATAATATATTTTATATTCACTTTCAAATTTTTGAAACAACTTATTTATATTTTCGACTCATAGTCTTTAAGAGATTTAACTACAACTGGACTAAGAGCAAATAAAGCAATTAAGTTAGGAAATACCATAATACCATTAAACATATCTGCAATATCCCAAACTAATTGAACCTCTAAAAAAGAACCCAATATTATAAAACCAAAAACTATCCATCTATAATATCTTACCCCGCCTTTACCAAATAAATATTTTATATTGGCTTCTCCAAAGAAGTACCAACCTATAACAGTAGAAAAAGCAAAGAAGAACAAGCTTATTGCTATAAAAGGTGAGCCATACTTTCCAAGACCAGTTGCAAATGCTAATTGAGTCATTTCAGCTCCTGTTGTTCCTGTAGTATGAGCATCCGTAGTTAAAATAATTAATGCTGTTAAAGTACATATAATCATGGTATCAAATATTACTCCTACCATAGCTACCAAACCTTGTTCAGCAGGATGATCTACTTTAGCAACTGCATGAGCATGAGGTGTAGAACCCATTCCTGCCTCATTAGAAAATAATCCTCTTGATATTCCAAATCTTACCGCTTCTTTAGCAGTAACTCCTAAAACTCCACCACCAACAGCTTTCGATGAAAAAGCTCCCTGAAATATCATTCTAAATGCTGGTCCTATATGAGATGCGTTTTTAATAATTATTATTAATGCTCCTACTATATAAATAAGAGCCATGAAAGGAACTACTAATTCAGTAAAATTAGCTATTCTAGTCATACCTCCTACTAATATAAGTGCTGCAAGAATTGCTATTGCTATTCCTATTATGAATTTAGGAATATGAAAAGCATTGTTTATTGCTGTGGCCATAGAATTAGATTGAACCATATTTCCAACAAATCCCAATGCTATAATTATTGCTACAGAAAAAAAAGCAGCCAATGCTTTGTTATTTAAACCTTTACTAATATAATAAGCAGGTCCACCAGTAATTTCTCCATCAATTCTATCAGTATAAGTTTGAGCTAAAACTGCCTCTCCAAATATTGTTCCCATGCCAAAAAAAGCACTTATCCACATCCAAAATATAGCTCCTGGTCCTCCTGAAGCTATGGCTGTTGCTACTCCAGCTAAATTTCCTGTTCCAACTTGAGCAGCTATAGCTGTAGCTAATGCCTGGAAAGAAGACATCCCATCTTTATCCGCCTCTACATCTTTATTAAATAGTCCCCCAAATGTTTGTTTAAATGCTCTTTTTATTTGTCTTATCTGAGGAAATCTTAATCTAATAGAAAAATAAAGTCCTGTACCAACTAATAAAAATATTAAAACATATCCCCACAAATAATCATTTATAGTATCTACTATAGCACCAAAATTCATAAAAATCCCTCCTTATTAATAATTTAAAGCTTTTATAGATTATTAATTATATCCTCTATATAGAAAGTATGTAAATATCAGCTAATAAATATACATTAAATCTTGAGCCTTATTTTTTGTTATATTTTAAACTTTGAATTACATTTCTTTTTATCTTAGATGGGGGATTTCCATTAATATATTAAATATTTTATGTTTTTATATGATTAATGGAGCTTTTTATGGTATAACTGTAATATAATTGCATCAATTTCCATATATAATCAATAATCTATTAGTTATAGATATATACTCTTGTTGTATTTTTGTCAAGCATTTTGATATTTTTTGACTATTTCTTTCAAAATTTTAAGTAAAGCCTTAAATTTTTCATCAATATTATATGATTTAAATATAAATAATATATATCCAATGAGGAATTTAAATTCTTCATTAGATATATATCAATATAGATTACAATATTATTTTTATATTAAAATAATATAATAAGATATACTATGTATATAGTTAAAAGTAATAAACCTGACTTTCTATCAATCTCCTTTTTTATTCCCCCACTAAAAACAAATACAGTCATAACTAAAAGAGCTATTGGAATATCTAAATAAAGGGTTTGATCCGATATAAATAATCCATTGTCGCTAACAAGAGATGAAGAACCTAGCACTATAGTTAAGTTTAAAATATTTGCTCCTATTATATTACCTACAGAAATATTTTCTTCATCCTTTATAATAGCAACAACTGATGTAACTAACTCAGGTAAAGAAGTGCCAACAGCAAGTAAAGTTAAGCTTACTACTTGTTGAGGAATTTTAAATATTCTAGCAATCTTTATACCACTATCTACCAACATATGAGCACCTATTATTATAAACCAAGCTCCCAATATAAACTTAATTATATTTAATATAACATCTTTTTCACCATGTATAGACTCTCTTTTGATTTTTCCTGTGTTTTCATCTCCAACTTTAAACTCTAAGATATTTATCATAATAAAAAATAAAAACAATGCTAAAAGAATAAAACCTTCTTTAAAAGTAACTATTCCATTTCTAGCAAAGATATAAAATATTATTAAGTAACCTATCATCATAAAACCCTTTACATTAAAAAGACCCTTTTTAATTTTTATGGGTTTAATACAAGAGCACAGTCCTATAACGAAAGCAATGTTACATATAATAGATCCTATAGCATTTCCAAGGGCCATATCTGAATACCCTTCATTACTTGCTACGGTAGAGACAAAGAATTCTGGAAGAGTTGTAGCAATACTTACAATAGTAGCACCTATAATCATAGAAGGAATTCCTGTTTTTTTAGCTATCCAAATTGCCGCATCTACAAATAGATCTCCTCCTTTAACTATAGTCAAAAGACCAATGAAAAAAATCACAAAAACAATAACTGTATCCATATTTATCCACCAGCCATTCCTATGTATTAATATATATATATATCAATATACTTTTCAATATTACAATTTCTATTAAAGGTATAAAAAAACTAAGGACCTTTTAAAAGATCCTTAGTTCAGCTTACATAATGCAAGAAAAATAAGTATTGCTCCTGATATCCATGAAAAATCTATTTCCGTTTTTGAAACTATTTTTCCCCCAACATATAAACCTAAAACTATAGCAAATATATTAAAAATAAAAGAAAAAATTAGCACCTGAATATAGTTAATATTTCCCATGGCAGCTCCAAAACCTATTCCTAATGCATCTAAAGAAAGAGCTGTTCCTAAATATATTGCTTCCTTTATATCTATATCTCCAGAGTTGTTCATATCTGCCTTGGTACAATCTACTATTACATCTATAACTATTTTTACGTTAGAAAACTTTATTTCTAGCTTTTTATCTGATTTTTTCTGTCTTTCTATTAAAACGTTCATAAGACTTTCTAAAATAAAATATAGACCTAATGAAAATAGAATTAAAAAACTAATAATAGATGGTATATTTCCTGGCAGTATTTTTTTTACTACACCACCTAAAAACATAGATATAAATAAAAAAATTGTGCATACAAAATCTATCATCAATAAAGATAACTTAGGTATTTTAATTTCTCTTATACCATAAGCTATACCTATAGCTAAAGAATCTAAGCATACAGCTACTACAATAAATAGTGTATTTAACACCATATCACATCCTTTTATTAATTACTATCACTATAAATATAATATTCTAGCTATTAATAAAAGGTACATGTTAAGATATAAAAGCTATTAAATGTTTCACGTGAAACATTTAATAGCTTTTATATCAACTCTACTATTTTCTTTTTCAACTCTGTATTTAAAATTTTTATTTTAATTTCATTTAAATATTCTAATGTATCTATTGTTTTTCCATCTATATTTTCCTCTAAGGAAATAATTATCCTTTGAATATATTCAATTATACAAATTAAAATAATCATATTTTCATATTTATAATATTCATTCCTAACAAATTCTTTTAGTTCACAGGATATTAAATCTTTATTATTAAATAATGTTTTTATAGCAGTTATAGTATTTTTATCAATTTCATCTACTTTCAAATCTTCTAAATGTGGCAGCAAGTCTTCTCTTCCTTCTTGTACAATTAGTTCCTTTAATTTCTTCTTAGTTACCTTTTCATTAAAATCAATTATCACATTCTCCATCCTTTCCCATCTATAATTAACTCTTAAATAGAAAGATACTCTAATATACATTATATGTATCTTTCCATTTTTAAATACTTAAACTTTAGAGCGAGAAAAAAGAGTATATGAATATTGATTTTTAATTTTAATAATGTTTCACGTGAAACATTATTCTTCCCCTATAATAATTTCTAATATTCTGTTTAAATCTTCATCACCATAGTATTCAATTTCAATTTTCCCTTTATTTTTCCCTTTTGATATTTGAACTTTTGTACCAAAATGTTGCATTAGTCTTTCTTCTGCATCTGATATTATAGTATCTTCTAAGAAAGTATTTGCAAATACATTGTCCATTGAAGTTTTTTCTTTCTTAACTTCTTTAATTTCTTTAGCCATTTTTTCTGTATCTCTTACATTAAGTTTTTTGTCTATAATTTCTTTAGTTATATTTTCTCTTTCATTTGGATTATCTATAGAAAGTAAAGCCCTACCATGTCCACTAGAAATTCTTCCTTCTTCTATGTGATTTATTGTGTTCTCGTCTAGTTTTAATAATCTGATAGTATTTGCTATATAAGATCTGCTTTTCCCTACAACCTTTGCAACTTCCTCTTGTGTAAATCCATGATTTTTCATTAATTCTTCAAAAGCTTCTGCTTCTTCTATAGGATTTAGGTCTTGTCTTTGTAAGTTTTCTATTAAAGCAATTTTAATAGAATCCAGTTCTTCCATGTTTTTTATGATACAAGGTATTTCCTTTAATCCTGCTTTTTTTGAAGCTCTCCATCTTCTCTCACCTGCTACTATTTCATAAGTTTTTTCTAGTTTTCTTACAATGATAGGCTGTATAATTCCATAAGTTTTTATAGATTGAGAAAGCTCTAATAACGACTCTTCATCAAACTCTTTTCTTGGTTGATTTTCGTTTGGCTTTATAAGAGAAATATTAATATTTGCAATTCTTTCATTTTTATCTTCATCTTCAATTTTTAATAGTTCCTCTATTGGATCATCAGGTATTAATGCTGATAATCCTTTCCCCAATCCCTTTTTCCTAGTTGCCACTTAAAACTCCTCCTCTGACAATTCTAAAAACTCTTCTGCTAAATCAATATAAGCTTCTGCACCTCTAGATTTTGGATCATAGTCTATTACAGATAAGCCATAACTTGGTGCTTCAGCAAGTCTTACATTTCTAGGTATGATACTGGTATAAACTTTTCCCCTAAAATGCTTCTTTACTTCATCAACCACCTGAATTGATAGGTTTGTCCTACCATCAAACATGCTCAATACTACTCCTTCTATTTCTAAACTAGGATTCAAACTTCTTTTAACTAGTTTGATTGTATCTACTAACTGACTTACTCCTTCTAAGGCATAGTACTCACATTGAATAGGAATTAAAACACTATTAGAAGCTACCAATGCATTTATACTTAATATCCCTAAGGATGGAGGACAGTCAATAAATATATAATCATATTCGTTATATACTTTCTTTAAAGCTTTTTTTAGCCTTAATTCTCTATTTTCTAATTTAACCAATTCTACTTCTGCTCCTGCCAGTTCTACATTGGAAGGAACTAAAAATACATTTTCTGCACTAGTTTTTACAATACTTTCTTCAATTGGAACTTCATTTATTAGTAAATCATATGTAGATGTATTTAAATTTCTCTTGTTAAGACCAAGTCCACTTGTAGTATTACCCTGAGGATCTACATCAACTATTAAAACCTTTTTATTTTTCTTACCTATAGCAGCTCCTAAATTAATAATGGTAGTAGTTTTACCTACTCCACCTTTTTGATTAAATATAGAAACGGTTCTAGACATTTTTCACACCCCTAAAATAGCTTTATACCTATATTATATACTATATACTAATTTTACAGAAAAAAATAGTAGACATTTGTCTACTATTTTTAAAGTGTGGATATATCTATCTTTTAGGAATCTGTACTACTACTTCTATATGATCCCCCATATCTTTTTCCTTGTATTTAGCTTCAATACCTGTTTCTTTTATAGCATTATATGCATTTTTAAGGGTATTTAAATATATTTTAAAATTAATAAGTCCTTTTACATTTTGATTAGGTTCAGATTCTTCTTCTTTAGTCAAATCATCTAATATATCTTCAATCAATTTTTCTGTCTTCTTTACTGTTAAGTCCTCTTTAATTACTTTATTTAATACTTCTTCTTTCATCTGATCATCAGGAAGTTTTAAGAGGGCTCTTGCATGTCTTTCAGTCAATTTATTGTCTATTAAACTTTTTTTAATCTCATCAGAAAGTTTAAGTATTCTCAACTTATTAGCAATAGTAGACTGACTCTTTCCAAGCTTTTCAGCTAACTCTTGTTGAGTAAACCCATGATCTTTAATTAAATTATAATAACCTTCAGCTTCTTCAACAAAATTTAAATCCTCTCTCTGTAAATTTTCTATCAATGCAATCATTGCGGAATCTTGGTCTTTATAGTCAACTATTATAGCAGGGATTTCATCTAGCTCTGCAATCTCAGAAGCTCTCAATCGTCTTTCTCCTGCCACAAGCTCATAGCTCTCTTCGCATAACTGTCTAACACTTATAGGTTGTATAAGGCCATAAGTTTTTATAGATTGACTTAATTCTTCTAAAGATTGTTTATTGAAATTTTTTCTAGGTTGATAAGGATTTGGTTTTATAGAATCTATAGGTATATTTTTGATTTCAGATTGAATATTCTTCATCCTTCATCCCTCTTCCTTTTGGACTTTACCTTACTTAATAAATATTCTATATATCAATAAATCTTCCTTCTTTTTTAATAATCTTTCGTTCAACAATATTATATAAATTATAAGGGTTTTTTCTTTGGTTTTCCTGCTTGCCTAGGATATTTTGGCAAAGTTTCTTTTATCTTCTCTATTATTATCAAACTATGGACTATATCTGTACTTGGCAATTTAATTAAAATCTTCTCTTTAAATCTTCCACCTAAAGTTTTTATAGCATTTTCTGCATTTTTTAATTCTTCTTCAATATCTTCACCTTTCATGGCAATAAAATGGCCTCCAACTTTTACAAAAGGTAAAGTATATTCACTTAAAACATCTAAAGAAGCAACAGCTCTAGAAGTAGCAATATGGAATTTTCCTCTATAATTGTCATCTTTTCCATAGTCTTCGGCTCTTCCATGAATAGTTTCTACATTATTTAATTTTAATTTAGATATTACTTCATCTAAAAAATTAATCCTCTTATTTAAACTATCTAAAAGTACTAAATCTATATTATCATTAATTATTTTTAATGGAAGGCCTGGAAAACCTCCTCCAGTTCCAATGTCTATTACTCTAATTTTTCCATTAAACAAACCTGTATTTGTCAAAGTAATACTATCTAAAAAATGCTTTATATCTATTTCTTTATCATCTTTTATAGCTGTTATATTTATTTTTTCATTCCATTCTTTAAGTAGTTCCTTATATAAAATAAACTTATCTATATCCTCTTTTTTTAAAGAGATCTTTAGATTTTCAGCATTTTTAACTAAAGCGTCTACATTAGTCATCCTTTCCACTCCTATTTCTTCTTTTATGCTCAAGATATATTAATAAAACATTTACATCGGCAGGTGAAACGCCTGATATTCTCGAAGCTTGCCCTACTGAATCTGGTTTTATATCATTTAATTTCTGTATTGCTTCATTGCTCAACCCTTTAACATCCTTATAATCCATATCTTCTGGAAGTTTTTTGTTTTCTAGTTTCTTAAACTGTTCTATCTGAAACATTTGTTTTCTTATGTATCCTTCGTATTTTATATGAGTTTCAACTTGAAGTCGAATTTCTCTAGGTATATCTTCTCTATCTATATCTATTTCTTTCAATTTTTCATATCCAAGTTCAGGTCTTTTTATTAGGTCATATAAACTACTAGCAGTCTTCAACTTTGCACTATTATTTCTTTCTAAAAAGGAGTTTATTTCTTTTGTTGGGGTTACAATAGTATCTTTTAATCTTTCTAGCTCTTTCTCTATTAACTCTTTTTTACGAATCACTTTCTTATATCTTTCTTCACTAGCAAGACCTATTTTATAACCTTTTTCCGTAAGTCTTAAGTCTGCATTGTCCTGTCTTAGTGTAAGTCTATACTCTGCTCTAGATGTCATCATCCTGTAAGGTTCATTAGTTCCTTTAGTTACTAAATCATCTATAAGAACCCCTATATAAGCTTCAGATCTATCTAATATAAATGGTTCTCTACCTTTTATATTTTGAACTGCATTTATTGCAGCTATCAGTCCTTGAGCTGCCGCTTCCTCATATCCCGAAGAACCATTTATTTGGCCTGCAAAAAATAAATGGTTTATTCCCCTATGTTCCAACGTAGTTTTAAGTATTGTAGGGTCTATACAATCATATTCAATGGCATAAGCACTTCTCATGAATTTAACATTTTCAAGACCAATAACTTTTTTATACATTTCTATTTGAACTTCTTCTGGAAGAGTACTACTCATTCCTTGAACATACATTTCTTTTGTATCTAATCCTTCTGGTTCAATAAATATCTGGTGTTTATTCCTATCAGCAAATCTAACTACCTTATCTTCAATAGAAGGACAATATCTTGGTCCTACACCTTCAATTACACCTGAATACATAGGAGATCTATCTAAATTTTCCCTTATAATCTCATGGGTTTCTTCTGTTGTATAGGTGAGGTAACAGGGCACCTGATTTATATCAAATTTTTTATCTATATTTAAAAATGAAAATGGAACTATTTCTTCATCTCCTGGCTGTATTTCCATCTTTGAAGTATCTATACTATCTTTATGGACTCTTGCTGGAGTACCTGTTTTAAATCTCCTTAGGTCAATTCCAAGTCTTTCTAAAGAATCAGATAGTATATTTGAAGGAAAGAGACCATCTGGTCCACTTGCATAATCTACTTCGCCTATATATATTCTTCCTTTTAAATAGGTGCCTGTACATAATATAATTGCTTTTCCATTGTATACAGCCCCTGTTCTTGTTACTACACTTTTAACCATATTGTCTTCAACTATTATATCTATTACTTCTCCCTGCCTTAAATCTAAGTTTTCTTCATCTTCAATAACTTTTTTCATTTCCATATGGTATTTCTTTTTGTCTGCTTGAACTCTTAAAGAATGGACAGCTGGTCCTTTAGATGTGTTTAGCATTCTACTCTGTATGAAAGATTTATCTATATTTAACGCCATTTCTCCACCTAGGGCATCTATTTCTCTAACTAAATGTCCTTTCCCAGTGCCTCCAATATTAGGATTACAAGGCATTGAAGCAATAGAATCTAAAGTCATAGTTAGCATTAAAGTTTTCATACCCATTCTGCTACTAGCTAATGCCGCTTCACAACCTGCATGGCCTGCTCCAACTACTATAATATCGTAATTTCCTCCTAAATATTTTTTTATATCTTCCATCTAAGATATTTCCTCCTTATATCAGCTATTTCCCGATACAAAACTCTGCAAATATTTTATCTAATATATCTTCTGAAATAGTATCTCCAGATATTTCCCCTAAATTATCCCAACAATTTCTAATATCAACTTCTACACAATCCAAAGGGACATCTAATTTAATTCCTTCTATTGCTTCTTCTATATTTTTCTTTGCTTTTATTAGTTGATTCTTATGTCTTATATTGGTTATCATAATTTCATCTGAAACTTTAACTTCTCCTGAATAAAACATATCTTTAATAGTTTCTTCCAATTCTTCTATTCCTTCACCTTTAGCTATTGAGGTTAAGATTATTTTTTTATTTGGAATTAATTTTTTTAAATCTTCAATATTGTATTCATTAGGTAAGTCTGTTTTATTTAAAAGTATAATTGAATTTTTTTCTTTCAATATTTCTATTATTTCTTTATCTTCTAAAGACAATTCTCTGGAAGCATCAAAGACTCCTATTACAAGATCTGCTCCTTCTACTACTTTTTTAGCTCTATCTACACCTATTTTCTCGACTAAATCTTCCGTACTCCTTATACCTGCTGTATCTACTATCTTTAGCGGAATTCCATCAATATTTACATATTCTTCTATTATATCTCTTGTTGTTCCTGGAACATTTGTAACAATTGCTCTATTTTCTCTTAATATAGCATTAAGTAGCGAAGATTTTCCTACATTAGGCTTTCCAAGTATTACAGTATTTAAACCATCCCTTAAAATTCTACCTTTATCAGCTGTACTTAAAAGATTGTCTATTTCCAATAAAACCTTATTCCCGCTGTTTTCCAATTCTTCATAGGTTACTTCTTCTATATCTTCATCAGGAAAATCTATAGATACTTCAACATGAGCAAGCATTTCTAATAATATATTTCTTATTTCTTCTATTTTAAAAGAAAGACTTCCTTCAAGTTGTTCTAAAGATACATCATAACTTTTATCGGTTTTTGCTCTAATTAAATCCATAACTGCTTCTGCCTGAGATAAATCTAGTCTACCATTTAAAAAAGCTATCTTTGTAAATTCTCCTGGTTCTGCTAAGCGAGCACCGTTTTCAAGAAGTAATTCCAATATCTTCTTTACAGATATAGCCCCTCCATGACAGTAGATTTCCACAACATCTTCCCTAGTATAGGTATGAGGTGATTTCATATAAACTATTAGCACTTCATCAACTATTTTTTTATCTTTAGGATTGTATATATGCCCATAAGTAAGTTTTCTATTTTCCACATCTTTAAAATCTTCATGAATTTTTCCTTTAAAAATCTTTCTTCCTATATCCAAACTATTTTTTCCGCTCATCCTAACTATTCCAATTCCCGATTCTCCCATAGCTGTTGAAATAGCAGCAATAGTATCAGCCATTATATCACCACCTTCTTTAGATAATATAAACCCAGTATAATACTGGGTTTATTTAGCCTCTATTACAACTCTCCTATAAGGTTCTTCACCTTCACTGTGAGTAGTTACTCCATCTACATTTTGTAATGCTGAATGAATTATTCTTCTTTCATAAGGATTCATAGGCTCTAATTTTATAGGACCATTATTATATTTAGCCTTTCGTCCCATCTTTTGAGCAAGCCTAATTAATGTTTCTTCTCTTTTCTTTCTGTATCCTTTAATATCTACTAATACTTTAATATATTTCTCTCTATTTCTATTAACAGTTAAGCTTAAAAGATATTGAATTGCATCTAAAGTATTTCCTCTTCTTCCAATTGTAATACCCATATCTGTAGAACTTATACTATCAATATATACATATAATGTAGAACCTTCTCTTTTTATATTACTTTTAGCTTTAATTTTCATACCATTAAGAAGCTTATCCATAAAATTTTCAGCAATGTCTACTGGATCATTAACAACAGTCACTCTAACTTTAGCATCTTTAGCACCTATAAAACCAAATAAACCTTTACTTGGCTCTTCAATAATTTCTGTTGAAATATCTTCTCTTTGTGCATCTAATTCCTTAAGTGCTTCATTAATAGCATCTTCTACCGTTTTAGATACCTTAACAACAGATCTCATATTAGTTTGACTCCTCCTTAATTTTACCCAAAGACTTATTAGTAATAACTTGTTGCACTATTTGGAAGGTATTACTAATAGTCCAATATAACGCAAGTCCAGCTGGAAAAGCTCTAGCTGACCACCATATCATCAAAGGAAGAATAATATTCATAGTTTTTTGAGTACTTGCTGCTGGATCATCTGGAGCTGCTTGGCTACTCATAAGACGACTTTGTAAAAAAGTTGTAAGTCCTGCCAATAAAGGCAATCCCCACATATAAGGATCTGGTTTTTCTAAATTAGGAATCCATAAAAATACCTTATTCAAAGCTTCATACATTTTTGGGTCTTTGAATACGTACATAACGGGATCTCTTAAAGCTTTAAAAAAACCTAATATTATTGGTAGTTGAATTATTAAAATAAGACAACCTGAAAAAGGATTAACATTGTTTTCTTTATAAATTTTCATTGTCTTTGCTTGAAGGGTTTGAGGATCATCTTTATATTTATCCTGAAGTTCTTTTAACTCAGGTTGAATTTTTTGCATCTTACTCATAGATCTAGTTTGCTTCAATCCAATAGGAAGCAAAATAAATTTAAATATAATAGTAGTTATAATTATAGCTATAGCATAAAAGGAAATATGCTCAGGTTCTGTACCTATTTTAGATACTAAATCGAATACGAGTTTCAATAATGCACCTAAAGGTTTGGCAAAGAGTTTACTCATCAATTGACCTCCTATCACTTAACTGGATCATATCCTCCTGAATTAAAAGGATTACATCTCAATATTCTTTTAGCGCCCATATATATACCTTTTAAAAAACCATATTTTTCAATAGCTTCTATAGTATAAGCTGAGCAAGTAGGATAAAATCTACAACTTCTATAAGGAAAAATATATTTAGAAATATATTTTTGGTAAATTTTTATTATCCCAATAGCTATTCTTTTCATATATTTTCACCTATTTCTTTAACAAATGGGAAATTTTCAGAAGATGGAGCATAGCACTCTCAATTTCTCTGTAATTAGCTTTATTTGCCATTACCTTAGGCAAAAAAATTAAATCGTATCCATCTTTAATTTTATCACAATTCAGTCTATAGGATTCTTTCATTCTTCTTCTCACTTTATTTCTTACTACACTATTTCCAATCTTCTTTGTCACAGAAAAACCTACTCTATTATAGTTCATTCCATTTTTATGAACATACATTACAACCAAACGATTTCCATAACTCTTTCCTCTATTATATACTTTTTTAAAGTGAATATTGTTTCTCAATCTATATTTTTTATCCATTAAAAATCTCCTTGAATCTAATTTAGAGAATTATCTTATGTTTAATAAAAAGGCCACTTATCTGCGGCCTTATGCTGTCAATCTCTTTCTGCCTTTTCTTCTACGATTTTTAAGAATTCTTCTACCTTGTTTTGTACTCATTCTTTTTCTAAAACCATGCTCTTTACTTCTTTGTCTTTTTTTAGGTTGATAAGTTCTCTTCATTAAGTACACCTCCTTTTACTACAATAATCTATTTGTATATTGAAATTAAAAGTTCCATCCTATTATACCATAAAAGATAAATACTACTATTGATTATAGTTATAGCAGCTATTAATGTCAAGATTTTTAAGACATATATTAATACACATTCTTAAAAATCCACAACTTGTTTTTATTGTGGATAACTTATGTTTTTTTATTGATGTATCTTATTTTTTTTGATATGATTATAAGACATGTGGATATATTTTTAAATTATTAACTTTTCCACAGTTATACACAGATTGTGGATACATTGTGTATAAGTTTTATTTTTTTTGTATATTATTTAATAAAAACTGCAATAATCAAGGATTTTACCCACATATTTTTTTATTTTATATTGTGGATAATTTTATTTTAATACTTATGTTCCTATTATTCACATTTTATCAATAGCTTATCCACAAATAGCCAAAATTATATTTTTTTATTTTTATTAAAATAATACAGTATTTGTTGTGGATAATTTTGTTGATATTTTTTTATATAAGTTATAAACATCCTATGGTTTGGTAATAATTTCATAATATATAGGAGGATGGAAAATGAACTCTAATTTAGAAAGTATTTGGAACAATGCCTTAAATCTAATAAAAGTTGAACTTACCGAAGTAAGCTTTAATACTTGGCTGAAAACAATAGAACCAATTTCTTCAACGGAAAATAGTATTGTGTTAGCCGCTCCAAATGAGTTTACAAAAGGTATATTAGAAGGTAGATATTTAAATTTAATTAAAAATGCAGTAAGTCAAGTGGCAAACAAGGATTATAATATAGAATTTATAATACCAGGGGAAAAAATATCTAAGGATATGGGACAAACTCCTAAACCTGAGATCATTGATAGTACTTCTAGATCTCAACTAAACCCTAAATATACTTTTGATACATTTGTTATAGGAAATAGTAATAGATTTGCTCATGCAGCTTCCTTAGCAGTAGCAGAAGCTCCTGCACAAGCATATAATCCTCTATTTATATATGGAGGAGTAGGATTAGGTAAAACTCATTTGATGCATGCAATTGGTCACTATGTCCTTAATCAAAACCCAAAAACCAAAGTAGTATATGTATCTTCTGAAAAGTTTACAAATGAACTTATAAACTCTATAAGAGATGATAGAAATGATGAGTTTAGAAACAAATATAGGAACGTAGATATTCTATTAATTGACGATATACAATTTATAGCTGGAAAAGAACGAACTCAAGAAGAATTTTTCCATACCTTCAATGCACTTCATGAAGCGAATAAACAGATTATTATATCTAGTGATAGACCTCCTAAAGAAATTCCAACTCTTGAAGATCGATTAAGATCTAGATTTGAATGGGGACTTATTGCAGATATTCAAACTCCAGATTTAGAAACGAGAATAGCAATACTCAAAAAGAAAGCAAAATTAGAAAATATTGATGTACCTAATGATGTAATGCTATACATAGCTACAAAGATTCAATCCAATATAAGAGAGTTAGAGGGAGCATTAATAAGGATAGTTGCATATTCATCTTTAACAAATAAAGAAGTAACTGTTGAATTAGCAGAAGAGGCATTAAAGGATATAATTTCTGATGATAAACCTAGAGAGATTACTGTAGATTTAATAAAAGAAATAGTATCTAAAAATTTTAATATTAAAATGGATGATTTTAACTCTAGAAAAAGAACTAGATCTATTGCGTATCCAAGACAAATAGCAATGTATTTATGTAGAGAGCTTACTGATTTATCACTTCCTAAAATAGGCGATGAATTTGGAGGAAGAGATCATACTACAGTAATACATGCCTGTGATAAGATTTCCGGCGATATAGAATCTGATAAAAACTTCAAAATGAAAATAGATGAAACAGTTAAAGAAATTAAAGGGGAATAGCTAACAAAAACATGTTGATATCATGTTTATATTATGTTTATAATTTAAAATTAATTTTCCTGTTGTTAATAATGGTGATAAGTTGCTAAGTTATTAAAGGGTTATTAACATTTTATTAAATGGCGAAAATTTGTTAAAAATAAGTTTTACACATACTTATCCACATATCAACACCCCCTATTACTATTACTACTATATTAGTTTATCATTTTATATATCTTTTACACATCCACATAAAAATAAAAAGGAGGTACTTTTCAATTGAGAATACAAGTAGAACAAAAAAAATTAGCAAAACATATAAATATAGTTCAAAAAGGAATTTCCAGTAAAACTACATTACCAATATTAGATGGTATTCTTTTAGAAGCTAAAGAGGGAAGATTAAAATTAACAGGCACAGATTTAGAAATAGGTATAGAATCTTATATAGAAGCAAATGTATTAGAAGAAGGCTCTATAGTTATTAACTCTAGATTATTTGGAGACATAGTTAAAAAATTACCAAACTCAGAAATAGACATAAGTACATCTGAAAATAAAATGAATATTGTATGTGATTCATCACAATTTAATTTAATAGGTAATCCTGCTTTAGAGTATCCAGAACTACCTACGTTAATAGATCAATTATCTTTAAAAATACCTATGGATTTATTCAAAAATATAATAAGGCAAACAGTATTTGCTACGACTCAAGATGAGACAAGACCTATTCTTACAGGTGTACTTTTTGAAATAATTGATGGAAATGCTTCTTTTGTAGCTCTTGATGGGTATAGATTGGCTTTAAGAAATGTAAAAATAGATTCATCTGAAGATATAAAGGTTGTAATTCCAGGAAGGACTTTAAGTGAACTAAATAAAATACTTGAAGAAGATGAGGAAGATATAGAAATTACTTTAACTCCTGGACATATAGTATTTAATATTGGGGATACATTGGTTTTTTCAAGGCTGCTTGAAGGACAATTTTTAAATTATAGAGATATAATAAGGGAAGATCATGAAACTAAGGTTAAAGTTAATAGAAAAGAGTTACAAGATAGTCTAGAAAGAGCTTCACTTTTAGCAAAAGAAGAAAAGGCAAATCTTGTAAAAATAAATTTATTTGAAGATAAATTAGCAATAAAGTCTAATTCAGAAATTGGAAATGTTCATGAAAATATGGTTGTAGAATTAGAAGGAGAAGATGTAAATATAGCTTTTAACTCAAAATATATTTTAGATGGAATAAAAGCCATAGAAGAAGAGGAAATAGAACTTTTCTTTATGGGAAGTTTAAATCCTTGTATAATAAAACCTATTGAAGATGACAATTATATTTATTTAGTATTGCCAGTTAGACTTGCTAAAGATGATTATTAAAGAGAAGGGATGTATTATGAAAAAAGTAAAGATTGAAACGGACTATATAAAATTAGATCAATTACTAAAATTTTCAGGAGTATTGAGTACGGGAGGTCAAGGGAAGATATTAATTAAGCAAGGATATGTTAAATTAAATGGAGAAACAATTATAGAAAGAGGTAAAAAAATTAAGAAGGGAGACGAAATTGAAATAAAAGATATAGGAAAGATTCTTGTGATATAATATAGATAGTCGGACTTAAGGGGTGCTTTATTTGTACGTAGATAGTGTTAGACTTATTAATTTTAGAAACTATATGAATTTAAATTTAGAGCTTAATAAAAAAGTAAATATATTCATAGGGAAGAATGCTCAAGGAAAAACAAATTTACTTGAATCTATATATTTATGTTCTGCAGGGAAGTCTTTTAGAACCAATGGAGATAAAGATATGATAAATATAAAAAAGAACCAATGTTATGTAGGGGCCAAAGTATTTGGAAATCATATAGATAAATTTATAGAAATAAAACTTGAAAGAAATAAACCTAAGAGGATCAAAATAAATAAATTAGAGCTTGAGAAAAATAGAGATTTATATAGTGGATTAAATGTGGTAGTTTTTTCTCCAGAAGATTTAAGAATTATAAAAGATGGTCCGTCAGAACGAAGAAACTTTATCGATAGAGAGATATCCCAAATAAAACCTGTATATAGATATAATTTAAATCGATATAATAAAATATTATTTCAAAGGAATAATTTACTTAAAAATATGAGAATGAATAAAAAAAATAAACATCTAATCGATATATTTAATATGCAGATGGTTAAGTCTGGAAGTAAAGTAATTATTGATAGAGCTAGATTTGTAGAAAATCTAGCTCTATCATCTAGGAATATTCATAGAGACATCACTTATGGAAAAGAAGAATTGTTTTTAAAATACAGAACTAATGTAGTTGAAAGATTTGATGATATACTATATATAGAAAATATAGAAAAAAATTTCATGGAAAAGCTAGAAAAAGATATAAATAATGATATACTAAAGGGTACCACAAAAATAGGGCTTCATAGGGATGATATAGATATTTTTATAAACAATATGGATTCTAAAACCTTTGCTTCTCAAGGCCAGCAAAGAACAGCAGTTTTATCTATGAAACTTGCTGAAGTAGATATTATAAAAGAAGAAAAGGAAGACTTTCCAGTGCTTTTATTAGATGATGTGTTATCAGAATTGGATAAAGATAGAAGAAAGTATTTAATTCATACTTTTAGAGATTTGCAGACCATAATTACATCAACAGATATTATAGATTTAGAAGAGTTTGATTCGTTAGAAAAGAAAATTTTTTGCATTGAAAATGGAAATGTAAATGCAAATTAGTTACATGAAGGAGTTAGATAAAAATGTTTCTTCATATTGGAAAAAATCTTGCTATACCTGTAAATAAAATTATTGCAATTGTAGATAAGGAGACTTCTCTATATTCTTATGATACAAAAATGTTCATAGATATAATGAAAAAAAAAGGTAATATATATAATCCCGACCAAATAGATGAAAAAGAAATAAAAACTTACATTATTACAGATAATACTATATATACATCGAATATTTCTTCTTCTACTTTATTTAAAAGAAATAATAAAATGAAAAAAATAGCTAATCAATTTATTTAATTTTTAGCTTTAGTATAGATTGGAGGGAAGTTGATGACAAAAGAATATAATAATAGAAAATATACAGCAGATGAAATTCAAGTACTCACAGGGTTGGAACCTGTAAGAATGAGACCAGGTATGTATATAGGAAGTACTGGACCTAAGGGACTTCATCATTTAGTATATGAAGTAGTGGACAATAGTATTGATGAAGCTTTAGCAGGAGTTTGTGATACTATTTGTATAACTATAAATGAAGATAATTCTGTATCTGTATCAGATAATGGAAGTGGTATTCCTGTAGAAACCCATCCTCAAACTGGGAAATCTACTGTAGAAACAGTTCTTACGATTCTTCATGCTGGAGGAAAATTTAATAATGGGGCTTATAAAGTGTCAGGAGGGCTCCATGGAGTAGGGATATCTGTAGTAAATGCTCTTTCAGAGTATTTAGAAGTAGAAGTAAAGAGAAACGGCAAAATATATGAGCAAAAATTTAGTAGAGGAGTTCCTACTACTGAGTTAAAAATTATAGGTGATAGTGAAGAAACAGGTACAACTATTACATTTAAACCAGATAAAGAGATATTTGACGATGTAGTTTTTGATTATGAAATTTTGGAATTTAGATTTAGAGAAATGGCTTTTTTAAACAAGGGAATTAAAATTTTATTAGAGGATAAAAGGAGCAATGAAAAAGAAGAATTTCACTATGAAGGCGGCATAAAAGCTTTTGTTGAATATATAAATACAAATAAGACTAAAATCCAAGAAAATATAATGTATTTTGAGGCAGAAAAGGATAATTCTACTGTAGAGCTAGCTATGCAGTATACAGAGAGTTATTCAGAAAATATATTTTCTTTTGCCAATAATATAAATACTCATGAAGGTGGAACGCATCTAAGTGGTTTTAAATCTGCTATTACAAGAGCTATAAATGATTATGCTCGAAGACATAATATATTAAAAGAAAAAGATGATAATTTCCAAGGAAATGATGTAAGGGAAGGACTTACAGCTGTTTTATCAGTAAAACTTATGAATCCTCAATTTGAAGGTCAAACTAAAACTAAACTAGGTAATAGTGAAATGAGAGGTATAGTGGATACCTTGGTTTCTGAAAACATTGATAGGTTTTTAGAAGAAAACCCTAAAGATGCAAAAGTTATTATTGAAAGAGCAATGAAAGCTTCTCATGCTAGAGAAGCGGCAAGAAAAGCAAGAGAATTGTCAAGAAAAAGGAGTATTTTAGACAATACAACTCTTCCTGGAAAACTTGCTGATTGTTCTCTTAATGATTCGGAGATAACAGAAGTTTTCATAGTCGAAGGGGATTCGGCGGGAGGTAGTGCAAAACAAGGTCGTGATAGAAGATATCAAGCTATACTTCCACTAAAGGGAAAGATAATGAATGTGGAAAAAGCAAGGCTTGATAGAGTTCTTGGATATGAAGAAATAAAGGCTATGATTACTGCTTTTGGTTCTGGAATTGGTAACGAATTTGATATTGATAAGTTAAGATATGGAAAGATAATTATTATGACTGACGCCGACGTAGATGGAGCTCATATCAGAACTTTATTGTTAACATTTTTCTTTAGATATATGAAACCATTAGTTGAAAATGGATATATTTATATAGCACAGCCACCTTTGTATAAAATATCTAAAGGTAAGAATGATTATTATGCTTATAGCGATAATCAACTTGATAAAATTATGAATGAACTGGGAAGGAATAAGGAATATCCTATTCAAAGATACAAGGGTTTAGGAGAAATGAATCCAGAACAGCTTTGGGAAACTACAATGGACCCTGAGACTAGGACTATGCTTCAAGTATCAGTAGAAGATGCAATTGCAGCAGATGAAATATTTACAATGTTAATGGGGGATAGAGTAAAACCTAGAAGAGAATTCATTCAAAAGAATGCAAAATTAGTTAAAAACCTTGATATATAAATAAGTTATAGTAAATAAAAATCTTTCTTGACAGATATGTTTTAACCCTTAGTAACACTACTAAGGGTTAAAATTACTTTTATGATTAAAAGTATGATCTTTGCTAATAATCATTAATAGGAAATCAAAGATAGTTTTGAAATATGATATAATACAATAGATTAAGAAGATTTTCTTAGTCGGATATCGTGTAAGGAGGATCGAATAATGGATAAGGAAGAAAACAATATTATATCGGTAAATATAGAAGATGAAATGAAAAAATCCTATTTAGATTACGCCATGAGTGTTATTGTAAGTAGAGCACTTCCAGATGTAAGGGATGGATTAAAACCAGTTCATAGAAGGATACTATATGCTATGAATGAATTAGGTATTTCTCCAGAAAAACAATATAAAAAATCTGCTAGGGTTGTCGGTGATGTTCTAGGTAAATACCATCCTCATTCAGATACATCTGTTTATGATGCTATGGTAAGACTTGCTCAAGACTTTAATACTAGATATCTTCTTGTAGATGGTCATGGAAACTTTGGATCTGTAGATGGAGATGGAGCAGCAGCTATGCGTTATACAGAAGTGAGAATGACAAAACTTGCTACAGAAATGCTTAGAGATATAAATAAAGATACTATAGATTATGGATTAAATTTTGATGAATCATTAAAAGAACCTAGGGTACTTCCAAGTAGATTTCCTAATCTTTTAGTAAATGGCTCCTCAGGTATTGCTGTAGGTATGGCAACTAGTATTCCTCCTCATAATCTATGTGAAGTAATAGATGGTATAATAGCAACTATAGATGATCCAGAAATAAATATAGAAAGTCTAATAGACATTATACGAGGACCAGATTTTCCAACCTATGGCATAATAATGGGCATGGAAGAAATAAAAAAAGCCTATAGAACAGGACGAGGTAAAGTAATTGTAAGAGCTAAAACGGAGATAGAGGACTTTGGAAAAAACAGAAATAGAATAGTGGTTACAGAGCTTCCTTATCAAGTAAATAAAGCAAGGTTAATTGAAAAAATAGCAGACCTTGTAAGAGATAAGAAAATAGAAGGAATTTCAGACTTAAGAGATGAATCGGATAAGGAAGGTATGAGAATAGTAATAGAATTGAAAAGAGATGCTATTCCTAAAGTAGTGCTGAACAACTTATTTAAACAAACACAAATGCAAAATACGTTTAGTATTATCATGCTAGCTCTAGTTAATGATGAGCCAAAAATATTGAATCTAAAAGAAATGTTAAAACATTATTTAGATTTTCAAAAGGAAGTAATAGTTAGAAGGACTCAATATGACCTGAAAAAAGCAGAAGATAGGGCCCATATATTAGAAGGTCTAAAAATTGCTCTTGACCATATAGATGAAGTAATAAGTATAATCAGAGGCTCAAAGAATGATAAGGTAGCTAAAGATAAGCTTATGTCTGAATTTGGTCTTTCAGAGAGACAATCTCAAGCTATATTGGATATGAGGCTTAGAAGGCTCACTGGTCTTGAAAGAGATAAGATAGAAGAAGAATATAAGGAATTGATTAAAGAAATAAGTAGACTAAAGGAAATACTTGCAAGTGAAGAATTAATTTATGGAATAATAAAAGAAGAACTTTTAGAGATAAAAGAAAAATATGGAGACGAAAGAAGGACTATGATAGTTCCTTCAGAAGAAGAAATAAATATCGAAGATATGATAAAAAAAGAAGATGTAATAATAACTTTAACCCACTTTGGATATATAAAAAGAATTCCAGAAAATACTTATAGACTTCAAAGAAGAGGTGGAAGAGGGGTTGCAGCTTTAACTACAAGAGAAGAAGATTTTGTAGAACATTTATTTATTACATCAACCCATGATACAATAATGTTCTTTACTAATGCAGGAAGAGTACATTCACTAAAAGCTTATGAAATTCCTGAAGGTGGCAGACAATCTAAAGGAATGGCTATAGTTAATCTTTTAAATTTAGCAGGAGATGAAAAAATAAATGCAGTAATTCCTATAAGTGAGTATGAACCAGATAGCAATTTAGTTTTTGTTACTAAAAACGGTATAACTAAAAGGACTAAATTTGAACATTTTAAAAATATAAGAAAGACAGGTTTAATCGCTATAGGATTAAGAGATGATGATGAATTAATAAGTGTTAGAAAAACTTATGGAGAAGAAGAACTTATTATTGTAACTGCTAAAGGTATGGCTATTAGATTTAAAGAAGAAGATGTAAGACAAATGGGTAGAACTGCTATGGGTGTAAAAGGTATTAATTTAAATAAAAAAGATGAAGTAGTAGGAATGGATTTAGTAGAAGAAGGAAAAGATTTATTAGTAATTAGTAAAAATGGATATGGTAAAAGGACTCCTTTAGATGAGTATAGACCACAAACTAGGGGAGGAAAAGGGCTTAAAACTTATCATGTGAAAGAAAAAACAGGACCTTTAGTTTCTGCAAAAGTAGTAGATAAAGATGATGAAATTATGATGATCTCTAATTGTGGAACTATTATAAGATTGAATGTAAAAGAAATATCGGAAATGGGCAGAAACACCCAGGGAGTTACTTTAATGAAAGTAAATGAAGAAGATGAAGTTGTTGCTGTAGCCAAGTACGTAGAAGAAGAATAAATCAAAATAAGCATACTTAAAATTAAGTATGCTTATTTTATTTAATAATACCTAGTAAAATACTTTACATTAATTTTTTTTTATTATACAATTACTGTAATACTATAATAGTATTAAGGAGGTTTTGGCTTATGGCATTAAATGTAAATGCAAACTATGATAATGAAAGAAATATTTGGATTGTAAAGCCGGCTGGAGAAGTAGATATATATACTTCTCCTAAATTAAAAGAAAAATTATTAGAGTCTTTAAAAGAAAAAGAAACAGATTTATTAATAGATGGAGAAAAATTAGATTATATTGATAGTACAGGTTTGGGTGTTTTAATTAGTATTTTGAAGAAAGTTAAAGAAAGTGAAAATAATATAATTCTTATAAACTTAAAATCAAATATTAGGAAATTATTTGATATAACTGGATTGGACAAGGTATTTATAATCAAGGAGTGAAAGAGATGGATAAAGATTTTATTAAGCTTACAGTTCCAAGTAGACCGGATTATGTAGGGGTTATTAGACTAACTACTTCATCTATAGGAAGCAAAATTGATTTTAATATTGAAGAGATAGAAGATATTAAAGTAGCTATTGCGGAAGCGTGTATAAATGCAATGGAAAAATCAGAAACATTGAATATTGAATATGAACTTTGTAAAGATAAATTAATTATGTTTGTTGAAAATGTAACTCAAAAAATAGATAACTCTAGAAAAAATGCTAAAGAAAAGGAATTAGGAATATTGATAATAAGATCTTTGATGGATGAAGTTGAATTTACAGATAAGGGTATAAAAATGATAAAAAAAATAGAGGATGGTATTGATGGTTAGTCAAGGTTTAAGAAAAAATAAAGACTTTGATAATATAAAAGATACTGATACAAAAGTTTTGTTTAAAGAATATAAGAAAACTGGAGATTTAAATATTAGAGAAGAGTTAATAGAAAGACATCTTTATATAGCAGAAATACTATCTAAAAAATATGCTAATAGAGGGATTGACTATGAGGATATATATCAAGTAGCTTCTATAGGATTAATATATGCTGTAGATAGATTTGATGTAGATAAAGGATTTGAGTTTTCAAGTTTTGCAACTCCAACTATTATAGGGGAAATTAAAAAGTACTTTCGAGATAAAGGTTGGACCATAAGGGTGCCAAGAAGAATACAGGAGCTTTCAAAGAAAATAAATAATTCAAAAGACTTGCTTAGTCAAAAACTACAACGCTCACCAACAGTAGAAGATATAGCAGAGTATTTAAGTTCCAGTACAGAAGAGGTTTTGGAGGCCATGGAGGCAAGCAAAGTATATACTCCTCAATCATTAGATATAACTTATGACTCTAATAATGATGATAAAGATGTAAATCTAGCGGATCTTATAGGAGAAGAAGATCTTTATTTTGATAAAATAGAAAATAATGATTTTGTTTTAAGAGCGATGAAAAACTTAAATGAAATGGAAAAGCAAATACTTGTAGATAGGTTTTTCAATAAGAAGACACAAGTTTCTATAGCAGATAAACTAGGTATATCTCAGATGACTGTTTCTAGAATAGAAAAGAAAGTAATTGATAAATTTAGAAAAGAAATGAAGAAAACTTTAAGTTAAGGTATTGACATAAATGAAAAAGGCTTGTATAATAATGAACAGTCGCCTGGTCAACAGAAAAAAACTTCAAACTATTTTTTTAGAATAATGTTGACAAAAAGTTCTTAAGGTGATATACTAAATAAGTCAGCAAAAAAGCAACAAAAGAACCTAGAAAATTAAACAGTGTAAAAAAGTCCTTAAGTTAATAACTTTGATTTAAATATAATTCATAACTTAAGTCTGTATGTTAAATATACAGAAGTAATTAGTTC
>JAHXQP010000023.1 GCA_019391515.1 Clostridiaceae bacterium | reverse complement strand
TGAAGAAATAATAACGTTGATAAAAGACCTAAATAATGATATGGATGACATGACAAAATATATAGAAGGCATTGTAAAAGATGGGGATGAAGTAATGGAGGCAACTAATCATATGCAAGAAATAAGTGTAGATGTATCTTCTCAGATTCAAAATGTATCTGCAGCAACAGAAGAGCAGACAGCAGCTATGGAGGAAATTGCTTCAGCTAGTGAAAGCTTAGCTGAGTTGGCTCAAGACCTACAAAGCCTTATTGCAAAGGTAAAATATTAAAAAAATCATTCGACAAATAGAAGGAATTAAAAAGTTTATGAAGAATTAAAAAAGTAGAGGAGGTGCTTTATATGGTAATCCATGGGCATAAAACTCTACTTGTAAGATGTCATATATGCGGTAGAATGAGAGTATACAACTTAAATATATTTGGGATTTCTAAAGAAGAAGAAATTGAATATAAATGTATATGTGGAGAAACTAATGTTTCTATAAAAACTATGGACTATGAAACTTACTGGCTAAAGTTAAATTGTTTTGCCTGCAACCAGAAACATATATATAGATATAATCTTAAGGAATTACTTCAAAAAGATAAATTCATTTTCTGTGGCAATAAATTAAGAGTGTGTTTTATAGGTAAGGAAGAAAAAGCTAAAGAATTAATAGATGAAGATATAGTGGACTTTGAAAAACTACTTAAGAAATCGGGGTTTGACAATTATGTTGAAAACCTTAAAATATTAGGTAAATGTTTAAAAAAAATAAATAAATTAAATAAAGAAGGAAATATTGGCTGTGATTGTGGAAGTAATAGTGTAGTAATAGAAGTTTTTTCAGATAGGGTAGAGTTAAACTGTTTAAACTGTAATAGTAGACAGATAATATATGCAGAAACAGAAGAAGATCTAGAAGTGTTAATGAGGAAGGAAAAAATACTTATGCATAAGCATAGTATTGCTTATATAGACTCTATAATTGAAAAAAACAAAAATACTAAAGAGAAGTAGTGTGTAATAAAAGAAAAAAATGATATAATAGGTATGACATATACAAAAGTGGTAAATAAAAAGGAGGTTTTTTTTACATGTTAGTAACAGGTGAAGAAATATTACAAGATGCTCATAAGAATGGCTATGCGGTAGGAGCCTTCAATATAAACAATATGGAAATAATCCAAGCGATTATAGAAGCTGCCGAAGAAACTAAATCACCGGTTATACTACAAGCTAGTCAAGGTGGAATTAAATATGCTGGAATAGAGTATATTTCTGCACTAGCTAAAGTGGCAGCTGAAAGGGCAACAGTGCCAGTAGCTGTTCATCTAGACCATGGTACAGATTTTGAACAAGTGGTGAAATGTATAAGATATGGTTTTACATCGGTGATGGTAGATGCTTCTAAATACCCATTGGAAGAAAATATTGCAATGACTAAGAAGGTAATAGAAATGGCTCATGCAGCAGGTGTATCAGTAGAAGCAGAGTTAGGAAAAATAGGTGGTACGGAAGATCATATTAAAGTAGATGAAAGAGATGCTACTATGACAAATGTGGATGAAGCAGTAAGATTTGTAGAAGAAACAGGTGTGGACTCTCTTGCTATAGCTGTAGGAACTGCTCATGGAGTATATAAGGGAAAACCAGAATTAGATTTTGATAGAATAAAGGCTATAAAAGAAAAAACTAATATACCATTAGTACTACATGGTTCAAGTGGGGTAGCTTATGAAGATCTCGAAAAAGCAGTTAGTCTAGGAATAAATAAGATAAATATTGATACAGATGTAAGGATGGCTTTTGCAGATGCAATAAAAGATTTCTTGAAAGATAACATGGATGAAATCGATCCAAGAAAGATCTTAAAACCAGCAAGAGCTAATATGAGCAAAGTTGTTGCAGAAAAAATGCGTGTGTTCGGTTCAGCAGGAAGAGCGTAAAAGGAGGAAAATAATGAAGCTATTTATTGATACTGCCAATATAGATGAAATAAGGGAAATAAATGATTGGGGAGTTATATGTGGGGTTACTACAAATCCTTCACTGATTGCAAAAGAAGGTAGAGATTTCAAAGAAGTTATAAAAGAAATATCTACCATTGTAGATGGGCCTATAAGTGCAGAGGTTATTTCTCTTGAAAGTCAGGGTATGGTTGAAGAAGCAAGAGAACTTGCAAAAATTCACAAAAATATTATAATAAAAATACCTATGACAAAAGAAGGACTTAAAGCAGTAAAGGTATTAAATAGCGAAGGTATTAAAACTAATGTAACGTTGGTCTTTTCAGCTAGTCAAGCATTACTTGCTGCAAAGGCAGGTGCTAGTTATGTAAGTCCTTTTATTGGTAGGATGGATGATATAGGAAATGAAGGTATGAATATTATAGAGGATATAGTTAAAATATATAATAACTATAATATAAGCACTGAGGTAATAGCTGCTAGTGTTAGACATCCTATGCATGTACTTGAAGCTGCTAAAGGAGGCTCACACATTGCTACCATACCTTATAAGGTATTTGAACAGATGGTTAAACATCCTATGACAGATCTAGGGATAGAACGGTTCTTAAAGGATTGGGAAGGTGTAGATTCAAAATAAGGAGTGGTTACAATGGACAGAAACCTGGCTTTAAATTTAGTCAGAGTAACAGAAGCTGCAGCATTGGAAAGTGCTAGATATCTAGGTAGAGGAGATAAAATAGCTGCTGATCAAGCTGCTGTAGATGGTATGAGAAAAATGTTTGATACTGTAAATATTGACGGAAAAGTAGTTATAGGTGAAGGGGAAATGGATGAAGCTCCAATGTTATATATTGGAGAGCAGATAGGAAAGGCGAAAGAAGGGTGTCCGGAAGTAGATATAGCTGTAGATCCACTAGATGGAACTACTTCAGTAGCTAAAGGTCTTTCAAATGCATTATCGGTTGTAGCAGTAGCACCTAAAGGCTGTCTTCTTCATGCACCAGATATGTATATGGATAAAATAGCTGTAGGACCAAAAGCTAAAGGATGTATAGATATAGATGCATCTGTGGAAGAGAATTTATCAAATGTAGCTAAAGCTTTGAATAAGGATATTTCGGATTTAACGGTAACTATAATAGATAGACCAAGACATGAAGACCTTATAAAAAGGGTTAGGGCTGTAGGAGCTAGAATTAAATTATTTAGTGACGGAGATGTGGCAGCAGCCATAGCTACATGTTTTGAACATTCTGGTGTAGATATACTTATGGGTATAGGAGGAGCACCAGAAGGTGTAATAGCGGCAGCAGCGTTAAAGTGTATGGAAGGTGAGTTTCAAGGAAAATTATGCCCAATGAATGATGAAGAAAGAAAAAGATGTAAAGATATGGGTGTAGATGTAGATAAAGTGTTGACTATGGAAGATTTAGTTAGTGGAAATGAAATATTATTTGCAGCCACAGGTATATCTGATGGTGAACTTTTAAAAGGTGTAGTATATTATGAGAACAATATGGCAACAACTTATTCTGTAGTTATGAGAGCTGAAACAGGTACTATTAGATTTGTAGAGGCACTTCATAAGTTGGATAAGAAACCTGAGTATGCTAGATAGATATAAATAAATTCCTGTAGTTCATTCTACAGGAGTTTCCCTTTCTTTTTTTCTTTTCTTTTTTCCTATGTATTCCAAGTGGTATAGGTTTTTAAATTATTGTGGAGGTGGAATGGTTGACCCAGACAGAACTAGAGGGTAAAAAAATTGGAGAGTTACGTGAGATTGCTAAAAATATGGACATTAAAAGTCCTTATAAATACAAAAAAAGTGAGTTGATTGGTTTGATACAGGAGAAAAACAATTCGAAAGAGGCAGAAGATCATAGGAAAGTGGAAAACTATAAAGGAGAAATAAAGTTTAAGGATATAAATACATCTGCTCTACCAGATAAAATTACAGAAGAATTAGAACAGATGGACAATATTAATGCAGCTGAAGGAATACTAGAAGTACATAGTGATGGCTATGGCTTCTTAAGATGCGAGAACTACCTTTCTGGAGATGAAGACATATATGTATCCCCTTCTCAGATAAGAAGATTTAAACTTATGACTGGAGATAAGATATATGGTATTACAAGACCTCCAAAACAAGGTGAGAAATATAAGGCGCTTCTATATGTAAAGAGTGTAAATGGAATGCATCCAGATACAGCACCTAAAAGGCCAGACTTTGATACTTTAACTCCTATCTATCCCAGAGAGAGATTAAATCTTGAAACAACTTCCAATGAACTTTCTACAAGAATGATAGATTTAATGGCTCCTATAGGTAAAGGACAAAGAGGAATGATAGTTTCCCCACCAAAGGCTGGAAAAACTACTCTTTTAAAGAAAATTGCCAATGCTATTTCTATTAATCATCCAGAAATGGAGATAATAGTACTTTTAATAGATGAAAGGCCAGAGGAAGTAACAGATATGAAGAGATCTGTAAAAGGTGATGTAGTCTATTCTACATTTGATGAACTTCCAAAACACCATACAAAGGTGGCAGAAATAGTCTTAGAGAGAGCAAAGAGACTTGTGGAACATGGAAAAGATGTGGTGATACTTCTTGATAGTATTACAAGACTTGCCAGAGCTTATAATTTAACTATCCCTGCAACAGGAAGAACCCTTTCAGGAGGATTAGATCCAGGAGCATTACATAAACCAAAAAGATTTTTTGGAGCTGCAAGGAATTTAGAGGAAGGTGGAAGTTTGACCATCCTTGCTACTGCATTAGTTGAAACAGGGAGTAGGATGGATGATGTTATATTTGAAGAGTTTAAGGGTACTGGTAATATGGAGATCCATTTGGATAGAAAACTTTCAGAAAAGAGAATATTCCCTGCCATAGATATAAATAAATCTGGTACTAGAAGAGAAGAACTTTTATTAAATCAAAAACAACTTGAAACTATTTGGGGAATAAGGAAAGCTTTAGGCAATGCACCGACCCAAGATGTGACAGAGACTATAACAGAAGACCTTATGCAAACAGAAGATAATGCTACTTTTATAGAAATCATGAGGAAAAAAATTTGGTCTTAAAAAGTTGAAATAGATTTTTTATTATGCTATAATATACAGGTTGAAATGTGTAAAAGAGAGGTGAGCATCATGAAAAAGGATTTACATCCAGAATACTACGAAGCTACAGTACATTGTGCTTGTGGAAATACTTTTAAAACTGGCTCAACTAAAAAAGAATTAAGAGTAGAAGTTTGTTCAGCATGTCATCCATTCTTTACAGGCCGTCAAAAATTTGCTGAAAAAGGTGGACGTGTTGAAAAGTTCAAGAAAAAATATGGTTTGGAATAATCTTTTTCAAAAAAGGGTTAGATGCTTACATCTAGCCTTTATTTTTGTCCAAAAATTGGTGTACTTTGTCTAATAATCCTTATATGGTATAATAACCTTACAAAATATTTGGAGGTATTTAAATTGAAAATAAAAGATATAAAGAGGATACCTAAACATATGACTACTATTGGGGGTCAAGCCCTTATAGAAGGGGTTATGATGAGAGGACCAAGGGATATAGCCATAGCAGTAAGGAAACCAGACAATGAAATAGAAGTAAAGAAGGAAAAGATAGATACTGTAGCTTCTAGAAATAAATTTTTAAAATTACCATTTGTAAGAGGGATGGTAGGCCTTGTAGAGTCTATGATTATAGGGACTAGATCTTTAATGTACTCTGCAGAGTTTTATGAAGAGGATACAGAGGATGAATCTGAAAGTTTTTTTGAAAAGATTTTTAAAGATAAATCTGAAACAGCAGAGATCGTTTTTTCACTACTTTTTTCACTACTTATAACAATAGTAGTTTTTATGGCTGGACCAATGTTTTTAACTGGTCTTATTAAAAAGACTGTTAAAAATCCTATAGCGTTAAATCTTATAGAAGGTTTTATAAGGATAGTTTTTTTCTTAATCTATGTAATAGCTATTTCTAAAATGGAAGATGTAGAAAGGGTTTTTGAATATCATGGAGCAGAACATAAGACTATTCATTGCTATGAAAATGAAGAAGAATTGACAGTGGAAAATGTAAAGAAATATCCTATACTACATCCTAGATGTGGAACTAGCTTTTTATTTATGGTTATGATAGTGAGTGTTTTAGTACTATCCTTATTTGGATGGCCAGATCCCCTTAAAAGATTTTTAATAAGGCTTCTTATGCTTCCTGTAATAGCTGGGATATCTTATGAAATAAATAAGCTTATAGGTAGGAGTAATGGAACTTTGGCTTATATATTATCCTATCCTGGACTTATGCTACAAAAAATTGCTACAGTAAAGGAACCAGATGGTGAACAAATAGAAGTGGCAATAGAAGCATTGAAAGGAGTATCAGTGGAGGATAAGGAGGAAGATTTGTGGTAATAAATGAGCTTTTACAATTAGGAGTTGAAAAACTAGGGGAAAGAGAATATTTAGATCCTTTATTAGAATCTATAATAATATTATCTTATCTACAGAATGTAGATAAGAGCTATATTTATACACATGGGGATAAGGAAGTTTCAGAGGAAATTGTGGATAAGTTTTTAAACTTCATAGAAAAAAGAAAAGAAGGCTATCCATTAAGCTATATTTTAAAAGAAAAAGAGTTTTATGGATTAGATTTTTATATAGAAGAAGGGGTACTTGTTCCCAGACCAGATACTGAGATATTAGTTGAATGGATTATAAATAAGGTTAACGATGAATTTACAGATAAACCTTTGAACACAGTGGAGTTAGGCACTGGCAGTGGTTGTATTGCATTGACTCTTGCCTATTATTTAAAAAACATAAAGGTTTTTGCAGTAGATATAGATGAAGTAGCTTTAAAAGTAGCTAGTATAAATAGGGATAATCTCAAATTAAATGATAGAGTAAGTTTTTATAGAGGAGATTTATTCCGTGGAATAAGTTCTTTACAACTAGAAGGTAAAATAGATATAATAGTATCGAACCCTCCTTATATACCTACAAAAGCTATTCCTGAACTTCAAATAGAAGTAAGGGAATATGAACCTAAAAAAGCATTAGATGGAGGAGAAGAAGGGCTTTTGTTTTATAAAAAAATAATACCAGAAAGTAAAAAATACCTTAAATCTGATGGAATGTTGGCTTTTGAAATAGGTTATGACCAAGGGGAAAAAGTCAAGAAACTGTTTGAAGATAATGGATTTAAAGATATATCTATAATAAAAGATTTTCAGGAACTGAATAGAGTAGTGATAGGAAGACTGAGATAGAGGGGGAAATCTATGTATTTTGAAATGTTTAAAGCTTTTTTTAAAGTAGGAGCTTTCACCATTGGTGGTGGATATGCTATGCTTCCATTTATTCAAGATGAAGTTGTAGAAAAGCACCAGTGGCTTACTACAGAAGAATTTTTAGATGTATTGGCAATAGCAGAGGTGACACCAGGACCGGTAGCGGTAAATACAAGTACTTATGTAGGCTATAAACTTAAAGGTGTTAAAGGAGCAATAGTTTGCACTTTAGGGACTATTCTTCCTTCGTTTTTGATTATACTGTTGATTGTAACATCTCTTTGGAAATATAGGAATAATCCTGTAATAGATAAAGCATTTTTAGGCATAAGGCCAGCAGTGGCAGCTTTGATTTTTACCGCCGTATATAAGCTTGCAAGAAAGATGGATATTAGTAAATATATGTTAGTTATTAGTGTTCTTACAGTTTTGGCTGTAGCATTTATAGATATAAGTCCTATAGTTGTCATACTTGTATCAGCTTTTGGTGCTATAGGATATTATAAGTTTAAGGAGAATAAATAATGGAATTATTAAATCTTTTCTTATCTTTCTTAAAAATAGGAGCTTTTACCTTTGGTGGTGGGTATGCTATGATTCCACTGATTGAAAAAGAAGTAATAGAAGTCCACGGTTGGCTTACTGCTAAAGAATTTATAGATATACTAGCTGTAGTGGAGATGACACCAGGTCCAGTTGCTATAAATTCTGCTACCTTTCTAGGATATAAAGTGGGAGGGGTACTAGGTTCTATACTGGCAACTACTGCTGTAGTCCTTCCATCGGTAATTATAATAATTTTAATAGCCCATTTTCTATCGAAGTTTAAAAATTCCCCTTATGTAGATTGGGCATTTAAAGGTATAAGGCCAGTAGTTTTAGGTCTTATTGTATCAGCTAGTATCAGTGTGGCAAAAAATGCATTTATAGATTTTAAAAGTGTTATAATAGGAGGAGTGTTGTTTTATTTAATATCTTTTAAAAAGCTTCATCCTATATTAGCAATTATATTAGCAGGGGCAGCAGGAGTACTAGTTTATTGAGATTATGAGTGTATTAAATTATATATGAAAACATTGTGGAGGTGAAGATGTGTTAGATAAATTAGATTTTTTGGAAAAGAAATATAAAGAGCTTAGCCTGAAGATAATTGATCCAAAAGTAATGGAAGACACACAAGAATGGCAAAAGCTTGCTAAAGAACATGCAGAAGTAGAGCCTATAGTTATGAAATATAGAGAATTTAATGAAGCAGCTAAGACTTTAGAAGAAGATAAAGAAATGCTTAAAGAAAAATTAGACGATGAATTTAAAGAAATGTTAAAAGAAGAAATAACTGATTTGGAATCTCAAGTTGCAGCTTTAGAAGAAGAACTCAAGATACTTCTTATACCTAAGGATCCAAATGATGATAAAAATGTTATTGTAGAGATAAGGGCTGGAGCAGGTGGAAGTGAAGCAGGACTATTTGCAGGAGACCTTCTTAGAATGTACTCTATGTATGCAGAAAAACAAGGCTGGAAAGTTGAAATGATGGATTCTAACAACCAAGGTATTGGAGGATTTAAAGAAGCAATATTTATGATCAAAGGTAAAGGTGCCTATAGTAAATTAAAATATGAAAGTGGTGTTCACAGGGTTCAAAGGGTACCAGAAACTGAAGCAAGTGGTAGGATACATACATCTACCGCTACTGTAGCAGTCCTTCCAGAAGCTGAAGATATAGATTTGGAAATCAATCCAAATGATATAAGGATAGACGTATTCCGTTCTTCAGGAAATGGTGGCCAAAGTGTAAACACTACTGACTCAGCAGTTAGAATTACCCACTTACCAACAGGAATGGTTGTATCCTGTCAAGATGAAAAGTCCCAACATAAGAATAGGGACAAAGCTATGAAGATCCTTAAAGCTAGACTTTATGATCAGCTTATGACAGAACAAAATCAAGAAATAGCTGAAGAAAGAAGGAGCCAAGTAGGCTCTGGAGATAGAAGTGAAAGGATAAGAACTTATAATTTCCCTCAGGGTAGGGTAACTGATCATAGAATCAATATGACTATCCATAGACTAGAATCATTTTTAGATGGAGATATTGAAGAAATAGTAGAAGCACTCATAACAACAGATCAAGCGGAAAAATTAAAACATGTAGGCTAAAAGACTGTTAGCATTCCTAGTATAAAGCCTATGATTATCCATATGGTAGAAGCCCTTCCACTGTGAAGGGTTTTTGCATTTGGGATTAAATCATTACATATTATATAGAGCATAGTTCCTCCTGCAAAAGATAGACAGAAGGATATGAGATAATTGGATACAGTTCCAAGATAAGCCCCTATAAAAGCTCCTATTCCAGTAGGAACCCCTACAATAAGAGTGGTTAAAACTATTTTCCAATTAGGTAGCTTTCCTGCTTTAAGAGGAGCAACTAAGGCTAGACCTTCTGGAATATTGTGAACAAGTATAGCAAGTGCTAGAGTAAGTCCCATTTCTTTATGAGCCATGAAACTAGAGCCTATGGCCAATCCTTCAGGTAGATTGTGTATCCCCATACTTATACTCAATATAATTCCACTTTTCATAAGGGAATTATAGTCTTTTCCAACGGTTATTTCTTCTACAGAAATAACTACAATAATTCCAAGTATTACTCCTATTATTTCTGTTATAAATCCTCCTAATATATATGCCTGAGGTAGAAGTTCAAAAGCTACAATGCTAAGCATAAGTCCTCCAGTAAGACCTAGTAGATAGCTTAGAAGCTTTTGGTTTTCTTCTTTAATAAAAGGGGCAAATAGCCCTCCAAGTCCAGTACCAGCCACTCCAACAAAAAAGCCTACTAAAGTAATAGTATAAATATCATCCATAGCTTCCCTCCTTTAATATTTTATCTATTCTATTAATATTCTTGTAAAATAGTATAAAGAACTAAAAACCCCTACTTAAGATTAAAAAAATCATGTATAATATATATTTAGAAGAAAAAGATAATACAAAAAGAAGGTGTACTATGGAAACTATTGTAGTAAAAGTAGAAAAGGACAATCCAAATAGTGAAATAGTAGAAAAAGCTGCAGATATAATAAAGAGGGGGGGAACTGTTGCTTTTCCTACTGAGACAGTCTATGGTTTAGGAGCCAACTGTTTTGATGAAGAAGCAGTAGATAAAATATTTATTGCTAAAGGAAGACCACAGGACAATCCTTTGATTCTCCATGTAAGCAGCATAGAAGAAGTATATCCTCTAGTGGAAGATATAAATGAGAGGGCAGGAAAGCTTATGGAAAGATTTTGGCCTGGACCTCTTACCCTTATATTCAATAAGAGTGAAAAAATATCCGAGAAATTAACTGGAGGGCTTTCAACTGTAGCTATTAGGATGCCAAAACATAAAATTGCTTCAGAACTTATAAAATATTCAAAAGTACCTATTGCAGCGCCTAGTGCCAACCTTTCAGGTAAACCAAGTCCAACAAATGCAGAACATGTTATTATGGATTTAAGTGGTAGGGTAGATATGATTATAGATGGAGGTAGTACTGGCATAGGGGTAGAATCTACTGTACTTGATATATCTCAAGATATACCTACTATACTTAGACCTGGAGGAGTGACTTATGAAGATCTTTTAGAAATATTTCCCCAAGTTAAATACGATGAAAGTATAATAAGTGATGATGAAAATATAGTGCCTAAATCTCCAGGACAAAAATATAAACATTATGCACCAAAGGCTGAAATGATAGTTTTCTCTGGAGATGTAGAAGATATGGTTTCTTCAATAAGGGAATACTCTAAAAAAATGGAACTGGAAGGGAAAAAACTGGGTATAATGGCTACTGAAGAGACAGTTAAAGAGTATGATGAAGGAATTGTATTGACAATGGGAAGTAGGAATGAAAAAGAGACCATAGCTAGAAATCTATTTAAAATATTGAGGCAATTTGATAAGTTAAATGTAGATATAATACTAGCTGAGGGAGTAGATAAAGAAGGCATTGGAACAGCTATTATGAACAGAATGAAGAAAGCTTGTGGTGGAAATATAAGAAGAGTATAAAGGAGAGAGGTTTGTGAGGCAAGTTCTATTTGTTTGTACAGGGAATACTTGTAGAAGTAGTATGGCAGAAGGCCTTTTTAAGGATATATTAGATAGGAAGGAAATAAGAAATATAAAGGTAGATTCTGCTGGGGTATTTGCTATGAAAGGAAGTAGAGCAAGTAAGGAAGCAATGGAAGTTTTAAAAAAAGAAGGAATAGATATTTCTAGTCATAGGGCTAAAATGGTGAATAGAGAGCTTTTAGGTGGCTCAGATTTGATATTGACCATGACTAGGTCTCATAAAGATGTATTAATAAATAATTATTCCATAGTCCAAGGAAAGGTATATACTTTGAAAGAATATGCCTTTGGGGTAGAAGAAGATATAATAGACCCTTATGGAATGGGAATGAGAGCTTATGAGCAGTCAAAAAAAGAAATAGAAGAAGCTTTAGAGAAAATTGCAGAAAAAATACAAGAATAGGAGGAATAGAAATGAAGATAGGAATAGGCTCAGATCATGGAGGATATGAACTAAAAGAGCATATTAAAAGTTTTTTAGAAGAGGAAGGAATAGAATATATTGACTATGGTACCAATTCTTCTGAATCAGTGGATTATCCTGAGTTTGGAGAAAAGGTGGCTTTGGCTGTTAAAAATGGAGAATGTGATAGAGGTATAGTTGTATGTGGAACTGGTATAGGAATATCCATATCATGTAATAAAGTAGCAGGCATAAGATGTGCGCTATGTGGTGACACTTATTCAGCTAAAATGTCTGTAGAGCATAATAATGCACAAGTTTTAGCTTTAGGTGGAAGGGTAGTAGGAAAAGATTTAGCTTTAGAAATTGTGTCTACTTGGGTAAAAGCGAGGTTTCAAGGTGGAAGACATGAAAGAAGGGTAAATAAAATTTCTGACATAGAAACTAAGTATATGTTATAATGTATAAGGATTTTTTATAGGAAAAAAATTAAAATATATGGAAGGAGTCTTGTTTATGGGAAAAGTAGTAGTTTTAGATCATCCATTGATCAAGCATAAATTAACTTTTATAAGGGACAAAAATACCGGCTCCAAGGAATTTAGAGAATTGGTAAAAGAAGTTTCTATGTTAATGGCTTATGAGGTAACAAGGGATCTTCCTCTTGAAGAGATTGAGGTTGAAACTCCTATTACTAAAACAAAATCTGAAGTAATAGCTGGTAAGAAACTAGGAATAGTTCCTATACTTAGAGCAGGTCTGGGAATGGTAGATGGTATGTTAAATTTATTGCCGGCAGCTAAAGTTGGACATGTAGGTCTTTATAGAGATCCAGAAACTTTAAAACCTGTAGAATACTACTGTAAACTTCCTCAAGATATTGAAGAAAGAGAACTTATAGTATTAGATCCTATGCTTGCAACAGGTGGCTCAGCAGTGGCAGCTATCCAATTCTTAAAAGATAGGGGAGCTAAAAACATTAAGCTAATGAATCTTATTGCAGCTCCAGAAGGACTAGATGTAGTTGCAGAAGCTCATCCAGATGTAGATATATATGTGGCTAGTGTAGATGAAAAGCTAGATGAACATGCATATATAATCCCTGGTCTTGGAGATGCAGGAGATAGATTGTTCGGAACTAAATAAGGTGTATAAAAAGTCCACTTCAGTATGGAGTGGACTTTTTATACACCCAATAAATGGATGCTAGCAATATATATGAAACTTTGATATAATTATGACATGAAAACACAATGTGTAACAATATTTTTGCATTATTTGTAAACTTTTCCATGATACTTTATGAAGATTAGTGAAAAAAGTTTAAAAAAATAAAAGGGTTTTTGTAAAACTTGTCGAATAGTATATCTTGTAACTAAATAAAATAAAAAAAGTTGTACTTTTAACATTATCTATGTTAAAATATAAACGGAAAAAGGAGGAAATAATAAAAAAACACTAAGAATGTCTATTTTTGCCCAAAAATAAAAACGTTTTCAATTATTATATAAATAACTTTAATTATTTTTATTTCAAATAAAAACAAAATGGGGGAAGAAAATGCAATATCCATTTATCGAAGTAGATATTAAAAAAATACGACATAATGCAAAGGTTGTTACAGATATATGTAAAAAGAATGGAGTAAATCCAGTTGGAGTAACTAAAGTATCTAGTGGTTCTATTGAGCTTGCGCAAGCTATGATAGATGGAGGAATAGATACATTAGGGGATTCTAAATTGGACAATTTAGAAAAGTTTAAGGATTTGCCTGCAAAAAAGATGCTTCTAAGACTTCCTGCAATGAGTGAGGCAAAGAGATTGGTTGAATTTGCAGATATCTCCCTTAATTCAGAGATAAAGACTATAGAAGCTATATCTAAAGAAGCTGTAAAATTAGGAAAAACTCATGAAATCGTTTTAATGATAGATGTAGGAGATTTAAGGGAAGGAATTTTTTATAATAATAAGGATACTATTATGAAAACGATTAGCCAGATTTTGGATTTAGAAGGTGTAAAGCTAGTAGGCATAGGTACAAATTTAACTTGTTACGGTGCTATTATTCCTTCTAAGGAAAACGTTGGGCAACTTGCAGATATTAAGAAGGAAATAGAGGAAAAATTTAATATAGAATTAGAACTTATTTCTGGTGGAAATTCCAGCTCATTATGTTTGATACAACATGAAGAACTACCAGAAGGTGTAAATCAAATGAGACTTGGAACATCGATAATTCTTGGACTGGTTGAAGTAACATGGACCATGATACCAGATACTTATAATGATGCCTTTAAGCTTAAAGCAGAAATAGTAGAAGTACAAGAAAAACCTTCAATGCCTATAGGAGAGGTAGCTATGGATGCTTTTAGAAATGTACCGACTTTTGAGGACAAAGGTATGATGAAAAGGGCTATATGTGCTGTAGGAAAACAAGATTGTGATCCTCAATTTATGTTACCGGACGATGAAAACATAAATATACTTGGAAGCAGCAGTGACCATTTAATTTTAGATATTACTAACTCTGATAGAGATTATGAAATTGGCGATATAATAAGTTTTACTCTTGACTATGTAGCAATACTTAGATGTATGACCTCACCTTATGTGAAAAGGATTTATATCTAAGATAAAATAAATATTCTTTAAGCAATAATTTATTATCTAAAACACTAAATAAATAGAAGGAGAGATATTAAATGGCGTTATTAAAGTTATCACCAGTATTTTTATTAGCAGGGCTAATGATTGGAGGCTTTGATGCACTTATAGCGGCACCAATAGCTGTTATATATGCTTCCATAATAGCTAGGGCTACTGAGAAAGTTTCTTTTCACGATAGTTTAGATGCAGCAATTGAAAGTGTAAAAGAGGAACAGCTTGTATTCTTTATTTTAATGATGGCTTATGCAATGGCAGCATGTTTTATGTCCACAGGTGTAGGAGCATCTATAATCAATATGGCACTAAAGTTAGGACTTACAGCTAAGACAGTGGCAGTTACTGGACTTTTAGTAACAGCAATACTTTCAGTAGCAACAGGTACATCATGGGGAACATTTGCAGCATGTGCACCTATATTCTTATGGTTAAATCATATAGTAGATGGAAATCTTTTATTAACAACTGCTGCAATAGCAGGAGGAGCATGTTTTGGAGACAATATTGGACTAATTTCTGATACTACAGTAGTAAGTTCAGGTATTCAAGGTGTAGAAGTTATTGATAGAATTAGACATCAAGGTGCATGGTCTATACTATGTTTAATATTAGCAGCAATAATATTCTTTGGAGTAAGTGTTGGAATGGGATTACCTAATATAAAGGCAGATGGTGGAGAAGCTATCGACCAAATTCCAGGAGAAGTTTGGCAAAACTTAGAAGAAAAAAATGCTTCAGCCGTAACACTTTTAAATCAGGTAAAAGAGGGAGTACCGTATTATATGGTTATTCCGTTGATACTAGTTATAGGAGCTGCAATTAAAGGAGTACCAACATTAGCTTGTTTGGGAATTGGAATAGTAACATCGTTAATATTGGGAGCTTTTGCAGGGACAGTTACTAATATTAGTGATGTTGTTGGAGATAAAGGTTTAATATATACTGGATTTTCAGACGCAGGATCTTGGGTTATAGTAATGATGATGTGGGTAGGAGCTTTTGGTGGAATCATGGGTAGAATGGATGCTTTTGCTCCAATATCAAATTTTATTGTAAGAAAGGCAAAGAGTGTAAGACAACTTATGACTTGGAATGCATTACTTTGTCTATTAGGAAATGCAACTTTATCAGATGAAATGGCTCAAATAGTAACTATTGGACCTATTATCAAAACTATTACGGACAATAACGTTGAAGCTAGTGAAGAAGATATGTATAAGTTAAAACTTAGAAATGCCACTTTTGGAGATGCGTTAGGAGTATTTGGTTCACAACTTATTCCATGGCATGTATATGTAAATTTCTATATTGGAATTGCTTCAGCAGTTTATCCATTACACAAATTTGCAAAATTAGATATAGTTAAATATAATTTCATGGCTATGATTGCAGTACTTTCTATACTAATTCTTACTCGTACAGGATGGGATAGATTTATACCAAGGTTTGGATTACCATCAGAACCTGATGTAAGACTTAAAAAAGAAGGTTTAGCAACTGGAAAATAAATATAAATTTTTTAAGAAAAGCTATCTTAAAGGGGTGAACTCCTTATAAGATGGCTTTTTTTAGTAAGTTAATTTTTTGAGTTAGGTTCCAATTTGTGGGTTTTTATTTATTTGTATCTAACCTGATGAACAAAGGGAAAATAGAGGGGCTCTCTACTTTTTACAACTACTATTGTGCTTATTTTAACAATTTTCTTTCAATTGACTTATGAGAAAAAATAATATAAAATTCTTAAATATAAAATTTAGAAGCTTAAAGCTTCTTTTTTTAATTCAATAATTATTATTTAAGTATGAGTGTATAGCTCTTAAATATTTGTATTAATAATTATTTACTAACACTTATGTGTACTTATTTTCCTATTCTGGAAAGGGTTTGCAGTTGGCTCCAGGTATAAATATTTATTTAAATTTTTACCAACTAAAATACTAACTATCTAAAAGGGGAGATTTTTAAATGGCTTTGTTAAGACTTTCACCAGTATTTTTAATGGCAGGACTAATGATTGGAGGAATGAATGCACTAGTAGCAGCTCCAATAGCTACTATTTATGCTGCGGTGATAGCGCGTTTTACTGAAAAGATTTCTTTTGGGGAGATACTTGATTGTTCAGTAGAAAACGTTAAAGAAATGGAACTTGTATTTTTTATTCTAATGATGGCTTATGCGATGGCAGAATGTTTTATGGCTACAGGTGTAGGAGCAGCCATAATCAATATGGCTTTGAGACTAGGGCTTACAGGAAAAACAGTAGCTGTAACTGGACTTATTGTAACTAGTATACTTTCAGTAGCAACAGGTACATCATGGGGAACATTTGCAGCATGTGCACCTATATTTTTATGGTTAAACCATATAGTAGATGGAAATCTAATACTTACAACTGCTGCAGTTGCAGGTGGTGCATGTTTTGGAGATAATATAGGACTAATTTCTGATACTACAGTAGTAAGTTCTGGTATTCAAAAAGTAGAAGTAATCGATAGAATTAAACATCAAGGGGCATGGGCTCTATTATGTTTAGTACTTTCTATAGCAGTATTTTTTGTAGTAAGCGTTGGAATGGGATTGCCTAATACAACTGCAAACGCATCCGAAGCGATAGATCAAATTCCAGGAGAAGTTTGGGATAGTTTGAAGGTTAAAAATCCTTCAGCTGTAACTCTTTTAAATCAGGTAAAAGAGGGAGTACCATATTATATGATTATTCCACTAATACTTGTTATAATAGTTGCAGTTAAGGGACTTCCAACATTGGCGTGTCTTGGACTTGGAATAGTTTCATCAATGATTTTAGGTTTGATAGCAGGTACTGTTCCATCTATATTTGGGAAAGGTGGATTTTTAGAACTTATATATTCTGGATTTTCAGATGCAGGAAGTTGGGTTATAGTAATGATGATGTGGGTAGGAGCTTTTGGTGGAATTATGACTAGAATGGATGCTTTTGCACCATTATCCAATTTTATAGCATCTAGGGTTGAAAATGTAAGACAACTTATGACTTGCAATGCACTTCTTTGTCTACTAGGAAATGCTGCCCTTTCTGATGAAATGGCTCAAATAGTAACTATTGGACCTATTATCAAAACTCTTACAGATGATAATGTAGAAGCTAGTGAAGAAGATATGTACAAGTTAAGACTTAGAAATGCTGCTTTTGGAAGTTCATTGGGAGTATTTGGTTCTCAACTTATTCCATGGCATGTGTATGTAAACTTTTATATTGGAATTGCCTCTGCGGTTTATCCATTACACAGTTTCAAAGCTACAGATATTATAAAGTATAATTTTATGGGTATGATTGCAGTTGTTTCCATGATAGTTCTTACTCGTACAGGATGGGATAGGTTTATACCTAGTTTTAGTATACCGTCAGAGCCTGATGTAAAAATTAAAAAACAAGAAAGTTCTTCAGAAGAATCAGTTTTAAAACCATGTATAACTGAAGAAAGATAGACATAAAAAAGGTAGAGTTTACTCTACCTTTTTTATGTCTACATATATGTGAATTTTTAATAGAATCGTTTAATATAAATTATATTGATGAATTTATTGTAGTATTAACAAAACATGAGATGTGTTCAAAAATATAGGAGGAATTATTAATGGATGACAAATTGCTCAAAGACTATTTGTAGTTACAAATTTCATAGTAGATAGGAGTAGTATTGTAGCAATTATACCAGTAGTAGATGGTTTAGAAAAGTGGTAATATAATTTTCCAAAAAAAGATTTCCTTTAAAATAAAATGAAGTCTTTTTTTATACTAAAACTTGGTATATAATTGTTCACTATAAAGGATATTTATAATCTATATCGAACAACATAATAATAAGTTTTGTTTCATTGACTTATAGATAAAACTAATATAAAATTCTAAGAAGTAACTCTTATGAAGGAGCGAATACAACTATGGAAAAAATTATAATACCATTTCTTACAGCAATATTTATTTCCTTATCTATGACACCTATTGCTAAGAAAATAGCATATAAAATTGGGGCAATAGATATACCGAAGGATAGTAGAAGGGTACATAAGAAACCTATTCCTCTATTAGGAGGACTAGCAATATATATAGCTACAATTGTTTCAGCAGTTATATTTTTACCATTAGATAGAACTTTAGTTTCTATAATAATCGGAGGAAGCATAATAGTAGTTTCAGGAATAATTGATGATTCAATGGATCTTAGCCCAAAGATGAAGCTTGTTTTTCAAATAGTTGCAAGTCTAGTTTTAATATTTGGGGATGTTAAAATCGACTTTATAACCAATCCATTTTCAAAAGAAAATACACTTTTATATTTGAAAGGTTTTTCTATTCCATTAACTATTTTTTGGATAGTCGGAATAACCAATACATTAAATTTAATAGATGGACTTGATGGGTTGGCAGCAGGAGTAGCCATGATATCTAGTCTGTCATTGGTATTTGTAGCTTATAATGCAAACCATCTAATGGGTGATTCATATACAAGTATTATGATTATTTCAGCTATAATAGCTGGAGCTTGTTTAGGATTTTTACCTTTTAATTTCAATCCAGCTAAAATATTTATGGGAGATACGGGAGCATTATTTTTAGGGTTTATGCTTTCAGCAATAGCTATAGAAGGGGTAATGAAAAGTGTAGCAACTATAGCTATAGTAGTTCCTATAATTGTTTTAGGTCTCCCTATTTTTGATACTACATTTGCCATATTTAGAAGGATGTTAAATGGTAAATCTATAATGGAGGCAGATAAAGGACATCTTCATCATAAATTACTTCAAAGAGGACTAAGTCAGAAGAAAACAGTCCTTATACTTTATTTAATAAGTGGAGTATTTGGAGTTTGTGCAGTAGCAATATCTAAGGCTAATAGTAGACAATCTGGTATTATAGCAGGTATAGTTATTTTATTTACTATATTTTTTGCTGGAAAATTAGGTCTTATAGATATGAGGAGAAGTGAAGATTCAAGTAATAGAGACAATGGGAGGAAATAATATGAGAAAACTAAAGGTTATGACTGTATTTGGAACTAGGCCAGAGGGAATTAAGATGGCCCCTATTGTAAAGGCAATGGAAAATACTGAAGAAATTGAAAGTATAGTATGTGTAACTGCTCAACATAGGGAGATGTTAGATCAAGTATTGGATATTTTTAAAATCAATCCAGATTATGATTTAAATATATTTAAACCTGGACAAACCCTAACGGGTATAACTACTAAGGCATTGGAAGGGTTGGAAAAAGTAATAGTAGAGACTCAGCCAGATCTATTATTGGTTCAAGGAGATACTACAACTGTATTTGCAGGAGCATTGGCAGCTTTTTATCAAAAAGTAAAAGTAGGACATGTAGAAGCAGGTCTTAGAAGTGGAAATTTATATTCTCCTTACCCAGAGGAAGCTAATAGGAAGTTAACAGGTATTGTAACTAATTTCCATTTTGCACCTACTGATGAAAGTAGAGAAAATTTACTTAGGGAAGGATATCCAGAAGAAAAGATATTTATAACTGGAAATACAGTTATAGATGCACTGTTCCATGTAGTAAAAGAGGATTACATATTTGAAGATAGTTTTTTAAATAGTATAGATTTTGAAAACAAAAGGGTTATTCTACTTACTTCTCATAGAAGGGAAAACATAGGAAAACCTATGGAAAATATATTTACGGCAATAGATGAAATAACAAAAAAATATAATGATGTGGAAGTAGTATTTCCGGTACATTTGAATCCAAAGGTTAGAGATATAGCCCATGAGATATTTGATGGAAATGAAAATATCCATTTAGTTGAACCACTAGACTATGAACCTTTTACAAATTTAATGTCAAAATCCCATATAGTAGTTACAGATTCTGGTGGACTACAAGAAGAAGCGCCTAGTTTGGGCAAACCTGTACTAGTTGTAAGAGAAGAAACAGAAAGACCAGAGGGTATAGAAGCAGGAACTGCAAAATTGGTTGGAATTTCTAAAGAGAATATTTTAAAAGAATTGGATTTACTTTTATCAAGTGAAGAAGAATATAAAAAAATGGCTAATGCAGTAAATCCTTATGGAGATGGTAAGGCTTCAGAAAGGATAGTTAAGGTTATTCTTGATCAGATGGGGTAAAAATTGTAGAAAAATGTTTGATTTATAATATCTATATGTTATAATTAAGGTATATTACAAGCATAGTTGAATATATTAGTAAGGAAGAGCAAGTTAATTTTTTAACAAAGTTTATATTTAAATAACAATATATTATAAATATTCTTAAAATTTATAGTACAAACAAATAATTCACATGAAGTTGGCACATAATTTGCATATATTTATATGTGACACTTGTGCCATGCACATATAAATATACAATAAATTAAATATAATTATAATAGGAGGTATTTTATTATGAAAGAAGTTGTTATTGCAAGTGCAGTTAGAACAGCAGTTGGAACTTATGGTGGTTCCTTTAAAAACGTACCAGCAGTAGACTTAGGAGTTGTTGCTGTAAAAGAAGCTATAAAAAGAGCAGGTATAAAGGCAGACCAAGTTGATGAATTAGTATTTGGTAATGTACTTCAAGCTGGATTAGGACAAAACGTAGCTAGACAAGTATCAGTTCACGCTGGTATTCCAATAGAAGTACCATCTTTCACAGTTAATAAAGTTTGCGGATCTGGACTTAAAACTGTTGAATTAGCAGCTCAAGCTATTGTAGCTGGAGAAGCAGACATAGTTATAGCAGGTGGAACAGAAAACATGAGCAAAGCTCCATATGTATTAAACAATAATAGATGGGGCCAAAGAATGGGCGATGGAAAAGTAGTAGATGAAATGATTAAAGATGGACTTTGGGATGCATTTAATGATTATCACATGGGTATTACTGCTGAAAATGTGGCGGAAAAATGGAATCTTACTAGAGAAGAACAAGATCAATTTGCATTAACTAGCCAATTAAGAGCTGAAGAAGCTATTAAGAGTGGAAGATTCAAAGATGAAATAGTACCTGTAGAAGTTCCACAAAGAAAAGGCGATCCAAAAATAGTTGATACTGACGAGCATCCAAGATTTGGAAGCACAATTGAAGGAATGGCAAAATTAAGACCAGCATTCAAAAAAGATGGAACTGTAACTGCTGGAAATGCTTCAGGAATCAATGACGGTGCAGCAGCATTTGTTGTTATGTCAAAAGAAAAAGCAGAAGAATTAGGAATAGAACCTCTTGCAACTATAGTGTCATATGCTTCAGCAGGAGTAGATCCAAGCGTTATGGGAACTGGTCCAATACCAGCATCAAGAAAAGCTTTAGAAAAAGCTAATTTAACTGTTAAAGATTTAGATCTTGTAGAAGCAAATGAAGCTTTTGCTGCTCAATCCCTAGCAGTAGCTAAAGAATTAGGATTAGATATGGAAAAAACTAATGTAAATGGTGGAGCAATTGCATTAGGTCACCCTATAGGAGCTTCAGGAGCAAGAATACTTGTTACACTACTATATGAAATGGCTAAGAGAGATGCAAAACATGGTTTAGCTACTTTATGTATTGGTGGAGGACAAGGAACTGCACTAATAGTTAGAAGATAATTATAGATAATAATGAATCTTTTATAAAATTTAGATAAATATTTAGTACTAAACAATAGCTGTTATCATTATTACAGCTATTGTTTAGCTAAAAAAGCATAATTTTTCTGTCAAAAAAAGACAAAAAAATTGAAAAAAAGTTAACAAATGATATAATGTAAATTAGAAAATAAAAAAACATATGGAGGTGCGTATCATGAATAAGGTAGTGACTATAGAAGAAGCTATCAGCCATATAGAAGACGGCATGTCTATTATGATTGGCGGTTTCTTAAGTTGTGGTACTCCTTGCAAACTAGTAGATGCGCTAGTTGAAAAGGGAGTTAAAGACTTGACGATAATAAGTAATGACACAGGATTTGTAGATTCAGGTGTTGGTAAATTAGTAGTTAACAAACAAGTTAAAACTCTATATGCAAGCCATATTGGAACAAATAAGGAAACAGGAAACCAAATGAATGCTGGTGAAATGGAAGTACACTTAGTTCCACAAGGAACACTAGCAGAACAAATAAGAGCAGCAGGAGCAGGACTTGGTGGATTCTTAACTCCAACAGGGGTTGGTACTGTAATAGAAGAAGGAAAAGAAAAAAAGGAAATAGATGGTGTAACTTATCTGTTAGAAAAACCACTAAAAGCTGATGTTGCGCTATTACTTGGACATAAAGTTGATAAAAAAGGTAATATTGTTTACAGAGGATCAACTAGAACTTTCAATACTGTAATGGCAACAGCTGCTGATTTAGTAATAGTTGAAGCTGAAAACATAGTAGAAGTTGGAGAAATAGATCAAAACGAAGTTGTAACTCCAGGAATCTTTGTTGATTACATAGTTGGAGGTGACAAATAATGGATAAGAAAGAAAGAAAAGCTTTTATAGCTAAAAGGGTTGCTAAAGAATTACATGATGGTGACGTAGTTAACCTAGGTATTGGACTTCCAACAATGGTTGCTAACTATGTACCAGAAGGTATGGATGTTACTTTCCAATCAGAAAATGGATTTGTTGGTTTAGGACCAGCACCAGAAGAAGGAAAAGAAGATAAAGACATAATAAATGCTGGTGGTATGCCTGTAACTATAAAAGAAGGTGGAGTATTTTTTGACAGTGCTACATCCTTTGGTATAATCCGTGGTGGACATGTTGATATGACAGTTTTAGGTGCACTACAAGTAGACGGAAAAGGAAACCTTGCAAACTGGATGATTCCTGGCAAAATGGTTCCAGGAATGGGTGGAGCTATGGACCTAGTAGTAGGTGCTAAAAAGGTTATTGTAGCTATGGAACACACAGTTAAAGGTAATCCAAAGATATTAAAAGAATGTAATTTACCTTTAACAGCTGCAGGAGAAGTAGATTTAATTATTACTGAAATGGGAGTTATGGAAGTAACTGATAAAGGATTAGTTCTAACAGAAATAAATCCTGAATTCACAGTAGAAGATGTTAAAAATGCTACAGAAGCAGAATTAATAGTAGCTGACGATCTTAAAAAAATGGAAGCATAAGTTTTAAAATATAAAATTATGCAGCATCTAGTGTTCATTAGATGCTGCATAATTTAAGCAAAAATAAGGGAAAATCGAAAAAAACATTAGGTTATCATGGACTATTTAGAACGACATTTACATATTTCGACTTTTAATATACACTAAAAAAGGAGGATGGATATGTTTAAAAAGTTTACCAATGGTTGTGTAAATTTAGTACAAAATTACTTGCCAGATGCGTTTATATTTGCTATATTTTTAACAATATTAACGTTTGTATTAGGTATAATTTTTACTGGACAAACCCCACTAGATATGATTGTTCATTGGGGAGACGGTTTTTGGAATCTATTGGCTTTTTCAATGCAGATGGCATTAGTATTGGTTACAGGACATACATTAGCTAGTTCTCCACCAGTTAAAAAAGGTCTTAGGAAAATGGCTAGCATACCAAAGACTCCTACTCAGGCTATATTTGCAGTATCATTTGTTTCAGCATTAGCTTGTTGGATTAACTGGGGTTTTGGACTTGTTATAGGAGCTCTTTATGCAATGGAGATAGTTAAACAAGTAAGAGATGTAGACTATAGACTTTTAATTGCCAGTGCTTATTCAGGATTCTTAGTTTGGCATGGAGGAATTTCAGCGTCTATACCACTTACATTGGCAACAAGTACAGCAGACTTAGCAGGAATGACAGCAGGTGCCGTAACGGAAGTAATACCAACTGCTCAAACTATATTTGCACCTTTCAACTTAATCATTTCTTTTGCAATCATATTTACTTTACCCCTTATAAATAGAGCTATGCATCCAGAAAAAGGTAAAGCTGTAACTATAGATGTAGGTTTATTGGAAAATGGTGATGAAGAAGCTGCAGAATCAGAACTATCTAAAAATGAAACTCCAGCTGATAGAATTGAAAACAGTAGAATAATTTCCCTAATTACAGGAATATTTGGAATCATATATATAGTGTATTATTTCTCTACAAATGGGTTTGATTTAAACTTAGATATATTAAACTTCATATTTTTAATACTAGGAATGATATTCCATCAAACGCCAAGAAGGTTTATAAAAGCTGTAGGCGAGGCAGTAAAAGGTTCAGCAGGTATAATACTCCAATTCCCATTCTACTCAGGAATAATGGGTATGATGATTGGAAAAAACCCAGAAGGTGCTAGCCTTGCATCACTTATTTCTAAATGGTTTGTAAGTGTTTCAACAGCTAAAACATTCCCACTATTTTCTTTCTTAAGTGCCGGAATTGTTAACTTCTTTGTTCCATCTGGTGGTGGACAATGGGCAGTTCAAGCTCCAATTATGATGCCAGCTGGTAAAGCGTTAGGTGTACCAGCAGCTAAAACTGCTATGTCTATTGCATGGGGAGATGCTTGGACAAATATGATCCAACCATTCTGGGCCTTACCAGCATTAGGTATTGCAGGCCTTGGAGCTAGAGATATTATGGGATTCTGTATAATTGACTTGCTCTTGGGAGGACTTATAATAGGTCTTGGATTATTCTTCTTATAATAGCAAAAAGACGACTCAAAAGAGTCGTCTTTTTGCTTAACACGATATATTTTTAACTATATATTGATAACTTCTTAACTATATTAGGCATAGAGGCTTCTATGGTTTATAATAAGATACAAGTAGGTTTATAAACTGGAATCTATTTGGAGGTTTTAAACATGGTTAAGAAAAACTGGATTGCGAATCTTAGAGATGAGGTAAATATTGAAGGAGTAGCGATAGAAATCTATGATTCTAATGACAATATTTTATTAGATATAGAAGAAGAATTGAATAAACCTTTTACAAAAGAATACATTATAAGTGGATATAAGACGATTATATATATAGATAGCAATATATATAAAGATAGCTTAGAGTCTGTTTCAAATATAGTGGTCCATTTGGTTAAAGAAAAGATTAAAAATATCTGTCTTATATCTAAAATAGATGATTTAAATACTTTTAACTTTAAAATAGCTGAGACTGTTCCTGATGCAATTTTGATATTTGATAATAATGGATATGTAAAATATTTTAATGAAAAGGCATTAGAATTTATAGAGGTTCCTAAAAATGAGATAACTAAAAGGCCTCTTCAAGATTTTTATTCTACAAAACTGAAAGTAGTTGAAGTACTAAAAAATGGCTCACCAGTGTTTAATAAGGAGATATATGTAAAGACCAAAGAAGGGAAGAAAAGAAGGCTATTAAAGACTATTTTACCTATTGTAGATGGAGATGGAAAAGTAGTCGGAGCATTGGATAAAATAAAAGAGATAAATACAGCTACTAAGTTTATAAATAATATGTCTGGATATAGCGCAAGATTTACTTTTGATGATATAATTCATAAAAGTGAAAAAATGGCTAAAACTATTAAGATAGCAAAGACTGGTTCAAATACAGATATGACAGTCCTTATTCAAGGAGAAAGTGGGACTGGAAAGGAGTTATTTGCTCATGCTATTCACAACAATAGTTCAAAAGCTTCAAAACCTTTTGTAATACTTGATTGTTCTACCATTCCAAAGGAGTTAGTGGAATCTGAGCTGTTTGGTTATGCTGAAGGAGCTTTTACAGGGGCTAAAAAAGGAGGTAAATTAGGAAAATTTGAATTGGCTAATGGAGGTACTATTTTCTTAGATGAGATTGGAGAAATGCCTATAGATATTCAAGCTAAGCTTTTAAGGGTTTTACAAAGTGGTACTTTTACTAGGGTAGGAGGAAATGAGCCTATAGAAGTAGATATAAGGGTTATAGCAGCTACTAATAGGAATCTAGAAGAAGAGGTTAAGAAGAAAAATTTTAGGGAGGATTTATTCTATAGATTAAATATGTTTTCATTGGAAATTCCCCCTTTAAGATATAGAAAAGAGGATATAATAAAACTTATAGATTGTTTTTTAGAAAAGGCAGCTACGAAATTAGATAAGAAAGGAATAACTATAAGTAATGATGCTTTAGATGTGCTTATAAACTATGATTGGCCAGGAAATGTAAGGGAACTTGAAAATGCAATATTTAGGGCCGTAAATTTATGCTTTGAAGGAGAAATACTTCCTGTGCATTTACCAGAGAATATAATAGAAAAGACGGAAATAGTTGTGCCTGTAAGTGAAAAGAAAGTAGATAAAAAATCATTGGAAGATATGGAGATAAAACATATATTAGAGCTTTTGGAGGAAAATAGTGGAAACAAGAAAAGAACAGCAGAGATATTAGGGATTTCTAGGAGCACTTTATATAGAAAACTTAAAAAATATGGTGTATCACTATAAAACATGTATCATTATGCCGATGATACATATATGAAAATAGAACACATTTTTATTGGTTAAACACTGTTTTAAATGAAAATTTTAAAAAAATAATTTGAAAAAAATTTTCAGATATTATATATTTTATATATATAAAATATTGTGGCAATGTTTTCATTTAAAAATTGTTTATAAAACTTCAAAGTTTTTGGGTATACATATAAAATGGAGTGTTTGTATTGAAAAATAAGAAGACAATTGGAGAAGGAATTGCATTAATAACTCAAATAGGCCTTTCTATAATTACACCTATTTTATTAGGTGTTTATCTAGGAAATATAATAGATGAAAAGTTGAACACTGAAATGGTCTTTACTATTGTTTTTATTATATTTGGAGCTTTGGCTGGGTTTATGAATTTATTTAAATTTGGCAATAGGAAGACCAGAAAAGGAAGTGAAATTAGTGCTTCAAGACGAAAAGATAAGGACGATAATAAAAAGGGCAATAGCCCTTAGTTTAGTAATAGTAGGAATATTGTTTATAACAATAAAAGAAAGAAAACCTTATGCATTAGGAATGATTTTTGGTTCGAGTATAAGTATATTGACTTTTATCTTGATGGGACTTTCTATAGAGAAAGCAGTCAAAATGGATCCTAAAAGGGCCTACGGATATTCAGTAGGAAATTATTTTCTTAGATATTTTATTTATTTTATAGTTTTGACTATTGCAGCATTAGCTGAATACTTAAGTTTTGTTACTACAGCTTTAGGGCTTTTCATTATAAAAGTGGTTATACTTTCCAGCGCAATTTATGATAGTATTAAAAGGAAAGCATAGAAAAAGTTAAGATAACTAGGCCTAAAGAAGGGAGGGAGAAAATTGAAAATAGAAATAGCTATGAAGTTATTTGGGAAGGATATTTTAATACCCGATACCATAGTAAACACTTGGATAATATTAATAATTTTAACCATATTTGCCTTAATAGTTAATAATAAAATTAAAAAGGCAGAAGCTGGTGAAAAGCCTTCAAGATTTTTAAATGTAGTAGAAGTTTTAGTGGAATTTGTAGATGGATTAGTAAAGAGTACTATGGGACCAAATAAGATGTTTTTTGCACCTTATATTTTAACATTGGTTATGTTTCTTTTATTAGCTAATTTATTTGGGCTTATAGGATTTACCCCTCCAACGTCTGATTATAGTGTGACATTTACATTGGCTTTAATGACTTTCTTTTTGACTCAGTATTATAGTTTTAAAACTTCAGGTTTCTTAGGATATTTTAAGAATTTTACTGAGCCTATGGCATTTCTTACTCCATTGAATATACTTGGAGAATTGGCAAATCCAATATCTCTATCATTCCGTTTATTTGGAAATGTTTTAAGTGGAGTTATTATAATGGGGCTTTTATATAGTGCATTAGGATATTTTGCTCCAATTTTTACACCTGTGTTACACGCTTATTTTGATGTGTTCTCTGGTGTACTTCAAACCTTTATATTTGCCATGCTTACTATGATATTTGTTGGAGGAGCTATGGATTAAGTTTTTTAAAATTTTTAAATTTTGGGAGGAGGAAATAATATGTTAGAAGGAATAACTAGTGAAGCTTTTATATTAGGATGTTCAGCAATAGGAGCAGGTCTTGCTATGATAGCAGGTATTGGACCTGGGATTGGTCAAGGTCATGCAGCAGGTAGAGGTGCTGAAGCAGTAGGAAGACAACCAGAAGCTCAAGACGATATAGTTAGAACTATGCTTTTAGGTCAAGCAGTTGCAGAGACAACTGGTATCTATGGATTAGTTATTGCTATAATCCTTTTATTTGTTAGACCACTATTGACAGCTTATTTGAATTTGTAATTTGAGATGGGTATGCCCATCTCTTAGAATATACCCGATAAAGGGAGGTTCAGTTTATGGATTTTGATATTAGGGTTTTACCAATATCGTCTTCAATGATATTACAACTTGTAGCTACAGTAATATTGTTCTTTATACTAAAACATTTTTTACATGAACCTGTTTCAAATTATATGAAAGAAAGAGAAAATAGGATTCAAAGTGATATAGATGGTGCCAAAGCTTTAAAAGAAGAAGCAACAGAGCTTAAAAGTGAATACGAAGCTAAAATAAGTGAAGCGAAAGCTGAAGGTCAGGAGATAATTGAATCTGCACGTAAGCGAGGAGAAGAAATAAAAGAAGATATAATAGATGAAGCAAAAGTTGAAGCTAATGGCATTGTAGATAGAGCAAGAAAGGAAATAGAGAGAGAAAAAGAAAAAGCTTTAGACGAAATAAAGTTGCAGGCAGGAGATATGGCCCTTCTTATAGCTTCTAAAGTTATTGATGAAGAACTAGATATAAGCTTACAGCAAGATTTAATTAACAAGTTTATAGATGAGGTAGGGACAGATAAATGGCAAAACTAGTAAGCAAACGCTATGCTTTGGCTCTCTTTGAAACTGGCTTAGAGTTGGATAAAATTGAAGAGTTTAAAAATGAAATATCTTTTGTATCTAAGGTTCTTGAAAAAGAGCCTGATTTTGAAATGGTTCTTACCCATCCAAAGATTACTAAGGATGAGAAAAAAGATTTAATAAATAGTCTATTTGGCAATAATCTTTCTCAAGAAATATTGAACTTCTTATATGTAATTATTGATAAGAGGAGGGAAAGATATATAAGGGAGATAGATAGTTATTATCATTATCTATATAATGAAGAGAAAAACATACTAGAAGCAACAGCGGTAACTGCTGTTCCAATGGATAGAAAAGCTGAAGACAAATTAAAAATTATACTTTCAAATAAACTAGGAAAAAATATAGTGCTAAAAAACATAGTAGATAAAGAAGTAGTCGGAGGAGTAATGCTTAAGGTTGAAAATAAAATAATAGATGGAACAGTGAAAGGACAGCTAGAATCTATTGAAAAGAATTTAAAGAGCATGAAAGTATAAGGAAATAGAGGTGATAGTCTGATGGATCTAAGACCAGAAGAAATAAGTTCAGTTATAAAGGAACAGATTAAAAGATATGATAGGAAACTTGATATGGTAGATATAGGGACTGTGATTCAAGTAGGAGACGGTATAGCAAGAATTCATGGTCTAGAAGGCTGTATGGCTGGGGAACTTATTGAATTTCCTGGCGAAGTATATGGTATGGCTTTAAACTTAGAAGAAGACAATGTAGGTTGTGTACTTCTAGGTTCAGATAAAGACATTAAAGAAGGAGATACAGTTAAGAGAACAGGAAGAATAATGGAAGTTCCTGTAGGAGATGTAATGGTAGGTAGGGTAGTTAATGCATTGGGCCAACCTATTGATGGAAAAGGACCTATAAGTGCAACTAAATTCAGACCTGTAGAAAGGATTGCTCCAGGTGTTATTACTAGAAAAAGTGTATCTGAACCATTACAAACTGGTATCAAATCTATTGACTCTATGTTCCCTATAGGTAGAGGCCAAAGGGAGCTTATAATAGGGGATAGACAGACTGGAAAGACTGCTGTAGCTATAGATACTATTCTTAATCAAAAAGGTGAAGATGTAATATGTATCTATGTAGCTATAGGTCAAAAAAGGAGTACTGTAGCTCAAATAGTTGATGTATTAGAAAAACATGGAGCTATGGACTATAGTATTGTAGTATCAGCTACAGCTAGTGAGCTTGCACCACTTCAATACATAGCACCTTATTCAGGTGTAAGTATGGGTGAAGAGTTCATGGACAATGGAAAAGATGTACTTATAATATATGATGACCTTTCAAAACATGCTATTGCTTATAGAGCAATGTCATTGCTACTTCGTAGACCACCAGGAAGGGAAGCTTTCCCTGGGGATGTTTTCTATCTACATTCAAGACTTCTTGAAAGGTCTGCAAAATTAGATGATAAATATGGTGGCGGTTCTATAACTGCACTACCTATTATTGAAACATTGGCGGGAGATATTTCTGCTTATATACCAACTAATGTTATTTCCATAACCGATGGACAGATATTTTTAGAGACAGATCTTTTCTTTTCAGGACAAAGACCAGCTATAAATACAGGACTTTCTGTATCTAGGGTTGGAGGAGCTGCTCAAATGAAGGCTATGAAAAAGGTTGCAGGGCAGTTAAAGCTTGAATTAGCTCAATATAGGGAATTGGCAGCTTTTGCTCAATTTGGCTCAGAGCTTGACAAGGATACAAAGGAAAGGCTTGACCAAGGTGAAAGAATAATGGAGATTCTTAAGCAACCACAATATAGCCCTATGAGCACAGAACATCAAGTACTTATTTTATATGCAGCTATAAATAAATACTTATCCGATATACCTGTGGAAAAGATGAGTCAATTTGAAAAAGAGTTTATGAATTTTGTGGATAATAACTATCCAGATATAATTAATAATATCAAGGAAACAAAGGATTTAACTGAAGAAACGGAAGAAAGATTGAAAGAAGCTATAGAAGAATTTAAAAAGAGCTTTCAATAATTCCCTATTAGGGGGTGAAATATTTGGCTGAATCAACAAGAGACATTAAGAGACGTATTAGAGGAATTACTAATACAAAACAAATAACTAAAGCAATGGAATTGGTATCTTCTGCGAAACTACGAAAGGCAAGGGAAAAACTAGAGAAAACAAGGCCTTATTTCAATACTGTTCGAGAAAGTATCCAAGAAGTACTTTCTGCTACAGGAAATATGAGACATCCTTTTTTAGAAGTTAGGGAAATTAAAAGATCCCTATATATTGTTATTACTGCTGATGGAGGTTTGGCGGGAGGATATAATTCCAATGTTATAAGAGCTGTAGAAAGTGAAATAAAGTCTAGAAAAGATGAAGTTGACCTAATCATTATAGGTCGTAAAGGAAAAGATTATTTCAAAAGTAGAGGCTACAATGTAGTAGGTGAATTTTTAGATATAACGGAAGCACCAGCTTTTAGTGATGCAGTACAAATTGGACAATCGGCTATGGAGAAATATGAAAATAGGGAAGTAGATGAAGTAAAACTTGTTTATACAGAGTTTATAACTACCCTTTCTCAAGAAAATAAGATAATCAAACTCCTACCTAATGAAGGTGTAAATGGCGACAAAAAAGAAAAAACTTCTGTTATAGAATATGAGCCTTCACCTGAAGAAGTACTTGATTATTTAATTCCTAAATATATTGAGAGTACTATCTATGGTGCCTTAATAGAATCTTCTTGTAGTGAGCAAGGTTCTAGAAGAACAGCTATGCAATCAGCAACAGATAATGCAGAAGAAATGATAGATGAATTAACTCTTAGCTACAATAGGGCTCGTCAGGCTGCTATAACTAGTGAGATATCTGAAATTGTAGCAGGGGCAGAAGCTCTAAAATAGCGAGAAAGGAGTGTGGATATGGCTACAAATATAGGAAAAATAGTTCAGGTAATTGGACCTGTTGTAGATATAAGATTTAGCGAAGAAAATCTTCCTAATCTTTTAAATGCTATAGAAATAGATAATGATGGAAATAAACTTGTAGTAGAAGTGGCTCAACATATTGGAGATGATACAGTAAGATGTATCGCCATGGGTGCTACAGATGGACTTAAAAGAGGAACAGATGCAGTAGATACGGGAGAACCTATAGCAGTACCTGTAGGAAAAGAAACACTAGGTAGATTGTTTAATGTTTTAGGAGAACCTATAGATGAAAAGGGAGAAGTAGGTGTAAAAAACGTTTCTCCTATTCATAAGCCAGCTCCATCTTTTGAAGAACAGGAAACAACAAAGGAAATATTTGAAACTGGAATAAAGGTAGTAGACCTTATAGCACCTTATTCAAAAGGTGGAAAAATAGGATTGTTTGGTGGTGCAGGAGTAGGAAAAACAGTCCTTATACAAGAGTTAATCAACAATATTGCGACAAAGCACGGTGGATTGTCTGTATTTACAGGAGTAGGAGAGAGAACTAGGGAAGGAAATGACCTTTACTACGAAATGGCTGAGTCTGGAGTAATAGACAAAACAGCCTTAGTATTTGGACAGATGAATGAGCCACCAGGAGCTAGAATGAGGGTTGGACTGACTGGACTTACTATGGCGGAGTATTTTAGAGATCAAGAAGGGCAGGATGTCCTTTTATTTATAGACAATATTTTTAGATTTACTCAAGCAGGCTCAGAGGTTTCAGCACTTCTTGGAAGGATGCCTAGTGCTGTAGGATATCAACCAACTCTTGCGACAGAAATGGGACAATTGCAAGAAAGAATTACATCTACTAAGAAAGGTTCTATCACATCAGTTCAAGCTATATATGTGCCAGCTGATGACTTGACGGACCCAGCACCAGCAACAGCTTTTGCCCATTTGGATGCTACTACAGTACTTTCTCGTCAAATTGCTGAATTAGGTATCTATCCAGCAGTAGATCCATTGGATTCTACTTCTAGAATACTTGATCCTTCAGTAGTTGGAGAAGAACACTATGAAGTAGCTCGTGGAGTACAGGAAGTTCTTCAAAGATACAAAGATCTTCAAGATATTATAGCTATTCTTGGTATTGATGAACTTTCTGATGAAGATAAGCTTATAGTTTCTCGTGCAAGAAAAATTCAAAGATTCCTATCTCAACCATTCTATGTAGCAGAACAGTTTACAGGAATGGAAGGAAAATATGTACCTATTAAAGAAACAGTAAGAGGTTTTAAAGAAATTCTTGAAGGAAAACATGACGATTTACCAGAGCGAGCTTTCTTTATGGTAGGAACTATTGATGAAGCAATAGAAAAAGCCAAGGAGATGGAGGGATAATATGGCTACTTTTCCTCTTGAAATTGTAACTCCTGATAGAAAGTTTTTCTCTGGCGAAGTAGAGTCTGTTATAGTGAGAGGAATAGATGGGGATTTAGCGGTACTTAAAAATAGAGCTCCATTGGTTACTCCACTTAAAATTTGTAAAGTAAGAATAATGATTGATGGAAAAGAAAGAGTGGCGGCTCTTTGTAACGGATATATTAAAGTTTCAAAAGAGGGTACTACAATAATATCAGATGCAGGGGAATGGCCTGATGAAATAGATATAGAAAGGGCTAAAGAAGCTAAGGAAAGAGCAGAAAAAAGGCTCAAAGAAAGACAAAGTGGAATAGATATAAAAAGGTCTGAATTAGCATTAAGAAGAGCATTAAATAGGCTTGATGTGGCAGAGACGAAAAATATAGACGGAACAAAAAATATTAAGTAATAATGTATAAAAAGCACCCTATCATGGCAATACTCATACCATGAGGAAAGGGTGCTTTTTTAATGTGAAAATGTTTTGTCCCCCTTTACATTTTTACATATGTACCTTTTCCTCCTATTATATAGGGAGGGTTTAATATGAAGGGTATTAGAAATATTATATTTTTAGGAATCATTCTATCTTTAATTTTAACAAATTTTAGTTTTAGCCAAGAAGAGTTAGAAGGCTATAATTATCAGGAAGAAGTATTGATGGAATCTATAAAGAGTATTGGAGCGGAGTTTATAGAATTAGATATCCATTGTAGTGGAAAATTTTCAGATGAATTTATGACTAAAGAAAGAGTAGTGTCTTTAGGAAAAGAATTTGTTGAAGGATTAAGTATTGAAGGAAATATTATTGAAGAAGTTGTAGAGAAAAAAGGTTTTATACAATATAAAGTAGAAAACAGGGCTAAAGACTCAGTTAGTATAGCAGTTTCATCTTATTTACATAAGGGTATGAATAAGGGTGAAACTACTATTTTTGTTAATTCAATAAAAAAGGAGAAAAGTAGTCAAATAAATGATATAATGAAGGATATCCAAGCTATATTTACACAATATGGGATTAAACCAGAAATTACAACTTGCGTTGTAGGAGGTTTTAAAGGAAAATTGAATAGGAGTGATATTGATAAACTGATTAAGCAGTCAATAAAAAGGGTAAATGGAAAAATAGTAGATAATTATGATGAAGGAGATTTAATAAGTGTTACAGCTTATACTCCAATATTTAAAAAGAAGATATATTCAGGTAATGAAAAGATGAATTATAATCTTGCAATGAGGTATAATGAGTATGAAGAAAAAACTTATGTATGGATAGGAACACCAATTATTACAATTAGTTACTAAAGTATTAGGAGGGGATTTATTTGAGTAAAATAGTGGTAGAGAAGAGCCCTCCATTAAAAGGAACGGTTAGAGTAAGTGGGGCTAAAAATTCAGCACTACCAATTCTTGCGGCTTCTCTATTAGGCACTGAAGATATTGTGTTAGAAGATGTACCGAGTTTGAGGGATGTAGATGTTATTTGTGAAGTATTATCCTCTTTAGGAGCGGAAGTAGAAAGGTATGAAGGTGGAAAGATAAAGATCAATTCTGCCAATTTGAACAAACATGAAACACCTTATGAGTTAATGAGTAAAATGAGGGCTTCTTTTTTGGTGATGGGACCTCTTTTGACCCGTCTAGGAAAAGCTAAGACATCTCTTCCGGGAGGTTGTGCTATAGGTACTAGACCTATAGATTTGCATCTTAAAGGGTTTAAAGCACTAGGGGCAGAGATTGATGTAGATCATGGATATGTGGCAGCTTATGGAGATAAATTAGTAGGGGACAGAATATACCTTGACTTTCCTAGTGTAGGGGCGACAGAAAATATAATGATGGCAGCTGTTTTAGCAGAAGGTGAAACCGTTATTGATAATGCTGCTATGGAACCAGAAATAGTAGATTTAGCTAATTTTTTAAGTAAATTAGGTGCAGATATTAAGGGTGCTGGTACTAGTAGTATTAGGATCAATGGAGTAGAAAAACTAGGTGGCGCTCACCATTCAGTTATACCTGATAGGATTGAAGCTGGAACTTATATGGTAGCTAGTGCTATTACTGGTGGAGATATTATAGTTGAAAATGTTATTACGAGCCATATCAAGCCAGTTATCGCAAAGCTCAGAGAAACAGGATGTGAAATATGGGAAAATGGAGATAAGGTAAGGGTTATAGGTAAGGACAGCCGAAATGCTGTAGATATTAAAACTTTGCCCTATCCAGGTTTTCCTACAGATATGCAAGCTCAATTTATGAGTCTTATGAGTATAAGCAAGGGTACTAGTGTCATTATTGAGACTGTATTTGAAAACAGATTTATGCATGTAGATGAACTTAAGAGAATGGGTGCAGATATTAAGATTGATGGCAGAAGTGCTATAGTTCAAGGTGTTGATTCTTTGACAGGTGCACAAGTCAAGGCTACAGATTTAAGAGCAGGAGCAGCTCTTATATTAGCTGGTCTTATAGCCGATGGGCAAACTATTATTGATCATGTATACCATATAGATAGAGGTTATGATGGAATAGAAAAGAAATTGACAAAACTAGGAGCTAAAATTTATAGGATAGAATAATTAACATATCATCTTTTCCCACTGCATAGAATGTAATTAGGTTGTACTATAAACATTTGATAAAAGAGGGGGAGAAGATGAAAAAAATATGGATATACGTAGGATTTATCTTAATAATAACTATTATTCTTCCAACTGTACTTGTGAAGACTTCCAATTTTATTTCTCTTGAAAACAAAATAAAAATAAAGGATATAAAGAAAGAAGAAAAAGAAGTTAAGAAAGAAGAGTTTGATGGATATATGAAGGTATATGATACCAGAACTCAAGAAGTTGTGAAACTTTCTCTAGAGGATTATGTAAAAGGGGTGGTAGCAGCAGAAATGCCTGGAGAGTTCCATATAGAAGCACTAAAAGCTCAGGCAGTGGCCAGTAGGACCTATGCCCTTCATAAAATGAACAAATTTAGTGAAGGACATCCTGATCATCCACAAGCCCCTCTTTGTACTGGTGTTCATTGTCAAGCTTTTCTGTCAATAAAGGAGTTGGAAGAAGCTCATTCTAAAAAGTGGATGAATAAGTACTGGCCTAAGATTGAAGAGGCTGTGGAAGATACTGCTGGAGAAGTGATATATTATGGCAAGGATATTGCGGAACCTCTTTATCATTCAACTAGTGGTGGCGTGACAGAAGATGTAAGAGATGTCTTTTCTAACGATAGTCCTTATTTAAAATCAGTATCAAGTCCCTATGAAGAAGGAGCGCCAAAGTTTAAAGATATCGCTACTTTTAAAGTAGATGATTTTTTATCTAAGTTGAAGAAAAAATATCCTGGTGTGAATATTACGAAGGAAAATCTTCCTGAAAAAGTGAAACTAGTAGAAAGATCAGAAAGTGGCAGAATAAAGAAAGTGATGATAGATGGTCAAGTAGTAAGTGGTAGTGAGATTAGAGAAATATTTAATCTCAACTCTACTAATTTTAAAATAATATATAATCCGAAGACTGATATGATAGATATTGAAACTATTGGCTATGGCCATGGAGTAGGTATGAGCCAATGGGGAGCCAATGGTATGGGCAAAAAAGGGAAAAAATATAAAGATATATTGAAGCACTATTATACTGGTGTGGAGATTAGAAAATATAAAAAAGAGTAGAAAATTTTTTCTACTCTTTTTTATATTTTTTTGTGTTACTTTTTTTTACATAGTGCCAGTTCCCCGCAAATAGAAATAAAAATTCGCTCCAAAAAGGGTTTTGATGAAATAGTATCCTCCCTAAAAATAAAATGCTAAATATTTTCAAACTCGCTTCGCTCAAACAGTGAAAAATTTTTAACGCATTTTATTTTTAGGTCGGATTATTTCATAGCAAAACCTTTTTAAGTCACTCATTTTTTATTTCTATTTGCTTAAACATTGTACTATCTGAATAAAAATAGCTAAAAGTTTAAAAAAATAATACAGTTAAGGATTTTGGGTTATTGAGTTTGACTGACTAAAAAAGCCTTTGACTAGAAAATAGAGACGAATTTTTTCATAAAACCCGTGAAATTGATTGGAAATCAATTTAGCAAATAACCATTATTTGCGTTAGGGTTTTGTGAAAAAAAGAGTCCTATTTTCTTCAAAGCTTTTTCGGAAGGAAAACCAAGAACCCAAAATCCCTATGTTTGAAGAAAGCACTTAAGGAGCATGTTAAGAGATGGTTATACAAAATAAAACAAAAATAGGACTAGGTGTATTAAATATTTAATTTTGGCAATAATATTATTAGAAGTTGAGACGGAGGTGTATTAAATGAAGAATAAATTTAACAAACTAACAAATAAAGATAGCTTTTATATCATTTTATTTATCTGTGTCTGTGTAGTGGGAACAGTAGCAGTATGGGCTTCTAAAAGTAACTTGGATAGGATGAAAAGTGAAGAAGATCCAATGGAAGAAGATTTTTTAATACTTACAGATGAAGATAAACATGGTGTAGAAGAGCCTTCTTTAGAAAGTTTAAAACAACAGGAAAGAAAGAAGCAAGAAGAAAAGGCTAAAGAAGAAGAAAAAAAAGAAATAGAAGAGAAAAAAGAAGAACCAAAAGAAGAACAAGAACCAAAAGAAGAGCAACCAAAGCAAAACTCAGAACCAGAAGCAATACAAACTTTCCATATGCCAGTAGAAGGAGAACTTGGATTGGATTATAGTGCTGATAAATTAATTTATTCAGAGACTTTAGAAGAGTGGACTAGTCATAAAGGTATAGATATTAAAGCAAAAGAGGGAACAGCAGTAAAAGCTTGTCTTGACGGTATAGTTAAAGAAGTACATGAAGATGAGTTATGGGGAATAGTAGTATCAATTGATCATGGAAATGGATTGGAAACTAGATATACCAATTTATCCACAAAAGATATGGTGAAAAAAGGCCAAAGCGTCAAAAAAGGAACTCCTATAAGTGGAATAGGAAAGCCTAAAGGTTTAGAAATGGCAGATGGTCCACATCTACATTTAGAAGTATTGTTAAATGGAAAAAGAGTAAATCCTAAGAAATATTTACCAGGCATCAACTAAAGTCTGGAAGACTAGAATAAAAGTTCTATTAGAGATTTAGAGTGCATAAGTATTTAAAAAGACCCATTCCTAAAATAAAGTTCAAAGGGGGTTAAATATGTGAAAGACTATATAGAAGAAAGGGCTTTAGAGATTGCAAAGTATATAATAAGTGAAAAGTCAACCGTTAGACAAGCAGCCAGTGTATTTGGGGTTAGCAAGAGTACAGTACATAAAGACGTGACAGAACGTCTCCCTAAGATAAACCCTCTTGTTGCAAGTATGGTAAAAGAAGTACTAGAACAGAATAAAGCAGAAAGACATATTAGAGGTGGCAAAGCCACAAAAATGAAATACAAAGCAGTAAGCGACTAAATAGGTCCCAAAAGGGACCTTTTAAGCTTTTTTGGAATTATTTTCTTATTATTCATAGTTATATGAAAAAAGTTGAAGGAATTTTATAATAAGTATAGAATTATACTATGATGACTAAAAGGAAATTAACATATTATATATATGATTATAATAAAAGGAGGAACAAGGATGGCTGCTTTTAGAACAGATTTGGGGATAGATTTAGGGACTGCAAGTATTTTAGTATATGTAAAGGATAAAGGGGTAGTACTAAATGAGCCCTCAGTAGTAGCAATCGATCACAATACAAATAAATTTTTAGCTGTAGGTGAAGAGGCAAGGAGGATGTTGGGACGTACTCCTGGACATATAGTAGCTATGAGACCTTTAAAGGACGGAGTAATATCTGATTATGATGTAACTGAAAGGATGTTGAAATATTTTATAAGAAAAGCTTCAGGAAAAACATTTTTTAAACCTAGAATTATAGTATGTGTACCAAGTGGGGTTACTGGAGTTGAAAAAAGAGCGGTAATTGAAGCTAGTAATCAAGCTGGAGCAAGAAAAACATACTTAATAGAAGAACCTATAGCTGCTGCAATAGGTGCAGGCATAGATATAACTCAACCTAATGGAAATATGATTGTAGATATTGGTGGCGGAACTACTGATGTAGCTGTTATTTCGCTGGGAGGAATGGTAGTTAGTCGTTCTTTAAAAATCGCTGGAGACGATTGTGATGAAGCGATAACCAGGTACATTAGGAGAAAACACAATGTAATGATAGGTGAAAGAAGTGCAGAAAATTTAAAGATAAATATAGGTACAGCTTGTAGGAGAGAAAAGGATGTTTATATGGAAATAAGGGGAAGAAATTTAGTGACTGGTCTTCCAAAGAATATAAAGGTTTCTTCAAGTGAAATGTTTGAAGCAATGGAAGAGCCTATTTCAAATATTGTAGATACAGTTCATACAGTACTTGAAAGGACACCACCAGAATTAGCAGCAGATATTGCAGATACAGGAATAGTAATGACTGGTGGAGGAGCCCTTTTATATGGATTGGATAAATTGATATCTGAGAGAACTGGTATCAAAGTAAATATAGCAGAAAATCCAATTGCCTGTGTAGCTACAGGGACTGGTAAAGCTCTTGATTGGGTAGATGTATTGGAAAACAGCTTGTTGGATTCTGATTCAATAGTTGAAAGATAAATCTAAAGTATATTTTGAAATTGACGATATATACCTATGAGTACTATGTCAAGGATGTGATTTAATGAATAGAGGATTATATATAAGTGCTACTTCAATGATTGCAAATCAAAGAAGACTGGAAGCAATATCAAATAACCTTTCAAATATAAATACTACGGGATTTAAAAAAGATGTGGTTTTGACTGAATCTTTTCCAGAAGTTTTACTTTCCAAAATAAATGATAGGCCAGATTTTAGGCCTCAAAGAGAAAATGAAATAGAGTATGAAACCAATGGAGATGTTCATAGAGCTCGTACAAATGAAGGATATTTTATGGTGAGGACCCCTAATGGTATTAGTTATGTAAAGGATATTAGATTTGTAGTAGATGATGAAGGATATTTAAAAACATTTTATAAAAATGAACAAGATGAATATAAGACAGATGGGGAAAACTATATTCTAGATGGAAATCATAACCCTATTCAAGGTGGAGGAAATATAGAGGGATTACTTGAAGGAATTGTTTCTCGTCCAGGTCCAAGAGTTGTAGGAACTATGAATGCAGGAGCCAAAGTCAAAAAGGTTGTAACAGATTTTACTCAAGGTGGTTTATTGAATACTGAAGGAAAATTTGATTTAGCTTTGGAAGGAAGTGGGTTTTTTAAAGTTCAAGGTGAAGATGGAGAAATCTACTATACTAGAGATGGCTCTTTTACCGTAAATAGTATGGGACAGTTAACTACATCGGAAGGCTATCTAGTTATGGGAACTGGTGGACCTATAACTATCAATGGCAATGATGTGGAGATCACAAAAGGTGGACAAGTGTTTGTAGATGGAAATATGGTAGCTAATTTAGATATTGTTGATTTAGATAATAAAGAATTTTTAAGAAAGATAGGGGATAATTTCTATAGAATGGCAGATGATGTAGAGGCTGAAGAAATGCCTTTTCAAGGAGAAGTATTCCAAGGATTTTTAGAAAATTCCAATGTGGACTCTATAAAAGAGATGGTAGAGATGATATCACTTTTAAGAAATTTTGAAACTTGTCAAAAAGCTATAAGAGTACAGGATGAGATGATGGAAAAATCAGCAAATGAAATAGGAAGAGTATAGGGGGAAGAAAATATGCGTTCAATGTGGACTGCGGCTATAGGTATGAGAGGTCAACAGTTTAATATAGATACTATTGCTAACAACCTTTCTAATGTAAATACTACTGGATACAAGACTCAAAGGGCAGAGTTTAAAGACCTTTTATATACAAATATGAGAAGGAATAATATAGTAGATGATCAAGGTAGGCCTGTAAATTTGCAAGTAGGTCATGGTGTTATGCCTGCAGCTACCAAGAAAAGTTTTAAAAATGGTAGCCTGATAGAATCAAAAGGTGAATATGATGTGGGCATCAATGGAGAAGGATTTTTTGCTATACAACTTCCAAATGGAAATATAAGATATACTAGGGATGGAAGTTTTAAATTAAGCGTAGAAGGAAATTCAAAAAGATTGGTAACTAGCGAAGGATATAGGGTTTTGAGTGATACAAATAACGATATAGTTATTAGAGATGGACTAAGAGATGTAACTATCGACCAAATGGGCAATATAACGGCCAAAGACGAAGGAGATAATACAGTTAATTTAGGTAGATTCAAATTAGTTAGGTTTATAAATCCAGAAGGACTTTTAAATGAAGGATCAAACCTTTATAGTGCAACAGTTGCCTCTGGTGATGAAATACCTATAGCTGCAAATGAAATGGAAAGTAAAATAGCTCAAGGCTATTTAGAGGCTTCAAATGTTGAAGTGGTAGATGAAATGGTGAAGATGATTAGTGCTCAAAGAGCTTATGAAATAAGTTCTAAAGTTATACATACTTCAGATGAAATGCTTCAATTGATTTCAAATCTTAAGAGATAATTTTAAACTAATGAGGTGAAAGTATGGAAATATTTCCTAATAGCTTCATAATGCAGAAGACTACGGATGAAAATATTCTTCAAAAGAAAATTGAAAATGTTGGAGAAGAAAAACAAGACAAAGAATTGATGGATATATGTAAAGATTTTGAATCTATTTTTATACATATGATGTTGAAAGAAATGAGAAAGACTATACCTGATGGTGGACTTATAGAAAAGAGTACAGCAACTAAAATATTTGAAGATATGTTTGATGAGGAGATGGCCGAAAGGATATCTGATAGTGAAGAAGATGGTGTAGGAATAGCGAAGATGCTTTATGAGCAGTTTAAAAATCAAAATAGAATTAAAATATAATTATTATGATGAAAAGTAGTGGAGAACCACTACTTTTTTATGTTAGAACCAAAGCTTTAAACCTTCCTTATTTTTTATAGCTGTAAGGATTCTATTTTTAGCACCAGGTACTTCATTATAAATATTTTGTACAAGTTTATTCATATCTTCTCTTTTAGTTTTTTTGTCTACTGGACAAGGATTATTAACTATTGGAATATTATTTTTTTCTATGGCATTTTTTATATCTTGTTTTGAAGTATATAGTAGTGGGCGTACTACATATATTTTCTTCCTATTTAAATATGTTAGGGGTTGTAGTGTATTTAATCTTCCTTCATATAATAGGCTTAGAAAAAGGGTGTCTATGGCATCATCGCTATGATGGCCCAGGGCTAGTTTGTTGAATCCTTTTTCTTTTAAGGCGTTGTGTATAGCCCCTCTACGCATATTTGCACATAGTGAGCAAGGATTTTTTTCTTTCCTTATATCGAATACTATGTTTTTAATATTGGTTTTTTTTAGATTGAAAGGTACATCTATACTTTTACAATATTTTTCAATGGCTTTGGTGTTGAAGCCTTTGAATCCTAAGTCTACTGTGAATGCTTCTAGTTGGAATTTTTCTGGGCTAAATCTTTGATAAAGTTTTAGAGCATATAGTAGTACCATGCTGTCTTTTCCACCAGATACACCTACCCCTATTTTATCTCCGTCTTCTATTAAGTTAAAATCCTGTATGGCTCTTCTCATAGGACCTAAAATCTTTTTCATAGTATCACCTTTCTTATAAATATATCAAAATATATTATACTATTTTAGTCCATATATTTCACTATTTATTTTTCTGAATTTGGATATTTTCTTTTTACATAGTGCAGGTTCCCCGCAAATAGGAATAAAAATTCACTCCGAAAAGGTTTTTGATGAAATAGTATCCTCTCTAAAAATAAAATGCTAAATGTTTTCAAACTCGCTTCGCTCAAACAGTGAAAAATTTTTAACGCATTTTATTTTTAGGTCGGATTATTTCATAGCAAAACCCTTTTAAGTCGCTCATTCTTTATTTCTATTTGCTTAGACATTGTACTATTTGAATAAATACGTTTAATAAAGATTTTTAAAATAGACATAGTTAAGGATTTTGGGTTATTGAGTTTGACTGACTAAAAAAGTCTTTGATTAGAAAATAGAGACGAAGATTTTCACAAAATCCGTGGGCTTGCACAAATTAAAAAGAAGATCTAATCAAAATTAAAGATAAATATTTATTGATTATATAAAAAAGAGTATAAAAAAAGAAGGATTGAAATTTCAATCCTTCTTTCATCAATGGTCGGGGTGGAGGGATTCGAACCCCCGGCCCCATGGTCCCAAACCACGTGCGCTACCAAACTGCGCTACACCCCGTTGACCGCCGACTCTTTTATTATAGGGGGTTTTTGATTATAATGCACATGTCAAAATAGACTGTTAAACAAAAGAATCTTCTTTTTTCTCCATATGTCTCTTTAAATCCAACTTGTTCGCACTATTTCAAACTATTTTATTTATTTTAAAGGAATCCTTTATATAGACTAGAATATATTAAAAAGACATAAACTTTAGAACCTAACAATATTGTTAGATATAGTATGAACTTTGAAAGATGAACCAATGGAAAGACTTAAATTGTTTTTTTATAATATAATTAAATAAAGAACTATGAAAACTTTAGTTAATAGATATAGGAGGATTTTATGATTGATATATTAGAAACAATAAAAGATGAAATAACTGTTATGTTTGTTGCTGCTATGCCTCTTGTAGAACTTAGAGGTGCCATTCCTCTAGGAATATCTATGGGTTTCACACCACTAGAGAGTACAGCACTAAGCATTGTCGGAAATATAATACCAGTACCTTTTCTATTGAAGCTTTTAGAACCTATAATGGACTATTTAGAAAAAACTACTTTGTTTTCTAAATTAATAAAAAAAGTAAAGAAAAGAACTCTTAAAAAAAGTAGAGATAAAATAAAGAAATATAGTATACTAGGACTTTTCATACTAGTAGCAGTGCCAATTCCAACTACAGGAGCTTGGACTGGATGTATTGCTGCTACATTACTTAAATTGGACTCTAGAAAAGCTTTAGTTAGTATTGTATCTGGAATAATAGCTGCAGGAATTATAGTATTTAGTTTAAGTTATAAAGTTATTTCGGTTTTTTAACCTAATTGACGTGTTTTTTTAAATATGGTACAATAAACTAAATGAATAAAATCTTGATACCTTATCAAGAGTGGTGGAGGGAATGGGCCCTTTGAAACCCGGCAACCCGTAACTATTTATTAGTCTACGACGGTGCTAAATCCCACAGAATCAAATTCTGAAAGATGAGGTGACACTTTGTCAGCCTTTTCCTTTGGAAGGGGCTTATTTATTTTTCAGAATAAATCAATCTATTAATATAAATCTAAGGAGGTTACTTTTATGAAGAACTGGTTGTTTACATCAGAGTCAGTAACTGAAGGCCATCCAGATAAAGTTTGTGACCAAATCTCTGATGCAATATTAGATTCTATTTTAGCACAAGATCCTAATGCTAGGGTTGCTTGTGAAACTTCTGTTACCACGGGATTAGTATTAGTTTCAGGAGAAATCACTACTAATTGTTATGTAGATATACCAAAGGTAGTTAGAAACACTATAAAAGAAATAGGATATACGAGGGCAAAATTTGGTTTTGATGCTGAAACTTGTGCAGTGCTAACTTCCATAAATGAACAATCTACAGATATAGCAATGGGAGTAGATGCAGCACAAGAGCACAAGGAAAATGGAGAAGATGAATACGATAAAATAGGTGCTGGAGATCAAGGAATGATGTTTGGCTTTGCTTGTAATGAAACTGAAGAGCTTATGCCTATGTCTATAGCATTATCTCATAAATTGGCTAGAAGACTTGCAGAAGTTAGAAAAGACGGTACACTTCCTTATTTAAGACCAGATGGAAAGACTCAAGTAACTGTTGAGTATGTAGACAATAAGCCTGTAAGGATTGAAAATATAGTAGTTTCTACTCAACATAGTGCTAAAGTAGATTTAGAAACTATAAGAGAAGACATTATCAAAGAAGTAATAACAAAAGTAGTTCCAGAAGATATGATAGATGAGAATACTAAATACTATGTAAATCCAACTGGAAGATTTGTAATAGGCGGACCTATGGGAGATGCAGGACTTACTGGTAGGAAGATAATTGTAGATACTTATGGTGGATATGGAAGACATGGAGGAGGAGCTTTCTCAGGAAAAGATCCAACAAAAGTAGATAGATCTGCAGCTTATGCAGCTAGATATGTAGCAAAGAATATAGTAGCAGCTGGACTTGCTGATAAATGTGAAGTAGGACTTGCTTATGCTATAGGAGTAGCTAGACCACTTTCCATATATGTTAATACATTTGGAACTGGAAAAATTGAAGATGAAAAGATTGAAGAATTAGTAAGAAAACACTTCGATTTAAGACCTGCAGCTATTATTGACAAATTAGACTTAAGAAGACCTATATATAGACAATTAGCAAGCTATGGTCATTTTGGAAGAACAGATTTAGATCTTACATGGGAAAGAATTGATAAAGCAGAAGTGCTTAGAAGTGAAGGACTTGGAAAATAAGTATTATTTCAAGATCTAGAAGATTTTTATTAAGAACTATTTATGATAGTTTATTTTCAATACAAAATAATGTAGATATTTTAAAAGTAGGGTGAAGATAATGCTTCACTCTACTTTTTTTTATTTCCTTTTTTTAAAGTAACATAAAGTTGCTAGCAATACAAGATAGCCAGCTATCAATAGGAGGATATATTCTTGTATAGTGAAATAGATAAGCTTGTGGCTTTAAGTAAAAATGGTGATAAAAAAGCAAAGGAAAGGTTAATTATTAGTCTTAAACCTTTAATATTAAGTTCTATTAAAAGGTACTACAATTATTATTCTAAATATGATGATTTGCTCCAAGAAGGATATGAGATAATTCTTAGAACTGTAGAAGACTATGATGATTCAAAAGGAAGTCGATTTTTAGGATATTTAAAACTACAGCTTAAATACCATTATCTAAATAAACATAAGGAAAAAATAGAATTATCTTTGAATGAGACTGTAGATGAGGAAAAAGAGTTTATAGACCTTCTAGAAGATAAAGGATTGGGACCTTTAGATACTATTATAAATAGGGAAGAAAAAGAAATATTATTTAAAGGCCTATCCTACCTTTCTAATAGGCAAGTAGAAATTTTAATATACTACTATATTTATAAAATGACTATGGTAGAGATTAGCCAAAAGCTAGGTCTATCCTATAGGACAGTAGTGAATACAAAGACAAAAGCAGTAGACAAACTAAAAAATATTATAAATAAAAATATTTAATAATAGTAAGATTTCCTCTTTTCTTCTATATAAGAAGTAGAGGAGGTGATAATATGGCAGTTACAGAAATAAAGGATTCTGCAAAACTTAAATTAGAATTAGATGGAGGAATGGATGGAGATAAGCAAATAGTTAAATCTAAAACCTATTCCAAACTAAAAGTGGATGCAGCTAAAGAAAATGTTTACGGAGTAGCAAAATCACTGTCAGGTCTTCAAGAACTACCACTATTAAAAGTTAAAAAAGTAGAGGAAGTAGAATTATTAGAAGAAATTTAGTTTTAAAAAATAGTATATGGGAGGTGATTTAGTGGAAAATTCTAAATTGCAAATGATATTTAAAAACCTAGAAGATAGAAGGGTGACTTTATCAGTTGACAATCCAAGAAATGATTTAACAGGGGAGGAAGTAAGAAATACAATGGACAATATCATAGAAACAAATGTCTTTGACTCTAATGGTGGAGATATAACAACAACAGTAGGGGCAAGAATTGTAAGAACTACTATTGAAGAAATAGAAATTTAATCTATAAGTGGTGAAGACTTGCTGTCTTCACCATTTGTTATTTAAAATTGAAGAAAGGAGAATATGATGGAAGAAGTTTATACTCAGATAGCCAATTTAGGCTTTCCAATAGTTATATCTATTTATCTTTTGGTTAGAATAGAAGGTAAATTAGATAATCTAACAAAAAGTATAAATGAACTATCTAAAGTTATAACTAGTATGAAATAAAAAAACCTCCCTTGACTTAGAACGTATGTTCTATTATAATGAATAGTCAAGGGAGGGGTTTTTTATGGGCATAGGGAAATATATAGAAGAAGAGCTAATGGCTTTTATGCCTGTTTATTTAAATATGAAAGGAAATTGTACAGCTATCTACACTTATAAGGGTGGAGAAAAATATTTAGAGGAGAGTTTAAGAAGTTTTTTAAATTGTCTAGGTAGATATTTTCTAATGGATTTAAAAGAGTCTAGAAAATACTATGGTGATTTACTAAATATAAATAAATTGGTTCCTATTCCCTTCAATAAAGAAAACATATTTATACCAATTAAGACGAGAAAACCTATATCTAGGAATGATGGAGCTTTAGGCTATGTAAATATAAAGTATATAGAGAAGATAGAAGGAGGATTAGACGGGGTAAATATATTTTTGAGCTCTAACTATAAGATCAAAAGTTTGAATTCTTTGAAAACTGTCGAAAAACATATAAACAATGGTGAAATAATAAGGAAGTTTTATAATAAAAAGGAGAAGGGAATATATGAAGATATAGTTTTTTATGATGAATACAACAAACCTGCCACTAAGGGAGATATAGCTATTTTACGGCAGGAGTTACTAAAGATTAGAGAGACTTTAGAATAAGGGGTAAAGTATAGGCAATATTTTTATGGTATAATATTATCTAATAAAGATAATTGGAGGGAGTAGAGGTTGATTACTGTAGAGGGAATTGTAGAAGATATAATATTTAGAAATGAATCCAATGGATTTACCGTTGCCAAATTGCACGCAGAAGAAGATTCCATAACAATTGTAGGCAATATTCCTTTTTTAAATATAGGTCAATCTGTAGAAGTAGCTGGAGAAATGATCTATCATCCAAACTATGGCGAACAAATAAAAATAGAAAATGTATCTACAATAACTCCAAATACATTAGATGGAATAGAAAAGTACCTTTCCTCTGGCCTCATTCCCCATGTAGGAAAAAAGACAGCAAAAAAGATAGTAGAAAGATTTGGGAAAGATTCTTTAGAAATAATAGAATACTATCCAGAACGGCTTAAAGAAATAGAAGGCATAGGGGATAAGAAAGTAAAGAAAATATCTGAAGCCTTTGAAGAACAAAGGGAATTAAGGGATATAATGGTTTTTTTACAACAGTACGGAATAACCGCTAACTATGGAGTTAAAATATATAAAAAATATGGAAAGGACACTATAAATATAATCTCAGAAAATCCCTATAGACTATCAGAAGATATCTTTGGAATAGGTTTTAAAAAAGCAGATGAAATAGCTAAAAATATGGGAATAGCGACCAATTCACCTTATAGGGTTGAAGCAGGTATAAAGTTTCAACTTATGAAATCCTCAGGAAATGGTCATACCTATGTTCCACAAGGAATACTCATAGAAGAGTCTAGGAAAATACTTGAAGTAGAAGAAGAACTAATAGAACAATCTATAAGGGATCTAGCCATAAGAAAAGAGATTCAATTGGAAAATGTAGATGGAGAAATATGGGTATATTATATGCCTTTCTATATAGCAGAAACCAATGTAAGTAAGAAGATAGTAGAACTTTCTAGAGTAGAATTAGAAAAATTAAATATAGATGTAGAAGAAGAAATTAATAATATAGAAGATAAGGAAGGAATAAAATTTGCTAGGAGACAAAGGGAAGCTATAAAAGAGTCTGTAGAAAATGGAATGCTTATTATTACTGGAGGACCAGGAACAGGAAAAACTACCACAATAAATGCAATTATAAAACTATTTGAAGAAAAAGAGCTGGAAGTAGTTTTAGCAGCACCTACAGGCAGAGCAGCTAAAAGGATGAGCCAAGCTACAGGTAGAGAAGCAAAGACTATTCACAGACTATTGGAATATTCATTTATGGAAGATGAAATGGGATTTGGAAGAGATGAAGGTAGTCCATTAGAGGCAGATGTAGTCATTATAGATGAAACTTCTATGGTAGATATTATCCTTATGAACAATCTGTTAAAAGCCATAATGGCAGGAACTAGAGTAATATTTGTAGGAGATACAGATCAACTACCTTCAGTAGGACCAGGAAATGTATTGAAAGATATTATAAATAGTGGTGTAGTAAAAGTAGTTAAGTTAGATGAAATATTTAGACAGGCAGAAGAAAGTATGATAATAGTCAATGCCCATAAGATAAATAAAGGAGAATATCCTCGTTTGAATGCAAAGGGAAAAGACTTTTATTTCATACCTAAATATAATTCAAAAGAAATAGTAGATACTGTACTAGGTCTATGTAATAGGAGACTACCAAAATTTAATGGATATGATTCACTAAAAGATATTCAAGTATTAACCCCAATGAAAAAAGGGGATGCAGGTACAAATTCACTAAATAAATATCTCCAAGAAGTATTGAACCCTAAAGGATATGGGAAAAGCGAAAAGAAAATAGGGGATGAAATATTTAGGATAGGGGATAAGGTGATGCAGATAAAGAACAACTATACTACTGAATGGGAGATCATAGAAAATGGAGTAGTTAAAGAAAAAGGAGAAGGGGTCTATAATGGAGACTTTGGATTTATAATAGATATAGATAAAGAAGATGAAATCCTTAAAGTACTTTTTGATGATGAGAAGGAAGTAGAATATGACTTCAGTCAATTAGATGAACTAAAGCTAGCCTATGCAACAACTGTTCACAAAAGCCAAGGTAGTGAGTTTCCAGTAGTTATTATGCCAATATGTTGGGGACCTCCAATGTTACTTACTAGAAACTTATTATATACAGCTATTACTAGGGCAAAAGAGTTAGTAGTTCTTGTAGGTGAGGAACAGTTTCTTCTTAAGATGATCCAGAACAATAGGATTACAAAGAGATATTCTGGATTGGACTATAGGATGAAAATGATGCTTACATTTTTTTAGGGGGAGATTATGAAGATTTTTGATGGATTTAATGAGTTGCTTTTTCCTGAAGAAGGAATTTGTCTATTTTGTGGCAGCGAAGGGGAAGATATAAAAAACTATATATGTAACTATTGTAGAGATAATATGGAGTATTTAAATAGGGAAGTAGACTTAGGCTCCCCATATTTAGGAAAAGCAGTATATTCACTTTTTTACAATGAGTTTATAAGAGAAAAGATTTATCTTTATAAATATGAAAACTATGGATATCTCTATAAGCCACTAGGAGAAATACTTATTAAAACTATATATGAAAAAAATCTTACGGAAAATATAGATATAATAACCTATGTACCTATTCATAGGAGAAGGAAAGCCATAAGAGGGTATAACCAATCAGAACTTATAGCTAAATATGTATCTAAAAGCTTGGATATTCCTCTATCAAGGGAAAAACTAATAAGGGTTAAAAATACAAAACCCCAGAATAAACTAAATAGATATGACAGAATAAAGAATATAGAAGGGGTATTTAAAATCGTAGATAGTATTGAATTTGAAAATAAAGAAATATTAATTATAGACGATATAACTACTACAGGAGCAACTATAAAAGAATGTGCTAAAGTTCTTTTAGAAGAGGGACATGCAAAGAAGGTTGATGCCTTAGCTATAACCTCTGGAATGAAATTGTAAGGGGGATTTTTATGGATATAAGAAATTGTAGTCGTTGTGGTGGAATATATGTATATGATAATTTCAATATATGTCCTAAATGTAGAAAACAGGAAGAAGAAGATTTTCAAAAGGTAAAAAAATATTTAGATGAAAATCCAGATGCTAATGTATCTGAAGTATCTGAAGAAACAGAGGTAGAGACGAAGAAGATAATAAACTTTTTAAAACAAGGAAGACTGGAAATAAAAGATGAAAATAATTCAATACTTACCTGTGAAAGATGTGGTAAATCTATAAGAACTGGTAGATTTTGTGAAAAATGTATTGTAGATATGGATAGAGAATTTAAACAAGCTATAGGCGGAGGAAAAGATCCATCTGCATTACAAAATAGTGATGCTAGAGAAAAGATGAGAATTAAGGAAAGATATAGAAGTGGTAGAAATTAATAAAAGTCTAAAGAAACACTCCATTATTTCCGATAATATAATTAAGAGTAGAGAGAAATGGGGTGTTTTCTTATGAAAATCAATAGAATAGATAAGGTTTCCCAAGTATATGAAAATCAACAGATTAAAAAAGTTGGATTAAAGAATAGATATAAAAGGGACGAATTAAATCTATCAAACAAAGCGATAGAATATAAAAATGCTTTTAATGAAATTAAAGAATTGCCAGAGATTAGGGAAAATAAAACAAAAAAAATAAAAGATGAGATTACAACTGGAACCTATAAAATAGATGGTAGAAAAATTGTAGATAAGATGTTTGAAAAAGCAAACTTTGACAAGAAAGTATAAGATTGGAGGGGATTCCATGACTACTTTTAAAGAAGAACTTATGGATATTTTAAAAGAACAGTTAGAAGCTTTAAAAGAACTAGATAGTATTGCAATGGAGAAGACAGATATAATTATGAATGATGAAATAGATGGATTAAAGGGTTTAACTGTTAAAGAGGAAGGATTGATAAATAAAGTAGCTACTTTGGAATTAGAAAGAGAGCATCTTTTAGATAGTTGGGGAATAGGAAAAGAAACTTCTCTTTCTACTATAATATCCAATATACCAGAGGAAAAAGAGGATTTAGAAAAATTGGGAGAAGAACTTTTCAATGTACTAAAAACTATTGAAGAAAAGAATAAGACAAACAATGCTCTTATTAAAGATTCATTAGATTGGATAGAATTTAATCTAAACATAATGACCAATGCTACAATCCCTCCTACTTATGGGAATGAAAACAAAAAATCAAAATCAAAGAATAGTTTATTTGATAGGAAGGTGTAAAATATGTCTTTTGGAGGATTATATATATCTATATCAGGAATAGATGCAAATAAAAAAGCTTTAGACACAGTATCACATAATATATCAAATGTAAATAACCCTTATTATACAAGACAAAGTGTAATTCATGCTACTAATAGATATGTAAAAATAGGTGAAGGACTAGAAAAAGGTAGAGGGGTCCATGTAGAAGAGATAAGACAGACTAGGGATGAATTTTTAGATTTTAGATATAGGTATGAATTAGAGAAATATGGTTATTGGAATGCTACTAGTGATATTTTAGGAGAAGTAGAGATAATATTTAATGACGTGAATAACAGTGGACTTCAAAAGGTTATGGAAGGTTTTTGGAGCAGTTGGGAAGAGATATATAAGGTTCCAGATAGTCTTACAATTAGAGGACTAATTCATGAAAGTGGAGTAGCCTTTACTGAAACGGTAAATCATATAGATACTCAACTTGACAATCTTCAATTAAATTTAAATAAGGAAATAAAGAATGAAATAGAAGAAATAAATAACATATTAGATGAAATAGCCAATTTAAATGATAAAATAAAGCTTGTAGAAGGTGAAACTTCAAAGGTTAAAGCCAATGACTATAGAGATAGAAGAAATGAGCTTTTAGATAGATTAGCAGGAATGATGCCTATAGATTGTTATGAAAAGCCAACAAATGAGATAGTAGTTTCACTACAAGGTAGAGATTTAGTCAATGGAGGCTACATAAATCATATAGGCATGACAACTGATAGGCCAGATGGAGTTATGGAAGGCAAACCTAATAAAGGCTATGCCTATATATGCTGGTCAGATACAGGAGAACATATAGAGTTAGGAGAAAAGGGCAGTCTATTAGGATATATACATGCAAGGGATGAGATCGTAGAAAAATATAGGGATGACTTGGATATATTGGTTAACAATATAGCTAGTGAAATAAATGCATTGCATGAAGATGGCTATAATCTTGATGGTAAAAAGCTAGGAGAATCATTTTTTATAGGTGATGGACAAACAATAAAGGCTTCAAATATTAAAGTTAATCCAAAGCTTGCAAACTTTAATAATATAGCAATTTCTGAGTCTGGTGATAAAGGGGATGGAGAAATTGCAAAAAAAATATCGAAATTAAGAGAAGAAAAACTTTTAGATGATATGACTTTTGAAGAATATTATAGGGATTTGGTTTCTAATATTGCTGTAGAAAGAAAGACGGCTAGAAATATTGCAAACAATCAAGGAAAGCTTTTAAAGCAAATAGATGAGAGACGACAAACTATTTCTGGTGTATCTCTAGATGAAGAAATGACAAATATGTTGAGATACCAACATTCTTATGTAGCTAATTCACGAGTAGTAAATGCCATAGACGAAATGATAGACAATATTGTAAATAGAATGGGAAGAGCAGGAAGATAAAGGCTTGCCAATTATAAATTTTTGCGAAAGGATTGAAAAAATATGTATGGTTTTAACTCAGCTGTATCAGGACTTATAGCTAGTCAAAGGTCCTTATATGTAACAAATCATAATTTAAACAATATGAATACAGATGGTTATTCAAGACAAGTTGCAAATCAAAGAGCGACAGCTCCATTCCATATGCCAGGAGTAGGTTTTTTAGGTACTGGTACAGAAATATATGACATAGAAAGAATGAGAAATTCCTATATAGATCTTAAATACTGGAATGAATCTGCACCTATGGGAGAATGGGAAGTAAAAAAGAATACGCTTATGGAGATAGAAAAGCTTTTTGGTGAAGTTTCAGATAGCAGTTTTAGACAATACATGGATGATTTTTTTGAATCATTAACAAATCTTTCTACTAATTCTTCGGATTTTTCCTATAGGGAACCAGTAAAAGAAACTGCCATAGCACTAACTAAACATATAAATGAAACAGCAAAAAGGCTTGAAAATCTTAAAAATGAAACTGAATTTGTAATAGAGACAAAGGTAAAACAGATAAACGATATAGGAGAACAAATAGCTGCATTAAATAAACAAATATATGCACTAGAAATTGACGGAAATTCGGCCAATGATTTAAGAGACCAAAGAGAATTATTAGTAGATGAGTTATCAAAGATTGTAAATGTAAGGGTAGATGAATCTAAAGATGGAAAATATAAAGTATCAATAAGTGGTATTACTTTAGTAGACCATGACTATATAACAAAGATGGAATATAGACCTAAAGATAAGAATGATATAAATAGTCCTAAAGAATTAAAATGGGCTAATGGAAATGATATAAATTTAAAATCAGGAGAATTAAAAGGACTTTTAGATTTAGTAGATGGTAATGGAGAAGATGGTAAATATAGAGGAATTCCTTATTATCAGAATAAATTAAATGATTTTGCTAAGGGATTCGCAGAAGGAATAAATGAGCAACATAGATTAGGTTATGGATTAGATGAAAGTCATGATATTGATTTCTTTACAATGGATGAAAAAAATCCAGCTGCAACTATAGCTGTGTCAAATGAAATTATAGAAGATTTAAGAAAAATAGCTGTTGCCGGTGAGCCTGGTGGAGTGGAAGATAATAAAAATTTACTTAAAATAATAGCCTTGAGGGAAGATAATGAATTTTTTACAGATGGTATGTCGAAAGGTAATCCTGATGATTTTATTAAAGCTATATTATCTAATATGGCAGTAGATAGCATGCAGGCCAATAGAATGAAAGGTACCCAAGAGGTAGTTATGAAAAATATTCTAAGAAGAAGACAATCAGAATCAGGTGTGTCTATAGATGAAGAAATAGGAAATCTAGTTAGATTTCAGCATGCTTATGTATCAGCAGCTAAGATGATAACTACATTTGATACTATATTAGATGTAACTATAAATAGATTAGGATTGGTAGGAAGATAATTTTTAATTGAAAGGAGAAAATCTATGCGTGTTACTAACAATATGCTTGTTGGCAATTTATTATATAATTTAAATCAAAATCTAGGTAGATTGGACAAGATAAATCAACAAATATCTAGTAAAAAGAAGTTTTCAGTTCCTTCAGATGATCCAATAGGGGCTAGTAAAAGTCTTAAATTGCGTACCGATATTTCAAAAATCCAACAATATAAAAGGAATGCAGAAGATGCAGAATCTTGGATGAGAGAAACAGAATCAGCTCTTATAGAAATAGGAAGTGTATTACATAGAGCAAATGAATTGGCTGTACAAATGGCAAATGAAACCTATTCAGAAGAAGATCTAGAAAAAGTAAAAGCAGAAGTGGAGCAACTAAAAAAACATTTAATAGAAATTGGGAATACCACCTACGCAGGAAGATATATATTTACGGGATATAAAACAGATAAGAAGTTGTTTGATGAAGATGGAAGTTATAAATTAGTAGATGAAAATTCTAATGGAACATCTAAATTAACTGCAGATGAGATAGTAGAATATAATATAGGAGTTTCTGAAACTGTAAAGGTAAATACTGTAGGGATAAAAATTTTTGGAGTGGGAACAGTCAATGAAAATAACCCCTTTGAAAAAACGGAAGTAGATACAAATGATTCAAGTTACCTAATCTCTGTTTTTGAACAATTTGAAGCTGCATTAGAAGATCCAAAAGCTAATAAAGGTGAAATAGATAAAACCATAGGAAGATTACAAACTTGTATGGATCAAGCCCTATCAGTAAGGGCAGAAATAGGGGCTAAGATGAGAAGATTGGAATTAACTAAGGATAAATTAGACTCTCAGGTACTAAGTACTACAGAACTTCTATCAAAAAATGAAGATACAGATTTAGCTAAAGCTTCTATAGATTTAAAAGCAGAAGAAAATGTATATAGAGCAAGTTTATCAGTAGGAATGAATATAATTCAACCAAGTCTAGTGGATTTTTTAAGATAATACCTTAAGAAATCAATTATAAATTTGGGAAGGGAGTGGATAAAATTGATAACTCCTTTGAATATCCAGACTACTTATCCAAAGGTCTATATAGATAGACAGCTTCCAAAAGTAACTATAGACCAGTATCAATGTTTTGCTGAAGCAGGGCTTAAAAACAATGCTGATTTGGCTAAAGAATGTGTTGAATATTCAAAATCACAGCTATCAGAAGGAATAGATAGAATAGTGTCCGAAGGCAATAGAATGGCAAGTATAGAAAACAGAATACCAGATGCCATACCACAAATAGCCTTTGACAATACTTTTGATAATAAAGAATGGAATATAGATATAATGCCTAAAAGCATGCCTAAGATAGATGTAGAAGGGTATTTGAATTTAGAATGGGAAATGGGAAAGTTAAATTTTTATAAAGAATCGGTATTGAATTATAAAAAAGGAAATGAGCTTGGTAATAATATAAATATGGGACTTTGAGGTTTTCTTTTAGCATAGTGACAGTCCACGGATTTTGGGTTATTGGTTTTCCTTCCGAAAAAGCTTTGAAGAAAATAGGACTTGATTTTCTAGTCAAAGGCTTTTTTAGTCAGTCAAACGCAATAACCCAAAATCCTTAACTATGTATAGTTTAAAACTTTAGACACATCTATTCAAATAGTACAATGTTTAAGCAAATAGAAATAAAAAATGAGGGACTTAAAAGGGTTTTGCTATGAAATAATCCGACATAAAAATAAAATGTGTTAAAAATTTTTCACTGTTTGAGCGAAGCGAGTTTGAAAACATTTAGCATTTTATTTTTAGGGAGGATACTATTTCATCAAAACCCTTTTCGGAGCGAATTTTTATTTCTATTTGCGGGATCCAGCACTATGTAAAAAGAAAGTACTAAACTAAGTTACCTTTGAGGAGGAGAAATGGTGAAGTTAAATACTAGAAATTTTGGGGAAATTGAAATAGATGAGAGTAGTATAATTAACTTTCCTAATGGTATTCCAGGATTCGAAAAAGAAAAAAGATACATAATCATAAACAATACAGACGAAGAAAACCCATTCCAATGGCTTCAGTCAGTAGACAATCAAGATTTAGCCTTTGTAGTTATAAATCCTTTCTTTGTAAAAGTTGACTATGATATAAGGTTACCAGAATCAGCTATAGAAGCACTTAAAATAAAAGATGAAGGAGATGTAGCATTATATACCATAGTAGTAATACCAGAAAATATAGAAGAAATGACAACAAACCTTTCGGGACCAATAGTAGTAAATGTAAAAGAAAAACTAGGGAAACAAATAGTGTTAGATGATGGTAGATACTCAACTAAATACTATATATTTAAAAAAGAATCAAATAGTGAGGGGGCTTAAATATGCTAATCCTTACTAGAAAAAAAGATGAAAGTATAATCATAGGAGATAATATAGAAGTAAAAGTATTGGAAATAAGCGATGGGAAAGTAAAATTAGGGATAGAAGCCTCTAAAAATATAGATATTATAAGAAAAGAACTATACGAAAACATACAAGAAGAAAACAAAAAAGCCTCAGAAATAAATATAAACTTAGATATGCTAAAAGAAATAATGAAAAAAGATAAAAAAGACTAAAGTTTTATAATTCATTCCCGATATATATAATGAAAATAAAAAAACATTTTATTTTCTAATTTCGCCCAAAAGGCGGCAGGCACGGATGCCGAATAAATAAAATTTCAAGGAGGAATTTATAATGAGAATTAATAATAACATGATGGCGATGAATGCCAACAGACAATTAGGTATTAACAACACAGGAACAGCTAAATCCTTAGAAAAACTATCATCAGGATTTAGAATCAACAGAGCAGGAGATGACGCAGCAGGACTATCAATATCAGAAAAAATGAGAGGCCAAATTAGAGGATTAAACATGGCTTCAAAGAACTCACAAGACGGTATCTCACTTATTCAAACTGCAGAAGGTGCATTAGATGAAACTCATGCAATCCTTCAAAGAATGAGAGAATTAGCAGTACAATCAGCTAACGATACAAACGTTGAAGTAGATAGAGCAGCATTACAAGATGAAATGAACCAATTAAGACAAGAAATAGATAGAATAGGAAACAACACTGAATTTAATACTCAAAAATTACTAGACAATACTTTTGCTAATAAGAAATTCCATATAGGTGCAAATGAAGGACAAGATTTAGAAGTAAGTATCAATGACATGAGAGCAGATGCATTGAAAATAAATGGAGAAGTATATAAGGCTGAAGATGTTGATGCTACAAATATTGAAGGATTACAAGTTCGTAGTTTAGATGGTGAGAAAGTAAAAATAAAATTTGAAGAAGCAGGAGATAAAGACACAAAAACTGGAGCATTATATAATAAGGATACTAAAGAAATTACTGTAACATTAGCAAAGGATACAGATATAACTGCAACTAAGGCTGATGTTAAGACTGCATTAGAAAGTGTTGCTGGAGAAGCAAACATAGCAGTATCCACTACTGAAGATTTCGAGGGAACTGATACGTTAACAGCTAAGGGTACAGATTTAACTTTAACGGCTGAAGTAGATGAAGATGCATCTAAATCAGCAGGGGTAAATATCTCTGATCAAAAATCAGCTTCAAAAGCTATTACAACTATAAATAGTGCAATAGAAACTGTTTCAAAAGAAAGATCAAAATTAGGTGCTGTTCAAAACAGACTAGAACATACAATCAAAAACTTAGACAATGCTGCTGAAAACCTACAAGCTGCAGAATCAAGAGTTAGAGACGTAGATATGGCAAGAGAAATGATGGAATTTACAAAACAAAACATCTTACAACAAGCTTCAACTGCTATGTTGGCTCAAGCAAACCAAGCACCTCAAACAGTATTACAATTATTAAGATAATTGGATATGATAATAAGGAAGTCAGAGGAAATTACTCCTCTGACTTTTTCAATGAGAAAGTTTTATCAAATGGAAGGTATTTTATAATTTAATATTGAAATATCTACAGAGACAGATAACAATATTAAAATCATAAAAAGGAGGTTTTCACATGGACATAGCAGGATTATCAATGGGACTAAGCCAAATGAAAGTAGCTCAAGAAGCAAGTGTATCTATAATGAAAATGGCAATGGATACAGCAAAGGGACAAAATGTAGATTTAGCAAAAATGTTGGAAGTTAACACCAGAATCATGGAACAGTCAGTCAATCCTAATATTGGAGGAAATATAGATATTAGTTTATAAAGTTAGCTCTACTTTTTAGTTATTTGTATATCGTATTATCAGAGGGAGACAATATCTAATGCAGAAAGAGAAAGCTTTGGAGGCTTTAAAAAAATGAAAGATTATATTGATACAATATGTAAAATATATTTATGAAAAGATAGACGATTCCAAGGTTAAGCAGGTGGATTTGTTTGGAAAGGATAAAACAAATAAACTAGATATAAAAACTGTAGATAGTATAATGTATAAATATTTTTGTGACTACAAAAGAGAAAACAATTCTAATATTAATGTTATCAGTGACAATAAAGAAAAATATTCAATTTTAGCGTCATGTGTGAGTGAGTTGTCTAAGATTTATAAAGATGTAAAGCTGCTTGATCAAAAGTACATAGACTTTCTATTAGATGAAATAGATTGGATAAAATCTTGTAATTATATGGAGCTTGAAGAATATCAAAACGTTGATAGGATAGGAAGAACAAACAAGGTAGTAATGGACCTCAAAAACTTATGAAAAATTCTACTACAAGAAGTGCTATATTTCGGCTTATGGAAATATATAACGAAAGACTTAGAAGCATAGGATATATAGATTTTAAAGATATGGCTCTTATTGCATATAATCAGGCTAAAAAAGAAGTAAGTAAGAAATACACCCATATTATTATTGATGAGAGTCAGGATTTAACTAGAGTTCAACTTGAGTTTTTGAAACCCCTTCTTTTAGAAAAGGAATATTCAAGTATAATGTTTATTTGTGATACGGCTCAAAGTATTTATTCTCATTCATGGCTTATTAAAGGTAGAAGTTTCAAAAGCATAGAGTTTGATATGACTGGAAAGAGCAACTCTCTTAGCAAAAATTATAGAACTACCACACAAATAGCAGAGGCTGCCTATAGTCTTATTGAGAATGATAAAAATATAGTGGAAAATGAAAATTTTGTACAACCTTTGCTTATAGATCGTCAAGGGGAATATCCAGTCTGTAGATATTTTAAAAATTCATTTGATGAAGCAAGTTTTATAATTTCTGAAATTAAAAGTAATACTATCAGTAGATTTAAAAAGAAAGATATTGCAATTATTGCAAGAAATATGAATATTATTAAAGATATTAAAGAAAAATTAGATATTTCAGGAATTGAGAATATTATTGTAGACAGTAAAAAATCAAATTTTGAAAAGGACAGTATAAGACTTCTAACGATGCATTCTATAAAGGGACTAGAGTTCAAAGTAGTTTTTATTATAGGAGTAAATAGTAATATAATACCATATCTAAGCTATGAAGATCTTAATGAAGAGAGTTTACAGGAATCAATGGATAGAAAACTACTTTATGTTGGAATGACAAGGGCAAATGAATTTTTGTATATAACAACAAGTGGAAGTCCTTCGAAATTTTTAGATGATATTGATAATAGATATTTGAAAATTGATGTATTATCAAATATAAGAAATTTTTATAAAGTAAGTATTGATAAATATAAATTTAAAGATGAGATAATTGATATATATTCGAATGAGGAAAAGATACGACAGTGGTTTATAAATGAGCTTATGGAAACATATAAATATCCAGAAAGACTTATTGATGTCGAATATAAAGTTAATAATTTTTCAAAAATTGGTTCTGTAGATATCTGTATATCAATATATAAAAATGGAAATAAAATACCATATATTTTTGTTGAGACAAAGGCCTTTGGAACTGGGTTAAATGATGGAATTAGACAATTAAAAAGCTATATGAGTTGCTGCAGAACTTGTGAGTATGGAATTGCTGTCGATGGTAATGAAATATATATTATTAACAAAAATTTTGAAGTTATCAATGATATACCATTATTTAATTCATCAATGCTTCCATCAAGCATTGAAAGTTACAAATATATCAATCTTAGGACGAATAAGGAAAGTATTATTACTATGGACATAAATGATAAATGTGAAATTATGATAGAGGATTCATATGAAAGGAAAAACTATAAAGAGATAGAGCTTGCCAATGTTCCAGTTTACACCAATATTGCTGCAGGAGAAGCCATATATATGAATGAAGAGATAGTTGATGATTTTCCTTTGCCTAGAAACTGTATAAATGGAGACAACCATTATATATTAAAGATAAAGGGCGATAGCATGATAGAAGCAGGAATAAATAATAGAGATTATGTTGTAATACGCAAACAGGAAACTGCTAATAATAGAGATATTGCTGCTGTTGCAATAGATGATAGTGCAACATTGAAAAGATTTATGAAAATGGGAGATACAATTTTATTAATACCTGAAAATAAAAAATATGAGCCTACACAGTTTAGAGACGATCAGGTAAGAATACTTGGAGTAGCTGTTGGCATAATAAAAAGATCCTTTTTGTAGATCCCCTACCTTTAAAAGGTAGGGGATGTTTTATGTTTACTTAATGAGAGATTGTTAAAAAAACATAATATTTTAAAAGAGGAAAAAGGGGAAAAATGTAGAATTAACATGAATATTCTCTAATAAATAGGGTAAAAGTTTAAAAGATATCGAACTTATTTATCAATTTAATTCAATAATGTAGTTTATATATTAAAAAATAAGAAAAATGTTGAAAAGGAAGTGGATAGAATTGTTAAAAAGCAGAAAAGTAAGTGCGAAAATTTTAATAGCATTTTTAAGTATTATAGTTATAGGAGGTATAGGGAATTTTATATCTTTAAATAAGTTCAATAAAGTAAATGATAATCAAGCCATAAGTTATCATAATACAGATGAAGTATTAAGATTAGATAAGTTGGATAAAAATTTGCTTGAAATCCGTGGAGATTTATTATCTATGGTTTATAAGAAAAATAATAAGGATTTACCAAATTACATTGATAATGTTGAAAAATTAGTACATGATAGTGATAAATTGATTTCGAATTATGAAAATAGTGAGTTTGAATATTTAAAAGGGGAAGAAGAAATATTTAAAGAGTTTAAAACAAGTTATGTTCAATATAAAGATAAAATCGAATCTATAATTAAATTAAGCCAAAAAGGTAAATATGATGAAGCTGAAAAAGAATATAATAAAGCAGTAAAGATAAGAGATATAGCTATTGAAGATTTACAGCAAATAGTTGCTATGAATAAAGATAGTTCTGAAAAAATCAAAAAACAAAATAGTGATCTATTTGCTAGTTCTAAGTTGATAACAATGATTAGTTCAACAATATCTTTATTAATTACTATTGCTATGGGTTTGTATATGGCTAAATCCATTAAGATGCTGCTTAAAAAAACACAAGATGTTGCAAATTCATTAGCAAATTATGATCTTACATACGAAATTGAAGTAGACAGAAAAGATGAATTTGGTGATACAGCAAGAACTCTAAAAAATGTACAAGGAAATTTAAAGAATCTTGTTAAAGTTATAATAGATGAATCACAGGATTTAAGTGCTTCTAGCCAAGAGCTTTCAGCTACAATTGAGGAGCTAAATGCAAAGTTTATAGATGTAGATAGTTCCACAGGAAAAATAACAGAAGAGACTCAAGAAGTAAGTGCTTCAACAGAAGAAATATCTGCTTCTATTGAAGATATGAATTCAAATATGCAAGAACTTGCTTCTGGTTCTGTTGAAGGAAATAATAAAGCTTATGAAATTAAACAAAAAGCAATAAAGACTAAAAAGGAAAGTATTGTTTCTAGAGATATGGCTATAAATTTATATCATGAAAAACAAAAAAATATTTTAAAGGCAATTGAGGATGGTAAGGTTGTAGAAGAAATAAAGGTTATGGCTGGAGCTATAGCAGGTATTGCTGAACAAACAAATTTATTAGCTTTAAATGCTGCAATAGAAGCTGCTAGAGCAGGAGAAAATGGAAGAGGTTTTGAAGTTGTCGCAGAAGAAGTGAGAAAGTTAGCTGAAGAGTCATCTAGGACTATATCTACTATTGAAAACACCATAGTAGAAGTTCAACAAGCTTTTAAGAATTTATCAGATAATGCGAGGGAAGTATTGGTATTTATGGATGATACAGTAATGAAAGATTATGATGCTTTTATTGCGACTTTAGATAATTATGAAAAGGATGCAAATTTCCTAAATGATATGTCTGATAATATTGCATCGATGACTGAAGAAATAACAGCTACTATGAGTGAACTTAATCAAGCGATAGAAAATGTATCTGTAAATGCTCAAAATTCAAGTGAAAATACTGTTCAGATAGCTGAAGGAATAAATGAAATGACAGAAGGGGTAGAACAAATTGCAAGTACTGCAGAGCTTCAAGCTGAGATGGCACAGGATTTAAACAACATGGTAATAAAATTTAAAATATCTTAATAAATGATAGTAATATAAATTCTTATTATATTTTAGATTTTAACTATTTTATTAAATAGAGAGGATGTTAAACCATCCTCTCTAGCCTCTACCCTTGCTTCCCAATATCCCCAAATTTATTGGATACTGTCCATATTTTTTTCCAGCGTCCATAAACGCCTCTATATTTTCTATTGGAGTATGCATTGGAATTTGGCAGCCTGTACTTAAGATATAGCCTTTTTCAGAGTCATGACCTTTCCTAATACATTCTTTAACTGATTTAAATATATCTTCTTTAGTACCTTTATAAACTACATCAACAGGTGGAACATTGCCTGTTATTGTTACTTTATCTCCCATTACTTTTTTAGCTTCTTCTAAATCTTCCACATTATCTATACTGAAATTAGAAATACCTGCATTGACAACATCTTCCCATAGGTCTCTGCTTTTTCCGCATATATGTATACTAGGAGAACTTCCTGTAGTTTCTTTTATTTTATCTATATTTTTCTTAAGGGCAGGTAAGGAAAATTCTCTAAATTGTTTTGGACTTATAAGGCTGGTAGAAGAAACTGGATCAGCAAAGCCAATGGATACACCTAATTTAGCTACTTCTTCTATATATCTATTATTAGATTCTGCTACTATTTCCATTAAAGTATGAACTTTTTCAGGATATTTTATCATCCACTTCATCAAATTCTCCGTTCCTACTACAGAGGCAGCTACACTAATAGGGCCAGACATGGAAGCACTGACATCTACCTTATCTATAAGTGTGTCTCTAGTAAGTTTTATAGCTTTAAGTAGAATAGGTAGTTTTCCATCTTTTAGAGGGCTGGCTACTTTTAAGGATTCTATTCCATCTACAGATTTTACAGCTGGTTCTAGTAAATATGAAATGCCACATTTAGGAAAGCCAATTTTAGAACCCATAGCTTCAGCAACCCCCCTTAAGCTAGTGGATATTCCTACACTATCATGATGGAGCCTTTTAAATAAAGCTATTTCCAATTCTGCCATAAGTTCTGCTGAATGATAATAATCTCTTGCAGTTGCTCCAATAAAAGGTGCCATAGTAACTCCCATATCAGGGATGCAAATTATTCTATCAATTTCTTCACCTTTAGAAAAAGCTGTCATTCTTTCTTTAGGAGTCATTTCTATTCTCATCAAATAAACACTTCCTTTCTAAGAACGTATAATTTAATTATATATAATACATTAAATATATATAATAGAATTATCTTATATTGATTGTATTCACATTAATATAATCAATAATATTAATGTGAATTTTATTTATCATATTTCCAATAAACGAGTCATTAAATTTATTTTAAAAAGGCTTGAAAACATAATATTCAATAAAATCAACTTTAATATTAAATTTATTAATTAGTTAATCATAATTATTAATTAATTGATTGCTATTTTTAATAAATGATGGTATATTATATTTAAAGATTTAAATATAATATTAATTTCATGGGGGCATGGGTATGAAAAAATATCTTTTTAAACCAAGGGGACTTTTATTCCTTAATTTGTTATTTGCAGTACTTCTTTCTATTGTAGATATATTTTTTGCTTTTATTCTTGGAAATATTGTAGATGTTAGTGTTACGGGAAGTGGATTGGGATTTAAAAGAATTTTATATATTGGAATGGGGACTATGGCAGTTGAAGCTGTATTGTCATATTTAGTTAGAATATTTAGGGGAAAGTTTATTAGAGAATCTATGTGCTATTTAAAAGAAGATATATTTAACAATATAATGTCTAAGGATATGTCTTCTTTCAATGCTCAAAATAGTGCTGACTATATTTCAACTATAAATAATGACACTAATTTAATTGAACAAGATTATTTTATAAATATTTTAGACAGCTTCCAATTTATATCTTTATTTGTATTGGGAACTTATTCAATCTTAAGACTAAATATATACATAGCTATTGCAGCTTTTATAATAGGATTTATTCCTATTTTTATTCCTTTAATATTTCAAAAGGAAATGGGAAGGAGAAAAAAGGAATATTCTAATAGTGTAAGTAATTTTACTACGAAGATTAAAGATATATTTTCAGGATTTGAAGTTATTAAAAGCTTCAATATAGAAGAAAAGATAAGGGAAGATTATAATAACTCAAATAATACTGTAGAAAATAGGAAATATGATTCTGCTAAGATGGAAGCTATAGTCAATTCCTTATCACAATTTTTTGGTTCTATGGTCTTCTTTGCCCCTCTAGGATTAGGGACTTATCTTGTATTAAAAGGTAAATTTACTGTGGGTGGAATGTTGACTTCGGTACAACTTATGAATTATATAGTAAATCCTATACTTAATTATTCCAATATAGTCAATAAAATAAAGGGGATAAAACCTATAAATGATAAAATAGAAAATATAGTTAAAGTAGATAGAGCTTGTGATGAAGGCTTAGAAAAAAGCTCTTTTGAAAATTCTATTGAATTTAAAAATCTATCTTTTTCATACAATGAAGATAGACAAATACTTAAAGATATGAACTTAAGTATAGATAAAGGTGAGAAGGTGGCTATTGTAGGGAAAAGTGGTAGTGGCAAGTCTACTTTATTAAAACTTTTATTAAGATATTATGAAGACTATGATGGAGAAATAGTTATAGACAATATGGAGAATAGGGAATTAAAGATTTCTTCTACCTATGATCTTATATCTATAATACAGCAAAATGTATTTATGTTTGATGATAGCATTAAAGCCAATATTGCTTTATATGGAAACTATATAGATGATGAAATAGATAGAGCAATAGTCCAGTCTGGACTTTTAGATTTAGTCAAAACTTTGCCTAATGGGAGTGATTCCAGTGTGGGGGAAAATGGATGCAATCTTTCAGGAGGGGAAAAACAGAGAATATCCATAGCTAGGGCTTTAATTAAAAATACCCCTATACTCTTATTAGATGAAGCTACAGCTAGCCTTGATTCAGAAACTTCCTATGAAATAGAATCTTCAATATTAGATATAGAAGGGTTAACTAGTATAGTTATAACCCATAAACTAAATGAAGAATTATTGCAGAGATATGATAAGATAGTAGTTATGGACAATGGCACTATTCTTGAAGAAGGTAGTTTCTATGAGCTAATAGATAGAAAAGGCTTTTTTTACAACCTATATAATGTAGAAAAATCAGCCTATGATGGCCTTATAGAAGGATAAACAAAGCTAATTTATTAAAACTTCACTATATTGGGTAAGTATATTATAAAATGTTTAATAGGGGTGAAGTAGAATGGACGGACTTAGTTTGACTAAAGAATATATTGATATAGTAAAAGAAGATCCTGAGAAGTATTATGAAGATTATAAACTAACAGTGGAAAAGGTAGCAAATTCTAATGCAAGATATAAGGGAAAGCCAATTCCTTTTTTATATCAACCTATGTTTTTTACTAAAGAAGACATTAAAAACTTCAATAGTATAGGGAAAGTATTAATGTCTATAGAAAATAAGGTTACAGAAAAGTACATAGAATCTCCAGAGTATAGGAAGAAGTTTAAATACCCTAAGCTATTAGAAGAACTTATATTGGTAGATCCAGGTTATGATGTAAATATTCCTATAGGAAGATTTGACCTTTTTTATGGTGGAGGAGATAAATTTAAATTTATAGAAGTAAATACAGATGGAACTTCTGGCATGAATGAAGACAATATTTTTTCAAATATACTGTTAGATACTGAATCTATGGAAATAATGAAGAGAAGGTATGATATATCCTATTTTGAGTTGATAAATAGCTGGGTTGAGGAAAGTTTGAAAATATATAGTGGATATGATAAGAAAATCAGTAAACCTAATATAGCAATTGTAGATTTTAAGGAAACTGGAATAACAGCTGAATTTGAAGCTTTTAAAAAAGCTTATATTGAACATGGATATAATTGTGTTATTGCAGATCCAAGGGATTTAGATTATAGGGGTGGAAAGTTGTACTATGAAGATATGAGGATAGATCTTATATACAGGAGGATAGTTACTGCAGAGTTTATAGAAAAATCTAATGAAATACCTGATCTTATTAAGGCTTATAAAGATGGAGCAGTATGTGTTCTAGGTTCTCTTAGGTCCCAAATAATGCACAATAAGATTATATTTAAAATACTCCATGATGAAGATACTTTAAGTTTTTTATCAGAAGAAGAAAGGCGCCTTATAAAGAATCATATCCCTATTACTAAAGAATTTGGTAGTGATGAGAAGCTACTTGAGCAGATTTTGAAAAATAAAGATAATTACATAATAAAACCTATAGATTCTTTTGCTTCTCAAGGTGTTAATGCTGGTAGGGATTTTTCTGAAGAGGAATGGAAAGATATACTGTTTGAGTGTTGGAATAAAGACTATTTAGTTCAAGAATTTATTGATCCATATACTAGACCTTTTGTACAATTTGAAGGTGGAAAGCTGAAAGTTCGAGATTTTAAGCTTAATATAGGAGTATATATGTATAATGGAAAATTTGCAGGAGTTTATACTAGGATTAGCAGAAACAATATAATCTTTGGAAGAGAAGGCTATTTTTCAATTCCTAATATGTTAGTCTTGTCATAAGTATAATTATCCCCTAATTGAATGCAATTATATTCATCTATAGTAACAACATTATTATAGATAATATTAATTTGTTTTAATGGATATAGTATCGTAAAATTAGTATGAACAAAAGCTTAGGGGGTATATATATGACAAAAGAAGAACTGTTGGAATTAGTGAAAAAAGAGGCAGAGGGATATTTTGAAAGAGGAGAATTTTTCTGTTCAGAAGCAGTAGCACATACTATAAACAAATTGCTTGATAAACCTTATGATGATGATATTGTAAAGATGGCTTCAGGATTCCCAATAGGAATGGGGAAATCTGGTTGCTTATGCGGAGCTGTAAGTGGAGGACAAATGGCTCTAGGAATGGTATATGGTAGGGTACATGGTGAACCTATGAACGAAAAAATGTTTCCAATAGCAGCAGAACTACATGATTTTATAAAAGAAGAATATGGTTCAACTTGTTGTAGGGTTATGACTAGACAATGGACTGGAGATAATTTTAAAAGCCTTGAAAGAAAAAGACATTGTGTAGAAATCACTGGAAAAGTTGCCGAATGGGTTGCTGAAAAATTAATAGAAGATGGACAAGTTGAAACTGTTAAATAACAAAAGCCACTAATTCAGTGGCTTTTGTTATTTAACAGTTTCAGTTTTATCAGACATAAATTTTACATATCTAAACAATACATAAAGTACCATTATAATTGCTATTGATTCTTCAAACTTTATAATATATTTAAGTATTAATATAGGTTGTCCTATATTAGTTAGAAATCCATTTGTTAGTTTAATAGATATGGCACTAATAACTAGTGGAAAAGTAAAAGCTGAATAACTGGGATAGAATTGTAGTTTCAATAGTTTAGGTAGTTGTAACAATATGTATAGCAAGGTAAGTTGTGATAAGGCTAATAAAAACCAGACAATGAACATGTTTTTATCCTGAAAAGAATTCATATATCCAGCTAAACAAAGACTAGCAGGTGCAGAGAAGATTACAATTGTAGGTAGAGCTGGCTCTGGAATCTTTCCAATCTTTAAAACCCTTTTTAGAACAATTGGCAATAATATTAAATAAGATATAAATCCAAACCAAAATAGAATTTGTCCAATTTTCATCATGTTAAATGCTGGAGCAGTTACAGATGTTATTACAATTCCAACATAGATAATAAACCAACTAGGGAAAACTTTTTTAATATTGAAATTAAACACATGTTTTTTTGTAAAGGAAATAATTAATAGAATATGAAGAACTAGTCCAATAATCCATATGCCAAAAGCTAATGAAGGTAAAAATCCATTTATATAAGTGGATAAAAGCATAGTTCCCATAGAAAAAGTAGGGAAAACACTATAAACTACAGGACTATCTAAACTTTCTCTTACTTCTTTTGGATATATTATAATCTTTAAAACCATTAAGACTAAAATGATAGCAGAGAGTATACCGAATATATTTCTATATATATTCCCATAGGATAGCACTAGATTTCCAGTAGCTGCTAGAGCTAACATTAGTCCAACAATTGGTACTGGCAATTTTTCAACTATTCTTTTCATCTACATCTCTCCATTTCTATTTATATTTTTAACTATTCTACCATAGATTACCATACAAATAGAAACAAATCCAATAGAAAATATCTATAGTGAAAAAGTTAGAATAAAGGAACTATTATAGACTATATAATAGTTTAAGTAGTATAATTTAATTAGCGATTACATGATGAAAGGGGTTATAAAATGGACAAAAAGTTTTTTATAAAAAACAGAAAAGAACTGGCAAAAGTTTTAGATGATAATAGTATATTGTTGTTATTTGCAGGTACAGCACCATATAAATCTGCTGATGAACAGTATCAATTTGCTCCAAATAGGAATTTCTATTATTTAACTGGAATTGATAGGGAGAAAATTATTCTATTGATAAGTAAAATAGATGGAGATATTTCAGAAAAGATATTTGTAGAAAGACCAGATCCAGTTATGGCAAGGTGGATTGGGGCTAGAATGACTGCTGAAGAAGCAAAAGAAGTATCAGGAGTAGAAAATATTGATTACTTAGATAAATTTGAAGAAACTATTGGTTCTATTTTAGAAAGGAATAGAATTGAAAAACTTTACTTAGATCTAGAAAGACAAGAGATTGGAGCTGCAATAACTGAACCACAATATTTTGCTAAAATGATCAATGAAAGATATCCATATATTGAAATAAAAAATGTCTATTATGATATTGCAAAGTTAAGGGTTATAAAATCAGATGAAGAGCTTCAACTTATGAAAAAGGCTATAGAAATAACTAAAGAAGGCATAGAGAATATGATAGATAATATTAAACCAGAGATGATGGAATACGAAATTGAAGCATATTTTGATTTTACCTTAAAGAAAAATGGAATATATGAAAAAGCCTTTAAGACAATTGCTGCAAGTGGAAAAAATGCTACTATACTTCACTACGTGGAGAACAATTGCAATGCTGAAGATGGAGATTTAATATTATTCGATTTAGGAGCCCAATATAAATACTATAATGCAGATATAAGCCGTACATTCCCTGTAAACGGAAAATTCACTGAAAGACAAAAACAAGTGTATAATATTGTATTAAAGGCAAAAGAAGCTGTTGAAGAGGCAGCAAGGCCAGGCCTTCCTTATAAGGAATTAGATGAAATTGCTAAAAAAGTATTAGCAGAAGGTTGTAAGGAGTTAGGGTTAATAGAGGATGACAAGGAGCTTGTGAAGTACTATTTCCATAGTGTTTCCCATTATTTAGGATTGGATGCCCATGATATAGGAATATATAATACAGTTCTTAAACCAGGTATGGTTATAACAAATGAACCAGGGCTTTATATTGAAGAAGAAGGAATAGGAATAAGAATAGAAGATGATCTTTTGATAACAGAAGATGGATGTGAAAATCTATCTAAAGATATTTTGAAAACTGTGGAAGAGATAGAAGATTATATGAATAGATAGTTAAAGTAAAAATCCCCCATATCTATATTGATTATAGTTTGGGGGATAGATTTTATTTAAAATGGGATGAAATTTTATATATTATAAATATATCACTTAATCCACTTATTATCATACCTAAACCAATAACTATTGAAAATACTGGAGAAATACTTGTAGGATTCATAACTCCATAGAATCCAAGTATAATAGATATAATACCGAATATAGCAAGTACCCACCATTTTTCATAGTACATATTTTTCAAGTTAAAAGCATGTTGTAAATTTAAAGCCCCATGTAAAAATAGGAAAAGTCCTAGAATTGCACCTAGTATAGAAACTATTATATCTGGCTTTATGAAAAAATAAATTCCTAATAATAGGGTAATAATTCCAACACTGAGATGGAAGCTTTGGATTTTTTCAACATCATCGGAGTTAATATGTTTAAGTATTTTAGAAATTCCATATATACTCAATATCAAACCTAAAATTGTAACAATAATCTTGTTAGTAAAATTTGGACGGGTTAAAAATAGTATACCAAATACAATGTATATAATTGCCATTACAATAAAACTTACTTTAGTTTGTTTGATAAAATTTTTCACGACTTCATTCCCCCATTTATTAAAGTTATCAGTCTATATTTACCCAATTTTATTGCCAGTATTCAAAAAATAAAAAAATGTATAGAGAAACTGTTTCTTAGTTATATGGAAATAGTTCATGTAAATGAATATATAGGAGATGAGAAAAAAATAGATAATAAAGTTGAAATAATATTTCGAATATAAAGTATATATTGAAACATTATTTCAAAAATGGTATACTCATACAACAATGGGAAAATATAAAGTTCAAAAGGGGGATTAGTTTTATGAAGGATAAAAAGTTAATTTCATTGGTAATGATTTTATCTATGATATTGTCTTTTAGTATACCTGCTATAGGACAAGGAGGAGATTCCAAGCTCTGGTATTGTGTTCAAGCATCTGTTACTACCAACAAAGATACTGCTTTCAATATAGCTTTAAATTTGCACAAGCTGGGTTTTGAAGAGGCTTTTGTATTTGACGATCCAGACAGTCACAACTATTATGTAATGGCTGGAGGTTTTGAATACAGAGATGATGCTCAGAGATTAGTTGATGAAGTGAAGAAACACAAAGGACATGAATCAGCTTGGATAACTGAAAAAAACTTTACCCACTGGGATATTACTATGGCGAAAAATTTAATAGAGAAAACTTGGTTTACTATTCAAACAGGGGTATTTAGTACTAAGGAAAACGCTTTAAACCAAGTTCAAAAAATGATTGATGATGGATTTGAAAATGCTTTTGGATTATTTTTGCCAGATGATACTCATAACCACTATGCATTAGCAGGAAAGTTTGAAACTAAAGAAAAAGCAGAGAATTATGCTAAAACTGTTAAACAAAAGGGATATGACTATTTTATAAAAGAATTTACATTTAGGAATATAGATACTTTTAGGCCAGATGATCCAGTTAGAGAATATCCGCCTTATGAAGAATTTATGAATTTAGTAGATCAATTACCAGATCCAGATAGTATTACAGAGATAATTGTAAAGGATAAGGTAAATAGTGAAAAGGCAAGAAACCTTTATAATGAAATGGCTAATGAGGAAAGAGAAAAAATAGAAGCTGGATATTTAGAAAAACTTGTAGCTGTAGAGGAAAAGATCCAATCTTTAAAAACCCTAATTAAATCTGAAACAGGAGCAGTTGTAAGACAAGCTCAAGCTTGGGCTGTTAAAAGAGGAGCTCATAAGCGCTATGTTGATATAGCTCCTATATATTGGATATATGGTGAAAGAACTGGTATGAGACCAGAGATCCTTTATACACAAGCAGGCAAGGAGACTAATTTTGGAAAGTATACTGGTGCAGTGAAGCCTGAAATGAATAACTGGGCAGGAATAAAAATAGCAGATCCTGTTGGGGATAGGCCAGAAGATCATGAAACTTTTGATACTCCTGAAGATGGTGTTAGAGGACATTTTAATCATCTAGGGATTTATTGTGGAGTAGATCCAATAGGTAAGCCTCATCCAAGATGGTATAAAACTAAGGAAGCTGAGTGGGCTGGAACTATACAATATGTAGAAGATCTAGGAGGGCTTTGGGCTCCAAATCCAGACTATGGTATTTCTATTATAAGAGATTATATGAGAGACCTATACAATACACCAGTACCATCAGAAGAAGATATGAATACTAGCTTAGAATTTAGCAATGGAGTTGAACAATTACCAGAAGTTGAAGAACTTACTATAGATGATTTAGAAGTTGTACAAAATATTATTAATGAATATGATAATCTACTTATAGATAGTCAAAGAGCTTTAATTCCATATAATATTAAAGACAGTATTGAAGAGTTAAGAAATTGGTTAAACAAAGGATTTGAAGATATTCAAGAGGTAATAGATTTAATTGAAAAATTACCAGAAGTAAAAGATTTAAAAATAGGACATAAGGAAGAAGTAGAAAGGGCTAGATTAGCTTTTGAAAAATTATCACAAGAGCAAAAAATTCTGGTATCAAATATTGATAAGCTTATTGAAGCAGAGCAAAGAATAGCTGAACTTGAAGGTTCAAAAGATTTGGATGAACCAACGGATCCAGAGAAGCCAGAGAAACCTAAAGATCCCAAAGACCCAGCAGATTCAAATAAATTAGGCAATGGTAAAAAAACAGTATCTCCAAAAGAAGAATCGGACAAACTAGAAGATAACAAAGGTATTTTACCAAGAACAGGGTACAAAAATAATATAGGTTTTTATAGTAGTGGTCTATTACTATTAATAAATGGTATAGTTTTAGGAAGAAAAAAGATCAAATAAATAATAAATGCAGGGAATAGCAGTATTCTCTGCATTTATACTATTTTTTGCTAAATATAATGATATACATGTATTCTACGTGGTCATGAAAATACCTTCTAAAGTATCTATACCATTTTCATAAATTGAGTTTGAAAATAAAATTATAAATAAATGTATGTATTTGGTATAATAATTAAGGAAAGGAAGTGATATTTATTATGGAATTAAAAGAAATTAGATCTATAGCAAGGGAAAAAATGAAAGGATATTGTAGAGTTTGTCCTGTATGTAATGGAGTAGCTTGTGCTGGAGAAGTTCCAGGTATGGGAGGTTCATTGACAGGCTCTAGTTTTAAGGCGAATGTAGAAGATTTAAGTAAAGTTAATTTAAGACTAAAAACTATTCACGATGCTAAAAATCCAGATTTAGATTTTGAATTCTTTGGTATAAAATTAGACTTTCCTATAATATCAGCACCTGTAACAGGAAGTGTATTTAATATGGGAGGGGCTTTAACAGAGAGAGAGTATATAGATAGCGTAGTAAATGGCAGTATATCATCAGGTACAATTGCTATGATTGGTGATTCAGCGGATTTAACTATGTATGAAGATGGACTTAGTGTTTTAAAAATAGTTAATGGCAAAGGGATACCTATTATTAAACCAAGAGAAAACAAAGATATTATTGAAAATATAAAGAAGGCAGAAAGTATTAATTCAATAGCTGTAGGGGTAGATATTGATGGTGCCGGTTTGGTGACTATGGCACTTAAAGGACAACCTGTTGGGCCAAAAACTGTAGAAGAGTTGAAAGAATTAGTTTCTTCAACTAAATTACCTTTTATTTTAAAGGGAATAATGACTGTTGAAGAAGCTAAATTGGCTGTAGAGATAGGGGCTAAAGCTATAGTGGTTTCAAATCATGGTGGTAGAGTATTAGACTATGCTGAATCTACCGCAAAGGCATTATCTGAAATAAGTAAAGTTGTAAAGGGAGATATTATGATCCTTGTAGATGGTGGAATACGTTCAGGAGTGGATGTATTTAAGATGTTAGCTTTAGGGGCAGACGGAGTGCTAATAGGTAGACCTATAATCATTGGAGCTTTTGGAGGTTATAAAGAAGGAGTTTCATTGATTCTTGAAAACATGAAGAAAGAACTATATCAAGCTATGATATTAACAGGATGTAAAGACCTTTCTTCTATTGATAACTCAAAGATTTCAACAGAGTGGTAATGATTATATACTATTATAATTTAAAATGTTTTGAATTCAATACCCATGTAACATTATGTTACATGGGTATTTTCAACATATTATAGATGTAATTGTTTTGCTTCCCTATATTTTCTATTATCAAGTATTTCTTCTATCTTATTTACATTATCTTCATTTTCATCAGAAAGATCTTCATTATTTTCTATTTTAATCAATATTCTATCTAATTCACTGTAGTCAATACCTAATGCAAATTTATCTGTAATTCCTGGAGCAATGTCAGGGCTAGGTGTTTTGTCTATTATCTTCTGTGGAATATTTAATTTATCTGCCATTTCAAATACTTCTGTTTTATATAGATGGCGTATTGGCTCAATATCGCAGACTTCATCTCCCCATTTTGTATAAAATCCTGTAAGATATTCTGTCTTATTTGTACAACCAGCTACTGCATAATTTCTTTTTTCAGCCTCAAAGTATAGAAGGATTGATCTAATCCTAGGTTTTGTTCTATAATAAGCTAAACTTTCAGAAAAGCTTTTGTCTCCCTGAGTAGTTAAATCCTTTATAAAAGGTTCTTCTTCATTGTTCCATATATTTCTAGAATATTTTTTCTGAATAACTCGTGGAAAAGGGAAAGCAGGAGGTTTAAGGGAATAGACTCCCATTTTTCGAAGTACTCCAGTTATATCAATAATATCGTATTTGATTCCTAGATAGTCACATATAAGTATTGCATCATGGGTTGTTTCTGGTGCTGAATCTCTTTCAGGTAGTATTAGAGCAAAGACATTGTCCTTACCTAATGAATCTACTAAAAGCTTTCCAACTACTGCAGAATCAATTCCTCCACTAATACCAATAACAACGCCTTTAAACTTGTATTTTTCTATATTGGTTTTAATAAAATCTTTTATTGTTTCCATGATAATCACTCCTTGGTGGATTCAATATATTATTACCCTAAAATAATATATATATTTAAATAATTACTATAGTTTAATTGTTATAAAGAATGTATGAAGGGTAAATTATCTATATGGGGTAAATATTTGGGGGTGTTTTTTTGTATAAGTATGAGGTTATAAGACCTGAAAACGATCTTCCTATAAGAGAAATAATCCATAGTGTTGATAGTTTTGAAATGCATTGGCATAATTTAATGGAAATCTTATTGGTTTTAGAAGGAACAGTAGAAGTTAGAATTGGGGGACAAGATTACTATCTTAAAGAGAATGATTTTATTTTAATAAATTGTAATGAACTACATAGTACTAAAAGGACTAAAGATGATAATATATTATTAGCTCTACAAATAAATCCTGATTTTTTTAAAGATTATTTTCCTCAAATAAATAAAATTAAAATTGATTGCAAATCTTTTAATGCTAGGAAAGAAGAACAGGGAAAGTTTGATTTTATTAGATGGTACATTGGAAAGATTGTCTTAGAATCAAATAAAAAAATAAAAGGATATAAACTCAGAATAGGAAGTTATTTATATTTATTGGGAGATTATTTAATTAATAATTTTAAATACGATATATTAGATAATGATAAAGAAGAATTGAGAGATAGTGATATTTTTAGACTTAAACGTATAGCAGACTATGTGAATGTAAATATAGATAAAAAAATTACTCTAAAAGAAATAGCGGAAAAGGAACATATTAGCTACTATTATTTATCACATTTTATAAAAGATAAAACAGGAATGTCTTTTCAAGAATATTTAAATTATATGAGATTGGATAGAGCAGTAAATATGTTGAGGAATACCGATAAGAGTATAACAGAGATATCTAATAATAGCGGTTTTTCTAATATTAGTTTTTTTAATAAGATTTTCAAAGAAAATTATAGCTGCACTCCTACTGGATATAGAAAACAAATTAAAGATATGCATATAGAAGATGGAATATTCGGAATAAATAAAAAACAAAATCGTAGCATGAGTTATTTAGATGTAGATAGGAATTCTGTATTTAAAAAGCTATTCAGTTATTTAAAACCTACCGATATTAATATTAAATCTAAAGAAATAGAGTATATCGATATTGACATAAGTGATGGGGGAGAACTATTAAGTGACTATTGGAAAAGACTTATCACATTTGGCAGAGCATCAGAAGGATTAAGAAGTAGTTGGCAAGAACAGTTAAAAGAAGTTCAAAAAGAGATTGGATTTGAGTATATAAGATTTCATGGTATTTTTTCCGATGATATGATGATAGTTAATAGGGATGAAAAAGGTAGTATTATTTATAACTGGTCTTATGTAAATGAGCTTTTTGATTTTTTTATGGAAATTGACATTAAACCTTTTGTAGAGTTAGGTTTTATGCCTACTGAATTTAAAAGTTCAGATGATACAATTTTTTGGTGGGAAGCAAATGTTTCTCAACCTAAGGATACTAACTTATGGACAGATCTAGTTGTAAGTTTTATAAAGAATTGCATAAATAGATATAGTTTAAAAGAAGTAGAAAGCTGGTATTTTGAAGTTTGGAATGAATCAGATTTAGAGAATGTTTTTTGGATAGGGGACAAGGAAGACTATTTTAAATTTTATAGAGAAACTGTATTAGCTATTAAATCTGTTTCTGAGAAATTAAAAGTAGGTGGCCCTTCTATTACATACCAAACACTTAAGGATGAACCTTGGTTGGAAGAATTCTTAGAATATAATGTTAAAAATAATATACCATTAGATTTTGTATCTTTACACATATATCCAGAATATTTTTCGCCAAGGAAAGAGGCAAGCGAAATAGCTTCAAAAGCTCGGAAAGGAGAAATTTCATGGGATATAGCATATAATTGGTGGAAAAACCAAAAAATATATTATGATAAAGACCATGTTTATAATGTTTCAGAATTAGCAAACAAGAAAATAAATAAAATAATGGGTTACAATCCAGAAGTCCATATAACAGAATGGAATGCATCTGCATTTGGTAGAAATTTAATTCATGATACATGCTTTGTATCAAATTTTATAATTGATAATATTTTGAAATGTAATGGAAAATTGGCTTCATTAGGGTATTGGACTTTTACAGATATAATGGAAGAAGAAAAAGTAGGTATTTCAGAGTTTCATGGAAACTTTGGCTTAATTAGTAAAAGTGGCTTAAAGAAGTCCTCATATTTTGCATACTATCTACTATCTAAATTAGGAAAGGAAATAGTGAAAAAAGGCAATGAATATATAGTTACCAGAGATGGTGATGATGTTCAAATTTTATTATATAATTATGCATACTTTGATGAATTATTTTTAAGGGGGGACACTTCTTTATTAACTAATACAGAGAGATATTCAATATATGAGGATAAAAAGTCTAAAGAAGCTAAGATTTCTATACTAGGTATTAAGGGGAAATATAAAATTACTAGTTATAAATTAAATAGGGAAAATGGCTCATCATTTGATGAGTGGATAAGGATGGGTGCACCTGAAAGTATGACAGATGAAGAGTTAGGATATTTAAAAGGAAAATCTCAACCTAAAATGACTATAGATTATATAAAAGTAGGTAAAATCCATAAATTGGAAACTTATGTACCAGTTCATGGTATAGAGTTAATATTATTAGAAAAAATGTTCTAATCAAATATAAATTTAAAAAGCTGTAGATATTTTTTAAAATATCTACAGCTTTTTAAATTTATATAACAAAAGTACACTATAAATTTCAAGAAAATTATTTGAAAAATTATAATTGGACAAAAATATTACTACTTTTTAACAAAAAAGAGCGTGAAACAAATAAAAAAACATAATATTATTTATATACGGTACAAGATTCTAGAATTTAGATAAAGCAAGAAGCAAGCTGTAAAAAAATAAGGGGGAGATAGGTTGAAATTTTTTAATAAGAAGGGTAAATGTAGCATGGTTATGATAGTTATCTTAGTGCTCGTAATGCAGCTTATGATACCAATACATGAAAACTATGCACTTGGTGAGAAAGAATTAGAAGAGAATATGGAAATGGAGCAAAAGGTTGAGGAGAAAAGTGAAAGTGTGGAAGATGGAGTAAATTCTGAGGACATTTCAAATTCTAAAGATGTTCAGATAGAAAATAAGTCTGATGAAACAGAGATTAAAAATTCAGGGGAAGAAAGACTCACGGAAGTAAAAAAAAGAAGTGGAACGGAGTTTAAATTTATAAGAAGTGTGGAAATCACAGATGAAGATGGTAATCCCTTTGAAGGTTCCATTGCAAAAGATTCTAAAATCCGTATCCAGTACAACTATGAAATAGAAGATGAACTTAATGTAGATATAAACCAAAAATATACTTTAACAATACCTAAAGAAATTAATATAATAGATGATATGAAAATACCATTAAAAAATGGAAATGGTGAATTAATAGCTACAGTAAATATCAACACTAACAATAATGTAACAATTCAATTTGATGAAAATGTGAATGCACAAGGTTTATATGATAGAAGTGGTTATTTCTGGGTGTATTCTGAATTTGATGCTAACGAAGTAGGCAACAATGGGGAAACCGAGATTGTCTTCGACTTAGGTGGAGGTAGTAGCCAAACTATTATAATTGAATTTGAAAGAGAGGACGAAACGGCTAATGTCAATTTAATTAAATCAGGAAAATACGATAATAATAAAAATGAAATAACTTGGAATATTGAAATTAAGCCTGAAACAACGCCTAATGGACTATCTATAGAAAATGTAGTTATATCAGATGTAATTCAAGAAGGACAAGAATACATTAAGGATTCTGCAGTTATTAGTCCAGAGATAAATGGTGAATTTAAATTTGAAGATAATAAATTAATCTATACGTTTAATGAATTAATTAAAGATGGAGAGGTATATAATATCACCTTTAAGACAAAACCTAATTTATCAGCTTTTGATTCAGAAGGGAAATGGATTAGGTTTAAAAACCAAGCAGAAACTACATTTAATGAGAATGGAGAATCTATATCTAATGAAGCGTTTGTGGATACAAAAGTAGATTTCATAAGAAAAAATGGTAAGTACAATGGTAAAACTAAACAAATTGATTGGACTGTAGAAATTAATAATAATAACTTAGAAATAAGTAATGCAAAAATAGTTGATACTATTCCAAAAGGATTGGAATTAGTTGATGACTCTGTAAAACTAGATGGGAAAACTGTAGAGTATGATTATGTTAAGGGAGACAATGAGACATATAAACTGACATATGAATTCAATGAAACAATTAGAGAAAAACATACTCTAACTTATTCAACTAAAGTTGTTGATCCAAAGGCTTATGAATCTAATGAATCTAAAACATACACAAACTATGTAAAATTAGAAGGAGATGGGGTTCCTGAAAATGCTTATACTGAAAAAGGTGTAGGGGTGCCTACTCATGTAATTGAAAAACGGGGTGTAGGCTATAATCCTTCTACTCAGGAAATCACTTGGGAAATGAGGGTTAATTATAATAAAATAAAAATTGAGAATGCAATAGTTGAAGATATAATACCAGAAGGATTAGAATATGTAGAAGATTCATTTGGAATATATAAAGAAGGTTCATCTGAAACAGATGGGAGTAACTATGGTAAATTTGAATACAAAGATGGAACGATTAAATATGCTTTTAATGGAGAAATTAATGACACATATATACTAACTTTTAAAACTAAAGTGTTAAATAATAATATTTGGGCCAATAATGCTAGTAAAAATTTTAATAATATAGCAAAATTAACTGGAGATAATATACCAGAATCGAAATCTACTGGAAATCAAAAAGTATCAAGTCAAGTTATTAAAAAAACTGGAACAGGTTATGATTATTTGACTAGAGAAGCATCTTGGAAAATTGTAATCAATGAAAATAAGATGCCTATGAACAATGTTAAAGTTGAAGATGTAATAGGAGAATACCAAGATTTTGTAGAAGGTTCTGTTGTAATAACTGGACCTAGTAAAGATAAGTCTAAAATTGATTTTAGCAAAGAGAATAAAACTTTGACTATTGAATTTCTTGGAGAAATAAATGATATACACACTATAGAATTTAAAACAAAAGTAGTTGATGATTCTATATTTCATATCAATGGCCATAAATACCTAAATAACACAGCAACTATAAATGGAGATGAAGTTCCTAAAACAGGTGTGTCATCAACAACTACCAATAAGATTGAAAATACTGTTGCTAGTAAAAAAGGTAATTATAAAAATGGAGATAATTTTATTGATTGGGAAGTAGTATTGAATCAAAATCAATTACCTATATATAATGGGATACTTGAGGATACACTACAAGAAGGCCTTGAATTAGATACTTCATCAGTGAAGTTGATTAAATTGATAGTTGATAAAGATGGAAAATACAAAGAAGGGGAAGAGGTAGCTCTAGATGCTTCGAATGTAAAGTATAATCCTGAAACTAGAAAATTTGAATTCCATTTTATAGGAAAAATAACCGAAGCACATGTATTGAAATTTAGAACGGATATTGCTGATTCTCACAAGGATGCTACCTTTACAAATACAATAAATTTTAAAGGAAGTAGTAGAACAGTAGAGGATACTAGTGAAGAAATAAAAGTTAGATTTCAAATTGGTGGAGGCGGTGCAGGAGGTTCTTCAAGAGGCAGTATTAATGTGGTTAAAGTAGATAAAGAAAATAATTCAATTAAATTAGAGGGAGCTATATTCGAGCTATTAGATAAGTTTGGAAATGTATTGAAGACATCTGAGCCAACAGGAGAAAATGGGGAAGCATTATTTAAAGGATTGAAATTTGATACAACTTATTATATAAGAGAAAAAGTTTCACCAGATAAATATGTATTAATTGAAGAAGTACATGAGTTCCAGGTAAAAGATAAAGATGATAAAAAAAATATTCAATATATATTTGAAAATACAAAAATAAAAGGAAATATAGAATTTGATAAATTAGATGAAGATAAAAAGCCTTTAGGTGGTGCAGAATTTAGTATCTATGCTGAAGAAGATGAAACAGTAGCTATAGGCAAGGCAGTAAGTGATAGTGAAGGAAAAGTAGTATTTACAGATATTCCATACGGAAGCTATATAATAAAAGAAACAAAATCTCCAGAAGGATATCTACTATCAGAATCTATATTAAAAGCAAGTATAACTGAAGATGGCAAAACAGTTAAAGCTAATCCAGAAAGTATATCTAATAAAAAGATAAGAGGAACTTTAGAATTAAGTAAAATAGATAAATCTACATCGAAACCATTAGCAAATGCTAAAATAGCTGTATATGATGAAGATGGAAAATTAGTAGAGGAAAAAATAACAGATAAAAATGGAATAGCAAAATTTGAACAATTACCTTATGGGAAATATTATTTTATGGAAACTGAAGCTCCATTAGGATATGTGAAAAGTAATGAAAAATATACATTTGAGATTAAAAATAATGGAGAAATAATTAAAAAGGTTTTAGAAAATGAAAAAATTCAACAGGAGAAACCAGGAAAACCAAAAAAACAAGACAATTTTAAAGATCCTAAGAAACCAGAAAAACCAAAATTAGAATCAAAAAAACCTACAATCAATTTACCAATGACAGGAGAAAAAGGTAAACTAGAATTTTATATAAGTGGTTTATTATTAATAATGCTTGGTTTTGTATTGAAAAAAAATAAATAATAAATTAGAAAGTTAAAAATAAGTAATCTCAAATGATTTTTAAAATCATTTGAGATTATTTTTTAAATATAACTATAATTAGAAATTTATATATTGTTAAAGAAACGTACATATAATATACTAGTTTTAGTGGTGATATATATAAAAGAACACAATCTTGGAGGTATTTTTATGAAGATTTATATATTAAATAAGGTATTGGAGTTTGAGAATGATGTAGAGTCTATAGAGGAAATATTTGAAGAGGTTAATAATATTATAGCTATTTCAAATTATACATTGAGCCATTTTGAAATAGATGGAGATGAAGTCTATGATAATTTTTATGGTTACTTTTTCAAAAATATAGATACCATAGAGGAAGTAAAAGTTGTAACTAAGAATATAAAAGATATGACGAAGGAAATTCTTTTATCTAATATTGAATATTTAGAAGAAGCTATTTTTGAAGTAGAAGTATTGGCAAATGAATTTTATAAAGAACCTAGCAAAAAAACATGGAGTGAACTAGTTAAGTTATTAGAAGGTATTAGATGGCTTATGGATACTTTCTATGTAGTAGATATGAGTGATGAGCTTAAATATATAGTTACAAGCTATGAAACTTGGAATCTATATGCAAAAGACATATATTCTCTTAAAGACATAATGGAAGGTCTAGGGGGAATATTTGAAAGTGATGATATAGCATTTCTTCCAGAAATCTTATCCGATGAAATATTACCTCTGTTTAAAGATATGAAGGATAAATTGGATACATTAGTAGATAGAAAGATAGATATGAGCAAGTTAAATTGATATAGAGTGGATAGGTTTTTAGTAGAAACGCCAAAAAGTTGTTAATTGTTAACGTATTGGCAATGAAATAAAAATATATTTTATAGTTTTTAAAACATATTATTCTATAGAGCCTATAATATCCCTACTTTGGCATTATAGTTTATACATTTGGATTTAGGCATAAATATTGCAATTAATTTTATGTAGATTTTGAAGAACAACAAGTATTGCTATTTTGCTAAATGAAGGAGATGAGAAAACATATGGTCTGGATTCCATTTTTATGTTTGACTATAGGTTTAATGGTAGGAGTTCAAAATTTGTCAGATTCTATTTTAAAAATTGTAGACTTATTAGTAAATATTGCTTTGATAGGCTTAATGTTAACTATAGGTGCAAACATTGGTATAAATGATTCTATTATGTCTAATTTAGGGACCATCGGATTAAATTGTATAATAATTGCTTTATCTTCTATAGTTTTCAGCGTGATTTTTACTGTTCTTGTTGAAAAAACAATATTGCCTTTAGAAGAAATAAGTAGAAAATTATCCTCAAAAAAAATCAATGTAAATGATGAGGTAAATATTTTTGAAGAAGAAAAAAAGAAGATGTCTCCACTTATTTGGATTATGCCCATATCTATTATTGTCGGAATTATTTTTAGTAGTACTATGTTTCCAAAGAAATTTATTTTTATTTTAGATTATGCTTTAACTACTTTTTTGATAATTCTCTATACTAGTGTAGGTATTAGTTTAGGTTCTAATCGTATGATATTTAATTATATTAAGGTGTTAGGATGGAAGATTATTTTTCTTTCAATTGCAATTTTCATAGGAAGCGTTATAGCAGGTGTTTTATCTGGAATTATACTTGGCTTACCATTACATATTTCAGTAATATCTTCTAGTGGAATGAGTTATTATAGTGTTACTGGAGCATATATGACACAGGTGTATGGAGTTGAGGTAGGAACATATGGTTTTATGGTTAATGTTATGAGAGAGTTTTTTACGATTTTACTTTTACCGCTCCTAATTAAAATAAGTAAGGGAAGTCCAATTGCAGCAGGAGCTGCTGGAAATATGGATACTATGTTGGTGCCAGTAACAAAATTTGTTGGATCAGAATTAGGGTTGGTAGCATTAATTACTGGAACCATTCTTACTTTTGCTGTACCTGTTATACTACCTATATTATATAACTTTTTTGTGTAGAACAATAAATAGGGATGGGTATATTAAGAATAATCATATATTCATCCCTTAATTTATGCTTAATTAAATTGTATTAAGAAGTATATTCTACAGGTGCTACTAGATAATCCCCATCTAAGAAGTTTATTACCAAGAAGTACTCATCATTATATTTATAAACTAGTCCATTGGTTTTTTTAGCAGAGCCTTCTGTATCTGTTAATATATCTGCGAATTCTTCTAGTTTTTCATTATCTTCTAAGTCATCAATATAGACTCCCATATATTCTAAAAAGGTAATGGCCTTTTCCCTTAATAACTCTTTTGAAATCATGCAAATCACCTCTCAATCCCTTGTATCAGTAAGATACCCTGAATAATTTTGTTTAATCAATATCTGGTTTTGTACTAAATCAAAGAAATTTATTTTGAAGTATTACAAGTTTAGCTGGAATTTTGGCTAATTAAGAAAAAATAATATTAATAAACTTATGAAAATAATTGAGTCATATTGTAAAGAATCAGAATAGGCTAGGAAAACTTAGCCTAAATTTCTTATTTCAAATACTTATCAAACCAATTGGTCATCTCTCTAAGCCTTCTAATCCTATGTTTAGGCTTTCCACTCCTACTTAATTCATGATTTTCTCCACGGAACATACAAAGTCTTGCATCTACTCCATGATATTTTAGTGCAGTAAACATCTGTAGTCCTTCTGGTAGCCAACAGCGGTAGTCTTCCTCTGAATGAATGAATAGTGTCGGGGTTTTAGCTCTGTCTGCATATTTAACAGGGGAGTGGAACCAAAGTTTTTCTACATTGTTCCAAGGTGTCCCAACTTGTTCGTTGTCTACAAAGAAGTAGCCAATATCTGTAGTTCCAAATTTAGAAATCCAGTTGGAAATACTTCTTTGGCTGGCAGCAGCTTTAAATCTATCTGTATGTCCTATGATCCAATTTGTCATAAATCCACCATAAGAGCCGCCAGTTACCCCTATTCTATTGCTATCTATAAATGGATATCTTTCAAGGACTATATCAGTAAATTTCATAAGGTCATCATAGTCAATAGTTCCATATTTTCCTCTTATATCTGCAAATTCATTACCTCTTCCATCACTACCCCTAGGGTTAGTGAAGAATACTACATAACCTTCATTAGCCCAGTATTGCATTTCATGGTAGAATACCTCTCCGTAAACAGTTTTTGGTCCACCATGTATATCAAGTATTCCTGGATATTTTTTATCAGGATCAAAATCTACAGGTTTCATTATCCAACCTTCTAAAGTTATTCCAGCTTCATTTTCAAAGGTTATCCTTTTTGGAGTAGATAATTTTTTAGTTTTTACTACCCATTCATTAAAGTGGGTAATTTGCTTTTCTTCGCCATTTTCTAAAGTATATAGTTCTTGAAGTTTCATATTTTTTAAGCCAATGAATAATACATTTCCATTATGTATATCAAAATCGTCAATAGAACCACCTTTAGTAGTTATTTTTTCAATATGGCCATTTTGATCAATCTTATTTATATAGGATGAGTTTATTTCTGTAGTTACAAAGTATAAATAATCACCATCTGCTTTAAAAGATTGACTGCCTCCGTATCTGCAATCAGAACCTACTGAATTCCATATACTATGATCAAAATCATCAGTTATTTTTTCTGTTCTTTTATTATTTAAATCCATAGTATAGAAATGGCTGTTTTCATTTACTCCATAGGTTTTCATATTGTTGCCAGCAAATATTATTTTATCATTTAAAAAATCTCCATAAGCATAGGCAAAAGGATCGTCATGGGTTATATTTTCTAAATTATTTTTATTTATATCATATAAGTATAGATTGCTTTTAATTGGAGCTTTATCTTTAAAAGAATTAGCAATAATTATAACCATAGATTTATTTTTATTTAATTTAATAAATTCTACATCTGTAAATTCATCAGTAATTGGTTTAATTTGATTTTCATCTTTGTTATATAGATATAATCTATTTCTTTTCTTGTTTGTGAAACCTTGGCCATTGGACCAGAAAGGTATTTCATCTAACACTTCATAATCTTTTTCTTCTTTGAATTTTTTTATAGCTTCTTCTCTTTCGCTACCTTTTAGATTGTTTATATCTGGCTTATAGTGGTCATAAAGGGCTGTAACTAGAAAGTTTTTGTTATCTATTTTTTTAAGTTCTGTTACAGTAAGTGGTACTTTGAAAGCTTCTATTGCTTCTCCACCGTGAATATTTATTTTATAATAGACTGTAAATTCTTCTCCAGATTCTAATTTTTCTTTATCCTTTGGATTTCTCATGGCTGGAAATAGAATATTTGATTCATCTAGCCATATGAAAGATTTTTCTTCATCTAGAGATGTTAGTTTAAAGTATTTGTCTGTATTGGTATTATAAACCCATATATTAGATAAATACTTGTTTTCTTCTGCGTCCATTCTATGAAGTACGAAAGCGGCGTATTCTCCATTGGGAGAATATTTAAGGCTAGAAAGAAACTGATACTTAGTAAAATCATCAAGCTGTAACTTTTCCATAAAAATCCCTCCACAAAAATGATTTTTAATTTTTTTTACTTAATAATACTTAGCATTTTCTTTTAACATAGTACTGGTCCCCCGTATTTAACATAGTGCAAGCCCACGGATTTTGGGTTATTGGTTTTCCTTCCGAAAAAGCTTTGAAGAAAATAGGACTTGATTTTCACAAAATCCTAACGCAAATAATGGTTATTTGCTAAATTGATTTTTAATCAATTTCACGGGTTTTGTGAAAATCTTCATCTCTATTTTCTAATCAAAGACTTTTTTAGTCGGTTAAACGCAATAACCCAAAATCCTTTACTATGCATAGTTTAAAGCTTTAACTATACTTATTTAAATAGTATAATGTTTGAGCAAATAGAAATAAAGAATGAGCGACTTAAAAGAGTTTTGCTATGAAATAATCCGACCTAAAAATAAAATGCGTTAAAAATTTTTCACTGTTTGAGCGAAGCGGGTTTGAAAACATTTAGCATTTTATTTTTAGGGAGGATAATATTTCATCAAAACTCTTTTCGAAGCGAATTTTTATTTCTATTTGCGGAGATTTAGCACTATTTCAAAATCAAGCCCTATTTTCTATAATAATAAATCTTTCCATTCTCAATATGATTTTCAACAAGACCTTTATTAGTTAAATAAGTTAAAAAAGCTGCTGTAGATGAGAAGTAGATATGATATTGATTAAAATTAGAATAATCCATATCATTTAAAATTAAAATATCTTGCAAAAGCTCCTCCCTACTATGAGGTTGGTCCAATATTGTTAAAAATTCCTCTGATATATTATTTACCCAATTAATATTTATATCTACTAACTTATCTACTTCATCTTTTGAATATAAATTATCTGAGTGACCTAGTACAAAAATATCCCCATCGATCTCTTTAATATATTCAAAAGAATTTAAAGTATCTTCCACACTATATATAAAAGGTAATTGATATTTATTTAATATATCTATACTAAATAAACTATCACCTAAAAAACATACTTTATCAGGGGTCATAATACCTATCTGGTCAAGAGTATGGCCTTTTAAAGATATAATTTCAAATTTCTCATCATTTATTTTTTCTATACCATAATTAAGAGTATAGTCTACTTTTATAGGTTTATTGCTTTTAGCTATATCTTTAGTACTAACGGCTCCATAAAAAGTGTAAGGGAATAATTCATTATTCTCCATAAATAACCTTTCTTTTTCAGAAGTATAGGTGATACATCCTGGATAATTTTCAGTAAGATAGTTGTTTCCTCCAGAATGATCTAAATGATTATGAGTATTTACTATATATTTAGGATGAAGATTATTAGAAAGTAGTACATTTTCAATTTTTCTAGCAGCTGTATTATTCATTCCAGTATCAATAATGAGACAGTTTTTATTTTTATAAGTATAAACCCCTGTATTAGTATTACTAGGAATATAGTGAGTATTACCTCTTATCTTAGTAAGATTCATGTTTTCACACCCTTTTTCATTATATATTTATATTTAATATTATATACTTAATATTATATACCAAAATCTAAGTTTTTCATTTAAACCTAGCATTACACTAAGATTTTAATATAGTATATAATAATGATAAACTAAAAAAAAGTAGGTGGGATGAAGTGGAAAAGTCTTATGTTCACGTGTATACAGGAAATGGAAAGGGGAAAACTACTGCCAGTATAGGACTTTCTGTAAGGGCAGCCCTTGCAGGTAAGAAAGTATTTTTCGGTCAGTTTGTAAAGGGAATGGACTATAGTGAGTTAAAGCTTGTAGACTATTTACCTAATTTTGAAATACAGCAGTTTGGTAGGGATTGTTTCATATATAATGATCCTACAAAAGAAGATAGACAAGCTGCAAATAAGGGGTTAGAGATTTGTAAAGAAGCATTAGAAAGTGGAAAATATGATCTGGTAGTATTAGATGAATTAAATATTGCTTTATATTACAAATTATTCTCTATAGAAGAAGTTATTGAAATAATTGAAAATAGGGACGACTCTGTAGAAGTAATAATTACAGGAAGATATGCACCAAAGGAAATAATAGCTTTAGCAGATTTAGTTACTGAAATGAAAGAAATAAAACACTACTATACAGAAGGTGTAGAAGCAAGAAAAGGTATAGAGTTCTAGGAGGGTCTGTAGGTGAAAAAGAAAATTATATTTATAATAGCTGTAGTATTGTTGGTTATTCCTATATTTATAATAAAAAATTATAGAAAGGAAAGTTCAAAAAATAAGGATAATATAGTGGAAGAAGTATGGTATGGAGAGAAGAAAGTCGCTTACTTAAGAGAGGTAGAAGGAAATTATATTTTAGAAATAGACGATGTTGTAAATAAGAAGAAGGACAATATAGAAGGAGTAAATGGCTATTTACATAATATTGATTGGTCACCAGACGGAAATTATTTGACAGTTGATGGTGGAATAGAGGCTACTAGTACAACTTATATAATTTCGGTTAAGGATTTAGAATTATTTGATAAAATATTTACCACTGGAAATACAATCTGGTCACCAGATTCAAAAAAACTTTTAATAGGTGTAGAAAATAAAGAGGAAAATATAGATTTAGCAATATATTATCTCTGGAGCCAAAGAGCAGAGCCTTTGCTTGAAGCTAAAGAAGGCTATGATTATTATCCAGAGTATTGGAAAGATGATAATGTAGGATGTGTAAAGGTATGTGGTGAAAATAATGAGTCTCTTCAAATTAAGTATAAGCCTTCCTTAGAAGAAAATATAATGTCAATAGTTGCGAACAAGAGAGAAATAGATAGTAAGGAGTTAAAAACAATAATTTTAAAATTACCTGAAATGGATTTAGAAAATCTTGAAAAAATATATGGAGAAGGCAGTGATATAAAAATATTAAAATGGCTTTCAAAACAAAATATTAAAGGCAAGGAAGAGATTGAAAGTTTATTAAAAACATCATTAAATCTTTATGATGAACAGTATACTATTATTTCAAACCTAATGAAGGATCTTTATTTAAAGGATAAAATTATATTTATAAAGGCTTTAACTAAGGTACCAAAAGCTATGGAGGAAGTTGCATATGCTTTTAAAACTTTAGAGCTTTATGAAGCGGGAAATGAGGATATGACAAAGGATTTGGATATGTTTTCAAGTTCCAATGCACTTACAGAAGAAGAAAAGAAAGTTGTTGTAGAATTTTTAAATATATATGCTCTTTGTGAAGACCAAATCTAAAAAAATGGAGATGATATCATCTCCATTTTTTTAGATTTAATCTAGAATTTTTTAAATAATTCCTTTTTAGCACCACAGATAGGGCATTTGTCTTCAGCATCGTTAGCGGCTGTATATCCACAGATAGGGCATACATAAACTTCATTGAAGTCTACATCTTTTTCAGCATCTACTGCATCTTTTGCTTCTTGGAATAGAGCTGCATGTAGTTTTTCTGCTTCTAATGCAAAATTCATAGATCTTATAGCTTGTTTTTCACCTTGAAGTTCTGCAACTGCTATGTAAGCAGGATACATTTGTTCTACTTCAAATAATTCACCATTTATAGCTCCTTGTAAGTTTTCAGATGTAGTTCCAAGTCCAAATCCTGCACCGGCTGTAACTGAGAAATCTCCACTTTCATCTTTCATTACCTTAAAATGGCTTGTAGCATGGATTTGTTCTGCATAGGAAATAGCTCTAAAAAGTCTTCCTACATTTTCAAAGCCATCTTTTTCTGCTTTATCTGCCCAAGCTAAATATCTCATATGAGCTTGACTTTCACCGCCAAAAGCTGAACGTAAATTTTCTGCTGTCATTGCATTCATTAAAAAACTCCCCCTTAATAGTGTATTGTTTATATATTTAATCATGGACCCATTGGACCTTCAATTGGTCTATGATTTTATAACTTGAATTATTAGCTTGATTTTAAGCAATCTTTACATATACCTTCATAATATATTTTTCTTTTGTTTATAATGAAACCCTTTATATCTTCTTCACCTAGATTAGATGTATTAATATTGAAATCATATATTTTATTGCAGCTTTTACATTTAAAATGTCCATGTGCAGATGTGTCTATATCATATCTAGACTCTTTATCATCGATTGATACAAGATTTACTATGTTTTTTCCTAAAAACAATTCTAACGTGTTGTATATACTAGTTTTAGAAAGGGTAGGTATATCTTCTATTAATTCTTTATATATGTCATCTACTGTAGGATGATGTTTATTATCCTTTAAGTATTGAAGTACTTTTATCCTAATAGTTGATGGCTTGATATCATGTTCTTTTAAATATTTTTTTGCTGAATCTGTTTTAAATGCCATCCTACAAAATCCCCTTTCATTTGTAATGGCTCCAATTTTGTAATGGTTACAATTTATATTATAAATAGTTTAAAACTATTTGTCAAGTATTTTAGTAATAATAAAATATTTAACAATCGACTCTATATTTTATATATTCCCTTTATTTTTTTAAAAAAACATTATATTTACTCTATCTTTACGAGTAGGAGAAAATATAGTATAAATATATGTATGCCTTTTAAAATACCTATAGAAGATTTAATAAAAGGAGATGACTATATGCAGAAGTATTTTCCAAAAGGAGTATGTAGTAGAGAGATAATTTTTAATGTAGATGGGGGTAAAATAAAAGATGTAGAGTTTATAGGAGGATGTGATGGAAACCTAAAAGGTATATCCCATCTTGTAGAGGGAATGGATATAGATGAAGTAATAGACAAGCTTTCTGGAATTAGATGTGGATTTAAAACTACTTCTTGTCCAGATCAGTTTTCTAGGGCACTAAAAGAGTATAAAGAAAAAGCAAATAGCTAATTTTGTGCTATTTGCTTTTTTTCCACTTATTTAACTCTATTATTTTTCCTATATTTTTAACATTTTTATTTCTATTTTCTTTTAGTATATTAAACACTGCTTTTCCTAAACTGGTAATACTTATAGTAGAAACAGAATTTTCTTTAAAGTAGGATGCTTCTTTAAAAGTTAACAGTCCCATATTTTCAAATAGATATATTATTTTCTCATCAAATATTGGAGTATCTATATAGATATATTTTATATCATCATAATTATATATCATATCTGGAGTTAAACTACTTAAATTATTTACTATATTAAATTTATAGTCCTGCTCAATACTTTTATAATCCATATCTGCGAACTCTTCCCAAGACATTATATTCCAAATATAATCTAGAAATAAAGCTAATTTTTCAAATATTTTCAACTCAATATATTCACTTTCTTTTTCATAAGGTATGATTTTATTTTTATCTATATTCAATATATAGTGGCATAGTGAGAAACTATAAAAAAGGTGGATAAGGGGAAGTTCTGTTTGCGCTATATTTTTAGTTGTTTTTGCCATTATATCCTGGGTAATTAGATTATTTAAATCTAATAAATGTTTATTCTCTATATATTTATTTTTTTTAGAAATTTTTACATTGTTATTTCTTATATAAAATAAATATTTTTCATAGTTATTTAAGAATTCTATAGCTTCTTTGTTTAAATTATCCTTAATAGGTTTATCTAGGTTTTTATTCCAATATAAAGGCATATTTATTGGTTTTACAGGTTTAAAGTATTCATCTCTTTTCTTGCTTATTTTAAGCATTTCTTCATAGGATTTTTCATATCTTTTTTCATTTTTTTCATCTTTTAAAAATTTAATATATTTTTTTAAAGTTGCAATATAAGAGTTTAATTTAGTTTTACTAGGTATGAAATCATCAAATATACCTTCTTTAATCAATCCATTAAGATCTATTTTGTCTAAATCATAAAGAGTATAGTTGAAATCATATAAATAGTATTCGTATATATCTATTAGATTTTTAATATGTTTATTGACAGTGTTTTTAGATAGGTTTTTTTCAAGAAAAGACTCAAACTCATCTAATTCTTCTGCCAACTGTATATCATTTTCATCATTAAAGCCTAAGGCATCGTACACACAGTCTGTATATATCTTATATACATTTAAACTATATTTTCTAAGGTATTCTTCTATTAAAAGATTATTTTCTTTATTTTTAATGGATTTATAGTCTAGAAATACTTTTTCCAAAAAGGTATTTTTAGAAAAGTCAGGAAGAAAGCTAATATCTCCAACAAATTTTTCATATATAATTACTTTTGATACCCTTCCAAATATAAGCTCTGATTTATCTACTATTTTAGAAAGTTCTGGTTCCCATACAATATGATGTTTATTACATAGAAGGTCTTTCACATACATTAAGTCATCTTTTATATTTTTAATTTCATATAGACTTATATGGGATTTGTTTCTTTCTAAAAGTGTTTCTTTTTCTAAATCATTTAATTTATCAGGAGAATCCTCTATGAAATGCTCTATGAAGTTTTTACCATACTTAGTTATATAGTCTAAGCTTATCCAAACATTGAAAGCTGTACTGGTCCTTTTTCCATCAAAATCTGGATAGTAGAATGGGATAGTTTTGATATTGTTTTCTTTTTGAAAAAAGGTATCTATATAATTAAGTAGTTTTCTTGTAGCACTTTCTTGAACATTCATAATCTGCTCATAATCAAGTTTCTTCATATACATCCTCCAAAGCATTAAAATTTTATTTAAATTGTATACTATCATTATATATTAAACAAGATTAAATTGCATAAATATAAGGGTATCAAATATTTAAAAAATTTGATATTATACTTCTAAGCATAAGTTTTTTAAGGAGGGGTCAAATGTTAAAATTTAAAGATTATGAATATAAAAGGCCGGATATGAAAAAGGTTGAAGAAGACATTATGTCTTTGATAGATGAATTTGAAAAGGCAAATTCTTCTAAAGCACAAAATGAAACTATCGGAAAAATAAACAGTATAAGAGAAGAAGTAGAATCTATGTCTAATTTAGTTTATATAAGACATTCAATAAATACTTTAGATGAATATTATGAAAAAGAACAAGAATTTCTTGATGAAAATATGCCTTTATATGAGAATTTAATATCTAGATATATGAAGGTTTTAGTTAATTCTAAGTTTAGAAGTGAATTAGAAGAAAAATGGGGCTCCCATCTATTTAATCTATCAGAAGTTAAATTAAAAACTTTTTCTGATGAAATAATAGAAGACTTAGTTACTGAAAATAAGCTAGTGTCTGAATACGATAAATTAATAGCTTCAGCTAAAATAGTATTTAAAGGCGAAGAAAGAAACTTATCCCAGATGCAACCTTTTATGCAATCTACAGATAGAGATACGAGGAAAGAAGCATATGAAGCTTACATAGAATTTTTTGAAGAAAATGAAGACAAGTTTGATATTATCTATGATAAATTAGTAAAGGTAAGGGATGGCATAGCTAAGAAATTAGGTTTTAAGAACTTTGTAGAACTAGGATATGCTAGAATGGGAAGAACAGACTATGATGCAGAAATGGTGGCAAATTATAGGAAACAGGTATTTGAAGATTTGGTACCAGTAGTAGTAGAACTAAAAGATAGACAAAGATGTAGATTAAGTCTTGATGAACTTAAATACTATGATGAGCCACTAGAGTTTTTAACTGGAAATGCTATTCCAAAAGGAAGTCCTGAATGGATACTTGAAAATGGAAAGAAAATGTATACTGAACTTTCTAAAGAAACAGCTGAATTCTTCAACTTCATGGTAGAAAGAGAGCTTATGGATCTTGTAAGTAAGAAAGGAAAAATGAGTGGTGGATATTGTACCCATATAACGAAATATGATTCTCCTTTCATATTTTCAAATTTTAATGGTACTAGTGGAGATGTAGATGTTTTAACCCATGAGGCAGGCCATGCTTTCCAATTTTATTTAAGTAGATCTTTTGAAGTGCCAGAATATCATTCTCCTACATTGGAAGCTTGTGAAATCCATTCTATGAGTATGGAGTTTATAACTTGGCCTTGGATGGAACTTTTCTTTGAAGAAGATGTGGAAAAATATAAATTTAGCCATTTAAGTGGAGCAGTTAACTTTATACCTTATGGAGTAACAGTAGACGAGTTTCAACATTTTGTATATGAAAATCCAGAGGCTACTCCTGAAGAGAGAAAAACTAAGTGGAGAGAAATAGAAAAGAAATACCTTCCATTTAGGAATTATGAAGAAAATGACTTTTTAAATAGGGGTGGATATTGGTTTAGACAAGGACATATATTCCAAGTTCCTTTTTATTATATTGATTACACTTTAGCTCAAGTATGTGCATTCCAATTTTGGATAAAGGCAATGGAAGAGGACAGCGAATTTTGGGAAGATTATTTAAGATTATGTAGGGCTGGTGGAAGTGATTCTTTCTTAAATCTTGTAAATTTAGCTAAACTTAAAAATCCATTTGTAGACGGAACAATAAAAGAAGTTATGAAACCTATAAGTAAATGGTTAGATTCAGTAGATGATACTGAGTTTTAATGAAAAAGCTATCCTAATTTTTTAGGATAGCTTATGATATTCTTATGTTAAAAGTTCAATATCTCTATTAAATATTCCATTTCTTCAAGTATTATTTTAAGATGATAGTTAGACACTATATCCATTTCAACCATTGCATTTCTATCAGAATGTGGAACTTTTTTATCATATATTCTTTCTAATATCTGGCTATTTGTTCTATTGATTATAGGATCAAAGTCTATACCTGAAAGTATACTTAGATTATCGTAGATGTCCTTAAAAGAATCATAGGTATTTTTCAAATGTCTACAATCTTCACCCTTACAAATATTTAACTCTACTTCTTCTCTTAAGGTGCCATAATAATCTTCTAATGTTTTTAAATTGTTTTTTATATGGTTTAGTTCTTCAATATCTATATTTTTATTTTTCCATATAAGGCTTTCTACTAAATTTAAGCTTTCGGCTAAAATATTGTTACAAGAGAAATGAACTTTGTTTTTAAAATTGGGAGGTAGTATAAAGAAATTAACAAAAGTTGCAATTATTATTCCTACAAAGGTATCTAATGTCCTATATAAACTATAGTTCAATCTATTTCCAGGTTCTTGGTTATATGTTATAGATAAAAATACTATAGCTGCAATAGTAGCAGATTTTTTCCATTCTAAAACATTACATAGATGTATGATTACAATAACTCCTATGCCAATGACAATAGGGTTTGTTGGGGAGATAAGTGAACAAACAAGTCCTAGAGCAGCCCCTAAAACTGTTCCAAGCATTCTACTTTTTCCAGTTTTAAAAGAGCCGGCAACAGAAGATTGCATGGCAATTATTGCAGCAATTCCTGCGAAAAATGGACTCTTTAACTTTATAATTTGTGCTATGAATATGGTTAGAGAAACAGCTATTGCAGTTTTAACAGTTCTCATACCAATTTTCATAATACCAGCATCCTTCCAAGAAATTTTACTAATATAATTATATCAATGTTTTATTTTTAGTACAAGAAAATGAAATTTAGATTTTTTGTTACACTATATAGTAGCATTATTATAGAGATGAAAAAAACTACATATAATGTAGAGTACAGTCATACATAAGGATTAGAGGTGTTTTTATGAAAGAAAATAGGAAAAAGCTGAAGTGGCTTTTAATAGCATGTTTTGTAGGTTTTCTCGTATATCTTACTTCTACTGTAAATATATATGATAAGGAAAGCTTAATAGATTTTTTTACCACAGCAAAAGTAAGCACTAATTTTGGAATGTTCTTTACTATAGCTACAGCTATATTAGTTGTGTTTTTTGTACCTATATCCTGGTTAAATGCTTTAGGAGCATTCTTTTTTGGCTTAAAAGGATTTATATATATTTTTGTTGGAGGAGTGCTAGGATCTATAGCATCTTTTTACATTGCACGGGTTTTTCAAGACGATGTAATGAAAATTGTATATAAAATTTATAATAGAAAGAAGAGAAAAGTTAGTTTAGATGAAGTAAAAGGGAAGATAGAGAAATTTGGAATTAGTTATGTGTTTTTCTTGAGAAGTATGCCTTTCATACCCTTTAGTGTAGCTAATTTTGTATCGGGGGTTACATCTATTAAACTTAAAGATTATATATTGGGAACAATTTTAGGTCTTGGGCCAGGCCAATTTATAACTACCTTTTTCTTTTCAAGAGCAGTTAATTTAAAGGAAGACCCAATAGGGGCTATTATAGGAGCTAGTATTAAGATTATATATGTTGGTATAGTCATACTTTGGCAGAGAAATAGTAAATTTAAATCTAAAGAATAACTTTGCTTAGTCGATATATAAAATAGGAATAAGAGAGGGGGGTATGTATGAGAGTTGGAGAAAGTTTATCTATACCTAGGGCTAATTATCCGGCCGTAGGCGAAGAAATAAATAATTCAAATATTGATAAACATATAAATTCAAATATTAAAAAAGGACAAGGTTCCTTTCCAGAAGAGAAAAAATATATAGAGGATGAAATTATAAAAGGAATAGAAGAAGCCAATGAGAAATTTATTATATATGATAGAAGATTTGAATTTTCAATTCACGAGAATACAAAACAAATAATGGTAAAAGTAATAGATGTAAATACTGATGAAGTAATAAGAGAAATACCTCCAGAAAAGATATTAGATCTGGTAGCCGCTATTTGGGAAATAACAGGAATAATGGTAGATGAAAGGATATAGGTGGTGATATTATGTATAATAATTTAAGGGTTACAGGTTTAGCTTCCCCATTTGATACAGAAGAGATGATTGGGAAATTAATGGAAGCAGAAAAAATCAAATTAAATAGGGTAGAACAAGATAAGGAATTATTGGTATGGAAAAGAGAAGCTTATAATGATTTAAATAAAGATTTTGCAAACTTTATATTGAATACTAGGAAGGAATTTGGTCTTACAACTACAACTTCAACAGGGGTTATGGTTTCAAATTTATATGGGGATTTATCTTGGGTAAAGTCTGCCACATCATCTGATGAATCAGTAGGTACAGTTAGCACAACTGCTAAAGCAATGAGTGGAAGTTACAATGTAGAAGTAGAACAATTGGCAGAAGGAGTCAAGATGGTAAGTGGTAGTAATATTTCAGTAGGTGATAAAGCTAATTTAGCAAGCCAATTTGGATTAAAAGATGGGGATGTAATAAAATTTTCTATAGAGACTAAAAATGGAACCAAGGAATTTGAATTTACAGGTTCACAAAGTATTAATGATGTAGTCAAAGCTATAAATAATGCTAAAGTTGAGGTAGGAGAAGGAGACAAGAAGAAAGAAGTATCATTAGGTGTAAGAGCTATTTATGATGCAAATATAGACAGATTTTTCCTACAGACAGAAGGAACTGGCACAGACACATGGATAAAGATAGATGATAAAAGTGTTATAGATGGTAAGAGTGGTTTCATTGAAGGCGACAACAGTTTACTAAAATTAAATACTAACCAAAAATTAGATTCAGAAGGAAAATATAGAGGCGAAAATGCTAGAATAAACTTTGATGGTGCAGAAGGTATTGAAATAGGAGCCAATCAATTTACTATAAATGGCATGGACTTTAATATAAAGAGTGTAGGTAGTTTTACTACAACTGTAGATACTGATATAGATGCTTTCTATGAAAAGATAGAGAAGTTTGTAGATGAGTATAATAAGCTTGTAGAAAAGTCTAATTTACTTTTGACTCAGAAAAAACATAGGTCTTATCAGCCTTTAACTTCTGATCAAAAGAAGGCAATGGATAAAAAAGATATTGAGCTTTGGGAAGAAAAAGCTAAATCTGGTATTTTAAGAAGCGATGAGTTGATTTCAAGGACTATGAGAAATTCAAGAACCTGGATGTATGAGAAAATAGAAGGTGTGGAAGGAAGCTTCAAACATTTAACTGAAATTGGTATTAGTACGGAAAAGTTTTCTAAAGGCAGTTTAGGTGGTAAATTATCTATAGATGAGATAAAATTAAAGGAAGCTATTAGAAAAGATGCAGATGGTGTTTTAGAACTTCTTTTTAAAAGTCCAGACTATGGAAAAGGAGATTTAGAGGGTGTTACCTCTTATAAATCGGATAGAGAACTTAGTAGTGAACAGCTTCAAGCTAAAAGGAAACAAAGTGGAATTGTAACAAGACTTTATGATAACCTTATTTTAGGTATGCAAGATATTATCAATAAATCTGGTATAGGTGATGATTCCAATCTATATAGAAATGTTAAATCTAATATGCTTATAGATTTTGTAACAGAGCATAGCAGTATTAGTATGATAGATAAAGATGTTATGAAATTAGAAAGTAAGATTGATGATTTGAATGTGTACTTATTTAGAAAAGAAAATCATTATTACTCCAAATTTGCAGCTATGGAAAAAGCTCTTTCTCGTATGAATCAACAGAGTATGTGGCTTATGCAACAATTTTCTAATTAGAAGGGAAAGGATTGGTTAAATGAATTATAATGCCCTAAATCAATATAAACAAAATACTGTATATACAGCAACTCCAGAGGAATTAACTCTTATGCTTTACGAAGGTGGAATTAAGTTTATAAATATTGGGAAAATAAATATTGAAAAAGGGGACATAAAGAGAGCTCATGAATCTATAATTAGAGCTCAAGATATAGTTATAGAATTAAATGCGTCATTAAATATGGATTATGAAGTTTCAAAAAATTTAAGAGAGCTTTATGAATTTATGATGGACAGGCTAATTGACGGAAATATAAAGAAGGAAGTAGAACCTTTAGATGAAGTTTTAGATCTTTTAACCGATTTAAAAGATACTTGGAAAGAAGCTATGCAGAAATCTAAAAAAGCTAGATATGGAAGTAAGTAGGTGTAGATATGGCTAAAGAACTAATAGATAGTATGATATATATAAGTAAAGAAAAATTAGAACATTTAAACTTTATTTTAAAACTTACAAAAGTTCAAAGAAAACATATTGGAAAAGAAGATATGCTAAGTAATGATGAAATATTGGATAAAAAAGATAAGATAATAAAAAAAATAGATGTATTAGATAGAGAATTTTTAATCAAATTTTCTGAGTTAAAAAATAAATGCAATATTGACGATATAAATGAGCTAAATGTAGAAGTATATCCAAATCTAAGAGAACTAAAGGAGACCATAAAGGAGATAAGTTCTACTTTAATGGCTATATCTATTTTAGATGAAGAAAATAATAAAGTTTTAAAAGAGAGCTTAGAAAAAATAAAATTAAATCTAAAAAAATTAAGAAAAGGAAAAAAAGCTTATAAAGGTTATAACAAAAATTTAGATTCAAATATATTTATAGATGAAAAGAAATAGCTATAATTTTACAGCTATTTCTTTTTTTATGCATATCCTATGTATATAAGATGTATATATTGTACATATAGTGTTTTTGGTTGATTTTTTTCTCTCGAAGTACTACAATAAGAATAAGTATAATTATCAAATAATTGTTAATATTATCATAAAAGGTGGGATTTTAAAGAAATATGACTTGTCCACTTTTTATCAAGACACTTATCCACATGATTAAAAGTAGGATATACAGTTTTCCACAGAATTATACACACTATCCACAGAAAAACGCGAATATAATCCACAATCACTCCACATATAATTGTTAATAAGTTTATAAATAATTATACAAAGGGAGTGAATAAATCCATAATTAAAATATTTTGTTATAAGTGGGTTTTTTGTGGGTATTATATATTAATAAGAGAAGCAAGTACTTTTACTTGCGTGAAAGGAGTTGGAGTCTATGAAGATAAAGATTACTGGCAAGAATATGGATATAACAGATGCTCTAAGGGAAATAGCTTTTAAAAAATTAGGGAAACTTGATAAGTACTTTCAAGGGGATGTGGATACCAATGTAACCTTTAGCGTAGAGAAGGATAGACAGATAATTGAGGTTACAATCAACCTTCCTGGAACAATACTCCGTGCTGAGGAATATAGTGATGATATGTATACTTCTATTGATAAAGCAGTTGATGTTTTAGAAGGACAAATAAGGAAATATAAGACAAAGCTTCAAAAGAGATATCAAAATGGGGAAACTATAAGATTTGAAAACATTGAACCAATGCCTAAACCAAAGGAAGAAGATATACCAAAGTTAGTTAAAGTGAAAAGATTTGCAATGAAACCAATGGATGCTGAGGAGGCTATTCTTCAAATGGAATTACTTAGACATAATTTCTTTGTATTTATGAATGGAGAGACTGACGAAGTAAATGTAGTATATAAAAGAAAAGACGGAAATTATGGCTTGATTGAACCAGAGTTTTAATAGTATAATATTTATATAGAAATCAAAATTGCAGGATGAAAATCCTGCAATTTTTTAGTATAAGGAGGGATTTTTATTGTTTATTGAAATAATTATATTATCTATAATAATAGGCCTTGTAAGAGGTGGTAAATTATCAAGATTTAAGAGGGTTAATTTTAAGAAAATGTGGGTTTTAATATTGGCTTTAATGATTCAATACTTTTTAGTAACAATTAATTTCATCGAAGAACTACATTATCTTGATGGAGTATTTAGATTTACCAAACAGTTATCTATTATATCCTATGTATTGTTGTTTATAGGAATAGTAATTAATTTAAGATATAGATCATTATGGGTTGTTTTAGCAGGTTCCATTATGAATATTTTAGCAATGATTTTCAATGGGTGGAAGAGACCTATACTTGTTGAAGGATTAGAATTATTAGGTTTTGAGGATCTTGGATTCCTTTTAGAACAAGGAAAATTACCTTTATATACTCCTATAGTAGAAAAAACTAAATTGGCTATATTAGGAGATATAATCATATTACCAAAACCATATCCTTACCCCCATATATTTAGTTTAGGAGATTTTATAATTTATTTAGGATTATTTGTACTTATACAAGAAATAATGATATCTGAAGATAGGGACTTTGGAAATATGGTTCAATTTGACTTTATAAGCAGATAATCACATATCTTGTATATCAAAATAATTAGTGATAAAATTGATTGGTAGATATGTTCTGTTTTTGAAAGGTGGTAAAAAAATGAAAGCCTTATTTGAAAAGATATTTGGCTCCTATAGTGAGCGAGAATTGAAAAAGATAGTTCCTTTAGTAGATAAAATAGAAGATTTAGAAGATAGCATAGAAAAACTCTCTGATAGAGAATTAAAAGAAAAGACATCTGAATTTAAAAAGAGATTGGAAAAAGGAGAAACAGTAGATGATATATTGTCAGAAGCTTTTGCAGTGGTAAGAGAAGCTTCTAGTAGGGTTTTAGGTATGAAACATTTTAGGGTTCAACTTGAAGGAGGTATAATACTCCATCAAGGAAGAATAGCAGAGATGAAGACAGGGGAAGGAAAAACCCTTGTAGCAACTCTTCCTGCATATTTAAACGCCCTTACTGGAGAGGGAGTTCATATAGTTACAGTCAATGACTATTTGGCAAAAAGGGATAAAGAATGGATGGGAAAAGTGTATGAATTCCTAGGTCTTAGTGTAGGCTGTATCACCCATGATATGGATAGCGAAGAAAGAAAAAAAGCATACAATTGTGATATAACTTATGGAACAAATAATGAATTTGGATTCGACTATTTAAGGGACAATATGGTTATATACAAAGATGAAATGGTTCAAAGAAAACTAAACTTTGCCATAGTAGACGAAGTAGATAGTATTCTTATAGATGAAGCAAGAACACCTCTTATTATTTCAGGTGCAGGAGACAAATCTACAAAACTTTATTATACAGCAGATAATTTTGTTAAAAAATTAGAAGGAAGAAAAATAGACCCAAATGAAAGAAAATCTGATCCATTTGATAGAGAAATAAAAGAAGAAGTAGTAGACTTTGTAGTAGATGAAAAGGCTAGAACTGTTACATTAACTGAAAAGGGAACTAAAAAAGCAGAAAGCTTTTTTGGACTTGAAAACTTGGCAGATCCAGACAATATGGAGATAGCTCACCATATAAATCAAGGTTTAAAAGCAAGATATTTAATGAAAAGGGACATAGATTATGTAGTAAAAAATGGAGAAGTATTGATTGTAGATGAGTTCACAGGAAGACTTATGCATGGTAGAAGATATAGTGATGGACTACATCAAGCTATTGAAGCTAAGGAAGGACTAGAAGCAAGGAGCGAGTCTAAGACTTTGGCTACTATTACATTTCAAAATTATTTTAGAATGTACGAAAAACTTTCTGGTATGACAGGTACAGCAAAAACAGAGGAAGCTGAATTTAGAGAGATATACAATATAGATGTAGTAGAGATTCCAACAAATAAGCCTGTTATAAGGGAAGATTTTCATGATAGCATATATAAAAGTGAAGAAGCTAAATTTAACGCAACGGTTGGAGAGATAAAAGAAAGGCATAGTACAGGTCAACCTATACTTGTAGGTACTATTTCTATAGAAAGATCTGAGATACTAAGTAAAATGCTTAAAAAAGAAAAAATACCACATGAAGTATTGAATGCTAAACATCATGAAAGGGAAGCTGAGATAGTAGCTCAAGCTGGTAGGATTGGAGCAGTGACTATAGCCACAAATATGGCTGGTCGTGGTACAGACATAGTACTTGGAGGAAATCCAGAATATCTTGCAAAAGCAGAAATGAAGAAGAAAGGCTATGATGAAGAAATTATATCCCAAGTAGATAGCTTTATCGATACAAATGATGCTGAGATATTAGAAGCAAGGAAGGTATATGAAAGATTTTATGAAAAGTTTAAAGAAGAAACAGATAAAGAACATGATGAAGTTGTAGATGTAGGAGGACTTCATATTATAGGTACTGAAAGACATGAGTCAAGAAGGATAGACAATCAGCTTAGGGGACGTGCTGGTCGTCAAGGAGATCCAGGTTCATCTAGATTCTATATTTCTCTTGAAGATGATTTAATGAGATTGTTTGGAAGTAGTAGAGCTCAAGGATTTATTGGGAATAATTTTCCAGACAATGAACCATTAGAACATAAACTTTTAACCAAGTCTATTGAAAGTGCTCAAAGTAAAGTAGAAGGAAATAACTTTGCTATTAGAAAACATGTTCTTCAATATGATGATGTAATGAATAAGCAAAGAGAAGTAATATACAGTGAAAGAAGAAAAGTGCTAGAAGGAGAAAATCTAAGAGACTATATCATGTCTATGACTAAAGGTATGATAGATAGGGCTATAGATATGTACTCTCAAGGCAGTGAGTTTGTAGAAGAATGGGACTTAGAAGGATTTGAAAATTATTTAAAAACAGCCTTTTTACCTGCTGGATATTTAAACAAAGAAAATATTAATGATGTGACCAAAGAAGAAATTAGAGAAAAGTTGTACAGTCTATTTGAAAAACGATATGAAGAAAAAGAAGCAGAAATAGGGGAAGAAAGATTTAGAGAAATAGAGAGAATTGTCCTTCTTCAGGTAGTAGACAATAAGTGGATGGATCATATAGATGCTATGGCTCAACTAAAGCAAGGTATTGGTCTTAGAGCTTATGGTCAAGAAGATCCTGTAAGAGCTTATCAAATAGAAGGTTTTGATATGTTTGAAGAGATGACTATTAGTATACAAGAAGATACTGTTAAATATTTATACAATGTTGAAACTCCAGACAAAATGGAAAGAAAGAGGGTTGCAAAGGCGGTTTCAACCAATAAAGAAAATCAAGGGAAACAAAAGCCAATAGTTAAAGAAAAAAAAGTTGGTAGAAATGATCCTTGTCCTTGTGGAAGTGGGAAAAAATACAAAAAATGCTGTGGCAGGAATGCATAGAATAGATTGGAGTGATTTAATGGAAGGCATTCATGAATATAGAGAAGAAGTAGCTTCAATTAGGAATGAACTAAAAGATTTGGGTGTTTCCCTTTGACATGGTTGGCATGAAAAAAAGGGTTAAAGATTTAGATATAGAAGCAGCTAAAGAAGAATTTTGGGAAGATATAGAAAATGCACAGAAAGTTCTTCAAGAATCTAAACATTTAAAAGATAGAATAGATGAGTATGAAAGTTTAGAATCGGAATTAGAAGATTTAGAAGTTCTCATTGAATTGGCCCTTGAAGAAGAGGAATTTTCATTAAATAAGGAGATAAAAAATTCTTACAATAGGGTGGCCAAAAAGGCTAAAGATTTAAAATTGACTACTCTTTTAAATGGAGAATATGATAAAAACAATGCAATATTATCTATTCATTCAGGAGCTGGAGGATTGGAAGCTCAAGATTGGGCAGAAATGCTTCTCAGAATGTACAGAAGATGGGCAGAAGGTAAAGGTTTTGGAATAGATACCTTAGATATACTTCCTGATACAGCAGGAGGAATAAAAAGTGCAACCCTTCTTATAAAGGGGTTAAATGCCTATGGATATTTAAAATCTGAAAAAGGAGTCCATAGACTTGTAAGAATATCTCCTTTTGACTCTTCAGGTAGAAGACATACTTCTTTTGCTAGTATAGATGTCTATCCGGAGCTAGGTGATGATACAGATATAGAGATAGATTCTAAAGATTTAAAAATTGATACCTATAGGTCTAGTGGAGCAGGAGGACAGTATGTAAATACAACAGATTCTGCTGTAAGGATAACCCATATTCCTACTGGGATTGTGGTACAATGTCAAAATGAAAGATCTCAACATAGCAATAGGATAACTGCTATGAAGATGCTCAAAGCTAAGCTTATACAACTAAAGGAAGAAGAGCATAAGGAAAAAATTGAGGATTTACAAGGTAAGTATACTCAAATTGCATGGGGATCTCAAATTAGGTCTTATATTTTCCATCCATACAACATGGTTAAGGACCATAGGACTAATTTAGAAGTAGGAGATATAAATAGTGTAATGGATGGAGATATAGATATGTTTATAAATGAATACTTAAAACATAAAACCCTTCATTAATGAAGGGTTTTAATTAACAAATATTTAAAGAATTATTAATTGTCAAACAAAGGAATTTTGTAAAATTTGTAGAATAATATAGTGGTGGTTTTAATAATATTAACAATACTTTAGAATGGGAAGTGATTAAATGGACATCAGTAGTATTTTGATGAAGGAATTTAAACTTAAAAGTTTCCAAGTCAACAATACTATAAGGCTTATTGACGAAGGCAATACTATTCCTTTTATTGCCAGATACAGGAAGGAACAAACAGGAGAATTAAATGATATAGTTTTAAGAGATTTAAGTGATAGGCTAAATTATTTAAGGAATCTAGAAAATAGACAGGAAGAAGTCATAAGACTTATTGAAGAACAAGGTAAACTAACAGATGATTTGAAAAAGGAAATACTTAATGCAGATACTCTTCAAAGGGTAGAGGATCTATACAGGCCTTATAAGAAAAAGAGGAGAACAAGAGCTACTAAGGCAAAGGAAAAAGGGCTGGAACCTTTAGCTAAGATAATTATTGATGAAGAGATTGAAGAAGGTAGTTTAGAAAAAATAGCTAACTCTTTTATAGATATAGAAAAAGGAGTAGAAAGTATAGAAGAAGCTTATAATGGAGCAATGGATATTATTGCAGAAATAGTTTCTGATAATGCTAAGTTTAGAAAGATAATAAGAAAGATATTTTTCGAAAAGGGAATTTTAAAATCAGAAGCAGTGGATAGTAAAGAATCAACTGTATATGAAATGTATTATTCCTATAATGAAAAAGTAAAAACTATTCCTAATCATAGAATATTGGCTATAAATAGAGGAGAAAAGGAAAAAATTCTTAGGGTTAAAATATTGGTTCCTGATGAAGAAATATTAAATATTTTAAAAAGGGAAATGATAAAAAATAATAAAGCAATTACCACAGACTATTTAGAAATGGCTATTGAAGATGGATATAAAAGACTTATATTTCCTTCAATAGAACGAGAGATTAGAGGGGCTTTAACAGAAAGGGCAGAAGAAGAAGGAATAAAAGTCTTTTCTACAAATTTAAAGCCATTACTTATGCAACCTCCTATAAAAAACAAAGTGGTTATGGGAATAGATCCAGGGTTTAGGACAGGATGTAAAGTAGCAGTAGTAGATGGGACTGGAAAATTATTAGAAACTACTGTAGTCTATCCCACAGAACCTCAAAATCAAGTGGAAAAAACAAAAACGGAACTTAAAAGACTAATAGACAAACATAATGTGGATATAATTGATATAGGTAATGGAACAGCTTCTAGGGAAACTGAGCAAGTAGTAGTAGAGATGTTAAAAGAATTAGAAAATAAGGACGTGTCTTATATAATAGTTAGTGAGGCTGGGGCCTCAGTTTATTCGGCTTCTAAAATAGCTAATGAAGAGTTTCCAAATATGGATGTTTCATTAAGAGGTGCTATATCTATAGCGAGAAGACTACAAGATCCACTAGCTGAACTTGTAAAAATAGAGCCTAAACATATAGGGGTAGGCCAGTATCAACATGATTTGAATCAAACTAAGCTAAATGAAGCCTTAAGTGGAGTAGTAGAGTCTTCTGTAAATACAGTAGGAGTAGATTTAAATACAGCTAGTACGTCACTACTTAAATATGTATCGGGAATATCTAATAAGGTAGCTGCAAACATAGTAGACTATAGAGATGAAAAGGGTATATTTAAAAATAGGAAAGAGCTTTTAAAGGTCAAAGGCTTAGGAGAAAAAACTTTCATACAATGTGCTGGGTTTTTAAGGATTCCGGAAGGAGATAATCCACTGGACAATACGGCAGTACATCCAGAATCTTATACTATAGCTGAGAAAATACTGGAAAGGGACGCTTTAGATGAGGTGAATTTAGATAGCTTAGCCGAAGAATTAGAAGTAGGTATACCTACACTGAAAGATATTATTGAGGAGATAAAAAAACCTGGAAGAGATCCAAGGGAAGATGCACCAAAACCTATATTTAGAACAGATGTATTAAATATAGAAGATCTAAAGCCAGATATGGTCCTTACAGGAACAGTGAGAAATGTAGTGGATTTTGGAGTTTTTGTAGATATAGGCGTAAAACAAGATGGATTAGTCCACATATCAAAATTAAGCGATAAGTTTGTAAAACATCCTATGGAAGTGGTAAAAATAGGAGATATAGTCCAAGTAAGAGTTTTAGATATTGATATATCCAAAGGGAAAATTTCTTTAAGTATGAGAGATATATAGGTCCCATTAAGGAGGTAGTTCTGTGGAGGAAAATAGAGAATTAGAGTATGCTGGAAAACTTTTTTGTGGTATTATTAGCTCTAATTTTGGAAAAAAGTATGTAACACCCCTTAAAAAACTTGTCAATGATATATTACAAGATGATGGAGCACTAATATATGTTTATAATGAAAAGAAAGATAAGCCTGATTTAAAGAGTATGGGGAAGTATTTTAAAATAGATATGGAAGAGAAATATCAAAATGGACAATTAACTTTTGTATGTTCAGAGGAAAAGTTTTTACATGATGAATTGCTTTCGTTAGACAAGATAATAGATTTTTATGAGAAAGAAATAGATAATTATAAGGAAAACGGATTTAAAAAGATAATAGTTTATACCACAAGGGATAGCTTCTACACTTCTCGTATAAAAGGGGAAGAGCTATGTACCCTTCACAAAAAAATGAAAAAGACATGTAGACAAAAAGATATAATGATAGTCATTAAATATATAATTGATGATTTTCATGAAAAAGATTTTTTAAGTCTCATAACTCTTCATGATTTATTTGTTCTAGAGGATTCTAAAGGTGGAAATGTCTATACTTATTTAGAACTTATAAAAACTTCTCTCATTAACTTATCAATAAAACAAAGGCAACAGGAAGAATATGAAAGAGAATTAAAAAGAATTGAAAATTTAAAGACTTTGGGAGAGCTATCTGAAAGTATGACCCATGATTTTAACAATATATTGACAACTATTGTTGGTTTTTCACAGATGTGCTTGGCAAAAGAAAAAGATGAGGAAGTTAAAAAATATCTAAACACTGTATATAAAACTGCCCTTGATGGAAAAGCTATGATGAAAAAAATACAAAATTATATAAAAGGTAGTTATAACTCAGAAAGAGAAATACACGAATTAAATGATTTGGTTGAGGATAGTATAGAGATGATCAATCACGGTGTTATTAAAATTGATAGGAAAAATACAGGTGATGTAAAACTTATAAAAGAGCTTAACTCGAGAAAATGTATATATTGTAATGAATTTGAAATAAGACAAGCAATATTAAATATATTATTAAATGCTGTTGACTCCATAGCAGGTGATGGTACTGTTAAAATAAAGACCTATGACAAAGGTGAAAATAGTTTCATAGAAGTAGAAGACACTGGGATAGGAATTGAAGAGGATATGTTAGAAAAAATATTCGATCCTTTCTTTACTACCAAAGGAGAAAATGGAACGGGTTTAGGACTCAATATTGTTAAAAAGTTGTTAAATGAACATTGTGCTGATATAAAAGTTGAAAGCCAAGTAAGTAAAGGTAGCAAATTCACTATAATATTTCCTAGTACTACAGAAGAACAGTTAAATGTAGCAGAAGAGGAAGAAGATTATAATACTGTTGCAAATATTTTAGTTGTAGATGATAAATATATTGTAGCAAAATCTATAAAAGAACTAGTTTCTCTATTGAATATGAATGCAGATGTAGAGACTAGAGGAGAAAAGGTTCTGTCAAGACTTTCAGAAAAAGAATATGATCTTATAATATGTGATTATTCCATGCCATATAAAAATGGGATTGAGGTTTCACAAAAGGTAAAAAAAGAATATCCCGATAAACCTTTCATACTTTTAACAGGATTTGTAGATGATATTATGGAAAATTGTGATACTATCGATTATATATTGAGCAAACCTTGTACAGTAGAAGAACTAGCAGATGCTATTGGAAAAGCTTTGGAAATTGTTGATGATACTAGAAGTAAAAGTTATAATATTAGTTAGAGAGTCAAAATAAATATAAGGGGGAAACTTATATGTTGCTTATAAAAAATGGTCGTATTCATACTATGGCTGGAGAAATAATTGAAAATGGAAGTATATTAATTGATGATGGAAAAATAGTAGAAATAGGCAAAGACCTTGTAGCACCATTGGACGCAGAAATCATAGACGCTGAGGGAAGAATGATAACTCCAGGATTTATAGATGCGCATTGTCATTTAGGAATGTGGGAAGATGGTATGGGATTTGAAGGTGATGACGGAAATGAATGGGTAGAACCAGTAACTCCCCATTTAAGAGCAATAGATGGAATAAATCCTATGGATATTAATTTTAAAGAAGCTTATATGGGCGGAGTAACTACTGCAGTTACAGGTCCTGGAAGTGCAAATGTAGTTGGGGGACAATTTGTAGCGGTTAAGACTTATGGCAAAAGAGTAGATGATATGATCATAAAAGAACCAGTAGCTATGAAAGTTGCCTTTGGAGAAAACCCGAAGAGAGTTCATGAGGACCAAAAACAATCACCTATAACTAGGATGGCTACTGCAGCTAAATTGAGAGAAACATTATTTGAAGCTAAGGAATATCTCAATAAGAAAGAAGAAGGACTAGAAGATTCTTCTAAAATGCCAGAATATGATATGAAAATGGAAGCTATGATTAAAGTACTTAAAAAGGAAATACCACTTAAAGCTCATGCTCATAGAGCTGATGATATTTTAACAGCTATAAGAATTGCAAAGGAATTTAATGTGGATATAACTTTAGATCACTGTACTGAAGGCCATTTAATTGCAGATATATTAGCGGAAGAAGGAAAACCTGCTATAGTTGGACCATCTTTAACAGATAGATCTAAAATAGAACTTAGAAATCAAACTTTTGATACTCCCAAGATACTCCATGAAGCAGGAGTAAAAATTGCTATTATAACAGATTCCCCAGTTATTCCACTACAATATCTACCCCTTTGTGCGGGACTAGCAGCTAAGTCTGGATTAGATGAAGTAGAAGCACTAAAAGCTATAACAATCAATCCAGCAGAGATAATAGGAATATCAGATAGGGTAGGAAGTTTAGAAGTAGGAAAAGATGCAGACATAGTCATATTTGATGGAAATCCATTAAAAGACATAGACTGTAAAACCTTTGCAACTATTGTCGATGGAAAAGTAGTATATAGAAGGCAGGCTGCATAGCAAATTTTGAAGAGGGAATATATTAAGAGGTAGCTTTTTAAAAAGCTACCTCTTAATATATTTATAATTAGATTAAAAATGAAATTTTTTAATAATAGTAATTTATTTTGTTCCAAAAATGGTATAATATAAATAATATTGTAATCATATGGCTTTGTAGATTTGAAAATAAGAATATAAAACAACTTTTATTTAAATCTACAAAGCCTAATAATATGATAGGAGGGAATATTATGAAAAAAATTTTAGGGTTAGTTTTTGCAATAATGTTTATTTTTACAACGACATCTTTTGCAAGTAATGAATATGAAATAGAGGAATATTTAAATTTTGATGTGGTAGAAAATAATAATGAAAATGAAAAGATTAAGATTAACGAACAACAAGAAAAAATTATTGATTTTTCTATTCAATCGGAGGACTTGAATGAAGAAGATAAGAAGATTAAAATCACTGAAGTAAAAAAATCTTTAGATGAATATATTAAAGAATCATATCCTGACCTAAATGATATTGATCAAAATCAATTGAAGACAGACATTTTAGAATATATTTATGAAAACAATATGGGACATGATCCAATGCCCCAATATTATCAAAGCGTTGATTCTTATATGAAAGTAGAGCAATATTTATTAAAATATGCAAATATAAATATTGATGACATGAAAGAAAAGTCTATGAATTATTTAGCAAGTAATATTGAAGATGTGGTTAAAAAAACAGGAATGGGTGAATTCCAAGTTAAAGAAATTATAGCTTCTTTAGCGTCTAATATTTCAACGGAAGATAATTATAATGATGAACAAAATTTAAAATTAATGAAATCAATTAATGAAAAACTAGGTGAATTTATAAAAGATGATGAAATCAGCTTAACAAAAGCTATTGAATATAATGAGTCAAAGGCTATGGCTTATGCGACAAAATGGGATGGATCTAAACGTAATCCTAATTATAGAGATTTTTCAGGTTCTGGTGGTGATTGTGCTAACTTTGTTTCTCAGTGTTTAAGAGCGGGAGGCATGAAATTTAAAGATGGAAAAGTAGATAATACTTCAGCTTGGTATTATAAAGGATATAATTTAAATCAGATATCTTCTACGTGAAGAGGAGCCAATATGTTTAGATGGCATTGGCAAGTAAGGGCAGGTAAATTTACTGATGTATCAGCATCGCAAACTAAATCAAATTTTAAAAAAGCTGTTTATGACAAAACCTATCAAGGTGATGCTATATCATTGGTTAATAGCAAGGGAGTAGCATATCATACAATATTTGTAAATAAGAGAAATACTTCAAAGTCTGACTTTTCATATGCGGCTCATTCTGATAGCAAAAATCATAATAGTCTTAAAGGAAGAGTTTCTGGAATAAGAATATATATATATTATTTGTAAATTCAAAAATTAGATTGTATTGGGTAAGATGGTTTTATATGTACGCCTTGTATAGGAATTAAAATAGAAGGTGATTAAATTGAAAAAAGTAGCATATTTTTTATTATCAATATTTTTATTTATGATTTTAATATATGTATATATAATGGATGTTAAAACTAGAGTTGATATAGTAGGTACGAACGAAGCTTTTGAAGTAGATACAAATACGAAGTTTTTTGTTCCTATAATAAAAACTAATGAAAAAGATAAAGTGAAAGTAGCTAAAATATTATTTTCGAAATATATAGAATATACATTTAAAAATATGGATATGCAAGAGGGTGCAATTAATCCACTTAAAGATTATAAAATTGAAAAGGTAGAGTTTATACAGGACTTAGAGGATAAAAGCTTTGAGACTTTTATAACATATGACTTACAAGCTAAAGATGGATATATAGATTATTGTACTGTAGGTAATGGTATAGAAAATAAAAATAATTGGGTTAAGGGAAATAGAATTATAATAAATATTAGACAATTAGATAAAGATAAATATACAATATGTCATATGTCAAGTAGGGTTAGATGAAGTAGAAGCACTAAAAGCTATAACTATCAATCCAGCAGAGATAATAGGAATATCAGATAGGGTAGGAAGTTTAGAAGTAGGAAAAGATGCAGACATAGTCATATTTGATGGAAATTCATTAAAAGACATAGACTGTAAAACCTTTGCAACTATTATCGATGGAAAAGTAGTATATAGAAGATAAATATTATTAATAATTTCTAAAATAGTATAGTTTAAGAGGTTGATTTTTTAAATAATTGACCTCTTAAACTATTTATAGTTATATGAATAATTAAATAAAAAATAAAAGCAGCTTGAACTAATTACAAAAAGCAGTATAATATGCACATCCATGAGAATTATGGAGTAGGGGGTGAAAATTACTATGAGCTAATATAATGTGATTAATGAAAGAGAGAGGTTATTTTATAAACAAATAGTTTTATATAACATATTTCAGATTTAAAAAATGTTATATAAATAAATATAATATTATTTGAGAAAGGAAAAAATTATGTTATTTAGCAGCGTTGTATTTTTATTTTTGTTCTTACCAACAGTTATTTTTTGTTATTACATACCAGGGAAAAAATTAAAGAACACAGTACTTTTAATATTTAGTTTATTTTTTTATGCATATGGAGAACCTAAATATCTATTAGTAATGCTTTTTTCAATTGTAGTTAATTATATATTAGGCTTACTCTTAGACAAGTATAGAGCAGATAATACAAAAGCAAAGTTGATACTGGCTTTAGCAGTTATAATAAATATATCTATTATAGGATATTACAAATATGCAAATTTCTTAGTGGAAAATATAAATGCAGTTTTTAAAACATCTATAACTATAAAAGATATAGTAATGCCTATAGGAATTTCATTTTTTACATTTCAAGGTTTAAGTTATGTAATAGATATATATAGGCAAAATGGTAAAGTTCAAAAGAATCCACTAAATGTAGCCCTATATATATCATTTTTTCCACAACTTATAGCAGGGCCAATAGTAAGATATGAAACTGTAGCGGAGCAAATTAATAAAAGAGAAGAAAGTTTAGATGATTTTACATATGGCGTGGAAAGATTTATATTAGGGTTAAGTAAAAAATTACTTATAGCAAATACAGTTGGACTAATAGCAGATGAAGTTTTTAGTGCTTCTACATCAGACCTTTCAGTTTTATTAGTCTGGTTAGGGATTCTTTCATATACAGCACAAATTTATTTCGATTTTTCAGGATATTCTGACATGGCAATAGGATTAGGTCGAATGTTTGGATTTGAGTTTTTAGAAAACTTTAATTATCCTTATATATCAAAATCCATAACAGAGTTTTGGAGACGTTGGCATATGTCTCTAGGAACATGGTTTAGAGACTATGTTTATATTCCACTAGGTGGGAATAGGGTTAGTAAAGGAAAATACTTTAGAAATATATTCATAGTTTGGTTTTTAACAGGGTTATGGCATGGAGCTTCATGGAATTTTATAATATGGGGATTGTATTATGGGTGTATTTTAACTATGGAAAAACTATTTTGGGGAAAGTATTTAGAAAAAGTATGGAAACCCATTCAGCATATTTATACTATGTTCTTTATTATTATAGGATGGCTATTTTTTAGGGCGGAAACATTGGTCCAGGCATTAGAGTATTTAAAAATTATGTTTGGATTCACAGAGCATACATTTATAAATTCTCAGGCAATTTATTATTTAAAAGAGTATAAGTTTATACTAATATTAGCTGCAATAGCTACACTTCCATTATATCCATCAATAAAAAGAAAAGTTGAAGAGATATCCATAGATTCTGCTAATATTATGATAAAAAACTATGTAAAACCAATTATATTAATAGGAATATTTATATTATCTATATCTTATCTAATTAACTCTACATTTAATCCATTTATATATTTTAGATTTTAGGAGCTGAAGTTTATGAAAGAAAAAACTAAGAAAGTGAAAAAATTAAGTGATTATAATTTATCTATTCTGTTTATAATAATTATATTTTTTATTCCAATATTGACTAAAATACATCCTCATACAGATATATCTTCTTTTGAAAATAGAACTTTAGCAACTCCACCTATTTTTAATAGAGAGACTTTATCTAGTGGAGAGTATTTTAATAATTGGGAAGAGTATTTATCTGATCACATAGTGGGCAGAAACAGATGGTTAAAATTATATACTTATTTAAATATGAATATATTAAGGAAGAATAAAATTAACGATATAGTAATAAGTAAAGATGGTACACTATTACCATTTTATGCACATAATAGAATTTATGATCCTGAAACACATAAGGCGAATATAAAAAAAATGGCAAACAATATAGAGGAACTTAGTAGCTATGTAGATGAGTATGGAGGAAAGTTTTGTTTTATCGGAATACCAGAGCAGTCATCTTATTATAGAGAAAGATACCCAGATTATTTTTATAATAATTATGAATTTCTTTGTAGTAGCGAAAAAACAATGTTTTTATTGCTAAGAGAAAAGAATATAGATTTTATAAATATGAATGAAGAGTTTAAAAAAGAAAATAGGGATGATTTTTATCTAAAAACAGATCATCATTATTCTTTTAGAGGTGCATTTAAAACATATGAGAAAATAATAAATAAAATAAAAAATGATTTTGGATTAGATATTCAAGGGGCACTAGATGAAAATGAGATGGATATAATAACTATAGAAAACCCTATTTTAGGAAGTAGAAATAGACAGCTATACTATTTATATCCAACAAGTGAAAAGATGGAAATAGCATATCACAAAGAAAAGATAGACTACGAAAAGATAGATAATGGAGTAAAATCCCCCGAATTTTACCATATGGAAGAATCTCCTGATGAAAGACCATCTTATGGTGTATTTATGGGAGGAGATTTAGCTGAAACAGTGATAAAAACCAATAGATCAAATCTGCCAAATGCTTTAATATTTGGAGATTCATTTACTAATGCAGTAGAACCTTTACTATATTATCATTTTAACGAAACTAGAATATTGGATTTAAGATACTATGAAGATAAGAGTCTTTATAAATATATAGAAGAATATAAACCAGATGTAGTCATTATGATAAGAGATGATTTAAATTATGGAAATAATGAAGGAAATGGCAATTTTAATAGAAAATAGTATAAGACTGTTATAAATTAGTTGCAAAAATGAAATCATCGAAATTATTGACATAAATACTATTTATATATATAATATAATTAAGATTAAATATAATCTTCAGGGCGAGGTGCAATTCCTCACCGGCGGTTATAGCCCGCGAGCCAAGAGTTTTTTGGCTGACTTGGTGAAAATCCAAGGCCGACAGTTAAAGTCTGGATGGGAGAAGATTTATACTTAAATGTGATGCGAGTATATTTTTGCCCCGAAGGTTATCCTTCGGGGTTTTTTGAATCCTTTCTGAGTCCCTGAAGAAATACTAAACTTGGAGGGATTTTATTATGGAGCTAAAAAAAGAAAAAGGTAAAATGTCAACTAGGATGTTAACTAAGGTAGGAGTATTATCAGCTATTGCATTTATATTGATGTTAATAGAGTTTCCACTATGGTTTGCACCACCATTTCTAAAAATGGATTTGAGTGAAGTTCCAGCACTTATGGGTGCATTTGCACTAGGACCTGTAGCAGGAGTTCTGATAGAACTTATAAAAAATATTTTGAATGTGGCTATAGAGGGAACAAGTACTGGAGGAGTAGGAGAACTTGCAAATTTTGTTGTAGGAAGTATATTTGTATATACAGCAGGATATATATACCACAAAAATAAAAATATTAAGAATGCAATTATAGGAATGATTGCAGGAACTATAGCTATGACTATTGCTATGGCTGTTGCCAACTACTATGTAATGATACCATTCTATGCTAAGTTATTTGGAATGCCATTAGACAAGATTGTAGCTATGGGAAGTACAGTTAACAAATATGTAGTAGATTTTAAATCACTTATAATCTATGCAGTAGTTCCTTTCAATATATTAAAAGGTGTAATAGTTACATCGATTACATTCCTTCTATACAAAAAAGTATCACCAATACTTCATAAATAAATTATAGGGCTGTCCTTTTGGACAGTCTTATTTTATTCAATATATTAAAAAAAATAGGGCAGTATAATAAATAGAATTGGAAAAAATAATAGTAAATATAAGATTCAATCTTTAAAGTTTGAAATAATATTTATTAAGGAGATGAAAGCTCATATGAAAAAACAAAAGAAAAAACAGATTCAGTTTCCTACAGCTTTTACAGTTCTATTTATTGTTTTAATACTGGCTGCTATATTGACTTATATAGTCCCTGCAGGACTTTATTCAAGATTAGAATATAATGTAGAAGAAAATGTTTTTAAAGTAGAAGATCACAAAGGAGAAATAAGCACCCTTCCAGCTACTCAAGAAACTTTAGATAGATTGAATATTAAAATGAATATAGACAAATTTTTGAGTGGAAGTATTAAAAAACCTATTGCAATTCCAGGTACCTATGAAAGAATAGAGCAATCACCTCAAGGTATATTGCCTATTATTATGTCTCCTATTCAGGGAGTAATGGATACTGTTGATATTATGGTTTTCGTATTGATACTTGGAGGTATCATAGGTTTGATCAATAAGACTGGTACCTTTGATGCAGGTATTGCAGCATTGTCAAGAAAGACTAAAGGAAAAGAATTTTTATTAGTAATATTTGTCTCTGCTTTAATAGCAATAGGTGGTACTACCTTTGGATTAGCAGAAGAAACTATAGCTTTATATCCTATACTTATGCCTATATTCATAGCAAGTGGTTATGATGCTATAGTATGTATTGCAGCTATATATATGGGTTCTTCTATTGGTACTATGTTTTCAACTGTAAATCCTTTTTCTGTAGTAATAGCTTCAGATGCTGCAGGAATATCTTTTAGTGAAGGTCTTACGTTCCGTATTATAAGTTTAGTGTTAGCCATGATTATAACACTTATATATATCTATAGATATGCCAATAAAGTTAAAAAAGATCCAAAGAATTCATTAATTTATGATGATATGGAAAATATAGAGAAAAAGTTTTTAGAAGATTATGATCCTGATAATGTAGTTCCATTTAATTGGAGAAGAATTTTAATACTGCTTGTATTCTTAGCTGCATTTCCAGTTATGGTGTGGGGAGTATCTACAGGTGTGTGGTGGTTTCCTGAAATGTCTGGATTATTTTTAGCAGTAACATTTATAATTGCATTTTTATCAGGACTTTCTGAAAAAGAGGCTGTTAATACATTTTTAGACGGTGCAGCAGATTTAATAGGGGTTGTCCTTATTATTGGTGTTGCAAGGGCTATCAATATAGTAATGGATAACGGAATGATATCCGATACATTACTTCATTATACATCATCAATTATTGAAAATATGAATAGAGGTCTTTTTGCAGCAGTCCAAATGATACTATTTAGTTTCCTCGGATTTTTCATACCATCTTCATCAGGTTTGGCTACATTATCCATGCCTATCATGGCACCTTTAGCAGATACAGTAGGCATATCAAGAGCTGTTGTAGTTACCGCATATAATTGGGGTCAAGGTTGGATGGCATTTATCACTCCAACAGGACTGATTTTAGCAACCCTTGAAATGGTAGATGTAACTTATAATAAATGGTTGAAATTTATACTTCCACTAATGGGCATAATAGGGGTGTTTTCCATTTTAATGCTTGCTCTACAAACGATATTATAGGATAATAAATATTAAAGAAAGGGTGATTTGTCATGGATCAAATTATTGAAAGATTTAAAAGGTATATTGCTATAGATACTAAATCTGATGAAAATAGCAAGACTTGTCCGAGTACACCGGGTCAATTAGAACTTGGAGCTTTATTAGTAGAAGAATTGAAAGAGATGGGACTTGAAGATGCAAAGCAAGATGAAAATGGATATATATATGCAACACTTAGATCTACTACAAATAAAGATGTTCCTACAATAGGGTTTATATCCCATCTAGATACTAGCCCAGACTTAGATGGTAAATGCACAAATCCACAGATTTTAACATATGAAGGCGGAGATATTAAATTAAATGATAAGTATAGTATAAAAGAGGAAGAATTTCCTTTCTTGAAAGAGCTTGTAGGCAAGGAACTTATTACAACAGATGGAACAACACTATTAGGAGCTGATGACAAGGCAGGAGTTGCTGCAATTATGGATGCAATAGAATACTTAACCCTACATCCAGAGATTAAGCATGGTGATATTAAAATAGGATTCACTCCAGATGAGGAAATCGGTAGAGGGGCAGATTTATTTGATGTAAAAGGTTTTGGAGCGGATTTTGCCTATACTGTAGATGGAGGACCAGTTGGTGAATTAGAATATGAAAACTTTAATGCAGCAAGTGTTAGAATAGAAATTCAAGGTAAAAATGTTCACCCAGGTTCAGCAAAAAATATAATGATTAATTCTCTTAGAGTAGCTATGGAAATTGAGAATATGTTGCCAGTAAACGAAAAACCAGAGTATACAGAAGGGTATGAAGGTTTTTATTTGCTAGACGATATAAATGGAAGTGTAGATTATACTGTAGTTAATTATATTATTAGGGATCACTCTATGGAAAAGTTCGAACAAAAGAAAGTATATATTAGAAAAGTTGTAGACTTTTTAAATGATAAATATGGCGATATAATCAATATAGAAATTGAAGATAGCTATTATAACATGAAAGAAAAAATAGAACCCCATATGGAAATAGTTGAACTTGCTAAAAAGTCTATGTTGGATATTGGAGTTGAACCTGATATTAAACCTATTAGAGGAGGTACAGATGGAGCAAGACTTTCTTACGTGGGTCTTCCTTGTCCAAATATCTTTACAGGGGGCTATAATTTTCACGGAAGATTTGAATTTATACCAACAGAATCTATGAAATTAGCATCTCAGATAATAGTAAAGATTGCTGAAAATAATGCTAAATAGGTGGTAATTAAGGAGGAAGGATCTTATGGGTAAAATAGAAGAATTACAACCAGAGAGAGTATTTTATTATTTTGAACAATTATCGAAAATTCCAAGATGTTCATATCATGAGAAAGAAGTTAGTAATTATATAAAAAGTGTGGGGGAAGAATTAGGACTTGAAACTATTCAAGACGATGTATTAAATGTCATAATAAGAAAACCTGCTACAAAAGGATATGAAGATTCTAAAGGTATTATAATACAGGGACATATGGATATGGTATGTGAAAAGGAAGACGATTCTAATCATGATTTTTCAAAAGATCCGATAAAGTTACAGACAGATAGAGATTATATCCATGCAGATGGGACTACATTAGGAGCGGACAATGGAATAGCTGTAGCTATGGGGTTGGCAATACTTGAAGATGATACTTTAGAACATCCTGATATAGAACTTCTTGTTACAACATCAGAAGAAACTGAAATGGATGGGGCTCTTAGATTATCAGAGAATGTGCTTAAGGGAACTAGATTGTTGAATGTAGACTCAGAAGAAGAAGGAGTCCTTGTAAATGGTTCTGCTGGAGGAGAGTTGATAGAAGTAAAGATTCCAACAGAATATGAGGAAGTTTCAGGTTATAGTGGGATTTCCATTGAGTTACAAGGCTTAATGGGTGGACACTCTGGTATGGAAATTCACAAACCAAGAGGAAATTCTAACAGGATTTTGAATAATATACTAAAGGAGATAAGAGAAGATATAGATATAAGATTGATATCTATTATTGGTGGAACTAAAGATAGTGCAATCCCAAGACAATCCATTGTTAAGGTTGCAGTAAAGTCTGAAGATTTATCTAAATTTAATGAAAAAATAGAAGATATTAAAAAGAAGACTATAGATGAATATAAATCAAAAGAGCCAGCTCTTAATATAATTATTACAAATTGTAACTCGGTATCAAAGACTTTGACTGACAAAGTCTTTGATACTGTAATATTACTTTTGGACACTATTCCAACAGGAGTATTTACAAGATTGCCACAGAATGAAGATATTGTAGAAAGCTCTAGTAATTTAGCTATAATTAAAACAGATAAAGAAAAAATAATAATTCAAGTGTCTACTAGGAGTTCATCAGAGCATGTATTGTTAGAATTACGTAAAAAGGTTGTAGAAGAAATAAATAAAACTAATGCTAAGTATAGTATTAGTGGAAGTTATCCTGAATGGGAGTACAATCATAAATCAGAATTGAGAGATTTGGCACTAGAGTTATATGAGGAGATGTTTGGAGAAAAGATGGAATCAACAGTTATCCATGCAGGACTGGAATGTGGAGTATTTAAGAAGAAGTATCCTCAACTAGATATTATTTCATTTGGACCCAACATGCACGATGTTCATACACCAAAAGAAAGACTTAGCGTTTCATCAACAGAGAGAACCTATAAATATTTAGTTGAGTTAATAAAAAGACTAAATTAGAAGAAGCAGACTATATGTCTTATATAGTCTGCTTCTTCTAATTGCATACTTATATAGCTTAAATAATTTGTAAATGCTATAATATAAGATAGTTTATTATTAATGGGAAGGTTGATTTATATGGAAATTGTATTGAAGGGTTTAGAATATACTGAAAAGTTTGGGTATAAACTAGGTAGTCTTCTTAAAGGTGGAGATATAGTCTGTCTTACTGGAGATTTAGGAGCTGGAAAGACTACTCTTACTAAATCTATTGCAAAAGGATTAGATGTAAAAGATTATGTAACTAGTCCTACTTTTGCCCTTATCAATGAATATAAGGGAAGGGTACCAGTATACCATTTTGATGTATATAGATTAGAAGGGATAGAAGATGTAATAGATTTAGGATTTGAGGAATACTTTTATTCTAAGGGAGTTACAATCATAGAATGGGGAGATAAAATTGAAAAGTTTCTTCCAGAGGACATTCTAACTGTTGAAATGAATAGGGGAAAAACTGATAATGAAAGAATAGTTTCTATTTTTAGCAATGGAAAAAGAAGTGAAACAATAATAGAGGAGTTGAAGAAAAATTGAAGGTTTTAGCAATAGATACATCTAGTGTAGTAGCTACTTGTGCAGTACTAGATGAGGAAAAACTTTTAGGAGAATATACTTTAAACCAAGATATGACACATTCAGAGAGACTTATACCTATGGTTAAAACGTTAATGGATAGTCTAAAATTAAAGCCAGAAAATATAGATTTATTTGCTGGTTCAGTAGGGCCAGGCTCATTTACAGGTCTTAGGATTGGATTGGCTACTATTAAAGGATTGGCCCATGTAGTAGATAAATCTGTCATTGGAATATCCACATTGGAAGCATTAGCATTTAATGTGCCTTTTGATGGTGTTGTCATACCTATAATGGATGCTAGAAGAGATAGGGTATATACAGGTATATATAGATGGGAAAATGGAAAACTTATCAATATAATGAAGCCTACTATTTTAAATATAGATGAGCTTTTAGATATAGTAGATCCTAATTATGAAAAAGTATTATTTAATGGAGATGGTACCTTTGTATTTAAAGATAGAATAGATGAAAAATTAAAGGAAAAAGCATTATATGCTCCAATATCTTTAAATATGGCAAAGGCATCAAGTATAGGAGAACTAGCTCTTTTAAAATGGGAGGAAGGCTCTGAAGAAAATTATTTCAAATTATCTCCAGATTACTTAAGAGAATCCCAAGCTCAAAGACAATTAAATGAAAAAAGGTAGTGATTTTATGGAGGCATTAATAAGGGATATGACAGAAACTGATATTGAAGATGTATTGGAAATAGAAAAAACATCTTTTTCTACTCCTTGGTCAAAAGACGCTTTTACAATGGAGATAACTAAAAACACCCTTGCAAAATATATAGTAGCGGAAATGGACAAGAAAGTAGTAGCCTATGGCGGTATATGGTTTATTATAGATGAAGGTCATATTACAAATATAGCTGTTCATGAAAAATATAGAGGTCTTGGAATATCAAATAAGGTTGTAGAAGGTCTTATAGAACTATGTAGAGATAGAAGTATTAGGGCTATGACATTAGAAGTTAGAAAATCTAATGAGATAGCAAAATCATTATATAAGAAGTACGGTTTTAAAGAATGCGGAATTCGTCCAGGATATTATTCAGATGATAACGAGGATGCTATAATCATGTGGAAAACTATATAAAGGCAATTGGAGGTTAAAAAAATGGAAAAAGATATTATAACTTTAGCTATAGAAACTTCCTGTGATGAAACTTCCTGTGCAGTTTTGAAAAATGGAAGAGAGGTTCTTTCAAATATAATTTCTTCTCAAATAGAAATACACAGAAAGTTTGGAGGAGTAGTTCCAGAGGTAGCTTCAAGAAAACATATTGAAAATATAAATATAATTATAGACAGAGCTTTGAAAGAAGCTGGTGTGGATTTTAAAGATATAGATATAGTAGGAGTTACACGTGGGCCTGGTCTTGTGGGAGCCTTACTTGTAGGAATATCTAGTGCCAAAGCTATAGCTTATGCATTAGATAAGCCCCTCATAGGAGTAAATCATATAAAAGGGCATATCTGTGCCAATTATATTGAACATAAAACACTAGAACCTCCTTTTACTTGCTTAGTAGTATCGGGAGGACATACCTATTTAGTACAAGCTAATTCTTATACAGATTATGAACTAATAGGAAGAACTAGGGACGATGCAGCAGGAGAAGCTTTTGATAAAGTAGCCAGATCCTTAGGACTACCTTATCCAGGAGGACCAGTAATAGACAAACTTTCAAAAGTTGGAAATCCTAGGGCTATAGATTTTCCAAGACCATGTCTAGAAGAAAATAGTTATGATTTTAGTTTTAGTGGACTTAAGACTGCTGTTTTAAACTATCTAAATCAAATGAAACAAAAAGGAGAAGAGATAGTAGTTGAAGATGTAGCAGCTAGTTTTCAACAGGCAGTTATAGAGGTACTTGTTGAAAAAACTATAAGATTAGCAAAAGAGAGAAATAGTAAGATTATAGTATTGGCAGGTGGAGTAGCTGCGAATGAAGGTTTGAGGAATTTGTTAGAGATAAGGGGAAGTGAAGAAGATATAGAAATAAAATATCCTTCCACAACCCTTTGTACAGATAATGCAGCTATGATTGGATCCTGTGCATATTTCAACTATATTAGTGGACAAAATTCTGATCTAGGATTGACAGTAGAACCAAATTTAGAGCTAGATCAGAAATAATCAACAAATTATTCACATTTAATTTAGATATATTTGAGAAATAATGTGTATATTGTGGAAAAGGTAAAGAAAATAAGGAGACTAGAGGAGAAAAGCTGTGGATAAAGCTGTGGATACTGTGAATAACTTGTGGATTTATTGGGGACAGTATTTATTTTTAGGTTTACTCCTCTAAATTTATGAGTTCATCATAAAGCTTTTCTACTAGTCTTTGAGTTTCTTCTCTTTTTTCTGTCAATTGTTTTACTTTTTCAAGATTATCATATATATTTGGATCAGCTAGTTTTTCATCTATATTAACTATTTTTTCTTCATTCAATATAATTTGATTTTCCAATTCGGTAGTTTTCTTTTTTATTTTTCGCTTTTCTTCTATTTTTTTTCTTTCCTTCTTTTTTTCAAGTTTTATCTGTGTTTTAGTCTTAGTCTCTTCTTCCTCTACTTCTTCAATTTGGTTTTTCTTTTCTACATAATAGTCATAATTGCCTAAAAATTCTTCCATACCCTCTTTAGATAATTCAAGTATTTTATCTGTTACTGTATTTAAAAAGTATCTATCATGGGATATAACAAATAATGTACCATTATAATTTTTAAGAGATTCTTCTAATACTTCTTTAGAGTCAATATCTAAATGGTTAGTTGGCTCGTCCATTAAAAGAAAATTAGTCTTAGACAGCATTAACTTGAGAAGAGCTAATCTGCTCCTTTCTCCACCACTTAGATCTTCCACTTCTTTAAATATATCATCTCCAAAAAACAAGAACTGACTTAAATAAGTTCTTATTTGATAATAGTCTAGTTTAGGATTTTCATCCCATATTTCATCTATAATAGTCTTATCTAGATGCAAATTAGTTTGTTCTTGATCAAAGTATCCAATATTCACATGATGGCCTAATGTTATTTTTCCATAGGTAGAGGGCATGTTATTTAAAATGATTTTAAATAATGTGGTTTTTCCAATGCCATTTGGACCAATAAGCCCAACCTTTTCTCCTCTATATATATTAAAACTTACATTTTTAAATAGAGGGGTTTCATCAAAGGATTTTTCCAAAGTCTCTACTGCTAAAACATCTCTACCGCTTTTTATCTTAGGTTCAAATGTTAATTTTGTTTTTTTAGAATCAACTAGGGGTTTATCTATCTTTTTCATTTTATCTAACATTTTCTGCCTACTTTGGGCTTGCTTAATATATCTTTGACCACCATAGTTTAAAAAGCGTTTTATTATTTCTTCTTGCCGTTCTATTTCTTTTTGTTGATTTTCATATTGTTTTTTAAGCAGTTCCATTTCTACTTTTCTCTTCTTCATAAATTCAGTGTAGTTTCCATTATAGGTTTTAAGTTCTAGATTCTCCAAATGGAATATTCTGCTTGATACATTATCTAAGAAGTATCTATCATGGGAGATGATTAGTGCAGAACCTTTATATTCATTTAAAAATTTTTCCAACCAAGATATTGCTTCAATATCTAAATGATTTGTAGGCTCGTCCAACAACAGTAGATCAGGTTTTTGAAGAAGTAGTTCTGCTAAAGCTAGCCTAGATTTTTGACCTCCACTTAAATTATTTACTTTCTTGTCCATATCTTCATCAGAAAAACCTAATCCTTTTAGAGTGCCTTTTATTTCACTTTTGAATCCATATCCATTTTGATTAGAAAATTGCTCTGATATATTGGAATATTCTTCCATAAGATTTTGCAAGGTTTCTGAATCGCCCTTTTTTCCTTCTATACTTATTTTTTCTTCTAATATTCTTAGGTTTTTCTCCATTTCTATTAGATGGTCAAATACTTTTAAACATTCATTAAATACTGTATTTTCACTTTGGATCTGTGTATGTTGTTTCAAATAACCAATCCTTAAATTTTTTTGAGTATATATTTCTCCACCATCCTTGGGAATTTCTTTGGCTAATATATTGAATAGGGTAGTTTTTCCAGAACCATTTAAACCTACTAATCCTATTTTCTCTCCTTCATCTATAGAAAAGCTTATATCTTTTAAAATTTCTTTTGCAAGATAGAATTTAGATATATTATTGCAAGATAAAATTATCATGATTTTTCCTCCTATACAAATAAGTTCAGTAAACTTATTCTATCAAAAAAAATAGTCCTATGAAAGATTAAGGACTATTTATTATCTAGTTCCATAGCCATGTTAGATAAAACTTTATCTACAAGGTCTATGTCACATTTATGTTCTGCTGTAAAATGGGTACAATTTTCACAGCTTTTCATATTGTTACTAGAAGGGTCAACAGAAGATTGTATAGATGAATTTTCATCAGTTTTATATTCATCACAATATAAGGCGATTTTCATCAATTGTTCTTTACTAGCCATAGAATTCCTCCTTTATAGTTTTCAAGATTATTGTTTGTAAAATAGGGTTTTAATATTCATTTATCAAGTCTAATTAAGAAAGATATATAAAATTGACACATAAATAACAAGTTGATATAATAGAGAGGAAACAGTACTTTCTTTTAAAATTAAGCAAGAAAGGGAGTTAAAAAATGGATAGAGAGTGTAAGGTTTCAATGACAGTCATAAGAAGACTTCCTAAGTACTATAGATATTTAGGAGAGCTATTAAATAAGGGAATAAATAGAATTTCATCTCAAGAACTAAGCAAATTAACAGGTTTTACAGCATCTCAAATTAGACAAGATTTAAATAATTTTGGTGGATTTGGGCAACAAGGCTATGGCTACAATGTAGAAGAACTTCACAGACAAGTTGGTAAAATTCTAGGGCTTGATAAAGATTATAATACTGTAATAGCTGGTTCAGGAAACTTAGGCCAAGCAGTTGCAAATTATAAAGGATTTGAAGATGCGGGATTTAAAGTATTGTCTTTATTTGATAAAAATCCGAAACTTATTGGATTAAAAATAAGAGAGGTTGAAATAAGAGATGTTGATTTGATGGAGCAATTCATAAGAGATAATGATGTAGAGATTGGTATCATAACTACACCAAAAGAAAATGCACAAGACATAGCAGATATTTTTATAAAGAGTGAAAAAATAAAAGGAATTTGGAATTTTGCTCCTGCAGATTTAAAAGTACCTGAGCATATAGTAGTAGAAAATGTACATTTAAATGAAAGTCTATTTACATTATCTTATTTCCTAAAAAATTGTGACATCTATAAATCATAAAATAGTTTATACTTATATACAATGTATTATAGATGAAAACCTTTGTATAAAACTTAAAAAAGATTAACAACTTGTGAATAAGATAACAAAAAATTACTTTTTTGTCGAATAATCTTTTTTACAATATATTTTTTTATGATATAGAAATGCCTATATGTCTGATATATAGCAGAATATATAGGCATTTCTATAAAGCTGTATGAGAGAAATAATAGTAGAATCATGTAAAAAAAGATAAATAATTAACAAATATGATGGAAAAAAACTTTCAAATGAATTATAATATAATTTGGATAATACTTAGCCAATATTACAGGGAGGGAAATATAATATGAATTTCACTTTAACTAAAGAGCAAGAAATGGTTAGAAATGTTATGAGAGAATTCGCTGTAAACGAAGTAGAACCAATTGCAGCGGATGTTGACGAAACAGGAAGGTTCCCAAAGGAAAATGTGGAAAAGATGGCTAGAGCACATATGTTGGGTATACCTTTCCCAGAAGAATACGGTGGGGCTGGCGGAGACGAAGTAGCTTACGCTATAGCTGTAGAAGAACTATCAAAAGTATGTGCGACTACAGGCGTTATTTTATCAGCTCATACCTCACTAGGTAGTTGGCCAATATATAAATTTGGTACAGAAGAACAAAAACAAAAATATTTAGTACCATTAGCAAAAGGAGAAAAACTAGGAGCTTTTGGTCTAACTGAGCCAAATGCAGGTACAGATGCAGCAGGACAACAAACGGTTGCAGTACTTGATGGAGACCATTATGTATTAAATGGTTCAAAGATATTTATTACTAATGGTGGTCAAGCTGACACATATGTTATATTTGCTATGACTGACAGAACAAAAGGTACTAGAGGAATAAGTGCTTTCATAGTTGAAGCAGATACTCCAGGATTTAGCATTGGTAAAGTAGAAGATAAGTTAGGTATTAGAGGTTCAGCAACAACAGAACTTATTTTCCAAAATTGTAGGATTCCAAAAGAAAACCTACTTGGTGAAGAAGGTAAAGGATTTAAAATTGCAATGGCAACACTAGATGGTGGTAGAATTGGAATTGCTTCTCAAGCATTAGGAATAGCACAAGGTGCATTAGATGTAACTGTTGAATATTTAAAAGAAAGACAACAATTTGGTAGACCATTATCTAAATTCCAAGGATTACAATGGATGGTTGCAGATATGGAAACTGAAATTAACGCTGCTAGATTATTAGTTTACAATGCAGCATTCAACAAAGCTAACGGACTTCCATACAATAAGGAAGCAGCTATGGCTAAATTATTTGCAGCAAACACAGCTATGAGTGTAACTACTAAATGTGTTCAATTACATGGTGGATATGGATATACTAAAGACTATCCAGTTGAAAGAATGATGAGAGATGCTAAGATAACTGAAATATATGAAGGTACATCCCAAGTACAACAAATGGTTATTGCAGCAAATGTGTTAAGATAATTGACAATTTAAAGGAGGAGGAAATTATGAAGATCATAGTATGTTTAAAACAAGTTCCTGATACAAATGAAGTAAAAATTGATCCAGTTAAAGGAACTTTAATCCGTGAAGGAGTTCCAAGCATAATAAATCCTGATGATAGAAATGCTTTAGAAGAAGCATTAAGAATAAAGGATGAAAATCCAGATACAATAGTAACAGTTGTAAGTATGGGACCACCTCAAGCAGATGTAGCTTTAAAAGAAGCTTTAGCTATGGGTGCTGACGATGCAATACTTTTAAGTGATAGAGCATTTGCTGGTTCTGATACTTGGGCAACATCAACTGCAATAGCAGGAGCACTTAAGCAAATTGGTGATTATGACATTATATTATGTGGTAGACAAGCTATTGATGGAGACACAGCACAAGTTGGTCCACAAATTGCAGAACATTTAGGTTTACCTCAAATCACTTATGTAGAAAAATTAGAAGTAAAAGAAGGAAAAGTTATAGCTAGAAGAGCTTTAGAAGATGGATACTATGTAGTTGAATGTGAAACTCCAGTACTTTTAACTGCAATTAAAGAATTAAATGAACCAAGATATCCTTCAATAAAAGGTATCTACAAAGCATATAGAGAAGAAGATAGAGTTAAAGTATGGTCAGCTAATGACTATGATGTAGATAGAGAAAATATCGGACTTGATGGTTCACCAACTGAAGTAAGCAAATCTTTCACTCCAGCTGGAAGAGATTCAGCATGTGAAATCTTAGAAGGTAATGGAAAAGAAGCTGCTAGACAATTAGTAGTAAGACTTAAAGAAAGAAAGATTATATAAACTTACGGACGGATAACATCTAATATAAAGGAGGATTTAGCTATGGCAATAAAAGTCATAAAAGAAAAATGTGTTGGCTGTGGAGCTTGTGTTACAGTTTGTCCAGCAGATGCAATTAATATGATAGATAAAAAAGCTGTTATAACAGATAAATGTATAGCATGTGGTGCTTGTATCAATAAATGTCCTGTAAAAGCTATTTATAAAGAAAGTACAAAAAATGGCGGAGTAAACGTTGATGATTACAGAGGCGTTTGGGTATTTGCAGAACAAAGAGAAGGAAAAACTCTTAATGTTGTTAGAGAATTATTAGGTGAAGGAAGAAAAATTGCAGATGAATTAGGAACAGAACTTGCTGCAGTTTTACTAGGACATAACATGGAAGAAGAAGCTGACCTATTAGTTAAATATGGTGCAGATAGAGTAATATATGTAGATGATGAACTTCTTGATGTTTATACAACTGATGGATATTCAAAAGTTATATTTGAATTGATCGAAGAAAGAAAACCAGAAATCCTATTAATAGGAGCTACAAATATAGGAAGAGATTTAGGTCCTAAATTATCAGCAAAAGTTCACACTGGACTTACAGCTGACTGTACAAGATTAGATGTAGACAAAGAAAACAGACGTCTTATGATGACTCGTCCAGCATTTGGTGGAAACCTAATGGCTACAATTCTTTGTCCAAAACATAGACCTCAAATGTCAACAGTTAGACCTGGGGTTATGGAAAAAGCAAAACTTCATGAAGATCATGAAGGTGTTGTAGAAGTAGTTAAATCAGACTTAAAAGCTGAAGACATTAAGGCTAAAGTTATAGAAGTAGTTAAGAGTGACAAACCAGTAGTTGCTTTAGAAGAAGCTCCAATCATCGTATCTGGTGGTAGAGGATTAGGAAATGAAGAAGGATTTAAGCTAATTGAAGAATTAGCTGAAAAACTAGGCGGAGTAGTAGGAGCAAGCCGTGCTACAGTAGATACTAACTGGATTGACCATTCACATCAAGTAGGTCAAACAGGAAAGACTGTAAGACCAGGACTTTATGTAGCTTGTGGTATTTCAGGAGCTATCCAACACTTGGCAGGTATGCAAGATTCTAAATGTATAGTAGCTATAAACAAAGATGCAAATGCTCCAATATTCGAAGTAGCTGACTATGGTATAGTTGGAGACTTATATGAAGTAATCCCAGAATTATTGAAAGCATTAGATAATGTAGACGATATAATGGAAGCTATAAAAGCACTTTCATAATATTATTCATGAAAATGAGACAAGGGCTAGACTTTGTCTCATTTTCATTTATATTTTCAACATGATTCTTGCAATTAAAGGAAATGAGTGTTAAAATATAATTAATTAGCTAGCTTGTTCTAGGTCCAATAACTTAAAATAGAGCTTGCTAAAAGAAAACGATTTCAAGATAAAATTAAAGGGACTTATTGTATATTAAAGGAGGTCATTTCAATGGCAAAGGAAAATTTAAATCCATTAGAAAGTGCTCAAAGACAAGTTAAGGCAGCATGTGACAAATTAGGATTAGACCCATCTGTATACGAAATATTAAAAGAACCTAAAAGATTTATTGAAATCTCAATTCCTGTTAAAATGGACGATGGTTCTGTAAAAACTTTTAAAGGGTATCGTTCAGTACATAACGATGCTATAGGGCCAGCAAAAGGTGGAGTAAGATTCCATCCAAATGTAGATCCAACTGAAGTAAAAGCATTATCAGTGTGGATGACATTTAAATGCTGTGTAACAGGCATTCCTTATGGCGGAGGAAAAGGTGGAATAACAGTAGATCCTAGTGAATTATCCAAAGGAGAACTAGAAAGACTTGCAAGAGGTTATATAGCAGGTATGAACAAATATCTAGGTGAAAAAATAGATATTCCAGCTCCAGACGTAAATACTAATGCACAAATAATGGCATGGATGGTTGATGAATATAGTAAATATGTAGGATATGATGCATTAGGTGTTGTAACTGGTAAGCCAGTTCAATGGGGTGGATCAAAGGGGAGAAATGAAGCTACAGGTCTTGGAGTAGCTGTTATTGCAAGAGAAGCTGCTAGTAAACTTGGTCTTGAAATGAATGGAGCAAAAGTAGCTGTTCAAGGATTTGGAAATGTAGGTTCTAACACGGTTAGAAACTGCCAAAGACAAGGTGCTAAAGTTATAGCTGTTGGAGAATGGGCACCTAAGAAGGGAACTTATGCTATTTACAATGAAAATGGCCTAGACTATGATGATATGGCTGCATATGTTGAAGAACATGGCAACTTGGTAGGATATCCAAATGCAAAAGAAATATCTCTTGATGAGTTTTGGGAATTAGAAGTAGATATTATGATTCCTGCAGCTCTTGAAAATGCTGTTACTGCTGAGGTAGCAGAAAAAATCAATGCTAAGCTTGTATGTGAAGCTGCAAATGGTCCACTTACAACAGATGCAGACGAAGTATTTGAAAGAAGAGGAATCACTGTTACTCCAGATATCTTAACTAATGCTGGTGGAGTTACAGTATCTTATTTCGAATGGGTACAAAACTTGTACGGATATTATTGGGAAGAAGACGAAGTAATAGAAAAAGAAGAAATTGCTATGGTTAATGCATTTAATGATATATGGGCAATTAAAGAAGAACATGATGTAACAATGAGGCAAGCTGCTTATATGCATTCAGTTAAAAAAGTTGCAGATGTAATGAAATTAAGAGGATGGTACTAATAAAAAACTGGTCATTTTGATATGATACTTCCAAAGTAGACAGTCTAATTAATTAAAATTAGACTATCTACTTGGAGGTATTTTTTATGGGAAGAAAACCAAAGTACAGTAAAGAAGTAAAAATTAAAGCTTGCAAAGATTATGAGAAAGGTCGTATT